>JANQPA010000043.1 GCA_028285545.1 Saprospiraceae bacterium | reverse complement strand
CAAGTGCGTTATGCGTTTAACCCATCCCGTTTTAGGAAAAGTAAAATTCGCTTTTTCCATAAGATTACAATTAAAAGAATTAGGTTAATAAATATTAATTATACATATATTATAGCCGATTAGGTCGGCAGCTATAATTCGGTCGTCGTCTAAAATGTACTTAGGTCAAAATCTAATAAGTTCTATTGTAAAGTTAGCACCTCACAAATAGAAGTCTAACAAATATAGTATTAAATTTTAAAAAAGTTATTTCTTAAAGTAAAATGCATGAAAATTAGAACGATCTTCTGCTGTAGTTAAGGATATTCGCAATTGCGATATGTTGATAGGAAGAATAATCGGAATGATAAGGGAAAACATAAAAAGTGTAAAAATTGTCGTCATGGGATCTTAATTGATTTTTGTTAATAGCCTAAATGCAAGTAGTCTGTATTGCATGTAAAGAAAAGCTCAAAGCGTCTTAAATTCTCTGTGTATTTTGTCGTCTCAATTATTACGCTACAAATATAATATAAAATTCAATACATTATCATACCCTAAAGAGGGTATTTTTTTATTTCACTAAAAAATTTTCATAAGCCTCTTTAATCAGACCGGCTGTATTGCTTACTCCGAGTTTGCGCATAATGTTTTTGCGGTGTACGGAGACGGTTTGATCACTGATAAATAATTCTTCAGCAATTTGTTTATTGCTCATGGCCTGAGTGATGAGGGAAAGGATTTCCATCTCCCGTTTGGTCAGGCTGTGCCTCTTAATAAATCCATCTTTGAAAAACTTCCTCAAACCATTGGATTTGCCGGGTTTTCCATTTTTAGCCTGAAGATGTACCCCTTCTCCAATGAAAGTATTTCCTTCCATTATTTCTCCTACGGCATGCAGTAATTCACTGATATCTGTATTTTTCAAAACATAACCATCTGCTCCTGCCTTAAAAGCTGATTTCACCAGCTTGGCATTATCGTATCGGGTAAGGATCAATTTTTTTAGCTTGGGAAATTTTTTCAGATGGTGGAGGATTTCAAATCCATCTAATTCATTTAGGTTCAATTCAAAAATGATAAGCTCTATTTCATGACCATGCTTGTCTAGAAGATTTAATAGTTTATGGCCATTAGAGGTAGTGGCCAGCACTCTAACATGGTTGGGTCCGTTGTTTTCAAGAATGTTCCTAAGTCCTTCCAGAAATATCTGGTGATCATCAGCCAGAATTACATTAATCTGCTGCATAAGTCAATTATTTGGATATGCTAATGGGATAAGGACTACCTATATGTTTGTGGCAGTTGCCACAAACATATAGATAACCAGTTTTCTTCAATGAGGGCTAGATGATGCAGTATTTATGCGTGTTTCATCCAAAATTAAAGGTTAAATACCTTATATCCAATAAAATAGGCACAAATCCGCTAAAATATTGGGTTCTAACCCTAGTTTATACGGAACTTAAGTATTAAAGTTTAGTTTTATGTATAATTTTTTTGGAAAAGAAGGAACTTGGAGAGGGTTCAGAGTTCAGAGTAAAACAAACTCTGAACTCTGAACATTGAACGCTGAACTATTGCTTAATCATACTTTTAGATAATAAGCCATTAGGGGTTTCCAATTGGTAGAAAAGCGTCCCTGTATGCTGAATATTGGATTCTTCGATCCTGATTTGGTGATAACCTGCCGGAAAATCGGTTTCCATTTGGTAAATATTCCGTCCCAGCACATCAAATACAGTAAGTCTAACCTCACCTCCTTTTGAAATATAAAACGGAATAAAGGTTTCTGAAATAAAAGGATTTGGTTGATTTTGATATAATTCAAATTCTTTTCCTTCAGCAGAAAAGGATGGGCCTGTCTCTAAAGTAATAGCAGAGGTTTCTAATTGTGGATTATAAGCTTCAGCTGCAATAGCCCGATCGAGATAGAAGATATCACTAAGTGATCCGCTCTGCTTGGCTTTAAATCGAAGTTTCAGGAGTCCGGAACCTTCAAGCACTTCAATGGGGTCTTCTGAATTCCAGCTTAACTTGATACTTCCATCACCAACATGAAAATGCTGTCCTGAAAACCCAGTAAGGATATCAGAATTGAATTCGATCAATTCAATAGCCTGCTGGTTGTATCCCAGGGCCAATTGTAATCCGCTCAAATCCGAAGCAGAGTTGGTATTGATGAGTACCTCATAATTCTGGCCAGGCTGAAGATACTTTTCTTCAAGTGATAATTGGAAAGTATTTTGACTTCGAGGAATCAAAGAAGCAGGAAGGGCACTAAAGTCTACATCCCCAAGTTTGATACCAATAAAGGACTCTTCGAGCTGAATATCCTGCATAACACCAAGATCCATAACATTAGGAAGATTTGCCTGCAAAGGAGAAGTGGTATTATCAAAAGAAAGTTCTTCGGGAAGGAAGAGCCACAGGGCATCCTCAGAGAGATTGGTCTCCAGGCCAAGCACTATTTTTCGGATTAACAATAAATCAGCAGTTGTTATCGTAGAAGAACGATTAATGTCAGCCGCTATCATTTTGTAGGGAGAATCGAAGGTTTTTATCCCTAAGATATGTTTTTGAACCTTGATCAGGTCTAAGGTATTAATTCCTTTATTTGGAACATCCTTCATACTGATAGACAATTGAAATTCTTCACAGCCTGGTATTCCTTCTATAGAAAAGGTTCCTTCTGAATTACTTTGTCCATGTAATTGTGTATTTGTTGAAGAGGTAAATATATTAACTCCAGGAATGGGGCTACCCATAACACTGGTTATGGTTCCCAGGATACTTCCCGGTAGTTCATTACAAATCTCATCATGATCCATGGCTCTGAACACATTTCTCTGCATCAATTCAATGGAGGTGTTCCGCATAATGATATCATGTAAGGTAGTATAGCGAATTTCACCTTTTTCAAAAGGAGAAAGTGCCGGGTCATTTTCATAATAAAAACGATCGCCATCTCTTAAAGCAGAAAATTGATGCTTCATAATGGCCATAATCGTCTCGCCAAAAAGTTCATTTGGTCGAGGACGCTCTACAAGCATACCCACCCATGGATCAACTTTGTTTATGTTTTTATAAAGTCTGACCATTTTAATCATGACATTATAATCCCAATTGAGCTGCTGAAAGAAAAAGTATTTGGGAAGTCCATAGTTTTGTCTGACTGTATTAAAATCTGGCAATCCTCTTTCCCTTCCTCTATTGATATTAATGGATGCAAGATCCAGGCCTCCAGCTCCGGGAGGTCCAAATAAGAAATTGCGCACATCATCGATCACCTTTGAGTCCAGACTTTGCTGCACTTGAGTACCCATCCCTTTAAGAAATGGCTCAATTCCTCCCGACTCTTCTACAATTAAAGGATTAAAAAAGGCATCTCGTAAGGAGAGATTCCCCTCTTCCATTAAATCTCCATCATTTTTCATACGAATGATGTTACCATTTAATAAGGTATGTCCCAATCGAAAGGCAGCTGCAGTAAATACATTGGTAAGTTGTGGATTTACATCATCCTTATATCCTTGATACCTTTGTAGTTTAACACCCATTGCCGGCAACCACTCATGATAAACTACAGATTGGATGAGTGCTCCCACTATTTTTCGGGCATGCTGATACAATCGCTCATCATTCCAATCGGGGTATTTAGCCGCCAAATCATCACAAAGACGATTGTGCTCTCTCATAAATAAAGTATGGAAAGCCAAAAGCAGTGGATTTTCATTAGCACGCACATCACCAGCAACATAAAGCTTATCCGTCAACCTAACCGGATTATCCATATGAGGTGCATTTGGATCAATATCACTGTCAAATTCACCGGTGAGCGTATTAAATGGGAGCATATTATCAGCTGAAGACTTCAACTTTCCTCCAGTAAAAGTACGGAGCCAGTTGGCGGTTTCTTCATCCGAGCCATAAACCCCTGACCCATCTATATAAGCAGTAATTAAATTAGGATGCTGACGTGGGTTACCCCTGGAAGTTCCCGTTTCAGGATCAAAAACATTGCGCATCATTGGAATGATGACGCTGCCACTGTTCATTGGGTCAAACCATGGGTCACCAGCAGGAACATTGATCATGGCGGGTTCGTTTCCATCTGGAGTGATTCCTATATCGTGATCAATAAACTGTCCCCATACCCAACAATAGTCACTCAGCCCCATCACATCATTTAATAATCCGGCCTGGGCAAAAAGCTCATTAGAGATTTGCCTTGGATTGGGTCTGTTTTGTCCGGCGGGTGAAGAAATTCGGTCGCGGTAGCCAATACTTGTTTTTCTGGTCAGATTGGTACCGGCAGCACCCCAAAGAGTATTATTTAAATTATTAATGGTGCCGTTAAAGGTACGATAGTTATAAACGTTCAATTCCGGGAGAGTAGGAATCTCTGTATCTGTACCTCCAATAGGAAACTGAGAATAACCCAGCATTCCGAAAAAACAAAAGGAAATAATGAGTAAAAGTCGTCTTTGCATGAGTGAAATGTTTTATGATCCATGGGCGGAAACAAAAATCAGCTTTACAAGCATTGCAAAAAATTGCTTTTGGTTTCCGGCAATTAATTTAATTCGATTTCATTTGGTGACAAAAAAAACATCAAACCATTAAACCGGTTGAGGTTATAAAAAACAAAGTGTAATAAAGTGGACAACCTAATACCTCACCTGCTATGCTGCAGGTATGTATATTTTAAGCCTGGACGGTAAGAATTATTTCGGTAGCAATATGCTCTCAGAATAATTTAACAAAAACTCAAAGGCATATACTCAAAGCTCTATCAATTATTAGGTGCAAAGATAAAAAATCAAAACTAGATTTGTATGCCTAAAATATGGTATTTTATCAACATATCATAACACTATTGTCTTACTATATACGTAAGTCAGGCTTTTTGTTTGCACTAAAAAGCGATTTTTTCGTTCTTTAGAAATAAAAAAATTAGGAATAAGCGGTGAAATAAGGCAATCCAGGCTTTAAACTTATTAAGCCCTTTCATCGCCAGTTTTGGATCGCCAGGAATAAATGACATAATATGAGAAATAGGATTTGGCTGGGAATGCTGATGATGTGTATGCTATCGGGAGTCATATATAGCCAGTCCTCTCTATTGTCTACATTGAGAAACAAAACCATTTATAGCCCTAAACCACCAATATTTTCTCTGGACAGCTTATACATTTTGCCCGCTACTGTCATTATAAAAAATAAAAACGGGGAAATGCTTCCTTCTTCTTCTTATCAAATTAAAAGCAAGCAAATTATCTGGAAGGAAAATATAGACCCTGAGCTCTTTCCGGTAAGTATTACTTATAGAATCTTGCCCTTTTCAATTGATGAAAAATTAAGTCACCTGGATTCCACTATTTTTCAGCCCAATGCCCAGGAAGAGTTGCTGGGATGGTTTACGACGCCTTCCGATGATGATTGGCTACAGCTTGGCAATGTGAATTCCAGTGGAAGCTTCGCACGAAGTTTATCCTTTGGTAACAATCAGGATTTGGTTCTAAATTCTCGCTTTAATATGCAGCTAGCGGGAAAGCTGGGCAATGACATTGAATTAACAGCTGCCATTACAGATGAAAACATCCCTATCCAAGCTGAAGGAAATACGCAAAACTTAAAAGAATTTGACAAGATTTTTGTCCAGTTGCAAAAGGATAAAACCCGGCTTACCGCTGGTGATTATGAACTGAGTCGTCCAAATAGTTATTTTATTAATTATTTCAAAAAACTTCAGGGACTCAGCGTTTTTAATCAAAGTGAAATAAAGGAAGGGCTCCAATTATCCTCTGATGCCAGCCTGGCCATCGCCAGAGGTAAATTTGCTCGAAATCTCTTACAACAACAAGAAGGGAATCAAGGTCCCTATCCCCTGCGGGGGGCAGAAAATGAGCGGTTTATTATCGTCTTATCCGGAACTGAAAGAGTATGGCTTGACGGCCGCCCATTGATAAGGGGAATAGATCAGGATTATATCATCGATTATAACCAGGGAGAGATTACTTTTACCAACAAAAATTTGATCACCAAAGATAGTCGCATCATCATAGAATTCGATTACACAGATCAGCAATTCTTGCGTTCTTTAGCTTCATTTAATACCAGCCTGCAATCTGAAAAAGTGGAATTAAATCTCAGTTTTATCACCCAACAGGACAGCAAAAATCCTTCAAGAACCAGCAGGTTCACTGATGCTGAAAAAATAGCCCTCCAGGAGGCAGGGGATCAACTTAATAATGCCTTATCCAATGCCGTTGATACATTGACAGATCTTAGCTCTTCACAGGTAAGCTATTTCTATAAAGACAGTATCATCCAATGTAGCGGTCAGGACTCTGTTTACCGGGTCCTGGTTTTCAATCAAAATCCAGAGTTGATCACTCCTCTACTCGTCCAGTTTACTTTTGTTGGAGAGGGGAATGGAGATTACCAAATTGACAATACCAAAGCAGCCAATGAAAGGGTATTCCGATGGATAGCGCCCGACCCCAATACCTGCAGCCCTCGGGGTAGTTATTCTCCCAGCCGTCCTCTGATTGCTCCTGTCCAACAAGCTATGGGAGCCCTTGCTGCTACCTGGAAATTAAGTCAAAACAGCAAGATAAACTCTGAATTATCGTGGAGCCAGGAAGATCTCAACAGATTCTCAAATCTTGACCAGGCAGACAATCAGGGCTTTGCTTTTTATACCGGATGGGAGTCTAAGCTTCCCTTAAGCCAGCCAAAGGCAGGTTGGATGCTGACTAACCAGCTCAATTATGAATTTAAACACAAAAATTTCAGGCCTTTAAGTCCGTATCGAAATCCGGAGTTTTTGAGAGATTGGAACCTGGTAGACAAACAAAATAACGGTATCGTCGAAAGTGCCTCGGAGCATCTGATTTCAGGTAATTTTAGTTTGACAAAACAAGATCTCATCAACCTGGGAGCAGACTTTAGTTTTTTTAGCCGAGACTCTCTTTTTCAAGGAATAAAGCAGGTTTTCGACTTTTCTTTAAAAAACAAAAGCTGGGATATTCAAGCCTATGCCAGCTGGGTAAATGCCAATGCGCAATTAGAAGATCGCTCATTTTTCAGGCCAAAATTTTCCATCACCAAGACCCTAAGTCCAAAGGTTCCCTGGCGTCTGGGTTTTTACTCTGAAATGGAGCGAAATAGTCGTATCCAAAATCCGGTTGACACCCTAAGTGCGGTCAGCTTTAAATATGACCTTTTCAGGGTGTTTTTACAAAGTTCGGAGGGAGGAAAAAATGACCTTCAAATATCCTTAAGTCAGCGTAGAGATTACCAACCAGAGGGGGAGCAATTTCGTTCACAAACCCTGGCACAGGAGGCCAACTTAAGGGGCAGTTTAAAAATCAACAAAAATGTAGCATTGGACGGTAATCTCAGCTACCGAAAACTAGAAATTGAAGAAGCAATTAATACCAGTTTATCAGCTGGTGAAACCTATTTGGGACGCCTTGACAATCGTTTGATTTTTGCCAAAGGAGCCATCCGAAGCAGCTCTACTTATGAGCTAGGTTCGGGTCAGGAGCCTCGGCGAGAATTTACTTTTATCCGAGTGATTCGTGGCGAGGGTACTCATATATGGTTGGATAGCATTTATAATAATGATGGCATCATTCAGCCCAATGAGATGGAAATAGCGCCTTTTCAGGATCGTGCTGATTTCGTTAAGGTGGCTACTTTTTCCAATGAATTCATTCGAACAGATTATGTCAATTTAAATCAATCCTTACAGGTTTCCCCTAAAGCAATTTGGTTTGGGAAAAAAGGGATAAAAAAACTCCTAAGTCTGTTTGCTTTTCAGAACAATTTAAAGATCTCAAGAAAAACCCAACAAGGGGCGGATGTAAGTCTTTGGAATCCCTTTCAGTTGGGCATTGCTGACACCAATTTAATAGCCCTATCTTCTGGCATTCGGAATTTACTATTTTTTAATCGTGGGAATCCCTCTTTTGATTTACAATTAGGACAAATTGACAATAGGAGTAAGTTTTTACAAACAACCGGATTTGAGAGCAAAAGTCGCAGCGAACTCTTTGCTACCAGCCGTATCAATATCAAAAGAACGATAGGAATAGAAAACACCATCCGATGGGGGGAAAATGAAACTCTTTCTGAACTGGCCACTAATCGAAATTTCAAACTCCAGTTTTATGAAATTGAAAACCAGTTAAAATATTTTGTAAATCCCAATCTCCGCTTTAGTGCCAGCTATTTTTTAAAAAGTAATGAAAATATTAACCCCGAAACAGAGGCTGCCCGCTCTTTTTCTCATGAAATAAAATTAGAGGGAACTTATTCCCAAAGTGCTAAAATGTCCCTTCGCTTTGATGCTTCTTTTATCAATGTTGACTTCGATGGTGAAGCCAATAGTCCAGTTGGTTTTGCTATCCTGAATGGCCTCCAGAAAGGGCAGAATTTCCTATGGCACATCAATTTCGACCGTCAGCTTTCTGACAACTTACGGCTTAATATTGGTTATGAAGGTCGTAAAACTGGCAGTTCCAGGGTGATTCATGTAGGCAGGGCTCAGATTGCTGCTATTTTTTAATGCTGTAATCCTATGATATTATAATTCTCTGATTTTGGCATTGGATTTAACCGTATCTATTCAAAAATAATTTTCACAAAAAGCAGTATTCACATCTTCACATTTCCTTATCTACATATTTTCACATCAGAGCATCCGAAATTCACAATATCATAGGATCAATAAATCACATCCAATAATGTCATTAGCTTTACTTACAAATCCAGTAATTGTCTCTATCTTTGATAGATCATTATGACAACATTAAATTTGAGAGGCTAAATAAATTCCTTACATGAGATCCATATTATTTACGCTACTGATGGTGGCAGGGCCCATCCATTTCCTTTTATCACAAACTTTTGAAACTAACTGGCGTCCTTTGAATGCAGCTGAAGCAAATCAACTGAAAGCCAAGCAAGAGGCCTTGCCATGGCAAAAAACATTTAATTTTCATTTAGACTTAGCATCCCTACAAGCGGTCTTAAATCAAACTTTTACTCAAAAGACAAATAAGCAGCCTATTATCAGTTTACCTTTAGGCGAAAAACGGGTAGCAAAATTTAGAATATCCTCCTCTCCAATTATACCAGAATCACTGGCAAAAAAATATCCATCCATTCAAACCTATAAAGCTGTAAGCGTAGATGGTCTTGCACATACTGCACGGTTGAGCTGGACAAGTAAAGGTTTTCATGCTATTATAGGGAGTCCGGAAGGTACTTACTTTATTGATCCACACCCAAATGGACAAAAAAATCAATACATCAGCTATAACATTCGTAATAACATCAAACCCGGACATGGTTTTAAATTACATTGTGCTTTGAGTGATACTAAGAGTGATTATAATGGAGCTTTAGAGAATGAAATGATGCGAATGTTTTTTGAGGCAAGACCAGAAAAATCAAATACCCTTCCTCTAAGAAAATACATCATTGCGGTGGCGGCAACAGGAGAATATACTGCCTATCATGGTGGAACAGTAGAAAAGGCCTTAGAAGCGATTGTTATTTTAGTCAATCGTTTGAATCAGGTTATGGAACGTGATATGGGAATTACTTTTGAATTACCAGAAGATAATGACCAAATCATCTTTCTGGATTCTGCTACTGACCCCTATAGCAATGGCGATGCAAATGCCATGCTTTCCGAAAATGCCAATTACCTTAGTGTTGCTTTTGGGGCTCAAAAATACGATCTAGGGCATGTAGTGGGTACCAATACCTCCCTGAACGGCATCGCAAATACTGGGGTAGTCTGTGTAAACACCGTACAGAAAGCAGGAGGAGTTTCTACTATGCCAAATCCGGAGGGTGATCCATTCGCCATCGCCATATTCGGCCATGAAGTAGGACATCAATTTGGAGCGACCCATTCCTTTAATAGTTGTCACAATATTTTTCAACCCACTTCTTATGAGCCAGGTGGCGGCACTACCATTATGTCCTATGCTGGTATTTGCTCTAATTCCGTAAATAATTTACAAAATACGGCTGATGATTATTTTCATACTGTTTCCTTACAACAAATGTTATTTCTGACTCGAAATGGATCCGCACGATCCTGTGCCGAATTGGTTCCTACCAGCAATCTGGCACCCGAAATTTTTATTCCTCAAAAAAGTGGTTTTTATATCCCCATTTCTACACCTTTCAAACTTGTTGCAGAAGCCACAGATCCCAACCCAGATTCTTTAACTTATTGTTGGGAACAGTTTGACTTGGGGCCTGTTAACAGTCCTCCCGGTTCTCCATCAGGCAATTCTCCTTTATTTCGATCTCTTCCTCCAAGCCCTTCAGCGATAAGATATTTTCCTGATTTAGCCAAGGTGGTCGAAAAAGAGTTTGATCGCTCAGAGGTTCTGCCAACTTATGATCGAAACATGACCTTTAGATGCACGGTCAGGGATAATAATCCCGAATCTGGTGCTGTAGACTGGGACGATGTCAGTTTTATGTCCACCAGCACAGCTGGGCCTTTCCAGGTTATGACCCCAAGTCAGGCTGGAATACAATGGAAAGTAGGAGAATTAAGAGAAATAAAATGGGATGTTGCAAATACAGATAATGAATTGGTCAACAGCCAATATGTAAATATTCTTTTATCAACAGATGGTGGACAAAATTTTGACAGAGTTTTAGTGGAAAACACACCAAATGATGGCTCTGCCATGATTGTTATTCCCAATAAAATTACCCAAACAGCAAGAATTATGGTTGAGGCTGCAGATAATATATTTTATGCTGTTTCAGATTTCAATTTTGAAATATGGCCTCCCTCCTCCCCTACCTATTTTTTAAATATTAGCCCTGCCGCCATTCCTCAGGTATGTCTGCCTGAACCAGCTGAGTATACCATTCAGTATGGTTCTCTTATGGGTTTTCAGGATCAGATCTCATTTAATTTAATTGGCGATTTACCTAAAGAAACGGTGGTTGAATTTTCTAATGTAAATGTAATACCGCAAGAAGAACTTTCTGAAGTTCAGCTAAAAATCTACATTAATGAGGTCGTTAATGACACCTTTGATTTGCAAGTACAAATTACTAATCCAGGAATAGACACTTCTTATAGAGATATTAGGCTAATTACCAGAGCCTTTGATTATTCAAGCCTAGCTCAGCTAGAACCTTCTGAAGGAAGCAGGGGTGTTCTTCCACAATTGGTTGATTTTAGTTGGACTGACGTTCCGGATGCCAGCAGCTATACCTTTGAATTAGCTACCAATCCAGCATTTGGAGATAGCATCATTTACAGTGAAAGCCAGTTAAATGATACAACGCTCAGGATAGAGAACCTGTTAGCTCCAAATACGATTTATTATTGGCGAATCAGAGGAGATAATCCAATTTGTGGATCAGGAAATTTTACGGAAGCCCAAGCTTTTCAAACCATCAGTTCCAGTTGCAGAACCTATGATGCAAATGATGTTCCAATCAATATTTCTGGAACGGGCCGGCCTACAATAGAGTCAACCATAACAGTACCAGAAGGAGGAGCTATTGAGGACCTTAATGTTCCCCTTATCGATGTAAATTATCAGCCCATCAAGAGCCTGCGATTTACACTGGTTAGTCCTGAAGGGCAAGAGGCTGTCCTTTATGATCAGGATTGTGGCAATACCCTTAGGTTTTTATCGGGCTTTGATGATGAGGCCAATGAAGAGATAAGTTGTCCACCGGATGATGGTCTTCCCTTTAAGCCCGTTGATTCATTAATGCAATATATAGGAGTTACAGCGGCTGGTGATTGGACCTTGAGAGTCCAGGTTGTAGAGTCAGGTTTTGGTGCCTCAGGAGGTTTATCGAAATGGTCGATTGAGTTTTGTAGTGAGCTAAATCCAACTGCCCCTTCTCTGTTGGTAAACGATACTTTAAAAACTGCTCCGGGAATAACCAGGGTTATTGATAATAGTTTATTGCTTTTTGATGATCAGAAATTCTCTGATTCTGACTTAAAATATGTCCTGCTTAGTGTTCCTGATAATGGTGATCTATTACTAGGAACGACTATTCTTGAGGTTGGTGATTATTTTACTCAGGAAGAGATAAATGGAGGTTTACTTAATTATGAAAGTATTGATAATGGGATTAAGGAAGATGATTTTTCTTTTATAGTAAGTAACCCTGAAGGAGGTTGGGTTGATAAGCAACAATTTGATATTCTTATCGACGACTCTTTTCTTAGCAATGTTAATGACATAGAGGATCAAATTTCCTTAAATGTATTTCCAAATCCTGTTAACCTGGAATTGAACATTCATATGAATCTTGAACAGTTTGGTTTAAGTTCTTTACAGATTTTTGATCCACTGGGAAGGGAAGTATTTCAGCAAAATTTAGCTGGCAGTGGTCAGGAAAATCTAATAGTTTCAACCTTCAATTGGAGTAATGGGATTTATTTTCTTCAAATAAGAAATGAGGATGGAATTGCCAATAAAAAGGTGATTGTTTCACATCATTAGAACTTATTTTTCCACATCATACTCTCTACGGGTTTATCGGTGCGGGTAGTGTATTTGGCATTTTTCTTTTTATTATAATAATTCTGAATCTCGCCATCTACCATGAAATAAATGAGTTGTCCGATGGGCATTCCGCCATATACTCTTACAGGGTGAGTGCAGCTTATTTCCAGCGTCCAGGTATTGCAAAATCCGACATCCCCTTTCCCTGCAGTGGCGTGGATGTCAATCCCTAAACGGCCTACACTAGATTTACCTTCTAAAAAGGGTACAGAATTATAGGTTTCGGTATATTCCTGGGTAACGCCCAGATATAAGGTGTTAGGGTGTAAAACATAGCCCTCTTCCGGGATTTCGAAATGTTCAATTTCATTATGCTTTCTGGCATCCAGAATATGGTCTTTATATCGAGCAAGGTATTTGCTTAGATGAACATCATAAGAGTTGGTACCCAGGCATTCTCTTTTAAAAGGTTCAATAATAATTTCTCCTGCTTCAATACATGCCAGGATTTTTTTATCAGATAAAATCATGTAAAACGATTTAGTAGAAGGCAAAAAGTAAAAGGTAGAAAGATAGACCAAGAAAAATCAATTAACTAACCTCGCTTCGTTGGTGCATAAAATCTTTTTACTTTCTACCTTTTGCCATCTACATTTATTCAATGAGGGCAAAACTAGAAAGTTAATTTGAGTTTAGCAAACAGCAGCATCTATTACAAATTTTTGTCCAGGATTTGTTGATCTTGATCCAAATCACTCCAATTTTCTTTTTTATTAAAAAATAGAATAGGAATGATTAAAGCCAAAATTATACAATTTGGAAAAACATGTAATAAATCGCTCATTAATGAAGACAGGGTAAAGGTTTTTGCCAGATTTATGGAAGACCACAGGTTAAACAAAAGCACATAAAAAATACTTCCCAATGCACCAATACCTAATCCGATTTGAACTCCTTTTAAATATTTGTAAACGGGTCGTGGGGGTGGGCTATTTATAAAGGCACGAATACCTACAAAAATGAATATGGCCGGAATAAGAAGGTTTGCCACCCAATTGAAAGTTGCTACATCGAATTCCATACCTATGATAAGGTGAGGCAATAATGTTTTGGCAAAAAGCAACAGTCCAGCAAGTGTTCCGAATTTAATAGTAGGGGTCAAAACTTTGAGATGCTTTCAGGTTTATCAAAAGGAATATAAGATTATGCTTATAAGCTGTCAATTTTCCACATAATCATACTTCGATCATCACTACAAGATACTAAAGTATCATTAAATGAACTCCAATATAATCGATTCACAGAGTTAACATGGCAGCCATCTCTGGTGGTATCTAAAACTTTGAGAAGTTTAAAAGATTGAGCATCCCAGATTTTAATGGTTTTGTCACGGCTGGCAGTAGCTAACAAATTGCCTTCAGGAGATAAGGAAATATCATTGATGGTATACCAATGCGCAGCCTGGGCACTTATATTTTTATGCTGATTTAAATCCCAAACTTTGAGCATAGCATCTCTGCCTCCACTGAAAAGTCGTTGCTGGTCTTGACTGTATTTAACGGTAAACACTGAATTATCATGAGCCTGCTCATATTTTTCACGAATGTGAAGATTTTCAGCATCCAATAAGTAGATGTTGTGATCGCTGGCGCCAACAGCTATTTCATTCCTTAAAGGAGAATAATCCAGGCTTCTAAGACTCTGATTGGTCAAGTGAAGGCTATCCAGGCTTCTTTTCTCTTCGATACTCCATCTGCTTAGCAAGCCTTCTCCACCAGCAGTAAGGACTCGGTTTGAAAGCTGTAAAATGTCAAAAACTCCTTTTTGGTGATGTGCGATATTTTTTGTCTGCTCTGGATTGGAAAGATCAAGCCAATGTACTCCACCATTCATATTCCCCACTACCACCAAGTCCGTGTTTTTCAAAGCCTTAAGGGTAAAAATCTGGGTTTCCACTTTTGCTAAAAGACGTCCCATTTCAGGTTTATTGAAGTCCCACTCTACCAACCAGCCATCTCCTGCTCCAGAAAGGAATCGGGCCTCGTCAGATGAGGATGAAACACAAAAAATGGAGGCATTATGCCCGGTGAGTTGATGTAATTTTTCAACTTTTAATAATGGAGACATGCTGAATTATTTTCTTTTACCAGTTCAACAGATTACTTTTGTTTTAGTTGCTATCCTAAATCGCTATGCCAATATTACTACATAAAGATCTCAAAAAAAAGGGTGAACTCGGGCTTTGGGCTATAGAGGAGGAAGAATCATGGTTCTTAAGTCAACTTGACCTGTCTCAAGAAGAACAATCACAACTGGATAAAATTCAGGGTCATCGGCGGGTAGAATGGTTGGCAGCTCGTATGTTAATTCACAGAATGTCTGGTAGAGAAAAAAGGGGGATATTTTGGAAGGATGAGTTTGGAAAACCTCATTTAGAGAATTCTAATTTTCAGATTTCTATTAGTCATTCCCGTAAGATTGCAGCTGCTATTGCTGCTCCCTCAAAAGTTGGAGTGGATATACAGCAGTTTGTTTCAAAAATTGATCGTCTCACCCACAAGTTTCTCAGTAAAAAAGAAACTCAAAATCTCGATCTTAACTTTAGGCTTTGGCACTTACATGTATACTGGGGAGCAAAGGAAGCTTTATACAAGGCTTATGGACGCAGGCAATTAGACTTTTGTAAGCATATTCTGATCCAACCTTTTAAATTTCAAAAACAAGGAGGAATTTTTACCGGGCGAATTCAAAAAGGCAACCTAGTTGAGAAGTATGAATTGGCCTATCAATTTGTTGAGGATTATGCTTTGGTATACGCTATTGGGGAGTAGTGGGTAATGAGTATTGGGTATTAAGATAAATCTACCCATTACCCAATACCCAATACCCATTACCCATTACCCATTACCCACTACTCAATACTCATTACCAATTCATCGTTTATATGCCCGCAAGATTTTATAAGTTTGATCTTGCCCACAGAACATGGCCCATCCTTCAGCAGTAGCATTAAACACTCCGTCTTTTAATTTAGGATTTGCTCCTTTTTTTAAAAGGAAACGAGTCATATCAACCAGATCTCTACTTTCGCAAGCCAGATGAAGGCCAGTTGCCTTTTGATTAAAAAATGGAATACAGGCATTGATTTTGGCTCCATGTTGTAATAAATAATCCGCAGCTTCTATGTTACCATATTTACAAGCAAAGAGAAAGGATTGTTGAATGGTGGTAGCATCATCGGCTTTCCCTACGCCAGGATGCAGTGTATTTTTATTTTTAAAAGCATTTTTGAGGTCTTCCATTTTATTCATAGCAGCAGCAAAAGGCAGGAATACTCTGGCACCATAATCGATAAGCAAATCCGGGCAATTTCTGAAGTATTGTTTTAATCGGCTATCAGTGCCATAGAATAAAGCATAGCCCAGGGCAGTATCTAAGGTGCCATCAAAACGGCCGGTCTTTTCCGGGTTTGCACCATTTTTTAACAGAACTTCAGCAACTTCAACATTATTTACACTAACTGCATGATGTAGGGGGGTTTCTCCTCTATCCAACTGTTCGGTAGCATCTACTTCCGAACCATTTTCGATGAGCAAGCTGACAATTTTAGCCGCGTTTTCTGGCCAGTCCAGTTCCCCCATACCTGTAGCCTCATGCAAAAGTGTATTTTGCATACCGCGATTATCGGGAATATCCCGTAGGTGAACCAGCTCACTATGGTTCTGAATCATTTTATGGAGCTCTGTTAAAGCTCCGGCTTTTACCAACATTCTTGCTTGATCAAACAAGTTTGTTAGCTCCATCCGCTTTTTCCTATTCACAGTCAGTCGGGTTTTATTATTTGAGGAATTAATACCTCATCTTTAAGTTAAAAGCGAAGCCAAGGCTGAATTTGAGTATTGGGTAGTGGGTAATGGGTATTTAGTACTTAGATTAGAATTGATTTGGTGCTCACTATTCAATACCCATTACCCATTACTCAGTACCCATTTATACATAATCATCTCGCTGAACCCGATCCACCACTGGTTCTGGAGCAGGTCGAAGATGAAGGTCTGTTAATTCATACATCACCAAACATACGGCAACAGCTGCCAGGAAAGGCCCTACAATGGGCCCAAAAGCTGGAATAGCAAAAAATATTTGCAAAACCAGGCCTGTACCGATAGCAACTCCAAAAAATCTTCTGGACAATTTAAGGCTGTCCTTTATGGTCATATCAAACTGCTCATTATAATTATCCATAACCGCAAAGCCAAGGAAGAAACATTGAACTCCAAAAATCAATACTGGCTTCAGGAATGAGAAGAAGGCAAAAATAGAAAATGAAAATGCAATACCGATCAAGGTTGTAAAGATGATTTCCATAATCCAGGATTGAAAACTTACCTTTATCATTCGCACTTGAGCTTTCATAAAGTTTTTAAAGGTAGCTTCTTCATCTCGGCCAGTAAGTAATTTTACAGTTTTACGGCTGGCATGATAAATAACAATTTCCATAAAAATGATGATCACATATTTCATACCGCCGGCAAAGAAGAAATTATATTCTTGTGTTACTGCTTCCCACATCATTCCTCCCATACTCCCCAATGCGGTAAGTGGATCCGAATCATAAGCATCTCCAAGCCATTGAAAATAGATCTGAAGAAATTTGAGGCCAGCCAAAATGGCCAGAACCATCAAAATGCGAGCCACCCAACCATACTCCCAAAAGCCTTTCCAAATCTTATGTTTTTGAATAAAAGCATAAGCTTGAACATGCTTTTTGAGGGTCAATTGAAGGTGGTCAATACTTTCTTTAACTAATCCTTTAGGTTCTCTTGACATGTTGAATACTGAAATTAGGTTTATGATTTAGTTATATAGTAGTATAGTGTTATTGTAGTCTAGTGTTACAGTAGTTGGATGGTTTTATGGGATCTTTTGATTTAGTTTTATGGGAAATTATTTTTTCTGAATATCTGGTTCCAATTTAGTTGAAATATGTAATAAACAAAATGGAGAGCCAAATCAAGTTGTCTAATTATAGGAATGTAGAATTATTTCTCCTCTTATAAAATCAAACATCCCCTTAATCACTTTCCTACCAGACCACCAGACTACTACATCACCAGACTACCAAAAACCAAAGTACTACGCTAATTAATTCATTTCGATCAACTACTCTCATTTTTTTGATGAGTACTCCAATTTTATGGACAAGTTGGTAGTGGTAAACGGCTACTTCCGGCTACAAACGGCATTAAACGGAAATTATACGACTAGTTCATTTAAAGACCTGCATATTGCCATTGAATTCATTTAAACACATTTCACTAAAAAACCAAGTATTATGAACAATTTAAGAAACAGTATTACCCTTATTGGAAACCTTGGAAAGGATCCTGAAAACAAGACTTTTGAAAATGGAAAATGCTTAACCAAACTCAGGTTGGCTACCAATGAATTTTACAAGTCACAGGATGGGGAAAGAATTCAGCAAACTCAGTGGCACAATTGTATTGCCTGGGGAAAAACTGCCGAATTAATGGCTCAATTATTAAGCAAGGGAAAGCACGTTGCCATTAGGGGCAAATTGGTTTATCGCTCTTTTGATGATAAAAACGGAGTAAAGCGGACCCTGCCAGAGGTTGTGGTGGAGGAATTTGTAGCACTTACCGGCAAATAGTAAAGCTTAGAGAAAGTATTTAGCCCAAAATATTTCCATGATTTGCTGTTATATATCGCGGTACCCGGCAATTATCCTTTGATAAAGTCGGGCTACTGCTTTATCTTTAAACTAAAACCTCTTTTTGTATGTATATAATTCGATTGAGGTTTAAAACCTCATTACTCATTATTCAATACCCACTACCCAATAGATATGGAAGTTATTAGCAAAACCAATCAATTAATAAAGGATTTACAATCATTTGAAGCTTTTAAAGGAATCCCGGATCATGCATTGGAATGGATGATTGAAAAATCAGAATATAATTGTTATAAGGCTGGAGAAATGATTTTTTCCCCTGGCGACCCTGTCAATCACATGCAAATAATAATGAAAGGTAAATATTCCATTGAAGTAGAACGGCTAGGATCCCGGCATGAAATGGGTTTAATAGAAGGAGGAGAAGTCACTGGTATTTTGCCTTTTAGCAGAATGAAGGAAGCAAAAGCTTTTGGTAAGGTCCTGGAAGATTGTGAGGTTTTGGAATTACATAAGGAGCATTTTATTGAGATGGTAAATGTCAGCTATGAATTAACTCAAAATCTGGTGGCTACCATGTCTAACCGAATACGAGAATTTTCTCAACTGCGCTTCCAAACCGAAAAATTAACCTCTTTAGGGAAGCTATCCGCTGGTTTGGCACACGAATTAAATAATCCTGCATCTGCAATCGTTCGTGATGTATCTGATTTATATAAAAAAATACATACTACTCCAGAGAAATTCAAGAAGGTAATTACCATGAAAATTACTCCGGAAGAAACAGATGCCATTAACGCCATTATTTTTTCCAAATTAAAGAACTTAAATACCATTGAGTTAAGTCTTCTTGAAAAAGAAGAAGCAACCGATGATCTGTTGGATTGGCTGGAGGATCATGACATTGAAGAGGCTGAAGATATCGCGGATACCTTTGTAGATTTTGGAGTTACCGTTGAAGATTTGGATGCAATTGAAGATATTATTTCCGGCCGTCATATTCCCCCACTAATGGGATGGATGGAAAGTACTCTTTCTCTGGAAAAATTGGTATGTGATATTCGGGAGTCTTCTGAACGTATTGCTTCCCTTATTGGAGCTATAAAAAATTATTCCCATATGGATAGAGGCACAGCCAGAGAATCCATTGATATACATGATGGGATTAAATCAACGGTCATAATGCTCAAGCACAAGATCAAACAAAAAAAGATAGAAATAGCTAAGGACATCACTCCAGATCTTCCTAAGCTGAAGGCTAACCCAGGGGAATTAAATCAGGTATGGACCAATTTAATTGATAATGCCATCGATGCTATGGATGAAGGAGGCACCCTTACTCTCAGAACCTATACCGAACGACATTATATTTGTGTAGAAATAATTGATTCTGGAAAAGGCATACCAGAAGAAGAACAAACTATGGTTTTTGATCCATTTTTTACCACCAAAGCCATGGGTAAGGGCACAGGAATGGGACTGGATATTGTAAAGCGAGTGATGAACCGTCATAATGGAACGATAGGTTTAGAATCTCGTCCAGGTAGAACTTGTTTTAAACTTTGTTTCCCAACCTAATTGATTTGCAGATTTGCAGATGAGTAGATGAGTAGATGAGTAGATGAGTAGATGAGTAGATGGGAGTTACACAAAAATTTGGTTTAATATTCAATTCCATAATGGAAGAAATAAAAACAATTTTAAGAAAATATAATTGGCCAAAAAGAACAAAACTCATTGATAAAGAGATTAAGCTGTTTGAAAATAAGATAGATTTTCAGTTACCTGATGACTACCGGTATTTTTTAAAGCACTTTTTAGGCTATGAAACCTTCCTGGGAAATGAATATGTTCGGCTTTTGAGTTTGGAAGATTTGATAGGTTTTAACACTGACTATTGTATTTTCGAATCTTTCACTAACACATTAGGAATTGGAGGAAATGGTTCAGGAGAATTTATAGCAATAGAACATCAGCATTCAATCAGAATTGTTCTTTCTCCTTTCATAAGCTTGGACAAAGAGGATCATATTGAAATAGGTAGTTCATTTAGCAATTTTCTCTTCAGACTAGATCAAGGAAAAGAATGGTTTAATTAATTCCCTACTATTGATGAATAACAAATAACCATTAACCTAATAACCTATTAACTATTAACTATTAACTATTAACTATTAACCTATTAACCATTAACTATCAACCAAAAAATGGCAGAAGACAAAAAACCCATTATATTTTCCATAGACGATGATCCTCAGGTTTTGAGGTCAATAAGAAGGGATCTTCGCTCTGTATATAAAAAAGAATATCGCATTATCAGTACCTCCTCTGCTAATGAAGCACTGGAGTCATTGGTAGAATTAAAAAAGAAGGGGGAGGAAATTGCCTTGTTCTTATCTGATCAACGTATGCCAGAGATGTTGGGAGTGGATTTTCTGGAACAGGCAAAAGAGTTTTATCCAGCTGCCAAGCGAGTATTGCTAACTGCTTATTCTGACACCGCTGCTGCTATCAAAGCCATCAATGATGTACAACTGGATTATTATTTGATGAAACCCTGGGATCCTCCAGAAGAGAAGCTTTATCCAGTACTTAATGACCTTCTGGATGAGTGGCATATTCAACACTTTCCAGAGTTTACCGGTCTTAAGCTTATCGGTTACCAATATTCCCCAAAATCTCATAAAATAAAGGATTTTCTGGCTGGTAATTTACGTCCTTATCAATGGGTTGACATTGAATCTAATCCTAAAGGGGAAGAATTATTGGGTTTATATAAGCTGGATCGCAAGCAACTTCCTTTAGTAGTATTTGAAGATGGAACTCATCTTACAGATCCTAATATTCAGGATTTAGCTTCTAAGATAGGACTTCAACCTACTGCAAAATCTGATCTTTATGACGTAGTCATCATCGGTGCTGGGCCAGCGGGTCTTGCAGCGGGTGTTTATGGTGGATCTGAAGGTCTAAAAACCTTACTCATAGAGCGACGAGCACCTGGCGGGCAGGCAGGAACCAGTTCCAGAATTGAGAACTATCTGGGTTTTCCCAAAGGATTAAGTGGAGCTGACTTGGCTAGAAGGGCAATTACCCAGGCAACACGTTTTGGGATTGAATTCATGTTGCCACAGGAGGTAACCAAAATTGAAATTGAAGGGGACTACAAAAAACTCAGCCTGGCCACAGGAGATACCATAATGACTAAATCAGTCATCATCACAACAGGAGTAGACTATAGAAAACTTCCAGTTACAGGAGCTGAAAATTTAACGGGTGCAGGAATTTATTATGGAGCCGCAATGACAGAAGCAAATGCCTGCCGCAATAAAGAGGTTTATATTGTGGGTGGTGGTAATTCAGCCGGACAGGGGGCTGTTTATCTGTCTCAATTTGCCCAGAAAGTCCATATTTTGATCCGAAAACCTGATCTAACTGCCACTATGTCTTCCTATCTAATAGATCAGATTGACAGTATCAAAAATATTGAAGTACATGGTCGTCGGCAGGTGAAAGAGGCTATTGGAGAAGATCATTTAGATAAATTGGTGATCGAAAACATGGAGGATGAAAGCTGTTTTGAAGCCAATGCTGATGCTCTTTTTATTTTTATTGGAGCACGGCCACATACAGAGTGGTTGGATGAACACCTCATCAGGAACACGAAAGGCTTTTTAGAAACGGGTAAAGAATTGTACCAATACCAGAATTTTGCAAAATCCTGGAAAAGGCAAAGAGAACCTTATCTTTTAGAAACCTCTTTGCCTGGAGTCTTCGCAGCAGGTGATGTAAGAGCTGGGGCCATGAATCGAGTTGCCTCTGCTGTTGGTGAGGGAGCAATGGCTATTAAGTTTGTTCATGAATATCTGGCGGAGGTTTGATGAGTGGATTTGCGAATGAGTAAATTTGCAGATGAGCAGATGCCCTGTGATCATATTAAACTGAAAATGCCATCATATTTTTGTGCAATTCAATATTTTTTGGAGAGTAGTTGAACTTTTTCACTTTATGCTTGGGTTATTTATTTGCATTAAGTCACTGATATCATTTTATTAGATCGTATGCAAATACTAAATCAAGTCAAAGCAAATTATAAGTACCTGGCTTCTTTTTTCAAGTCAGATTGGGCCTTTAAAGATTATCCTATAAAGACCTGGAGAAACCCTAATGCTACCCAGGAAGAAATTCAATATGGTGCAATGTTCACCAATTGGCATGGCCTTGTTGCTCATGGGAAAACCAGCAAAGAAGCCATTGGTATTTTAAAACAACGCTTTATTGAATTTAAGGAAAATAATACCCTTCCCAGGCCAGGTACAAAGGTACCTCTACAATTTGCGTCTACCGATAAAATCACTACTCTGGAAGATATTGCTGTAGATTTTTTTGACAAGATAATTGAGATGAATTATTATGATTGTTTTATTTCGGATAGAAGTTGTCTTTGGGACTTTGGTTTGGACAATGAAGAGACCTTAAAAAAGATAAAAGATGAATATGGCATTGAGCCCTCTGGAGATCTAATTCTGGTAGATATTTTTGAAGAAATAAGAACTAAAAGCACCACCTAATCCTATTCACCTTTTACCCCACCTAGGATATCTATAGAAAATCTACTCTTTTTTTATCAAGCTACTATTTGCGGCTTTACTGATAATTTGCCATTTACTAGTTTCGACTTCTTTCATGATAAAAACATCTATATACCGTCTATTTCTGGAAGGAACAAGAATTTCAGCTTTAACTTGAGCTAAATTACCTTCAATATCAATAGACAGTATCTTGCTGTATCTACCTCCAAATTTTCCAGGTTCATTTTTTTTGAAGAGGGCAATATACTCTGCAGCTGTAAATTTACGTATTTCTCCATCTCTACCTTCAAGAAACAAGTCTGCCTCAGGATAAAATGCAGCCTCTATTTGGCTCAGATGATTATAGGCAGTCCCATTAAAATAATTTTGAATGGTGTGTCGGATCAAATCTTCGTTGTTTTGACCATAAACACTTAAGCTGGCAAACAGGAACAAAATGGGGATTAAATCTTTAAAGTTCATATCGTTATTTTTTATTTATAATTCGAAATAATTTACCATTGTCTTCATCTGTTAATTGATATAAATGACCATCCGGGCTTTGCATAACCTTTCTTGATCTTATATGCTCACCAATAAAGAGTTCTTCAGCGCTAACTATAGAATTACCACTCAACACCATTCGCCACAAACTTCCTCTGGACAGTCCAGGCACCATTAAATTACCTTTCCAGGTAGGAAATTCAGTTCCGGTATAAAAGGCAAGACCAGTAGGGGCAACCGTTTGCAACCAATAATGCTGTGGATCAGTATAGGTGGGATTCTCTAAAGAATCCGGTTTATAACCTGGAGAACGCCAAGTGCCTGAAGTAATATTGGGCCAGCCATAATTAGCCCCTGCTTGTAATATATTGATTTCATCTCCCTGAATAGTACCATGTTCACTAAACCAGATATCTTCTGTACCTGGTCTAACCGTGATTCCCTGAGCTGCCCTAATACCAAAAGCATACATCCCAGGGATTGAACCTAGTCCCAAATCCGGACTGTCATCTGGAATACTCCCATCAAGATTGAGTCTGTAAATTGCTCCTCGGGCATCAGTAATGTCCTGAGCTATTGGAAGCCCTTCTTTAAAATCTTCAAAAAACAAGCGCTCCCCTACCGTTATAAATAAATGGTTGTTTTGAATACATAGACCTCCGCCAAAATGCCAGATTCCAGGCACATATGGGCCCGGATTAAGAAGAGTTTGAATATCACTCAAAGAGTCATTAACAACCCTTGCACTAATAATCTTCAGGGCAAAAGTCTTATCAATGCGAGATACATAAGAGATAAATATTCTATTATTTTCTTCAAACTCAGGATGAAGTATGACATCCAGGATTCCTGCATTAGCATAGATTTTTTTTCCATCTAATGAGGTAGGATAACGTCTTGGAAGGTATTCGCTTACATTAATTACAAAAGGAGTATAGAGATCTTTGGGAAATCCCTGGATGGGATATCTCTGTTTTGTTTCTAGATTCACTCGGAGCAAATCCCTGTCTTTTTCCGAAATAAATGCTTCTTTTTCATTGATAAAAGCAATGCTCCAGGGATGAGCCAGACTGTCTAGAATAAGCTCCCTATAAGGGTTGGGTGCTTTGTATTCTAAGGTTTTCTGCTCACAAGATGTTAGTCCTAACAAAAAAGTGCCCGTAAATAGAGCCGTTAATAATCGTATCATAATGCCTTATTTTTTCATGCCTCAAATATGTGGCAAAGGCTTATCATATGCACGATTATTACTACCCAAAATGTGCACTTTTATAATTGTGAACAAGGTTATAAAGTAGCATCCTATTTTTTGTACTTAGAATGTCTGAAATCTTAAAAAATTCATCATTTGCAGATAAACAAGACCTTACTGCAAAGATTTTTTTAGCTGCATTTTATACTGTGCTGGTGTTTGATTCATCATTGTTTTGAAAGCTGCATAAAAAGCAGTCCTGGAATTAAAGCCCACCTCTCGGCCTATCCCTTCAATTGTTAGATGATCATACTCCTGTAACATTCGGCACGCTGCTTTTATTCTAAATTCATTTATATAATGATTAAAAGAAATCCCCAATCGATTATTAATTACTTGCGACAGCTCATGCGGGGTAGAATCTATAGATTGAGCAATTTGAGCTAATTTTATCTTAGGGTTTAAATAAAAATGCTCGTTTTGCATAATGCCAGATAAGCGATTAATTAGATCTTCCGCTTTTTTCTCACTTATTTTTTGATTTTGGTATTTAACTGGTTCATCATACATGATCAGCATTCTGCTTTTTTTGTTGGCAAGAAAGGCAATCAAAACATAAAATATCAAGGAAAATAATAGTGGTCCAGATAAATAAGGGAAGCCATAATAAGCCAAAATATAAGCAATACACAATATCAGTATGCAAGAATATATCAGAAGAATCCATCCTTCCTTAAATGAAATCTGCTTTTTTATCCCCTTTCGAATCAATGGAAAAACTAAGAAAAAAGTGCCAATCATGTAAATTGACCAAACACCATAAATTGACAAAACCATGAAATTATTCCAAAACTCAGGATAGGCTTCATAGGGTCGAAGGAATCCAATCAAAATAATCGAAAACAGGGGAATCAAAATATGTACCCAGTCAACATTCTTTGGTGTCTTAATTTTGTTTAAAAAATGTTTTATATAGAGATACAAGAACGGCCCAACCATGATACAAGCAGAAAGTCCTATTTGGCGATAAATTCGAGCCACATCTGTGAATATAAAGAACAAGGATTTACCTATTCTTATACAAAGCATTAGCATCAATAATCCAAAAAGGAAATTGACCCATCTTCTGGGTCTAACAAAAAAAAATAAGTATAAAGCCAGTAAGAATCCATTAAAAACACCAAGACCAGCTAGGAAAAATAATATTTGACTTCCGATTTCCATAACAACATCTACACTTTAATAAAGATTTTCCATCGATATAAACAATAGGCTACCAAAAGAAAAAAGAGTACATTCATTATAGCATAAGCCAGGGAGGCATTAATATCTGATAAAAAAGGGGTAAATACCGATTGGTAGATCCACCTTCCTAAACTAATCGTCTCTCCTCCTTCTGACCATTTAATTTTATATAGAAGTTTTGCACATACTCCCGACAAAATAAAAACAAATAAGGCATTTTTTCCATACCACTCAAATGGCTTGAACCACTTGTAATATCCCAAAATATCTGTCAACCAATAAATCACCCCAAAAAATAATAAGGCAATTCCACTGGTATATAACACATAAGAGCTTGTCCATATCTTTTTATTGATAGGAAAAAAAACATCCCAAATACAGCCTAATGCTAGCAAAATCACTCCAAATGCTAATAGACCACTTAGCTTTTTATAGCTCTCATGATTTGCTTTTAACCACATTCCGGTTAGGATACCCGAAATCCCTGTCACTAAGGCAGGAAGTGTACTTAGCAATCCCTCGGGGTCCCAGGTTTTGGATTGACTCCAAAGGTGATTACCAAAGATAACTCGATCCAGCCAGGCGCCAAGATTGGTTTCCGGCTCCAAATTTGGAGCAATCCCACCTGGTACTGGAACCCAGCTAAGTAAAGCCCAGTAGGAAAATAAAAAGGCTAATCCTGTCCAAAGCAGTTTTTCCCAGGAATAAAATAAAAATAATAAGCTGGTTATTGCATATACGACTGCAATTCTTTGGAGAACTCCAGGTATTCGCAGATGAGATAAATCATAGATTTGAACACCTAAAATTATCATAATCAAACCAACTATAATGGCAAGGGCTCCAAAATTCCTCCTGAGTTTTTTGCTCCCCCAAAACCCCTCACGGTTAGGGATAATTATTGCCCTTGCAAGAATACATAGAATAAAAATACCCAGTAATAGATAGTGAACCAGTCGAATCCTACCAACTTCTCTATCCATCCCAAAATCAGGAAATGCTGCCAGTAATAAGCCTAATCCAAAAATGATGAGGGCGCGTGAAAAAACCTTGGAAAATATTTCAACTCTCCCATCACCTCGCTCAATCCTTTTTCCTAAAGCAATGGGGATGGCAACTCCAACAATAAATAAAAAGAAAGGAAATATCCAATCTGTGGGCGTAGCTCCATGCCATTCAGCATGAGCAAGTGGAGGGTACAAATGGGCCCAACTTCCTGGATTATTAACAAGAATCATTCCCGCAATGGTTACTCCTCGAAATACATCAAGCGAATACAGGCGTTTGCTGTTCATTGTACCTCCGGTTAACTTCAAATCCTTAAAAATACTTATTCCAACTTATTTGTACATAGCTTGATCTAAAAAATGCCCAAGAAATGCGACCTTTCCTTATCTCGAGTTGTCTTTACATCTGAAAAAACTATTTTGCAAATAAACCTATTCATTTTTATGAAAAATCTAAGGCTTTTTTTCACCTGCTTGTTGACTTTGGGTATTATCTCTTTGCTTAACGGACAATCTAAAGCAAAAATATATGGGGAAGGACCTACAGTAAAAGAAACCATCAATTTATCCGAAATCCATTCTATTGGACTAGGAATTGCTGCCAATATTTATCTTACACAAAGTAATAGTCAGGAAATTGTAATCGAAGGACAAAAGAACATTATTGATAATATTAAGAAAGAAGTCAAAAACGGAAGCTGGAATATTGAGTTTGAGGATAGAGCCAGAAACTACGATGATTTGAAAATATACATAAGTTTAAAAACAATTAAGGGCTTAGCCATTGGTGGTGCCGGCAATATAAAAGGGGAAACTCCATTTAATGGGCTTGGTGACCTTGACATCTCCATTGGTGGTGCCGGAAAAGTTGACCTTGCAGGAGATGCCCAGGACGTAAATATCAGTATTGGAGGTAGTGGAAAGGTAAGAGCTTCCGGTTTAACTGCTGAACATTGTTCAGTAAGCATCTCAGGGAATGGAGATTGCGAGGTCGATGTAAATGAAAAACTCGATGTAGCCATAGCTGGTATGGGAAAGGTAAAATACTCCGGTAATCCAAAAGTATCCTCAAGTATTGCAGGAATGGGTAATGTGAAAAAGTTGTAGAAGAATTCTGCCTACCTACATTTTACTTCGGTAGGTAAAAGTTCCGAGTTCCGCCTACCTACGCTTTACTTCGGTAGGTAAAAGTTCCGAGTTCCGTTAGGGATTGCTTCATTCAAGGTAAGGTTGCTTATTTGAGCTCTTTTTCCACGCAGATTTCACAGATTCCACTAATTCTTATCTGCGATATTTGTGAAATCTGCGTGCTAAATAAGCATCAAATAACAGAAAACCCTAAATTTTTGGAATCCTAAACATAGAACTCTTTACTCCACACCTTGAACCCAAATAATCAACTAATCCGGCTCCACCCCTTTATGGTTTTGGCATACTTTTGCAAATAGATCTTGACAGGAAGGTGTTCTGGCCGTTCCAGGGCAGGGTCATCATCTAAGATCCGGAGGGCAATTTCGCGAGCTGTTTGCAAAATTTTACCGTCCTTGGCAAGATCAGCAATACGAAGATTTATAATTCCCGATTGCTGGGTCCCTTCAATATTACCAGGTCCCCTAAGTTTCAAATCAGCTTCAGCAATATCAAATCCATTATTTGTTCTAACCATCGTTTGTATACGTTCTTTCCCCTCTTTACTTAATTTGAAGCTAGACATTAAGATGCAAAATGATTGTTCGGCCCCTCTCCCTACTCGCCCTCTAAGCTGATGCAATTGCGCCAGGCCAAAGCGTTCGGTATTCTCAATAACCATTACTGAAGCATTAGGTACATTCACCCCTACTTCAATAACAGTGGTGGCTACCATAATTTGAGTTTCACCCTTGGCAAAACGCTGCATTTCATAATCTTTATCAGCCGGTTTCATTCTGCCATGGACGATACTAATTTTATAATCTGGCAGGGGAAATTCCCGACTTAAAGCTTCATACCCCTCTTCCAGGTTTTTTAGATCTAAAGTTTCAGACTCTTCAATTAGTGGATACACCACATAAATTTGCCGGCCTTTAGCAATTTCTTCCTTCATAAATCCAATCACTCGAAGTCTATGATTTTCATTGCGATGAATGGTTTTAATCGGTTTTCTCCCTGGTGGAAGCTCATCAATCACCGACACATCTAAATCCCCATACAATGTCATGGCCAGAGTTCTAGGGATGGGAGTTGCTGTCATTACCAAAATATGCGGAGGAAAAGGATGACTTTTTTTCCACAAGCGAGCTCGCTGAGCCACTCCAAAGCGGTGTTGTTCATCTGTAATGGCAAGTCCCAAATTCTTAAATTTTACGGGGTCTTCGATTAAAGCATGAGTACCAATTAAAATATGAATAGTTCCTTCTTCTAAGTCCTGCAATAGTTCTTTGCGTTTTTTGCCTTTCACACTACCAGACAAAAAGGCTACTTTTAAATCCAGTCCTTCTAAATAATTGTGGATGGCGTTGTAATGCTGCTGGGCTAGAATTTCGGTAGGAGCCATCAGACAGGTCTGAAATCCATTATCAATGGCCATAAGCATACTCATCAATCCTACTATTGTCTTTCCACTCCCTACATCTCCTTGCAAAAGACGGTTCATTTGGATACCGGCTCCAAGGTCTCGGCGAATTTCTTTTAGGACTCGTTTCTGTGCTTCGGTAAGCTCAAAAGGAAGCTTTTGCTGGAAAAACTGATTAAATTTTTCTCCAATGGTAGGAAAAACAAAGCCTTTAATTTCTTTTTTTCGTCTCTTTTTAATTTGAAGCAATCGCATTTGCAGAAAAAAAAGCTCTTCATATTTTAAGCGAAGACGGACTTTTTCTAACTCCGTTTCAGTCCTGGGAAAATGAATGCGATACATTGAAAAGGCATGCGGAGGTAATTTTAAT
Source organism: Saprospiraceae bacterium (assembly GCA_028285545.1). Lineage (GTDB taxonomy): Bacteria > Bacteroidota > Bacteroidia > Chitinophagales > Saprospiraceae > JANQPA01. The sequence continues at coordinate 107,218 of JANQPA010000043.1, read as the reverse complement.
TTATCTGTGATGTATTTCGGCAGATTTTCGGCAAAAACAGCAGGGTCTAATTTTTCAAAAAGATTTTCCATCAGCCGCCGCCTGGATTTTGAATCAAGTCCTTTAGCATTTAATTTTTCAGTACTGGTATATACCGGCTCAAAAGTTTTTGGTTTTTGAGGATTTTCTTCATTCATTAATTCCATCTCAGGATGCGCAATATTCCATTGATTGCCATATTTGCTAACCCTTCCATAAATTACATATTCAGCGCCTACCTGTAGTTTTTTTTCAAGCCAATGAGCTCCTGTAAACCAAACCAAATCAATCATTCCAGTATCGTCCCTAAAACGACCTACCAACCTGCGTTTTCGCCCTTCCCCCACTTTTGACAATCTTCTCAATATTCCTTTCAACTGTACATTGCCAAGATCTTCATGCAAATCTCTTACTTTTTGAAATTTGGTTTTATCTACATATCGATAAGGAAAATGAAATAATAGATCTCTAAAGGTATGAATACCAAGTTCCTTTCGCAGCAATTCACCACGTTTGGGTCCTACTCCCTTCAAATATTCAATTGCAGTGCTGAGGATATCTTCTTGCATGATTAGAAAGAATCAAATTTACTACTTTGCAATCTAGGAAATTAATTTACAGCATAATAATCAACCGAAATAATAAAATTAAAGTTTTAAATTCTATATTTTTTAAACAAAAAATACAAAAAAGTTTGAAGTCACCAATTTTATCGGATAACTTAAGCTTGCTTGTGATAATAATATGCTCAGGTTTTACTCTTGACCTACAATAATTTTAACTAAGTCCGGGGTATCCTATGTATTAATCTTCCCAGAAAATCATGAAAAAAGTTACTGCTATTAATACCATCGATCTTTTTCCAGTAATTGATCAAAAGCTAATTGAGGTTTTGAGGTCTCTACAGCCTGAGGAGTGGGAAAAGAAAACCGTTGTCCCCTTGTGGAATATTCATGACATTGCGCTCCATTTACTTGATGGTAATCTTCGTGGAGTATCTACTGGACGTGATCGCCATTTTAGTGTTTCTTTTGAAGGAGTCGCAGATTATAAAAGTATTGTAGCTGCTTTAAACCAACTCAATCATAGTTGGATTGAATCAACCAAAAGAATAAGTCCTCCGCTTCTGGTGGATTTACTGGAAATCAGTAATCAATGGTATCTGGATTATTTAAAAACTCTTAACCCGGACCAGGATGCCATTTTTTCTGTGGCCTGGGCTGGGGAACAAACCTCTCCTAATTGGTTTCATGTAGCCAGGGAATACACTGAAAAATTTCATCACCAACAACAAATTCGCCTTGCACTTGGAAGAGATGAAGAATTGCTTCAATATGCTTTGTATCATCCATTTTTAGATACTCTAATTCGGGCATTGCCTCATCATTATTCAGATGTACAGGCCAAGGAGGGCACGGTCATTCGCATCAGCATAAGTGAAGACTTAGGAGAGTGGTTTCTAGTAAGATCTGCAAATTCTTGGGGCCTTTACAAAAATTGTGATTATCCTGGATCGTGTTCTGTGATAATTAACAAAAAAATAGCCTGGCGCCTTTTTACTAAGGGAATCTCTAAATCTGAGGCTTTAAAGAAAGTAGAAATACAAGGAGATCAAGGATTAGGAGAAAAAATGCTGGGAGTGGTAGCAATTATGGGATAAAAAAGAAAAAAAAGAAACTAAGGCTAGCAAAAATGCGTTAATGCCTGAAATAAAGTTACTTTTAAAAATGGAAACGATTAGACAAAAGCAGGTAGCTGAACTGATCAAAAGACATTTCAGCACCGTTTTACAACAGGAAGGAACTTATGTATATGGTGCTCAAGCTTTAGTTACTGTTACCAATGTAAAGATTACACCCGACTTCAGCATGGCTAAGATATATCTGAGTGTATATAATACTGAAAACAAACAAGAGGTATTACTGGAGATGGAGAATAGTATGCATCGCCTCAAACAATCACTTGCCTATCGCTTGAAAAAACAAATGCGTCGAATGCCAGATATTGAATTTTTCCTCGATGACACATTGGATGAGATGTATCGACTCAACCAACTTTTTCAAAAACTGCACGATGATAATCAGATGGGGGACGAACAGGAGGGCGAAAAATCAGAATAATCATCCTTTTTCCTTAAAGATTATAAAATATAGATTAATCGAAAGGAAAGGTTCCTTGTAATAAAAGTATTGGCTCCTTCTTCAGCTTGAACATTTGTTAGACTTTTATTCCAAATAAAATCTATTCCCCATTTTTCGTTAAAAAGATAAGTTAGTCCCAAGGCCAAAGACAAAATATTGTCCCTTAAAAACGTATCATCGGTTAGGTCTCCTCCAATTACATCTTTAGCTGAATAGTTTATCAATCGACTATAAGTTAAACCCGCATTTACTCTAAACCGCCATTCAATAAAATGCATCAGTAAAGGTACTTCAACTGTATTTAGTCGGATTTTATCATATAATGCATTGGCAGGATCACCTTTACTGAAGCTACTCCCGGCCTGGGCAAATTGCAAACCCATACTCCCCTTCCATCGTTCAGAAAGATTAATAGTAACCCTGGCACCTGCATTTATTCCCGGCTGATTAAAACCTGCCAATAAATCACCATCGATTTGGGAAAGGTTAGCTCCGAATAACAAAGCACCTTCAAAAGTTTGTGCAACGCTCTTATAATTAAAAAAGAAGAATAAGATAATTATGAAAGAACTTCTGGCTAGCATATTTTCAGGATTGTTTTATTGTTTGGAAAGTTGCTTATCGGAGCTTTTTTCTCACGCTAATTTCACAGATTTCACAGAATGATATAGTTATCTATTCATCATAAAATCACAGCATTGTAGCATCACCGAATCTGCACATCTACTAATTTGCATATTTGCTCATCTACTCATCAAAAAATCATAGAATCACAGGACTATAGCATCAATTATTGATATCAAACATATAGATGGTATGAAAACTAAGAAAATAGCTTCTCATCTGATAAATCTGAGAGCTTTCCGCCTCCTCATTTTTATATAATCTGGTTCCAGCTAAAGTATGGCGAAGTGCCATTCCAAAATTATTATTAAAATTATACTTCAAGCCAAAAACGACCCCCAAGTGGTTTTTATTGAAATCTTCTTCCAGATCGGCATAGGTAGGCATGCGGCCGGAGATGGATTTATCTTCTGTAATTTTAGTACCAATAAGTCGCCCTACAGAAACGCCAGCAAAAAATTCATAACGGAAAAGTCTTTTTTCTACCTGCTTAAAGTGATAATTAATTAACAAGGGTACCTCAACATAATTCAGGCGGATATGAACAGGCTTCACCTTACTACTAAAATCAACAGGGCGGCCATTATTTTTAAACTGGCTTCCGGTTTGGGTATACAACATCTCCACCATAAAATCCAAACGATCATTAAAAACAGTAGCCACTCTCAGCCCCCCGCTAATTCCTTTTTTGTCATAGCCAGAAAAATTATCACCATCGAGTTGAGATAGATTAAATCCTAGCATAGCTCCAGCTCTAAAACGTTCTTGGGCGTGACTTGTAGTAGTAGAAAAAACAAAGAAAAGACTTATAATTGCAACGGCTAAAGTGAGGGTAGATGATTTCATTATGATTTAATTAATTTTAGCATTCTACTGTAAGATAATAATTGAAAAACAATATTATTTAGGAAGACTCCAATTTTAGCAATTGGAAGACATTTGCCTTATAAGTATTTTTTGGTCAAAATGTTCATTCCAGGGAGAAAACAGAATTCGTTGATTATGTTAAAACCTACAAAGCACACTTTAAAAAAGTTAGAAGCACTATTCGAATTTTTAGGTTATAATATTCGTTATGAAAGGGGTAATTTTCAATCGGGTTATTGCATTGTTCAGGACAAAAAAGTTGCTGTTATCAACCGATTTTTTGATACTCCAGGGAGGGTAGATTGTTTAATAGATATACTTCAAAATATTATTGTTGAAAAAGATCAAATAACAGACCCTAAAATGCTCAAATTTTATAAGGAGGCACAAAAATCCTTTACCAGCAAGGAGAAGGAATAATAAAATTATGTTATTAAAAGGAACTTTAACAATCCTGGGCTCTGGCACCTCACAAGGCATTCCTGTTATTGGATGCGATTGCGAAATTTGTAGGTCAACAAATCCTAAAGATAAGCGATTGAGAACTGCTGCTCTGATTAGTTTTAAAAATCATAATATTGCTATTGACTGCGGGCCGGATTTTCGTACTCAAATGCTCCAACAAAATGTTAATTCTCTTCAGGCTGTACTATTGACGCATGAACATAATGATCATATTATTGGCTTAGATGATGTCCGGCCTTTCAACTTTATGACCAGACAAGATATGCCCATCTATGCCACTAAAGCAGTTATCCAAAATGTAGTAAGTCGATTTGCCTATATATTTGATCAAAAACCTTATCCTGGAGCCCCGCGCCTCATTATGAAAGAAATCAATAAAAATCAGGTTTTACAGTTTGATGATCTCAAGATTCAGCCTATTGAAGTTATCCATGGCAAGATTCCTGTTTTGGGATTTCGGATGGGTTCCTTAGCCTATGTCACAGATGCAAAAACAATAAATTCTGTTGAGAAATCAAAATTGGAAGGTCTAGACACCCTGATACTTAATGCATTACATCATAACCCTCATCATTCTCACCTAAACCTGGAAGAAGCTCTTGAATTAATTGAAGTACTTCAGCCTCGCCAAGCTTTTTTAACCCATGTTAGCCACAGAATGGGCTTACATGAACAGGTTAATCAGCAACTCCCTGCTCACATTCAATTATGCTATGATGGCTTAGAATTAGATTTTGAATGGGAAGTATAATAGACCAGGCCTCTGTATTGTTTGTTTTTTAGGCCATTCACTTGCATACTAAAGAAAATATTTGCTAATTTACCAGATAACCAATCCAATCACCAATATGTCAAGACTTGATTATATTACTATTTTCATCGTAGTAATAGGCATTGCAGCTTTATCTTATTTAATTTTTAAGATTTTCCAAAATAATTCCAGGCAGGATCAAAACTCCCGTATTAGTCAGGTTGAAGATCCTTATAATCCCAACAGTATTGATGATGAAACTACCACTAATTTACCCTCTGAGGATTATAATAACTCCATTACTCCTCAGGATGATGATTATTATGATGAAGATGGCAGTGGTTTTCAGGAGTCAAGCAGCCAAGAAGAACAAACTTCTTCAGAAAACGATTTCAACTCCTCTACAAAATCAGTCAGTGAAGTAGATAATACTCCCACTTCAAATTTTGATAATTCATCTTCTAGTTATGGAGATTATATGGTGATCGCTGGAACTTTTTCACAAAAACAGAATGCAGAAAATCAGGTTAAAAAACTCCAAAGATTGGGATATCAGAATGCGGCCATGCATCTCTTTGATCGTGGTGCCTACGCAGTGGTAATAGTAGATCGTTTTGATGATTATTCTTCAGCAAATCGGCTCAAAAACGAACTGATAAATGATCGTAGTGTAGAAGCAATCGTACAAAAGAAGAAAAATTAAAAATATTATAAAGAAGGCTGGCGATTTCGCCAGCCTTCTTTATAATATTTTAAGTTTTACTCTCCAAACTCTTCTATCCAGGCGATGACTCCTCCTTCCAGGTTTCTTACCGTCTCAAATCCAGCTTGCTGAAGCATATGTTGGGCCATAGCACTCCTTCTTCCGGACCTGCAATACACAATAATCTCTTTATCTTTCCGGTCTTCCAATTCAGGGATCACTCCTGGAAAGTTTCCTAAAGGAATAAGTTCTCCTTCAATGTTGAATTCCTCATGTTCGTAGGGCTCTCTAACATCAATTAGAACAAAGTCGTCCCCATTTTCAACTTTTTCTTTTAATTGCTTAACGTTAATATCCATTTGAAAAAATTTATAACTTTCTAAAACTGTTCTTCTTCCAAGTCATTTGCTTCATCAAGCACATCATTTGGGCAATTAGCAGGGCGATTTGGAGATAAATAAATATTAATCTGTGTGCCCATTTTAATTTGTCTGCCTGAAACTGCAGCAGGTTCCTGCTTATAAACATAGGCATCATTCCAGGCCTCTTGTCCCAAACTGGTAAAAACCTGACCGATCGCTAAATTATTGCTATTCACTAAAAACCGAGCTGCATCAAACTTTTCACAAACCAGACTGGGGATCTCGACCATCCCTGTATTCCTTTGAGTAACAACAAATTCAACCGTACTTCCCTTGGCAACTTTATACCCATTTTGAATGTCCCGCTGCGTAATCTTTTGATCATTATAATAACAATGCAAAATTGTATTTTCTGCTTGTTTTCTATCAAAAATCTTTTCTCTGATTTTATAGTTTACTTCCATTAACTCTAGCTTCCTTGTATATTGAAAATAATCGTAATTGCCAACAAGGTCTGGAAGTGTCACCAAAGGTGGAGTACTTCTAGTTACAACCAGGTAAATCGTCCTGCGTTCTTTAACCCTGGAGCCTTTTTTCGGGGTTTGTTCAATAACAATATTGGGCTGGCGGCCTACTATGAAGGTAGAGTCCATGATTTCGAGTCTCAGTTTCCGATCTCTGGCTAACCTTCTGGCATTGTTTAAATCCATACCAGTAAAGTTTTCAACCTCCATAGATTCTCCATGCTTGGTATACCAACCCAGGCCTCCTGTGAGGAAAATATAAAATAGAATCACTACTAAAAAAATTGCTCCTAAATTCCGCAAAAAGTAAGAGGATTTTAGAAAACCCAGAGTATTATTCAAGATGCCACGGAAGAAAGAAGGTGCCTTCTCGTTTTCTTGTTCAGCAAGTGGTGTTTCCTCTGGCATTTGTTCCATTGTTATCGTATTTTCATTAGGTATTTCTTCAACAGATGGGCTAAGACTATCTATTTCTGATTCTGCAATTGCAGTTGTAGCCGCAATAGAATCCATTGAAAAACGCTGGACAAACCTTCGCTTTCCATATTCAATAATTTTATCAATAAAATCATAGGGTTTATAACTACTGAGTGCAGCCTGATGGAAAATGCAGGTAGCAGGAGTCATTCCCGGTAGGGAATTGACCTCAACAACTATGGTGTCAATGCTATTATCCTCAAATATTCTTACAAAAGCATCAATTCTTGCATAACCCTGGACATTGAGGATTCGAGCAACTTTTTCCAGATCTTCTTTAACCTGATCAGAAATAAATCGGTGATTTTCCATGTCCTTAGCAAATCGGGCAGGAGTAATATTCTGACCTTCACCAGCCAGGAATTTTTCCTCTAATGAGAGTACATCTCCGGATGCAAGAGTCTCTGAAGGCTCAAAAATTTCATATACAACTGTACCATCAGGCTTTAAATGTGTTAGTAAACCTCCCGTTATTTCAAGGAAGTGCTTGGTTCCCCTTCCATGAATTAAAGATTCAAAGAGGATGGCCTGTTTCTGAGGAAATTCTTCTTTGGGGCGAAGTTTAAGGATTTTCCTTTGCTCTTCTTCGTTTTGCAATTGAAAATTCAGCATCAAATGGGAGTAGGCCTTAAGTTCCTCCCTGCTCCTTATTACCTTTACTGCTGAACTACATCCATCATCAATAGGCTTGGCTATTAAGGGGTAGCTAAAATGTTGCTCAATCTTATGGTAAAAGGCCTGCTCATCTGCTTCAAACGCTTCTCTGCCCATAATTTGTTGGTCAGTAACGGTAAAACCATTGCGTTTAAGGGTTTGAAGCGTTTGGTATTTATCTATTGTGACAATAGAGGATTGTACACCTGAGCCATTATAAGGCAGTTCTATTTTTTCAAATAAGCTTTGCAAATGCCCATCTTCACCTGGCCGCCCATGGAGTGCAATAAATCCAAAATCAATTCGATCACTTAAGCCTTCTAGGGCTGCAGATACCGGCTTAAAAACAACCTCCGCAGAAGCATATTTAGCAGTAATATCTTTGCACTCATTTTTAATTTGATCTAACAGTAAATTGGGGGCCCAATGATAGATTTTATCACGAATATCATCGGCATTATCTTTTAATAACAAATTAATTGGTAACTGATACAATTCAATGTTCTCGGCACTTCCTGTTAAAAACAGTGGAATGGGTTCGTATTTATCTGAGCTTGATAATTTTTCAAAAATATTTCTTCCACTTTCTACTGAGATATGCCTTTCAAAAGAATACCCACCAAGAAAAACCCCGATCTTTTGCTTTTTTATCGCTTCCTCCTTAAGGGTAAGAATTTTATCATCTAAATATTCCAATAACTCTCGATAAGAAGCGTCGTCTTTATTTTCGGCCAATCGTTCCTGAAGAGAAGTTCGGATAATAAAGGTTAAAAATTGTGAAGGATTCAAGCCTATCTCTGCTGCCTGATGGAAAAAGAAAGAGGAAGGCAACATCCCGGAGGTTGTGTTGGGATCATTGAGATATATATCTTTTTGGGGTGTAAAAAAACCATCAATCCGGGCATAAGTCTGAAAACCTAAGTCCACAAACAATCGCTCACACTCTTTTCTAATGTCTTGTATTTCCTCTATTGGTAAGTTTATTGGGGTTTCTTTTCGTGACAATCCAGGCATATACTTGGAACGGTAATCAAAAACTTCCTTACCCTTTACAATTTCAGTAGGTGGAAGGGCAATAGCTTTGTTTTCTTCATTTCGGATTACAATACAAGAAAATTCCTTGCCATGGATAAATTCTTCAATGATTACTTTGCGTTCATTTAGATGTCCTTCTAATAAAAAGGCTTCTTTTTCACTTCCTTCCCAAGCTTCTGTCTGTTTATTTAAAAATGACAATAATTGCTCTGGATGAAATATAGTTATCATTTCTCCGGCAAAACTTACATCCATAGGAAACCCTACTCCATCACGGATATCTGTCAACAAACGGATATGTTCAAATTTGTCATATTGGCTTACCATTCTCCATCTGCCAATGGGAATATACTCTCTAAAAAACGCTCTATTTACGGATTCTTTGAAAGCTTCATAGTCATCATGTTCTATAATGGAAACACCAATTGATGAACCCTGATTAGCAGGTCGTATCACCATTGGGAACCCTACTTTTTCTATGGCCTCTTTATAAGCACCTCTGAAATCTCGCTGCAGCCAGTCCTCCCGTTGGAAGACTACTACCTTGGGAGAAGAAAAACCTTTGGCCAGCATCATTTCTTTCTGGACGGCCTTATCCATACCAATTTCACTAGCCGTTATCCCACTTCCGGTATAAGGAATTCTCAAATCCTCTAACTCTTTTTGAATTTGGCCGTCTTCACCATATTCGCCATGCAATGCCAGAAATGCCAGGTTAATCAATTTAGGTAACTCCTCAGGATCAATTTTTCGGCCAACCCTGCTAATTATTAAATCCTGCTGCTGCGGGGATAACTGTCCTAAACTTTCCAGATAAACCTGAAAGTTATTCGGAGAAGGAGGGAGTTGATCTACTGGGGGATAAAAATCCCTGATAGAACCTTTATATACAAATTGCCAATCTAGTAGAATGAAATTTTTGCGACTATCCACGAAAATGGGAATAGCCTCAAAAAGGGATTGATTTAAGTTGTCGTATACTGTTCGGCCTCCTGCAAATGATATTTCGCGCTCTCTGGATGGGCCCCCAAAAAAAATACCTACTTTTATTTTCATAGAGTTCAAATGGCTGGGAAAAATTAAAACCCAAAAATTGTGAAGGCAAATTTAGTTGAAAAAGGCTTGCCAGCGAAATCACAGAACTTTTTTAATATATTCATTTGTATAGAAATTCTATTGTTTTGTGTTTCTTGAGCAAAATTATAAGATAAATTCAAGTTTTTAAGTACTGAATGTTTCTAACTCTGTAACATAAGTGAATTAAATATTTTTCTGCCGCGACACGGCAGAAAAATATTTAATTCACTTTATGGTTTGATCTCTGCACATGAATAAAGAAATTTTACGGCTTGCCATTCCCAATATAATAAGCAATATATCTGTCCCTTTATTAAGTACAGTAGATACTGCACTCATGGGTCAGCTTTCAGCAGCTCACATTGGTGCCGTAGGATTGGGATCGATGATTTTCAATTTTATCTATTGGAATTTTGGTTTTTTGAGGATGGGCACTACCGGCATTACAGCCCAGGCTTTCGGAAGGCAAGATAATAAAGCCATTATTAACACTTTGGGTCGATCAGCCCTAATTTCCTTTATCATCGGCTTATTGATTATCCTATTTCAATGGCCTTTGGCGAATACCGGCAATTTCTTAATGCAAGTAGATCCAGAGATTCAGCCCATGGTTAATGAATATATTTTTATTCGAATCTGGGCAGCTCCGGCAACATTGGGTCTTTATACCTTTATGGGTTGGTTTTTTGGAATGCAAAATGCAACCTTCCCTCTTATTATTACAGTTTTGGGAAATATTGTCAATATCATTCTAAGTTATCTTCTGGTACATCAATACGAAATGGGAATTACAGGAGTAGCTCTGGGTACACTCGTTGCCCAATATTTCAGCCTGGTTCTGGCCATTCTTTTATTCGCAATTCGATATCGATCTTACTTAAAAGAATATAGTACTCCAGCCATCTTAAAGTGGGAAGAACTACAATCTTTTCTTCGGATCAATGCGGATATATTTCTGCGTACTTTTTTACTGACCGTATCGTTTGGTTTCTTTTATAGTAAATCTTCTTCAGGCGGTGAAATGGTTTTGGCAGCAAATGTAATATTACTACAATTCGTCAATTGGATGTCCTATGGTATTGATGGTTTTGCTTTTGCTAGCGAAAGCCTGGTTGGAAAATATAAGGGCGCTCAGGATAAAAAAAGCACCTTAAAAGCCATACGATTATCCTTCATCTGGGGTATGGGTTTGGCCATTCTATACAGTCTTGCTTATTTAATCGCCGGAGAACCCTTGCTTCGCATTTTCACCAACAAACAAGAAGTAATTAGTGTAGCCTCTTCTTACCTCATCTGGTTGGTCATCTTTCCAATAGTTGGCACCCCCTGCTATATTTGGGATGGTATATACATTGGTTTGACCGCATCCAGGTCCATGCGAAACATGATGATTTTATCCATCCTTGTTTATTTTTTAATTTATTACACCATTGGTATTCCCCTTGAAAATCATGGCCTTTGGTTAGCTCTTAGTCTATTCATGTTAGCCCGAGGAATATTTTTACATATTGAGTTTGCCAGGAAGGGCATTTTTAAATTAAATTAGGGGCCTTATGAGTGCATTTGATCATCTTAAAATAATATCCGCAGGTGCTGGGAGTGGCAAAACTTTTCGCCTCACCTCAGAAATGGTCAGCCTTCTGGAAAAGGGGGTAAGGCCGAGCGGTATTATTGCTACCACCTTCACCAACAAGGCCGCTGCAGAATTGCAGGAGCGTGTAAGGTTGCGCCTGCTACAAAATGGAATGCCCGAAAAAGCGGATGAATTAACAAATGCCTTAATTGGTACTGTTCATGGGCTGGGTGTCAAATTATTAAAACGATTTGCCTATGAGGCAGGGGTTTCTCCTGAAGTAAGCATTATTGCCGATGAAGATCAACAATTATTGTTTAATCAATCTTTGGCTACTGTCCTTTCTGAAAATAAGGTCATACAGATAGAACAGCTTTGTGAACGTCTGGGACTTAGTGATAATGAATATTTTGACTGGCGCAGAGAAGTAAAGGTGCTCACAGATGTCGCACGAAGCAATGACTTTAGTTCTGATTTATTAGAAGAGAGTAAGAATAATTCTATCGCTTCCATGAAGGAATTTCTTGGAACCCCCAGCTCTGATTCGCCGGATCAAATCAAACAGGATCTGGAAAGGCTCTTGGTTCAAAGCATTCAATCTATTCAAACATCTGAAGATGGAACAAAAGCAACAGCGAATGTACTGGCTACCCTAAAATCCTATCAGCGTGAACTAACACTAAGAGCTTTTCTTAAATGGCCGCAATGGGCTAAATTATCTAAGCTAAAACCAGGAGCAAAAAGTAAAGAATCAGTCCAGGACATCATCGAGTTTGCTGGTGCCTGCTCCCAACATCCCGAATTGCAGGAGGATGTATCAAAATTTATTCATCTAATTTTTGACACTGCTATAGAGGCCTTAGAGGAATTCGATCAATATAAAAAACAACGTGGTCTAATAGACTATATTGATATGGAGGTCCGCATCAAAAATCTTTTGGACAACAAGCAAGTTCAGGAAATCCTAAAAGAAGAGCTCGATCTTTTAATGGTTGATGAATTTCAGGATACCAGCCCCATACAGTTAGAAATTTTTCTTAAGCTCTCCCAATTTGCAAAATATTCAGTTTGGGTAGGAGATCCAAAACAATCCATATATGGTTTTAGAGGTGCTGACCCCAAGATAATGCAGGCCATTATTGATCAAACTGGTGGTATTAAAGCAGAAGACATCCAGGAGTATTCCTGGCGTTCGAGGGAGGATATAGTTGCTGCCACTAATGCCATGTTTACGAAAGCCTTTCCTCATATTCCTCAAGAACAATTGAGATTGAAAGCTAAAAGGCAAAAAATAGCTAGGCCCAATTCCGTTAACAAACAAAATGAATCCATTGAAATGACCAATGCATTAATACACTGGTCGTTTAAATTTGAAACCGAATCAAAAAATAAAAGGCTTCCCGGAAAACCCTGGCATGAAAACTGTATCGCCCATGCTCTGCGAGAATTTCTTGAAACGCCTCCCATCATCTTACCTAAGGAAGAAAAAAAGGAAAGGCCTGCCAGAGCTGGAGATATTGCCATCTTATGCCGGTCTAATAAGGATTGTCTGGCAATGGCAGAGGCTCTTTATCAGGCTGGGTTTAAAGTGTCCATTTCTAAAACTGGCCTCCTGCAAACCGGAGAAGCTCAATTGATACTGGCCTGCCTGAAATTGATTTTAAACCCAAATGATGCCTTGTCAACAGCAGAAATTCTGAAATTGGCCGTGGGACAGCCCCTGGAGACGATAATAGAAAGCAGACTTGATTACTTAGAAAATGAAGCGGCCAAAAAGCGGTGGGCAGAAAATAATCGGTATATCCAAAAACTCAACAAACTCAGGGAAGATGTAATTGAATTATCCACAACTGAGATTTTGGACTTAGTATTAACGGAGCTGGATTTAAGAAGAATAATTATCAGTTGGGGGAATGCGCCCAAAAGGCTAGATAATATTGATATTATCCGGCAACTTAGCAACCAATATGAAGAAAATTGTAACAGATTACATGCCCCCTCTTCCTTAGGTGGTTTTTTGCTTTATCTCAATGAATTGGAGTATAATGATAATGATAAGCAAGGCTCAGGAAAGGGACCACAAGCTGTAGAAGTGATGACTTATCATAAGAGTAAAGGACTTGAATGGCCAATTGTAATTTGCCACAACCTTGATAAGGGCTTGCGTGCTGATGTTTGGGGAACAGACATTGTGAATTATACAAATGGAATAGATTTAAATAATATTTTGGGGAATCGATGGATCCGGTATTGGGTGAATCCTTTTGGATTTCAATATAAAAACACAGCTCTTTATCATCGAATTAGTGAAAGTGAGATCCAAAAACAAAAAGAGGACCAAGCACAACAGGAGGAGGCCCGTTTATTATATGTTGGGATAACCCGGGCAAGGGATTACCTCATTTTCACATCCACCCCAAAACTAACAAAATGGCTTAATCGGGTGTGGCATAATGGTAAAGAAGACTACCCCACTTTGGATCCTGACCATCAGGAAAGTCCCTGGATTTGGGAAGGAGAAATCCTTCCCATTGATACTTCTATTTTCAGCTTTGACAAAACATTTGAATCCTTCCTTCCGCCAGAAAAGGATTTAAGCTTTCTTGAGCCTCCAGCTGGCCAACTCCCCCAACCACCTCAATATATTGATCTAAGAAAAGAGTCTATCAGAAATGAATACAAATTAGAGTTGTCCCCTATTTTCAGCTATGGAGCTATTCCCCCCGTCAAAATCCCAGAGGATCATTATCTTGCCGCCAAAGGATTAAAAGCATTTTTAACCGCATTCCATAGTCATTATCCAGATACAATTCTCCTGAAAATGGCTCAGGACCTAATACAAAATCATGAATTAGAGGATAGTCTGGAGCCTCCTGAGATTATTAAATGGGCACAGCATTTTTGGCATTTCATTGGGCAAAAATATACCATTAAAACATATTATAGAAAATACCCTTTACAACATTATTTCAAAGGCCGGATTTTCAAGACTGTAGTTGATTTAATTCTGGATACAGATACCGGGCTTATTATCATTCAGCATTCCGCTTTTAATGGTGAACAGAAGAAGTGGAAAGGGAAAGCCATGGAATTGGCGGATTGGTTTTATTTAAGTCAGGAGGCCCTTCAAAAAATTTTCCAGAAAAAAGTCATTCATTCTTATGTGCATTTCGTTTTAGCAGGGTCAATGATTGAAATTGAAACTTCTTCTCAGGTAATCAATCGATAAGTGACTTTGTCCCATAAGTAATGAAAAATTATTATATTTTCAGAATTAAATAGATGTGAACCTAATATTTACTAATTCCTGAATTCCCATTATTCACTATACCTTTTATCCTATGAAGATCACTACTCTATTCTTCCTATTTTTGTCTTTCTCTCTTTTTTTAAAAGCCCAAATGGATGATCGCGTTTATAAAATTCGGATATCCTCTCTTCAGGGGCAGGTTTTATTTGAAAAGTTTGATAAAATAAGTAAGTATGGAGTTTTAAGCTATGAACCATCCGGCAACGGTTTTACCAGAGTATATTTAGGACAGTATATAGGAAGAAGAACAGCTCAACGGGTTTTAAACATTGTAAAAAACAGAGGATTTAGAAGTGCCTATCTGGTCCTGGATAATAATTTATATGATAGCAACAGTCCCTCTAATCAACTTTACTATACCTACCAATTTACTTCTCTAAAAAAGTTAGATCATTCTAAATTTATAGCTTCAATGGATTCCTTCAATCAGGCAATATTGCATATAAGATATGACAATGGTTTTTATAAATATTCTCTAGGATTATACGATCCTCTTATCACCCCTAATTCAGAACAAAACTATCGATCTTTAGCCTTGTCCATGGGCTTTGATGGTGGATTTCCAAAACAAATAAAGCGTTAATTTTTCCTATTTGTTCTCCCAGGTATTAGAAGAAAACCAATCATTAGAATCTCTCCTTTCTAATCGCTCTCTTTCGCGTTCGGCTTTGGTTTTCTGGAAAACATCCCTGTCTAAAAAATAAGTATCTCCGTTGTTAATCGCAGGAGTCTCTTCCTCCCAGGAATATTTTTTGGGTTTCTCATCTTCTTCTATTCCATTTTTAAACCAAAATGCAGCAAACACGCCAGCCAACCCCCCTAATAGATGCCCCTGCCATGAAATGCCTTCCTGGCCGGGAAGTACTCCCCATATCATTGATCCATAATAAAAACCTACGATGAGGGCTAAAGCAATAGATTTAATATTTCTACGGAAAATGCCTGTCCAGAAAACAAAGGCAGCTAAACCGTAAATCACTCCACTAGCTCCAACATGAAAACTGGAAGGGCCAAAAATCATAGGTGCGAATCCGGTTAACCAAACCGCGAATCCGCTTAGCAAATAAATCATTAAGAAAGACGACCAGGCCACTTTTCTATAAAAAAACAAAACCATGGTTGTCAAAATAAAAAAGGGTGCCGAATTGGATAGGATGTGCCCTAAGTCGCCATGAACAAAAGGCATAAAAAATACTCCCTTTAATCCCCAAATCTCTCCTGGGTAAACTCCCAGACGGATAAAACTCAAAGGAGTGAATTCCTGGATGAGCGTTATCCCCCACATTAATGCCAGCATTCTAAGGGGCCATAAAACACTATCGTATAATTTCGATGACATTTTAGTAGACATAATTACATTTTTCCGAAATGACAAATTTTGCTTCCAATCTAAGGGTCCTCCTACACTAAAAAGTTATTAATCCCGTATTGGTTCTCTAATATTCAACGAATATCACAGATTGTCAAATATTTTCGGCCAACTGTTCATTTTGTTACTTGGTTACTTGGTTACTTGGTTACTTGGTTACTTGGTTACTTGGTTACTTAGGGATGGCTTTATTGAAAGTATAGTTGCTTATCGGAGCCCTTTTTCACGCTGATTTCGCTGATTTTGTAAATTGTCATTTGCATAATTAGCGAAATCAGCGTGCGAAAAAAGCTTCAAATAACAGGAGATCCTTTGTTCTAGCAATACTAAACGCTGAACTCAGAACACTGAACTCAGAACAAATACCCAAAAGTCGTGTCCCCTCCTAATTTTTCCTCCCATACCAAACTATATTATTTGTAACTTTATTCCAATGAACAAATATTGGGTATGTTTGATTACCTGGGTGATCGTAGTCTTTTATTTTATGGCCTGTTATTTATCTTGATTGTAGGCATTCTTCAAGGCTTGGGGATAGGAGGCTTATATTTTTTGAAAAGATCTGGTGAGTATCGAGCTAATCGAGCCCTTGGTTTTTTATTGATTACATTTGCACTTACTCTCCTCCACAATGTTTTAGTCATTACCGATTTTTTTGATCACAAACCTTCCTGGAAATTTCTGCCCATTTATTTTACTTTAAGCTTCCCTACTTTGGTATTTCTTCATGTCAAACTTAGTTTATATCCCGCCTATAAAATGCAATGGTCTGACGCCAAACACTTTTTGCTACCATTAAGTCAAGTCACCTATTTCCTTATTTTGTTTTTTTCTTCAACCGAATATAAGAGTTCTATTGATCGGGGATTCTACAATCCTTTTTTTGGGGCATTCGAACAATTACTTTATATCATTTTCTTTTTTGCCTATTTATATTTTTCGAAAAAATACATAGACCGACGAAAGTCTGCGGGAAAACTTAGTTCAGGACAGAGCAAAAGAGTTTTTTATCTGGAAAAATTAATACAAATCTTTTTGGTCCTGTTTGCGATACATACCCTATTTATTTTAGTAGATTTTTTCAGTTACGAATTTTTAGGAGTTAATTTAAGAAGACTTAAAATCTATGCGGGTTTGGGTATTTTGTCTTTTGCTGCTCTGGTATTTTGGGCAGGATTATATGGTTTTCAAACTTTGATATGGGGAAGAAAATTATTCAAATAGTTCTTAATTATTAACTCTTAAGTACCAAGTCATAATGAAGTATAGGTAATTATGACTTAGTGCTTACCTGACAATATTTCACCAGTATTTGTCAGCCCTAAATTTAGATTCAAATGCAATGTTTATCTCTTAAAAGTCTAGGTTCTTCATTTGTATTTTGTATCCTTTTTTCCATCGTATCTTGTCATAAGTCAGTGCCTGTAAATGACATTACTATGCCACCAAAAATTAAGGCAGAAGATGAAAAATATACCAATGTTTTTTCGCCTTTGGATGGAGAATGGAAAGGTGTTTTTAGAATTTATCTTGACACCTTACCAGGAACTATTGACCAGGCTCTGCTGAACAAACCAGAATGGAGAAAAATCCAACATCTCCCTATACAATTATCTGACACCATTCTTGTGGAACAAAAATATCATTCCTCCTCTCCTTATTTTCAAACCGTAAACATTACAGATTATTATCCAGGAAAAGACCTTTCCATCAATAGTGAGGGAGTGAATAAAATACAAAATGGTAAGATGTGGTGTGTAGTTCATAAGCCTGACGAAACCATCATCCATGAAGGAAAAATGGAGGGCCAAGAAACCATCATATGGCACAGAAATGTCAAAAAGCCATTATCTAAAGAATATTTTCGGGAGACAGTCCTGGAAAATACTTATGAGATCATTGGCTGGGGATATTATGGTCAGGCGGATACGACGAAAATGCCCCCTTATTGGTTTTTTGGCAAGTATTATCGACCCTAAACAAAAATAGCGGCCCCTGGCCGCTATTTTTGTTTATTAATTTTTATTTTTCTTTTTAAAGTCTCCTTTCTTCCAGGCATCAAAGAATTTCTTCCAGGCTACGGGATTAAAGATATTCATTGGAGGTTGTTGTCCCACATAGTAATATTCTCTGGCTTGCTGACGCAGATAATAATCAGCATTTTCATTTCCATCTAATTTAACATCTCTGCGCATACGGGAAAGGGTTTCCTCAGCCAGGTTTTTAGCCGCGTACTCTTGTAATTCAGGGGTAACATCCATCGCCAGGAACTCCAATTTAAAATGGTCTCTGCTCGGCCAGGGGAAAACAACCGTTTCGGGTAAGTTATAGGCATCCTGGGTCATCAGTTGAACCAGGGAATAGCGGTCATCTTTCAACTCAGGGTCAATGGTATATTCAACAGTTTTGTATCCAACGGCGGAGAAAACAATGACGTCTCCCTTTTCAACTACGATTGAGAAAAAGCCTTTAAAATCTGAATAAGTACCACGGCTTTTTCCCTTAACCAATATATTCACATATGGTACAGGAATCAGATTTTCCTCGGTTCCATCCAATACCATCCCAGAAAATTGAACCAAATTAGTATTCTTTTTTTGTTGGGCATGCCCAAAAACAACTACTCCAAGAATAAACACACTAATCGCAATCAGACTTTTATAATTCATAGTCAATTTCTTTTTCTTACTATTAAGACGGTAAAACCATAGATATGGTTCGTCTAGAATATTAACAAAAATAAGGATTTAATGTCTTGATGCCCTAAGTCAGGTGTAGTTTTGGATAGATTTAACTAAAAAGAAGGGAAAAATTAATTTTTGAGTATTAAAATGCTGATCAGCATTTTAATACTCAAAAATTAATTTTCTAAAGCCAATTCTAAAACTTCACTCATTTCCTCCACGTAATGAAGTTTCATTCCATTTAGGTATTCAGGTTTTATCTCTCGAACATGTTTTTCATTTTCTTTGCAAAGAATGATATCAGTCATACCGACTCTGCGGGCGGCCAATAATTTTTCCTTAATCCCTCCTACCGGTAAAACTTTACCTCTAAGAGTTATCTCTCCAGTCATAGCCATATAAGGCTTAATTAGTCGTTTGCTAAAGGCAGAGGTTAATGCAGACAACATGGTTATTCCCGCAGAAGGACCATCTTTGGGGATGGCACCCTGTGGGATATGGATATGCATATCTTTTTCAGTAAAAACGCTGGCATCAATTCCCAATTCATCACAATGAGATTTGAGGTAGGTTAAGGCGGTAGTTGCAGATTCTTTCATTACATCTCCTAAATTACCTGTCAAAGTCAGTTTGCCTTTTCCTTTACTCAAGCTAGATTCAATAAAAAGGATATCTCCACCTACAGGAGTCCAAGCTAAACCAATAGCTACTCCAGGTTTATTAACAGCCTGGTACATCTCTGAGGAATACTTGCGGGGGCCTAAAATATCCGATAGCTCTTCCACTTTCAGAGTTTGATTATAGGGTTCTTCCATAGCCACACTTTTGGCTACAAAACGCATCAAACTTCCTATCTGTCTGTTTAGCGAACGAACACCCGACTCCCGAGTATATTCTTCAACTACCTTATTCAATATTTCATTTGTGAGGTTCACATGCTCTTGCTCAAGGCCATGTTCTTCGAGTTGCTTAGGAATTAAGTGACGTTTAGCAATTTCAACTTTTTCCTCCTGAGAGTACCCGCTAATTTCAATAATTTCCATGCGGTCCAGCAAAGCTGGCTGGATGGTATTTAATGAATTGGCAGTGGCAATAAACATAACTTTTGAAAGATCATATTCCAGTTCCAAGTAATTATCGTGGAAGGTTGTGTTTTGTTCCGGGTCTAAAACTTCCAATAATGCAGAAGATGGATCTCCTCTAAAATCCTTACCCACCTTATCAATTTCATCTAAAATAAAAACCGGATTAGAAGTTCCTGCCCTTTTAAGGGATTGAATAATACGACCTGGCATGGCCCCTATGTAAGTTTTTCGATGCCCTCTTATTTCGGATTCATCATGAAGTCCTCCAAGAGACATCCTGATAAATTCTCTTCCCAAAGACCTGGCCACTGATCTTCCCAGGGAGGTTTTTCCTACTCCCGGAGGGCCTACCAAACAAAGGATTGGTGCTTTCATATCACCCTTGAGCTTAAGGACCGCCAAATGTTCTAAAATTCGTTCTTTGACTTTTTCAAGACCAAAATGGTCCTCATCAAGCACCTCTTTGACATTTCGAAGATCAAAATTATCCTCAGAAAATTCATTCCAGGGTAGGTCCAATAAAAGTTCCAGGTAGTTCATTTGAACTGAATATTCAGCTACCTGAGGATTGATCCTTCTTAGCCTTTTTAATTCCTTCTGGAAAAAGTCACTTACCGTTTTCGACCACTTTTTCTTTTTCGCGCCTTCAGACAACTTATGGACTTCTTCTTCCTGAGGATTTTGCCCAAGCTCTTCCTGTATCGTCTTTAATTGTTGGTTTAGGAAATAATCTCTTTGCTGTTTTTCAATGTCACCTCTTACTTTATTTTCGATTTTATCCTTCAATTCTAATAATTGAAGCTCATTATTCATTTCGGAAAGAATTTTTTTACTCTTTTCGATCAAATTACTTTCCTCCAGAATACTTTGTTTGATGACAATTTTCGCACCGATATTGGAAGCAATAAAGTTTAATAAAGAAATTTTATTGCTGATGTTGCTCAGCATTACAACTGCCTCAGAGGGTATATTTGGAGATAATTCAATTATTTTCTTTGCCAAATCCATTACAGAGGACATAATGGCCTCAAATTCGAGCTGATCTTCAGCTTTCTGATATTCCAGGATTTCAACAGAACCAAGCAGTAGTTTTTCTTCTTCAAGCAGTTCATTCAAAACAAACCTTTTCCGGCCCTGTAAAATGGCGGTTGTGGTTCCATCGGGCATTTTAAGCAGCTTCAATATTCTTGCAACCGTACCAACAGCATATAAATCCTCTTTGCTCGGATTTTCTTCTTTCTGATCTCTTTGAGCCAGAACAGCAACAAGGCGATCCTCTGCATAAGCTTTATTGATAGCATTAATGGAACGATCCCGACCTACCGTAATGGGAATGACTATACCTGGAAAAAGAACTGTATTTTTTAAGGCAATTAGTGGCAAATGATCAGGATAGGTTTCGCCACTACCTGGTTCACTTTCTTCATCGATCGTCATAAGTGGGAGAAAATCTCCATCGTCATCAAAACCTTGTGAAAATAGATATTCTTCGAACATAAGTTTATTGGTGATTAAACCATTTATACATGTAAAATGAAGTGATACCGAACTTCTAATTCATTGGCTCAATTTAAATTTTCGGGATAACTTATATTTACAACTTTAATACATAAAATTAATGATAATAAATGCAAAATGCCAATTTGGCACAAATAGCAAATTGACAAGCCAGTAGGATTAAAGGCAAGTATTATGCCAGTTATCCACTCTCTATTCCTGATAAATTGAATGAAAGGCTAAAAGCAAAAAATTCTTCGACAGGTATAAGCCCATAACCCTATATTTACAAGGGTTTATTAGGAGAATGCACCGATTCCTTTGAAAACAAAAGACGGTTTCCAGGAAGGCAAAAATAGATTCCGAATGAATTTGAAGGATTTTTTTTTTGACAAATAGTCAGTTTTTTGATGACAGGACTTTTATTCTGCTCTCATCAATTCTTCTTCCTCTTCTTCCAATTCAATTTGATCTTCTTCCTCTGCAGCTTCATCTTTTTCGACTCTCAAATTATCAATTATAAATTCTTGTCGGCTGGAGGTATTTTTCCCCATATAATAGGAAAGAATTTTATCGATATCTATTTCTTCATTTAAAACGACAGGCTCAAGCCGAATATCTTCTCCTATAAAATCGCCAAACTCATCAGGGGAGATTTCCCCAAGTCCCTTAAATCGGGTTATTTCAGGCTTCCCTCTTAATTTAGCAATAGCGGCCTGTTTTTCGGATTCGGAATAACAATAGAAAGTTTGTTTTTTATCCCTAACTCTAAATAAGGGGGTTTCCAAAATGAACAAGTGCCCGTTTCTAACCAATTCAGGAAAAAATTGGAGGAAAAAAGTAAGTAATAAAAGTCGGATATGCATCCCATCCACATCGGCATCGGTGGCAATTACGACTCTATTATAACGCAGATTCTCTATACCGTCTTCGATATTAAGAGCATGCTGCAAAAGATTAAACTCTTCATTTTCATACACCACCTTTTTGGTAAGTCCAAAGCAGTTCAATGGTTTTCCCCTTAAGCTAAAAACGGCCTGTACCTGTACATCTCGCGCTTTAGTAATAGATCCACTAGCAGAATCGCCCTCGGTGATGAATAAGGTCGTACCATTGCGAAGCTCTTCGCTAGACTTTCTGGAACTATCGCTAAAATGGACTCTGCAATCTCTTAATTTTTTATTGTGGAGGTTGGCCTTTTTGGCTCGTTTATTGGCTAATTTTTTGATTCCCGCCAGTTCTTTCCTTTCTTTTTCCGACTGAGCAATACGAGCGCGCAATAAGTTTTTTACTTCTTCATTTCTATGAAGGAAGTTATCCAACTTAGCTTCTATAAATTTCCCAACAAAAGAACGAACGGTTTGGCCTCCGGGAGCAATTTCATTAGAGCCTAGTTTGGTTTTTGTTTGCGATTCAAAAACCGGCTCTTCCACACGTACGCTTACAGCTCCCACTATGGATGCTAGAATATCCTTACGATCAAAATTATCTTTTTTATAAAAATTTTGGATGGTTTTTACAATTCCTTCCTTGAAGGCATTGAGATGGGTTCCTCCCTGAGTAGTATTTTGACCATTTACAAATGAGTAATATTGTTCGCCATAGTGATTGCCATGGCTAAATGCAATCTCAATATCTTCTCCTTTGAAATGCAAAATTTGATACCGCAGGTTCTCATTCTGGGTTTTTCGCTGAAGAAGATCCAGAAGGCCATTTTTAGAATACAAGGTTTTCCCATTAAAGTTAATTCGAAGGCCGGCATTTAAGTAGGCATAGTTCCAAAGTTGGTTTTCTATATATTCAGGGCGAAATTTATAGTTTTTAAAAATGGAGGCATCCGGCTTAAAATTAACTACCGTCCCGTTTTCTGCCTGCATTTTTTTGATCTTGTGATCTTTTAATATTTCACCTCTCTTAAACTCTGCTATTTTGGCTTTACCCTCTCTCACTGACTCTACTTTAAAATAGTCAGAAAGGGCATTCACTGCTTTAGTACCAACGCCATTCAAGCCAACTGATTTTTTGAAGGCTTTAGAGTCATACTTACCTCCAGTATTTATTTTAGAAACACAATCAATTACTTTGCCTAGAGGTATTCCCCGTCCAAAATCTCTTACCGTAACTACTCCGTCCTTTACAGAGATATCTACTTTTTTCCCGAAGCCCATCACATACTCATCAATAGCATTATCAAAAATTTCCTTGATTAGAATATATATCCCATCATCCGCTGAAGAACCATCGCCTAATTTTCCGATGTACATCCCAGGTCTCATTCTGATGTGCTCTCGCCAATCCAGTGATTTGATATTATCTTCAGTATAATTCGATTTTGCCATAATTCAATGATGTCATTCTCAGAGTGTATAAAATATATTCAACCCGTATTGGTTTAAAAACTCCACACACTCTTATTCAAAAAATAAAGTTCTACAAAAAAATAAAAATACATTTTTTTGAAATCAATAATTAAGGACAGTGTTGACAAAGTTAACAAATTGCATACAATTACACAACAATTTGTTTTAAAATAAAATCCTGGAGATCTCCAAGCTCAGAATTATACCTCCAAAAAAGCCATTCTTTAAAATAGAGATACGTAAAAAAGGAGCTAAAGTTGATTTAGATGATAAAATCTTTCATTTCATAAAGGATTCGGTATCAGCTTAAACAGGATTTAAGTCAAAATCAGATGCGTAAGAAAAAAATAATTTGTATACTCGTAATATTAAAAGTTTTCCTATTCCAATACATTTTTTATGAAACGGCGTGAATTTAATTCCTTATGGCCCTTTGTTTTGACTACCGGAAGTGGTAGTCTGTTAAAGTCAGTTGAATCCAATCCAATAATCAAACCCCAACGATTGAAGAAAGGAGACCTCATAGGCTTAATAACTCCTGGTAGTTTTGCACCTGATGCTGCCATGGAAAAAGCAGTCGGGAATATTAAATCCCTTGGTTTTCGAGTCAAACTGGCCAAAAATGTAAGAGCTAAACGAGGATACAATGCAGGTACTGACCAGCAACGCCTGGATGACCTTCATGCCATGTTTGCTGACAAAACCGTCAAAGCCATTTGGTGTGTTAGGGGAGGTTATGGATGTACTCGATTACTTCCATATATCGATTATCAACTCATTAGAGCCAACCCGAAAGTTTTAATTGGTTATAGCGATATCACAGCTCTCAGTAATGTTATTTTTCAAAAAACAGGACTGGTTGGTTTTCATGGCCCTGTTGGATCTTCAGAAATAGCAGATTTCTCAGCGGCACACTTCCGTGCAATACTGATGGAGGGACGCTCTTCCCATCTCATACAGGTTGGAAATCACCCCAATAATTCCAAAGACGAAGATTTTCGCCCTCATACCATCCAGCATGGTGTTGCAAGAGGTCAGTTGGCAGGAGGCAATCTCTCTATACTTGCCTCTGTAGCGGGCACTCCTTATGAGATTGAATTGCAAAACAAATTGGTATTTTTAGAAGATATTAGTGAAAAACCTTATAGAATAGACCGAATGCTTACACAACTCCGGCAATCTGTTCCATTAAAAACAGCCAATGGCTTTGTACTTGGAATTTTTGCCGATTGTAAAGCAGACCCTGGTGATGAGACTTTAAAATTGAAAGAAACACTAACTGATAGACTTCGACCACTTAGTAAACCTACACAGTATGGCTACCCAATTGGACATATCCGCCATCAATGCATTATTCCGATTGGGATACAAGCTGAAATGAATACTCATCAAGGGAATATAAGACTTCTAGAAAGTGCCGTGAGGTAACTTTAGCTTTTTAACCACCAGTTAATCCTTGTTGCTCATGAATCATCTCAATTACTATTCTTATAGAAAACAATTTAAATATCAACAACATCATACTGCCTCCTCAAAAAAAGTTTTTCCATTACTTTGCCCCGAGAGGGAAAAAGAATGGTTGGATGGCTGGAATTATACCATGATCTATTCTGATAGTGGACTAATTGAACAAGATTGTATCTTTCAAACTAGCCACAACAACAAGAACACTACCTGGATCGTCACCAAATATGATCAGACCCAGAAATCTATAGAATTTTTCCAAGTAACCCCACAGGAAAATATTGTTAAAATAAACATTGATTTAGAGGATCTCAAAGATGGAACTTGTTACTCTAAAATCATTTATCAATATACTGCCATGAATCCCATGCAGGCTGATTTTATCGAAAATCACATGCAGGAATTTTTCACATTAAATATGCAATGGTGGGAAAAAGCCATCAATCACTTTTTATCAACCGGTCAGATGCTCAAAAAGAGTAATTTGATTTAAACCTGAATATGCAACTTAGGATTCAACAATTTGAGTTAGAGTTAAATAAGCCCTTTAATATTACCCATAGTTCGAGGAAACATCAAAAAACCCTCATCCTCAGCCTGGAAAAAGAAGGCACCACCGGATTGGGTGAAGCTGCTGCAGTCAGTTATTATGGCCTGGAGGCAGAACAAATGAAGGCAGAAATAGAACGCCTGAGCCCTGAATTAATAAGCCTACCAATGAATAGCCCAGAAGAATATTGGTCTCTGGCTTTTCCGATTTTAAAACATCACCCTTTTTTATTGTGTGCATTAGATGTAGCAGTTCATGATTGGTTTGCCAAACGCCGACAGGTTCCCCTTTATCAATTTTGGGGTTTGGAGTTGAAAAATATTCCCTATACAAGTTATACCATCGGAATCGATGAAATTCCTGTGATGATTGACAAATTAAAGGAAAAACCATGGCCGATCTATAAAATAAAACTGGGCCGAGAGAATGACCTGGAAATTATCAAAGCCCTCAGGCAACACACCGATTCAATTTTTAGAGTTGATGCCAACACTGGGTGGACGGTTGAGCAGGCCCTAGACTTAATCCCCCAACTTAAAGAATTAGGTGTTGATATGATCGAACAACCTCTTAAAACGGATAATTGGGAAGGCATGAAAATACTTAAAGATGCCAGTCCTCTTCCCCTCATTGCTGATGAAAGCTGCCAAATAGAAAAGGATGTGGAAAGGTGCCATACTTTTTTTCATGGCATCAATATCAAATTGATGAAATGTGGCGGCTTGACTCCTGCTTTAAGGATGATAAAAAAGGCAAGAGCATTAAACCTTGAGGTAATGCTTGGCTGTATGATTGAATCAAGCGTAGGAAATTCGGCAGAGGCCCATCTTTTACCTTTGATAGATTATGCTGATATTGATAGCCCTTTATTGATTAAAAACGATCCTGCTAATGGGGTGAATTGGAAAAATGGACAAGCTATTTATAAGGATCGGCCAGGAACAGGTGCTGAATTTAATAAAAGATAAATGTATACAGCTGATGAATTAGGTGGTCGGACGGTACAGATGGATGGGCAAAACTGGCTTTATTTTAGCGGCACCTCCTATCTTGGAGTTCCCTTTCATCCGACTTTTAGAGGACATCTAATGGAAGGATTGAAAATATACGGGAGTAATTTTGGTGGCTCTCGTCGGTCTAACCTGCAAATTCCAATTTTTGAAGAAGCCGAAAATATTCTGGCCCAGTTTCTGGGTGCTGAAAAAGTGATTAGCCTTTCATCAGGAACATTAGCGGGTCAATTAGCCATAAAAACACTCTCAAGCCTGGGCCACCAATTATTTTTTGCCCCAGGTTGGCACCCAGCCGTTGAAGGGTTCGGACACTATTTTGAGGGCAATTATCTGGATTGGAGTACCTTCATTCTCCAACATTTGTCTAAGTATGAGCCTCCACATCCAACATTAATACTTTCTTCCATTGATGTATTGCATGCTCGTAAATATGACCTGGATTGGATCAAAGATCTACCAGAAGATCAAACAATAGTTATTCTAATTGATGACTCTCATGGGTTTGGCGTTTGGGGTGAAGCAGGGAGGGGTGTTTTTCCAGAATTAATCCAAAAAGATAATATCAGC
Organism: Saprospiraceae bacterium; assembly: GCA_028285545.1. Lineage (GTDB taxonomy): Bacteria > Bacteroidota > Bacteroidia > Chitinophagales > Saprospiraceae > JANQPA01. The sequence continues at coordinate 80,048 of JANQPA010000043.1, read as the reverse complement.
TATATCCTGATTTCTTCCTTAGGCAAAGCCTTTGGATTGCCTGGAGGATTTATTGCATCAGATCAGGAAATGATTCAAAAGATTTGGGAGCACTCTTTTTTTGGCGGAGCCTCTCCTATTATTCCGGCTTATTTATACGCCTTTATTAAATCACAGTCCATTTTCCCTTTACAATTAAAACAGTTGCGGGAGAATATCACCCATTTCCTGACTGCCTCTTCAGTTTCTGAAAATTTTCAGTACTTACCAGATTATCCAGTATTTTTTAGCCCTAAGAATGATTTAGCAAAATCCCTTGCTAAAGAAAACATTTTAATCTCCTCATTTCCCTACCCCAGTCCCAGTGATTCCCTCATAACCAGAATTGTACTTTCTGCTATGCACCAAAAAGGAGACATTGATTTCCTTATAAAAAATTTGGAGGCTTACTTTTTGAATGATTGAATGACAAATTTTGAATGATTTATGGGAAGCTTATTTATTTGAGTTTTTTTTCATGCTGAAATGACTTAATTTCATCTATTCCTTGTAGTTGTTGACTTTTAAATTTTCCCTATGACTAAGGAATAGAATAGCGATTGGGTAATCCCAAAAAACCAAGGTTTGTGAGAATTATGGCCGGAGGCTCGTAAAAAGCCAACCGGCCTTTTTTAATTTTTATCTTTTAAAATGGCATCATAAACAGCTTGGTGCAATCTAGGGCGGATGTTCATTTCGTATAGCTTTCGATTATCTCGAGTGGGGTATACCCGATTAGAAAAAAAGATGAGAATCAATTCCTCTTGAGGATCTGCCCAAACGAAGGTCCCCGTATATCCGGAATGGCCAAAACTATCCGGACTTGCAGAAAGAGCAGTATATCTACTGTCCGGATTAAAGGGTTGTGGTTTGTCAAAGCCTAATCCGCGATGATTATCTTCTGCACAAAACTGACACTTAGTAAACTCCTTAACCGCTTTTCTTGGAATAATCTGTTCTCCCCCATATTGGCCATAATTCATATACATTTGAAAAAGTTTAGCCAAATCATTGGCCGTACCGAAAAGGCCTGCATTACTGGAAACACCTCCCATCATTGCAGCACCTTCATCATGAACGGTACCATGTAATTGTGCCATTCGGAAAAAGGTATCCCGCTCTGTTGGAATAATTTTTTCTAATGGATAATGTTTATAGGCATTATAAGTAATTGAATAGGCACCTATGGGGCGGTATATATTATTTTTAATATGGGTTTCAAAATCTTGCTTACTCAAATCAGCTACAATATCTGGTAACAAATAAAACAATAAGCCAGAATAAACAAATCCAGGTTCATCATTTAGTGGGGATTTCTTGATGGCTTTAAACATCTTTTTGCGATAATTTTTATGGAGCCATAAATTTTCCAGTACCCGAACGGAATACTGCTTGCTCGAATCCCTATTAAATGTTCTGGGCTTAAATTGTCCATCTTCTTTGACGGTATTACGCCAATAGGGTATCCAGGGCATAAGCTTGGCATTATGAGCCAACATAGATCTAAAAGAGAGGTCTGCTTTGTTGGATTTTTTAAATTTGGGAAAATATTGAACCAAAGGAGCATCCAAATCAAAATGACCTTCCCCATAAAGCTTCATTAAGGCAGGTAGAGCACTACTCACCTTGGTTACAGAAGCAAAATCATAAACATCCTCCTGTTCGACCTGCCTAAGACTATCATAGGTATGAAAGCCAAATGTTTTATGGTAAATAACCTGTCCTTTTCTGGCTACCAGAACCTGGGCACCGGGATAAGCCCTTGCTTCAATTCCTTCTTCTACAATTGCTTTTATGCTATCCTTTAGAAGATCTGCATTCATTCCTGCCATCGAAGGAGAAGTATATTTCAATAGAGAATCGCTTTGACTTGAGAGCCCCATTCCTGCTTCAATTCCCCCTCCCAAGTTTCTGGTAAGTTGTCCAGTTATGGGGAGTGCTCCAAAAGTAGCTTGAGCCGCTACTGATTCGCTGTACTCAAACTCATCAGGTGTAATAATCAAAGCACCGGATTCTTTTAAGGTAGGCAAGTATTGAAAAATCTGACCTCCACCAAAGGTGACACAGATATTTGAAAATTCTTTAATAATGGCATTGATAGCAAAATGTTGTTTCAGGTAGGCTTTTTGCTGGTTGGCTCGATCTTCTATTCCTATGATAAATAAATTGTATCGTTCCTTCAAGCTTTGAGCCCATTCTACCGCAGCTTTTCCATCACCGGCAACAGGGAGATCCACACGATCGATTTTGGTATATTTTTTTAGCGTTCGTTCAAATTCAGAATTCTTGGGCAATCCAATACTTATATAGGCAATGCGTTTAGATACCAATCCCTTTATTGGAATAATGCTATTTTCATTGCGAATAAGGACCAGATCCCGATTCACTTTTTCAAACCTGGTAAGCTCCTTCTTATTAGAGGATGATTGATTTTTGTTGTAAACATCAGCCTGCTCAAACCTATATCGATCAGCAGGTTTCTGTGCCCAAAGATTCAGGGTAAAAAAGAAAAATGCTAAAATTGGAAGTATTTTGCAGCTCATGGGCTTTTTGTATTTTTCTGTGAGAAAATGAATTACAAGCCTAAACAAAATTAAAATAAAATTTTCCTTTTTTATGAAGCAATCCTGGCGACCTGGAACCCTTAGCTTATTTTTATTTGGTTTATTACTCATAAATTCATGTGGCTCCACCCAATTTTTTTCCAAAAAAGATCAGAAAACAATAGCTGATCAAATAAATAGTTCGGCTGTTTTTTCTAAAATATTTACCGGATTTGCACTTTATGACCCTCAGGAAAAAAAAATACTATTTGAACAAGAAGCCAATAAATATTACACTCCGGCCTCCAATACAAAACTTTTCACATTTTATGCCGCTTTAAATGTTCTTCAGGACCAGCTACCGGTTTTGAATTTTGGTTTTTCGGGAGACAGTTTAATTTTTTGGGGTACTGGTAACCCTCTATTGTTACATCCGGATTTTGATCAATGGCATCAGGGTTTAGAATTATTAAAATCAGGCAATGGAAAATTGTATTATTCAGACTACAATTTTAAGGACAAACGATTCGGGGCCGGCTGGGCCTGGGATGATTATTCTTACTACTATCAGCCTGAAAAATCGGCCCTACCGCTATTTGGTAATGTGGTTCGCTTTATAAAAAATGACAGCACCCCTTTAAGTATGAATCCTCCCCTATTTAAAAAGTCATTACGAGACACCTTCCCTACAGAATCTTTTTATTTGGGGCGGCAGGAGCAAAAGGATTGGTTCTTGATCGATAGTACTCGCCTTGGTAAACAAAATTTAGAAAGAGACATCCCCTTTCGGCAAAGCAGAGAAATGGTCATAAAATTATTATCTGATACTTTAAAAAAAGAGGTAGGCTACTATGAGGGCAAACCCCAAGTTGTGCAAGGTACCCTGAGCATACCATTCCCAGACACTCTTTATCGACGATTGTTACAGGATAGTGACAATTTTATAGCAGAACAATTGATGCTCATGGTCAGTGACCGGCTTTTCGGTGAGCTCAATACCTCTAAAGCAATTCAATATGTAAAAGACAGCTTGTTGTCCTCTTTACCTCATCCACCAGCCTGGAGAGATGGATCTGGCTTATCCCGGTATAATCAAATGACGCCACTCAGTATTATTCGCTTACTAGAGCTCATATATGAAAAGGTTCCTCAAGAACGATTATTTAGTCTTTTACCGGCGGGTGGTAAGTCAGGGACAATAAAAAGTTGGTATTCTGGTGATCCACCCTATGTATTTGCAAAAACGGGTACCCTTAGTGGAAAACACTGCCTTAGTGGTTATTTAAAAACCAAATCTGGGCGAATACTAATTTTTAGCTTCATGAACAATAACTATATTAGTGGTTCGACTCCTATAAAAGAGGAAATGCAGAAGGTTTTAGAGTGGATCAGAGATAACATTTAATAAATTAGAACATGCAAGATTTTGGGTTTTTATCACTTATTCCGCCAGTAATTGCTATTATTCTGGCTATTCGTACCAAGCAGGTATTTGTTTCTCTTTTATTTGGTATTTGGCTAGCCTGGGTAGCAGTAACCATGTTTGACATCCTGGGAATTGAAAGGATAAGTGATATAGGAGCTGGTTTAAGTCAGCTCAGTTTTGGGGAGGGTCTTCTTTTGTTGCCCAGTCTCTTGTGGGAGGGTTCTTTAAATACCATTGCTGCACTGGTAGATGTGTTCCAGGATAAGGGCAACACTCGAACCATCATGTTTTCGGCACTGGTTGGGGCCCTGATTATTTTTATTCAACGCTCTGGTGGTGTAGAAGGCTTTATTTTATTAGTTAATCGAATTTTATCAAAATATGAAAATAAAAAACCGGGTAGTAACCGGGTGATCATTCAGTTTTTTGCCTGGTTGACAGGGGTTTTAATCTTTGTTGAATCCAGTATATCAGTACTCACTGTAGGGACATTATATCGTCCAATATTTGACCGACTAAAAATTCCTAGAGAAAAGCTGGCTTATATTGCTGATTCCAGTTCAGCTCCTGCAAGTATTCTAATTCCTTTTAATGGTTGGGGAGCCTTCATCATGGCCTTGCTAATTAATGAGGGATTTAATGATCCCTTTGCAACCATGTTCCGAGCGATGGGCTATAATTTTTACCCTATGCTGGCTTTGATAGGAGTTTTAATCGTTATTTTTTCCAAAAAAGATTTCGGGCCCATGGCCAAGGCTGAACGGCGAGCCAAAGAGGAAGGCAAATTAATGGCCGATGATGCGGTACCAATGGTTACGGATGAACTTACTGATGTAGAAGCAAAAGAAGGAGTAAAACCAAGAGCTTTTAACATGATCATCCCTATTGCCATCATGGTATTGTTGATGCCTATTATGCTGGCTTATACTGGCTGGGCAGCTGCTTTAGAAAACAGACCTGATGCGGGCACCTTTGACAAAATCTTTTATGCTATTGGCCAGGGTTCTGGATCCACATCTGTATTGGTAGCTGTAATTGCTGCCATTCTTGGTTCCATGCTTTTGTATAGCGTGCAAAAAATTATGAAAGCCAAGGAGATGGTAGATTTAACTCTAAAAGGCATTTCAGGAATGATGCCACTTGCCTTACTTATGCTTATGGCATTCGCGATAGGAGCGGTTTGTAAAGAAATGGGGACGGGGCAATATGTTGCGGATGTAGCCAAAACCTGGCTTTCCCCCAATCTGGTTCCATTCATCGTCTTTTTGGTCAGCTGTTTTATTGCCTTTTCAACAGGAACATCCTGGGGTACTTTTGCTATTATGATAGCCATTGCGGTGCCAATGGCCCAAAGTATGGAAGCTAATGTATATTTAACCATCGCGGCAGCACTAGGAGGTGGAGTATTTGGCGATCACTGCTCTCCTATTTCGGATACCAGTATATTATCATCTATGGCCTCAGCTAGTGATCACATTGATCATGTAAAAACCCAGCTGCCCTATGCTATGATAGCAGGAGGTTTGACCGCGCTTATGTATTTAGTAATTGGCTTCCTTTGATGAGCAAATTAGTAGATGTGTAGATGTGCAAATTGGAAACAAAATCTGCACATCTGCACATCTGCACATCTGCACATCTGCACATCTGCACATCTAAAATTATTCAGTTCCTTCAAATAGCTGAGCCAGCTTATTAATCAGGCGTTGGCCGCGAAGGTTTTTTCCTATTATTTTACCTTCAGCATCTAGAAGAAAAGTCTGTGGGACTGAAGAAACACCATATTGCTTAGCTACTTCATTTTGCCAGCCTTTCAGGTCACTGACATGAAGCCATTCCAGCCCATCCTGGTCTATAGCTTGTAGCCACTTTTCTTTATTTCGATCCAGGCTGACGCCCAGGATTTCGAATCCTTTATCTTTATACTTTTCATACATTCTGACAACGTTGGGATTCTCTCTACGACAAGGTCCACACCAACTTGCCCAGAAATCCACTAATACCACTTTCCCTCTCAGGTCACTAAGGCTTATGCTGGTTCCTTCAGGATCATTTTGAGAAAAATCTGGAGCTACGCCTCCCATCATAAAACTACGTTCTTTATCAATACTTTCTTTTAAATTGGCAGCCACTTCAGGTTCATTTTCACCATTCTCTTTGATAAACAGCTCACCAAAATGCAGGAAATTACTGTTTTTCTCTCCTTGGAAGGCTTGGATAATTCCTGCTAAAGCCAATTGACGAGCTTTACCACCTTCAGGAAAACGACGAACCAGTTGCTGCAAGATGCGCTGTTGTGATCCTTCATCAAGACCTACTCTGGCGAGGGTCTGGGTATAAGTTCTTACTGCATCAGACAACCAAGGAAGATAATTATAGCCCTCCTCCTTAAAATTGGCAAAAGCAAAATATTCATGAGCAAAATAGAGGATTTCCGTTTTATAATCTCCTTGATTATTATAATAACTTAGGTAGGTATTTAAGGCCACAGTTTTGGCAAAAAATGGGTTTACTTCTTTAAGAGAATCCAGAAGGTTTACTTTTCTTTCATCCAGAACCAGCATTTCGTCCATGATTTTTTGGCGGCCTTCCTGGGTACCCTCCATTCTTAATTTACGAGTCAATTTAATAGTTGTAGAGCGCAGATTGCCTATATCTTTTTTTAAGGCATCAAACTGCTCGTTTATTTTAGAGTTAGATATTTGAGCTACACGCATTTTACCACACTTGCCGGAAACCGTTACCAAATTTTCAGAACCAAGAATAACTGGTTTGAGGTCTCGATTGTCTGGGCCGATAAAATAAACTCTAGGGCTGCTTTCTTTGGCAAGGGTAAACTCAAAAATACCTTCGTTTAATTTTTTGGCGGCAAGACTTTCTTTAAAAAAGAATCCATTGTATTCGAAAAGCTTGATATTATCCGTACAACCTGAGATCATACACTTGACTTTAATGTCCTGAGCATCAACAGTTCCTAACATCAAACAAAAGCCAAACATTAAAGTCATTCCTATTCTTCTGGAGATATTCATGGTCTTTTTTCTTCAAAATTATAATTTAAACCTATATTTTTCAAACATCTTAACATAGTAGAAAGTAGAAAGTAAAAGGTAGAAGGATTTGTCTTTCTACCTTTTACCTTCTACTTTCTACCTTAAAAAATGCATTTTTCATCGAAAAAGGTCTGAACACTGGTCTAAGGGATTTTTAAATTACAAACTTTCTACCCTATTTATTTTGTTGATAAATAAGAGGACAAATTGATAGTAAAAATGGTTAAATTAATGTACAGGTTTTGTCCTTCTACTTTTAACTTTATACCTTCTACTTAAAATAAAGAATATGGCTAATCAAAATAATCCATTTAATAATAACCAGGGAAGCCCGATAAATACAATCATTGGTATTGTAGCCATGGTTTTGGGTCTTGTTTTTCTATTATTCCTAGCGCGTTTTATTTTTAGAATACTGTGGTTTATTTCACCTCTTTTATTAATTGGTGCCCTTATTGTAGACTTTAAAGGAGTAGTTAATTTTGTCAAATGGGTCATAGCACTCTACAAAAGAGATGTTGTTTTGGGAGTTGTAGCTACTATACTCTCTATTTTTGGTTTCCCATTAGTTACTGGATTTCTTTTAGGAAGAGGGCTTTTTCGAAAAAGAGTTGGAAAACTACGAAATGAACAAGAGATGCGCCGAAAGGGTGAGTTTGTAGATTTTGAGGAGTTAGATAGCAAGCCCTTGGAATTGCCTGAGCTGGAAAAGAGAAGGGAGGAAAACAAAAATGGATAATCCACTTGCTATATGATAAGCCATTTTCCTTATTTCAAGTAAATGATTTAAAATTAGCTGATTTATATTGAATTAAGGTAGAAGTATGCCCACCTCAATCGGGCGAAGTATGTTGAAGTATTAAAGTCTTAGGTCCCTGAAGCAAATTTTAAAAGAGCTATATTTAATTAAAAAGAAACAATTTATTTCTATTATACTTCTATTTTACTTCATTACTTCCACTTACTTCTTTTCCAAAATCCATGATATTAATTTTCAGTTCCCTAACTATCCTTCTCTCCTTATCCTATCTAGCCATCATTTTTTATTATTTGTATTGGTGGAATAGGTTTCCTTCTTTCAAAGTTTCACCATATTTTAGCCCTAAGACAAATGTTTCAATTATCATTGCAGCCAGAAATGAAGAGCAAAATATCCAGGCCTGTCTTGAATCTATCATTCAATTAAATTATCCAACAGAGCTTTTTGAAGTTATTCTTGTTAATGATCGTTCAACAGATCAGACTATCGAAGTAGCTCAAAAAGTTGCCTTTAATAATTTGAAGATCCTTAACCTGAGCTCCGATGAAAAAGGGAAAAAAGCGGCTCTTACCAAAGGCATATCTAAAGCCAAGGGAACTTTAATTGTTACAACTGATGCCGACTGCAAGGTACCCTCTGATTGGTTAAATTATATAGTGGCTTGTTTTGAACAAGGCAAAATTAAATTTATAGCCGGGCCTGTTGTTTTTGAAAATGAAAAAAGTGGGTTTGAAAAATTTCAGTCGCTCGATTTTATGGGGATGATGTTGGTAACGGGAGCAGGAATATCTGGAGGTTTTATGCATAGTAGTAACGGAGCCAATCTAGCCTTCCCAAAAAATATGTTTGAAGAATTAAATGGATACGAAGGAAACCATCATGTAGCTTCAGGGGATGATATATTATTCATGCAGAAGGTGGTTCAAAAATATCCCAATCAGGTTGCCTTTCTTAAAAACCAGAAAGCAAGTGTTCGCACTGCGGCTATGTCTGATCTCTCCTCATTTCTCAATCAACGAATTCGTTGGGGGACCAAATCTACTCAGTATAAGGAGTGGAAGATTACAGCTATATTAAGTGTAGTGTTCTTTTTTTGCTGGAGTATTATTTTATCTGCCTTGCTCATTCCATTTTTGGGATGGCCTTTATTTATACTTTTTGTAATTCTGTTGGGTACAAAAGCTCTTGCTGATTATTTTTTTCTAAAACAAGCCAGTCATTTTTTTGGGAGAAAGGACTTAATGAATTCTTTTTGGTATGCACAAGCGTATCACATTCTGTACATTGCAATAGTTGGTTTACTGTCGAATGTAAAGAAGAGGTATGAGTGGAAGGGAAGAAAAGTAGGGTAATTCTTTTTACGCCCCTACCTCACTCGTAAAATGAAACTCGATCTCGGGGAAATTCTCCTGAGCCATCTTCAAAGTCCAGGCAGATTCCGCCAGAAAAACCAGTTGTCCGTGTTTATCTCTAGCTATATCTCGCTTACGACGGGAAAGGAATTCTTTTAATTTCTGAGGATCATCACAGCTGACCCAGCATGCTTTATGCAAATTTAAAGGTTCATAATTCACAGAGGCGCCATATTCATGTTCCAATCTATATTGAATTACCTCGAATTGAAGAGCCCCTACCGTTCCGATTATTTTTCTGCCATTATCTTCTTTGGTAAATAACTGAGCTACTCCTTCATCCATCAGTTGTGCCAAACCTTTAGCCAGTTGTTTGGCCTTCATAGGGTTGGCATTATTAACAAAACGAAACAATTCCGGTGAAAAGCTGGGGATTCCTTTAAAATGCAGAATCTCTCCTTCCGTAACTGAGTCCCCTATTTTAAAATTGCCGGAATCGTAAAGACCAATTACATCTCCGGGAAAAGCCACATCTACTACTGTCTTTTTGGAGGCCATAAAGGAAGTAGGATTGGAAAATTTCATCTTGCGATTTTGACGAACATGCAAATAATTGGTATTACGTTGAAAAGTACCTGAACACACTCGAAGAAAAGCAATACGATCTCGATGTTTAGGGTCCATGTTGGCATGAATCTTAAAAACAAATCCTGCAAACTTATCCTCTTCAGGGTCTACGATTCGCTCTTCTGTTATTCTAGGAAGTGGTCCTGGAGCAATGTCCACAAAACAGTCTAATAACTCCCGAACACCAAAATTATTAATAGCACTCCCAAAAAATACTGGACTCAGATTTCCATTAAGATAAGCCTCCCGATCAAAATCCGGATAGACTTCCTCAATCATATGTACCTCTTCCCTTAATTCATCTGCCAGCGATTCTCCTACTTCTTTGTCTAGAACAGAATCGGCAAGGTCCGTTATTTCAATAACATCTTCTTGCTGTTTACTGTGTGGTCGAAACAAGACCACCTTCTTTTCATAAAGGCTATAAACACCTTTAAATCGCTGCCCCATACCAATAGGCCAGCTCAATGGTGTTACGGTAAGCCCTAGTTTTTCTTCCAATTCATCTAAAAGGTCGATACCATCCAGACCTTCTCTATCCAATTTATTGATAAAAACAATAATGGGAGTTTTACGCATTCGGCAAACCTCCACTAATTTTTCAGTTTGAATTTCAACTCCCTTTGCTACATCGATAACAACAATTACACTATCCACTGCTGTTAAAGTACGGTAAGTATCTTCTGCAAAATCCTGGTGACCGGGAGTATCTAAAATATTGATTTTAGTGTCTTTATATTCAAAGGCCATTACTGAGGTGGCTACCGAAATTCCTCTTTGCCGTTCAATCTCCATAAAATCAGAGGTAGCACTGCGTTTAATTTTATTCGATTTAACAGCACCTGCTATTTGAATTGCTCCACCAAAAAGTAGCAACTTTTCCGTTAAGGTCGTTTTTCCTGCATCAGGATGACTGATGATCCCAAAAGTTCTTCTTTTATCTAAATTCTGCATAATTAATTCGACTCCAATAAAATGAATCCTGGTATTTTTGGAAATGCAAAAGTAGGGTTTTTAGTTGAGAGTTTCATGGTTACATGGTTCCAGGGTTCCATGTAACTATGGAACCCTGGAACCCTGGAACCCTGAAACATAATCCAGCAAAACATTATGCTAGTTTAAAAAGTTAAGTATTTTGCGGCTTTAAGAAATCTAACTCACATATGGTAGAACTTTCCAGTATCATAATTCTTGGTATTTTGGCTCAATGGATTGCCTGGCGTATAAGAATCCCTGCGATCCTTCCATTAATAATAATTGGTTTAATGGTAGGGCCCTTATCCTCCTTGCTTACTGAAGATGGGCATAAATTATTGGAGCCGATTTATAATGAGCAGTTAAAGGTTGGATTGTTTCCTGGAGAGTATTTGTTCTACTTTGTTTCTCTATCAATTGGAATTATTTTATTTGAAGGAGGATTAACCCTTAAGCAAAAAGAAATACAGGGGGTAGGCCCCGTAATACTAAAGCTAATAACGATTGGCTCCTTAATTACTTTTGTAGGTGGTGGACTAGCAGCTCATTTTATTATGGAACTAAGTTGGCCTATTTCTTTTCTATTTGCAGGCTTAATCATTGTGACTGGACCAACTGTAATTGCTCCTATCCTTCAGAATGTTCCCCTAACCCGAAATGTTGCCACTGTTTTGAAATGGGAAGGGATTCTGATTGATCCAATTGGTGCCCTGGTAGCCGTATTGGTATTTGAATTTATTCAATCAGCTGATGGAGGAGTGGAATTTACTTCTCATGCATTTGTTCAATTTTTCCAAATCCTGCTTATCGGATTAGCTTTAGGAACCATCGCTGCTCATGCTTTATATCAGCTAATAAAAAGATCTCTAATTCCGCATTATCTATTAAATGTGTTCACGCTGGCTTTTGTCTTAGGGGTTTTTGTGTTTTCAGATTATATTTCATATGAATCTGGACTACTTACGGTAGTAGTTATGGGGACTGTTTTAGGCAACCTGGATGTTCCCCAACTTAAGGAAATACTTTCCTTCAAAGAATCACTTAGTGTATTACTAATATCCATCCTTTTCATTCTTTTAGCAGCCAATATTAATATGGATGAGTTGGAGCTTATTTTGACCAATTGGAGAAGCTATGCCCTATTTGGTTGTGTAACCCTTGTGCTTCGGCCATTAGGAGTTTTCAGTAGTACACGAGGCTCAGATTTAAGAAACAATGAAAAAATATTCATTTCCTGGGTAGGACCACGAGGAATTGTAGCCGCAGGTATTGCCTCATTGTTTGGTATTACGCTAACCAAAAATGGGGTACCTGGAGCAGAATACATTACTCCCCTGGTTTTTATGATTGTTTTAGGGACTGTTTTAATAAATGCTGCTACGGCAAGAATAACCGCAAAATGGCTAGGAGTTATCCAGAAAGGTTCAGATGGAATTTTAATTGTAGGTGCCAGTCTTGCTTCCAGAGTTATTGGAAAGTACTTGCTGGATAAGGGGCGTCACGTAGTAGTGATTGATAATAATGCCAGTTATGTTAATGAAGCAAAAAGCCTTGGATTAGAAGCATTTCAGGTAAATATATATACTGATGATCTCAATGATAAAATTGAGCTTTTAGATGTTGGATATATGCTTGCACTGACTGGTAATGCAGACGTCAACAATTTTACCGTGGATCGATATGCCAAGATTTTTGGAGAGAACGGTTCCTTCCGATTAATTACTCCTCAAGAATTGAAAGAAGAAAAAGAATCCCTGCCTAAGCAAACCTTACTTACCTATTCAGACGATTATTTTAACCTTAATGAAGTAGCAAGGGATTTTCCTCAAACGCATGAAATTCAACTTGACGATATTAATCAAATTGAGCCTACTATGGAAAAAATGAGTTTCAGAAATCAGCGAATCCCTCTGTTTATTCGAGATAGCAAAGACGAAATACACATTATCCCGGTAGATAAGAATGATTTAAATATTGCTGAAGGAAGTTTCCATTTGGTGTATATTGGCAAGGTAATGAGTGCAGAAAGTAAAGAAAGCTTGGAAAAAAATCTCATAAATTGATTCAGATAGTTTACCAAAATTAGCATTGCAATAAGATTATGTAGTTTATTTTAGTTATCCATTTGATTTTCTGTCTTCTATTATTTTCATTTTTCCGTTTTGGTTGTTTACCCAAATATTAATGCAGCCCTGCATTGTTTTTCCCACATATAATTTGCTCTTCCTTTTCTTTTAGCGTCTAAAATATTAAAAAAGTGAAACACAATTCAAAGTGTTAATTATCAATAATATAGTAACACTATCTATAATCAAATTAAACCTTTAAATCACTTCTAATTAGCTTCAATCCAGTAATAACAAGCATTTTCATTGAAAACATTAACTCCTCATCAATAAGTTTGGAATAAAAAAAATAAAAAAAAATTCATTTTTCAAGAACCAAGTACAAAGATTTGTGTTTTACAAACTAAAATCATAGCTTTGCTATCATTCGTTATATCAAAGCATTTTTTTTTCGTAACCAAAAAAATAACTAATGCAAACGCTAAAGTCCTTTTTCTCAGAAATTAAATCAGACTTCCCCGCAGGGATTGTTGTCTTTCTTGTAGCAGTACCTTTATGTTTAGGGATTGCTTTGGCATCAGGTGCCCCGCTATTTTCAGGTATTATTGCCGGTATTGTTGGTGGAACAATTGTAGCTTTATCAAGTGGATCCCAAGTAGGTGTGAGTGGACCCGCAGCAGGATTAGCAGTTATCGTATTAACGGCTATTCAGGATCTAGGTGCTTTTGAGACCTTTTTACTTGCTGTAGCTCTGGCTGGAATTTTCCAAATAGTTCTAGGCTTTTTGAGAGCTGGAATTATCGGTTATTATTTCCCTTCCTCAGTAATCAAAGGCATGCTTTCAGGGATTGGATTAATAATCCTTTTGAAGCAAATACCTCATGTTTTTGGCTATGACAAAGATTATGCAGGAGATTTATCTTTTGTACAACCAGATGGAGGAACAACTTTCAGTGCCTTCGGAAAAATGTTTGAGTATATTTCCCCTGGAGCCTTATTAGTAAGTATGGTTTGTTTGGCCATCTTGATTCTGTGGGAGCAAAAATTCATGAAAAAAATCAAGGTATTTCAATTAATCCAAGGTCCTTTGGTAGCGGTAACTGCCGGCATACTATTAAACCTAGGCTTACAAAATACTGCATGGGCAATCAAAGCAGAGCATTTAGTTGCACTACCAGTAGCTTCTGATATCGCCGGTTTTTTCCAGCAATTTACATTCCCTGATTTTTCTCAAATTACTAATCCAGAGGTATTTGTAGTAGCAATGACCATCGCTGTGGTTGCAAGTTTGGAAACACTACTGTGTGTGGAAGCTACAGATAAATTGGATCCTCAAAAACGAGTGACACCAACCAACAGAGAATTGAAAGCCCAGGGTCTTGGTAATTTTGTATCTGGATTAATTGGAGGTTTACCAGTAACTCAGGTAATCGTAAGAAGTTCAGCAAATATCCAGTCTGGCGGTAAAACTAAAGCTTCTGCCTTCATTCACGGTATTTTATTGCTGTTCTGTGTTGCTATGATTCCTGTAGTTCTAAATATGATTCCATTGGCTAGTTTAGCAGCCATACTTATCCTGGTAGGATATAAGCTAGCAAAGCCTAGTCTTTTCAAATCAATGTATAAATTAGGTTGGCAACAGTTCATGCCTTTCATCGCTACCATTGTAGGGATATTATTAACTGATCTGTTGATTGGTATTGGAATTGGATTGGTTGTAGCAGTTTTCTACATCTTGTTGACAAACTACAAAGCAGCTTACTTCTTGCATAGAGAAGAAAATCCAGAAGATCATTCTGTAGTATTGAAGCTATCTGAGGATGTAACATTCTTGAACAAAGCTAGTATCCTAAGAACCTTGAATGGACTGCCTAATGATACAAAAGTAACCATCGATGCAACAGAATCTGTTAATATAGATTATGATGTTATAGAAATTATCGAAGAATTTAGAGCCAATGCAAAGTCTAAAAATATAGATCTCCGAATTAAAGGGATCAATATGGAGACTCACGAATTGGAATCTCCTAAAAAACATGTCCTTAAAAAGCAAAGTCCGAAATTTGAAGAAGTACTAGAAATGGTTTAATGATTAATTAATCCCAATTCTTAACATTAATATTCTGGTGTAAAAACCAATCTTTAAATTTTGGACAATTGCGTTAAGCATGGTTATCGAGTACCGCAGAGAAGCGATAAAAGCTTCTCTGCTTTTTTTTGTTAAACTTACAGCTATCATTAAGTGTCATAGTATCTTTATGATATAGTAAAACTATTTTCTATCTTAGCATAACTCGATAACAAAAAACATACAAAATCTTTAACCATGCGAGACGTTTTTAGATTTGACTTTTCCAATCTAAAAGGCGATTTCTTTGGGGGTATTACAGCAGGAATCGTTGCCCTCCCGTTAGCCCTTGCCTTTGGGGAACAGACAGAACTTGGTGCCATCGCCGGCCTTTACGGTGCTATTGCCATTGGAATACTTGCTGCCCTATTTGGCGGCACCCCCACCCAGATCAGCGGGCCTACAGCACCTATGACCGTTGTGTCTGCAGTTGTTATTCTTAAAGCGATTGAATATGCAGGAGGATTGGAAAACGCCTTTCCCATCATCATTGCCACTTTTTTCCTTTCTGGATTATTAGAAATGCTTCTTGGTGTTATTCGGGTTGGTCGATACATTAAATATATCCCTTACCCAGTGGTTTCAGGATTCATGAGTGGTATTGGGGTGATCATTTTTATCAGTCAAATCTTCCCATTTTTTGGTGCTAGCTCTCCAGCGGGAGGTTCTTTGGGAGTTGTAAAAAACTTGGGCAGCATCCCCTCTATCATTAATTGGTATTCAGTAGTCGTTGCCAGCCTGACCATCATAATAATATATGTTTTTCCTAGAATCACAAAAGCTGTTCCCAGTACTCTAGTCGCACTCATTACGGTTTCTTTGGCAGCTTTTTTTATTCTGTCTAATGGACAAGTTGCTGTAATCAATGATAGCACTCCAGGTGGAGTTCCTACCGGATTACCAGAACTACATCTTAGTTTTTTCAGTGTATTCACAAATACTAATCATTTACTACTGGTTTTTGAATTTGCCATCACATTAGCATTATTAGGAGCTATTGATTCATTACTAACTTCCATAGTAGCTGATAACCTTACCAAAACAAAACATGACAGTAATCAGGAATTGATTGGCCAGGGGATTGGTAATATGGGTGCTGCTTTAATTGGAGGGCTACCCGGAGCCGGAGCCACCATGCGTACGGTTATTAATGCTAATTCAGGTGGAAAAACAAAGATTTCGGGAGTTATTGCAGGACTTCTTTTATTAGCTATTTTATTAGGTCTTGGAACTTTGGTAGGAAATATTCCAAATGCAGTTTTAGCCGGTATTTTAATAACAGTAGGTATAGGAATTATTGATTATAAAGGACTTGGACACGTGAGATCTATGCCAGTTGCAGATGCAGTCATTATGATAGTGGTCTTGTTGCTAACTGTATTTGTTGGTTTACTTGAAGCGGTAGCTATTGGAATGATTATGGCGGCTATTTTATTTATGAAAAAAATTGCAGACGTTGTCGATCATCGAACCAATACAGCCCCATTAAAAGAGTTTGCACGTGAAGTACCCTGGGCAGATGAGGGAGATATTATTGAAAGAGTAGGAGATCAGGTCTATATCAAACACTTAATTGGGCCGCTATTCTTCGGTTTTGCTTCTCGATTCCAGGATATGATTAAAGCCCTGCCCAACATGGAGGTGGTAATTATTCGAATGGATCGAGTTCCCTACATTGATCAGTCAGGGCTTTATGCTCTTGAAGAGGCGGTATATGATCTTCATGATCAAGACATCATTGTCGTTTTTACCGGCCTACATGGTCAGCCAGAACTGATGCTCAATCGCTTCAATCTAGCTCCAGGGCTTGTAAATGAAGAATATATGTTCGAAACTTTCGAAGAATGTATTGCCTGGCTAAAAACCCATATTAGGAATACCGACTTTTTCGGTTTGCCTAGTAAGAGTGGCGCATTAACCGATCAATAATAGTATTTTAATAAAATAAAAAGAGGCTGTCTCATCACTTCTACCTGTCGGTAGATAGGCGTTCCTCGTTCTGATCCGCCAAATAATTTTCTTTTTGAGAGCATTTTTTTAAGGAAAAATGCTCTCAAAGAAATAATATTGGCTGGCGAATCCGTGCGGATGAGACAGTCTCCTTTTTTTCCCTCTCTAGGTGTCCTAATTTTTATTACTCAACTGTCGAGTAATAAAAACTAAATAAAAAAGATTCATTATGGACATCGTACATCAAATTAAAATTAGCACTACCCCCGATAGAGTTTACCAAGCTATTACTAGTTCTAATGGTATTCAATCCTGGTGGTGCAAGAACAGTGAAATAGCTACAAATATTGGAAGTCAACATACAATGAACTTTCTGAAAGAGGGACAAGCTATTGTAATGAAGTTTAAAATTGATAAATTGGAAGCCAATCAAAAAGTTGGATGGCAATGCACTTATAATGATAACCCAGCCTGGGTAAAAACAAATTTGCATTTTGAACTAATGCCTGAAGAAAATAAAACACTACTTACTTTTTCCCATACCGGGTGGGATGAAAAATATAAAGGCACTCCTCTTTATGTAAGCGTAGGTCCTACCTGGGAAGCATTCATGGGAAGTCTAAAAAGTTTTTGCGAAACGGGAATTGGACAGCCCTGGTAAGAATAAAGGCAGAGGAAATTCTTAACTTTAATTAGATTCTTTTTCACAATATTCCAATTGTTTATTGATCAAATTAATTACCTGGGGTACCTGACTAAGGTGCTTTGCTTTTAACAGATAGGTTTTGGCCAATTTATATTCTTTGATTTTCAAATAAAATATTCCTTGAGTAGCAGGCAATAGATAATAATCTTCCAAGACTTTCTCTTCTTCAATAGAGTATAATTTGTCCAAAGCCTTTTCATAGCTATTAATTTTACTTTCAATGATGGCAAGATTGAGTTTAATAATTGGGTTTTGTTTAATTTTATCGAGTAAAATATATTGCTGGTAAATACTGTGCCAGTTGGTGTCCTCAAAACTTTTGGCCAGGCAGTGTTCGGCAGCAATGCCAGCTTCCAAATGATAAGAAGATATCTCCTCTCCCTTAGAAGCTTTTTTTAGATATTGAACTCCCTTGATAATTAGCTTATGATCCCATAGCTTTCTATTTTGATCTTCAAAAATGATAATCGCCCCTTTATCATCCATCCTGGCATCTAAACGAGCAGCCTGAAAACACATTAAAGACAACAAAGCATATAATTTAGGATACTGCTTGAACTGAACAGTTAACAGGCGGGTTAAGCGCATAGCTTCCATACAAAAGTCTTTTCGGATAAGGCTTGGCGAATAGGAAGTCTTATACCCTTCATTAAATAATAGATAGAGCGTCAAACATACCGAATCCAATCTTGGCTCTAACTCCGATCCCATCGGAATGTTAAAAGGTATTTGCTCAGTTCTAATTTTTTGTTTGGCTCGATATAGTCTTTTGTTAATAATGGATTCTGTTGTAAAAAAAGCAGCAGCAATTTCTTTGATTCCAAAACCACAAAGAGTTTTTAAGGTTAAAGCAATCTGAGATTCTACCGATAAAAAGGGATGGCAACAGGTAAAGATCATTCTCAATTGACTATCCTCAATTTCTTTTTCTAAAAAATATTCTTCAACAAATTGAACAGGATCCTTATTGTTTTCTACAAGATAACGTGCATATTTATGTCTGGAAGCCCGCCGATTTAATTCATTTATGGCTTTTCTTTTGGCTACCTGGGTAATCCAGGCTGCCGGATTAGTTGGAATATTTCCTACACTCCAGTGGTTTAGGGCCGTCAGCAAAGTATCTTGAACAACGTCTTCCGCCAACTCTATATGGGCACTACCAAACAGCTTGGTTAACAAAGAAACCAGCTTTCCTGACTCCGTTCGGAAAAGGTGGTCTACAAGATCATCAACCCTTTTTTTTGACTCTTCCAAAGCTTATTAGTGCATTAGGGGTTGTACTAATGGGCGTACTTCAATGTCATAATAAGGAGCATGCGGTGAGGATAGCGCAATTTGTGTTGCCTCCACCTGGTTTAAAGCTTTAACCAAAAAGTATCCGGCGATTATCTCTTTGGCCTCCAAAAAAGGGCCATCTGTAAAGACTTTTTTATTCTTTACCATTGTTCCTGTACTCTGTAGACGTTGTCCAGCCAGATATTTTTCTCCTAATTTATGAACCCAATCTTTGTACTCTTTCAATAATTCCTGGAGTTCATCAGGAGATAAATGATCCATACCATCTCCTTTTAGAATCAATAAAAATTCTTGCATATTATTTGGCATTATTTTCCACTTTGACGACAAGTGAGTGACCCAAATTAGGACATTTTCCTCAATACTATTATCCTCTTTAAGCTAATTGCCTGGAATATATCCTCTAAACTATCCTGAAAAAAATTCAATTTCCAAATGAAAGTCCAGTATACCGGGAAGCAAGATTATTTTGCTGAATTTGATGGCAAACAAACCACCACTGCTAATGTCTTCGTAAAAGAAAGGGAGAGCATTCGACATTTTTGGAACTCAGAATTATCTTATGCGCCAATGGAAGAAGGCCAAAATATGAGACACCTGGATTTAATCTGGCCCTTATGGAATGTTCTGGATATGACGCCGAATGGGAGAGGGAATTGGTATCCTAAGCTGACGTATGATCAGTAAAATTGAAGATTTACCTAGGTTTAAGATAGAGACAGATATGGTTCATCCCAAATTTTAGGGAATATATACTTTTTAGACCTTTTTAAATACACCATACCTTGCTGTGTTCATCTAGGAGATATGTTTTGCATTTAAAATAATTAACTCGATATTGTAGATATACAGTATTCTTCAGCTAAGGTAAGTCGCTAGTCAATTAAAACAATTAACATTGCTAAAGAACCTAATTGAAACAAACTATGGGCTATCGTTATCCTCTCTTTTTGGTTATTTTTATTCTATTTATCTCCTCTTGTGAGACCTCCAAACCTTTTTATGAAAAGGATTCAAGACAATGGGCCAATGAGCAATTGCCAGATTCGAGTGGTTTGGAATTCACTGCTTTTCTAATAGGAGATGCTGGTGAGCCAACTTTTGACCCTATTGAACCAAATTTTCCATTTCTAAGATCCCAATTGGAGGCTGCAGGGGAAAAGAGTGCTGTAATTTTTCTAGGTGATAATATTTATCCGGCGGGGCTGGTAGATACCGATCATGAAGATCGTCAGGAAGCCGAAAAATTATTGAATGCTCAATTAGATATCCTCCAGAATTATAAAGGCAGACCCTTTTTTGTTCCTGGCAACCATGATTGGAACAGGATGTCTCCAGGAGGCCTGGAAGCAGTAAAAAGACAGGAAGAGTACATTGAGGAATACCTGAACAATAAAAAGGTGTTTTATCCCAAAAATGGATGTGGTGATCCTAAAGATATTAAGTTGAGCAAACACTTAACCCTCATTTTAATAGATTCTCAATGGTGGCTCCATGATTGGGAAGCAGAACCGAAAATGAATAAGGGATGTGACATCAAATCCAGGGATGATTTTGAAAAAGCGCTCAGTGAAATGGTGGATGATAATGATGATGATAATATTTTGATTGCCTTGCATCACCCTATTTATACGCAGGGCTCACATAACGGTTATTTTCCTCTTAAAGAGCATATTTTTCCTTTAACCTATCTTTCTGATGGACTTTTTATTCCTCTGCCCATCATCGGATCCTTACACCCCATTGCCAGATTTTTAGGGGTTTCTAGACAAGATAGGAGTCACCCCCAATATAATGATATGGTGGAGGCCATCAAAAGAGCTACCAAAGGGCCTAAAAACCTGGTTTTTGCCAGTGGCCATGAACATGCTCTAGAGTATTTTAACAAGGATTATCATCATTATATCGTAAGTGGTTCCGGTAGCAAAAATTCCTATATCAAAAAAGGATATGACCTGGAATTTGGCTACGAAAAAGAAGGTTTCTCTAAATTATTATATTATAACGATGGCTCGGTTTGGATGGAATTTTGGGCCGCCCCAAAAAAAGGCAGTAATGGTAAATTAATTTTTAGGAAACTGCTAAAAGATAAAGACCTGGAGGCACCCAAACGCCCTGATGATAGCTTTAAAACCATTTGGGAAGATCTTCCTGATTCGATAGGGTATATTGCCGCTCCAAATTATGAAGCAGGCAAAAGCAAACGTTTTTGGCTGGGCCGGAACTATCGAGATGCCTGGACGGCAGGTTTACAGCTTCCTGTTCTCAATATGGATACCTATAAAGGTGGCTTGCATCCTATTAAAAAGGGAGGAGGTTTGCAATCTAAATCCCTTCGTCTGGAAGCAGCAGACGGCAAGCAATATGTTCTGCGCTCTATTTACAAAGATGCCTCTCTGATTTTGCCGGAATTTGTTCAGAACACCATTTTTGATACCATTTTCCAGGATCAAATGTCAATGGATCACCCTTATGGTGCCCTCATTATTCCTCCCTTGGCTGATGCTGCCGGGGTCTATCACACCAATCCAAGTTTTTTCTACGTGCCTGCACAGCCTCGCCTGGGAGATTTTAATGACATTTTTGCCCATGAAGCTTATCTTTTTGAAGAACGTCCAGCCAAAAACAGAGATGATGTGGGTAGTTTTGGTCGTTCGGAAAAGATCGTTTCTTACAGAAGAATGTTAAAAGAAACTCGCGATGATCACGATCATATGATTGATCAAAAGCAGGCCTTGTATTCCAGACTATTTGATATTTATATCGGAGATTGGGACCGACATGATGATCAATGGCGATGGGCTACCTTTAAGGAAGATGGAAAAACCATGTATCGCCCTATTCCTCGTGATCGGGACCATGCTTTCCTTTCCTTTCGTGGAGTGTTGCCCTGGCTGGTCAGTAGAAAATGGGGAGCACGGCAGTTACACAGTTTTGATCACGATATTCACGATATCGCCGGATTATGTTTTAATGGTCGGTTTTTTGATAGAGCCTATATCAATGAAAAAGATTTGAATGACTGGGTAGCTGCTGCCCGGGATATGCAAAGTAATTTGACTGATGAAGTAATAGAAAATGCGGTGGGGCTCTGGACAGACACCCTTTTTACACTTAATGGTGCTGAAATTATCTCAAAACTTAAATCAAGAAGAGACAAACTCCATGAGTTTGCTCAGGAATACTATAGCTTCTTAGCCAAAGAAGTAGAAGTTGTTGGAACAGACAAAAGAGAGCGTTTTGAGATAGAGAGAATGGAAGGAGGCAAAACCAAGGTTACGGTCTTTGCTCTCAATAAAGAACGTGAAGTTAAGTATCTATTGTACAGCAGGGTTTTTGACCGAAAAGAAACTAAGGAAATCCGTTTATTTGGATTAAAGGGAGACGATGAGTTTTTGGTAAGTGGGTCTTCAGGAGCTAATATGATGCTTAGGATTATTGGAGGCCCTGGAGAAGACATCATTAAAGACGAATCAAAAGTAAGTGGTGGAAAAAAAACGAGGATCTACGATTTAGAACGAGAGGAAAACACTGTGGTATTAGGGCAAGAAGCTAAAAGTAAAATTAGTAATGACCCTAAAGTAAATGAATACAATCGACTGGCTTATAAATACCCCAAAACTACTCCCCTAATCCTTCCAGCGAATAACCCCGATGATGGCTTCAATTTGGGACTGGGTTTCATTCGTACTTTACATGGATTCCGGAAATCGCCCTATGATGCCAAACATCAGTTCATGCTAAGCTATGCTTTCGAAACCAAAGCGGCTAAAATCCAATATTCTGGTGATTTTATAGAAAGAGTGGGTGCTTGGGATCTTCTATTGGATGTGGAGGCCTTTGCCCCTTCTTTTGTCCACAACTTCTTTGGTCTTGGTAATAATACCCAGTTTACAGAGCAGGATGATTTAAATTTTAATCGACTGAGATATGGGCGTGTCAGAATCAATCCTTCTCTAAAAAAACAATTTGCCCTAAATACCCAACAACTAAAGTTCGGCTTTCATTATACGCTTACCGATCCCACCCGAAATGTAGATCGTATATCTGCTCCTGAATTTGATAATATCTCAGGCTTAACGGATCCTGATTATGATCCACAGCATTATGCAGGTCTTCAATTTGGTTATCACATTGACAATGTAGATAATCTGTTCAACCCTACCAGGGGTATGCGATTTAACTTATCGAGTAGCTGGAATTTAGATGTTCAGCAAACCGATAAAAATTACTTGAATTTTAGCACCGACCTAAGTTTTTATTATACTCCATTTTCTCCATTCCCACTGACATTCGCTTTTAGAGGTGGTTATGCTGCTAATTTTGGAGAATATGAATTTTATCAAGCCAACTTTCTGGGGCGTAGGCGCAACCTCAGAGGATATCGTGGTGAACGTTTTGGTGGAGATAAGGCGCTGTTTTTCAATTCAGAGGCCCGGTTGGAATTATTTAGGATAAAAGGCTTTGTTTTGCCTGTTAATGTAGGTGTTCTTGGCTTTTATGATACCGGCAGGATCTGGCATGACCAGGATCCGGAAGGTGATGCTTTTGAAGAATGGCATCCTGGCTGGGGAGGAGGGTTGTTTATCTCTCCTTATAACATGCTTATTTTGTCCGGTACCCTTACTAAATCAGATGAATGGGACTTTGTGGAGGTGAAACTTGGTTTTTTCTTCTAAATAGATATTTAGTAGCGGCTACCGCCGCCACTAAATTCTTAGATTTATGAGGCACAGCTTACACATTCCTGGAAGCGATTGGCCATTTCCTGCGCTACAGAGGAAGAGCGTTGGTAATACAAGCTTTTTACCCCTAAGCGCCAGGCCTCTATCATAAGGCCATTCACTTCTTTAACCGGAAGTTGAGGCGGAATATTCAGGTTCAGTGATTGTGATTGATCGATATGTTTTTGACGAGCAGCTGCCTGAATGATAATCTCATGAGGGTTGATCTCCCGGAAAGTTTTAAATACTGCTTTTTCATGATCACTTAGCCCTTCAAGATGTTGAACAGATCCATTTTTTAATAATATGGATTGCCAGATCTCTTCCTTGTCCAATCCTTTTTCAATAAGCAGGGCTTTCAGAAATTTGTTCTTCCGCATAAAATTACCTTTAGCAAGCCCCACCTTGTAATAATTACTACTGTAGGGCTCAATCCCTGGAGAGGTTTGACCAAGGATAGAAGAAGAGGAAGTGGTTGGTGCAATTGCCATCAAAGTAGCATTGCGGCGACCATATCCTTCTAACAATTCAGGTTCTCCATAAACTTGAGCCAGCTTTTCAGAAGCAGCATAAGCTTTCTTTTTCATCTCAGAAAATACCTTCACATTAAATAGTTTGGCATCCATGCTTTCAAATGGAATGCTATTCTTCTGAAGATAGGCATGATAGCCCATCGCACCAAGTCCTAATGCTCTGTGTCTTTTGGCAAAATTATGGGTACGCTCCATGTATTCCTGGCCCTTGGTTTTTTGGATAAATTCTTCCATCACTGCATCCAAAAACCAAATGGCTGTCTCTACTGCATCCGTATCCTTCCAATCATCATAAAATTCCAAATTCATTGAAGAGAGACAACAAACAAAACTCTCATCCTTAGCAACCGGAAGAGCAATTTCTGAACAAAGATTAGAGTTATAAATGGTCATATCTTTATCCCGGTATACATCTGCCGCTTGATTATTCACGGTATCACAGAACATGATATAAGGCAATCCTTTTTCCTGCCGGCTCTGCAATACCTTGGCCCAAATCCCTCTCTTCTCCTTGTCACCATCGATCATTTCCTCCATCCATTTGTCAGAAACAGTCACCCCGAAAAACAGGTTTTGGATAGGGCTCCCAATGTCCTTTATCGTCAAAAATTCCTTAACATCGGGATGCTCAATATCCATATAAGCCGCGAATGCCCCTCTTCTGACATTTCCCTGACTCACCGTATCGATCATCGCATCAAACATTTTTAAAAAGGAGACAGGACCTGAAGATTTTCCATTATTGCGGATGGATGCACCTCTTTCTCGCAAATCACCAAAATAAGCAGAGGTACCTCCACCTAATTTTGTCATCATGATACACTCGGAGAGGGTTTTGGTAATCCCCATCATACTATCTTCCACATAAGAGCCGAAGCAACTGATGGGAAGGCCTCGATCTGTTCCCATATTGGCCCAAACAGGAGAAGACAGTGACATCCAACCCCGAGCAATAAGCGTTTCAAATTTGGCTTGAAGATCGGGACGATTTAATCGATTAGCAGCAGCGGTGGTTATTCTTCTTACCGCTTGCTGAGGGGTTTCTCCTGGTAATAAATATCCTCGTTGTAGTACGGTTAAACTTTCGGGGCTTACCCATTTATATAAGGAATTTGAGATGGTCATTGGTTTAGTATTTTATGGTTAGAAAAGATCATCGGCAGAAAAGGACTGATTGTGTTTCGAGTACTCGACAGGGCGTTTGGCAAAAAAGTCATCCAGGGTATTGGCAAAAACCTCTTCTTCGAACCAGTTCATCTTGGCGAGTAAGGCCTGGTCAATTTCAAAGATGGGCTCAAGGTTTATTTGCTGTAAGCTGGCATTGATGCGCTTTTTCATAAAATTGAGCAATTCAGCTTTGGATAGGTGATCTAGTTCCCCCTTTTCAAATATCCAATCAAGTATGCGCTGCTCCTGCTCTATAGATTTTCGGGCAGTATTATAAATAACGGCTTCATATTTACTAGTAAGCCAGTCTGGATTCTCCTGTACGATTTTATTGAAAATATAGATCCCAGCATTGGCATGGAGTTGTTCATCCTTGCTGGTCCAGGCAATAATATTGCTGGTGTTTTTTAAAAGTCCTTTAAAATGGGTGAAGGATAAAATAGTGGCAAACTGACTAAAAAGAGATACATTTTCAACCAGGATAGAAAAGATGATCAGATTTAAGCCGAAAGCTTGTTGAGCAGATTCCAAGTCCTGTGATCTGGAAGGATCTTTTAAAAAAGCTAATCGTTCTAATAATATGCCTGACTGCATTGCTTTTTCAAATTCAGATTCCAGTCCAAGAACATTTAACAATTGAGCATAGGCCTCAGAGTGCCTGAATTCACATTCTGCAAAAGTGCTTCCCAATCCATTAAATTCTGGTTTGGGGAGATGAGTGTAAAGGCTTCCCCAAAAACTCTTCACATCTACCTCAACCTGAGCAATGGCTAACAAGGTGCGCTGAATGGCATGACGTTCTACCTCGTCAAGGTTTACTTTAAAATCTTGGATATCACCAGTAAAATCTACTTCCGAATGCACCCAAAAGGTTTGATTAATGGAGTTCACAAAGTCAAGAACTTCGGGATATTCAAAGGGTTTGTATACCAGTCTCCTCTCAAAAATACGACTCA
Organism: Saprospiraceae bacterium; assembly: GCA_028285545.1. Taxonomy (GTDB): domain Bacteria; phylum Bacteroidota; class Bacteroidia; order Chitinophagales; family Saprospiraceae; genus JANQPA01. Next base: position 53,768 of record JANQPA010000043.1, on the reverse strand, counting down.
TTCGCTTCTTTTTTGTTGAGCTCTTGGGTGAGGAGTGAAGAGAGGTCTGCTTGTCCAGGTCCGTTCCTTATTAGGTTTGGCAAGTATGACCACGCCGCTTTTCTTCCCGAAAGCTCGTAGTTAGGAAAATGTAAATGGTAGGTCTTCTGACTTACCCCCGTCTTTGCAGCCTTCCCAGAATTTTTTCTAAAAAAACAGGAGAACAATTCCAGTGGACAATTTGCAAATCCGATAACAGGGCTTACAGCAGCGGGTACTGTGCTGGATTTACACCAGCTTCCCTATTGAGATTTTTTTACGATCACCATTTAGTCTAGCAATTTACTTTTGTGGGCGTTTTTTTACAACATTTTACACATATAGTTACTAACACTCTGTGGAAAACTAAATTCACATTAAATTAACTGACTAATAATCATATCTTTACACTAAAACACTAAAAATTAAGTATGTGGACAAATATGTGGAATAAATTTAGCGCTTGTTAAAAATTTGCATTTTATTAAAATTATCCCCTCAACAACTATTGCTATTGACATTACTATTACTATTGCTATTGCTATTGACATTGATATTGACATTGAAAAAGGGAACCCAGCACAACCAGGTTCCCATAAATAAATCAATGATACTGGAGCTTAAAGCTCCTACAAAAGACGTCCTCTGCTTTAGTCCTTTAATGAAGGTATTAGTTAGTTGTAGTAATTTGTTTATTGACTCTATTTTGATAATCCATCTGAACAACCCCTTGGATCTCTTCTATATTCAGGTGTTTACCAATGACTTTTCTTTCGGGATTGATTAGATAAATCTCGGGGGTTCCTTCCACATAGTATTTAGAGTCAATATCAGTTTCTTCAATGGCACGTACATTAATCCAATTCATATTATTTTGCGAAATGAAATCCTTCCACTCTGATTCCTCTGTGTACAAAGCTACTGCCAACACTTCTAACCCTCTTCCCTTCCACATTTCATAAAACTGTACCATTTTAGGAGCTTCTTCAATACAATGACTACAATCAGGATTATAGAAGTATAAAATGGTATAGGGAGAAGTTAAGTCATACAAGGAGCGCATTTGGCCATTAGGATCTTTGGCCATAATATCGGCTGCTGTACTGCCTATCAAACCATGGGATCTATCCTTTGCTCTCACTTGCCAGGCATATGCAGAAATCGAATCCATCCATTCAGCACTGTCCTGAATCAGGTATGTATTTACCATATGAATATAAAGTGCTTCAGGGTCCATTACCGGACTGTGATTGGGGCGATAATCGGCAGTAATCCATTCAGCAAAAAATCGATAATACTCGGGATAATCTTGCACCTTAGCCATCAAATGATCTACTGCCTGAATCATAGAATCTGTTTGAACGGGAGTCATTTGATAGAGATAGGTCATGAGTTTATTAAAAATGACTGGCGTACGAAGTAAACGGGCATCACTGAAATCGACCTGATCCCAAAAATGATGGCGCAAATAATATTGTTTGGCATTTGGATCAACGGAGGGGCCCACTAGATTTTCTGGTAACTCAAGTTTACGATCGGCTTTAGTCATTTTTGCAAATAAAGATCTGGGGTATTTTCTACACAATTTTTCAGCATATGAAGCCCGATTTTTATAAAGCTCATTACCTTTCGTTATTAGATTTGAATAGTCTTGACCATTCGCTGCTAACTGCTGAATTTGTTCTTGCAAGCCATATAATTGTGTTTCTATTTGGCGTTGATATTGTAAATTGTTAAACAGCAATTCATTTTCTAAACTTCCTTCTACCTCCATGTTTCCCAACAGATTGTTAGCGGATGTAGTCAAGGCAAAATCTTGATCTTTATCTACTAATATTTTGAGGTCCGTACTGTCTGGAAAATTAACCAGATAGGCTCCAGGCTTCAGGCCTTCCTTAATTTTAAAGTTAAAATTCCCTTCCGTATCTATCATTGCCGAATCTACCTTCGATTTTACATTTTTATGGATGCCTATTAAATAAACTTTTCCCCCTGTTAATCCTCGGACTTGAATGCTGATATTCGTTTCCGTTTGAGAATAAATTTTGTGTTTGGCTGCGCTAAAAATGAACACTAAACCGACCATTACAAAAATTATACTTAAATATTTCATGGCATTTTATTTTAAAGATTGATTAATTCCCTCTACGACGGGCTTTGCGGTTTTTCCGTAATGATTTCTTACTTTTTTCGTACTTGAGAAACTCTGGATCTCTTTCTATGATTTGTTCAATTTTTTCTTCCAGAGGAGTCAGTTTTCGAATTCGCTGATATTCTGATAATTCCGTGATAGGATGTAGATAGGGAGTGATGTACATGACCCGTTCTACATAATTTTTGATCTCACGTTTTTTCTTGAATAAAAGTCCCAGAACCGGAACATCCTTGAGTAAAGGCACTCCCCCATTTACTATGTTTGTTTGCTCTTTGATTAATCCTCCTAGTATAAGTGTATGTCCATCTCTAACGTCCACTTCTGTTTTGATAGAATTTTCTTCAATTAAAAACTCACCAGAATTGGAAAAAGGTAAGAATTCGGAAATTGTCCCATTAATTGATAGATGAACCAAAGAGTCATGGGTGGGTACAGCACTAATGTTCAGTATAATACCGGCCTCAATCTGTTGTAAGGTAGTTGTGATGCCATTAATGGTAGCCGTTTCCAATACAAAAGTCCTTCTGTCCTTGAGCATTAACTCAGCTTCTTTGCCACTTTCTACCACTAAATGGGGATTGGTTAAAACTTTGGCTTTGTCATCGCTGACCAATGCCCTTAGATTAAACTGAAACCCGGGTGACAGTTTGGTGACAGCATTGAATAAAAATGAATTGGTACTTTCGTTTACGCCTGGTGTAAAACTTGCATTGCTAAAATTTCCGCTAGTACCCCTGGTAATATCAATTCCCCATTCAAAGTCATTTTGATGAAAATATTCCACCAACATAAATTCTATGGTAATCATCATTTGTTTGGAATCGAGGAGTTCTAATTGCTTTATGGCGCTTTCTATGGCAAGGGAATCTCCAACCAAAATGATACGGTTTCCTTCCTTGTGTTCATACATAGAAACACTCTGGTTGATTTGCTGCACCTGGCGTAGTACAACATCAGAAATGAGATTCTTGATTTTATATTCTTTGACGATGGACTGCCCATAGACTTGGGAAGACGGTTGCAGCCAAAAAAGACTACATATAATTGCGATTAAAAGTGTTGCGTTTTTCATTGTAGGTATCATTGATTTTTTAAATTGCCCCTTTCAAATTGCTGCAGCAAAAAAGGTATGCTACAAAGGTGTAGATTTCAGAGAGGCCGTACTTTAAGCTATGTCTTAAATACTTTCACTTATGTAACATAGACACCCAGTCAATTGATTATCAACGATTTAAAATTGAATCATTCCTCTTTTTTTAAGAAAAAAGGGGTGAGAAATTCTAAAAATCCTACATTAAGAAAGACTAGCCTTTAAAAACTTCGCGGGGAGCGACTCCAAATTCTTCTTTAAAGGAAGTAGTAAAATAGGAAGGGTTTTTAAAGCCTACTTCGTAGGCAATCTGAGTAACATTTAATTCACCATTCTCCAACATTTCTTTGGCCTTGTGCAGGCGAATCCTGCGGATAAAAACGGAAGGTGATTGGCCGGTTAGAGCACTAACTTTTCTGTGAAGATGTGCCCGACTCATAAACAACTCCTTACTGACTTTTTGGATGCTAAGATCTGGATCATCAATTTGGGATTCGATAAGCGATCTCAATTTTTGAATAAAAGCATCCTCTATTTGAGCTTGAGGTTCAGAAGATGTTTGTGCGGTTGATTCCAAGGAACTGTATCGAGCCTGCAATTGCAGCCTAAGCTGATGCAATTTTTTAAGACGGATAAATAACTCTTCTTTATCAAATGGTTTGGCAAGATAAGCATCGGCACCCACTTTTAATCCAGTCATCTTTGAATCATGATCCGCTTTGGCCGTTAATAAAATAATAGGAATATGGCTGGTTCGTTCATCAGTTTTAAGAGTGTTGCAGACTTCATACCCATCTTTTTTAGGCATCATTACATCGCTAATAATCAGATCTGGAATCAGGTTTTGGGCAACTTCGATTCCTTCTTCTCCGTCATTAGCGATGAGTAATTCGTAGCTATCTTCAAGGCAGGCTTTAAGATATTCCACAACATCTGGATTGTCTTCAATAATCAATAGAGAGGGGGCATTTTCAGTAGTAGCTTTTACAAGAGCCGTAGCAATAGTTTCACCATTTTTATCCCCTTGATACTTAATTATATCCGGGTTAGCAATGTTTTCTGATAATTTTTCATTTCTGCTTATTGGCAATGCAATGGCAAAAGCTGTACCCTTTCCGACTTCACTCTCTACAGTTATTGTCCCCTTCATTAATTGTACTAATTCTCGTACCAGGGACAGTCCGATACCAGTCCCTCCTTCATGACGAACTGCCGGATCATCAATTTGATAAAAGCGATCGAAAATATGTGGAAGTTTTTCAGGCTGTATGCCCACTCCCGAGTCTTTAACAATCAATACCAGATTTTCTGAAGACATTTCTGAATTACCATTCTGAGATTCTATGGATGTATGGATCTCAACCTGGCCTCCCTTTTCCGTAAATTTGATGGCATTTGATAATAAATTGGACATCACCCGGATAATCTTTTCGGGATCAAAATCCATCATTAGTTTTTCTGAATGAGGCGAGAAATTTAATGCAATATCTTTGCCTTCTGCAAAGGAGTGGAAGGATTCAATGATATATTTTAAATGCCGAATGATATCTGCTTGAACCAATTGCAATTTGAGTTTATCAGACTCTAGTTTTCGTAAGTCCAGGATTTGGTTTACCAGATTCAACAAATTGCCTGAGTTGCGTTTGATCAAGGAGGTTCCTTTTTTAGCCCATTTATCTGGATCTTCTTCAATTTGCCCTGCCATCCCCTGGATTACAGTGAGTGGTGTGCGAAATTCGTGAGATATATTGGTAAAAAAATGGGTTTTGGCCTTATCAAGTTCTTTGAGTTTCTCTGCCTGTTCGCTAACTTCCCTGGTGCGATCTTTGACAATGGCTTCTAACTCAAGATTGCGTTGTTTTAGCTGACGAGAGCGCCACTGAACAATACCATAGATGAGTCCAATCCCCAACAGGCCATAAATTAAATAAGCCCACCAAGTTCGATAAAATGGAGGTAAGACTTTAAAGGTAAATACATCTTCTTGACTTTCTGTCCCATAAAGGTTTCGAGCTCGGACGCGAAAACGATATGTTCCTTCAGGAAGGTTAGTGTAATCCTTTTGGGTTTCTTGGGTCCAGTTGGACCATTCCTTATCAAAACCTTCAAGTATAACCTGGTATTCATTAGCCTTCAACTCATCATAACTGGGTGCTGCATATTCAAAGCGTAGCGCATTTTCGGCATATTTAAGACTTATTGACTCCCAAGTCGGTGAATTAGCATATCCCAAAAAAAGGGTAGAATCTTGTGTTGCGATGACCTTTCGAATCTGAGCCTGAAATGGCACGGTATAATCCTTTTGTATAGAGCGATCATAACGAATCAAACCATCATTTCCAGGTATCCAGATTATAGAAGGATTTGCCGGATCTTGATAAAATCGATGCATCTCTCTGATGCCTTGCAAGCGCCGAAATGCAGTTTCATCCAATTTAAAATTCCCATCCGATCCTCGTTGTAGATAACCGGCACGGGGTTGGCCTTTGCCACTGAACACCAAAATACTCTGATCAGAATCTTCTTGCAAAAGTGTAATAGCCCTGGTAGTATCCGCTAGCTCTTCTCCAAAGGAATTATAAGGAACAAAAACGCCCTGGTCAGAGTCAAAACGTCTTAAACCTGCCTGAGTAGCAAATACGGGATTTCCTCCAATGGTGAATACTTTTGCAGTAGAAGAGGGGACTCCGGCAGAGGGTCCGAAAGTATTAAGTTCAGCAATTAGTGCGGAATCCTTTATTTCAATACCCTTATTTAGAGCCTCTAACAAGTTAGATTCCAGTTTAATTTTCAAATATCCTTGATAGCGGGTTCCTGCCCAAAAGGTAGTAGCGTTTTCTTCGACTATAGTATTAATATTCTCATTAACATCCTTTATCCTTCCTGAATAAATCCAATTTCCGGAAACTCTTTGTAAAATAGACAGACCATTATTAAGCGCAGCAAAGACAAGATTAGGATGGTGAGAGGAGGCCAGTAGTTTAAAAGGAGTAGTACTTCTTTGTTCAAAAATAGTATCTACGCGGTTATTTTTAAGAATATAAATTCCAAAATGGTTAGCAATCAATAGGCCTTCAGGGGTAGACAGTAGATCCCAGGTTTGGTTTTCAATACCATCTACCTTGACAAACAAGGGGGTGGTTTTAGAATCTCCAACATCAGACCATTTAAAAAGCCCTTCAGCTCCTCCTCCATACAGATTGCCTTGGTGACGCAAGACTGTCATCATGGTTCCCTCAATACCATGTGCTTTTTGAAAACGAGTGAAGGGACCAGGGAGCTCCATCCTGCTAATGCCATTTCCCAGGGCCAGCCAAAGTCCACCTTCCCGATCAGTTTGAGCATCTAAAACGAAAACATCTTGTAGTCCAGAATTTTTATCCACTATTCGTAATAAATCTCCCTGCTCATTAATAATTCCCATTTCGCCACTCAAGGTACCTATAGCGAATTTACCATCTGGTAATTTACAACTTCCAAACAAAGTTTTATCAGATAAAAATGCTGCTAAAGCCGGATCGCGATCTAAAGCCTGGAATGTACTACCGTCATGTATATAGACCCCTTGAAAACCACTCCCAATGATAAAACCAGACGGGTTATCTTCTAAAGGATAAATAAATCGAAGCGCTTTTCTTGCCCAAAATGCTCCATCAGGTATGAGTTGAAAGGAATCCTTTTCCAAAACATGTAAACCTATGTAGGGAAAATGGATATAGAGCTTATCATTAAATACCTGAGAGTTGTGAAAACTTTCGTTTTCTTTAGGAGAAAATACCGTCATTTTTCCTTTGGCAGGCCTTTGGCTTGAGAGGGAAGGTTCGGCATCTTCAAATTGCCAACGAAACAGGTACTTAAGAGGATTAAAAACGATCCCATTTTCTGTTATATTTACATATTGCACATCTGCAAAATCTCGATATTCCTCTGGTATCCACTCATTTAAGGAAACAAAAGTCAATTGGCCTAAAGAATCCGGAGCTAAATATCCAATTTCTCCCTGTCCTCCTGCATAAATAATTCCTCGATCGTCAATAGCTAATGCACGAATTACAGATCCTAAAGGGGTGTTTATCCTACGCCAGTTAACGCCATCATATTCCAGAATACCAGCCGTATTTCCAAAATACATCAATCCACGCTGATCCTGGATAATTTTCCAATTTTGAGAAGAAGCTTCATAGTCTTGAGCAGTAAAATGTTGAAGATAGGGATCTCCTATTCCTTGGTAGCTGGGAATAGTTGTTGTCTGTCCTGATAGAATATTAGAACAGAACATGATTGCAGAAAAGAGGATAGTAAACCTTTTGAGCATTCTATTTTTCCAATGGCTTTTGGATGCAAGCTCAATTTACAGAAAAATATAACACCATGTTTACTGAAATTCAATAATCCTTATGCCTTAATATATTTTAACACAAACTCGACGAATTCTTTTTTGTTATTGAAAAAAACGAATGGGCCCATCCTAAATCAGGTTTAAATGTCAACTCATCGGCTTAAAATAGCATTCTGAGCAGCTTTAAAAAAAGGATGGGCCAAGAAAGGATTATCGAATAAGCCACATTTGATTGATGTTACCCAAATAACAGTCCCATAATTGGATTCTTCCTCCATTACTGGTATTTCCGTTTTCCAAATCAAGACATTTGTTGGTATTACCTTTAAATCTGATCTGTCTGGAATTATTATCCAAAATCCATTCCTGATTGGAGTTACCACTCTGACAATCCCACAACTGGATCTTGGCTCCATTGCTGGTATTGCCCGCAGATAGGTCGAGACATTTGTTATGGTTGATGACAGAGTGGATTTTATTCCCATCAAAAACCCAACCTTGGTGATTATTGGCATCCTGACAAGACCAGATCTGGATCTTGGCAGAGCCATTACTTGTATTGCCATCATTCAGATCGATACATTTGTTGGATGCACTTTTTAGCATAATTCGTTTTGGAATGGTCCAGGCTTGAGTGGAGTTATTTTGGCAGTCCCATAAATGGAGTTTGGTGCCATTGCTAGTACTGCCACTTTCAAGATCAAGGCATTTGTTGGTATTACCTTTAAATATGATCTGTCCGGTATTGCTGTCCAAGATCCATTGTTGATTCCAATTATTCAGGCAGTCCCATATCTGGATATTGGCTCCATTGCTGGTACTTCCACCAGTGAGGTTCAGGCATTTATTAAGATCTTTTTTCAGCCGGATCATTTCTCCATCCAATATCCAGGCCTGGTGATCATTATTTTTTTGGCAGTCCCATATCTGGATCTTGTTACCATTACTAGTATTGCCATCATCCAGGTCAATACATTTATTGGTATGGCTGTTCAAGGAAATAAAAGAACCCCAGGAACGAAAAAAGGTAGCTGAATTAGTCCCCTGATAAATAGCGAATCCATCCTTTGGATTGCCGGCTTCGCCGTAACGTTGCTTTAATATGGATGTTGGAACTGCATATTGTTCGTTAATATAACTCGTTCCTCCTCTTCCACCTTCACTATCGCCAAGGCCTACATAACCATCTTTACCACCGGTATAACCGCCACCGCCACCACCGCCAGCACCATTACATGAATTACAACCAGCACTACCTGCACCAAAACCGAAGCCCCCCTCAATGTTTCTGAGGTCAAAGTTTTGCTCCCCACCTTGTCCACCTTCTGGAAGAGGATGATAAGCTGCGCCACCATTCCCGTCTGTACCAGGATTAGCCCCATAAAGCCCACCACCATTAGTTGTTTGGCCACTACCTGGGTCCCCAATTTGGCCCTCTACACCAGTAGTTCTGTTACTGCAACAATCGCCACTGGCTCCGCCACCACCACCGGCTACCATTAAAAGTTTCCAATCGTTCGCAGAGTTAGTAGATTTACCAGGAGGTAAGTATAGGATTCCAGTACCCCCACCACCGCCGCCACCAGACAGCCCACCATCAGTGGAATTGCTTCCACTTTTACCTATCACAAAGCGAATAATCCCTCCTGCTGCTAATTGATTAACAGCTGTTCCTATTGAAAAAGTAGCACTTATATTCGCCCCCGTACCCCCACCTCTGGTATAGGATGAAGTAGATCTTTTTCCCCCATCAGCTCCTCGAGCTTCCAAATAGAGGTATGAATACCCCGAAGTAGGGATCTTATAATCCTGATGGCTGCCATTAGCATGGATCTGCTGTAAATGGCTATCGAAGTTTAGATTATTCTGGGCCAATATTTCGATTTGGCAAGTAAAACAAAATAATATTATTAACGATATACTCAGGCTCCAGTCAGGAAGTCTTAATCTCCTTGTTTTTTGTCGTAGTTTCATGGTTAAAATGTTTTAAGCTTAGAATAATTGACTTCATCTAAACATGAGTCATGCCTTAACTTCTTGAATCATAAATGTTCCTTGGTTCCATGTTCCCAGTTCCACGCTAACATCAGCAAGCATATAAGTTCTAGTCTTCATTTCAACTTAATTATTCATCAAATTGAAAGGCCCGATACAAGGAACAAGGAACAAGGAACGTGGAACATTTATCTGCCGAAGGTAGATGGAACTAATAATTACCGGATCATCCAGATTTGGTTGTTGTTGCCACTATTACAATCCCACAATTGAATTTTAGTCCCGTTACCGGTATCTCCGCCTGCCAGGTCCAGGCATTTGGAGGTATTGGCTTTCAAGTGTATTAGACCGGTATAGCTGTCATATATCCATCGCTTGTTGGCATTGTCTGTACAATCCCACAGCTGGATCTTACCCCCATTATTAGTATTACCATCTGACAGGTCGAGGCATTTATTCTGATTGATGACAGACCGGATTTTATCTCCATCAAATATCCAGGCTTGGTGGGTATTTACTTCCTGACAGTCCCAGATTTGTATCCTAGCCTCTCCATTACTGGTATTGCCATCATCCAGATCAATACATTTATTTGGAGTACTTCTCCGTATAATTTTTTGAGGAAGGAACCAGGCTTGAGTCGAGTTATTCAGGCAGTCCCACAAATGGATTTTAGTGCTATTACCAGTATTACCTGACTCCAAATCCAGGCACTTGTTGGTATTAGCTTTAAAACGGATTTGTTTGGTATTGATATCCAGGCTCCATTTCTGATTGGTGTTGCCAAACTGGCAGTCCCATAACTGGACTTTGGCTCCATTACTGGTATTGCCCGCAGATAGGTCGAGACATTTATCCAAATTGTCTTTTAAGCGGATCATATCTCCATCCAGGACCCAAAGCTGATGCATATTTCTTTTCTGACAATCGAAGATTTGTATCGTGGCCTGTCCGTTATTAGTATTGCCATCGTCTAAGTCGAGACACTTAGTAGAATGCTGGCTTAGTGCAATAGAGGTTGCTTTTACAGGGTTTGAAGAATTAGACGCCTTATAGAAAGCAAATCCATCATTAGGGTCGTCACTACTTCCATTTTGTAGTTTGAATATAGAAGATGAAATGGCAAATTGTGTATTGATGTAACTGGTACCACCTTCGCCTGCGTCTCCTGAAACGGCTACATAACCTGCAGATCCACCAGAATATCCGCCGCCACCACCAGCGTATGCTGCAACTCCGCCACCACCAGCACCACCGCCGCCAAATCCAAAACCACCCTGGTTACGGCCAGTACCATCATCTGTGCCAAATTGATCAGGACTATGTCCTCCAGCACCACCAGTGGGTAGAGGGTTAAAGCCGGGCTTTCCTCTATTTTCCGGGTTTTTTGAGTTATCACTAGGGCCATATATGCCACCTCCATCACCAATATGTCCAGAAGCTGATTTGCCGCTACCCGGACTGTCAACCCGAGCTTGGTCACCACTATATTTTACGGTACAACAATCCCCTGTAGCACCACCACCTCCTCCGGCAACAATCAACAATTTCCAATTGTTAGCTATATTTGCGGATAGTCCAGGAGGCAGGTACAAAATACCAGTTCCTCCTCCTCCTCCAGCACCTACGATTCCATCACTGCCGGCATTACTGCCGCCTTTACCTACTACAAATCGAATGATCCCGCCTGGAGCCAGTTGATTAGTGGCGGTACCTATGGTAAAAGAAGCACCTATATTAGCACCATCACCACCTTGACGATCATACCATGTGGTCGACCGGTCTCCGCCATCTGCACCTCTGGCTTCTAAATACACATATTGGTATCCGGAACTAGGGACCTTAAAATCCTGGTAAGTCCCATTGGCACTTATTTTATGAATGTAATTATCGAAAGTTAAATTGCTTTGAGCCAGAAGCTCAAACTGCCCTACAAAGCAGAATAATATTATTAAGGAAAAAGAAAGGCTCAAATTGAAAAGCCTTAATTTCCAATTTTTTGATTGCTGTTTCATAATAAAAAAGTTTTAAAACTTAGAATAATTGACTCCATCTATATATGAGTGTTCCGAGTTCCGAGTTCCACGTTAAGATCAGCGACTATATAGGTTCTAGTCTTTATTGAAACTTAATTATTCACCAAATTGAAAGACCCTATACAAGGAACATGGAACTAGGAACATGGAACAAGGAACTAATAATTACCGGACTACCCATATTTGATTAGCATTGCCACCATTACAGTCCCATAATTGTATCTTGTTGCCGTTACTGCTATCGCCGTTGGCGAGGTCCAAGCATTTTCCAGTATTCGCTTTTAATTTGATCTGTCCTGTAGCACTATCTAAAATCCATTGCTGATTGGAGTTCCCACTATGGCAATCCCACAGTTGGATTTTACCACCATTGCTGGTATCACCATTAGATAAGTCGATACATTTATTTTGGTTAATGACTGATCGGATATAGTCTCCGTCAAAAATCCAGCCTTGATGATTATTGGCATCCTGGCAGTCCCAGATCTGAATCCTGCCTCCGTTACCGGTATCCCCATCATTCAGGTCGATGCAATTGCGGGAATCACTTTTCAGCATAATTCTTTTAGAAATGACCCAGGATTGAGTAGAGTTATTCTGACAGTCCCATAAATGGAGTTTGGCACCATTACCTGTACCTCCACCTTCCAAATCAATGCATTTGTTGGTACTACCTTTAAATCTGATTTGTCCTGTATTGCTATCCAGTATCCATTGCTGATTCCAGTTATTCAAGCAATCCCATATTTGGATATTAGCTCCATTGCTGATACTTCCACCCCTCAGATTCAGGCATTTATTAAGATCTTTTTTCAGTCGGATCATTTCTCCGTCCATTATCCAGGCCTGGTGATCATTGCTTTTCTGGCAGTCCCAGATCTGGATCTTGTTACCATTATTAGTATTACCATCATCCAGATCAATACATTTATTGGTGTGACTTTTTAAGGAAATAAAGGAGCCCCAGGAGCGGAAAAAATTAGCCGAATTAGTCCCTTGGTAAATAGCATAGCCATCCTGAGGGTCATCATTCGTAATATTGCGTTGTTGTAGTTTGGAACCAGTTACTACATAAGCCTCATTAAAATAGCTGCCACCACCGCCACCACCACCATAGCTGCGGCTGCCACCACCACCGGAATAGCCGCCACCGCCACCGCCGCCAGCAGTTGTAACTGGTCGATCTCCTGCACCACCAGCACCGAAACCAAAACCACCACTCTGGTTGTCACTCTTACCACCAATTGGAAGCGGATGAAAGCCATTGGGGCCTTGATTGCCGTTATTGTCATCATAAGGGCCACCAGGATAGGCACCCCCACCGCCGCCGCCGTCACTGTTAAGACCTGCATGGCCATCTGTACCTCCTCCAGTTTTCATGTTTTCTCCACGTCCACCATCATTATTTATCTGTGCTGGACTTCCGCTGGCTTTATAAGCACAACAGTCTCCAGCCGCACCACCGCCACCACCTGCGACGACTAATAGCTTCCAATTGTCAGCTGTATTTTCGGATTGCCCAGGTGGCAGGTATAAAATCCCGGTTCCACCACCACCGCCGCAGGCAGACATACCGTCTCCTCCTTTATTTTCACCTGCTTTACCTACTACAAAGCGAATAGTACCCCCCGGAGCCAGTTGATTGGCACCTGTTCCTATACGGAAGGTAGCCCCCATATTGGCACCTTCGCCACCCTGCCGCTTGTAGTTATTAGAGTATCGGTTTCCTCCATCGGCTCCCCGAGCCTCCAGATAGAGATAAGAATAGCCTGAAGATGGGATCTGGTAATCCTGATGGCCGCCATTGGCACGGATCAATTGTAAATGATTGTCAAAGTTTAGATTGTTTTGGGCTGAAGCCATTGACAGCAAAAAGCTGCATGCAAATAGGCAAAAAGAAAATTTTGCCATCCATTTAGAACTACTTAGGTTCTTTCTTGCTTTCTGATAATCCATAATGTAATTGTTTAAATTTTTGAAATAAATTCCCAGGGCAATCAGGTTCGGATCACCTATTTTTTAGGGAAAAATGTTTGGTAGGATTAAGTCTAAAGGAAGTGTAAAGAATGTTTGTTTTAAATGCCTTTAGTACATTGTGTTATTCGATACTTCAAAGGTGAGGTTTTTGGAGGTGGAGGAATTTAGCTTATGTCTCAAAAACTTCAACTCATGTCACACACCTACACAATAACCTCATTATCAATTATTTAAAAAAGATTGGATTCCCCCTAAAAAATAAAAAAATGGTGTGCTGTGCTTTTTCAAAGGAAATTATCAGGAGTCTGCAGTTAATTTTCTATTAAGGATTATAGCTTATTGAAGCCTTGTTGCATGGAATAACATAATTTGGAAAATCTTCCGTAAACAATAAAAAATTAGATTAAGCAAAGGATTACTAAGCTTGGAAAGATTGGTAAGCCTATGCAAACCAATAGCTTACCAATCCCTACATTTCATTTCGGGCTTAGTAATCTAGGGTTAAACCAAATTTTATTTATCCATGCAACAAGGCCGCTTATTGAGTAAAAATTATAAGTAGAAAACAAATAGCAAATCGATATTACTAGATATTTAGATTTATCTTTGTAAAATGAATATTATCGAAATCAACAAGGCCTTGGCTAATAAAACCAGATTAGATATTTTGGAATGGTTGAAAGAGCCTGAATCTCATTTTCCTCCGCATAAAGAATTGGGGTATTTTGATTATTTTTTCTGACACTGGCTTTCGCACACAGACTGTTACTGACTTTCACTGTTTTGGTCGATGCTGAATAATTCTTATTTTAATTATTATAACCAATTATTGCTCGCTTGTACAGGCAAATTATTTCTATTTTGCTTCTCTTATTTTTTGGCAAATCCAAAGGACAATATTCAATTTGATTTTAGGGTTGACTTATGTTATTAGCCCAATAATCCATTTTAAGTCTAAAAAAATGAATAAAAATATCACCCCGATCCAGGAAAAAATGTTTCAGGAAATGGAAAACAAAACCATTTTCGAACAGGCGCAAAACTATTCTTTTCAATACCTCAATGAAGTATTTGATCGCAATATTTTTCCGACTGAAGAGGCGCTCCTAAACCTGGAACAATTCAATGAAGATATCCCTACTGAAACTGGTAACGCCAGTAAAGTTCTGGAATTTTTAAACCGATTTGGTGCTCCTGCAACTATGGCACAAATTGGGGGGCGATATTATGGCTTTGTCAATGGTAGTGTAGTTCCCACCGGGCTGGCAGCCAAACTAATGGCCTCCTTTTGGGATCAAAATACCGCCATGAATGTCATCTCCCCTATTGCTTCCAAGTTGGAAACGGTAGTCGAAAAATGGCTGAGGCAATTATTTGGGATGCCTGATAATGTGGTAGCTGGCTTTGTCAGTGGCACTTCTACTGCCAACCTTTGTGGCTTGGCAGCGGCCAGATATCGTTTATTGAAAAAGCAAGGCTGGGATATTAATGAACAGGGCCTTTTTGGAGCGCCTAAAATCAGGATTGTCACTGGCAAACATGCCCATTCCTCCCTAATGAAAGCTATTAGTCTGATGGGGTTTGGAAAACAAAATATCGAATGGGTGGAGGTGGATGATCAGGGAAGAATACGCCCAGAATTGGTTCCTGAATTGGATGAATATACACTATTAGCTCTTCAAGCTGGTAATGTCAATAGTGGTGCTTTTGATCCATTTGAAGAGCTTTGTGAAAAAGCCAATAAGGCAGGTGCCTGGGTGCATATTGATGGAGCATTTGGTTTATGGGCCGGAGCTGTAGATCGATTGAAGCATTTAACAAAAGGAATGGAAAAGGCCACCTCCTGGGCTGTTGATGGGCATAAAACCCTGAATACACCTTATGATAGTGGCATTATGATGTGTGCTGATGAGGAGGCCATCGTTTCTGCTCTTCACATGACGGGTGGATACATCATCCTGAGTAAAGAAAGGGATCCTATGTTTTATACTCCAGAAATGTCGAGAAGGGCTCGCATTATCGAATTATGGGCTACTATGAAATATTTGGGTAGAGAGGGTATTGATCAAATGGTGTACGGTATGCATGAACGAGCGGTACAATTTGCTGAAGCTCTCCAGGAAGTGGAAGGATATGAAGTGCTAAATGATATCGTTTTCAATCAGGTTTTGGTTAAGTGTGAAACGGATGAATTAACAGAACGAGCCATCCAAAAAATCCAGGACCTCCGTGAATGCTGGGTGGGAGGTTCTACCTGGATGGGGCGAAAAGTGATTCGTGTCAGTATTTGTTCCTGGGCTACTACTGTGGAGGATGTGAAGCGCTCTGTAGAGTCTTTTGAACAGGCGATGCGGGAGGTGAAGTTGGGGGATTTGTTTGGGGGGTGAAAATGTGTTCACGTTGTTAGATTTATATATAGTTGATAGTTGCTGATTGAGAATCAGCAACTATCAACTATTATCTTTTTTATCATCCATTTTTTGTGCCCAGAATAACCACATCCACATCTCCATCCTTATCTAGATCAATTTTTTTAGGATTATCAGGGTTTCGATTAGGATCTTCCAGGACGATTTCATCTTCGCCGTCTCCATCAATGTCGGTATTGTCACTACGCTTGACTCCATCTTTTGTACCGATGACAATGACATCGGGGTCACCATCCTTATCCAGGTCTACACCAGTCGTTTTATCGGCAGAGCGATTGGGGTCTTCTATTACAATTTCTTTTTCTTCATCGAATATGCCTTCTTTAAAATCATCTTTCCGTTCTGCTCCATCTTTGGTTCCGATCACGACGATGTCGGGATCACCATCTCCATCAATATCGACAGATTCGGATTTTCTGGGATCTCGCTCTGAATCAGTGACCACAATTTCTTCTTCTCCATCTCCATCAATATCACTATTATCAATTCGGCCTTGAAGAAAGAGTAAGCCCAGCATCAATTCATCGGCTATATTGTCGCGATTTTGATCCACTAAATAGGATTCAAAAACGGGTAATTCTCTCATTTCAGAAATCTTCTCAAGGTGGCCATCACTATTGATGTCGATGTAGGCCAGGCTGGTACTCAAGTCAGGGTCAGGAGTAAAGTCTTTTTTTGTACAGCTACAAAATATTACTAGAAGGGAGCTTAAAATGATCATTGCATTGGTTTTCATAACTACATTATTTTTTGATGAGTGAATGTTGTTTTTGAATAATTTCACTCATAGATCAATGGCACTTTCAGATTGTTACCCCCCTTGGTGAGAAAATTTTAAAAAGCTAAGTCATATTGTTTTTCACAAAGTGGACATAAACTAGTTTGGATCAAATTGGACCATATTGTACAAGATTTGTATAGCTAAAAACCAGGCTTTAGGCTGTACTTGGACAAATCCTTTCATTAAAATCTTGTACACTTTGAAAAATCTAATCTCCTTAGTTTTGGTCCTTTCATCAATCCAATTATTCGCACAAATCAAACATAAGAGTCTCTACATGATGGAGGCTCATCAAATATCAGATCAGGTAACCGTTATGGTTCGACCAGATTGGATGCGAATGTTTGTAGTAGGGAATGTGTCCATAATTTCGACATCAGAAGGGCTAGTACTTTTTGATGCCGGCAATGGCCCTAAGGTAGCCAATCAGGTCATTCAAGAGATACAAAAAAAGACAAATCTTCCCGTCAAATATATTATCATTTCTCATGGCCATATAGACCATACCGGGGGCCTTGAAACGTACCGCAATATCTGGCCCAATCTGGAAATAATTGGGCACCACACACTTTATCCCTACATGAAGCGCGATGTGAAAAGAGTAAAATCCTTTGCCAGGGACAGGCATAAGCGATGGTTAAAACGAGACAGTTTTATGAATGATGTTCGTTCTCTTTATAAGGATTCCCCACAAATAATTCGATATTTCGGCCAGTATTACATTGATGATGTAAAAGAATTGGCAGAGGAATACGAAAAAACGAATGTCATTCTTCCTACCATCACCTTCAGTGATTCTCTGGATATCCGCCTCGGTAATCGACAATTGAGGGTGTTTAAAGCTGGAAATGCCAATACACCCAGTGATATTTTGCTCTATTTACCAGATGAAAAAATACTTTTCACTGGGGATGTGATGACCAGACCAGTACCCTATGGCTTTACCAGCTATGGAAAAGAATGGCTAGAGGTATTGGAGAAACTTAAATCACTTGATATCGAATGGTTGGTTCCTGGCCACGGCGAACCACTCAAAGGGAATGAGTATCTTCATAAATTTAGTGATTTATTCAGTTTGGTGATCCAACAGATGAAGGATGGAATAAAAGATGGAAAATCCGCAAAAGAAATCCGATCTTCTATTTCCCTTGGAGATATCCGTAATTTTTTCACTCAAGGAGATGCTGTTGCCAATTTTCGTTTAGATACCTGGTTTTTGGATCCTTTTGTTAGTAGGAATTATAAGACTTTAATTGATGAGTGATACTTTTGATCCGACTGTGGCTGTAGGAGACTGCCGCTGATGCACGCTGATCATACTGATTTTCGCTATTCAGCAATCGTGCTGTAAACAGCGTGGATCAGCTTTATCAGCGTTTAGCGGTGGCTATATGCTTTTAAAATAAAAATATAACTAATCATTGTGCGATCATAGAGGCTGCAACACACAGGTAATTATTTCGGAGTTCCGCA
This sequence comes from Saprospiraceae bacterium, assembly GCA_028285545.1. GTDB lineage: Bacteria > Bacteroidota > Bacteroidia > Chitinophagales > Saprospiraceae > JANQPA01. The sequence continues at coordinate 35,475 of JANQPA010000043.1, read as the reverse complement.
TTCCATCTAAACTTGTTTTGGTTTCAAAAGGCTAATTTTCAAACGTTTCTTCAAAAATCAACTTATTTTCTCCATCCCAAACCCTGACATCATCAATTATTCCAGCTCCCATGAATTCAAAACGAAAGCCTAAAAATTTTCCAACAGGGTCAGAATAGGATCCACTATGGATTAAATGTCCATTTAAATAGATTTTGGCCTCTTTATTTTTTACTTCAAATCGAAGGTGTTGCCATTCCTGAAAATTACACCCAAAGGCTGAAAGATCACGATCCTTTCCATCAATTATATTCTCATTGAGCCAAAGTTCTAATAAACCTACACAACCAGGGTTGGAAAAGGGAATAGAAAAAAGGCCATTGTCACCTACTATCCACAAATAGGTTTCCTGACATGGATTATTACCTGTAAAATAGCTATTCTTAAACCGAGCCTCCAATGAAAAATGATCACTTTTAATGGAGCCGAAATCTTTGAAATAGTGATAGCACTGCCATTTAGGAGATTCCTGGCCATATACTTCTTTCAAAACTTCAGGGTCAACACCTATATAGTTTTGAGGAAGCAATTCATCTTCAAAAAAATAACGGGGTGGTCCATCCTGTCCCCCTAGGGTAGTTACCCATCCTTGGGTAGGTATAAATATTTCTTTTTCCTTTATAATTTGTCCATTGACCAAAAGCTTTGCTCGCCAATGTCCAGGAAAATAGTAAAAGGAAGTGGCTTCTTTTTGATCCGATGGCACTTTAAACCTGCGTCTTTCATCCCAAGATTGCTGAATTTCTACATTATTTACCTCTAAATGACTGACATCATAATTAAAAACGACTGTATTGGGAACGCCCTCGGTTACTGATCTGTAAGTAAAGCTTACTGCATCTAATTCGGCAGGCGAAAAAGTATCTTTTTTATCTTGAAAGGCAAATACAATTCCAATAACGAAAAGAGTGGCTAGCAGAAGGATTGGCAAGGAGTAATTTGGCCAGCTCTTAAATTTTCTTTTTTGTTTTTCCACATAAATTTCAGAAACTGAAAGGGTGCGTTCTGTTTCAATGGAATAATTATTTTTAAATGATAACCAGTTTTCAAATCCTAAAAAATGTGCAAGGGCATCCAGCGTTTGAGTGGTTGGTGTTCCCTCATAGCTAATCTTTCCCCAGATTCTTTTTAAGGTATTTACGCTTAATTGCACTCCAGTTTTGGCATAAATTTTATCGCTCAAACTGATGAAATCCTGATGGCGCCATTCTTGGCTACTCCCCCACCTTAGTTCCTTTTCTACTTTAATAGTATACCCTCGTAGATAATAAGATAAAGGATGCTGCTCTTTTTTCATTCCATTTTTATTGGTGGATATTCTTATAGGATCTAAATCATTTGAAAAGGTCATACTCTATGCTATTAAATTAAGAGAAAAAATAAAATCGCGTGAATGTTTTTAAGGGAATCACAAAAAATTGATGCTAATCGGCAAATTTGCGAAATCAACATTAACCTAATTCACCTTGGATAGATATGGACAAACTTGGATACCTATGGTTAGGGTATAAATCTATTGAACTTGTTTTTTGCCCATAAAAATGCCGTCATGAGGAACATCATCCTTTTAAAATTTATTTCGATCCTATGTTTATGCTTAATCAGTAGTTCATCCATAAAAGCCCAGTCTTCTTCAATATCCAAGCCCGAGGATCTTGGTTTGTCAAGTGAACGATTGAACAGAATATCAAGTACTCTTCAATCCTATATCGACCAGGGGAAAATCGCCGGTAACGTCACAATAGTCGCCAGAGGTCATCAAATTGCCCATTTCGAAGCCCAAGGTTATATGGATGTGGAAACTAAAAAGCCGATGCAAAAAGATGCCATTTTTAGGATTGCTTCCATGACTAAATTGATGACCAGTATCGCCATATTAATGCTTTATGAGGAGGGGCATTTTTTACTCACCGACCCTATTCAACAATACTTGCTTGAATTTAAAGATTTGATGATTCTGGATGCCAAAACAAATTTTGACTTACAAAACCCTAAAACTAATCCTTCGCAAAATTCCATAACCATTCAGGATTTATTGCGCCATACCTCTGGTATTGTCTATGGATATGGCAGGAATCCCATCGATCAGATCTATCAACAGCATGGCTTTAGAACCTGGAATAAACCAGTTTCGGAATTCGTCAAAACAATTGCTCAACTTCCTCTGGCCGACCAGCCCGGCACCAAGTTCAATTATGGCTACTCACATGATATTTTAGGCTATTTAGTGGAGATAGTTTCCGGAAAAACTTTAAATGTCTTCCTCCAAGAAAGGTTATTCGAACCTCTGGGTATGAAGGATGCTGGATTTTATGTGCCAAATGAAAAACTAGACAGATTGACTGCCTATCATCACTTTGGAGAAGGGCAGCTTTCCGTGAGGGAACCTGCCTCAAAAAGTCCTTTTCGTCATTTGCCCGTAGCGCTATCTGGTGGTGGTGGTTGGAGTGATGGTTATGGAGGGGTAGTCTGCAGCACCGAAGATTTTTTCAAATTATTACAAATGGTACTCAATTATGGCAAAGTAGGCGATTCTAGGATACTAAGCCGTAAATCTATTGAATTGCTAAAAACCGATCATTTGAAACGAATCACCAATCGCAGTTTCGATCCTGATGGTTATGGACTAGGTACTGGAGTGATTACTTCCATGGAGAATCAGGGGGAATTAGGAACAGTAGGTGCCTTGTATTGGGCAGGAGGGCCCTACAACACTTATTACTATCTGGATTTTGAGGAAAAATTAACGGCTATTCTTATGATGCAAACGAGTCCTTTTACTCACTTGGGTTTAATGGATAAGTTTAGAGTTTTGGCATTGCAGAGTATTGTTGACTGAAGTGTATACGTGTTCAAGTGTTCAAGTTTAGGGTTTCGATATGGAATAAAGGATTACTTTCATTTTAAGATTTTGACGTTCGTGGAAGTTTTTACATGCGTGTATTAAATGCTCGTGGCCCGTACGGGCCTAACGCTTTATTATCAGTCTCTGACTGATGATGATCCCCTGTTGGTGGCGGTTTCTCAACCGCCTTACCCAATATCTGGCCAGTTTCCTAACTGGCATTATCTCAAACAAGACTAATCTCGTTGGGTAGTCAGAGGCTGCCATAGTCGGTAAGGTTTCATGTCAATTTATAATAAAAGTTATCAGTTAACAGGAATACTCCCATTAACTGATACACTTTATTTTAATACTATAACTGTGGAATAATCATTCACTTGAATTTTATGGTACCATGAAGTATCCATCAATGCTTCCAAAAATTTTATATAATGCCTTCTCAATGATGATAATTCCAGTAGTTCCATTAATAGTAACTGTTTTTTCAAAGGTAGAAGCCACTTCAAATTGCTTGTTGGCAAAATAATCATCTTTGATTTTTTGGGGTAGATCAGGAAATACTATTTTACTAATCTGAAATCTTCCGGAGTTATCTATACCTGAGAGGTGTATCTCAATATCAACCGTTCGGTCATCATTTAAATAAGGGCGATCAAAAATAACATTGCAAAAGCCAGAGCCAGCACAGTCATCTCTTGAGTCTCCAATATTGGCCTTTGCCCATACTTTTTTATTAGTAACGACTGAAAGATTATGAGCTGTTAGCAAAACATCATCATTTAGATTTTGGACCTCTACACTGAAGTCTGCTTTAGAGACATCGGGACCAAGTAATCCAATATCATTGTCTGAATCACAGGAAAAAGACAGTAATGCCATGAAGGACAAGAAACCAACTATTTTCAGGTTTCGGCTTTTTAAAACGTTTAGAACAATGGCGGTTGATAAAAAATTAATTGTGGTTTTCATTAGGTTTAAATTTGTGGTTATATAATTTTTAATACACCACAAAGATGGGGGCATTAGTAGCGCTAATCCTCTATGAATTGCCATATTTTTAAATCTATTGGAATTCCTGTAGTATCAGGGTTATTGGGTTATTGGGTTATTGGGTTATGGATTACGGTATTGAAAATGGGGTTGCATAAATTTTAAGTATTTTCACAAAAAATTGTCCTGAACTCACAACTCGTCACACATAACACGTCACTTTTACCTACCGAAGTAAAACGGAGGTAGGTGTAACTATAGATAACATGAAAACACGCAGACACTTCCTAAAAAACGCCTCCTTCGCATTTCTGGGATTCAATCAACTAACTTATAACAAACCCTCACTTGACTTCAATTTTGACCTGGAGGATTTTGCCAAAGTAAAAAATGATGAGACTTTGTTTAAACTCGTCAGGAAAAGCCTATTGGTTCCGGAGGATATGGTTTATCTGAATACAGGTAGCCTGGGGCCTTCCTCAAGAGTTATTGTGGATAAAGTAAGTGCGGCTATGCGGGAATTAGAAAGCAATCCGGTTGGGAATAACTGGGGGTCCTTGGGTAATAAAATGGAAGCAGTGCGTCAAAAAGTAGCTGATTTTATCGGTGCTGAAGAAGAGGAGATTATTCTTACCAGAAATACCACTGAAGGCATCAATCTGGCTGGCTCCTGCCTTCAACTAAAACAAGGAGATGAAATTCTTACTACCAATCATGAACACGGGGGTGGAGAAAATGGTCTTGAATATCTGGTAAAAAATAAGGGAGCAGTGATTAAAAAGATCGAAATGCCCCTACCTGTACAAAGTCCTGAACAGATTATTCAACTAGTCCGTGATGAGATTAGCAGTCGTACCAAAGTGCTTATGCTTAGCCATGTTTCCACCATCACCGGTATGCGAATGCCTTTTAAAGAAATTGCAGCCATTACTCGACCTCGGAATATTTTGTTGATTGCTGATGGAGCTCAGGCACCTGGTCAGATCCAGGTCAATGTAAAAGATTTAGGAGTCGATCTTTATGCCTGCAGTGGTCACAAATGGATTTTAGGGCCCAAAGAAACGGGCTTTTTATACATCAGAAAAGAAGTCCAGAATCAAATCCAGCCTGTTTTTTCACAAGGAAGTTACAAAAGCTACTCCGCTGCTTCCGGTACTCGTAATGTGGCAACTATCATTGGCTTGGGAGAAACCCTAGATTGGCAGCAAACCATCGGCACTGAAAAAATAGAGACCAGGTGTCTTTCCCTTGCTCAATACTGTGCTAAGCAATTAAAAGAGATGGAAGGGTTTAAAATTATCAGTCCTTCTGATCCAAGCATGGCTACCGGGATGTTGAGTATTCTTCTGGATCAAGCAGAGAACAAGGTCATTTATGAGAAGATGAAAGAGCAAAATATTATTATCAAGCTTTTGCCGAAGTATAATGCATTTCGTTTTTCTTTTCATATGTTTAATACAAAGGCCGATGTTGATAAAATGGTTTCTGCATTGAAATTATTATTGTAATAGTGTTTAGATTCCTTTGCATTTTTTTGACACTGACTTAAACAGACTTAAAAAGACTTTCACTGTTTTAGTGGTTTTTAAATTAAAGGTGTTGTTCTCATTGTTCTTTTTACTTTTTATTTCAAGCCCTATCTTTTTTAGACACGCTTGCCTGCCGATGAGGTAGGGATTTACACGGGTCTAAACGGTTTAGTTGAGTATTCTCTTGGACCAAGGTAATTAAATGTCATAACCTCTCAATTTTCAAATTTTCGCGGAACTATGGACCCATGGAACCATGGAACATTTGCCACCGATAAAATACTTCCCTAGAATTTTTTCTTCCTCATAAATCATTATTTCATCCTTCATAATTTCAATATAGTCTTCATTTAAGAAATAAATACTATATTTGTATGGTCTTCAAAATAGAATTATATATGAAAGGGACAAATTTAGGTGAATTTCAGGAAATTGTATTGCTCATCATTCTGGTCTTGGATGACAATGCTTATGGGGTCAGTATTCGAGAAGAGATCAAAAAACGAATGGATCGAAAAATCAGCCGAGGTGCCCTGCATGCTGCTCTTTCCAGGCTTGAAGACAAAGGCTACATACAATCCTCGCAAGGAGAGGCCACACCCGTCCGGGGTGGTCGGCGAAAAAAATATTACACCCTTACCAAGTATGGAGTAAAGGCATTGGAAAAGGCCAGAGAATTAAGGGAGCAATTGTGGCAGGAAGGGCATACCGCCTGGCAAAAATTGGCTTTTAAAAAATAGAGGGTATGAAAGAAGAGATTAAGGTTCCAAAGAGATTTCAGCAGTTCTTCCACTGGTTTTGTAAAAAAGAACTGATTGATGAGCTTGATGGTGATTTAGCAGAAATTTTTCATCAAATCAGAGAAGAAGAAGGCATTAGGGCGGCCAACATGTTTTACCGTCTGGAAGTATTAAAAATGATTAGACCCTCAGTAGTTAAAAAGTTATCATTTCATTTTTTAAATACTCACCCGATCATGTTAAAAAATTACATCAAAATTGCCCTGCGCAATATCCATAAACAAATGGGATATTCGCTATTGAAAATTATGGGTTTGACCTTGGGCTTAGCAACAGTCTTTCTCATTTTTTTATACCTACAAACCGAAAGAAGTTTTGATCGATTCCATGATAAAGGAGAAAATATTTATCGTGTGATCAATGATTTACAAACTCCTGATAAAATTTTCAATTTTGCCGTTACACCGCCAGTTTTAGCTGCTAACCTGAAAAACGATTTCCCTGAGGTTAAAGAAACAACCAGAATATTTCAGATGAATCGAATTTTTGAAAATGGAAATATTAAATATGAAGAAACTGAATTATTAGCTGTTGATTCTACATTTTCGGATATATTTTCATTTGCTGTTTTGGATGGCAATTTAAAGGAAGCCTTAAGCCTACCCTTTTCTATGGCCATTACTCAGGAAGCTGCCAGAAAGTATTTTGGGGATCAAAATCCAATTGGTCAATATTTAACTACAGACGGTATCGGCCAGCCTTTTGAGATAAAAGCCATACTGGATGAAGTACCTTTTAATTCTCATATCCAATTTGATTTATTAATATCCTTTAGCACCCTGGATGAAATAAATCCTCCGCAGGGGCACCGCTGGTTTTTTCTGAGTTACTACACTTATATTTTATTAGATAAAAATGCAGATCCGAATGTTTTAGAAAGTAAATTTCCTGATTTTATTGAAAGAAATTTGGGAGATATTCAAAGGAATGCCCAGCAATCCTATACTTTTTATTTACAAGCCCTTCAAGACATTCATCTCAGTCCTCAGCTGGATGTAGACTTTGGCGCGTCTGGTAATCGCCCTTTCTTGAGGATTTTCTCTATCATTGCCATTTTTATTTTGCTATTAGCCTGTGTTAATTACATCAACTTATCTACAGCCAGATCCAGCCGACGAGCTGGCGAGATTGGGATTCGAAAAGTAGTTGGAGCAAGAACCAGGCAGGTTGCCACTCAATTCCTTGTTGAATCCATCATCATCACATTTATAGCATTTGTATTGGCCTTAGCTTTATCCTATTTTTTGCTGCCATTTTTTAATTCCATAAGCGGAATGCAGCATAATTTTGGATGGTTTTTTCAGTTTCCAAACCTTATTTATCTGTCTCTTGCTGTTTTGGTTGTAGGAATATTAGCAGGAGCTTATCCGGCCCTTATTATTTCAAAATTCAGGCCAATTACTACTCTTAAGGGTAATTTTCAGTTTTCAAAACAAGGAAATATTCTAAGAAATTCTCTCACCGTTTTTCAGCTTTTGTGCTCCATCATATTGATTGGGAGTACCATTGTAATTTTCCAGCAATTTAAGCACTTAAAAAATCAGGATTTAGGATATAATAAGGAGGCCATGGTCGTCATGGATTTTCGTTTTGACAGGATTGTCCAAAGAAAACATCAGGCGATCAAGGACAAATTTTCTCAAAACCCGGCCGTCAAATCGGTAAGTGTTGGTTTGACGCCTCCGAATATCAACCCTCCTAATTGGTATGCTATGTATGAAAATAATACCGGGGAGATGCAAAATTCTTCCATGTACGGATATATAGTAGACTATGATTTTTTTGATACCTATGAAATAGAATTTTTAGCAGGCCGAAAATTTGATCAGAACTTTCTAACGGATTCAAGTGAGGCCTATATTGTAAACGAAGCAGCCGTAAAATTTTGTGGATGGGGCAATCCAGAGGATGCTTTAGGTAAACAGTTTAATCAGATTGGAAAAAGTGGTAAAATTATTGGGGTCATCAGAGACTTTAATTTTGAGTCACTTCATAGTGAAATCGAGCCGCTTGCCATACAGTTATATTCACCCAGGAACTTGAGTAGTTTTTCCCTGCGAATTCAAAATGATAATATCCAAGAGACCATTGCTAATCTGGAAAAAGACTGGAACGAGTTGATCCCTCATCGCCCTTTTGAATTTGTTTTTTTGGATGAGAGCTTAAATGCCAAATATCAATCCGAATCCAGAATGAGTCAGTTATTTAGTTATTTCACTATTTTGGCCGTCCTCATCTCTTGTTTAGGTCTACTGGGTTTAACTTCCTTTATGATGGAAAGGCATCGTAAATCCATTAGCATTCGCAAGGTTTTTGGTGCCAGTCCTCAGCAAATCGTTATTTATTTTTCGAGTTATTTTTCAAAATTAGTTGTTATTGCTTTTTTGATTGGAATCCCTATTGGATACTTTGCCATGAATTCCTGGCTGGTACAGTTTCCATACAGGATTGATTTAAGTGTTTGGGTATTTACGATGAGCGGAGGCATTGCCTTGATTTTTACATTGTTGGCCACCCTTTCACATACAATCAAAGCGGCGCATACCAATCCGATTAAAAACTTGAGAAGTGAATGAAATGGGAGTATTGGGTATTGGGTAATGAGTATTGAGACTTAGTTTGATGTAACTTTTTTGTTTTTTAATTAGTATCTAAAGTGTTTTATTACTCTTTTGAGGCTGTCTCAAAAGACCTTTAGAGCTGTACATTGATTAGTTATAATTAGCCGCTGATGTACACTGATCCAACTGATTTTCGCTGTTATTTATCGTGTATTAAATAGTGAGGATCAGCTTAATCAGCGTTTATCAGTGGCCAAATGTTTTCTAAATTAATCATATAACTAATCAATGTACGGCTCTATCGGCCTTTCTCACCACCCAAGAATATTTTATCATGAAAAAGATCTTGCTGCTACTTGGATTATGCTTAAATCTATCCTGCCAAGGGCAAAATCAAAAATTAGAAATTTCACCTTCTATAATTGCTCCGGATGAAGTAGCGAGTATAAAAATAAATGGTTTGAAACCGGGGCAAAAGGTAATATTAAGAAGTGAAGCCGAAGATCTCAATCGTCGAAAATGGACGGCAATTGCTGAATTTCATGCCGATAAACAGGGAATGATTGATCTTTCTGAAAAAGCTCCCCATTCAGGATCTTATAAAGGGGCAAATCCCATGGGATTGGTACAGTTTTTATCTCTTCCAGATGGAGAAGCTCCACAAATTCGTTTTGCTTCTGACGCTGAGCAAAAAATTGCCATAGGGTTTTTCCTGGACATTGATGGGCAAGCCATAGAATCTGGTTTACTTACCATAGATTTCCAAAAATCCAGTCTACAAAACGAGTTAATTGAAAACGAACCATTTAAAGGGCGATTATTTTTGCCGGATGATGATAAAAAATATCCTGCCATTATTGTCCTAAGTGGCTCTGATGGTGGATGGGGATCTGTACACAATGCCAGGCTCTTGGCTTCAAAAGGATTTATTGCGCTTGCCCTGCCCTACTTTGGGGTAGATGGCCTTCCTCAATCTTTGGATCAAATATCAGTCAATTATTTCCAAAGTGCCATTGACTGGCTGGAGAAACATGATCGGATTATTAAAGATAAAATAGGTATCCTCGGAAAATCAAAAGGAGGTGAAGCGGCCCTACTTTTAGCCTCTTATGATGCAAGAATAAAAGCAGTGGTTGGAAATGGAGCCAGCGGCTTGATTTGGGGATGCGTTTGTAGTAATGGTACTTCCTCCTGGTCTTATAATGGAAGTCCATTACCCTACATAAAATCAGAAAGTGACCCTAACTATCAGCGCGGAGAAGGAGAGCTTTTAAATATTGGTATTAACTACAAATATAGAATCAAAAAAGCGGGGCAGGCCATTAAAAAGTATGAGATTCCGGTAGAAAAGATTAATGGCCCCGTTTTATTAATCTCCGGTAAAAAAGATGATATCTGGCCATCTTTTCAGTTGTCTGAAATGGTTATGAATCGACTAGCTCAAAATCAATTCCCTCATGAATTTCAACACCTTTCCTATGAAAATGCGGGTCATTCGATTTCCTCTACCTTTTTACCTGTTAGGGGAACCAATCCTAACTTTCGGGGAACGCTTACTTTGGGTGGCACCCTGGAAGGTAATGCGGAGGCAAGCCGGGATAGTTGGCCTAAGGTTTTGGCATTTTTTGAACGACACTTAAAATAGAAATATGCATCTAAGCAATATTAAGTATACTTTCTGTGTTTTTTGACACAGGCACCACAGGCAGACTGTTACCGACTTTCACAGTTTTAGTTTCTGCTTTATAAAACGACTCCTTCTTATTAGCAGGCTAATAATGAGTGTTACTAAGACAATTTGTGTAAAAGATAGATATAATGACAGATAAACTTGTATATGCAATCTAATTTAAAAGCAATAAGATTACCAAGCTGGGAATAGATTGGTAAGCCTGCCTATAAGCTTACCAATCCCTACATTTTATTACGGGCTTGGTAACCTTTGACTCACCACAAGTTCTTTTGTCAATACATCTGGAAACTAGAAGGATAGACTTTATCAAATACAGTATTTTTCAAAATTTCTAATAAAGTCTTTCTACCTTTTACCTTCTACCTTCTACTAGCAATAAGATAAAATATGTAAAAAAACAGTGAAGATTGGTAAAGGCAGCTCAACAGGAATTCGATAATTTTGTTTTGACCTAAATTGTCAATTATGAAATATCGAATAATATTACTCTTACTTTCTTTCCAAATTATAAGCTGCGGAGATCCTGCTCAAAGTTCGCAGGGAGAAGATTTTTTGAACAATGTCAATCAGGTTGGAGTCACTATTGTGGATGACAGTGAAATGCTCACTTTTTTTGATAATGCCAGGCAGCCTATTCAGCCTAAATTTACAATGTTGCCAACTGGAAGTAATCAACCCAGAGGTTGGCTTTTAAACATTATGCAGCATGATTTGCAAAATGGAGTAGTTGGAGCTTTAGATGAACTATATCCAGGGATTGCCAAAGATGATCTTTATTATACTGCTCGAAGAGGAGGCTTGGAAGATGTTCCTGAAATGGGAGATTTAGAATTGACGGGAGCAGCATGGGAAAAGTCCATCATGTGGTGGAATGCCGAAACCATTGGCAATTGGTGGGATGGATTTGTTCGTCATGCTTTTTTGACAAAAGATGAAAAAGCAATGGATCAAAGTCATAAAATCGTAAAAAACCTCCTCGCTTCTCAAGATCAGGATGGATATATTGGTATTTACAAAGAAAATCTTCGCTACCAACACGAAGGATCTAATGGTGAACTCTGGGCACAAACTACTGCTTTCCGGATGTTATTAGCTTATTATGAATTAACAGATGAAAAAAATGTTTTGGAGGCTGTTGAAAAGGCAATGGCTCTTACCATGAAGGAGTATGGGGAGGAAGGAAGAAACCCATTTTACTTAAAAAATGCTTTTGGAGGCGTTACACATGGTTTAATGCTTACAGATGTTTGTGAAACACTTTATCGAATTACTGGAAACCAGGAATATCAGGATTACGCTACCTACCTGTACAGGGCCTTTTCTACTTATTCGGTTAACCGGGCCTTTAATGATTTCCGCTATCCATATTTAGAGCAGAAAGATTCTTTATTCACCGGTCATGCGGTACATACCTATGAACACCTCCGTACCCTAATCAATGCCTATTATCATACCGGATATCCTGAACTCAAAACTGCCTATGAAAATGCGCTTTATAAATTGGATCAATGCTTATTGCCAAGTGGTGCTGGGCATGGTAATGAATGGATACTTGGTTTAAAAGCTGATCCGAATTATACTACCACCGAATTTTGCACTATGCTTGAGCTACGAAATTCCTTTGGCTCGGCCTTACAAAAAACCGGAGATGCAGCCTTTGGCGATAAGGCTGAAAAATTAACTTTTAATGGCATCATGGGCTTTAGAAATCCCTCTGGCACAGCCATTACCTATGGAAAGGGGGATAATTGTTTTGTTTTAGATGGACAGCACCATGGCCATGAAGAAAACCATAAGGATGTACGATATAAATACTCTCCAACTCATAGTGATCCTGCGGTTTGTTGTGTGCCTAATTACACAAGAAATTTCACTTATTACCTGGATCAAATGTGGATGAAAGTTGAAGATGGGCTGGTAGCTGCCATGTATGGTCCTTCTCTATTAAGTACTTCTGTTGAGGACATTGATATTTCTATTGATCAGCAAACCAATTATCCATTTTCTGATAAAATCACTTTTGACATCCAGGTGGATAAACCAGCTTCTTTTAGTTTGTATTTCCGAAAACCACATTGGTGCCAGAATATCAATATTGACGTAGAAAACGCTACAATCACTGAAAAAGATGGCTATATTAAAGTCAACAAGGAATGGCAAATAGAAGATAAAATTGAATTAAGCTTTGAGCAGGAAGTAATGGCACAATCATTAGCCAATCAAGAGGTTTATTTTCAACGTGGCCCTTTAGTATACGCCTACTCTATTCCACATCGAGAGGAAGTCATTAAAGAATATGAGCAGGAAGGGTATTACGATTATTATTGTTTTCCTGAATCTACAAACTATCAAAATCTAAGTATTTCTGATGCTCAAAAACCAGCGTTTGAGTATGAGGAGTTATCGCTTAATGAAAACCCTTGGTATCAGTCCTTGCCTAAATTAAAAACAGATCAAGTGGAGTTGGTTCCGATGGGTAGTACGGTTCTTCGAAGGGTGAGTTTTCCAAAAATTGTGGAATAAAGTTGAACAATACTTTGGTTTTTGAAATCAGTAAATTCATGTTGACCTAAACTGAGTAAGGAAGTTTGCGTAGAATAAACCGCACAATCGACGCATTTTTTGCGTCGATTAATTGGTTTTCCAATATTTTATGATTAATTTGCCTAGCAGTATGGGCAGATATATACACGAACGAAAAGAATGGCCAAATTTTTACTGGAATAGTCAAGAGCTTATTCCTCTAATTGGACAGGTTAGGAATTTACAAGGGAAGTTAATTGGCAAAATGGAATCCGTTGGATTGGATTTGAGGAGTGAAGCTAACTTAGAGACTGTTACTGTAGAAATTGTAAAATCTTCTGAAATAGAAGGTGAAGTATTGAATATTGAGCAAGTAAGGTCTTCACTGGCTAGAAGACTTGGAATTGAACATGCTGGATTAATCCCATCCAATAGAGACGTAGACGGAATTGTAGATCTATTGTTAGATGCTATTCAAAATTACCAATCCAAACTTACCCAAGAAAGGCTATTGGACTGGCATTTTTCCTTATTTCCCACTGGCAGAAGTGGAATGTACAAGATAATTGTAGGAGATTGGCGAGATGACTCAACAGGTCCAATGCAAGTAGTATCGGGGGCTATGGGAAAAGAACGGGTTCATTTTCAGGCACCACCAGCAAATAGAATACCTAGTGAAATTAAACAATTTCTAGATTGGGTTAATGCGAAACAAGAAGAACTGGATCCAGTATTAAAAGCAGGGATTGCTCATTTGTGGTTCGTAACCATCCACCCATTTGAAGATGGCAACGGAAGGATTACCAGGGCAATTACAGATATGCTATTAACTAGATCTGATGACATTCCTCAGCGATTCTATAGCATGTCCGCACAAATAAGAAAAGAACGAAAAGAATACTATGATATTCTAGAAAGAACCCAAAGTGGTGATCTTGAAATCACCCAGTGGCTAATATGGTTTTTAGAGTGCCTTGACAATGCTTTGTGGGCATCTGATATTATTCTTCAAAAAGTGATGTACAAACACCGGTTTTGGTTAAAGCATTCTGGTAAAACTCTAAATGATCGCCAACGGATGATGCTCAACCGGCTTCTTGATGATTTCAAAGGGAAATTGACTACAAAAAAATGGGGTAAGATGACGAAATCTTCTCATGATACGGCATTAAGGGATATTCAAGGATTGATAGGGATGAATATTCTCAAAAAGGAAAAAGCAGGGGGGAGAAGCACCAACTATGAATTAGTTGAGGTGAATGATTAAAAATATTTTGAAAGTAATTCCCCATCTGATTGAGTTTTCCAAAAATTGTGGAATAAGATTGAATACCATTTTAGTTTTTGGAACCAAAATTTGAGGCCTCTACACTATATTGGTTGAAATTAGCCATAAGTAGAAAAAAAGGAAAAGCTTATTCGATAATGGAAGGTTATCACCTTCCTCCTGTTGCATTTACAGAAAATAAAGCCAATGCCTTAATAACAATAGAACAGCTGGCGATAAAAAATAAGGATCAATCATTAAGTGAAAATGTTTCCAGTGCCATAGAAAAAATAAAAGCTATTTTACGATATTCTCAAAAGGGTAATGCAGATCTGTTGGCAGATCGGGTCTACTTTGGTGCCGATAGAAAATTCAAAACAAAACCAATGCTCAAATTCTTTCGGCAAACAAGGCGTAATCTACTTAAAGGAGGCAATCCCCATCCCATTCTTGGCAAAGGTTTATTCATTCATTTCAATTGCAATATTTTTCAATCAGTATTATTTTTTCTTTTTTCAACTTTGATTTGCTAAAAAACAGTTTTATGAAACTGAAAATATGTTTCATAAAACCAGTAGGATTGGAATCCCCCAATTCTGCAATTATTAATCCATGCGCAATTCTTTTGGGAATACCACTTTGGGTCAAATAACCGTCTTTAGCCAAGCCAAACATAATGGTAATAGCGTGCTCGAAATCTTCACTTCCAGGTTCCAAAACACCTTGAAATATAACAGGGTATTCACTTTCTGACCAGAATTTATGAATTTCTCCTTTATTTATTCTGCAAGTTTCACCTTCTTTTAGGGTAAAAACCTTCTTGTTTAAAACAACTTGCATTTCACCTTTAGTCATGGTAAAAATTTCTACAAACTGTTTATGGAAATGTAAGGGTGGACCTTGCCCTTTTGGTCCAACTTCAATTTCAACCAATGTTTTTGCTCCACTAGTTTGTTTTGAAGTTTGAAGAAAAGTTATCCTTTCAGAGGTTATAGGATTATGAATTGTCCTTCTTGTTGAATTGCTCATCGAAATGTTTTAAATGTTTGCTAACATTATTGTGGGGTTGTGTAAAAACTAAAATTTTATAAAATTTTAGTTTTTACTTTAATATATAACCTTCACTTAAAAAGGAGTAAATAAATTTTTTAAAAGTCAATTTTTTCCAAAAATTGACTTTTTACACAACCCCATATTCATATGACTTCATCTTCAAAAGTTACCTCTCAAAAGGTGATAAAAATGGAACTTCTAATGTTTTTCAAAACCACCTAGTAATCGCACTAACTTTTCTGTTATTTTAAGATAAAAACATTTTTCGATACTTAGATAGCTGGAATTTCGAGGATACAGCTGCTTATCAACAACTTTATGGTCAATAGCCAGTTGTATAGTCAATAAGTAATACGGCACTGATATAAATTAAAATGAAAGCGCAAACAAAAAGTCAGTTTACTAATGTTACTAATATAGTTTTTGCCTACACCATAATTGGGGCTATTATTTCATTATATGACCACTTTTTGCTAATCAGCCCATTTTCAACCGGAACTCTTGAATCATATAATCTGACGGAAATACTCATTTATAATCTGGCAGCTGGATTTAGTGCAGGCCTTATAGGTGGATTATTTTTGACTACTTTAAATCGCAAGCTTAGGAATAAACCATTCATTTATGGTCAAATTTTAGGGGCACTAACTTTTTTTACTGTTTTCATCCTGGTTGCAATTATAACCTCCTATATTTCATCGTATATTTTTGTAGGGGGCAATCTGACTGATCCTACTGTATATGAGGTATTTCTGAGCCGCATTTTTAGCAGCCTGTACTTGAAAAACTTAATTGTTTGGGGGATCGTATTCCAACTAACTCAATTTTATTTACAGTTACAGCAAAAATTTGGACCTGGAAACATGAGTAAAATATTTTTTGGGAAGTATCATACTCCAAAAATTGAACCTCGAATTTTTATGTTTTTAGATCTAAAATCTTCTACTACCATCGCTGAAAAATTAGGAGAATCAAAATACCATCAATTTTTACAGGATGTATTCTCAGATATCACAGAACCCATTAGTGAAAACAAAGCTGAAATATACCAATATGTTGGAGATGAGGTTGTCATTACCTGGCATTTAAATAAAATTCAAAATAAGACGAGATGTATCAATATTTATTTTGACATTGAATCAGTATTTGAGTCAAAAAAGGAGGAGTACTTAGAAAAATACGAAACCATTCCGCAATTCAAAGCTGGAGCCCATATAGGTCATTCGATAGTAGGAGAAATTGGTATTATCAAAAGAGACATTACATATTCTGGAGATTTATTAAATACCACGGCAAGAATTCAGGGTAAGTGCAATGAACTTAAGTCAAGATTTCTAATTTCTGGTCAATTGAGACATTATTTAAGCGATTCAATTGATCAAACTAATCTCTACTCTAAAGGATTCATTACATTAAGAGGAAAAAAATCGAAAGTAGAGTTATTTTCATTGTCAAATTAATTGAAACGAAAAGTACCGCTCGTGGTGGTCGTTCTTACAAGTTCTTTCCCTTACAATTTTCTTTGACATTCGCCTTTTCGAGGAATTTCAACATAAAAATTAGTATCTACTAATTTAGCTCTTGCTCAATCGTCTCAATTAATTTTTGGGCAATTACTTTAGCACTAAAAAGAGGTCCTTCCACCAACCAAAATTGCTCATTTTTTAAACCCTTGAGGTGGTACATATACTCCTTATCCTCTTTGAGGGCTTCGAAGTCTCTGGGTATCATTTCGATTTTAAAATCTGTCGGATTCCACCACTCATCTGACGTAAAGAAAATTTCTCGCATCTCCACATAATTTCCATCCCAATATGACAAAAATCTGGTACTGAAAACATTTTTTATGGCATTCTCCATGGAGACAACATATCTTGAAAAGAGATTATCTGAATGAACACACTGCCTATAATAGGCTTCAATTTCTCTTTTTAAATCCTCATTGGAAATAGTATTAATTTTAGATGCCAATAGCACAGCATAGACTTCAGTGTTTAAGAGTGTACTCCAGGTAACGGTTGTATTGCCAAAGTGGAATTTTAATGAATCGTGATAAGTAAAATCGTTTTCAATATGATTAATGATAGTGATCATTGAGTTTTTTGAAATTTCAAATCCTTGAATGTGAAAATCAAGACTTGCCATGTCTTGATTTAGGCTAGTAATAAGATTTTTTAGGATTTTAGTTTCCTCCGATTTCACTTTACGCTGTTCATTCCAGTTATTAACCTGTAAGGCTAATAAGATTCCAATCATCACAAGTAAGATTTCCCCTGTCGAATAAACCAGGTATTTAGAAAACTGGTTTTCAGAAAAGAGGTTTTGACGGATTCGTCGAAAGAACTTTAGCATGGATTTCTCGTTTTGTTTTCTGATGGCATGCCTAAGGAATTGACCCGATTCCGCAACTACAATTTTTGCAGTTTCAAAATAGGCATTTTAAAGATAAGATTTTCAGAAGAGTGCCTCAAAACGTTCGGTTTTGAGAACTACTAAAAAATTTAGCGTCCTTTTTTTGATACTGAATGCTTTTTTTATATTTGGAAAGAAGGAATTTTTGCCAACAAATACTTAAAACTCAGATTTACATGGAGAATGAACAATTAATCAAAAACTTAATCTTAGTTAACTATCCAACTGCAGTCAAATCCGGACAAGCGGAAAACTACCAGGCTCTATTTGCTGATAAGGTGACTTACATTCCTGATGGTGCGCCTCAATTTAATAGCAACGCAGAAGTAGGCGCCTTTTATAGCCAAATGTCTTCTAAGTTTAAGATTGATCCAGAATTAGAAATCAATGAATTGAAAATTTTGGATTCTGGTATGGATGCAATTGTGGTTGGTAAATCTCATGCGAATTTAATACCTTTAGATGGATCGGAATCTTCTCTTCATCATTTCCGCTTATTTTGGATATTAACAAAAGAGACAGGAGAATGGAAAATCGCCAAACAAATTTGGAATACTGAACCGCAAGGATAGGCAATTAAAGTGTTTGGGTAACCCTCATAAGAGGCTCTTCGATACAGCTTTTAAAAGTGAACGAAATCATAGTTCAAAAAAAATTAGCCCTCTAATATATCTTTAGCTAATTTCAATAATTTGTGCTCGCTGATTCGTTCACTTTCTATTTTATTAAGAGTTTGTAACGAAAGGTGTCTTTGCAGGTTTTCGGTTAATTCCCGATAAATGTGTTTTTCACTTTCAACTATTGGCATTTGTACCTTTTCTCTAAGTGCTTGAACGTTGATAAAAAGCTGTGCTGAAGCTAAGTGATTTTTCTGTAATGCAGCAATTCTTGCCGTGACCTCTACACCTAGTAAAAACCCAAAATAGCATTCTTCTTCTAATTCATTTTCTAATAACTTTTTACTGTAAGCTACTGCATCTTCTACCTCTTCCAAGGCCAAAGCTATATTGGCTTGAACATGCATCGTACGCTTTAACCAATGTAATACCGGTGCAACTTCCCATATTTTTGCGGCTTTATTAATCCATTTTTCCGCTTGGAGAAAATCTTTCTTAGCAAAAGCATATAAGGCCCGTATTTCATAAGCACCGGCTACAAAATAATTACCATTTGATTCGTGGCCGTACCTCTCGGTTTCTTCACTTATTTCAGGCATAGCCTCAAACTCCCCTTTAGCATATTTGATAAAGCCCAGGCTCCTATGTGCATTTCCTAAAAGTAGTTTATCTGATATCTTTTTGGGGATTATCATGGATTCCAGAATTTGAGCTTCGGCAATGGTATATTCACCCTTCAAATAGTTTGTATATCCCATATTCATAATCGCAAAAGCGTTTCTACGTTGATCTCCTAACTGTTTTGTTTTTTTGAGGGTTTGCTCAAAATACTTTGTCGCTTCAACAGGTCGCCCTGTCATCATGTAGGCCCAACCGAGATTATTCAGCGATGCTACTAATCTTGATTCATCCGGTAATTGCTCAAAAATGCCCTTTGCTTCCAATGAAAAGTCAATTCCTTGCCTGGCCTGACCAATTAAGATAGAGGCCCAACCCAAATCATTTAAAGATAGCCCCATACGACGCTTGTCCGCCTTTCTTCGCCAATAATCCAGACATTCTTTTAACATGACGATCGCTTTGTCCAGAATTGGAATATATAAATAGAGCATCCCAAGAACTTGTAATACATTTAATCGTTCTTCATATAAGGACTTATCTACAGGTATTTGAGATAATTTTTCCAACTGATTTACACCTTCTTTTGTCAAACCTCTTGTTCCCCAGAACGGACGCAACGCTAATCCTAATCGGTAGGCTAGAGCAATCTTGTTTAACTCAATGGCGTAATCTATAGCTGCTCTAAAATTCGGCTGATCTTTAAATAACCTATCGTTCCATAGGTCTCCTTCTTTTTTGGATAAGTGGGGGGCAGCCTCTTCGGCCAATCGTAAATAGTATTGAATATGTCTTTCTTTTAGTTCCGTAATATTTTTTGATTCCTTTAAAGTTTCGACGGCAAATTCTCGAATGGTTTCTAATAGATAAAATCGCTTTTCCGATTCCGTTTCTTCTGACTGGATTAAACTTTTGTCCATCAATGCTATAACACCATCGGTAATATCCCAATCCGCCAAACCATTTTGTCCACAAACTTCTTCTATGGCCTCAATAGTGCTTCCTCCGACAAACACAGAGATTTTGCTGAAAAGTAATTTTTCACTGGGTTCCAATAAATCATAACTCCAGGCAATAGTTTGTCTTAAAGTTTGGTGTCGTTCCGGAAATTGTCCTCCACCTTTTAGCAAGTCTAGGCGCTTATTTAACTTTTTAAGCAGAGAATTTGGGCTAAATATCTTAGTTCTAGCTGCAGCTAATTCAATAGCTAGCGGTAAGCCATCCAATTGCCGACATATTTCCGCTACGTCGGATACATTTTCCTGGTTGAGGTGAAATTTACTTCTGTTTGCTTTTGCTCGCTGCGAAAAGAGTGCCACAGAAGGTACTATTGCGAGTTCTTCAATGTTGTGCTGATTATTCCTTTTAGGAACACCTAGAGGAGGAACGGGAAATTCTATTTCTCCAAATATCTGCAAAACTATTCTGCTAGTAACCAAGATACATAGGTGCTCAGTGGATTTTATTAATACTTCTACCAAAGGTGCGGCTTGAACAATTTGCTCAAAATTGTCTAAGATCAATAAGGCTTCTTTTTCTTGAAAGAAGTTCAATATGACTTCTTCTATTGATAACACGATATCCTCCTTTAGCCCTAACTGCTGCGCAATAGCAGACGGAACGATATCAAAGTCCGTAATAGCCGCTAAAGGCACCCAATATATTCCATCTGGAAATAGTGCATCTACTTCGCAAGCAATCTGAATGGATAATCTTGTCTTTCCAGTACCTCCAGGCCCCGTTAGAGTGATCAATCTATTTCCTTGCAGCAACTCAATCACTTCCCTTATTTCTTTTTCACGACCCAAAAAGGAGGTAAGCACCTTGGGTAAATTGTTATTTGGAGCAGATTGCCGTTGTCCTTTCCCTTTAAGATTTGCAGGATCTGGAGTTACAAGTCCTTCATTGGAAAGGGCGTAAATCCCAAACGGCCGTTCGACATTTTTCAGTTGGAATTTTCCAAGAGAATAGAAGCTAAATTGAGTTTGGTTTTTTACTTGCTCATAAAGCACATCGGAAATCAATACGGCTCCTGGCACTGAAAAGGATTCAATGCGAGACGCCAGATTTACTGCATCCCCAATTAGGTTATCCTCTTCAATGATAATATCTCCCATATGAATGCCAATGCGCAACGGCACTTCAATAGGGGCTTTAAGCAATTCCTGCATTTCAATAGCGCAGGCCACTGCATGAACAGAACTTGAAAAAATGCTTAGTGTACCATCCCCGAAATATTGGATTATTCGCCCGTTATATTTCCTGTGCATTTCTTCAAACACGGATCGGTGCCTTGCCCGCTTTTCTCTAGCTTGTATTTCATCGCGTTGCATAAGGGCTGTATATCCCACCATATCGGTGAACATGATGGTGGCCAAAGTACGTCTTGAATTTCCCTGCATGAGAAAGTGGTTAAGGGATATATTTAATTGCTGAATGGATCATGATACAGTTTATGCGATTTTCTTAAATTCCATAAACCTACCTTTTTCTAAAACTAAGCATTTTCATCAATTTCCGAAGCAAATTTAGACCGAAAAGTGCCGAGATCTGGTTCTAAAAACAAGGTATTATTTATTCAGATTTGAACCAATTTTTGAAACTGCTGCTGCTTATTATTCCATGTGTCTATTGTCAAACGGAATCAAGACTTTTAGAAATTGTCTATCAGATTAAGTGTTTGATGAATAATCATGAAAAAATTTCAGCCCCCATTGAACTATTACAAGATTAGTTTGGTTTCAATTTTAGAAACAGTTTATGTAACCAGTTACGTAATTAATTTAATATGGATTTTTTTCAACAAACTGGCAAAATGGGTTTAGGGAGTAGGCTAAGAAGGTTGAGCGAACGCCTTACTGATGAAGCTCATAATGTTTATGAATTATATGGCGTTGATATTAAGCCGAAATGGTTTCCAGTCTTCTTTGTACTGTCTCAAAACCAGGAAATGACAATTACTTCTATTGCCGAAGAAATTGGTCACTCCCACCCTTCTGTGAGTAAAATTGTTCGAGAGATGTCTAAAAATGGCATCGTACAAGAAAAGAAAGGAGCTGATGATAAGCGAAAAAATGTAGTTTCCCTTACTGCGAAAGGAATAGAATTATCTGAAAAAATCCAGCCTCAGTATGATGATGTCAATAGTACTATTGAAGAAATGATGAGTCATACCCGACATAATTTATGGAATGCCATAGAAGAGTTTGAGTTTCTGCTTGATGAAAAATCTTTTTTTAAAAGAGTGAAGAGCCAGAAGAAAAAGAGAGAATCCAAGGATATTAAAGTTATACCTTATCAAAGTAAGTATCAGCAAGCTTTTAAGGAATTGAATGAAGAATGGATTAGTCAATATTTTACTATGGAGGATGCTGATCGTAAAGTACTAGCCACCCCAGAAAAATCCATTATCGATAAGGGAGGACATATTTTTATCGCCCTTTATCAAGAGGAAGTAATGGGAGTTTGTGCGCTCTTAAAAATGGACGATCCTGATTATGAATACGAGTTGGCAAAGATGGCCGTATCGCTCAAAGCAAGAGGGAAAGGAATTGGGTGGTTGCTTGGAAAAGCGGTTGCGGATAAGGCCAAATCGCTGGGAGCAAAAAAATTATACCTGGAAAGCAATACCAGTCTTCAACCCGCTATAAATCTGTACATCAAATTAGGTTTCAAAAAAGTATTTGGCCGCCCTACCCCTTATGAAAGGTGTAATATTCAGATGGAACTAGAGCTTTGAAATAGTAGAAAGTAGAAAGTAGAAAGTAGAAAGTAGAAAGATAATTTCTTTACCTGCATTAATTTGCCATTGATAAAAACAGTTTATGAAATTTGATAAAAAAATAGCCATTATTATTCGTAGTGATTTAAAAGATTGGCAAAAATTAAATGTAACTGCTTTTTTGGCCAGTTCGGTAGCCATTAAATTTCCTGAAACGCATGGAGGAGATTTTGTCACGGCCTCCAATTCTCAATACCTTCCCTTTTTAAACCAGCCTGTCATGATTTATGCTGCAGAAGGTCTACCTCAAATCCAGAGGGCTTTTAACAGGGCTAAAGATCGAGAACTAGCCATCGGAATATATACGGAACCTTTATTTTCTACTCGAGGAGAGGCTGAAAACCTGGCAGGAATCGCTACATTTAAGGATGAGGAGCAAGATTTGGTAGGGATTATTATATTTGGAGATAATAGAAAAGTGAATAAAGCCTTAGATGGGCTGAAGTTTCATCCCTAGCGGCTTTATTTGCACTCGATCACCCTTGAAGCAAAAACGCAATGAAAATCCTTATTGTCGAAGATGAACCCTTAGCTGCCAATAATTTAATCCGACAAATTCAGGCCTTAGGCAGTCAATATCAGATTTTGGGTGTGGCTGATACCATACGTAAGGCCATACGGATGCTTAAGGAGAATGAACCAGATTTATTATTTCTGGATATTCAACTTTCGGATGGCTTATCTTTTGATATTTTTCGACAATATCCGGTTCAATGTCCCATAATTTTTACCACTGCCTTCGATGAATTTGCTATCCAGGCCTTTGAACACAATAGCGTAGCTTATTTACTAAAGCCAATTACCAAAGAAAAAGTAGCAGAAGCTTTTTCAAAACTGGAAAAAATGAAAGTTGTGCTGTCTCCTAAAATCTATCCCCTACTTTTTGCAGAACTTTCTAAAAAGGTATCCTCCTCCTCTTTTAAAAGAAATTTTTTGGTTAAAAAAGGTTCAAAATTAATTCCATTAACCTCTAATCAGATTGCCTATTTTATAGCAGAAGATAAATGTGTTTTTATCATAACCATGGACGATCAAAGGTATCTTTGCAATTATACCCTGCAAAAACTTGAATCACTGCTCAATCCAAATGATTTTTTTAGGATCAGCCGCCAGTATTTGGTCAACAGAAGATCAATTTCCTCCTTAGAACCTTATTCCAAAGGACAAGTGAGTGCTAGTTTATTATCCACTAAAGAAAAAATTGTGGTGAGCCGCCAACAGACCATCTTGTTAAAAGAGTGGCTTCAAGAATAAGTCGATGACAATTTCAATACATTGCCATTGCCATTGCCATTGCCATTGCCATTGCCATTGATATTGCTATTGCTATTGCTATTGCTATTGCTATTGATATTGATATTACCATTTATTCCATCCTCCCTAAGTGTCTCTTCATCCAGCTTTTGTTTCATCTCAGCATTATTGACTTGGATGTAGTACGGATAATGCATTTCTTTGTTTTGCTTTTGTAAAAAGACAAAAGCCCTTGTCCTTAAATCACATAAAGCTGACATCTTATATATGCATCATACATTAATTAAGAAGCTAATTGGTACTCTTGCATTTTTAATAGCCTTTACATCAGGTATTTTATCACAATCAGATAGTTTGAGATACTACTACCAAAAAAGTGTCGAGGCCCATAAACTAGCCGACCATAACACATTCTTAGATGCTGCGGCGGCTGCAAACCGGCTTAGACCCAACCATCCTACTTTAACCTACAATCTTGCAGCCGCCCACTCTTTAAATGGTCATACGGATCAGGCCATTAAGTATTTGAAGAAGTTCACCTTAATGAATAGTACAAGCAACTATTCCGAAGACAAAGATTTTGAGCCTATTTTAAAGGAGAAAAAATTTGCTTCTCTATTAAAATTGCAAAAAGAGCTCTCAGATTCCATTAACAAGAGTAAAATAGAATTTCAACTTGCTAAGGATACTTTCCACCCTGAGTGTATGACTTATGATCCCAAGACACAGCAATTTTTCTTTGGTGGGGTTCATCAAGCAGGTGTTAAAATATATGACCCTTCTTCTACAAAAAGCAGTATTTGGATAGATCGCAATACGCTTAAAGAATTGTACTGTGTTTTAGGAATTGCTGTAGATCCCGTTAAAAACAGTCTTTGGCTGGTTAGTTCAGCCCTTCCTCAATTACAAGGATATTCAAAAGAACAGGAAGGCAAGTCCTCTGTTTATGAAATTGATTTGGATACCAAGAAAGTTTTGACATTTATCCACATGGATTCAGTCTCCAGATTTGGTGAATTGCTTTTTGATAAAGGCAAAGCCTTTGTTGCGGATGGCCTTACCAATAAAGTCTACCAAATACAAAGTGGGGATCAAGAGCTCAAACTCATAGCTGATCTTTCAAAGGAAGCCAGAAACCTGCAAGGGATTGCCATTAACAAGAATCAAAAGTATCTCTTCATTTCTGACTATGTAAGTGGTTTGTTCAGAATTAAAATTAAGGATGGATCTTTTCAGAGGGTCACCCTCCCAAATGATGTACCATTTAAGGGAATAGACGGGTTGTTTTTTCACAATAATACCTTGTTGGCCACACAAAATGGCAGCACACCTATGCGGGTTATGCGTTTATACTTAGATTCTAAAAAGGAAAAAGTGGAAGATTGGTCGATAATAGATCAGAATCTCAGCGTCTTAAATGAGCCAACTCAGGGAGTTTTGCTTAAAGATGCATTTTATTATATTGCTAATAGCCCCTGGCAGGCCTATGATAAAGAAATGCAATTACAATCAAATTTATTGAGGCCTATTCAAATACGAAAATATGATTTAAAAAATGAGTAAGTCTCTTGGTTTTCTTATACTGTTTTTTTTGGCAGCCCTCAATGTTCAGGCCCAACGGCCATTTAATGGCTTCGTTACTAAGCATCATAATATAACAAGCGAATTAGAAATCGTTGTTTTTGTCCCAGATAATTATTCTCCTAAAAACACCTATCCAATACTCTATTTTAATGATGGGCAAGGCTTTGAAGTAGGAGCGCATTTGTCATTTGAAGAGCTAGGTGAATTGATAAAATTGGGAGAGATAGAACCCATGATTTTGGTAGGGATTTATACGGGAGGTAATCGAAGACAGCGATATAATCCTTATTTAGATTCTAATATAGTCAAACGGAATCCTGAATTTACTCCTCTTGGAGATCGTTATTCCAGGCATGTTGTTAATGTTTTGCTGCCTTTTATGGAAAAACGATATTCAATTCGCAAATCTAAAGTGGGAATGGTAGGAATTTCGTTGGGCGGCTTGCAGGTCACCTGGATGATGATGAAATATCCTAAAACTTTTTCTTTTATTGCAGCTCTTTCTCCGGCATTTTGGGTTAAAGAATTTGCCATTAACAAAGAACCTTTACCAGAAAATTTAAAGGATACCCGCTTCTATTTTGACATGGGTACGGGAGAATGGAATTATTATCTTCCTTTAATCCAAACAATGAAAAAAGGAGGTATGCAATATGGAAAGGAGCTTTTTTATCGGGAAATACCAGGTGCCAGACACATTAATGCGGATTGGAAAAACAGGATGATTTCCATCATTCGCCTTTTTCTATTGGATGAAGTCGGAGATCCGAAAAGGTTAACTATAGAAGTAGAGTGTATACCCAGTCAACGAACTCCAGGTCTCTTTTTTCAACGAATCAATCCGGTGGTGTATTTGAAAAACGAAATTCCGTATTCACTAGCCTACGAAGCCAATTACAAAATCATTAAAGGGGTAGGAGAAGTTAAGGAGGATGGCCGATTTAAAGTCACCGAAGGTAACACAATGACAGTTGAAGTCAGTTATGGTAAATGGGTGAAAAAAGTAAAAGTAAAAAATTGCAAATAAAATAATAGGCACATCAAGCATACCTACTTTTTTAATAGTTTATGGAATAGAATACTAATCGCGCTGATCATAGCCTTACCTTCTTATGCTTTTTTGCTTTTAATCCGGAATCGGCCGCTGGAAAAAATCCAATTGTATGCCTATGCTCAATATGTTCTTGCAGTCTTCATAGGATTAACAGTTCTTTTCGAACTTCACCATCAGAAAAGCAGGTTTTTAGAGCAAAAACTCAGCTGGAAAAATCATTTTAAAAGAAGATTTTGGATCGAGTTGTTGATCGCTTTTGTATTGACACCGCCCATAGTCACTGGGGCCTACGCCGGATTGTATTTATTAGTTTGGAAAATGCCATTATACAGACCTTCCATCATTCTATACAATGGCCTTGGTGTTTTTATTTCCTTGTTATTTATGGCTTTTGTGAATATTCAATATATTCTATCCAACTGGCGGCAGTCGATGATTAAGGCAGAAGCACTTGAAAAAGAAAGAATTCAAGCTCAATTAATTGAACTACAAAATCAATTAAGCCCTCATTTTCTTTTTAATCACTTTAATATCCTTTATAGCTTAATTGATGAGAATAAGGAAGAAGCCAAGAATTTTTTAAATCAGCTCGCAGAAATTTATCGTTATGTGCTGAGGCAGAAGGAGGAAGAGCTCGTTTCTCTGGAAAAAGAATTGGAATTTTTAAAAGGTTATATTTTTTTACTGGAGGTTAGGTTTAGTGATAAAATCAATATTCAATTACAAATTGATGCCAGGCAAAATCAATATCATATTCCCCCCCTAAGTTTACAAATTCTGTTAGAAAATGCAATTAAGCACAATGAAGTTTCTGAGGAATTTCCCTTGAACATTATTATTAGGCAGGAAAACGATCGTCTCGTTTTTTCCAATACCTATCAGCCCAGAGTTAGTCAACTTCCAAGTACTAAAACAGGGCTTTCCAATATTAAAAAAAGGATTGGTTTATTAACTGACAAACCACTAATAATAAAGCAGCAATCTGACCAGTTTATAGTAGAGATTCCTCTACTCATTACCCATAAAATTTAGTTTTTTTCTTTTTTATAAAAAATTATACTCTTTTTTTTAAGGAGAAACAACCTTTATAAATTTAAGATATCCTTAACAATTGAGGGCTAAATTGTTGCCTATCTTAAAATAAAGTATTACTATTGTATATAAGGGAAACCTTTAGATAAACTATAATATAACTTCCTCGGGCTATGGCGATTACTATCCAAATGAAGCTTAATGAAAAGCTGTATTTACGGGATCCGCAGGAAACCAAACTTGGGCGGAAGATCATCCAATACAGCATTCTCCTTATTGATGAAATCGGTTTTGAGGATTTTACTTTCAAAAAATTAGCTCAAAGAATTGATTCTACAGAAGCGAGTGTATATCGGTACTTTGAAAATAAACACATTCTTTTGGTTTATCTTCTGTGTTGGTACTGGGAATGGATGAAATTCCGGATTGAATATAAAACCATGAATCTGGAAGATCCCAAAAAGAAGCTACAAATCGCTTTATCGGTTATTGCAGATACTACAAAAAGGAACACATCAATAGATTTTGTGGATGAGGATGTATTACACAGGATTGTAGTTGCTGAGTCTACAAAAACCTATCATACAAAAATGGTAGATGAGGAGAATAAATATGGTTTTTTTCTTACCTATAAGGCTCTCAAACAAACGATCTCAAAAGTGATTTCAGAGATCAATCCGGATTTTAAATATCCAAATGCATTGGCCAGTACCCTATTAGAGATGGCTAATAACCAAGTATATTTTGCCTTGCATCTTCCATCTATGACGGATATTAAAGTAAAGGATGGAGATGTTACTCAGGTAGAGAGATTGCTTAATGATTTTGCTTTTGGTCTAATATGTAATGAAAAAATAGAAAAGGATTAAACTTCCTTTCTTTTAAGGCTTCACATTTAATACATTCATTTTTTCAGCGAGGCATTTAATCCGTTGTCGTACAGCCTCCTGTTGTTGTATGCTTAATTTCAAGTCATGGACATAACCTCCTTCATACATGATCCGTATCTGATCAATTAAATTAAAAGACAAGTTAAAAAGCTGATCATAAGGAACCACGCAGGTATGTTGGTAGCGCCTCATATTGGTACTTCTATCAAAAACTCCCTTATCGGCAACATTCAGAAGTCCGATAATCTGATCATTATTTAATTTTAGCAAAACGTTTTTTTCGGATTTTATTTTGACATATTCCCTTTCTTGAACAGCTAAGGTTAGAAAAAAAGCATTGATGCTATCATTTTCAGTAAAGGTAATAAGCAGTTTTCCTTCTTCTATTAGCTTAAAGCCATCTAGTGTTTCAAATTGACTGGGAATCATAAAGCCTATACTTACAGAGGTAGAGGTTACCAAACGTGTGCTGTCAAATTCATCAATATCTTCAATTATAAGTGAATCACATTGGCCAAAATTAGAACCACAAAATCCAAGGAAAAGAAAAAGTATTAAGCTGATATGCTTCATAGTTGTGTATTACTTGATTTACCGCGTAAAAATAAAGAAAGATTTTGCTGTCAGCTTACTGCTAACAACAAAATCTTGCTTTATTTAACCAAATTAAATTCCTAATTATCGAATTAGAGAAATATTTCCACTGTCTTCAATAACTTGTCTAGGATCAGCTTTACACCTAAGCTCAACAAACCAATTAAACACATCAGGTGGTAATTGTCTGCCATTTAGCGTACCATCCCATCCAATATCAATATTCCTGGAAACAAAAATTTCCTGACCGAAACGGTTAAATACTATAAATCTAACCACTTCATAATTCTCAGAACGCACCCTAAAAACATCATTAATTCCGTCACCATTAGGAGTAAAAGCCATTGGGATAAAATAATCCGGTGTACAATCAGGTAATTGTACCGTAACGGTAACTGATCTTTCTATTTCACATTCTCCTTTTTTGATTTTTACGGTATAAGTAGTTGTTTGATCAGGAGTTGCTAATGGATTTGGAATGGTAGAGTCATCCAATGAATTAGAAGGTGACCAGGTATATTCACAATCCTCACATCCCGTAACCTCTAACTGTGAACTTTCGCCCTGAGTAATGGTATCTGGATCTGCACTTATGCTCACTTCATTTTCCAGATTTAATACCACAACTGTTGTACTAAGTATTTCCGCACAATTATACTGATTACTCAACTCAACATTATATTCTGTGGTTCCAAATGGATTAACGGTGATAGCAGGATCAAAAGGACTTCCACTAATACTATCTGATGGGAACCATTCGTACATAAGGGTTTGATTAGGTCGGTTATTTTGAACACTTAGACCTACATCGCTTCCAGGTGTACAGGAGAACACAGTATCTCCTTCTGCAATAATAGCAGAGATGGCTCCTCCAATGACATTGATGGTATCAATTAGGCTACAATTATTTTCGTCGGTAATATGTAGGTAAATCGATTGCTCATCCACTGGTGTAATATCGATGCTGGCCATGGTATCAAGAATGTTTCCAAAAGCAGGATCATCAGACCATTCGATCATTAAGCCATCCAAATCTCCACCGACACTTAACATTACAGGAAGGGTATCGCAGGTAGTTGTATCAGAAGGTAAATCTACCATTATTGGCTCAAATACCTCCACAAATACACTATCGATCACTGTACACCTGCCAGCAGAATCCCTTGCTTCAAGAATAAACAACTGGCTAGCCTGCAAATTAACAGTAGGATTAATTGCCGTTGTATCATCAAAAAATTCGGATGGTTGCCAATCGTATACGGGCAGATCTGAACCATTAGGATTCAAGGCAATATCTGTACCTGGACAGGCAGGAATCGTATCCTGCAAAGCAATCATTAATGGCAAATAAGTAATTGAAGTGGTGTCTAGCTGAGTACATCCAAAGGTATCACTGGCTACTGCAATATAGTTTTGAACCTGACCGCCAATGCTAAGATCAACGGTTACTTCCATACCCATTCCAATAGGATCACCCATTGTATCTCCTGCAAACCATTCAATCATAAGGCCATCAAGATCTACACTTGCCGATAAGTCGAATGTAGTTCCATCACAAACCACTGTATCGGGAGTAGTCTCTAATGTAAAGGATGGTGCAATTTCTACCCGAATAGTTCTGGTAATGCTACAGCTACCTTTGCTAACTGTTAATTCATAGTCCTGGTTATTACTTAGCATAACTTCCGGACTTCGTACATCTATATCCGACAGCCCAATCTCCGGTGTCCAGGTATAAGTCACACCCTCGGGTGCTCTAATTACCGGATTAATGATGTTTGGTACTCCAGGACAAATAGTGATAACTGAACTATCAATCTCCATCTGAGCTTCAAATACTTCTACTAAAGCACTATCCAGATTGGTGCAACCACTACTGTCAATAACCTGAACATAGAAAGTACGCTCTGGAAAATCAGCAAAAATATCCAGAGTAGCTCCTGTACCAATAACACTATCCAACTCAGGAGAATCATACCAATTTAACTGTGCAGTTGTAGCAGCAGAAAATGCCTCCAATTGAACATTACCTATAGTGCATAGTAAGGTATCTCCACTTGTATTCACATCTGCCTTTGGCAATACATCCACAAATAGTTCACCTTCAAAAACACAATTGCTTTCTGGATCAGTAACCGTTACTTGATAGGTCATTGGGTCCGTCAAGATGACTTTCGGATTATGTGGTTCTGAAAGGTCTAATCCGTCTGTGGGAGACCATTGGTAGGTATAGGCAGAATTTCCATTTGGATTTATTCCTGAATGGGTTTCCTGACAAACTGAAGTACCATTTGGATCGATCCCTATATTTTCTCTGAAAACTACAATCTTGACACTATCAATCTTTATACAAGCATCAGTGGTCATAGCCAATGCATAATAGGTAGTTGTATCCTGATCAGGAGTAACATTTACAGATGAACTATCACTAAGTAAAACTGAAAGGCTAGCATCTGCAAACCACTGTACAGAACTTGCATTAGAGGAAGAAGCTATCAAAGTAATTTCTTCAACCTCACAGATAGTGGTATCATTTGGTACTGAAAGGTCTGCAGCTTCCTTAACATCCGCAAATAAGGTCCTGACAATAGTACAAATCCCATTAGAAACAGTAACGGAATAGGTAACCGAATTTTCTAAAGTAGCAATAGGATTGCTAGGATCTTCAAGGGATAAACCGGTATTTGGCTCCCACATATACGTAAAGTCAGAATCACCATCTGGATTCAAAGGAGTTGGTGTTCCAGCACAAACGAGTACGGTATCCTGCAGCCCTGTTTTATCTTCAAATACTTCCACAAGTACTGAATCAACTTCCATACAACCATCTCTGTTGGTGGCTTGTACATAATATACTGTTGAATCCATAGTTGGGGTCACTTGAATACTTTCATCAATTCCAATAGGTGTCATTAGGGATGGATCAGAATACCATACCAATCCTGCAGAGCTTGTGGTACTAGCCATCAATTCGATTTCTCCAAATTCACAAATCAAGGTATCCGGCTGAGCCATTAAACCAATTACAGATAGTAATTCTACTCTTACCTCTTTTTCAATTCTACATACCCCACTAACATCCGTTACTGTAACTCGGTAAGTGCGACTAGAATCAATAGTAGCAATAGGATTAGGTGAACTTGGATCATCTAGTCCCGCGGCTGGTTCCCAATTATATATAAAATCAGGATCTCCTCCTGGATTTAATTCTATTCCTTCCATAACACAGGAAGTAATAACCGTATCTTCAGTACCTACTATTTTATCAAACACCTTTACTACTACAGAATCCAGTACCGAACATTGTTCATTGCTTCCCATTCCAACAGCATAGTAGGTGTTTACTCCTCCAGTTGGAATTAAACTTATGAAACTACCTTGTCCAATAGATGAAGTTAGACCCCGGTCAGCAAACCATTCAAAGTCTATATCTAAATCACTGGTTACACTTAATAGAACCGGCTCCATGGTACAAATTAAGGTATCGGAGCTAATATTAATTGGAGGTTTAGGCAGCACCTGAACTTCGACTGTTTTAGTAAGCATACAAAGCCCTGAAGCATCCATAACATTCACGGTATAGGTCCGATTAACGCTTCCACTAAATATTGGATTTGCAGCATTTGGATTGTCTAAATCTACAGCAGGAAGCCACTCATATTGATAAATATCTTTCCCTCCAGGATTTAAAGGAGTTGGCTCTCCGGCACAAACCATAAACAGGGTATCTGAGAAACCTACATCTTTATCGAAAACAGTAACAGTTACATCTTTGGATATAGTACAGGCATTAGTATCGGTAATGGCAGCATAATAGGTTGTTTGTGCTTCCATTGGTGTGATACGTAATATTTCACCCACTCCGATACTATCTGTTAAATTAGAATCACTAAACCACACAATAGGAGCACCAGAATCTGTATTTGCTCTTAGCTCAATCTCTTCCATAGTACAGATCAAGGTATCTGGCTGTATGGTCAAGTCAATCCTTGGTAGGACATTCACTTGAATCGTTTTACTGGCCATACACTGCCCCAGAGTATCCATAACAGTCACCATATAAGTTCTGGGGATGGAATCATTATATATTGGATTATGGGAAGTCGGATCATCCAGTCCATCCGCTGGCTCCCATTGATATACATAATCAGGATTGCCATCCGGATTTAATGGTATTGGATCATTGAAACAAGCAGTAATAACAGTATCCTGTAAGCCTATATCTTTATTGAAGATGACGACTGTTGTAGAGTCGATCTGGCTACAATCCTCGTCCGAGGCAGTAGCATAATAGGTCGTGCGAGCTTCCGTAGGACCTACTCGTAAGCTATTTCCCTCACCCAAGAAGTTAGTTAGCCCAGAGTCTGAATACCATTCAATGGTAACATTTTTATCTACACTTGCTGTAATAGTCAGTGAATCCATCTCACAGATCAAGGTGTCTGGTTGAGCATCTAGACCAATATTTGGTAAAACCTCTACTGTAACCTCTTTTGTTAAGGAACAAAGACCATTATTTCCTATCACATCTACTTTATAGGTTCTACCTATAGTGTCCATAAAAGTTGGGTTATGGGAAGTAGAATCGTCTAAGCCTATGCCTGGGCTCCAGGTATATTGGAATTCCATTTGACCATCTGGATTTAAGGCTGCTGTTTCCCCAAAGCATACTGTGATCAGAGTATCACCTAAACCAACTCCTTCATCAAATATGATTACAGTAGTTGAATCTATTTGTGTACAATCATTATTATCTGTAACTGCCGCAAAATAAGTAGTTCGTGCTCCGCTTGGAGTTACAGAAATGCTCATTCCAGTACCGATCTCATTCGTCAATGCCCTATCTGAGTACCAGGTTATTGGGAAGTTAAGGCTTGTGCTGGCAGTAATAGTAAGCATTTCTGCACTACAAATAATGGTATCAGGCTGAGCATTAAGCCCGATATCTGGAGTGACAACTACGCGGATCTCTTTAGTCACCATACATTTACCTTCTACATCCATCACCGTCACCGTGTAAGTTTGATTCTGCGTACCAATGAAAGTCGGATTATGGGAGGTAGCATTGTCTAAACCAATAGCAGGACTCCATTCATATTGGAAATCAGGATTGCCATTTGGATTCAGAAACTTCATTTCACCGAAACATACTGTAATTAAGGTATCCTCTAATCCTACTAATTTGTCAAACACCCGAACAGTTACAGAGTCAACTACCTTGCATTCTTCAGTGGATGAGGCAGTACTTGCATAATAGGTATTGATGGCCTGCATTGGAATCAGGCTTATGAAATTACCCTGACCTATGGTATCTGTTAGTTCACGATCTGAAAACCAAAAAAAGTCTATGTCAACATCACTTCCTACCTGGAGAACTACCGTTTCCATGGTGCAGACCAAGGTATCAGGAGTAATATTAATAGTTGGTTTTTGTATTACCTGAACCTCGATAACTTTTGTAAGCATGCATAACCCAGCAGTGTCTTGTACAGTTACAGTATAGGTCCTATCCTCATTACCTGTAAATATTGGATTTGGTGAATTTGCATTGTCTATATCAACTGAAGGGCTCCATTCATAGCGATATATGTCTTTCCCTTCTGGGTTTAACGGAGTAGGTTCTCCAGCACAAGCTACAATCATCGTATCAGACAATCCTACATCTTTGTCAAAAACAGTAACGGTTACATCTTCTACTTTGGTACAGGCATTTGTATCCGTAATTGAAGCGTAATATGTAGTTTGCGCTTCCATAGGAGTAACACTAAGTATTTCTCCCATACCAATACTGTCGGTTAACTCCGAATCACTGAACCAGATTATAGGTAGACCAGTAGCTGTACTTGCTCTCAATTCAACCTCTTCCATGGTACAAATCAAAGTATCTGGCTGGGCATCCAGACTGATATCTGGTGTAACGATCACTCGAATTTCTTTGGTCAGCATACACTTGCCATCTACATCCATCACCGTCACCGTGTAAGTCTGTCCTTCTGTGCCTGTGAACTTCGGATTAGGAGAAGTAGCATCATCCAAACCAGTGGCAGGACTCCATTGATATTGATATTCTGGCTTGCCATTTGGATTCAAAAACTGCATCTCTCCAAAACATACCGTTATCAAAGTATCTTCCAGGCCTACATCTTTATTGAATACGATCACCTGAGTAGAATCTACTTGAGTGCAATCATTATCATCAGTGGCAGCTGCATAATAAGTGGTGCGGGCCTCTGTTGGCATCACATTTACACTCAATCCACTGCCTATTTCATTGGTCAAAGCTCTATCGGAATACCAGGTCACTGGGAAGCTTGAACCTATCGTTGCGGTAAGACTCAA
>JANQPA010000028.1 GCA_028285545.1 Saprospiraceae bacterium | reverse complement strand
AAAAACAGAGTTTAGCAGTGCTAAATGAGTATTTTGGGAACGAAATATAGCTGGAAAACAGCCTCATATTAACAGAAGTATTAAATTTAAACAGCTTCTCAGGCCATGAATGATAGGATTTTTCGTTTATGATGTTCTCAGATAAGGATTTACTAAAATAAATTGATCATTTTCATTGAACTCTAAACAAAGAAATTTATATTTGAAGAAATTATAGTTATTCTACTTTAATACTACAGTCGATTTAGACTCTCACACTACCCATCCCAAAAACAACATTATTTCGTTTAGGAATTAGACTGAGAATAGACTTTTCAACCTCATGCTATGTTTTGGATCACCCATTGAATCTGATAATGATATTGGGGGTGAAGCCATTAACAGTAATTGATTGGATAGGAGTCCATTCTACCTACTCAAAGATTCAAGATCGGTATCTATCCCTGCCAATATTTGAGCATATCAGGTAAAATATTGTAGTCCTTCCCCTTCAAGGATAATTGTGCCCAGGAGTTTCTCCGGTGGACACTACCCAGCTGCTGGTCGACCTTTGCGTTGTGCCAGCAGCACCTTTATATTGGTAATTAATTTTGTGGCGGAACGCCACAAAATTAATTTTATCATTCAACTTAGTTATTTATTTTATAATCCAAGGCCTTCATATCCGTATCTGTAATGATACCTAATAATTGCTGTCCTCTGATTATTGGAAGGCATCCTATTTGATTGTCTTCTAGTAATTTAACTGCTTCTTCCAGGCTTAGCTCTTCTTCAGCGGTAATCAAATCTTTAACCATGATTTCTTTTACAGCAAGGGAATGCCAATCGGGATTCACCGAAGATATAGCCTCGTAATTTTTTTGGGTAACCAGGCCAACTAGTGCTCCTTTATCATTTTCTACGGGTATATGTCGAATTTTTTTCCATTCCATTACAGCTCTAACCAATGATAAAGGATCATCTTCATGGACGGTGAAAACGTCTGTGGTCATCCACTGTCCTACCAAAGAAAGTTTCCTTGCCAAAGACACTACAGGAGCACTTTTAACATCGGGCCATTCATGAACAGGAATATTATCTTCCTGTCTTTCCAACATAGCTTTAGTTAACTCCTGAATGGCGATAGGGGCACTCCAGCGTTCCAGGAGTTTTCGGTAATTTTGAACTTGCCAAACTGCTCCATTGGTACACTTTTGCATCCTCTTTTCTATGATGCTCAGGTAACGATCAATATCGTCGGATTTTATTTGGTAAGACTCAAGGCCTTTTTTGGCCATTGGTAAAAGTTTTTCTTGCGTAAGGGCACATACTTTCTGGTACTTTCCATCCCAGTTTAACTCAGTGTGAATTCCCGATCGGGCAGCTTTCAGAAAATTCTCTCTGGCAACTTTAAAGGATACCCTTTTATTCAGCTCTTTTCCTTCTTGATATCCCACTTGTTGTAAGCCCAGCCAAAAAGCAAAATTAGCCATTTCGTCTATCATACTTGGACCAGAAGGAATATATCGGGTTTCAATTCTTAAATGTGGCTGACCATTATCAGAAATTCCATAACAGGCTCTATTCCAGGAGTAAACCGTTCCATTATGTGTTCTTAAGGCTTTTAATTTGGGGGATTTTCCTTGCAGGGCAAGACTTAAAGCATCTTCTTTGATATCCTTTGTAAGAAGAAGTGGGAAACGAGCTACTTGTTCTTTGAAAATTTCAGAAGCAGAGTTGTATATCCAGTCGTTACCCAAAGATACTCTTGGTTGACGGTAGCGAGTGGTATTGTAAGGAGTACGAGTGTCAATACTTTGTTGGAATAAAGCAATACGGGTTTCCATCCAAAGCTCTTTTTCTAGCAGGAGAGGGGAATTAGCTGAAATAGCTAAGATGGGTGCTGCAGTCCATTGAGCCCAATTGTATTGATTTACAAAATCTTTGGGGTCTACTTGCAAATGGAGTTGAAAACTGGTATTACAAGCCTCAAATAGAACACTGTCCAATTTGGTCTGCAGTTCATCTGTTCCCTGGATATAGATCTCAAAATCATTGCCCCTCATTTCATGAAGCCGCTGACTTAAAGCTATGTATCTTTTTTCCGGAGTAATATGGTCAAAGGTAAGATGCTTACTTTGGAGAGTTGGTAAAATGCCGGTAAGGATAACCTGACTATTAAAAGGTTTAGCTTTTAAGTTGACATAATCCATCATCTCAGCAAGCTGCTTTTCCATTTTATTTAAGCAATCGGGACCAATATCAAATGGATCAAGGTTTACTTCAAGATTAAACTGACCAATTTCATTAGTCACTCTAATATCTTCGGTAGTCTCAAGAATTTGCGGACCCGTGCAGGAGGGGCGAGCAACAGGGTCAATCAGGCTTAGTTCCTGCTCGGCACCAATACGCTGGGCCCCTTTTTCAAATAAATCATTTTCTAGTAAAAAGTCTAATGCTTTAATATCGTTGATAAGGTGTTGCATGAATTTTTCACGCTCTTTGGTATGTCGAACATATTTTACTGCAAAATCTCCCATGATTTTTAATTTTTAAATGGCTTTTGAAATAGCGTTATTTAAGTGTTTTATCTGTTTATTCTTCTTTAATTACGAGGATAGGAATGGCACTTTCCATGGCCATAGTTTTAGTGTTACTTTTCTGAAATATTCGCTGTAGGAAATTATGTTGAGGGGCGTACATAACCATCATTTCTAGATTATGCCAATCGGCAAAAGTTTCTAGACCTTCAGTAACGGAATCACTTTCAATGGTATGAAAATGAACTTTCAATCCCAACGGTTGATTTTCAATGAGCCGCTTTAATTCCTGCATGTCCAGGGGCCCATTGTCAGAAGGAGCCGCCACATGAATGATATATAAATCCGAATGTATAGAGGAAAGCCATTGTCCTGTTTTCCATATGTGATAAGGATCGGCTTGATTCAAGTCAGTGGCATAGGCAATTGCCTTGCTAGATTTAAAAGAGGCCTGCTCAGGAATTACCATTATAGCTGATGTTGCCTTTTCTATCAGCCCAGTAGTTACGGTGCCAAAGGCCTTTTCTAAAAAACCATATTCTGATCTTCTCCCCAAAATGATGAGATCAATATTATGGATTCGTTCTGCATTAATGATGCTATTGACTATGTTACCTAATTCTACTGAGGAATGAATTTTTGGAAGGTATTTAAGAGTTTGATCTACTTGAACCTGAGCCAATCCTAGATCGACAAAACTTTGAAGGGTATATTTGGCAACTTCCATTTTATCATTAGTTGCCTTGGTGGAAATTATGGGGACGTCAAGGTTTTCATATTCAGGATATACTACATGAATTAGTTCAATATCCGCTTCCAATTTATCTGCCAAAAGGAGGCAATATCGAAAAGCATTTTGTGCTGTATCCGAAAAATCACAGGGAAACAAAATTTTTTTTATGGTTTTCATAGCTATACCTTAAGAGTAAAAGGTAGAAGGTAAAAAGCAAACCAATAAAAGGGCATAGACGAGAAATGGCCTATGTCTTATTATCAAGTTGGTTAAATCTTTTATTAATTAGTTTTACATTCTACATGCAGGCTGCCAAATAAATTGGGCAATTAAAAAAATGAGTGTGTAGCTTGATTAGAAAAACAACTCATTTGCTATTGCAATTAAGTACAAAATAGCTTCTGTTTTGGTGAGAATGATTAGAATGAAAGAGTGATTTTTGTCATCAGTAAGAGGACATGATTTTATCTTAATTTCCCCAACCTTCAAAAACTTCCTGATAATAACTTAGGTTTTTACGCATCATTTCTGCTCCTGTAGGATCATATCTACTCCAAATAATAACTTTTTCAAGTCCTTTTTGAATCGAATTAATCCCTTTGGTTCTGAAGGCAGAATCATTGGTTTGATTTAATAATTGGTTATAAGATTCTGCAATTAAAAAATAAGTGCCACAAACGGCTTCAAGCTTTAGAGGGTTTTTAAGCGCCAATTGCTCATAATACCTGCTCGCCAATTCATAAACTCGAATGGCCTGGGTATACTGTTTCATTTGCTTATGACAACTCCCTTCCCATAAATACATATCAGCTACTTCTGAAAGATATAATTGAGGATTAAGACGGGATAGGCGCTGACCTAAAATCAAAGTTGACTCCAGGATATTTAAGGCTTGTCCATACTGATTTTGGTATACAACATAAAAGGTGGCCAGAACAGCTTTGGCTCGCATCAAGGCCCCTTCAAAACGCGCAGGATTAAGCAGACTCTTTTTTTCATAAATTCCTATGGCCTTATTGACCAATGATTTTGCCTGCTGCATATCCGATTGCTGATAAAGCATGACGCCCATGTTGACCAATAATTCAGCGTAAGAATCACCAAAGCGCTCAGAATGCTGATTAATCTCAGTGTCCCATAATCTCTGGGCTTGTTCAAATCGTTTTGATCCTTTTCCCCAATCCAGTTGTTCAGCATATAATTCAACAAGGTGAACAAGGGCAATAAATTTACTCCCCTTATCACAAGCAATGGACAAAAGCTGCTCTTCAATGCCTATGGCCTTATCAAAGGCCTTAATTAAAATGTTCAGCCGATAATATTCACTTAAGGTGGCTATATCTGGTTTGGTAACCGTGGCCAGGTGCTGATTTAATATCATAACAGCTTTGTGTAGCTGCCCGCTTGCGGTGTACCAACTGATTAATAAATCTTTAAGTGCCTTGTTTTGCAAATCCCCGGTCATGGCCAAATTGTCCATCGTTTTACGGACCTGGTCCAATTGTCCTGTTCTTAACCATTGGTAACAATTTTTAAAGTCAGTGGATTGATGATCAAGATTTATTAATGAAAGACTTTCAGCCCAATACTCTATATGGCCTTCTAAGTCCTGAAAAAATTCCCGTATAAAGCCTCTGTTTATGTCACTGGTTGATATATTTTCTCCAAGAAAAACTTTGAGAGAATCAATTTTATTCTCATAAAATAACTTGAACCATCGAATTTGAGTTTGGGCAAATACCTGGTTCAATTGCTGGTAAAACCTGGCCGAATTCGCAACTATTGTTTGTTCTCTTCCAAACTCAAGCTCTAAGAAAACCTGATTGGAATTTGTACAAGCCAATTGCTGCTCCAGGGAGGTTTGATTGATTATCTGATAATTGGCTTCACCGGAATGTAAAGATATTACAGCTTCCTTTTTGGGAATGCTGATTAGAAAATTCCCGTTTTGATCGGAAACAATGGTGTTTCCATTAAGGATGATTTTAACTCCTTTCAAACTGACCTTTTTTCCCCTCAAAGCCAAACTGTTTTGTTCCGTTATCTTACCAGAAATTTGTAAAGGCTGACTAAAAATGCCATTGGGGAGGATGAATAGCCCTATACTTAGAGTCAGCAGTAGGCGGGTCAGGGTAGCAGTCATACAGGAGATATTGATGATTCAAACGAGGATTAAACTTTTTTTAATTAAACTCAAATACAAAATTAATTATTTTCCTATATATAGATACTTAGTGCATTTTAATATTTATTTAATTAAGCTCACAAGCACCAGTAAGTTATTCTAAATGGCAGAACGTAATCAATTTTCTCTATTGATGATTCAATTGATGCTTACCAATGATTAAGTATAAGTGGACCTTTAGTCATTTACCTGAATGGTATTTTGTGGTAAATGCTATTATTTTTTATCAGCATAGTGCTTTTGAAAGAAAGTAATAAGTAACTTTGCATTTGGCTTCTGTTCAATGATAAATCAATCTTTTATGCAGATAGGCAAAGCACAGCCCTTAAAAAGAATTCCTTCTAATTTTTTGAGCTTGCGACTTGCTTTGTTTCTTTTGGCACTGGTTCTGATTGTTGGGGTATTTGGATTCATGTTAATAGAAAACTATAGCTTAAGGCAAGCAATATATATGACGGTTATTACCATTTCTACGGTAGGGTATACCGAAGTAAAACCATTAAGTGAGCCTGGACAGTTATTTACATCAATCTATATCTTATTTAATATTATTGCCTTTGCTTATTTACTGGCAGTATTTACCTATTATATCATTCAAGGGGAAATTTTTAAAAAAATGCATGAGAATCTGGTCAAAACACGGATAGGAAAACTGGAAAATCACATCATCTTATGTGGTTATGGCAAATTTGGGATAGAAATAGGTCAGCATTTTTTTTTACACAAAATCCCTTTCGTAATCATTGATGAAGATCCAAATAAAATTGAAAGTATTCAGAAAAGCTCGGATGATATCCTTTATATAAAAGCCGATGCGACTCATGATGAAACGCTTTTAGCTGCAGGTATCAAGAGAGCCCATGCCATTATTTCAGCATTACCAGATGATGCTGAAAACGTATTTACCGTTCTCACAGCTCGACAACTGAACCCCACTATAAAAATAATTAGCAGGGCAAAACATCCTAAGTCTCAAAAGAAAATGAGTTTAGCAGGGGCCAACCATGTTGTAATGCCGGAGCAAATTGGCGGATTTTACATGGCCACCCTGATTAGCAAACCAGGGGCAGTAGAATTCTTTTCGTTTATTACCAACGAATATCAGTCTGATATCGGATTTGAAGAAATTCATTTTGAAGATTTACCCCAGGGTTGTAAGGGTAAATCTATTCGTAACCTTGCTTTTCGGAAACACTCAGGAGCAAATATCATTGGTTATAAAAGCCCAGAAGGAAATTATGTTGTAAATCCTGATCCCTCAGTTAAACTAAAACCTGGAGGCAGTTTTATTATTTTAGGGGATAATAAACAGCTATCCGCTCTAAAAAACTATTTAAAAAATTTCGAAAAACATAAAGAATAAATTCAAAACTCTTTCCTGCTTTTGTTTTGACGATTTTTCCATTTATAGAAGTCTGAGCTCCTCTCATCCATCAATTGAGCAGCATCATATAAAAGAACAGCAACTGTATATCTAATACCTTAATTTTGAGCATGTTTAGAAATTGAGGAGAATTTTCATTCCACCCTCATCCTAAATAGCTCTTAAAATCTATGTCAAGCCAAAAAATAAGTGCATAAAATGAAAAAATCGATATTATTTACACTTGCTGCCCTAATATTCAGTGTTTTTAATTCCCAGGCTAGTGATTATAAAGCAGGGAAAAGAGTAGTGGTGAATGAAACTCAGGATGAAAATATTTATATCGCTGGAAAGGAAATCGTCGTTAATGCTGTAGTTAATGGTGATTTGATTGTCGCAGGTGGAGAGGTTCAAATCAATAATGATATACGCGATGATGCCACAATAGTAGGTGGTGAGATACAGGTGATGGGAGTAGCAGGGAGTGACCTTAGAGTATTTGGAGGAGAAATTCTTATTACTAAGGATGTACACGGTGATTTGGTCATCACAGGCGGAGAGGTTGAAATCGCAGAAGGAGTAACCATATGGGGAGACTTAGTGGTAGCCGGTGGTGAAGTCGAATCGTACGGATTGGTAAAGGGAAGTGTAAAAGCTGCCGGTGGTGAAATAGATTTAGGAGGGGTAATTGAAGGGGAGTTAGATCTTGTTGGAGGAGAGGTGGAACTTTATGCTACTGTAAATGGTGCTTCTGCCATTTCCGCTCAAATGCTTCATTTGGGAAGAAATGCTCAATTCTTTAGTGATGTTAGATACTGGAGCAAAGATGGCCATTCTGACTTTGAGGACCATATGATGAATGATGCCCAAGCTCGTTTTGATAGTAGCCTCAAGAAGGAGTTTAATTTTGAATTTAATATGAAAAAGGCAATTTGGTCTTTTGCCATATTCAGAATATTATCTGGAATTGCCCTAATCAGCCTTCTGGTAGCAGTCTTTGGCCGCTTTTTCGCCAAAAATGCAGGTGGCGTTCGCGATCAAATGGGTAGCTACCTGGGAGCCGGATTGTTGATGTATTTTGGCCTTCCTCTAGCTAGTGCCATTGCTTTTGGTACTGTCATCGGAATTCCTTTAGGAGT
Organism: Saprospiraceae bacterium; assembly: GCA_028285545.1. Classification (GTDB taxonomy): domain Bacteria; phylum Bacteroidota; class Bacteroidia; order Chitinophagales; family Saprospiraceae; genus JANQPA01. The sequence goes on along the minus strand of JANQPA010000028.1, from coordinate 6,189 downwards.
GGTTGGAATGTCATTATTTATTATCGTATTAGTTGTAGCTAATGCACTTACTGCAGTAGTAGCTGCTTATGAATTGCGTGAACATCGCAAGGAAAATTGGAATACAGGTGCAATGATCGGTATTTCTATTGGACTGTTTGTAGCCTTGAGAATATTAAGTATGATTCCTGTAGGTGGAGGTTTGGTTAACTTCGCACTTTCAGCAGTGGCTATCGGTTATGTAGTCAAAAACATCAGAAAAAAACGGAATAATACCGAAGTCCATAGCTCAGAAGAAATCGTTTAAATACTATAAAAAAGGAGCATCAAAATGATGCTCCAATATTCCCTAAAATCACCCGAATTGAATTAAATTCTTTTTTTCTTTTACATAAAGAAAAAAAAATCTACTTCCACAGAAAATGACAAGCATCATAAATTAAATATGATTTTTGTCATCTTTCTGTGGATTTTTTTTTTGTTGAAAACCTATCAATTTTTTTCCCAGACTTTTATTTGCCTATTTCAATATCAATTGAACAGTTGTCGGAATAAAAGAAATCCAAATTGTTGATTTGTAGTCATTTAGGACGTCATTATAATCTTCACATAAGTTAATTTTTTTCATATAAGACCAAAAAATTGACATTGAGTAAAATAAAGTTTAAATTAATGTTAACTCAATGTTAATTGTAATTGTATCTTTGCTCGAATATTGAGCCCACATCCTTTTAAAATAAGGGTGGGGAGATCTGTGCAGGACGAAAATAAGAGCTCATGAAAAAATTAATCTTTCTATTCATTAATATTATATCTCTACACGCTTTTGGAAACAATGTTTGTACCACTGATTTTCTCCTTGAAGAAGGTCTGGTTATTGTAAAAGCTCAGATTGACGGCCAAAAAGGGTTTTTTATTCTGGATACCGGTGCACCTTGTTTAGTACTTAATTCAAATAGGTTTGAAGTGAAAAATTCTTCTCATCAAATGATGAGCGCAAACGGAGCTGTCAATACCAAAGAAAAAAGCATTAAACTCTTTAAATGGGGCTGCATAGAAAAGAAGAGGTTTGTAGCAAAAGCAATTGATTTAAACCACCTGGAGCAAAGCTTAAAATTACCAATATTGGGATTAATTGGTTTTGAGATGATCCAAAAGACTGAAATCTTGATTGATTATAAAAACCGGGAAATTGAGCACCATCCAACTCGGAATTCTATTCTTCATGAACAACATACCCCAGACCTTACCATTCCTTTTCAGCTATCAGCACACCTCCCGATTTTAAGGGCAGAAATAGAAAATGTTATTTTAAATTTAGCCTTTGACTCTGCTTCCGAATCAAATATGTTAGATCAGGATTACAAAGAACGCTTGTCTTCAGAAACAGATCCTAAGCTGATCATTTTCAGGGGAGCTGATCAAAAAGATTTTCTTGTCACTGCAGTCAATATCACTTCAACCTACATCGTGAGTGAGACCTTTGAAAATATGGAATATCTTTTTAAAGATGTCCAGAATATAAGAGATAACGGTCACAAAAAATTCGATGGCCTACTTGGACATCCTTTTATAGCTGCTTGTGGACGCCTTTCAATTAATTATAAAAAGAAAGAGATTTATGTTTGGGGCAGATCGGAATCTTTTGTAAACAATTGATGCAAGTTCCAAAACCACATATGTTGGGTACCAAATATTGAGATTTTATTTTTTCTTAGCAATAACAATATACCGAGTGGATTTACAGCTATCCGCCCATTCAGGAATTAATTCTAGGCTCAGAGCATCATATAACTCTACTTTTCCACCAAAAGACTTTTCGAAATAGGCTCTCATTCTGTTTATTGGAGGTAAATATCGCTTATGTTTTCCGGCATAACTAATCCTTAAGTCAGAACCCTGAGTTTGGATATTAATAATTTCACTGCGTTGATACATAATCCCATTTTCTTCAATTAACTCCGGAGTTCTTAATGACAGTGTTTTTTGATTTTCTGAAAAAAGGACATTAGGATACCAACGGATATGATCTGGAGTAATAAAATCACCAATAAAATAACCTCCAGATTTGAGAATATCTGCTGTTTTTTGGATGGCCTTTGGTAAATTTTGATGGTCAATATATTGAAATACATTCAAGCCACTGTAGGCAAGGTCCCATAACTGGACATCAGGGGCCAAAGTCAATACATCCCCAACATTAGCATGGATTCGTTTTTGAGCTTCATTTACCATAGCCTCTGACAAATCCATTCCGAATAAGGAATCATAATTAACCCTTAGTTGGTTAATCATAAAAGACTCTACCAGGCCTGTTCCACAGCCTAAAGAAATAATCGTTTTGCTAGAAAAATCTATCTTTTCTTTTTCTGCAAAAAACATTAAATAGGCTTTCATAAATTGATCCATACAAGGCTTACAAATGACTTCGTCATAAAGGGATGCATAAGTTTGAAAATGATCACTTGTCTGTTTTTCCTCCATAAGTAAATCCTGTAATTGGGCTGCCTGCCTGAGCTCCCAATTCAATATCCTCCAAAAAACGGAATGAGTTTGATGGCCATTTGTGTTTGTATGTTTTTTTAAATCTCTAATTAATGTAGGCAAATGGTCCGCAGACATAAAATCCTTTATTGTCTCATCAATATCCTTTCCACTATTCTGCACTGCTTGAGGCTCCATTTTACTTAGCCGCCGGATCAATTCTACCATATGGCGGGTCCGGGTTGGAAAATCTGCTATAGGGCCCTTATCTATTCTTTTTATCTGATTAGTAGGTAGGGCATAAAATACCCCACCATCTATTCTTTGAATATTATCTGTTTCCAGATCAAAAATACGGGCATCCCCTGTTACATTTTCAATATCTTCCAAATCACCGTAAACATGCAAACTTAAAAAGGGAGTCTTCTGATTGGGATTGCCCATTTGGTGGATTAAACTATGGTGCACTCCAAGCACATCTCCAGGCTCCATAATCCATCTGGCCAATGTGCTTAATTGACCATTAGCATATCGAAAAGTAGCGTGTTCAGCTGGACCAAATACCTGAACTGCTCCCCACTGTGTATGTCCGTGATCGTGTATGGTGGAAAAATCTCCAGCCTGCCAAGACATCACCATTACCTCAAAATTGTCTCCTTTATAAACTAACTTCCTGCCGTAGCTGTCTTCAATAGGGTGATCATAATCAGCCCATGGCTCAATATCCTCCACTCGTACCCCGGCTTCCAGAATTATTTTCCTCATTGTTGAGGGTTTTAAATTCCTCGATATTTCAAGTTCTCTGATAATTTGGCGTATAGAATCCGGAAGTTTATTCTTAAGCTCTGATAAGTTTTCGGAGGTAATAGATTTCATTTTATTCGGGTGGTTTATTGATTTTTTTTAATACTTGAATATATGTTAATATTTTCATTTATTTATCCCAAATAAAACAAAAGCCTGGCAGAAGTAAAAACAAGAGAGGTAATTCACTTATTAATTCTATGCAACCTGCACATCTCAAAAAAATGAGTACCTACCCAATACCCCAATACCCCAATACCCCAATGTGATCCCCATCACTGATAACAAGCCCCTAATGTTTCAATTTTGTGTTAGATAATTTTTCAAAACTATCCAGAATTATGAATAAAAAGATTTCTTTTTCAGAATTGATTAATGGTGATAAACCGGTGCTTGTGGATTTTTCTGCTGAATGGTGTGGCCCATGCCGAGCTATGGCCCCCATATTAAAGGAATTGGCAGGAGAAGTAGAAGGAAAGGCAAAAATTGTAAAAATCGATGTAGACAAAAACAGAAGTCTTGCGTCTAAATTGCAAATTCAGGGCGTCCCGACATTTATGTTGTTTAAAAAGGGAGAGGTTAAATGGAGGCAATCGGGCATGCAGTCGCTAAATCAGTTATCACATGTAATTAACGAGTTTTCATAATTGTCTTATATTTGCCGGGTTTGGAGGCGCTTGGCTCTTAACAGAGTAATGATTTCGGGGGGCTTCCGCAGCAGATTAACACCCGAACAAAATTGAACATAATGGAATTAGTCACCAATCCACAAACAATTTTGGATTTTATCCGACAGCCCTGGCATTGGGCTGTATCAGGAATTGCTATCTCTGCCATTCTTTTCTTACTAACCTGGATGGGCAGGAGTTTTGGGGTTTCAACCACTTTTAAATCTGCCTGTACAGTTTTAGGGGCAGGGAAGGTCAGTTCTTTCTTTAAAATGGATCTTAAGGAAGAATTTTGGCGATTTGCCTTTGTAATCGGAGCTTTATTGGGTGGTATGATAGCCGCCTCTTTTTTAAGCAGTCCCGATCCGGTAGCCATCTCGGAGGCAACGCAAACTCATCTTTCAGAAGTTGGCTTAGTTTACCCTGCTTCAGACAATACAGGCAGAGGCTTTGTACCCACTTCTTTTTTGAATTTTTCTAGTATTAAGGGCATTTTACTGGCCATAGGAGGAGGTTTTCTCGTAGGTTTTGGCGCTCGTTATGGAGATGGGTGTACTTCTGGTCATGCTATTTCAGGCCTATCTCATTTGCAATTACCTTCATTAATTACTGTAATAGGATTTTTTATGGGAGGATTGTTAATGACCCATTTGATATTGCCCCTACTTTTTTAAAGGTCTAGGGATTTGAGGTAGCAAGTTTTAAAATTAGAAAATAAGCAAATGAAAAATATATCATTCTTATCAGTAGGTATCCTTTTCGGAATTATTATGACCAAATCTGAAGCCATCTCCTGGTTTAGAATCCATGAAATGTTTCGTTTTGAGAGTTTCCATATGTATGGCATTATAGGTACGGCCGTTATTTTTGGGGCAGCTATTATCTGGGTCATGAAAAAGTTTAAAATGAAGACCTTGCGCGGAACTTTTGTAAGTTACACCCCTATGAAGCTGAACCTCCCTCGTCATTTATTGGCTGGTACTGCTTTTGGTCTTGGGTGGGCAATTACGGGCTGTTGTCCCGGCCCAATGTATGTTTTATTGGGACACGGATATTGGATTATTGCTTTAGTGATGGCTGGAGCTCTTTTAGGTACCTTTACTTATGGTGTGGTAAAAGATAAACTTCCTCATTAGGAAAAATAAATCAAAAGAAAATGACCTCTTACATCCGCTGGAAGCGGATGTAAGAGGTCATTTTCTGTAACCCCTCCTTCCTAGTCTTCGTCCAAGAGTGAAAAATCACCCGATCATGAAAAAAGGAATACTTATGCTAGGCCTGGGTTTGACCCTGGCGTTTAGCTCGTTTATTTTAAATGCACAAAATACCATCCACCGTTTTAAATTAAACAAAGAAGCCGTACCTGTAGGTAAGGTCTTTTTTTATAATAAATCTAATATTGACGGTACCCATTCCAGCCACACCGCTTTGTATGTAAAATCAGCTAGTGAACTCGAATCCTTTAAATGGAATGACGGCTACCCTGGTGGCACTTTAGTTAAAGCCTGGATGAGTTGGAAAACTTTTAGCGTAGACAAATTTGAAACTTCAAGAATCAATCAAAGTGGCCAGGAACAGGTTCGTGCCATCTTAAGCACCGATTCTAAAAACTCCAAAGCTTTGATTAATATACCCGGTGCCTTTGAAGGTGAAATGGAACTTCCAGCCTGGCCCTGGCACAGTTATGATTTTGATTTTGCCAGCTTGAGCATCTGCTGGGCACACCTAAAAGACAAAAAAACACCGATTGAGTTAGCCATCTCTGATTATAAATCAGATGGACAAGGGGGAGGTTCTTTTGCTTATATAGGACAAATTGAAATAGAATTTGAGAAAAAAGAAAAAATGAATAATCGCATGTGCAATAAGTACAAAATCGACGGCCCTGGCTTGGAAAATCGTGGTGGCTATATCTGGATGGATGCCAATGAACATTTTTTGGTAGAATACCAAATTGACCTTCCGGATGAACCAGGATATAATGATGGCAGGTTGAGGTTGGAGTCAATTAAAGAAATGACAGCTGAGGAGTGGGAGCAGTTTAAGAAGAGGACGGCTAGTGAATAACTGTAATGATAAATAAACTTGTTTTAAATCAAAGATTACTAAGCCCGTAATGAAATGAAGGGATTGGTAAGCTTTATATCCGGCTTGGGGTTGTGTAAAAAGTCAATTTTTGGAAAAAATTGACTTTAAAAAAATATATTTTTTGCTTTTTTATAAGCAGATACATATTAAAGTAAAAATTTTAGTT
>JANQPA010000027.1 GCA_028285545.1 Saprospiraceae bacterium | reverse complement strand
TTGGAGGTTTGGTAATTGGTTTAGGTTTTCAATTTTGTTGATTTGGTTGTTGTTGAGGTATAAAGATTGGAGGTTTGGTAATTGGTTTAGGTTTTCAATTTTGTTGATTTGGTTGTTGTAGAGGGATAAATCTTGGAGGTTTAGTAATTGGTTTAGGTTTTCAATTTTGTTGATTTGGTTGTTGTTGAGGTATAAAGATTGGAGGTTTGGTAATTGGTTTAGGTTTTCAATTTTAGAGATGATATTGAATGATAAATCTATTTTTTTTAAATGTTTGTTATTATTACTTAATGCTGGAATTTGAGTTAAATTAAGAGAGTCCAAATGAATTTCTTCTAATTTTGGAGGCAATTTAAATGAATTATGGGAATGAATTTGATTAGCTAGTGGCATGTTTTCTCTAAAAAGATGGTGAGATAGGAGGTTTTTAATATTATAAATGCCAGTTTCAAAGCCTAAACTCAATTTTCTTAAATTTTTTAAATACCCCAATTCAATTTCCTTTTGGATTTGGTTATGACCTAGATATAGAATCTTTAGATTTGGCTTGTTTTCTAAACCTTCAATATGAGAAATCAAATTCCCAGATAGATCAAGTTGCTTTATTAAGGAAAGCTTGTCAAGGTTCTTTATTTTTTCGATAAAATTTGATCGATAATAATTATTGGTTGGAAAGACTCCATGATGCCCACCTAAATATCCTAAACTTAAGACTTGAAGCTTTGATAAATTATCTAGGTTTTTAATCTCCAAAATTTGGTTTAACCCAAGGTAGAGGGCCTTCAATTCTTTTAACTGCTCTAAGTTTTTTATCTCCTTAATTTTGTTTATACTCAGGTTTAAAGATTCCAATTTAGGGAAGGCTTCTAAGTCCTCAATATCTTCTATTTCATTAGAACTTAGATCGAGTGCTTTAAGGTTTAGGAGATTGAGTTTCGAAAGGTTTGTAAGATTCCTAATGTTTAGGCCACCAATATTTAAGCTTATCAAGTCAGGTAAGTCTTTTAAGACCTCTAAAGAACCTTTTGTAGTAGAAGCCAGGTTAAGGTGACGAAGTTTAGGTAGAGCTATTAACAAACTTAAATCCTTAATGGGATTTCCCTCAAGGGATAACTCCTCTAGGTTAGGGAGTTTTAATATTTCTTCAGGTAAGGCTTGGATCCTATTGTGATCTAGGATAAACTTTGACTTTTTCCAATCCGTCCCTTCCAAAAATCTCCTTCCTAAATTGAGCCTACGAAGATGAGCAAGCTCAAAAACTTCTTCCGGGACTTCTTTTAAGTTCAAATACCCCAAATCCAAAAAATCATTTTGTTCTTCCTTGCATTTCTGAATGCGTTCCAGTGCTTCTTTATTTTTCATAGGAGAGTACAGGGTTTATGTAATAGGATTACGCTTGTTTTGGTGAATGAGCAAATGGTGGAGTTAAGATAGGGATAAAAGTGGAGTTCCTCACAAAAGTGGACAGTTAAGATAAACTAGCCAAGCATTTTTTTGACACTGGCTATCGCACACTGACTGTTACCGACTTTCACTGTTTTAGTCGATGCTAAATAAACCATATCCTAGTTATTTTAACCAATGAATGTTCGAATGTAGAAGCAAACTATAATCGTCACTCATCACTCATCACTCGTCACTCACCACTTCTAAGAAATTCGAAACCTCCTCCTCCGTATTATAATAATGAGGAGAAACCCGCATAGCCCAGTCTACCTCTTTACGATCAAAATCATAACGAGCATTATCATAAGCAATCAGAGAACAGTTAATCTTTTTTTCCTGCAGTTGCTGCTTTAATTCCTGGGGATTGACACCCGGAACATAGAAGGTGACAATACCTCCCAGAGCAGGGCCCTTATCCAATACCCGTAGCCGGGACATAGGCCCCAATCCATCCCGAAGCTGATTAGACAAATGCTGGACACGATCTTTGATGGGCTCCAACCCAATTTCAAGAGCTAGCCTTACAGCGGCTTTAGCTCCCAGGATTAAAGCATGAGGGCGCTCCCACTGTTCAAACCTTTTAGCGCTATCAACAGGGGTATATTGTAAATTACCCGACCACTGGGCTGAGTGAAGATCCAAATAAACGGGTTCCAATCCCTGATCCAATGCCTTATCTGAAACATAAAGAAAGCCTGCACCCCGTGGTCCTCTTAAAAATTTACGGAAAGTGGCACTTAAAAAGTCACAGCAAATCTTTTCTACGTCCAAGGGTAATTGCCCGGCCGATTGACAGGCATCTACCAGGTACCAGGTATCTTTTTGTTTACAAAATTGTCCAATGGTCTCAACATCCTGGATCAGGCCTGAGTTGGTAGGGATGTGAGTAACCGCAACCAGTTTGGGTTGGTGCCGGTCAATTAATTTCTTCATGGCTTCTAAGTCTACCCCACCAGACTGTTCATCAACAGGTGCTACCACCAGTTTGATTTTATTCCGTTTCTGAATTTGGAGGAAAGCAATTTGATTAGACACATAATCATCCTGAGTTGTTAATAAAACCTCACCTTCTTTAAATGGGATAGAAGATAAAGCTCGATTATAAGCCTCAGTAGCGCTTCCGGCATAGGCCATATTTTTGGCATGAGCATTTAATAAATTGGCCAACACCTGCCGAAATTCTTCCAACTCGCTATTTTTTTTGGCAGCAGCTTCATAACCCCCAATTTGAGCTTCCAGGTTTAAATGATTGATCATCGCATTCAAGATCTGTTCTGGCATGAGCGCCGCACCTGCATTATTGAAGTGAATATTATTGTCAATTCCTGGTGTTTGTTTTCTAAGTTGCTGAATAAAGGCCGGGTTAAACATATTTTGCTAAAGATTTATAGATTGATTTAATATTTTCAAAACCCCAATTTTAGCGCCCTCCTCAGAAAAGCTAGTTTTTAACTCCCTTTTCAAAGTGTCCATTACCAAATCATATTCTCCTTCAATCTGAGTGCTCATGGCATTGGTAGAAACTTTTAGAGCTGGGTATTGATTGAGTTTATGAATGAAGTCTAGAATAGGAGACTCGTATTGTTCGGTCAGAGGGTATAGACTTATTTCTACTGCTATTTTCATTTAGATTGTTTTTAAATTATTAGTAGAAGGTAAAAAGACTTTTTCAATGTCAATGTCAATGTCAATGTCAATGTCAATATCAATGGCAATGTCAATGGCAATGTCAATGGTAATGTCAATGGTAATGATGGAAATATATTGAAATTGTGATTGAAATTGTAATTGATATTGTAATATCCCTATATTTGGAATTCTTCGATATTTACAAAAAAATCATCAAATTGGTGAATGATATTCCCTGATTTGTTGATATAATAGAGGAGAATTAATATTAAGATTCTTATTTCCTCTTATTAATCCTTATTTTTGTAGGGATTTGTAATTACTGGAGACTTACTGATTTCTGAAAAAAGCATTCATGGCAAAGAAAAGAAGAAAAAAGAAAGGTCAATTGTCACTTGGCTTGGGTTTAAATGATGAGCGCTTACCCAAGCTGGCTGGTGTGTTAGCCTTATTTTTTTCCTTATACTTTTTTATCGCATTTACTTCTTATCTGTTTACCTGGCAGATTGATCAGGATAGGGTTCTTAGATTCTCCTGGCAACTTTTATTGGAAAGTGATCTTCAAATGGCCAACTGGCTTGGACGTCTTGGGGCGATTGTCTCCAATATGTTCTTTTATTGGGGGGTAGGTTTACCTTCTTATCTGGTAATCTATTTACTCATAGTCTTGGGATTGGCCTGGATTAGGCGAGCGCCTTTAAAGTCTTACTTACCTAAGATACGATATTCGGTCATTGGGATGGCCATTTTTTCAGTTTTCTTGGCCTTTATATTTGGTCGTTCAGAATTTCCCTGGGGCGGAGCTTTTGGACAGGGAGTAAGCAGTTGGTTACTCAATTTTGTAGGTACGGCAGGAATGGTTGTTTTGTTCCTTTTTGCTTTGGTTAGTTATATTGTTTGGATCTTCAACCCCAATTTTAATGAAATGAGTTTTAGTGAAATAATGGGTGAAGTGGGAGATCGGGTGAATACCTTACTGGGAGGAAGAAGTAAAAGAAAAAGAGTACGACGTAAGCCGGTACCAAATACAGTTTCTACTGATGAAGAAGGCTGGACAGATGGCGAAAGTAAGGCTTTGCCTGCAGCTGAAGCCGAGGAGGATTTATTAAAAGAAGAACAACAGCTGGCCTTCAATTTAAAAGATCTTTCCCTGGCAAACAAGGAAAAAATTACTCAACCGCCTTCTGGTACAGAACTAGAGATTGAAGAACAAAAAGAAACAGTTTCTCTAGAAAGCAACCCGGGCCCTTCTTCTCCCATTCATCAGACTATTTTGGCCGCGGAGGAAGAAAATGTCAATCACTCTGAACCTTATGATCCCACTCTGGAATTATCCTCTTATGAGCATCCTGTAGCTGCTCTTTTAAAAGATTATACAGATCAGCGTATTGAAGTTGATCGCAAGGAGCTGGAAGCCAATAAGGATCAAATTATAGAAACGCTCCTTAATTATAAGATTGAAATCGTCAAAATACGAGCCACAGTTGGTCCTACTGTAACTCTTTATGAAATTGTTCCGGCGCCAGGTGTTAGGATTTCAAAGATTAAAAACCTTGAGGATGATATCGCATTAAGTTTGGCGGCACTGGGTATTCGAATTATTGCTCCTATACCTGGACGAGGAACTATTGGTATCGAGGTGCCTAATAAAAAGAAACAGGTGGTTTCTATGAAGGAGGTCCTTATATCCGATAAATTCAAGCGGGCCAAGATGGATCTTCCCATCGCTCTGGGCAAAACAATTTCAAATGAAGTAGTGGTAGTTGATCTGGCTAAAATGCCTCACTTATTAGTAGCGGGTGCAACCGGGCAAGGAAAGTCTGTCGGAATTAATGCCATTATTGTTTCTCTCTTATATAAAAAACATCCCTCACAAATAAAACTAGTTCTTATTGATCCCAAAAAAGTGGAACTGTTTTTATACAGCAAATTGGAAAGCCACTTTTTGGCTACTCTACCAGGACAAGAAGAACCTATAACCACCGAAACCAATAAGGTTATCCATACCCTAAACTCCCTTTGTATTGAAATGGATAACCGCTATGACCTACTCAAAAAGGCCACGGCCCGGAATATTCGAGAGTATAACGAAAAGTTTGTCCAACGTCGCCTTAATCCTAATAAGGGGCATCGTTTTCTGCCTTTTATAGTTTTGATTATTGATGAGTTTGCAGATTTGATTATGACTGCCGGTAAGGAGGTGGAGTTACCTATCGGAAGATTGGCACAATTATCTCGCGCAGTTGGTATTCACCTGGTTATTGCTACTCAACGCCCATCTGTTAACATCATTACTGGTGTGATTAAGGCCAACTTCCCCGCCAGAATTGCTTTCAAAGTAACTGCAAAGGTTGACTCCAGAACCATCCTTGATGCAGGAGGTGCCGATCAGTTGATCGGAAGGGGAGATATGCTTTTATCGGTTGGTGGCGAAATGCGTCGAATACAAGGTGCTTTTGTAGATACACCAGAAGTTGAACGAGTCATTAATTACATTGCAGAACAGCGTGGATATGCCGAACCTTATTACTTGCCAGAATTCCATGGAGATGACGAAATTCATGGCACTTCCGGCCTGAAATACTCCGATTTGGATGATATGTTTGAAGATGCTGCACGCCTAATTGTACAGAATCAACACGGCTCAACCTCAATGATACAACGCCGCTTAAAACTAGGATATAACCGGGCTGGCCGTATCATGGATCAATTGGAAGCCATGGGCATAGTAGGACCTAGTGAAGGTAGTAAAGCAAGGGAAGTACTCGTTTATGATGAAGTCGAACTGAATAAGTATTTACAAAATATTAAGAATAAATAGGGGACCTTCTATCTCCGGCAGATAAATGTTCCTTGTTTAGTGTTCCATGTCCAGCCTTTAGTCATTGAGCTAGAGCACTTCCTGAATAAATAAGTAAGCCAATTTTTATGCAAAACCCATTTCAATGAAAAAGACCATTCTATTTCTTTTCCTCATTGCTTTGCTAAGTTATTGTTCTCCTTCAGATGATACTACTGAGGGGGATGATGGAGATATTCAACAATATACGATTGAGCAATTTATGGAAAATATTTCCATAAGCGGAGGCAGTTTTTCACCTGATAAGTCGAAAATTTTAGTAACAAGTAATCAAACAGGTATTGGAAATGTGTATGCAGTAGATATTGCTAGTGGAGAAAGAACAGCCCTTACGAATTCAGAAAATTCTCCTATTTATGCGATTTCTTATTTCCCTGAAGATGAGCGTTTTTTATACCGCCAGGATGATAATGGAAATGAAATTTACCATCTATTTATTCAAAATACGGATGGAGAGGTTCAAGAATTGACCCCTAATCCAAAGGCCAGAGCTCAATTCCAGGGCTGGGCAGAAGACCGTAAGAGCTTTTTCTACGGCTATAATGAGCGAGACCCCAAATTCCTGGACGTTTTTGAATTCAACATTGAAACCATGGAGTCAAAAATGATCTATGAAAATACAGATGGATATTTTTTTGGTGACATTTCTCCGGACAAAAATTATATGGCCTTAATTAAACCCATAACGACAAATGTTCAAGAGTTGTATGTGCTTGATGTACAACAAAATAAGATTCAAAAAATATCAACAGCTGAAGCATCTTATTCTCCCACTGATTTTAGTAAAAACAATCAGTATTTGTATTATACCACAGATGAGGGTAATGAATTTAGTTATTTGATGCGGTTTGATCTTGAAAGTGGAGAAAGTCAGGAAGTTTTGAAAAAAGATTGGGACATAGTATATCATTTCTTTTCTCCTTCAGGTAACTATCAGATTGTTGGCACCAATGATGATGGAAAAACTGTAGTGGAAGTCAGCAACGCAGAAACGGGAGAACAAATGAATTTTCCAAACTTTGAAAATGGAAGTGTTACTTCAGCACAATTTTCCCATGATGAAAGCAAAATGTCTTTTTATGTAGGGAGCTCTGCCTCTCCCCAAAACCTTTACCATTATGATATGGAAGGCCAATCACATAAGAAATTAAGTGAAACCTTAAACCCTGAGATCAATGCCGATGATTTAGTTACGGCTGAAGTGGTTCGATATCCTTCATTTGATGATTTAGCCATTCCTGCCATTTATTATAAGCCTAAGCAAGCTTCGGCCGACAATAAAGTGCCTGCCCTGGTCTATGTTCATGGAGGCCCTGGTGGGCAATCCAGACAAGCGTATAATCCTAGGATTCAATATTTGGTTAACCATGGATACGCTGTTTTGGCCGTAAACAATAGAGGGAGTAGCGGTTATGGCAAAACTTTTTTTGGCATGGATGATCAAAAACATGGTGAAGAGGATTTAATGGATTGCGTAAAAGGTAAGGATTGGCTGGCGCAGCAGGATTACATCGATCCTGATAAAATTGGAATTATAGGAGGCTCTTATGGTGGATTTATGGTTATGGCTGCTTTGGTGCACCAACCAGAAGCTTTTGAGGTAGGAGTAAATATATATGGTGTGACCAATTGGATTCGAACATTAAAGAGTATTCCTTCCTGGTGGGAAGCACAAAGAGACGCTCTTTATACCGAATTGGGAAATCCCTATTCTGATGATTCTGTTCGACTGAAAAGAATTTCCCCTCTTTTCCATACAGATAGAATTGTAAAACCGCTTATCGTGCTTCAGGGAGCTACCGATCCCAGGGTATTGCAAATAGAGTCTGATGAAATTGTTGAGGGTGCCCGCGCTAATGGAATACCAGTAGAATATGTATTATTTGAAGATGAAGGACATGGCTTCAGGAAGAAGGATAATCAGATAGAAGCTTACGGGAAAATTTTGAATTTCCTCGATAAATATTTGAAGAAGAAGGAGGAGATTAAAGGGTAATATATTTTAGTGAAGATTGATGACTGCCAAGGCAGTCATCAATCTTCATTCTTTATTATTCATTTCACTTCATAAAACTCAAAAGGCTCAAACGGAATAGCCTCATCTATGATCTTGCGATAGGTTACGTGCACTCTGTCAATATTAGCACCCATTTGCTGGCAAGTTTTGATCATGATTGAGTTATGACCTCTGATGGTGGCAAGAATGACCTTATCGTAATATTTATTGTTGTGTTCATTATGCATATGATCTACGATTACGGCAAAAGTCCCCTTGCCCTGATATTCTGGGTGGATACCGAAAGCCACTCCTTTTACATCCTTAACTCGGGCAGTTTTGAGACGAAATAAAAAAATGGGCAGCCGCCACCAGTTTAGTTTTCCTTGGAGTCCTTTAAGATAACGATTAAGATCAGGTAACAGGGCACAAAAGCCTACAGGATTTCCTTCATAATAGGCAAAAGCAACCATTTTGGGATCTAACAAAGCCTTGATGGATTCAAACATCAGCATGACCTGCTGACCTTTTAAGGGTTGGAAATATGGAGAATGTTTAAAGGCTTCGTTATATACTTCAGCTGAGTCTTCAGCATATTTTTCTACCTTTTTAAAATTAAGGTCTTCCATCTTAAAAGGATACCTTTTTAAGGCTCTTTTGGAAACCATCCTAAAGCGATCAATGGGGACTTCCGACATTCTGGTGCTGAGCGTCAGAACCTGTTCATAAGGACGATAGCCATAATCCTCGAAAAAAGCTTTATAATATGGAGGATGAAAATTTTCCTGGAAATAAGGAGATTCTTCATAACCTTTAACCAGCAGCCCCCAAAATTTATCTCTTTCACCTAGGTTGATGGGCCCGTCTATGGTATTAATGCCTTTGGAAATCAGATGATCTTCAGCCTTCTTTAATAAAGCAACGGCCATATTTTTATTGTCAATACATTCGAAATATCCAATTCCTCCTGCAGCTGTGCCTTGCTCACGATTTCGCTTATGATCAATAAAAGTAGCTACCCGGCCGGCCGGTTTATTTTTTTCATCTAATAAAACGAAGGCTTGTGCCTCACCATCTTTTAGATATTTATTAAAATTTGGATCAAAAATATTTTGCACGTCCGATTGAAGCGGACAGATCCATTGAGGGTAGTCTTTGTATATTCTAAATGGAACTTTATGGAATAATTTCCATTCTTGTTTGGTGCTAACACTAATAATATTCATATGAATCCCTTAAAAAAATAATGGGGACAAAGATAGAAGCTTTTTATTTGAATGGCTACATATGGAGAAATAAATGAACTTACAATCTAGCTCTGTAATGAGTAATGAGTAATGAGTATTGGGTAATGAGTGATGTCATTCAAAATTCAACAATTCAAAATTCATCATTAACACCCCATCCATACAAATTTGAAAATTGTATTAAAAGGCTTCAATCTGTTTGAGAACCCATCTTTTCTCTGGAAATGGTTTTGCTTGCACTACCTCCTTTTTTAGTTTTTCTTTAGTGTTTTTATCATAGGGATTTAGATTGATTAATTTTTTGGTATACCTAATGAGCTTCATAAACTGTTCTCGTCGATATCCCATAACTTTTTTTCGGGCGAGGTAGTTTCGGGTACTTTCCAGTAAGGCTTCTAATAAATCGATCTCATCCTGTTCATAATACAACCTGATGAGCATCGATTTGGCCTGTGTGTTTAACAATATGTCGTCGTAATCAAAGTGTATGAGAAGATCCCTGCACCTTTCGTAATCACCTTTAATGAAGAAAAGAATGGCCAAAGCATAGTGAGACATCTTTTCTTTGTCCGCTTTAGGTAGATGTTTTTTATAATTTTCTATGAAAGGTTCTACTCGATCATACTCTTGCAAAAGGGAGCCAATAATGACAATATTTAAATAAGTAGAAGGATCTATTAAATCATTTTCCAGGAATATGTTTTTTTGAATGCCCATTTGCTGGTATTCAAATGCTTCTCGACGAAAATAAATCTCCCCGGCATTCATCCTGGCTATACAATAGTTTAGCGCTAACAATATAATTTCATTGAGTTCTCCATCCGGGAAAAAATGACCAGAAGCATGGATATGATGTTTGAGCTTTTCATAATATTCTTTTTCACTAGGATACCTATTCGCTTTATATATATAATAATATAGGGCAACGGCCGGGATAAGGTACATTTCATTTTTTTCAATATGCTGAATAACCTCTTCCTCAAAACTAAATTGTTCATTGGTTTTAATTACTGCTCTTTGTGAATCACTTAGACAGAGCAATTTTAATTTATTGACGATGTACATAATATCCAGTGAATCAGAGATCTCCTGATAATTAAAGGTAGCCTGAGGTTTTATCCTCCCTGTTCCAAAAGAATACTTCTCATATTGCAGAGAATATTCGTTTTCAAAGAATTCATTATTTTGTATGGAAGCCTTGTTTAGTTTTACCTCAGAGGATTTAATGGTTTTAAGGAAGGCTTTTTCTAAATTTCGTTTTCTATATATTCGGGCTAGGGTAATCTGGAAACGTACCTCATTATTTTTCCAATCATCAAATACCAGAAATTCTTCAATGGTTTTTGTCAAAAAGTGTATAGTTTGTCGGAGCTTGGCATCATCAAAGCTTTGTTTTGGAAAAACTTTCCGAAAAACTCTGTCTTTTTGTAGATATTTATCGTCTTCAAGGTGTTTTGAACTGATTAGATATAGGAATAAATCTTTAACATCTTCCCTCTGATTATGGATGGGAGAGTTGATCCATTTTTTTAATTCCCTTATTTCTTTTTTATTCAAAGCCTGTAGAACGGTAATTAAATAGCTATTTTTCATGGAAAAAAAAATTTGTTGTCAACAAATGGGGTGATGAAATAGTTTATAAGTATATGAAAAACAGGCAATTATGTTTATTTTTCATGTAAATATACGATTATTTTGGACAACAAATGCCTATTTTTGTCATTGTTTAAAGTATTAATAAGTAACATTTTTGTTATGCAAAGAGAATCGAACAAATCAAAAATCACATCAATGAAAATTTTTAGAGCTGCCTTAACATATTTGTCAAAAAAAGACGCCTGCAAGCTAATGCTTGTAATGGTATTCTTTTTGGCATTAGGACAGCTTAATGCTCAGGGATGGGTTAAAAAAATCGGCGGCAGCGGCTTGGATCAGGCAGAGGATTTAGAAACAACAAGCGATGGGGGATATGTACTGCTTGGATTTAAACAAACCATCCAGGGAAATAGAATCTTCTTAATAAGAACAGATATAGACGGGACAGAGTTGTGGTCGAATGATTTTGGAAGTGCAAATGTGCACGGATATGAAATGGTTGAAAACACAGATGGAAGCATTTTGGTGGTTGGTGACAGAAGAGCCTCCGCTCAGGCTGATGATAATGTGTATCTATTGAAAGTCAACCATAAGGGTGAAGAATTGTGGGATAAGGAATTAGCCAAGGATGGTAATCAAACAGCAAGAGATGTGATTGCCATAGAAGAAGGTGGATACTTGATAGTAGGTCACACTGATGACACCGACACAGAGGAAGATGACATCCTTTTAATTCGTATTGACAGTAATGGAAATGAAATGTGGTCAAAAACGTTTGGCCAGGATAAAGATGATTTAGGATTTGCAGTTACAGAAGTGGCAGATGGTTATGTATTCACTGGAATCAGTGAAAATGAGAATGGCGCTGATAATGACATCCTAACCATTAAAGTTGACAAAGCAGGAGATTTTGTTTGGCAGAAAAGAATTTCATCAGATGAGGCTGAGCAAGCTTCAAGTATCACTACTGCTTCTGACGGAGGTGTAGTCCTCGCTGGTTATCAAGGAAATAACAGTGATATCCTTGTTGCTAAATACAGTGTCGATGGAGATTCTCTTTGGGCCAAAACATGGGATAATGTAGGATTTAGTGATCAGGCTCAATTTATCAAACCCTTCGAGGATGGAGGTTTCTTGCTAACAGGCCTTACAGAACTATCCGTTTCGGACCTGGATGCTTTTGTAGCCAGAGTAGATGGACAGGGTGAACTGGAATGGCTCAAAACTCTTGGATCCGTAGGGTCTATTGATCAGGGAGTAGGAGTAGATTTCACTCTTGATGGCGGTTTTATTGTAGCCTCGACTTCTTCTCCTCTAACAACCTTGATTGAGGATATTCTGCTTTTCAAAACTGATGCAGACTTAAATACACTAACCAATAGAATTGAAGGACGGATTGCATTTGATATGGATGGAGTCAAATGTGAAACAGACGGTAATAATCTATCGAATAACCCACGCTGGGTAGTAGTTGCCGAACAAGGTGACACTAAGTTCTTTGGCACAACGGATAATAATGGAACTTTTCACATTGATGTAGGAACAGGTACCTATGTACTTTCAGCCACCAAAACTTCAGAACTATGGACCGTTTGTAATAATGATCAGTCCATCACCTTTGATTCTGAATTTGAAGAGGCAGCTCAAGTATTATTATCTACTTCAATTAATGAGGAAAGCTTTGCTGATATTAGAGTGGATATATCTACTCCCAATGTTTTCCAAGGAAGTGAAGTCTTCTACGATGTTGTTTTATTCAATGATGGAACAGAGGCTGCTCATCCAACACAAACAAAAGTAGAGATCCAACTGGATGAAGAATTAACTTATGTGAAAACTACAAAAGGTCCTGCACCTAGAGAGCCAGAAAGTAATTTAGAGGATGGATTTTTAGTCTTTTTTATTCCTTCTTTACCAGCAGGCGGAACTTTTAATATTCAGTTTACTGCTCAGGCAAAACCTGGTGGTGAGGATATGCGTCCTCTACAAGCAGTATCAGTGCGTGCAATGGCTGAGGCTTCAAATAATAATGTAAGCACATTACCACAGGATCTTCAGGTAAGTATTAATCAGGTAGATAAAGAAATAAACATCAGAAATATTGGTATAGAAGCGATTCTTAAGCCAGTAAATGTAGTAGTTGTGCAAGATATCGCTGGGTTTTTAAAAGAACTGGATAATGGGATACAAAAAGATGAAACTATTGATCTTCCCTTCGATGAGTTTAATTTAAACCCAGAAGGACAAACCCTGAGAGTAATTGCAACTGTAGATGGAGAAGGCTTGAATGGAATGGGTACTAGTGTCATAGAAGCTTTTGGCAGAAACGAAACGAATACCTACTCTACTGGATTCGTAAGTATGTTTCCTGAGGATGATCAAGACAGAAATGTAGTCATCGATGTACAAGAAAATATAGGTTCTTTACAAGATTTTGAATTAAGAGGCTATCCCAAAGGCTATAAAGATTCATTAATCGCCCCAAATACCGATTTAACTTACACTGTTTTCTTTAAAAATACAGGCAGTGATACCATAAACAGGCTGGTTATTCGGGACACCTTATCGGAACTATTGGATCCGAATTCGGTACGCCCAGGAGCTAGCAACTTGCCTTATCAATTTGAAATTGATGGTAGCGGTATTGCGAAATTCACTTTCGACAATATTGAGTTGCTACCCGGCAGCAGCGCGGAGATTGATTCTTCTTCTTACGGCTACGTTAAATTTGTTGTATCCCAAAAACCTGACCTTCCAAACGGAAGTGTCATTCAAAATCGTGCTGCTGTCTTTTTTGATTACTTTTCACCTGTAAATACCAATGAGGTGACTCATACCATCGGGGAATATCCTGAATTCATAGAATTTCAGCCACTCACCGATACTGAGAATCCTTTTATGGAAGGTGTTGAAATAAATATTTATCCGAATCCGTTTACAACTGGCACAACTTTTGAGTTAAAAGGTAGAGAGTTTGGAGAAGTGAATTTGATCATCTTTGATCTCGAAGGTAAGTTGATAGAAAGCTATCAACACTTTGGTAATAAATTTATGTATTATCGAAACCACGAATTACCATCCGGAATGTATTTATACAGACTGGAATCTGAAGGGCAACTAATTAATAGTGGTAAACTAATGGTACGGTAATCATAATCCCATAAACCACACGGTTCCTCGCTTATTACAAGCGGGGAACCATTCAACAAAAAAAATGTTATTACAGTGTTAAAAGCTTAAAGAAGCTCCACTAAATTTGAGATTGATTCGTTATTATATGAGATTAGGTCGTCTTAAAATGAGATTGATTCGTTACTTTCTTAAAATTAGGTCGTCTTAATTGAGATTTGATTTGTTCGAAACAAAAAATAAACTTACTTACAATAAAGTTTTAAAGAATTAGGTCGTCTTATTATTTTCATGAGATTATGATTTGTTATTAGCGAGAGGCCACGCGATTAAAGCGTGGCTTTTTTTTTGTCTCTATCAAATCATGGCTCAATTATACATTATTTTTTTTATTCTCTCCTAATAAATAATTAAAAAATTATAATATTTTTTTATTCTAAATCGTTCTGACAGTTTTTTGCTTAAAAAAATGACGTAGTATAATTATTTTGATATGAATAAAGAATAAAAAAAGAGATGGGCATTGCCCATCTCTTTTTTTTAAAATTAAAATTCTGCACTCCCAGGAGTCCTCGGAAAAGGAACAACATCTCTAATATTCGCCATTCCGGTTACAAAAAGAATCATCCTTTCAAAACCAAGTCCAAAGCCAGAATGTGGAGCACCTCCAAATTTGCGAAGATCCAAATACCACCATAGTTCTTCCTCAGGAATATCCATATCTGCCATCCGTTTTTTAAGAACATCCAATCTTTCCTCTCTTTGAGAACCACCAATGACCTCACCAATTCCAGGGAAAAGTACATCCATTGCAGCTACCGTGTTATCATCATCATTTAAACGCATGTAAAATGCCTTGATATCCTTAGGGTAATCTCGAACAATTACTGGTTTTTTGAATTTCTTTTCCACCAACCATCTTTCGTGTTCTGCCTGCAAGTCTTTACCCCATTCTACTTGATACTCAAATCTTCCTTTTTTATAAGGCTTGGAATTTTTAAGTAAGTTAATGGCTTCAGTATAAGTGATTCTGGCAAAATCATCAGCAACCACAAACTCGAGTGTTTCGATCAAGCCCATTTCCCGACGGTCTTCCTTCTTCATGTTCCTTTCCAGATCCTTTATGCGTTTGTCCAGAAATTCCAGATCATCTCTGTAATGTTCTAGTACATAGTTGATAAGATATTTGGAAAAATCTTCAGCCAAATCCATGTTGGCTTCATAATCATTGAAGGCAACCTCTGGCTCAATCATCCAGAATTCAGCAAGATGCCTGGAGGTATTTGAGTTTTCGGCTCGGAAGGTAGGCCCAAAGGTGTATACCTTTCCTAAAGCCAGAGCTCCAATCTCGGCTTGGAGCTGCCCAGATACCGTCAAATTAGTAGCTTTTTCAAAAAAATCTTCCTTCCAATTGATGTCTCCATCATCCGTTTTGGGAGGATTATCAGCTGGTAAGGTGGTTACTCTAAACATTTCACCAGCACCTTCCGCATCACTTCCAGTCACAATAGGAGTATGCAAATAATAGAACTTCCTGTCATTATAGAATTTGTGAATGGCAAATGCCAGAGCATGACGTATTCTGAATACAGCACTGAAAGTATTGGTTCGCATGCGAAGGTGAGCCTTCTCACGCAAAAATTCCATGGTTTGCCTCTTTGGTTGTAGTGGATATTCTTCAGGGTTGCTACCACCTAGAATTTCTATACTCTCAGCAAGTATTTCCACATTTTGTCCAGAGCCCTGGGAAGCGACCAATTGTCCAGTTACGGATATGCAAGAGTGAAAATTTATATTTTTTAAAATATCCTCCTCAAGATTTTCATAATCAACAACAACCTGAATGTTTTTCATGCCTGATCCATCATTCAGAGCAATGAACCTATTAGCCCGGAAGGCTCTTACCCATCCGGAAACGGTAACTGATTCTCCCACAGGAGGTTGCGCTAGTAACTGTGCAATTTCAACTCGCTTTTTCATATCTTTTTTAATTTAAAGCCCCGAAATTACACAGTTTAACACAAATCACAAAGGAAAGAGTTCCCTATTCATTTAATTCTTGCCAGGCCGCACCCAATGGACGTTGGATTCCGTTTCCTTTCCACTCCTCACTACCGGGAATAGTGCTTGTACTCTCCACTAATTGCTCTAATGTTTTTCCAGCTTTTTTAGATTTTTTGGCAAATTTGAGTAGATTTTTCAAGAATCTTTCCTTGGCCTTTAAATCTTCATGAGTTCCCGTAATCTTATAGCCATTCGCAGAATGACCAAAGACATACAGGGTATCCTTGTCAAATGTCTTGCGAGTATTCTTAAGTACCTTGATCCAGTTTTCTATAGATGCGCCTGAGGATTTATCAATATAAGGAAACCTACGATTGAATATCAAATCACCCATATGAACGACATTGGCATTTTCAAAGTGGATAATGGCATCCCCATCAGTATGGGCGGGACCAAAATAGCGAAGGGTGATGGTCTCATCTCCTAGTTTTTGACTAAAGTTATCTTCAAAGACGGTATCAGGATATAATTGACTGTCTTCTCTGTTGCGAGCTTTAGCTACTCTCTCCTGATTGGCCTTAGAATTTTTATGAGCTACTACTTTTTTGGCAATACCTTTAAAGGCAATATTCCCCCCACTATGATCTCCATGATGATGGGTGTTGATAAGTAGTTCGAAAGGATTGGAGGTCTCCTCCTGGATTTTGGCAATACAATTTTTGGCATTCTCTGGAAATTGAGTGTCCACTACAGCAACTCCATCCTTGTTAATTAGCCAGGCAATAGTACCCCCTCTTTCTGTGAATATTCCCACATTTTTTCGGAGTGGGATAAAGTCTCCCTGAGTAGATTGAAAGATTGTTTTGGACCAAAGCGGAACAGGTAGGGCAGAAAGTCCCATGACCTGAATAAAGTTTCTTCTGTTGATTAGCATGATATTTGTGATTTTGACAATTTATCTTTGTTCAATTATCCAGAAAACGGGCTCTTAAATCTGGTGTTGGAAGCCAGCAGGATTCTTGTTTACCAAACCATTTATATCTGTTCTTAGCCACCCAATCATAAATGATATCTCTAATTGGTTTGGGGATAATGATCAATCCGTAGAGCAAAGACCAGGCCCCTCCTAATGTTCTTAATACCTGCAAAGCTGCTGAAGAGCGAGTATAAGCTTTGTCATTTTTTATGAGTACAACACTGTCCAGTTGTTCATTGCTTAAATTGAATTGCTTCAATAATTCTCCTCCAATATCAGATTGCAGTGAAGCAAAATTAAACTTGCTTTCTGGATCTTTATCAATAATAAACTGAACAGAAGTGTTACACAAATTACATACCCCATCAAAAAGTAATACTGGGTGTTCAAAGGTATTTATATCGGATGCTACCATTTTGAATGTGTTGTATTGTGGAATGTCAATATCAATGTCAATATCAATGTCAATGTCAATGTCAATTTCAATTTCAATGTCAATGTCAATGAATCTCTCTAGAATAGAACCCCAATAAAAGTATAATGTTTCGTTCCCCCTTCCAACTTCCCGTCAGCCTTCAAAAAGCTTTTGGTATAATTCTTCGATTTTGCTGAGTACATTAACTTGGATGTCAAACTTATCCAGATTTAATCCTTTGAGATTGTATTTTGAGATAAATATCTGTTCGAACCCTAATTTATCTGCTTCCTGAATTCTTTGTTCTACCCGGTTAACGGCTCTAATTTCTCCAGATAGGCCAACCTCACCAGCAAAACAAATATTACTTGGAACGTCTACATCTTCCAGCGAGGAAATTAGTGCGCTGACGATGGCCAGATCAATAGCTGGATCATCAACCCGTATTCCACCGGCAATATTGAGAAAAACGTCATTTTGAGCAAAAGGTAGCCCTCCTCTTTTTTCCAATACCGCCAAAAGCATACTTAGCCTTCTGAGATCAAAGCCCGTGGCTGATCTTTGAGGAGTACCATATACAGCTGTGCTGACCAGGGCCTGTGTTTCAATAAGCATTGGCCGCATACCTTCCACAGTAGCAGCAATTGTACTTCCGCTCAAATCTTCTTCTTTTTGGGAAATCAGCAACTCGGAAGGGTTTAAAACTTCTCTTAAGCCATTAGCCTGCATCTCGTAAATACCCATTTCGTCTGTTGATCCAAATCGATTTTTTAAGGTTCGCAATATCCGGTAGGTGTAGTGTTGATCTCCTTCAAATTGCAAGACCACATCCACGACATGCTCTAATAATTTGGGTCCTGCAATAGAACCATCTTTAGTAATATGCCCAATTACGAAAATAGGGATGTGCTCTGTTTTAGCAAATCGCTGAAGTTCTCCGGCACACTCTCTGATCTGGGAAATGGAACCTGGCATCGAGTCTATGTATGGTGACGACAGCGTTTGAATAGAATCAATAATAACGAGATGGGGTTCTAAGTTTTGAGTGTGTTGAATGATTTTTGAAATATTGGTTTCATTCAGGATATAACAATTATTGGCACCAGAGAATATTCGTTCTGCCCGCATCTTGATCTGCTCTTCACTTTCTTCGCCAGAAACATAAAGAATTTTTGCCTTGTCCATACGAAGGGCTACCTGTAGCATAAGGGTTGATTTACCAATACCGGGCTGGCCACCAATTAAGATGAGTGAGCCCTGGACAATACCTCCACCCAAAACCCTGTTGAGTTCTTGGTCTGGGGTCTGATATCGGATACGTTGGCCTGTTTGGATTTCGGAAACCAATATGGGTTTGTTGCTTACTTTAGAAGAGTCTTTTGGACTCCAGCTGGATCTTTTTAGCTCAGTAGCGGTAGGTTTACTTAGCACCTCTTCCTGGTAGGTATTCCAACTTCCACAAGAGGGGCATTTGCCAATCCATTTAGGAGAAGTGGCACCACATTCGGAACAAATGAAAATTTTCTTTATTTTTGCCATAAATAGTATTTAATCCTCGTGTTGATTACCTCAACATGATTATATTTTCCTCGTTTTATCCTAAAAATAAATTTAAATCGTTAACTAAAGCGATATTTTTCCTTAAGTCTTAACATTTTTTAACGGCCCATCGATGGCGAATATTCGCAAAAAATCTTTTCTTTGCCCATCGATTATTTGGGATTACAAAATATACAATCTGAATTATCCGAATTAATGCGGTTAATTCTTTGTTAAAAAAAATAATTGATTAAAACATTCACTATATTTCGGTGTTAATGTTTAAACATAGAGAAGAAATTCAGATCTTCTGAAGAAGATTTTTCATATGTAGATTGTTTTCATTTGGTTTTTTGGGGTTATACAGGGCGCAGTTTTTCGCTGCAGCCCTGTTTTTTTTGGCTTAAAAACAAAGAATAATAAAAAACCCGGATTGAGTATCAATCCGGGTTTTTTATTATTTATTGATCCTTGATTCTAATCACTTGAGTTCAAAATGGCTAAAAGGCGTAGGATCTCAATATACAACCATACAAGAGTAATCAATAGACCCATTGCAGAAAACCACTCCATGTAGGCTGGAGCACCATACTTTTCACCCTTTTCGAAATTATCAAAATCCAGCAGCAGGTTTAATCCTGCAATACCTATGATAACCAGGCTGATGCCAATCCCCATTATTCCTCCGTCATGAAGAAAGGGAAGAGAGAATCCAAAAAAGGATAAAATAATATTAAGCATGTACACCAGAAAAACAGCTCCGGTAGCCATAATAACGCCACTCCTGAACTTGTTTGTTACCTTAATGTAACCAGATTTATAAACAAAAAGCATCATAAATAACATGGCAAGGGTCAAGGTAATGGCCTTAAAAATGATGCCACCAGCCAAACTTGAATAAATTAAGGATATACTTCCCACAAATAAACCCTCAAGCCCTGCATATAGTGGTGCCATTGTTGGCGATAAATGAGGACGGAATACTGCAATCAAAACTACAACCAATCCACCTATTGCACCAATCCACATATAAACAGGATTAAAGTACAGATAGCTGAATAAGGAAGTGGCCAACATAATAGTGGCTAAAAGGAATGTTTTATTGACAGCACCGCTCACGGTCATTTTTTGTCCATGCGCTTGTTCCCGAGCGGCAGCTTGATAGGCCTTTTCTGTCATAACAGGGTTACTCGATTCAAAAAAACTTCTTCTACGTCTACTCATATCTTAAAAATGTTTTTCAAAAAAATATTGATGTTTTTGAATTTTGACTAAACAAATTAAACTAATATTTTCCATTACCATCCAGTTGCAGGTAATTTCATTTCTAATAGTTTTAAAAAATCTTAGCACTTAATTTATCATGAAAACGAATAATTCGCAAGAAAAGATTAATTTTTTTCACGCATTAGACTAATCCCTGAAAATACAGGTTAAAAGTGTTATTATTTAATTTCGTACGGACTTTTACTTTCCCCTCATTTTCCATTGAAAATCAAAAATATCAGGCCTTGAGTAATGCCCGACAGGAGCAAAATCTAATTTTCCTTTTATGGTTTCTTGCATATTTAGGGTAGCGTAAAGGATACCCTCTTCATCAAATAATGGGCCTGCTAAAATCTGCCCAAGAGGAGAAATAATTATACTTCCTCCTCGACTTAATATGGCCCGTTCTGGTGCTATTTCTTTTTGATATTCTTCAGGGTAATTTTCCAATTTTGCATATTGATTACATCCTAATACAAAACATCTTCCTTCACAAGCAATATGTTGCATAGTGGCTTGCCAGGTATCTCTTTCATCAGCAGTTGGAGCCAGATAAACCTGTATTCCCTGCTGATAAAGCGTCACTCTGGCAAGTGGCATATAATTTTCCCAGCAAATAAGCCCTCCTAATTTGCCAAATTCCGTGTCTAATACTTTTAAAGTACTGCCATCTCCTTCACCCCAGACTACTCTTTCAGCGGCAGTAGGTTTTATTTTTCTGTGTTTATGGACCAGTTGCCCTTCCGGGTTAAAATAGAGTAAACTGCAATATAAACTTCCTTCCCTTTCATCCCTTTCAGTTATGCCAATAACTAGCCAAATCCCAGATTGCCTGGCCATTTGACTTAGGCGATTGACTGCCTCTCCTGGTACAGGTACAGAATGATTCCAATAATCCAACCAATGATCTCTTCCTTCCGGCGTGCGGCTGCCCACAACAGTTCCGAAGCTCAATCCACGTGGATAAGCTGGTAAAAAGGCTTCTGGGAACAAAACCAATTCAGCCCCCTTTTTGGCAGCCTTTAATATTAGTTTTTGTGTTTTTTGTAAACACGCTTCTAAATTAAAAAAGATGGGCTCTGCTTGTACGACTGCCACACTTAGGTTTGAAGCATCCATATCATTACGGTTTAAAAAATTTTGCCTAAGATAGGCAAGATATTGTATAATTAATTCAAGCTGGAGTAAAAGGAAGAAAGTAAAAAAGTAACTACCTGTGGTAGTCAGGAAAGGACGAAATGCCTTTATTGTCAATAGTCATATAGAATTTCGATTTTTTCTAGCGTATTCCTGATTTTTTTGTCTAGATGTTTAAAAAACCAATCTCTTTTTCTTTCCGAATGAGAACTAATAGAAGTAGACCTGGAAATAATGGTTTTAAACCAGTCCTCTAAGTGTTTACAGAATTTTTGATTTTGGGTTCTTAAAAAATCAGGGGAGCCGAAGGAAGTAAAAAGGATTTTCAATTCAGGAGAAGAAATGAGTAGAGAATCATTGGTACTGGCAAATTCGTTATAATATAGGTCGAAAGCAGCAGGATTGGTATTTGGATTTCCATCTAAGGGGTGTTTTTTTCCTTGTTTGGCCATGGAACGGAGATAAGCAATTACTTCGAGGAGGTCATCACAAAGCACCCTGATTTGATCAATACTCTCAAATCGGTCAATGGTAGCGAGATATTCGATTTGGTTAAGGGTATTATCGATAAGACTAAGGTCCCAAAGCTCATGGCTTGGAATAGAATTGTAAATGTTGACCACTTCTTTTGCTTTTTCAATTACTTGTTCGGGGACCAGATCAGGGTTAAAGTTTTTGTCCTGCAATTCATCAAATTTCCAATAGGTCAAACCATAGATAAACATCCGAAAGGCAAAAATACGGGGAAAGGAAGCCAAGAAAAAGATGGACAATTCTTGTACGGCATAATAAAGCTCTACATTTTCAATTTTCTGTATTTCTTTGGCTGTATATAACAGTTGGTCAATATAGACTTCAAACCCAGTGACCGGCTGATCAAAAGCATTAAAAGAAAAGATTAAATTTTCATCATTATTATTGATCAGATTATCAACGGATATTTTAAATTCCAGGGCCAAAATGGTGATCTCTTCCGGACTTAGAATAGTATCCCCTCGTAAACGCCTGTAAACGCCATCGGCGCTTATGTCCAAAAGTGAAGTTAGAAAACTGACTGCCTCTGACTTTTTATCAAATTTATTTAAAACAATGTTTAATAAGCCTTGCTGAAGTATCGACATGGGATATTCCTTTTAACTAATAGTATATTCGATCTTTTTCTTAAGCTGCAGAACCATTTTGTTAAGACGATTAAAATAATAGTCTCTGTTCTTTTCGGAATGAACACTTATAGCAACGGACCGGCTAATGGTTTTTTCAAACCATTTTTCAAAAAATGAACAAGTGCGAGGGTCCATGGTCCTTAAGAAATTGGGGTTGCCAAAGGTTGTAAATAGAACTTTTAGGCTTTCAGACTTCAGGAGAATCGTGTTATTGGTGTTCACCAGTTCGTTGTAGTGTAGATAAAAATCACCGTAGGAGTCTGCCGAATTAGATGATTTATGAAATTTTTTCCCAAGCTTGGCCATAAGCTTATGCCTGTTAAGCAGATCTAAAAGTAGATCACAGACGTTTAAAGCCAGTTCAGGTGGCTCAAAGCGATCGGTTTCTGCCATATATTCTATCTGGTTCAAACTATGATTTAAGATACCCCAACTCCAAAGATCAACACTAGGTAGCAGGGCATAAAGACGGGCACATTCCATTGCTTTTTCTGAAACTTCAGGAGAAATGATGTCCAAACTGCATTTATTATTTTCCAAAAAATCCATACCCCAAACGGTAATGCCATACACATAAAGTTTAAAAGCTGTTAATTCAGGATAAAAGAAATATTGGAAAGGAGGAACCTCCTGGGTGGCATAATAAATTTTGGATCCCTCTAAACTCAGGGCCAGTTGTTGATTCTTAAGGAGTTGGTTTAGGTAATCTTCGAAGGTTTTAACAGGTTGTATAAAATGATTGTAATTAAAAATTACATTATCTGATTCTTTGTGAATAAACTGATCCAGAGAAATATCAAAGTGTTGACAAAGCTTGGTCATCTCATTAGGGCTAATCATGGTAGTTCCTTTCATTCTTCTGGTGGCGGACTCCCTACCAATTGAAAGAATTTCAGCTACAGAATCAATGGCTCCTTGCCTGGAGGAAAACTTGGAAATTATTTCCCCTATTAGGGCTGTTTGAAGGTCGTGTTTAGGTGTCAAGGGGCAAATTATTTTATGGTGTTAGTACTGGGTATACGCTCAAAAAACATCTTAAGATAACAAATCCTCACATATATAGGCCGAATTTTATTAAAAAATGCAAAATAAGTGGCTTTTGAACTTGTAGAGCTGAAGATTTATTGATATTATATAAAAAAATATATGAGTAGTAATATAAAAGCCCTTCCAACAACTCCTTATTCCTCGAAATTTGAATGGTAAGTCGAATTAAGAATTCTTAAGGTCTCACAACAACAAATTTTGGTTTTACCTCGGGTTTCTTTTGAGTGACATGCTCAAAAGCCTGGAACCCTATTTTTTCACTTAAGCTTAAAATCTTAATTATGAAAACGCTATTCACCCTATACAAAAAGATCTATTCCAAAACTTTTTACAGCAAAACATTAATCCTATTGATCTTAATGCTCTTTTGCATGACCATGGAATCACAAACTTCAATTAGAGGAAAAATAATTGATGAGCAAACCAATGAACCTTTAGTAGGAGCTAATATTATTGTGGAAGGTACTTTCACTGGTACACTTTCAGATTTAGCTGGGGAGTTTGAGTTGAAGTTGGATCAGCCTTTTCCTTTGAACCTTATTTTTTCATATACAGGGTATGAGCAGGAAGTACTATCCGTTAATTCCAATACTCAAGAATTAGAGATTGCTTTAAAGTATTCACCTTTGCCAATTGGGGAAGTAGTAGTATCTGCAAGCCGCTTGGAAGAACGTATTTTGGAATCTCCTGTAAGTATCGAAAAAATGGACCTGATAGCTATCAGACAAGCTTCCTCTCCTGATTTCTATGATGATATTGCCAATTTAAAAGGCGTGCAGGCTTTAAAGGGCAGCTTAACTTTTACTGCTTACAACACCAGAGGTTTTGGTACAATTTCCAATGAGAGGTTTGTACAATTGATCGATGGTATGGATGGGGCAGCTCCCTTGTTAAATTTTCCAACGGGAAATGTGGTAGGCATTTCAGAACTGGATGCATTGAGTGCAGAAGTGGTACCTGGGGCGGCTTCAGCTCTTTATGGCCCCAATGCCTTTAATGGCATTTTGCAGATGCGCAGCAAAAATCCTTTTAATTATAAAGGCTTAAGCATACAAACTAAATATGGGCTTACTGATGCGAGCGTGGGCAGCAATCCATTTTATCAGTTAGCTGCCAGGTATGCCAATACCATTGATGATCGTCTAGCCTTTAAAGTGAATGTTTCTTACCTCAATGCGGCTGATTGGAGCGCTAATGATTACACTACTGGCCGACAAACCATTAATAATCCTCAGCCTTCTGGATTTGGAGCTGCTAATTTTGATGGTCTGAATACTTATGGGGATGAAACTCCAATTATTCTTCCAATGAGTGCGGTGGCACAACCGCTTTCGCAGGCTTTATGTCCTTCTTTTCCAATTCCCATGGAGGCTTGCCTGGACTTATTGCAAAACACTATTCCACTACTCGGGACTTTAGATATCAGAAGAACGGGGATTCAGGAAGAACAACTTTTGGATGATGATAAAGCTAGTAGCCTCAAATTGGATGGTGCTGTTCACTATAAATTATCAGATGCCCTTGAGGCTTCCTATACCTATCGGTTTGGTAAAGGAAATACTATTTATCAGGGAGGAGAACGTTATGTCCTTAGGGATTTTACACAGCAATATCACAAACTTGAACTAAAAGGGGATAATTTCTTTCTTAGAGGCTATACTACCCTAACAGATGATGGAGATTCTTATAATTTGTCGGCTCTTGGAGCATTTGCCAATGAAAGAATGAGCCCTTCAGCTGAGGTGTGGGTGCCCACCTATGCTGGTACCTATGCCGGTGCTTTATTGCCTATCCTATTACAAGGAGGAAACCCTAATCCAGCACAAATAGAAGAAGCCCATGTTGCTGCCCGAATGGCTGCCGATGCAAATAGGGCACAGCCTGGCAGCCCAGAATTTGAGGAAATTATCCAATCCGTCAGAACTGACCTTTTTCAAGGAAATCCCCCAGGAGCTGGCTTTGTAGACAAATCCAGAATGTATCATACGGAATTTAATTACAGGTTTGCTTCCCTGGATGATATTCTTCAATTACAAGTAGGAGGAAATTTCAGGCAATACGATTTGTTTTCCAATGGCACTGTATTCAATGAAAACCCTGAGGGGGATGTAGAAAATAGTCGAATAAAAGTAAATGAATTTGGGATGTATTTACAAGCAGGCAAATCCATTTTAAATGATCGGATAGATCTTTTAGCTTCCCTGAGATTTGATAAAAATGAGAATTTTGACGGACAACTATCACCAAGGATATCAGCTGTATTTCATATTGATGAGGCGAGGAACCATCATCTGCGAACTTCCTTCCAAACCGGGTTTCGCAACCCAAGTAATCAGCAGCAATATATTTTCTTCCCATTGGGTGATGTAATGTTACTGGGAAGTACACAAGCCAATGCAGAGAGATATGGTGTTCATAATGGTGGAGCCTATTCAGCTTCCTCTTATAACAGTTTTGTAGAAAGTATTCTTAAACAAGAACCGAATCCATCTTTATTGCAGGAAGTAAATATTGACTATGTGCAGCCTGAACAGTTAAGGGTGTTCGAAATTGGATATAAAGGCATCTTCAACAAAAGTCTGTTCCTTGATTTTAATGCCTATTATAATGTATATAATGACTTTATTTCGGAACAAACCTTTCGTGCAAAATCCGGAGCTCAACATCAGGGTAATTACCTTCCTGGGGTCGAAGATATGCTTACAGGACAAGCAAGCTCTGCAACTGGATACAGATTATATGTCAATGCTGAGGAACAGGTCTCCTCATGGGGAGTAGGCCTGGGATTTAAATCCAAACTTCCTTTTGATTTCTCTTTTTATGGGCATTATAATTATATGGACTTTAAGGTTGATGAAGCAACTCCTGATTATGAGGCTGGCTTCAACTCTCCCAAGCATGCCTTTCTAATTGGTTTAAACAATCAAAGATTACTGAAAGGAAAAATGGGATTTGATATGTCATACCGCTGGCAGGATTCCTTCGATTGGACCAGCACCTTTGCTAGCGGACGCATAAGTGCCTATGGCGTGGTTAACGCTCAACTTAATTATACCTTGAAACCTCTAAAAACAACTGTCAAACTAGGCGCCAATAATCTATTTGGAAATGATTATCGGACCAATGTAGGAGGGCCAAATATTGGAAAAATGTACTACCTCTCCTTAACATTTGATGAGATGATTAAATAGAAGCTTGTATTAAAAACCTACAACCCTAATTTTTTTACTCTAAAATATTCTAACTATGAACTCTTCTATTATTTATATATACGTATTCCCCCTAATGCTAATCATTCTAGCCTTGGATTTTCTGCAAATGCCTAAAACTTATAATCGAAGGGATTCCTTTACAAATTTTGTCATCTTTGGTATTTCAGTTGGGATAAAATCTTTTACCAAATTGATAGAAATTAATATTTACTTTTTTTTCTATTTTCTTCTGATGGGATTCCGGAGTGAATTTCTGGGCTTCGAGAAAATAGGTAATCATTGGTGGAGTGTTGGTTTGGCTATTATTTTGGCTGATTTTCTTTATTATTGGTTTCATCGCTATGGCCATGAAATTAGATTGATGTGGGCTAACCATATTGTACATCATTCATCTGAGCATTATAATTTTACTACATCGCTTAGGATTTCTTGGTGGACTCACTTTTTTAAGTTCTTGTTCTGGACTCCAATGGCCATGATAGGGTTTCATCCTATTCTAATTATGTATGCTATGGCAATAGTAGATGTGTATCAATATTTTCTGCATACGCAACACGCTCGTGATTTTGGAATCTTTGAAAAAATATTCAATACTCCCAGGCTTCATGAAGTACATCATGCTAAGAACCCAGAATATATAGATAAGAATTACGGAGGGATTTTTATTTTCTGGGATCGCATATTGGGAACTTATAAAGCCTGGGACCCGCAAAATGAGCCTGTTTTTGGAGTAAGTGTGCCTCCCAAAAATGACTCTGTAATCGAAATCCTTACTCATGAATTTGTCAATATTTGGAAGGATTTAAAAAGGACAAATAGCATGAAGGAAAAATGGAAGGTAATATTTTCCAGCCCTTCCTGGAGTATGAATCAATTCAAGGATTTTAAGAATAAGGATAATCGAATAATAGAAATTGATTTTACCAATCCTGTAGAAGAAGGCAATAGAGCGGCTTAGGAAATATTAATTAAAAGTTTGTTGGCCGGGATGTGTAGTTCTATACCACACACCAGGCCAATTTGTTATTTAATTCTATATTTTTGAGAAGCCAATGAAAATATGAGCCCTCGATTTATCCAAAATGAGTGAATAAAATGACGCGACTAAAAAAGAGAATCCGAATTGTTATGCTGATCCTATTTATCGTTTTGATCCTGATTCTGGGAGGCATTTGGTTTGCAACAAATCCTTCCAATTACCCTTACCCTGATGCGGTCAGTTTATCTGCTGTTGATCAAAAAATTGAGCAGGAGTATGAATCTTTGATTATCGAATGTGAGGATGATTATGAAGGCAGGGTTATCGCCACTCTTTTATCTAAAAAATTGCCAGATTCCTTAAATGGCCAAAAAGCAGTCTTATACATCCACGGGTATGGTGATTATTTTTTTCAGGACCACCTGGCCCAGATGTTTTTAGAGGAAGGACTTAATTTTTATGCTTTAGATCTTAGAAAACATGGCCGCTCCTGGCTACCTCATCAAAGGCCCTGTATTTCAAAAAGTCTGACCGAATACTATGAAGAAATTGATAAAGCTTTGTTGATCATTAAACAAGAGGGGAATGAAAAAATCCTGGTAAATGGTCACTCCAACGGAGGATTGATTACCAGTCTTTATGCTGATGATGGTAAACAAAAGGGGCTAATTGACGCAATGGTTTTAAACAGTCCTTTTTTGGATTGGCCGGTTGATCCAGGTTTTGAAAGAGTCATCTATGGCATGGCTGCACTGGGGAGAATCCGGCCTTTTGGACAAGCTCCCACTTCTGCTAATCCACTATATGGACATGCTATCCACAAAGATTTTTATGGAGAATGGGACTTTACGACCAGTTGGAAACCCCATAAAGGTTTTCCAAAATACCTGGCCTGGGCTACTTCTATTTGTGATGGACAGGATAAGATTGCAAAGGGTTTAGACGTTGATATTCCCGTTTTACTATTGCATTCTGACAAAAGTTATCTTGGAGTAGAATATAACGATAGTATCCTCATCAGTGATGCCATCCTTAATGTAGAACACATTAAAAAATTGGGTCCGGGCATTGGAAAGAAGGTGGAAATGGCAGAGATAAAAGATGCTACCCATGATATATTCTTATCACAAGAACCCATAAGAAAAGCAGCATTTCAGAAGATAAAAGTGTGGTTAAGCGAACTGGAAGACTTCAAATTAGAATAACTGGGAGGATTTATTTTTTAAGCCCAATAACTTTTCAACAGCCCCAAACGAAAGATTTAATCTTTGGGATCATAATAAAGAATAAATATGATTCCCGACAAAAACAAATATGATCTTATCTTAGGTGCAGAATCGCTAATTTCGGTTCTGTATCTGTTTATAAAAGTTATTTAAGGATTCCTGGAGGAAGAAAAACCTTAAACAACTTTTAGTAAAAAATTCAATGTATGAAACTTGCAAATAACATTTTCTTATTTGTCCTGGTAATCCTTTTTGCCTGCAACCAGGAATCACCATCTGAATCTCCTGCTCCTGATGAAAATACAGCGCCTACTGCTTTGAGTGACGCCCCCAAATGGGCTGAAGAAGTAATCTGGTACCAAATTTTTGTGGAACGATTTCGCAATGGAGATCCCTCCAATGATCCCACTATTAAAGATATTGAAGGGGCCTACCCTGGATTTGTACCCTCCAATTGGGCGGTAACACCTTGGACACAAGATTGGTATAAGGCGGATCCTTATTTTGCTGAGTTAGATGGCAAAAAAGATTTTGGTGGAAATGATATAAATAATTTTGGTCAAAAAGCACAATTACGGAGATATGGCGGAGACCTCCAGGGAGTTTTAGATAAGATGGATTATTTGGAATCTTTAGGGATTACTGCTGTATATTTTAATCCATTAAATGATGCACCATCGCTTCATAAATATGATGCCAGGCATTGGCGGCATATTGACCGTAATTTTGGCCCAAATCCGGAGAGAGATATCCAAATAATGGCTGAGGAAACCCCTGATGATCCGAGTACCTGGCAAATGACGGGTGCTGATAGCCTGTTTGTTGTAATAATTGATCAATTGCATCAAAGAGGAATTAGGGTTGTTCTTGATTATTCATGGAACCATACCGGTCATACCTGCTGGGCTTTTCAGGATGTGTTAGAAAAAGGGCAAGATTCTAAATTTGCAGATTGGTACTGGATTGAGTCTTTTGATGATCCCGCTACTCCTGAAAATGAATTCGAGTATAAGGGATGGGCTGGAGTTACAGATTTACCAGAGATTAAAGAAACCCATAAGCATGAAGGAATTGCTGTAAGTGCTTTTGAAGGGAATATTTATAATGAGGCCGCCAAACAGCATATTTTTAATGTTACAAAGCGTTGGTTAGATCCTAATGGCGATGGAAATCCAGCTGACGGCGTAGATGGTTTTCGTTTAGATGTAGCCGGTGAGATACCTTTGGGTTTTTGGCGAGAATATCGAAAGTTTGTCCGAAACATCAATCCGGATGCATATTTACTTGGAGAGATCTGGTGGGAAGAATTTCCTGATAAATTACTTGATCCCGAGCCTTTCTTAAGAGGAGATGTTTTTGATGCGGTTATGAATTATCGATGGTATAGAGCAGCCCGTACATTCTTTGGACAAACTCCGGAAAAGATTCCAGTTAGCGAGTTTGTAGATAGTCTTGAATCCTTTAGTGATAATCTGCGCCGACAGAATAACTATGTTATGATGAATCTTACGGCCAGTCATGATGTACCCCGCGTGGCTACTTCTTTATTCAATAAGTCAAAATATAAATATCAGGCTAGTCCTTCTCATCCCAATTATAAAATTCATCAACCCGACGAAACTACCTTCCTGAACCTAAAACTATTATTGGCTCAACAGTTTACCTATTTTGGGGCTCCCCAGATTTGGGCAGGGGATGAAATGGGTATGTGGGGCGCTGATGATCCGGATACCCGTAAACCCTTGATTTGGCCAGACTATGAATTCGAACCTGAAAAAGTACATCCTTATGGTACAGACAGACCTGTAGATGAGGTACAATTCAACACTGATCTTTTTAATTATTTTCAAAAATTGATAAAGATTCGAAAGGATAATCCCGTCTTAGCTCTGGGAGAATTGGAGTATTTGATTAAAGATGATGAAAAGGAAATCTTGGCTTATAGTAGATATGATGATGATAAGGAGGTAATCGTCGTATTTAATTTAGGTGAAGCTCAGCAGAATATTCGAGTGCCTGCTAAGTATGCAGGAAATTATACTGATCAACTATCTAGGGTCAACTATCAAGTGAGTAGCAAGGAGAATGGATTCGATATTGATTTGAATGGTCGAAGTGTTGCTATATTGGTAGGTCAATGATAAATCGAAATAATAGGAGATTAGGGCCTAGGCCCTAATCTCCTATTATTTTTACAAATAATCTTCTGCTAATAACTTCTTCACATCCTCCATAAACAAAGTAACAGACTCCTCATCTGTACCATCACAGAAAGCTCTTACATGGCGATTTTCATCAATTAAAATCAAGCGCCCACTATGGTCAAACCCACCCGGGGCCGTGGGATCCTTTACGGCAATGCTAAAATAATCATCTGCGATGTCATAAATTTCTCCTTCGTCTCCGGTTACGAAATGCCATTTAGGGGCACTGACGCCAAGGTTTCGGGCATAATTGGCCAAACGCTCTATGGTATCCCGCTTGGTATCGATGGTATGAGACAGTAAAACGAGCTGATCCTGATCTTTAAATTCTTCATGAATACGCAACATTTGCTTCTTCACTTTGGGACATATTGTAGGACAGGAAATGAAGAAAAAATCAACGATATAAGCTTTGCCGTCAAAGGTACCGTTATTGACAAAGCTGCTGTCTTGATTCACAAACTGAAAGTCCGGGATACTATGATAAACTGTATCGCCATCAACGAACTCTCTATTCCCTAAAATAGGAAGTGTATCATCCTCTGAGGGTTGAATGCATCCGGTAATCAGAAATAGGAAGAGTAGCATTGATAATATGGAAATTCTCATAATGTACTATTATTATGTTTATGTTGTTCCTTTTATGGAGAACAGATTTATCATTACCTAGAAACCCTCAAAAAAGGAATAAGCCTTGATTTTCAACATAAAGGAATAAAATTATTCAAGAATTTTGTGATACAAATAGACCATCTTTAAATAAAAATATACCTATCCCCCAAACCCTGATTTTTACTCATCACTTGATAAAGATTCCAAAAGTTTGCTTCCTTCCTCAATGCTTTGCAACATATCTTTTTGCACTTTGGAAATCTTTTCTTTTTCCTCGTTCAAATAATCAACAATACCCTGGTGCTCCATTTCTGCACGTAGAGGTTCAAGCTGACGGATATTTGACATCCATTCCATCATCCCTTCTCCTGCGGAAGCCAGTTGCTGTACCATCTGACCCACTTTTTCCTGGGCTTCGGCATCCAGTGAACTTTCTTCCCCAATCCATCCTCCTAATTCTCTTTCTAGCCTTTTGATTTCACTCATTTTGGGCATTACTTCATCATGTGCAGCCATAACTTCATCCCATAATTGATCCTGAGCAGCTATGTTCTCTTCCTCACTGGGGCCTTTTTCTCCTGTTTGACAAGCTGAAAATCCTAATCCAATAATTAGCAGAGAAAAAAAGATTTTTTTCATAATTCTAGCGATTTAATTTTAAACAACTTCTTTTTAATATTGCAATTGCAAAACTAAGATCTATTTACAACAAAAGCTTCACATACTTGTAATTTTAATAATGAAGTTCACTAAAGTTTTTGTTGTGAGCATAAAAGTATTAAAATCCCTTTCCAAAAAAAATAAAACCGAACTATGAAAGATGCATTTATTATAGATGCAATTAGAACACCTATTGGAAAATTTACCGGTACTCTTTCTCCTATACGAACAGATGATCTTGGCGCACATGTAATTAAGGCCTTGCTTGAAAAATTTCCTGGCATCCCAAAAGAAGATTATGACGAAGTTGTCATGGGCTGTGCCAATCAGGCTGGTGAAGACAACCGGAATGTAGCGAGGATGAGTCTTTTGCTGGCGGGCCTACCTTTTACGGTACCAGGAGAAACCGTCAACCGTTTGTGTGCTTCTGGTATGTCTGCAGCTATTCATGCCAATAGGGCTATAAAATCTGGTGATGGTCATCTTTTTATCACTGGTGGAGTGGAACATATGACCAGAGGCCCCTGGGTGATTTCAAAAGTTTCCAAGGCTTTCGGACGAGATGCTCAAATGCACGATTCCAGCTTTGGTTGGCGGTTCGTCAATTCTAAAATGCATGATATGTTTGGGACCGACAGCATGGGGCAAACGGCAGAGAACCTGGCGGAAAGATTTGGCATTAGCAGGGAGGATCAGGATCAATTTGCTTATTGGTCTCAAATGAAAGCAGCTACCGCCCAACGCTTAGGCCGTCTTGCCGAAGAAATCATTCCCGTTTCTATTCCTCGAAGAAAAGCGGATCCTTTGGTTTTTAATCAAGATGAGTTTAACCGGCCTGAAACAAGTTTGGAGACCTTAGCTAAATTGAGGACAGCCTTTAAAAAGGTAGAAAATGGAGGGACGGTCACAGCGGGAAATGCTTCCGGTTTAAATGATGGGGCAGCTGCTATGCTTATTGCTTCAGAGGATGCATTAAGTCGTTATGAATTAAAACCTATGGCAAGGATTGTTTCTTCAGGTGTAGTGGGAGTGGAGCCTGCTATTATGGGCATAGGCCCTGTTGGGGCTTCCCAAAAGGCTCTTGACAAAGCTGGATTAAAATTAGACGATATGGACATTATTGAAATCAATGAAGCTTTTGCGGTTCAGGTTTTGGCCTGCACCCGAAAATTGGGCATTGCCGATGATGATCCTAGAATTAATCCTAATGGTGGGGCCATTGCATTGGGGCACCCTTTAGGAATGACAGGAGCTCGCATTTTGCAAACAGCAGCTATAGAGTTGCACAAACAAGATAAAAAATATGCCTTAGTGACGATGTGTGTAGGTGTGGGACAAGGCTATGCCACAATTTTAGAGAAAGTATAAAAAAACTGTGCCGCTGTCAGCGGCACAGTTTTTTTATACTTTCTCTATTCAATCTTACCTTTCTTTTCTTCATAATCCTTGATATACTCTTCAACAATTTCATTAATGACTTTTCGCAGGTATTTTTTCTGAGTGCGGGCGATTTTCTTCAATTTTTGGATCTTTTCCTCATCGAAGGTGAGGGTCAATTGTTTGATTGATTGGCCTTTAAAATGGACTTTATCTGGCTCAATGGTACTCCTAATGAGAGCATCCAGGCCACTAACTGGTTTTTTAGATCTTTTTTGGATGTTAATATCTGCGGAAAGAGGATTTGTTTCCTGTGACATTTGTTGCTCAAAGGATTCTTTAAAAGCTTCTTGTAAAAAAGACTGGAGATCGTCAGTGAAATCCTTCGATGAAGATTTTCGCTTTCCTTCTTTACTTTTTGCTTTTCTGGGATGGGCCTTTTCAGAAGAGTCGGAAGAAGCCATGCTCTTATCCACCTCTACAAATTCATCAGGTGTATCTTTGAACAAGCTTTCCATCCCTACTGTAAATTTCTTCTTACTCATAATAATATTGGAAGTTTTCTCAAGCCTCAATGCTTAGTTTCTCTGTTCTTGCAAGTATTTCTTTGCTAAGTTCTAAATAATCATGGGCACCAGAACTGTTTCGATTATAGGCAAATATATCTTTTCGTTGAGCAGGTGCTTCTGCCAGGGCTACAGTATCCCGAATTTTTGTTTCGAAAACCAATTCTCCAAAATATTTCTGGATGGTTTCAACCACATCCCTGTTTAGGACTTTTCGTTGATCGTACATGGTCGCAATCACGCCTCCGATTTCCAGTTTTTTATTTAAGCGGAGCCTTACCTTTGAAATAATCTGTTTGATTTTTGCCAATCCTTGCATGGCTAAAAATTCGGCTTGCAAAGGAATATAGACCAGATCGCTGCTGGTTAGGGCATTTAGTGTTAACAAACCAAGTGAAGGAGGACAATCAATAATAATATAATGGTAATTATCACGTACTGGCTCGAATAATTCTCGCAAAATAAATTCACGCCCTGCTTCGTTGATTAATTCCATTTCTGCTCCTGACAAATCTAGTGTTGAAATGACTACATCCAGGTTTTCTTTAACCTGATAAGGAACCAAAGGAGCTTCTCCTCTAATTGCTTCGTAAATAGTATTTGGATGACGCGGTACACCAAGCGAGAGTGTAAGATTAGCTTGTGGGTCCAGATCGATCAATAATACTTTTTTATCCAATTCAGCTAAACCAGCACCTATGTTAATTGCACTCGTCGTTTTGCCAACTCCACCTTTATGATTGAGTAGAGATATAACTAGTCCCATAATTAGTTTTAAAATTGAAGAATATCACCTGTTAATTAATAGGTATAAAGTAGAAGGTATAAAGTAGAAGGATTATTAATTTAAAGGTTTCATTGAACCTATTATGCTCTTCTGGTTACGATCTACTACCATCATAATATAAAATAACTGCACTAGATAGTAAAATAATGCTTTTCTGAATTAAAAGACAACTATTTGTTGAAAATATTATTCAGCTTCAACCCACCACGATATCCTTGGGCAATAATAAAACCAAGCTTTTTGTTATTTTAAGCCTCGAATTATAAATTAAGTACCAGGTCATAATTAAGTGTAGGAATAAATAATCTGAAATTCCCCATAGATAATTATGATTTGATACTTAAGATGAGGGATGGAATTAAATATATTTCCTACAGGTGATGGTAGTAAATTAAATTCTGTTCACAGAAAGACTGCACATAGGATTTTGGAGACTTTTGAGATTACGAGAAAATGAATGATTTCTTATATCTAACCGGACAGTTGATCATTTTTGTTCTGGTACTTGGGCTTATTAATAGTTTACTTTTTGGGCTTCGATTTGCTGGTAAGCAATTGGAGTGGTCAAAAGGAGAACACAAGCGAGTCACTCGTTTGGTTATTTTGGCCACCTCACTTTGGCTGATCACCTTGTTGATTTTTTCCTGGTTGGGAGCTTTTGATGCTTTTGATTTTTTTCCCCCTCGTATTTTCTATGTTTTTTTTCCACCCATGCTGGTGGTTTTTTTCTTTTTATTCTGGCCATCCTTTGATCGTTTTCTGAAAGTTATTCCCGCCAGTTGGTTGATTTACATTCAATCCTTTAGAATTTTAATGGAGCTTTTTTTGTGGCTTGGCTATAAAGCAGGTTTTGTTCCCTTACAAATGACTTTTGAATGGCTGAACTATGACATTATTGTTGGGATTACTGCACCGATGGCCGGATTCT
Source organism: Saprospiraceae bacterium (assembly GCA_028285545.1). Classification (GTDB taxonomy): domain Bacteria; phylum Bacteroidota; class Bacteroidia; order Chitinophagales; family Saprospiraceae; genus JANQPA01. The sequence continues at coordinate 19,852 of JANQPA010000027.1, read as the reverse complement.
CCTTTTTTGGTCCTCGCCGGTATCATCGTTTTCAGGCCATTTTGTGGAATATTTTTGGGATGGCCTTACTTTGTAATATTGTTTTGATAGCCATGCTTTCCACTCCTTCCCCGATCCGGGTATTTATGAATGAACCTGCTAACATATTTATTGCACAAATTCCTTTTATTTGGATACCTGGTTTTATTGTACCTTTTGCTTTGGCCATGCACCTGTATTCTTTGCGCCAGTTAATTTTCGATAACCGACGTCCTAGCCGAAAGTTTTTATCAAAACATCTGTTTAAAAAAGACCGGGAAAAATGATTTTATTCGAAAATTGAATTAAAAAACAGGAAGTTTTTAGGTGTCTACTCATAAATTTAAAGTACTTTTAAGTAGCATTCCCCCCTCTATTTTTATTAAATTGTAACTACATTGATGTTTTGTGATAATGACAATTTGTAAAATATTGTTTCACAAGTAATTAACATTTGTGGAAAAAATATTTTGGAAACATTTGGGCTGGACCGTATCTTGTACGAACGTTTCTGTATAATTTTAGCCAGAAGCCTTTAGGTCTACTCAAAATTAATTACTCAAAATCTCGGTGAAGGTCATTAATCTCGGGTCGAATATTAATACTTAAGACCTAAGTGCATGTATGGACTTTATCCTTTAAAGTTTTATAGGCAAACTCCAGGCATGCATAAATAACTCATTTATCAGTTCCATCAGTAAGTAATTATTAGGGAAAAGGATTGGCACCCTTTTTACCATTAAAATTTATTGTGCTCAACATATATATAAACTTTTCAAAGCTAGGAATATGACTAATCAAGTAACCTTAAAAAAAGCCAAAACCTTTACATACGAAGAAGCGCTCAAGGGGGCTGTTGAATATTTTAATGGAGATGAGCTTGCTGCAAGTGTATGGGTGAATAAATATGCCCTGAAAGATTCCTTTGGTAACATCTATGAACAATCACCAGACGATATGCATCGTCGCATCGCAAAAGAAATAGCTAGAATAGAACAAAAATACCCTAACCCCTTAAATGAAGAAGAAATTTATGACCTCCTCAAAGGTTTTAATTATATAGTACCTCAGGGTAGCCCCATGGCTGGGATTGGGAACAAATATCAGGTTTCCTCCTTATCCAATTGTTTTGTTATTGGCGATGGTGCCGATTCTTATGGCGGAATTATCCGCACCGATGAAGAGCAGGTGCAACTGATGAAACGCCGAGGTGGAGTAGGGCACGACTTGTCACATATTCGACCCAAAGGAAGCCCGGTTATGAATAGTGCTCTTTCTTCAACCGGAATTGTTCCTTTTATGGAGCGTTATTCTAATTCTACTCGTGAGGTGGCACAGGATGGTAGGAGAGGGGCTCTTATGCTTTCCTTATCAATCAAACATCCAGATGCCAGTGACTTTATTGATGCTAAAATGGAACAAGGCAAAGTCACCGGTGCTAATGTTTCTGTAAGAATTGACGATGACTTTATGAAGGCTGCTATGGCAGGTCAAACCTATCAGCAGAAATTTCCTATTGATGCCAAGGATCCAAAAATGACTAAGGATATTGATGCTACCAAACTTTGGAAAAAAATCATCTTCAATGCCTGGAAGTCTGCCGAACCTGGTGTATTATTCTGGGATACCGTAATTCGTGAGTCTGTCCCTGATTGCTATGCTGATCTGGGATACAAAACAGTTTCTACTAATCCTTGCGGAGAGATTCCACTCTGTCCCTATGATAGTTGTCGCCTATTGGCTATCAACCTGTACAGCTATGTGGAAGATCCTTTTACTGCGAATGCACGCTTCAATTTTGAGAAGTTTTCAGTACATGTACAACTTGCCCAGCGCATGATGGACGATATAATTGATCTGGAGATTGAAAAGATTGACCGCATTATAGAAAAGATTCAAGAGGATCCCGAATCAATGAATATTAAAGGAACAGAACTAAACTTATGGAAAAAAATCCGCCATACTTGTGTTGAAGGACGCCGTACAGGAGTAGGAATTACTGCAGAAGGAGATATGCTGGCAGCATTGGGTTATCGTTATGGAAGTGATGAGGCCATTGATTTTGCCGTAAAAGTCCATCGCACAATTGCACTAAACGCCTACCGGTCTTCAGTAGATATGGCTAAAGAAAGAGGGGGATTTCCTGTTTTTGATGTAAAACGTGAAAAAGACAATCCTTTCATTAATCGCCTGAAAGAAGCCTCACCTCAATTATATGAGGATATGGTGAAATATGGCCGACGAAATATAGCTTTGCTAACCATTGCTCCTACTGGGACTACTAGTTTAATGACCCAAACTTCTTCCGGGATTGAACCGGTATTTCTAATCAGCTATAAGCGTCGTCGTAAAGTTAATCCTAATGATAAAGATGTGAATGTTTCCTTTATAGATGAGGTTGGCGATCACTGGGAAGAGTACAATGTTTTTCACCATAAATTCCTGGATTGGATTCAGGTTGAGGGACATGATTTGAATAAGGTGACTAAAATGGATAGTAAGGCCCTGGATAAATTGGTGAAAAAATCACCCTTTTACAAAGCCACCGCCAATGATGTTGATTGGGTACAAAAGGTAAAAATGCAGGGTGCCATCCAAAAATGGGTGGACCATTCCATCAGTGTTACTGTAAACATTCCTCAGGAAACTACCGTTGATATGGTGCAAAAAATTTACGAAACGGCCTGGGAAGAAGGCTGTAAAGGATGTACCATTTATAGAGATGGGTCTCGTTCAGGGGTTCTGGTTTCTAATGAAGAGAAGAAGGAAGAAGAAGTGGATCAAACTCTTTTCAAAGAAACGGATTCTCCAAAGCGACCTAAAAAGCTCGATGCTTCTATTGTTCGCTTCCGCAATAATGATGAAGACTGGATCGCTGTCATTGGTTTGTTTGAAGGAAAACCCTATGAAATCTTCACTGGTAGAGCTATCGACACTTTCCGCTTACCTGATTATGTGAGTAAGGGCTGGGTGATCAAAGAAAGAGATGAAAATCATGGTAACCGTTATGACTTCCAGTTCATGGATCGTGAAGGTTATTGCATAACCATTCAAGGTCTGTCTCGGTCTTTCAACAAGGAATACTGGAACTATGCTAAATTAATATCCGGCGTACTACGTCATGGAATGCCCATTGTTCATGTGGTAAATCTAGTTGAAGGCTTAAATGTGGAACAAGATTACATCAACACCTGGAAGAATGGTGTGATCCGGGCACTAAAGAAATTCATTCCGGACGGTACCAAAGCCACTAAAGAAGAATGCAAAAACTGCGGCGATCCAGATGGTCTGATTTATAAAGAAGGCTGTCTGATGTGTAAGAGTTGCGGGTTTTCGGAGTGTGGGTAATGCGCAAATATTCCTTTTTTCTGATCTACAGGATTTAGGATCACATAATTAATTTACAAATGGTTTGCTGGCCGTGGCCGGCAAACCATTTGTAAATTAATTATTGTTACAATCTACTTAGGTAGGCATCAATCGAATTTTGGGATTTGATTGGTGCCTTTTTATTTGGTGCTTAGGGAATTTATGAAGGGGCCACTTTGATACCTTCAATTTTAAATTAATCTGGAAAATTTAGATCAATCGTTAGGAATGAAGAAGAAGGTTCAAAGGTGAAAAGGAATAAATGCCATTTTTTACCTAAATTCAGTTAAGGACTTATTCAAAAATATTTCAAAGTAATATTAACAGGGCCGCAGTAGATTTATATTTAATTTTGAATGAGTACCTGCTTAGATTTATTATCAAGCCAAGTATGAAGATGTGATGAAGCTACGCATATATTTGATTTATTTTTTCATCCTATTCTTTAGCATCCAGAATAAGGCCCAAAAACTATGGACCGAACCTGCTGATTTTAGGGTAGATTCTACAGTTACCATCTTTTTTGATCTGAATAAATGCATAAAGGGAAAAAGCATGATCGGCCAGGATTCGCTCTACTTTTGGTCTATTCATCCTAAATACGCCGGAGATAGCCTACAAGGGCTCTGGGAAAACGCTTCTGTTCATTCATTGATGAAACATGAAGGGAATAACATCTGGAGTTTTACCCTTATTCCCACTGAATTTTATGATCTGGATTCTGCAACGATGGCTTCTAATAAATGGTGGGCTCAGGTAAAGCCAAAAGATGGGGGCAGCAATCCTTTTGGTATGAAGGCTAATAATGTCACTGAATATATGGGCATCATCCGTCAGCCTGTATTTGATCTGCAAATACCAGGCCAGATTATCGCACCCTCACTGATGCAATACCGATTTATTGAACTGGAGTATGGCAATCAGGTTTTACCAGATCCCGATACCTCCCTTTCTATCCAGGAAGTATTAGGTGTGTTTGACCAGGGCGGATTCCACTTTGTTGACCAAATGGAAAGTCATGAATACATGCTGAAACCCTTCTGGCAATATACCCAGGTGCGGAATCCCGATACCCTTGAACATACCTTTTCCCTGTCAGTGGGTATCTTAGGCATAGGATGGAATGATGCGATGATTATCACACGAGACTCGACCGGTCGTTTAGAGACATTTTATTCAGGATATTTGAGGCCAATTTTGGAAAAGCCCATACCCGACTGGAGGAATTTTTTTCATGTTAAATTAGGAGCACAGGAAAGTAAAGAGATCTTTGTAAGGGTCATCGATTTTGATGCCCACGATAGGATGCCCTTTTCTGAATTCCTTTGGCAAATTGACGAGGACTATCTGAGGACAATGGAAGAAAAGTATAAATTGTATGCGGCCGTCATGATATCCACTTTATCTTTTGCATGTCTATTTTACTTGTTTTGGTTTTTTATGTCTCGAAAAAAAGAGCATGCTTTTCATTCTTTAATGTGGTTTGGGTTTCTAGTATCCGTAGTCGCACCTTCTCCTATGGGATCCTATAGTATCATCAATGATCTAACTCCCATTATTACCAATTGGTTTGATATGGCCATTAGTTGGTTGCTGTCAACTAGTATCACTTTATGGGGTTTGTTAGGATTTAGTGTGCATTACCTAGAGTTTAAGACCTATGCTCCAAAAGCAATTAAAGTAGCCTGGGTTTTAGCTTTTCTTCCTTTTTTGGTATTTATTACAGGGGGAATTTACTACCTGGCTCCGGAAATTTTTCCTTATGACCCTTATTTCTGGTTTGGTTTTTTTTATCTGCCAAGCACAAATATCTGTTTTGCTCTCCTGGCGTTTGGTTTTCTTTTTGTAGCGATAATGGCCATCAGGATTATTCGAAAGGGTTTTAAGCCGGCCCGCTTCTTTTTAATTGCCTTCATTCCTCTGACGGTATTAGCATGTCTCATATGCCTGAATTACTTAATTTTATCTTTTGAGCGGGAACCCATTGATCTGGTCAATGGACTAATTGTCTTGAACTATGCCAGTATGATTCTGGCCTTAGTGCTATTTGGCTTGGCTATTGGATTTAAACAGAGTAAACTGGAAAGGGAACATAATGAAGTCCAGGCCAATTTATTGGCTGCTCAGAAAAAATCAATGGAAGAGGAAGCTCGCGCCAACGAACAACGCCTGCAATTGCGCGAACAGGAATTAAGTCTTCTGGAAGAGCGCAACAAACAAGCCCAGCTAAATGAGCTGAACGATTTAAAAAACCGTTTTTACACCAACATCACCCATGAATTTCGAACGCCGCTAACTGTTATCATGGGAATGGCAGGCAATATCAAAGATAATGAACAAGAAAAAAAACTGATCCTCCGCAACAGTCAAAATTTACTCCAATTGATTAATCAGCTTCTGGACCTGTCCAAACTTGAAAAAGGAAGCCTTCCATTAAAGATGGTCCAATCCGATGTAGTCGCTTTTATCCGTTATTTGACAGAGTCTTTTTTTTCAATGGCAGAAGAAAAGAACCTCCGACTTACCTTTTATACGGAAGAGGATCAAATCTTAATGGATTTTGATGAGGAAAAGCTGCAGTACATCGTTTATAATCTGCTTTCTAATGCTCTGAAATTTACGCCAGAAAGAGGAAAGGTGATACTACATTTAAAAGAAGAAGGGGAATACCTGAAAATAAAGGTGCAGGATACAGGAAAAGGGATATCTGAAGAACAAATGCCTTATATTTTTGATCGTTTTTATCAGGTGGAAGGTGAAGGGGGCGTTAATTATGCAGAAGGGACAGGTATTGGTTTGGCCTACACCAAAGAACTGACCCATTTGCTCGGTGGAAAAATTGAAGCTAAGAGTGAGGTTGGTAAAGGGACCACCATCGAGTGTTTTTTGCCCATTAGCAAGGAAGCCACTTTAGAAAAGCCAGTAATGCCTGCGAACTTAAGTACTGAAAATAATCAAAAACAGGCTTCACTAATGACAAGGTCTTTGTGGGATAGTTTTGACCGACCACTGGTATTAATCACAGAAGACAATCCAGATCTCGTTGTTTATATGCAGTCTATTTTGAGCCCTCATTATGAAATTCTGATAGCCCATAATGGAGAGGAGGGAATAGATCGGTCATTGGAAACGATTCCCGACCTTATTATAAGCGATATTATGATGCCAGTGAAAGATGGACTTGAACTTTGTGAAACATTGAAGGCCAATATTCGCACGAGCCATATCCCCATAATTTTATTGACAGCCAAGGCTACGCAAGAAGACAAAGTTAAAGGACTTAAATATGGAGCAGATGCGTATTTGCTTAAACCCTTCGATAAAACGGAATTGTTGGTAAGAGTTGAAAAACTCATTGAGTTACGCCGCTCTCTTCAATCTTTGTATACTTCTGGAGCTGTGGCAAAATTAAAAAAGGATAATGGACAGCCAGATCCTGAAAATGATTTCCTCACACAATTACGAGAGAAAATAATTCCTAAACTCAATAATGCTGATTTTACTATACCTGAATTAGCTTCGGGCATGGCCATGAGTCAAATCCAAGTGTACCGAAAATTAAAAGCCCTAACCGGGCAAACCCCTTCACAGTTTGTCCGAATGATTCGTCTGCAAAAAGGCAAAGAATTGTTAGAGGATGAACAAAAAACCATCGCAGAAGTAGCCTACGAGGTCGGCTTTACGGATCCAAATTACTTCTCAAAGACCTTTCATCAGGCCTTTGGGATGCCTCCCAGTGAATATAGAAAAAGAAAATAGAGCTTTCCTTTCCTAGAATTGAAGAAAAGTTTAATACTGTATTAAATGTTAATCTTCAGTTTATTAGGTCTTATTTTTCATGCACTTGAAAAATAAGACCTATCATTTTTACTCTTCTGAAAAATAGTTTCTCTCATTTGAAAAATAAGAACAGCAGAAAATAGCATTACTGGTTGATCTTGCTGATGTAAGTAACCATTAAGAAACCATCTAAATTCTGCAGCATGAAAAATTTTCAAATTAAAAGTATGATCTATTCAAAGGCTTTTTTCACCTTGTTTTTGCCAGGACTTTTATTTACTTTTTTGTTCTTATGTTTTCCTGCAATAGTCAATGGTCAACACTGGAAACCTGATAACTGGATGGGAGATCTCCGTAGTTTTATTGACAATAAACAATTAACAGATATCATTATTCCCGGAACACATGATTCTGGTTCTTTTTCTCCTCTTTTAACTACTCCAGTACGTACACAAGATCAAAGCTTCAAAGCTCAACTAGAAGGGGGAATCCGATATTTTGATTTGCGGATTTCCTATGTCACAGAGAATGCTAACTTGCGTAAAGAGACTGGACTATTTGCAGCAAATACCTTTTATCTCCATCATGGAGGTTCTTCAGCTCCCAATCAGCAGTTAGTTCCCCAATTAAATGACATAAAGTTGTTTTTGCAAAGGCATCCAGAAGAAATTGTTATTCTACATGTCCGAACAGGGAGTTCACAGCTATGTCAAAACCTGGAGTTTCAGTGTTCTAACGGAGAAGATAAGATGACTGACGCCCAGAAAAAATTATTGGCGAAACTACTCGATGACACATTTGGAGGAATGATAATCTCTCCTTGTTCTGACCTCAAGGTTGGTAGCTTAAAGCGCAGCAATAAGCGGGTATATATTGAATGGCCTGGAAAGTACTGGTCAAATTCCACATTTATTTATGCCGATAAGGAGTTTTTGTATAAAAAGGAGAGTGACCTGTTGAAAAACTTCACTAATCCTACTATGCTTTTCTCTACTGTCGAGGAAAAAATTGGACAGATGAAAGCTAAATTACCTGCAAAACTTAAGTCAGCAACCTCCGATGCTTTGACGATTACCCATCTTGTAGCATGGTCTCTTAATGTTTTTGGCACCACCAAGGACTTGCTATTGCCAAAGGTCTTGGAAATGATCTCAGCCTGGCACCATATGCCAGATACGCGAAAAGGAATGAATGTAATTGCAGTAGATTTTTATAATCATCACCCTTATTTTATTAAACTCCTAATGGCACTCAATATTGGACAAAATCCCTATCTCACTTATGAACAAATAGGAGAAACAGGTTGGGGAGGAGCTGCCGCTATGACGGCCTACGGGGATGATGTATTTACAGTGCATGGTGGTCAGCTATGGAAAACCACGCCCACAGTATCTTCAAAAAGCATAAGTACTGGTTGGGAATTTACCGCCGCTATGTGTTCTATGGATGGTTATTTGTACTCTGTTCAGGGATTTCCAGATGCCCATATGTGGCAAAGTGGTAGGAACCAGGCAGGGTCAAACGATATGGGTGGCGGCTGGACAGGTACCGAAGCATTGACTTCATTAAATGGCCACTTATATGCTGTTCAGGGGGGGAAATTGTGGAAGAAAAGAGTAGGGGAGGAATCTCAAGATCTTGGAAGTGGCTGGGGAGGTACAGAATGCCTGACAACTGCTGGTAATCATATCTATGCCATTCATAAAGGAACACTTTATAAAGTGGATGCCAACGGGAAGTCAACCAGCCTGGGAAGCGGCTGGAATGGAACTCCGTCGATGGCTGCTCTTGGCAATTATCTATACTTATTACATGGAGGGAAATTGTGGCGCCATAACCTTAGCAATAATGTTAGCCTTGAAATGCGTAATGACCAAGGCACAGTTGGTGATTGGTTACTAGCTGAAAAGATCGTTGCGACTAATGACCGTTTGTATGTCATCCAGGGAAATAAACTTTGGAGAGTACGTACCTATCAAAACCCTCTAACTACCTCTTCCGCTTCCAGACCAAAATGTATTGCCAGTAATACATCTTCTAATGGTTCCGGAATAACGGCCAGTGTATTATTGAATGAAGAATATGTCTACCATTTTCAAGGAAATAAAGTAAGCAAGGTACATTGGGTAAGTGGAAAGGCTAGCGGACCTGCAACAGCCATAAGCTCTCGGTTTCCAGGAGTTCCCTCGGATATCGATGCAACCTTAAATCATCCTAGAAATAAAGATATTATCTACTTTTTTTCAGGGTCTCAATATTATCGCTATCGAATTAGTCAGGGCAAAGTCGATTCTGGCTATCCTAAATTTATTGCGAGTACCTTCAAAGGGGCTCCTAATAAAATTGATGCAGCGCTTGTTAATCCAAAGGACGATAAATACATCTATTTCTTTTCAGGAAGTAACTATTATCGTGTTAATTGGGATAATAAATTCGCAGTTGATGCGGGTTATCCCAAACCAGCAGTGAATCAATTCAAAGGAATTCCTTTAAGGATTGATGCAGCAGTAAATCATCCCAGCAATCCGGATTTGATCTACTTTTTTGCAGCAGGGAAATATTATCGGATGAAATGGTCAACCTTCAAGGTAGATGCAGGCTATCCTAAATCTGTCGACTTCCATTGGAAGTTTTATAATTGATCGTTTTGTTTGGTGTAAAAATTTCTGCCTGATGTAAAAGAAATATGGGCTTACGAAGTCTGAGTGATATTCAGAAACAAGTAGAAATGTATAGAGTATAGATAGAGATGAATAGATTTTTGAAAGGTTTTCTTTGCTAAGAATCTTCATTCAAAATACTTTAAGGCATCAAGGGCACTTTGGGAGTGTTTTTGGTGCTTTATTTATTATAGGACTGTTTGTAATATCAGATACCTTAAATTTTACATATGAAAAAAGAGTTGAATAAATATTTAAACTCATTATCAGAAAAAGAATTGATTCAAGAGATCAGGAAACTATATGATAAATTTAATTCCGTAAAAAAGTATTACGAACTTGAATTAAGTGATAACTCGGGTAAGGTTTTAACTGAATTTAAATCTGAAAAGTTAGAACCTTATTTTAGATTTTATTGCCAAGACTTAATAGATAAAACTTACAATTTTGGTTGGGGAGTTTATTACGATTTAGTAGCCGAGTTTAAGGAGTTATTAATTGATTAATATCAAAATGATAATTTTATTTTAAATTTATTTTTTATGGTTAATTATTGATGATGAATTTCTTGAAAAACATTTCCCTTAAAACTTTATTGTTAGGAGTATGCATTTTAGTTGTAGTATCTGTATTGGCCTTTAATGTGTTTTATTTTTCTGCCTATTACGGGATCGTTCAAATCAACTATCTTAACTCTTTGCTATTAATCCCGTTTATAGTTCTGATTTTTTCTTTTGGAATTGTTTTAGGCCGGTCAAATCCGACAATAGAAAGGAAAAGTTTAAATGATTTTGAATTTACCTCAAGAGAAAAAGAGATTATTCAGTTAATAGTGGCAGGCAAAAAGAATAAGGAAATTGCCGATCAGCTTTACGTAGAACTGTCAACTATTAAATCCCATATCAATAATATATATAAGAAAATTGAGGTAAAAAATCGAAAAGAACTGATAAGTCTTTTTCGCTATTCTTCTCAATAAAATAGGCTGATTTAATAAATCCACCCTTTTTTGCACCCCCCTTTTTTATAAATAGATCATAGAAAAGTGAAAGATTTGTACGGGATAGGCAAAATCACTAGAATATGGATCGAAGACATTTTATCCCTTTATTAACAGGACTTTGTATTGCACTGGCAGGAAGTATTATTATGCTAATTTTACTATGTTTTAATTTAGTAGGACCAAAAGCCGTTGAGAATGACTTGCTAATGTATGGAGGAACACTCCTTTTCATTTCATTATATATATTATTGTTGGTTGGGTTGTTCATCTGCCTCAGTAAATTCAAAAAATTAAATGGAAATTCACTAACCTTTAAGCAAGCCTTATTAACAGGCTTTTTATGTAGTATATCTACAGCTATATTTTCGGTAATTTTCACAATAATATTTTATGAATTAATATATCCCGGTTATATGCCGGAACTTCAACAAATACTTATAGAGAAACTCGATAAAACTATTTTTAGTCAAGAAGAAATTACAGAAAAAATTAAAGAGCAAACTCTTTATTATAGTACTTGGACACAAGCAAAATTTTCCTTTATTGGAAATCTTATTACAGGGATGGCCTTTACACTTATGCTATCATTATTTCTAAAGTCAAAAGCAAAGAAGAATACTATCAAATAATCTTTCAAGCCAAAAAACAAACAATGACAACCATTAAAGAAGTAAGCGATTTTATCGAAAAAGCTAACGAAGATCAAAGAGTGATTTTAAATACTCTACGAATGCTGATAGAAAAAGCCGTTCCAAATTCCAAAGAACAATTCAAATGGGGAAGGCCAGTTTATGGTACGGAAAAAGATTATTGTTATTTGGCGCTTGCAAAAAAACATGTCACCCTTGGATTCATGAATTTTCAAAAAATTGATGATCACGAAAATCTTTTAGAAGGTACTGGTAAACAAATGCGACATATAAAAATATTTTCTATCGAAGATATCCAAGCAGAACTTTTCTCAAAAATGATGCAACAAGCTTCTAAATTTTAAATCTGCCTTACCTATCTTTTCAAAAAGTCGTTATCCGCTCGTGGCGATTTGCAATCGCCACAATTCTATATTACAATAAAAAATCCCCTTTCCAAAAACCAAGCTATCCTTGAAATTGAAAAAGTGCAGAATCAAATAAAAATGAATGGAAATTAAATGAAACAAACACAACTCTATTCACCTACCGAAGAAAGATTAAATATCCTCTCACATGGCCTTGGCTTCTTTTTAAGCATTATAGCTTTGATTTTTTTGATAATTCGATCAAACCATCACCATGATTTTTTATATAAGGTTAGCGTAATTGTTTTTGGCCTCAGTTTAATAATATTATATGCGGCTTCCACCCTTTACCATAGTGCTAAAGAAGAAAAGCTAAGGCATCGTTTAAAAATTTTTGATCATGCAGCCATATACATCCTTATTGCCGGAACCTATACTCCCTTTTCCTTAATTATCCTACCTGAGAGAATCGGCTGGACCATCTTTGGTATTATTTGGGGACTGGCATTAATGGGTATCATTCTGAAATTATTTTTCACAGGGAAATACAAGTTGTTGTCAACCATCATGTATGTATTTATGGGCTGGATCATCATTTTCGCCATTAAGCCTTTGGTTGCCAATTTGTCTGAAAATGGATTGATTTGGGTGGCAGTTGGAGGACTTTCCTATACAGTAGGTGCAGTATTTTATAGTATCCGAAAGCTCCCCTTCAATCATGCAATTTTTCATGTGTTTGTATTGATAGGTAGCTTCTGCCATTTTATGGCTGTCTATTGGCATGTCATCCCCAGTTAGTAAATTGGGTTCGGTAAATTAAGGACTGAAGGCGGCCGCCCTCAGTCCTTAATTAAAATTTATCTCTTCTGACTCAAGACGGCCAGGCACATTTGAATCCCCTCTAAAAAATTACCCAACCTCAAGTTTTCATTAGGTGCATGAATACTATTATCAGGATTTGGGATACGGACGGATACAGCGGGAATATTCAGAGTAGAAATAAAGGGGGCAATAGGCTGAGACCCTCCTGTGGTAGCCATACGAACGAATTTTTTTCCATACACTCTTTCCATGGCTAAGCCTAACCAATCACCTATTGGAGAATTAATTTCTGTGCGAAATGGTTTAGAGCCAATTCGATAGGTAAAGGTGGCCAATTTGGGATATTTGGCTCGGTCTTCTTCAGTGGGCTCTCCCTCAATCAGATGATACCCTTTTGATTCAATATATTCTTTTAAGAGCTGAACTTGCTTAAGGCCATCAGACTCAGGTACCAATCGCATATCTATTTCGGCAGTTGCCTTGCCGGGGATGATGGTCCGTACTTTTTGGCCAGTCCAGGCAGCTTGCAAGCCTCTGATGTTTAAGGAAGGATATTGAAGTGCTTCCTGGTAAGTGCCTCCCACTTTATCGGCCTGGGCAAAACCCAATGATTTTATGATTTCACTTTGATCTTCTGGAACATCATTAATAATGGCCTTCCTTTTTTCACTTAATGAGATGCCGTCATACCATCCTGGAATAATGACTCTTCCTTCATCATCTTTCATGCCAGCTATGAGTTTGGATAGTTTAAAAACAGGATTTGGGGCAAAATTACCATACTGTCCACTGTGTAAGTCCCTTCTGGCCCCATGTACTGTGATGGTGGCGGTAGCAATTCCTCTGGCTCCAAAAGTAAGGGTAGGTAAATTTGATAAATGCCTGGTTCCATCCATTATAAGCACCATTTCTGCCTCCATTAGATCTCTGTATTTTACTACGGCAGGAGCTAGTGAGGGCGAGCCCATTTCTTCCTGAAAATCCATGATTACTTTTATATTAAAGTCAGCATTCAGGTTTTTATCCTTAAAAATTTTGAGAGCAGTCATAAAAGCCATTGCAGGCCCTTTTGAATCGGATGCTGAGCGAGCAAATATTCTCCATTCCGGATTGTAATTCTTATCTAATTTTTTCCAGTCGATAATTTGCCAATCTTCTCCATTTTTTTCTTTAAGAACTGCCTGATAAGGACTTTCCTGGAACCAGGCGGCAGAATCAACAGGTTGACCGTCAATTTGCAAATAAAAAAGTACGCTTTTGGCATCCTTCTTAAGGATGTGTTGAGCAAAAACCTGAGGAGCACCGCTGGTTGTCAGCAAATGAGTTTCAAAGCCCAACTCTTTGAATCTCTTTGTGCACCAATCAACATGAGCTTGGATTTGCTCTGGAAAATGGCCGTCATTTGGAATTGTCAAAAACGATCTTAAATCATGAATAGCTGGCAGAAAATAATCATCTGCAAATTGAAGGATCTCTTTTTTCTTTAAGGATTGGGCTTGAATATTTGGTATGCTGGCTAATGAGAAAACCAAACAAAGGATTTGGATAGCTAAAAATCGATTCATGATAATAAAATTAAAACTGTAATGCACCAGAAAAGGCTAGATTAAGAATCTTTTTTGTGTAAGCTACGAAGATCTCAAAATATTTACTTCATTTTTCTTCAGTTTGAATTGAGATAGAAAGAAGAGGCATGTCATTTTTAGACATGACATATCTAGACATGTCATGCGAATCACGAGCTAAATAGTTTGTAAGAAACCCTACCCTGGAAGGGTTTGACAAATTAACCAAGGGGGAAGCCCTTGGTTAGAAATAAGAAAAATATCTGCCCTGGAAGGGCTTAACAAGATCAAAGCTGATCCTGTTAAGCCCTTCCAGGGCAGATAATAATGCATGAATCTATGGGGTTGTGTAAAAACTAAAATTTTACAAAATTTTAGTTTTTATTTTAATATATATTCTGCACTTAAAAAGGATAAAATATATTTTTTTAAAGTCAATTTTTGGAAAAAATTGACTTTTTACACAACCCCAAATGCTATGTTTGCCTTCCAGGCAAATGAATTATCATTAGGCTATTCTAATTTAGCTCGTGATTCGCATATGTCATGTCTAATTTTTAAGGATATAACTTGTTAATAGCAATCTTAAAAGAAGGCAAAGGCGGCTATAGGAGGGAATAGAAATGTTAATTCTTGTTTAAGACCTGTACGGTCTGGATAGGACATGTCTGATAAATTGTAACTTAATTGGCAAAGATTAATTGTTTACTAAAAAGAATAGATACCATGAAGACCCGACTGTTACTCACTTTCCTTTTTGCTTTTGTTGTATTTAGTTTTTTGTCTCTGACAGCTTCCAACTTAAAAATTGACAATTCCATTATTTATTATGAGGGAGATCAACTTTTTGCTGATGTAACTATTACCTGGGAGAACTCCTGGCATAATGACAAAAACCATGATGCAGTATGGCTATTTGCAAAATATGTAAACCCCGGAGGGGGATACCGCCATGCTAAACTTTTGGCTGATGGACATACTGCCACCGTCCATGAAGGTCCTCAACTAGATTTCAAAACACCAGAGGACCGAACTGGTGTCTTTGTTTTTCCCGCACAGAAAAGCCGTGGAGACGTTCATGCCACTATTAGATTACGCCTGGACTTAGAATCCTTAGGTAACTTTAATGTAAGACAAAATGATTTTTATGCTTATGGTTTTGAAATGGTGTACATCCCGCCAGGTGGGTATACCTTAGGTGACCCAGATACCCTCTCACTCAGATTTGGAGGAGTCTACCAATGGGGTGAAGGTAATAACCATAAAGACCTTGGATTATATCAAATTGAACGAGAGGATCAGGTCATTGAAGTTGGGCGTGAGAAAGGGAAATTAGGCTATTACCACGGACGATATAATTATGAGGGGGATGGCCAGGGGCCAATCCCCGCTTCTTTTCCTAAGGGGGTAAAGCCATATTATATTATGAAATATGAGGTCACGCAAGGCCAGTATGTTGATTTTCTGAACACCCTTACCTCACGTATGACCATGTACCGATTGATGATCGGTATGAAAGATTATTATGAACATAGAGGTACCATATATGCTAAAGATGGGGTTTATTATGCTGAATCACCAGAACAGCCCCTCAATTATTCCAGTTGGGATGATGGGATGGCTTTTGCAGATTGGGCTGGCTTGCGGCCTATGACTGAACTTGAATTTGTTAAAGCTTGTCGTGGGCCTCGTACTCCTATAGCCAAAGGTTTTCCCTGGGGAACCGATTCCCGGACCACTCTTCAAAGGATTGTTAATCGTGATGACAAACTTATTATGTTGAATGGTTTGGAAGAAAGTCAACTCAATGATGACAATCTACCTGCTTTTGGGGCTTCTTATTATTGGGTAATGGATCTAGCCGGCAGCATCTGGGAGCGAGTAATCACCTTCGGAGATCCCAAAGGACGTTCTTTTACAGGGCAACATGGAGATGGCAGGATTAGTAATTATGGAGAAGCAAATGTTGAGGAATGGCCCAAAGGATTATATGAAACTGAAGGATTTGGATTTAGAGGAGGAGGTTTTTATACCCATGATCGTCCTTATGGAGAGTTTAATCCTTATAGTCCGGTAGCTTATCGCCGCTTTGGTGGCTGGCCTGGTGGGGTGAGAACGGAATCCTATGGACAGCGATTTGTCAGAACAGATCCATGATAATATTCAGGTGGCGCCTGGCGCCACCTGAATAAAAATTTAAGCTGCAGCTTCCTCTTCCTGATGTGCTGCAATCAATTGCTTTTGCACATCATGCGGAACGGAATTGAATTCAGCGAATTTTTTGCTAAACTTAGCACGCCCCTGGGACAGAGATCGAAGCGTAGAAGAATATTTATACATTTCTGCCAGTGGAACTTTGGCAATAATTTTCTGATAGTGACCTTTCGATCCCATACCCATAATAGAAGCTCTACGGGTTTGTAGATCACCCATAATTTCTCCCATCACATCTTCTGCACAAAGAATTTCCACCTCATATACAGGCTCCATGATTTCTGGTTTTGCTTCTTTAAAAGCAGTTTTAAAAGCCTGAGTAGAGGCCAACATGAAAGCCATATCATTGGAATCGACGGAGTGCATTTTACCATCATAGATACATACTCTAATATTTTGGGATGGTGATCCAGTAAGAGGGCCTTCTTCCATTTTTGATAGAATTCCTTTCTTAATGGCATTACCATATTTAGCATCAATAGAACCTCCAACAATGCACCAGTAGAAGGCAAGCTTGCCACCCCATGCTAAATCTTCTACTTCTCTATTTCTAACCGTCAAGCCATCGGGATCTGGCATATCCTCAAAATAAGGTTCAATGCGCATATGTACTTCGGCAAATTGTCCAGAACCACCGGATTGTTTTTTGTGCCGGTAAGAAGTATTAGCAGCTCTTGTAATCGTTTCCCGATAGGAAATGCGAGGTTTAATAAATTCCATGGAAATACCATTCATAACCTCTACACGGTGCTTAATCAAATCCAGATGCAACTGCCCCTGGCCATGTAATAAAGTCTGCTTTAAAGTTTGGGACTGTTCCAAAATAAGTGTTGGATCTTCTTCGGCAATACTATTTAGAGCTTTGATTAATTTCTCCATATCTGCCTTTCCGGGAGGCTCAACGGCTACTCTAACACGTGGTTCAGGAAATTGTATAGGTTCAATTTTGCGATCATTACCCTTTGGGTTTAGGGTATCATTGGTATGTGAATTTTTGAGTTTTACAGTTACTCCAATATCCCCTGCTTTAAGCTCATCTACTTGTGTACGGTCTTTGCCATTAGCCAAATAGACTTGACTGATACGCTCTGTAGAACGATTATTACTATTTACTAATTCGTCTCCTGATTTTAAAGCGCCAGAATATAATTTAAAGTAAGAAACATTACCAATTCGAGGTTCAGAAATGGTCTTAAAGATGAATAAAGTAGCATCATCATCGGAAGAGCAAGCGAGTGTATCTCCATTTTCCAGAGGAGCTTCCGGGCGATCTGCCGGGGAAGGACAGATGTCATTAATAAAGCCCATGACTCTACCGCTACCCATGTTATTTAGGGCAGAACAACAGAAAACGGGATATATTTCCTGATGGGCAATAGCTATTCGTAAGCCCGCTGCTAATTCTTCTTCTGTCAGGCTACCTGCATCGAAAAACTTCTCCATCAATTCTTCATCATTTTCTGCAGCCGCTTCAACTAGTGCATTATGCATTTCTTGTGCTCGCTGCATTTCTGATTCCGGAATAGGTTTTTTCTCGGGGCGGCCTCCATCCGGAGAAAAAACATAGGTGGTCATTCTTAAAGCATCTACAATGGTATTAAAACCATCACCTACCTGTAATGGATATTGGACAGGAATGACCTTATTGCCAAAAGTACTTTTTGTTTGTTCAAGAGTGCTTTCAAAGTCAGCTTTTTCATGATCAACTTGGTTAATTACAAAAAGAGAAGGGGTTTTATAGTTTTCAACA
Source organism: Saprospiraceae bacterium (assembly GCA_028285545.1). Classification (GTDB taxonomy): domain Bacteria; phylum Bacteroidota; class Bacteroidia; order Chitinophagales; family Saprospiraceae; genus JANQPA01. Next base: position 1,674 of record JANQPA010000027.1, on the reverse strand, counting down.
TATTCCCATATCAATTCAGTTCCCACTTCTACACCACTTTTTGCATTTAGTACAATTACGGCTGTATCGGCTACTTTTAAAGAGGACACGACCTCTCCTACAAAATCATCAAAACCTGGAGTATCAATTATATTTATTTTTGAATCTTTCCATTTAGCGTGCATCATAGAACTAAAAATTGAACTGCCGCGTTCCTTCTCAATATCTGAGTAATCAGATACTGTAGATCCATCTGTTACATTGCCACGTCTGGTTAATGCTTTAGCCTCAAATAACATCGTTTCAGCAAAGGTGGTTTTTCCGGATCCAGAGTGTCCAAGCAAGGCGACATTTCTTATGTTTTTGGTGTCGAAGCTCATAGGTCTTTTTTTAGTGGTTAGATAATCAACTATACTGTATGTGCACACGTGTGGGGTGTACTTAATTTGGAGTTTCAGTATAATGGGAAATAAAATTCTTAGTCTATTTCCAAAGTGGAATGAAGTTATTGTTTTTGTTTTAAAATCCAAAGTTTTTTTATGATTTGAATTATTCAATTTTTTACTGCTTGTTTTTAAGGCTTATTTTCTTACCTTTCCCCCATCTTTATGAATAATTTTACACCAAAATTTATTTTCAACCCCCCTTTAACCATAAACACAATTAACCAGTCAACCAATAACTAATAACCAAATAACTAATAACCAATTCCCAAATCATCTATCATGATTAAGTATTATAACATCAACGGTCAATTGGTAGAAAAAAATCAAGCTACCGTACACGTCAATGATCTTGGCTTAATTAGAGGATACGGCGTATTTGATTACTTTTTGATCGAATCCGGACAGCCCTTATTTATTGATGATTATGTAGAGCGCTTTATAAACTCTACTAATTTAATGCAGCTGGATTTAGGCCTTGATCAAAAAAGCCTGAAAGAAAAGATTTTTGAGCTTATTGATGCCAATGCTGTTGAAGATGCTGGTATGCGCCTGGTTTGTACCGGCGGACTATCTGATGATTGTTATTCTCCTGTTGAGCCCTCCTTTATGATGATGATGTATCCGGTTGGAGGTTTCTCTGCCTCAAAGTACATTGAAGGAGCCAGATTAATTTCTGTTGATTATCAAAGAGATTTTCCAGAGGTAAAAACCACTAATTATACCATGGGGATTAAGGTCTTAAAAGAGGTCAAAAAAGCTGGCGCTGTGGAGGTACTATACCATGATGGTTCCTTTGTCCGAGAATCCGTCCGAGCCAATATTTTTATCGTAACAAAAGATGAAAGAATCATTACTCCTGGAAATAAAATACTCAGAGGAATCACCAGAAAACAAACAACTAAGGTGGCTAGCAAATATTTTCCTCTAGAAGAAAGAGAAGTTTCTGTAAATGAATTGAAAGAAGCAAAAGAAGTTTTTATTACCAGCTCAACCAAAAGGATAATGCCTGTAGTTCAGATTGATGATTACCAAATTGGGAATGGCCAGCCTGGGGCGGTAACTAAAAAATTAGGTTCTCTTTTTAGGGCTTCCGTTGAAAATTACTTGCAGAGTACTAAAGTTTCTTGAAATTTTAGGAAAAATAAATTGAGGTTGTGTAAAAAGTCAATTTTTGGAAAAAATTGACTTTAAAAAAATATATTTTTTGCTTTTTTATAAGCAGATACATATTAAAGTAAAAATTTTAGTT
>JANQPA010000014.1 GCA_028285545.1 Saprospiraceae bacterium | reverse complement strand
ACATCCACCTCCGGTGCTCCAGGGGAGCCATGGAAAGCAATCAGATCAACCTCGGAAGCATCGCTGGCTTTAGAGCGCCCCATATCGGTTACTGATAAGCCAAAAGGAGTAGATTCATTTCCTAGTACTCCATTGGCTATTACGATGTATTCTTTACCATTATCAAAATTTACATCAAAAGTAGCTATAGCACTGGCAGCTGATGTTGAGGTATCAGCCGCTATTGCTAACTGAATATCAACTTCAGCCGGAAGCTCCATAAATTTGGAAGCATTTCGAAATTCAAAATCATCAATTAATAATTCACCATTGGCATATATATCTACTGTAGGAGCAATCGCATTATGAATAACTTGAACATTTGCAGAAGGTGTGCGTGGTAAAGCTACAGATGAACCATCTCCTAAAACCGCAACTAAAGTAAATGGGTCTTCATCAGAATTAAGGTCGCCACGGGCTACTACCGTAACAGACTGCCCTCCTAAACCACTTAAATCCGCTACGAAAGAAGCAGCAACATCTGTTGTTCCATCTGGGTTAACTTCCAAAGTATAGGTCCCTGCAGGAACAGAAACATAGCTTGAAAAGTCCTTATAAGCCAAGCCATTAAATAGAGTATCCCCTCCACTGACAATAATATTAACATTTGGAGAACTTGCGGAACCATGGAAAGCTATAATATCTATTTCATCCTCTACTGTAGCGTTGGTTCTTAAGTCTGCATTTACTTCTAAATTAAATGGATTAGATTCATCTCCTGGCACTCCATTGGCAATTACGGCATAGGTACGACTTGCATCGAATGTTACGTTGAAAGTTGCGATAGCCTCGCTTGCAGAGGTGCTGGGAGCTGGTGCCACCGCAATCTCATATTCTAAACCTGCGGGAAGTCGTAAATAGGGAGTAGCGTCTCCATACTCGAATCCTGGTAAAATTATATCACCGTTGGCATAAATATCTACTGTGGTAAAAGGTGAATTATGAATAATTTGCACATTAGCTGTATCTAAAAAGACACGCTCCAGCTCGCTGGTATTCCCATCTACATCTGCCACCCAGAGGCCAAAACCAGGATCAGAAGATAATAGTCCGGAAGCAAATAAAGTCATTGCATTGCCTCCTAATCCACCTATATCGGCCCGGTAGGTTCCAACTAAAGTAGTATTATCAGCATCAGGTACAATATCAAAGAAGTATTGTCTTGCAGGGAAGGAAAAATAACCTCGAAATTCATCATAGACTAAATTGTCCACCGCTACTGCGCCAGCGACCTTGACGTCTACTCCTGGTGCATCAGGAGAACCGTGAAATAATAGTAAGTCTACACTTGCAGGATCAGTTCCCACCTTTCTGCCCATGTCAAAAGTACTTAGTTTAAAAGGAGTAGCATCGTCTCCAACAATACCAGTTGCCATCACAATGTAATTTTGGTTGGCCATAAAGGTGACATCGAATGTAGCGATGGCCTCCTCAGAAGAACTACTAGCAGCTCCCGCCACAGCAATTTCAATATTTATTCCTGCGGGAACAGTCACAAAAGGAGTAGCAGAGCGGAAACTGAAATCATCAACTAGTAAATCACCATTGGCATATATATCTACTGTAGGTGCCGGAGAATTATGAATGATCTGGACCATTGCACTGTCAGTTGTAGTCAGACAGCTACGAGAAGAATTATTAGCCGATCCTGGACTTATACATGCAAGAACAAAATCAGCATCGTTATCGTTGGTATCTGAGCCATCCGGAGATCGGGAAAGGCTAAGATCTGATTCCATATTATTATCTCCGGTAACAATTCCAGTACCTTCGGTAGCACCATCAATTGTACCTTCATAGCTGACAGCATCGAGGGTGTCACCATCAAACGTTAATTGAATAGCATCCGGAGCACCATTTTGAAGGCCTGCGGAAACAGTTTGGTTGCAATATTCAGAAGTATTATTACCATAACATATGATATAATATTCTCCTGCTTTTAACTCAACATCAGCTAATTTGGTGGTGTTGTAAGAGGTTCCATTGCTGCCATTTACTAGCACAATTTCAACACCATTCAAACTCACAGCTGCATTTCCAATGTTCTTAATTTCAACAAATTCAGCAGTGTCAGACCCTGGTTGATCATAGTCAATTTCATTGATAACCAGGGTGGGTATTTCCTGGGCATTCAGTCCAAGTACCATACATACCGAAAGGAGGAATAGGTAAATTCGCTTCATTTTGGGAATAAAATTTAATTAATTGTGAAATGATATGCATGCAACAGAAATTCCATATTTATGTTTAACATTTACTTAATATTTCAAGCAAAAAGTCCAACAAAATGAGCTTTTGGCTAATATTAACTCAGACACTTACAAAGGCTTTCAGCAGAAAAAACAGATAAACACATTTTTTTTGTATAAATGCAGTCTTTTTTTTGCCATACTATATAATCTGTGTAAATTATCAGGCTTAAAGCAAGCTTAACTACATGGGCCATATCACCTTTAGATTTCCAGTACTCGTTCAAACGCAAGATGTTGATGAAAAACCCCATTATCATCTTAGGCCTTTGTTTGCAAACCACCCCATGGTAAGTCACCAAAGGTTTAAATCGGCCCTAAGTAAACTACAATCAGAAGTCAAGCATTTCTTTCGAGGGTATTTCCTGTCGCGCAGCAATTCAGAATACTTGGGCTGGTATTTATTTAATCCAGCATTTGAGTACCAACAGTTGCTTCTGGATTTAAATCTGGGAAAAAGTTTCTTCCGTGGAAATTTTGGTCTGGTAACTTTTTATGTAAAAAACCTACCTGTTGTTTATTTACCCAATATTAAAAATTTCATGTTTATCCCAGAACATGATGCGCATGGGATCCCTAATTTGGAGGAACAGGTACAAAAGGTAGTCATAAAATTAATCAAGGAAGAAAAAGCCATAGCGAAGGACACCTTTGATATTGAATATTATACGAGCGACAAAAAAGAATTTGTTACCGAGCTAAAGGTAAATCTAAACGTACGACATACTGATTTTAAATTTCGAAACAAGGATGAAGATTGGTTCTTTGCAAGAATGTTTGATGATAATGACTTCGATGGGGGTACCGAGATCGAGAAAGTTGGCTATGATCTGAATGAATTTTATCCCTCTGAACTTAGAAGAGCTTTCTATCTGGATAACATTGTTGACAAAGTCTATCAGGTTGTTTATCAAAAAAGTAATACTCCGCTCGCCATTGTAGGTCCGGAAGGCGTAGGAAAGCATACCTTGATTCATGAAATTGTTTTTCGTTATTTGAGTAACCATTATGGTAATTCTAAAAAGAATCAGAAAATATGGCACCTGGATCCCACCCGAGTCATTTCCGGTATGAGTATTGTCGGAATGTGGCAAAAGCGCTTTGAAGCCATCATTGACTTCATCAAAAGACCAGTTCTCCAAAACAATGTCTCAGATATCATAATGGTGGATAATCCTGTTGCCTTACTTAGGATTGGTAAGTCTGCCTCCAATAACATGACTCTGGGAGATGTGCTAAAACCCTATCTGGAAAAGCGAGAGGTACAAATAATATTGATCGCTAGTCCAGAAGAATGGAAAGTCATTCAGGAGAAAGACCGAAGGTTTTCGGATCTGTTTCAGGTTTTTAGATTAAAAGAACCTAAGCTGGATCTTGCCGCTCGCATTATTTTAAAACAGAGAAAAGTCCTGGAAGCAGAAAATGATACGGTAGTAAGTATCCAAGCCATTAATCAATTATTTTCCATTCACAGAAACTATCTGACCAATAGTGCGCTGCCTGGCAGTATTATGAAAATGCTCCAGCGCCTGGCAGTAAAATATCGCCATCAAAAAATTGATGCCCCGGAGGTGCGAGAAGAATTTAAAGCTTTTAGTGGCTTGGAAGAGCGGATTTTTGATGCTAGCCATCAATTGTCCAGTGAAGAGATAAAAAGCAAAATAAGCAGGCAGTTGGTTGGCCAAAACCAGGCGGCAGAATCACTGGCAGAGGTGGTGCACATCATTAAATCGAAGCTGACCGACCGAAATAAGCCGGTAAGTTCCTTTCTATTCATCGGTCCAACTGGTGTTGGAAAAACCCAGGCAGCCAAGGTATTAAGCGAATTTCTTACTGGTGATCAGTCTCAGTTGATTCGGTTTGACATGAATGAATTTATTGACGAGTACGCGGTGCAACGACTTATTGGAGACTATTATCAGCCTGAGGGCCTTCTTACCGGCAAAGTTCGGTACCAGCCTTTTGGAATTTTATTATTAGATGAAATAGAAAAGGCACACCCCAAAGTTTATGATTTGCTCCTTCAGGTTTTGGATGATGGCCGCCTTACGGATAGTTTAGGACGTACGGTCGACTTTACAAATACGATCATAATAATGACTTCTAATCTTGGGGCTAAAAAGGTAACCTCAATTTTAGGCTATGATAGGGTTCAGCAGGCTCCTTCAGCAATTTATCGGAAAGCTGTAGAGAATTATTTTCGCCCTGAATTTGTAAACAGAATTGATAAAATTGTAATATTCCAGCCTCTCCAACTTGATCACATACTTGGAATTGCACAAATGCAAATTAAGGAGCTTCTTCAACGGGATGGTTTTGTTAGAAGAACCACCATATTAAATATCAGCAAATCCGCTTTGGAATGGGTGGCCCAGCGGGGCTTTGATGCAAGAATGGGTGGCCGGGCTCTAAAACGTCAAATAGAAAAAGATTTAACGGCTTTATCTGCTGAGCAGCTCATTGCTACCTCTAACGATCAACCGGTGATCATGGACATAGAGTTGGAGAATAATCATCTCAAGCCCTCCATAATGACTTTGGACTTTGTCCAACCTTTAGAAAAAGAAATCATTCCCGAATTACCGGAATTAAAAAAAGGGAAGCGATTTTATGGGCAATTGCTTCACCAATTGGAGAAACTTGAACAGCAAATTATGCAATTGAATGACAGCAAATCTTTTTCATCCGATAATGTTATGGTTTTTGGGGAAGAGGCGGATACAAAAGATGTTAATTGGCAATATTATCATTTCAAGACCAAATTGGATGAGGCAAAGGAAAACATTAAAACCATAATGTTGGGGTTCAGAGATCGCTATTTCAAAGAGGCTCCGGCTATACCCTTGCGTTTAAAAAGAGGATATCTGGTAGCCAAACGAGATTTTGGTACTAAAGCCTGGAGGGAAAATGTTAAAGACCGGCTCTTTCAAGAAGAAGCACTTCGGGAAATAAGTGAAGGATATCATTTTGCCGAATCACAATTCGATAGTTTTAAAACAGAATTTGTAGATAATTTTTTGAATGTCCATCTGCTTAAGCTCTTTGCCAGAGGGGTAATCAAAGAAAAGAGTGACCTGGTGGAATTACAGTTTAGATCCTGCATTAACGGTATGGGAGATTGGGAAATCGATTTTCTGATGAAAAATTACATCTCCCTTTTTAAATTAATGGATTTAAATATTAAGTATCACTATCAGGAAAAATGGATTTCAATTGAAGGATATTCTGTTTTTGATCTATTACAAGGTGAGGCAGGTATCCACCTTTTTTATGTTTCACATCAAAATCCATTACCCATTGAGCTTAAATTGGTGAAAAAGAATGGCGAATCCCTTTTTCATTTTAATAAGAAGGTAATACGTATTTATGATGGATCGACGACCTTAACCGATTTAAGAACTGGATTTTCAAATGCCGTAAATATTACCCCCAACGAGCTTAAACTATTAATTTTTGCGGGTATTTCTGAGGAGCTCCGAAAGAAATTATTGAATTAGAGTTTATTTTGTAAAAAATATTCCTGTAAGTCTTTTGCCTCTTCTGGCTTCATTCTACCACTTAAAATTAATCTAACCTCTCTTCTTCGGGGGGCACTGTTAAAGCGTTGTTGTTCTATTTCTGTAAGTGGAATCACTGCTGGAACAGGAATTGGTTTTTTATTTTTATCCTCCAGGGCAACAAAAGTATAATAAGCGTGATTGCATTTTCTGTTATTGAATCCTTTAATATCTGCTGCAAAAACCTCTACAAATATTTCTACGGATGTTCTGAACGCTCTAGTTACCGTTGCCTCAAGAGTAACAATATCCCCCACCCGAATCGGGCTGGTAAAAGATACATGATCAACAGATGCTGTTACGACATTAGCTTCGCAGTGTTTCCCTGCACAAATGCCACAAATGATATCCATCCATCGAAGCAAATTGCCCCCCATAAGGTTTCCCATGGGGTTGGTATCATTAGGCATAACCATTTCGGTCATTACAGATTTGGACTCGGAGACTTTCTTGGGTGAAATATCCTTACTCATTTCCCTTTTTGATGTTATTTTTCAAAATTTAGAGAGCCTGTTAATTCAATCAACGGATCATAACCCCCTTTCGATTGATGAATGGAATTTTAGTAAAATTCATCTCGCTGATGCTTCCTTTAACAAAGACATATTTTTTATCATACATATAATCTTCGAAAACAAAACTTACCCAATATTCATTTGTCAAGCTGAAAAGTTTGCTTTGAATGGGTTCAATTTGAACACAAGACAAGGGTTGTATTTCCTCAAAAAAGTGGCGCAACACAGTAGTACGCACTTTTTCACCTTCTACTTTTCCATATCCCTTAGAGTTAATCAGTACGCTACTAATGGGTTCATCTTTTAAGTTTACTAAATAAGTGTCCCATAGTTGTTGTTCCTCAGTTTCATTTTCTCTTGGGACTATGGCTATGGCCACGTCTTCAACCTTATATTGAGGGATGTCTTTTTTCATATGCCTATTGCTTGATCACTTTCTGTCCATTCGAATTGGAACAGTTCTGCAAATTGGTTTTTCAAAATGGTTTTAACTTCCTGGAGGTCAACTTCTTTTCCTACTTCCTGTTCTAAGGAAGTAATTGCTTTGTCTTTATCTTCTATTCCACAAGGGATTATATTTTCAAAATGGTTGATTTGAGTATTTACATTAAATGCAAAACCATGCAATGTCACCCATCTACTCAAATGCACCCCTATAGCACAGATTTTTCTTTTAGGTAAATAGTCATTGCCTGGCAGCCACACCCCAGTATATCCCTTCATTCTTACTCCCTCCAGACCATAATGAGCAATGGTTCTTATTACCGCTTCTTCTATAAACCGCACATATTTATGAACATCCGTGAAAAAGCATTCCAAATCCAAAATGGGATAACCCACAATTTGACCTGGCCCATGATAAGTAATATCGCCTCCACGGTTGATCTTGTAAAACTGGAAACCCTGATTTTCCAGTTGATCCTCATCAAGCAGTAAATTATCCATGGATCCACTTTTACCTAAAGTGTAAACTGGAGGATGTTCGCACAGGATAAAATAATGCTGTTGCCTTTCTGTGGCAAGGCCCTGTTTTGACTGATCACGATTGGCCCTTTTGCGGTCTATCAATTCACGATGTTTGGAGGTTTGATAGTCCCAGGCTTTCTGATAATCAGTTAATCCCAAATCTATAAACTGCACTTTTTCCATACGCGGCGCAAAGGTAATAAATTTCTAGTAATGAAAATTCACTCTTATTTTTCAAAAATATTTCAGTCAAAGATCCTAGTAAGGAGGCTACACCTACAAGTCTTTAACAATTTATTTGATTTAACTTATTTACCAAAATTTAATACTTAAAGGTTTTATGCAATTTAATTTGATCGTACTTTTAAACGAAAAAAGTAAATTGTTGAAAATTTACCTATGCTAAAAAACTATATCCTTTTTTGCATTTGTATTTCATGGTCCTTTACTGCTTTTAACCAAAATGGTCTGCCCTCCACCCTAGGAGCAAGAAGTGTGGCTATGGGAGGAACTGGCCTTACCTTTATCGATATCCAGGCTTTGTTAAATAATCCTGCCGGTCTGGCCCAGTTAAATTCCTTTTCTGGCATTATAGCAGCAGAACAAAGGTTTGCTTCTGAGGAACTACAATCCCTGGCAGCTGGCATTGCCCTTCCCACCTCTAGCGGAAGCTGGGGACTGGGTTTACAATATTTTGGCTTTGATCTATATAACGAAAAAAGGATCAACCTAGCTTATGCCCGACAACTTCTCGATAATTTTTCAATGGGAATACAGTTTGTTTTTCATAATACCCAAATACAGGAATATGGAAATAAATGGTCAATTGCTGCAGAATTGGGTTTATTATACGAGGTCAACGACAATATTTCTATTGGTGCTCAAATTTTTAACCCAATAAGAACAGAAATTGTTGAAGGTGAATTTTTACCTACCGTATTCAGGGTAGGGTTTGGATACAAATCATCAGAAAAAGTGTTATTCCTTGCAGAGATATCAAAAGATATTGAATATCCCGTCCAGGTTAGATTTGGGATTGAATACCGGATTATTACTCAATTATTTCTTAGATCAGGTATTCAAACGGCACCTGAAAAATGGAGTTTTGGAATAGGATATTTATTAAATCAGGAAAATTTGTCTATTGATGTGAGTGCATCTCATCATCCATTTTTAGGCTTCAGTCCGGCCATTACCATGACCTACCAATCAAAATAAACTACCCGAGATCATTCGATCATTGCCATTAAGATCTTTCCGTTTTATGACCTCCTTATAGCCAATCTCTTCCATAAATTTCACTACATCATCTGCATTAAAGGCATTACTTTCAAAGTAAAGCACCCCTTCTTTTTGCAAATGGGCAAGCCCAAAAAGGCTAATTTTTTTATAAAACAAAAGTGGGTCTGAATCGTCTACAAATAGTGCTTTTTGAGGCTCATAATCCAAGACATGTTGATCCATTAAATGAATCTCATCCTTTGGAATATAGGGAGGATTACTAACGATAATATCAAATTTGGGTAGTTGGTCCCAATTCTCTTTTTGTAAAATATCGAAGGTCAAAAAATTAACCTCGGTTTCATTAGAGAGTGCGTTTTGCTTTGCGATTTCCAGGGCTTTTTGAGAAACATCCAATGCAGTGATTTCCAAATCTGGCATAGCTTTTTTCAAGCTAATGGCAATACACCCACTACCAGTCCCAATGTCAAGTACTTTGGAAAATTGCCTTTCCGGATTCTTTTTTAATAATTGTAAAATCAAATGAACCAATTCTTCAGTTTCCTGCCTCGGAATGAGTACATCAGGTGTCACTTTAACTCTGATATTGTAAAAATCAGATGCTCCTATAACATATTGGACAGGCTCTCCTTTTAATAAACGAGTTTGTATAGGGTGAAAAAGCTTCTCTTCTTCCTCCAAAATAGGCCGATCATCTTGAAAATGATAAAACCGAAAAACATCCTCCATAACAATTCTTGCAATGCTTTTTGCTTCATTGTGAGTATATAGTTTTTCCAGTTTTTTCACCAGATGAGCATTTAATTCCGTCATACTCCTCATGATAGTCTATTCTTAAAATCCTGGTATCCAAATTCTCTTATTATCTCCAAATTCTTATCTGTATGTAAAATACAAATAGCAGGGTGCTTTACCCCATTAAACGTGGTGGTTTTCACCATGGTATAATGCATCATATCCCAAAATATTAAGCGGTCACCAATCTGCAAAGGTTGATCAAAAGAATAGGCTTCTAAAAAATCTCCTGCCAGGCAACTTATCCCCCCGATTCGGTAAGAAGGTTTGCCTGGTTGTGAGTCCGTGGCACCAAGAATTTTGGGTCGATAAGGCATTTCCAAAGTATCGGGCATATGGGCAGTAAAAGAAACGTTAGTGACCGCAGTTTGAATACCTCGATGATGAACAATATCTAATACTGTAGCTACTAATTCACCTGTTTCCCAGGCGATTGCACTTCCTGGCTCAAGAATTACTTCAAGATGTGGGTATCGGCTTCTAAAATCTATTAATACCTGGATTAGGTGCTCAACATCATACCCCTTTCGAGTCACCAGGTGCCCACCACCAAAATTAACCCATTTTAAGAAAGGCAATAAATGACCAAATTTATTCTCAAAAGCCCTTATCGTTTGTTCCGATGCTTCAGCAGAAGATTCACATAAAGTGTGGAAATGGAGTCCCTCAATTTCATTGGGCAAATGGGTAGGAAGGGTTTCTTCTAATATCCCCAACCTGGAATGTGGGTCCGAAGGATTATAAAGTGGAGTTCCAACATCAGAGTATTCAGGATTTACCCTTAGTCCAAATGAAACACCCTCGTTTTGAATCCTTTCTCGGAAAAATTCCAGCTGTGATAAAGAATTAAAGGTTAAATGGCTACTGTAAGAAAGGATTTCATCAAACTCATTGGGCAAGTATGCTGGAGAATAAGTGTGTGCTTTCACCTTCATTTCTTCATTAATCAACCGAGCCTCATTCAGTGAGCTAGCTGCTGCTCCAGGTAAATATTGATGGACAAGGTGGAAGGTTTTCCACATTGCAAATCCCTTCAAGGCCAGTATTACAGAAACTTTGCTTCGATCCTGAATTTCCTGTATTATTTCAAGGTTTTTTATTAAACGGCTTTCTTCAAGAACAAATGAAGGACTAGGCAAAAGAGAATAATCAATGCTCATGTATTCGTGGTTAAACCTCAAATTCAATGTCAACATTGGTTTCCTCATGCCATTCCAGGCCCATAGTGCCCAATTTTTCAAGAAATGGATCCGGATTTAGTTCTTCAACATTAAAAACCCCACTTCCTGACCACTGCCCATTTAACATCAACATGGCACCTAAGGTTGCAGGAACCCCTGTTGTATAGGATACTCCCTGGGCTCTGGTTTCTGTAAATGCTTTTTCATGGCTACAATTGTTCCAGATATAATAGGTTTTTTCTTCCCCATCTTTTATCCCTCGAATTCGGCAACCTATGGAAGTTTCCCCGACATAATTTTCACCAAGTTCACCTGGATCAGGGAGTACTGCTTTTAAAAATTCCAAAGGAATAATTTGTTGCCCCTTAAAAGATACAGGGTCAATGCTTGCCATTCCTATATTTTGAATTACTCTAAGATGGGTTAAATATTCCTCACTGAAGGTCATCCAGAATCGGGCCCTTTTTATAGTAGGGAAGTTTTTGGTTAAAGATTCTAATTCTTCGTGATAGATAAGGTATGAATTTTTGGGACCGATTCCAGGGTAATTGACCATTCTGGAGATGGCATGAGGTTCGGTTTCAATCCATTGTCCATCCTGAAAGTATTTACCTTTTTGAGTAATTTCTCTAATGTTTATTTCTGGATTAAAATTAGTTGCAAAAGCCTTACCATGATCACCAGCATTGCAATCCACAATATCCAGATAATGAATCTCGTCAAAATGATGCTTTGCAGCATGAGCGGTAAAAATACCGGTTACACCAGGATCAAAACCACAACCTAAAAGGGCCATAATCCCTTTTTCTTTAAAACGATCTTGATAGGCCCATTGCCAACTGTATTCAAATTTGGCTTCTTCCTTAGGTTCATAATTAGCAGTATCCAAATAATGGACTCCCGTTTCCAGGCAGGCATCCATGATGGTTAAATCCTGATAAGGCAGGGCTACATGGATGACCAATTTAGGATTAAAGGAACGGATCAAGGCGACCAGCTGGGGCACATTTTCTGCATCAACCTGGGCAGCACGCAAGTGAGAGTGACCGGTTGAACGGGTAACATCAGCGATAATCTCTTCGCATTTGGATTTGGTGCGGCTTGCCAGCATTATTTCGGAGAAAATGCTGGGATGCTGAGCACATTTGGAGGTAACAACTCTACCCACACCACCGGCTCCAATGATTAAAACCTTTGACATTAGATTAAAATTTGATTACTTAGCAGCAAAAGTAGTCATCTAGTTCCTAAGTGCCAATTAATTAGAAGAAAGCTTGTTTTTCAAACCCAATTTACCATAAGTATTATGTCTAAAGATGATAAAATCAAACAATTTAATCCCAGTAGTGCAGGTCTTAATAATGGTAAATTTATTGGCCTTCCCTTTGATGAACATGAAGCAGAAATAGTTCTTCTTCCAGTACCCTGGGATGTAACCGTTTCCTATACTGAAGGAACCTCAACGGGGCCTCTAAATATTCTGGAAGCCAGCCGGCAGTTAGATCTTTTTGACCCTAATGTGAAAGATGCCTGGAAAATGGGATTGTTCATGAGGTCTCTTTCGACTGAATTACAAAAAAAGAATTTGACCCTACGAAAAGATGCTTCTCACTATCAGAAATATATTGAAAATGTAGGGCAGGCCCAGGATTCACCGATAATGAAAGAAATTCTTGAGCGTGTCAATTCCGGATGCCTGGAAATGGTTCAATGGGTAAAAGAAGAATGTTTAGAACTATTGACTGCCGGAAAAATAATTGGTTTGGTAGGAGGTGATCACAGCAGTCCTTTAGGATTTATACAAGCTCTTGGTGAGCGATACAGTCAGTTTTCCATTCTTCAAATAGATGCCCACATGGATTTGAGGAAAGGCTATGAAGGCTTTACTTATTCACATGCTTCAATATTTTATAATGCCTTACATGTTCCTTCGGTAAAACAATTGGTACAGATAGGTGTTCGAGATTATTGTGAGGAAGAAGTAAGATTTGCAGAGGAGCACACAAATAAAATTACCACATTTTTTGACCACCAAATAAAAGAGCTTCAATTTCAAGGACACTCATTTCAACAAATTTGCCAGCAAATTCTTGATGGTTTACACGAAAATGTTTATATCAGTTTTGACATTGATGGTCTACAACCTCACCTTTGTCCCAACACAGGTACCCCTGTGCCTGGAGGACTCCAATTTGAGGAAGCCATCTTTCTAATTCAGCAACTTGTAGAAAAAGGCCACAAAATTATTGGATTTGACCTTTGCGAAGTGGCGGGAAAACCCCATGAATGGGATGGTAATGTAGGTGCAAGAATACTTTATAAATTAGCCAATATGGCAGGAAAATCACAGTTTAGAATTTAATATGAAATTACGCATTGTTTTTATGGGGACGCCGGATTTTGCAGTTCCTTCCTTAGATATTTTAATAAAAAATGGCTATGAGGTAGTAGGAGTCATCACTGCAACCGATAAAATGGGCGGCAGAGGTAAAAAAAAGGTTATACAATCAGCAGTAAAAAGATATGCCCTTGAAAAAGGTTTGAAAATACTTCAACCTAAAAACCTAAAAAGTCCAGAGTTTTTAGAAGAGTTAGAAAGTCTAAAGGCGAACTTACAGGTCATCGTAGCCTTCAGGATGTTACCAAAAGTGGTATGGGATATGCCTGAACTAGGCACCTTTAATCTTCATGGTTCTCTCCTTCCAAAATATAGAGGAGCAGCCCCCATTAATTGGGCAGTCATTAAGGGTGAAAAAGAAACAGGAGTGACCTCCTTTTTCCTTAAACAGGAAATTGATACTGGAGACATGCTCTTTCAGGAAAAAATGTCCATCAACGAAAATGAAACTGCTGGAGAGGTACATGACAGAATGATGGAGCTTGGTGCACAAATCGTTTTAAAAACAGTTAAGGCTATTGAAAAAAAGGATTATCAATTGCAAAAACAAGATGACTCCCTGGCTACAAAAGCACCCAAAATATTCCATGAGACCTGTGAAATTAATTTTGACCAATCCTCAAAAAAAGTACATGATTTTATTAGAGGTTTAAGCCCCTACCCTGCTGCATGGACCTCCCTAGATGGCAAAACACTTAAAATATTAAGAAGCACCTATATTGAAGAAAAACATGATTTTCCGGCAGGAAAAATTGTATCGGATGGCAAAAAAACACTGAGAATAAGTACATCAGATGGTTTTATTGAAGTTTTAGAACTGCAATTGCAAGGAAGAAAAAGAATGAAAGTTTTTGATTTTTTGAATGGCTATTCAATAATTAATACATAATAATAAAGGAAAGAAAATCTTAACTGAGTAAAATATTTTTTCAACACAATGATTCATACAATTGACTTAAAGTTTTTGGATTTAGAACAGACTATTGGTTCTTTTCTAATTCCAAGCAGTACTGGTCCGGTTTTAATTGAAACAGGCCCCTATTCTACTTTCAAACACTTAAAGTCTGGCATTGAGAAGTTAGGGTATCGTTTAGAGGATATTAAGCATGTTTTGATTACTCATATCCATTTGGATCATGCAGGTGCAGCCTGGGCAATGGCCGAAAGAGGAGCCCAGGTTTATTTACACCCTTTTGGATATAAGCACATGAATGACCCTTCAAAGCTGGTTCAATCAGCCAAAAGGATATATCAGGAAGAAATGGATAGGTTGTGGTCTGACATAAAAGCCATTCCTGCCCAACGGCTCAATACAGTTGAACATGAAGAAATTTTGGACTTTGGAGATATTCAAATCCAGGCATGGCATAGCCCTGGGCACGCAGTCCATCACATAGCCTGGCAGGTTGGAGAAGATTTAATTGCCGGAGATGTAGCTGGAGTAAAAATTGGAGATGGCCCCGTTGTACCTCCTTGCCCTCCTCCTGATATCCATATTGAAAATTGGAAAAAGTCTATCCAATTGCTCAGGACCCTGCCCTTAAAGCGTTTGCATTTAAGTCATTTTGGGGTGATAGAAAACATCGAAGAACACTTAGATCAATTGGAAGAGGTTCTTGAAGATTGGTCCCAATGGATATTTCCCCATTATCAGGCCCAAACTCCCCTTGATCAAATTGTACCTTTATTTGAAAAATATACTACTGATCAATTGATCTCGAAAAAAGTGACAGGTATTCATCTAAAACAATATGACTACGCAAATCCGGCCTGGATGAGTGTTGCAGGGCTAATGAGGTACTGGAAAAAGAGAGAAAATTCTTAATAGGGATTATAAAAAGCATAGGTATGTCACGGTAATATTTTGCGGCAAAAGCTTGAGCAAAAATTTTACTGTGAGACAGGCAATAATCGTCTTCCAGTTTCAAGAACTTTTTTCACCATCTGCACATCAGGAAGCAACAATTTCGAATCAGCAGGATTTCCCTCCTCATCCATATTTTCATCGTACTGCTCTAAATGCTGTGATGTAGCTTGTGTAGCTTGTGCATGGTTCAAAAAAACATAGGAAGCCAGACTTGCCATCATGACAACCACCATGATAATTATTTTAGTCTTGGACTTTTCCATTTTGAGTGGACGATTTTTAAGTGTAATAGTAACCTCAAAATTAAACTATTTGTATGAACTATAGGTAATTTATCGACTACAATACGGTTTTCTTAGATAAAAAATTCAATTAATAGACGATCCAAACTTCCGTTTGGTTGCAATAAAACCATATTTTTTTTGAATAAATTAAAAAAAAGAGTCATTCCTACTCTTAGGGATGGCTTCTATTAGGTTTTGGGTGTAGAGTTCCTGGGGATTTTGATAAATATTTTTGGACGAGCCCTGCTCTACTAAAATCCCATCTTTCATAACTAAAATTCGATCACATAAAAATTTCACCACAGATAAATCGTGGGAAATAAATAAAATAGAAAGGCCAATTTCTTCCTGTAAATCTTTTAATAAGTTTAAGATTTGAGCCTGGATAGAAACATCTAATGAGGCAATAGACTCATCACATATTAATAATTCAGGATTGGCGGCCAGGGCTCTGGCAATACCCACTCTTTGTCTTTGACCACCAGAAAATTCATTTGGGAAACGATTAAAATGGCTTTTATCCAGCCCTACCAGGTGCAGTAACTTATGTACTTCTTCTATACCGTCTTGATGATTTTTAATAAGCTTATGCACCCAAAGAGGTTCCATTATGGCCTGGCCGATGCTCATTCTCGGGTTCAAGGAGGAGTACGGATCCTGGAATAATATTTGAATTCTTTGTCTTAAATCTTTTAATGACTTTCTGTTAAGGGCTCGAATGTTAAGGCCATCGAAATACATTTCCCCTGCATGAGGCTCAACGAGTCTGATGATGGAGCGGCCAAGGGTACTTTTCCCAGACCCTGATTCTCCAACCAGTCCTACAACTTCACCCTTGTTAATAAAAAATTCAACTCCGTCGACTGCTTTGACATAGCTTTTTTGGAAGGAAAGCCAATTTTGCCTTTTCTGAAACCAGACTTTCAAATTATTCACCTTTAGCAGTTCAGTCCATTCTTTCTCAGTTTCTTCTTCAGACTTTATCAAAGTCTGGATTATTTTTGCAAACTGGGACTTATCCTGAAGTTTTTCGATTTCAAAATCTTTTACTAAAGGGAGTCGTTTAAGTTCTAATTGCAAGGGAGGTCTGCATGCCAGCAGCCCCATTGTGTAAGGGTGTTGTGGCCTCATAAAAACATCCTCTACACTACCTTGTTCAACGATTCTTCCCTCCTTCATAACTACAACCCGATCAGCAAGTTCGGCAACCAGATTCAAATCATGAGAAATGAATAGGATTGACATATTGGTATTATCCTGAAGTTGTTTCATCAATTGGATAATTGAACGCTGAATGGTCACATCTAAAGCGGTGGTAGGTTCGTCTGCTATTAATAATTTTGGTGTGCAAGCCATGGCCATGGCAATCATAACCCTTTGCTTTTGACCTCCAGACAATTCATTTGGGAAAGCTTTAAAAATTCGATCAATGTCTTTTAGTTTTACCTTTTGCAGTAAATCCATTACCATTGATTTGGATTCTTCTTTAGTTATTGAAGAGTGAACTTCTAAAACTTCTGCAATTTGTTTGCCACAGCTAAGCACTGGATTCAGAGAGGTCATGGGCTCCTGAAAGATCATGCTGATTAACTTACCACGTACGGATTGAAGTTGCTTATTGGAGAGGTTTACTAGTTCCTGGCTATCTTGTCCAAAAAAACGGATGCTGCCTTCTTGTTTGGCATTCGGAATGGATCGAATCAATTGGTTTAAAGAAAGAGCGGTTATAGATTTTCCGGAGCCAGATTCTCCAACAATTCCAAGTACTTCACCTTTATAAATGTCAAAGCTAATGTCTTTAACAGCTCTTACTTCTGATTCTTGCAACTGAAAAGTTACTGACAGGTTCTTAACTGAAAGTAGAAGATCTGGTTGCTTCATTATTGTATTTTTTAATCATCAGACAGTAAAAACGAAATTTTTCCGGATTCTAACTTTACCTGCAGACGATCCATATTCAATAACCAATTGCTAAAATCTTCTCCAAGGAAAGATCTGCGCCAACCATTTCCAAGCAGGGAGTCACTTAGGTTTTTATTATTTCTGATCTTTTTTAATAGAGATTTTGACATTACCAGGTTGGGTGAAACATCATTTTCAATACAATGGTATTTTAGTACCAGGTATAACATTTCTACCAGGATTTCTTGCCTGGGGTCTTCAATTTCTTTAGAGGAAATTTTCTTTAGCACCAGCTTTTCCTCCTGAGTGGCATGATTGCGGTACATTTGTTCAAAAGCGCCTCCATGTCTTCTGGAAATTTTATCTGGTATCCTCCTGTTATTGATCAAGGCTTCCTGACCTGCAGATATGGTTCTTACTATTTGTCCCAACAATTTATTAGGAAGTACCATTTCTTTAGAATAGTCTTTTTCTTTAGCCTGATTATATCGCCATTTAAAAAGACGAAGTAGAAATAATTGTTCTTTAGGGCGCAGAGCTTTCATTAAATTATTATTCAAAGCCTCTTTATTTGGGTCTTTCTGGTATTGCGAAGAAGATTCCAGAATTTTAAATTCTTCCTCAGCCCATTTTTGCCTGCCCAAAGCACTTAGTTTCTGGTGCTGGCTCCGCCACAAATCAAATAAATAAAGAATATCATCTAACGCATAACGCAATTGCTTAGATTTAAGGGGGCGTGCTTCCCAGTCGGCCACTGCATATCCTTTCTTTAAATATATACTCAATTCAGCTTCTACTAATTTTTGGAAAGAAATGGGATATTTATATCCAATAAAGCCTGCTGCAATCTGGGTGTCAAAGGTATTTACGGGTACAATTCCATAATTGGCATAAAGTAAGCGGTAATCATTTTCACCGGCATGAGTAACTTTAAGAATGGCAGGATCGGTAATAAAATCCAGGAACGGACTCATATCATTCACCTGAAAAGGGTCAATCAAATAATTACCATTAATAGTTGCTACCTGAATAAGGCAAATTCGAGTATGAAAACGTTTTTCACCAACAAACTCTGTATCAAATGCAAACCAATCTACATTTTTATTTTCTGCTCTAAATTGATCTAATCGCGACTGGTTTTCTATTAGTATAAATGGTTCCTGTGTTCCAAGGGACATACTTCACATAATTTTCAGTAAATTCTAAAATTCTGATTGCTTCAGTAATTAATTTTATTTCTTAAAAATACCTTTTCATTCCAAACGTTTGCTACCTTAAAGACGTTTTTTTTAAATAATCATTTATATACCATCCAGCTTGCTTAAATAGGTTAAACAAATTTTTATGAAAACCTTTAAAAGATTTCTGATCTTTTTTGGCATTCTCGCCATCTTATTAGTAGGAGCAGCAGTTGTCATTCCCATCATTTTCAAAGATGAATTGGTAGCCATAGTTAAAGACGGCGTAAATGAAAATATTAATGCAAAATTGGATTTTGGCCAGGTTAATTTATCTGTTCTACGGTCATTTCCCAATTTAAGCTTCAAAATAGAGGACATTTCTCTAACGGGTATAGAAGAGTTTGATGAGTTGCCTCTTGCGAAAATTAAAACCTTTGATCTTCAGCTGGACCTCCTTTCTGTTTTGCAAAAGAGCAAGCCAATTCTTATCAAATCAATTGATATTCAACAGCCCGAAATTCAGGTATTGGTACTAAATAATGGCAAGGCCAATTACGACATAGCAAAATCAACTGGCTCATCTAGCGAGGCTAGTTCACAATCAGGAGTTTACAAGTTTAAATTAAATAAGTACAACATAGCTAATGGACGGGTTCTTTTTGAAGACCACAGTTCAAAACTTCACCTTTTGATTGATCAATTAGAACATAATGGCTCAGGCGCCTTTGACACCAATATTTTTGATCTCAATGCGGATACAAAGGTAGGAGGTCTTTCCTTAATTTATGACCAGATTCATTATTTAAAAAATGCTAAAATTAATTGGACAACTACTCTGGGTATTGATCAAAAACAGAATTTATATGCCATAAAAGAAAACAGCTTATCTGTAAATGCTTTAATTTTAAAATTAGATGGTTTTCTTCAAATGCTTGACCAGGGTTTGAAATTAAATATGAATTTAAGTGCTCCGGAAAATGAGTTTAAAAATTTACTTTCTCTTATTCCCAATGCCTATATTCAGGATTTTGAGGAAGTGGAATCTAGTGGAAATTTCATTCTCGAAGCCTATGCCAACGGTGTTTATCAATTTGATCAGTCTCAATACCCCCCATTTAATCTTAAATTAGATATAAACAAGGGTTTTGTTAAATATCCCGGTTTACCTCTGGCCATTGATCAGATTGCCACAAATATTAATGTTAATAGTCCAAGCAGTGATTTCGATGACATCAGAATTGAAGCACCAAAAATTAGCTGGGCCATTGATGGTAATCCATTTTTAGCCTCTTTTTTCTTAAAAAAACCACTTTCTGATCCAGATTTTGAAACTTCCCTGAATGGCAAATTAGATCTGGAGGATCTAAAAAAAGCATTACCAGGATATCTTGAGGAAGAGATGGCCGGACAACTGGATATTGCTATGAGTTTAGAAGCAAAATTATCAGAAATAGAAAGGGAAGAATATGATAAACTACAATTGCTAGGCACATTGAATGCCCAAAATGTAAAATATCCTTTAGAAAATTATGGGTATCCACTACTATCTATTGATCGTGCTAATGTACTTTTTTCGCCCCAAAAGGCAACCATTTCTCAATTAAATGCCAGGGCCGGCCAATCGGATTTAAGTGGATCTGGACAAATCAATAATTTGCTGGCTTATTTCAGTCCGGAAAAAACCATGACTGGAACATTTAATTTAAAATCAGATTTTATTAATGCTGATGAATGGTATCCTGCAAATCCAACAGGCAATCCTATTGATAGCATCAATTTTATTGATACTACTCATGCACCTGTCCAAGAACGACCTTTTGATCGCTTTGATTTTGCTGTAGAAATGCAGGCAGAAAAAATCAAATACAGTATTTATCAATTAGACGGAACCATTGCTCAGGCCAGGGTCAAACCCAATGAAATTAATGTTCAGAATGTTTTTACAAAAATAAAAGACAGTGATTTTTCTACCTCCGGTCGCATTGACAATGTATTTGATTACTTATACAACAAAGGTACTCTTGAGGGCCAGCTGAGCTTGCAATCTTCTCTTATTAACATCAACTCCTTATATTCAACTGACGACAATACTGCTCAGGCCAGTACTGCCAGTACTGCCAGTAATGAGGAAGCAGCATTTGAGACTCCAAGTATTCCTGAAAACATAGAAATTCAAATCCAGACTGATGTTCAGGAAGTAAAATATGCTGAAATAAGCTTTAAGGAATTAGCCGGCCTTTTAAATATTACCGATCAGGCTGCCGTTCTTGAAAACATGAATGCAAAAGGATTAGGGGGAGATATATTATTAAGTGGCCAATATGATACAAAAGATACCGACAAGCCTTATTTCAGCATGAAATATGACTTGAAACGCCTTGATTTTGTAGAAAGTTTCAAATCGGCAAATACATACAGAAAATTAAACCCAATAGCTGAATTTATTGAAGGGAAATACAATACCACTCTCATTTTGGAAGGGCAATTAGGAAAAAACATGTATCCCGTTTTTTCTACCTTAAACGCACAGGGCTTTTTTGAAACTATTGAGGGTTTAATCAAGGGATTACAGCCCTTGGAAAAGATTGGCGGCTTATTAAAGATTGAAGAATTGCAAAATGCCGTGAAAATTAAGGATACTCGAAATTTCTTTGAGTTGAAAGAAGGTTTTATGGAAGTAAAACCCTTTGATATTGTAGTCAGTGACATTAAAATGAATATTTCGGGTCGACACAGTATCGATCAAAATCTCGACTATGTGATTCAGGCTAGGGTTCCCAGGGCGATGTTGGAAGAAAGTGATCTCGGCTCCATTGCCAGTAATGGAATCAGTCTACTTGAAAAACAAGCCCAAAGCCTGGGGATTAAAGTTGAGCAGGCTCCTTTCATCAATTTGGGAATTAGTGTTAAAGGTGCCGTCCAACAACCTGATGTTGGAATTAAGGTCTTAGGCTTAAGTAAAGAAGATGGAACATTGGTAGCTTCTGCGGATTCAACGTCTACAAAGGCTGGGGAGATTATTGATCAGAAAATTGAAGAAGGGAAAGAAGAAATAAAAGAAGAGGCACAACAAGCCGTAGATAGTGCTAAGGTATTGGCCAATGAAAAAGCTGAGGCGGCCAAAGACACCTTAAATCAAAAGGCTGATGAATTAAAAAAACAGGCTGAGGATAAAGCCAAAGAAATCTTAGGTCAGGGGGATACGACTACCGTTGACAGCATTAAACAGGCTTTGGAAAAATGGAATCCCTTTAAAAAGAAAAAAAAGAAAAACAATAACTGATGGAGTTGGCAGCGGGAAAAACCAAAACCATTCATCAGAATAATTTCCGCTGCAAATTCCTTACTTTCTTTAAAAGCTTTAATATTTTGAGATTTAGAGATTTATTGGCGCTAAAAAAATAGCCATTAATGGTGATCCAATCTTTATGGCGTCGAATCTCATCCAGCATGTCATATCTTACCATTCTGGCTTTTTCCAATGGGGCTTTCCAATAAATTGCATGTTCTGTTAATGCAAAACCTTCTTTGCAGGACCCCAGTAGACTTTGATCACAGATCAGTAATATTTTTTCTTTCTTATCAGGAAATAAAAATGATTTTCCTGCATTTTTTAATTTATCTACCGGCATCAATAAAAAGTCTGTATAATAAGTTTCTTTTTCATTGTGTAGTGCCAGATAATCTAAGATCATTTGAAAAAGATTGAGGCTTTCCCATTTTAGTCCCTGATATTGAAGTATGGCCTCTGGAAGTTCTACCTCATTTAAATCCTGACAGAAATGAATAACAAAAAAGTCGAGCAATTCATCAAATACATCTTGCATCAAAGCAAGTGCCTCCCTGTGCTTTATTTCATCTCTATCCCATAAGTTTTTTAATTCAGTAGATAATTGCTTGGAGCGTAGTTGAACCGTATCTCTAAAACCTGATTCATATAATCTTTCGGAGTATAATTGAAAGTCTGAAGAACGATGCTCTTCTGTAACCCTTACCCGTAAAGATTTGAAAAAACGTTCGGTTAATTGTTTGGGAAGATCAGCATTAAAATCTAAACCATCTGCTCTTGGAGTAGAGGATTTTACTATTCGCTGTTTGGCACCGCACTCAAAACAAAAACGAGCGCTTTCTGGCAATGGAGTACCACATTTTGAACATTTCTTCATGCAATATGATTAGACAAGAATTGTGCAATCTAAAAATTATCTTTTAAACTCTAAACCTTGAGTGAAGTTTATTTCAACTTAGTCTTCATTTTGTGGAGCTTTCTAGCTTAAACTGAATATATTAAGAAATAGTTGACTCATTATATGTGCCACAAACCAACTATTTCTAGTTATTGAAAAAAAATGGGCATTTTTAAAAACAAAACAAATAAAATAGGTTTCCATTTGTATGATTTCATTTCAAATGGATTTAAATACCTTTGGTAGCTATGGCTGATAAAGAAAATAAAATACGAGAATCTGGTGAACATGCTTCACTGTATCAAGAATATGACTCCTTTACTTTTCATCCCTATAATGTATTGCTTGTTTTGGTTTTGATTGGAATTACTACTTTGTTTTTAGCATTTTCAGCTGCTTTTGTTTACAGCAGAATACAAAGTGAGCTTCCGCCTATAAAATTGCCTTTAATTTTTATTTTTAACACCATCATATTATTAGCTAGCAGTGCAGCTATGGTTTGGGCTAAAAGATCCTATCAAAAGGATAATACAGAACAATATCAAAATGCCTTAATTGTAACCATCTTGCTTTCCTTATTATTTATGGTTGCTCAATTTTTTGGATGGAGAGCACTATTTCAGCAAGAAATCTATATTTATACGGATAACTCGGCAGGATATTTATATCTCATTTCTGGTCTACACTTTTTACATGTTATTGCTGGGTTGCCCTTTCTGGGACTCTTTCTGTGGAAGGCTAAAAAGCAAATGAAGGAGCCAGTAAGTGTTCTTGTTTATTTTTCTGATCCTGAAAAGAGGTTAAAGTTAAGGCTTCTTACCATTTATTGGCATTTCTTGGATGCTCTCTGGATTTATCTGGTCCTCTTCTTTTGGATTAATTATTTGATTCAATAAATTTATTTTTTTATAAAAAGCAATGGATTTCTTTAGAAATTTGACCAACTGCAATTTGGATTAAAATGCCAGATGCCATCTATTTTTTCATGGGAATTAATTCCTAATCTAATTCTTTGTGTATTATTGTGAAGACAAGGAGGCTTTGTATCTTTGTATTTACAAAATATTCCAAATTAGCGATGCACATCAATGAACCCGAAATAACCAATGAAACCATCAAGGAATTAGGACTTTCAGAAGAAGAATTTGAAAGAATTAAAATCCAGTTGGACAGGACACCAAATTATGCAGAACTTTGTGTGTATGCTGTTATTTGGTCTGAACCCGAATCACTAAAAAGTGCTCAATACTGGTTAAATTCACTACCCAATGAAGACCGGAATTTATTGGCCGACCCAAAATTCAATCAGGTTGGCCTTTACGATCTTGGTGATGGATCAGCTTTCGCCGTAAAAATTACAGCCCATAACTTTAATCAGGACCTTAGCAGTAAAAACCAACTACCTCATTCCATAGAAAACATCCATCAGGAAATATTTTCGCATGGAGCCCGCCCCCTTGCTTCCTTAAATTCAATGAGAATAGGAAGTGTCGACCAAGCCTCTAATCGTGAAGATCTTAAAAATGCAATTGAGGCAATAGGAAAAATAAGTAATTGTTATGGTGTACCTATGGTTGGAGGAGATTTTTTTTTCCATCCTTGTTTTAACAATACAGGAATCATCAATACCTTTTCTTTAGGCATTATCGATGATAAACATAGCATTTCTAGCTCTGAATCAGATGAGGAAATGCTTGTTTTTTTAGCAGGAAGTACATTTTGTCAAAAAAACAGCTCTAGCAGTACTTTAAACAAACCATTTGTTGGCAAGCTTCTTATGGAGGCTGCATTAGAAGCTCTTCCTTTAGGGAAAATAATTGCGATGGCTCCTCTTAGTACGGTAGGCCTGGCAGGAGCTTGTGCTAAAATATGTGCTCGACTCAAGCTGGGAATGCATATTAACCTGGAAAATATTTCTTCACTACAAAATAACAAGCTCCCACATGAAATTTTAATTGCATCGGCCAAAGATCAAATGATCTTGGTCCTTCAAAAAGATGGCGTAGATGAAACTCAAAGTATCTTTGAGAAATGGGATTTGCAACTATCACAAATTGGACAATTGGCAGGCCCCAAAATGCTCGAGTTTTATCAGGCAGAAAATTCAGTTGCTAATTTCCCTCTAGACTCTCTAATAAATGGAAGCGGAGTCCCTTTATACCAGAAGGAATATGCCAAGCCCGAATATTTGAAAAAAATTAGAAAATTTAATCCAAATCGAGTAAGTAAACCCAAAGATTATATTGATGTAGCAAAAAGAATTTGGCAGTCCAATAATGTAGTTTCTAAACGATGGGCATACGAACAATTTGATTCCAGGCTAGGTGCCAATACGATCAGTCAAACGGCTTCAGATTCCGTAATACTAAGAATAAAAAATGGAAATAAAGCTTTAAGTCTGAGTACTGATTGTAACCCTACCTATGTCAAAGCCGATCCATATATTGGTACTATGATCGCTGTATCTGAAGCAGCCAGGAATATTATTTGCTCAGGAGGAGAGCCTTTAAGTCTAAGTCCCTGTCTAAATTTTGCCGATCCGGATGATGCCGAACATTACTGGCAATTTGTCAATTCAATTAAAGGGTTGGGAGATGTTTCCAAAAAATTTGAGTTGCCTATTATCGGTGGCCAGGTTAATTTTTTGGGTCCTTCTGATTCAGAGAAAGAGGATTTATCAATTTTTCCTAGTCCAACCATAGCTTTGGTGGGTTTGATTGATGATACAGATAATATTATGAGTTTACATTTTAAAGAAGAAGGGCATCAAATTTACATGTTAGGAACTCCTCATAACGATTTGGCCAGTTCTATTTACCTCAGATTAATTCATAATATTCCTTTATCCCCAGCTCCTAAATTTGATCTTGATGAGGAATTTCACAATTTATACAACCTTAAAATTATCATCCGAAAAAAGATGATTCAATCCGCACATGACATAAGTGAAGGAGGGCTATTTGTCAGTCTTTTAGAAGCTGCCATCCCCAATGGATTTGGAATTGATATAGAAACAGATAATAATTTCCGGAAGGATGCCTATTTATTTGGTGAAAGTCAAAGTAGAATTATTGTAAGTGTGGCTATGGAACATGAAGATGAATTGGTCAACTATCTGAATTCACATAATGTTTCCTTTTCGAAACTTGGAGAGGTCATTGGTCGTAGAATATTAATTGATAATCAGGATTTTGGTCTGGTAAAAGACTGGAAAGCAATATATAATAATACCCTTGGCGAAAAACTTGACAATTAAAAAAACTCCTCTTATCATTCATCTTGCAGGAGGAAGTTGAATTTTAATTATTCTCGCCCAAAACCCTGTTAAATACCTGTTAAATACAGTTTTTTTGAATATAAAAAAGAGACTGTCATCTATCTTTATTTTAACAAATAATCATACAAAATCGTGTTGAAATGAAATACGGCTATTTTTTTCTATTATCCACAATTCTTGCTATAGGCATATGGAGTTGCCAGCCTGAGATCCAAGGTGTGCAAATCAAAGGAAAGATTAATGATGCAGCTAATTTACAAGTGTTTTTAGATAAGGTAACCCTTAATAAAGCCAACACTGTTCTGGAGAAGTCGGAGGTGGCTTCTAATGGTGCTTTTTCTTTTGCATTTCCTGAAGGCCTTGAGCCTGGGATTTATGCGGTTAGAGTAGGTCAGCAAAGAGCTCAATTAATTTTAGATGGTAAAGAAAAGAAAATTGAGATTAATGGTAGCATGAATGACATCGCTCAATTGAATCAAAAAGTCTCCGGCTCTGGTCATACCAATAGTTATCTTCAAATGGTTAAAGGACTTAATTCCAGACAATATGGGATTAATGACCTCAATATGTACATAGATACAGCATCCAATGCTTTTGGTCCGGCACTAGTTACTTATCAGATGGGATGGAGTCAAGATGCTTTTGCTTTTCAGAAGGCTTCCCTAGACAAGCTTGTCTCCACCTACCCTACTAATGCTTCCACCATCGAATATAGTAATATTCTTAGCCAGGTTGAAAAGCAAATTAATCGCATGGTTGCCATGGAGAAAATCAAGGTAGGTCAACCTGCTCCAGATATTAAGTTACCTAACCCAAATGGCAGGGAAATGTCTTTGGCAGATCTAAAAGGTCAGGTTGTTCTTCTGGACTTCTGGGCCAGCTGGTGTGGTCCTTGCAGAAGAGAAAACCCTAACGTCGTAAAAGTTTATGATAAATATAAGAGCCAAGGCTTCACTGTATTTAGCGTCTCTTTAGACGGATTGGATGAAAGAACTAAAGCCAGGTTAGGTGGAAGTGATCAGGTTTCTAAGTATATGGAAAGAGAAAAACAAAAGTGGGAGACTGCCATTCAACAGGATGATTTAAAATGGGATTTTCACGTCAGTGAATTGAGGAAATGGGATACTCAGGCTGCTTCCTTATACGGGGTGAGCGGTATTCCTAAAGCATTTATGATCGATAGAGAAGGTAAAATTGCCGCTGTTGGAGTAAGAGGAGCTGCCGCAATAGAAAGAGAACTGATTAAATTATTATAGTAGTGTAGAGTGACGAGTAATGAGTGACGAGTTTTTACTCTATACTCATTACTCATCACTCTATACTTTTTACAAATTTTTAAAACACGCACAAATGATCCCGGCTGCTACGGCAGCATTTAAAGATTCCGCTCCACCACCAGAGGGAATTGAGATCCATTCTCCAACCAACTGAGCATTATTTTCTGAAATTCCCCTTCCTTCATTTCCAATTAAAATTATTCCATTCTTTTGGAGATCATGCTTAAACACATTCTTTCCCTGCATCCTCGTCCCATAGATGGTCATTTCTGGGAATAGTTCAGTTAATTTGGACAATTCACAAGAAATATGATTTACTCTTAGAAAAGCCCCCATGGAAGCCTGTATGGTCTTGGGGTTATAAAAATCAACACTTTGAGGGGAAGCAAAAACATAAGGCAATCCAAACCAATCTGCAATTCGAAGAATGGTTCCCATGTTTCCAGGGTCCTGAATATTGTCACAGTACAGACAAAGCTTTTTTGAAATCTCTTTTTTGAAAGAAAATTCAGGAATTCCTACAATAGCCAATACCTCTCCAGGAGTTTTTAAATTAGAAATCTTTTTTAAATCTTGGGTCTTTAACTGAACCAGTTGCCCGGAGTAAGAATTCAATAAATGATTATTATCTAACAACCACTTTTCGGTAGCACAAAGGATATCTATTTGAAAAGATTGAATTTCTAATAATTCTTTTACAATTTTGCTGCCCTCGCAAATAAATTGATTATGCTTGGTGCGGAATTTCTTTATTGATAGGGATTTGATATATTTAACCTGGCTTTTTGAAAGCATCTTTTCACAATTCACTTATGTTGATCAATAGCGGCA
Source organism: Saprospiraceae bacterium (assembly GCA_028285545.1). Taxonomy (GTDB): domain Bacteria; phylum Bacteroidota; class Bacteroidia; order Chitinophagales; family Saprospiraceae; genus JANQPA01. The sequence continues at coordinate 132,480 of JANQPA010000014.1, read as the reverse complement.
GATCGGTTTCTTTTATATTCATTTGTATAGTATTCGCCTTTTGCTCCTGCAATACTAGCAAATTTCTGGCCGAGGATGAATATTTACTGGAAAAGAACCTAATAAAATTTCAAGGTAAAGAAAAATTAAAAAATAAGGGCTCTATTAAATATAATCTTGCCTCTTTCTACAAACAAAGGCCCAATGGCAACTTTCTTTTTGTACCTCGTGAATGGTATCATTTCAAAACAGAATCCAGAGAGGATCCCACTAAATTCCAAAGATGGCAACAACGGGTTTTAGGAGAACCACCTTCTATTTATTCCGAGGATCTGGCCTCAGCTACTGCCGAGGCAATGAAATACTACCTGGAATACAAGGGTTATTTTAATGCTTCAGTAATTAACGATCATTACTATAAAAGGCATAAGGCTTATGTTAATTATTATATTAACCCTGGGAAGCTGTTTGTAATTGATTCGGTTCAATTTACCAGCAAAGACAGTATAGTTAGTGGAATAATTAATGAAGTCAAGGAGGAGTCCTACCTAAAATCTGGGGAAGGCCTTGAGGGTGATTTATTTGAATTAGAAAAAGAGAGGATCTCAAAACACCTTCGTAATAATGGCTACGCCTATTTTTACTCTAATTATATTGCCCCACTTGAGGCTGATACTAATGTAGTCTCTAAAAAAGCGAATCTGTATCTCGAAATCTTACCTCCTCCTGGAAAAAACATTCATACTCGGTACACCATTGGAAAAATCAACGTTTTCCCTCAATTTGATCCCAGGTTGGATGAAAGCATTTTGCCACTTACAGAAATTAATAATATTCAATTTCGTGGTGAAGTTGATAGTTTTCCAGTCAAGCCACAAGCTATTGTAAACGCCATATATTTAGTTCCTGATAGCCTATTTCAGGAAGAGGCCTATGATCAAAGCAACAGGAGGTTATCAGCTTTGGGCGTTTTCCGTTTTGTGAGGATAAAATATGAGCCGTCTCCCCATGATTCTTCCGTCCTTGACTTTAGAATAGAGTTAACCTCTAATCCAAAATTGGAATTGGGTATTGATTTTGAATTAAATTATACCAACCGCAGTACTTCCTCAGCAACTGCCAATCTATTGGGTATTTCCGTTAGTCCTTCTATAAAAAATCGGAATTTATTCAATGGGGCGGAACTACTGATTAGCAATTTTTCTGTGGGGGTAGAAGTCAATCCTGCTTCTAATAATGCCAGGTTTTGGAATACCATTGACCTCAATTTACAGACCGACCTTTATTTGCCAAAATTTTTAGACTACCTGGGCATATGGCGTCGCCTCAGTAGAATTAAAACAGGAAAAAATTCCCGATTGGTAGGGGAAGGTTTTTACAAAACCATCAACCAAAATGCTGCTACTCGATTAAGGGCCAGCTATAATTTCTTGCTGCTTCTTGATTTTTATCGTTATAATTTCTTTAATGCCTCTTTCGGTTATGATTTCCAAAGATCGAATACAGAAAGATACCTCATCAATCACCTGGCAATAGATTTTTTGAAGCCGGTTACCCAGCCCGATTTTGACAGAATCCTGGAATCTAATCCATTTTTGGCCAGGAGTTTTGGTCAACAGCTTTTCGTTAGTGTCTTATTTCGGGATATTAATTATGTAAAGCAAAGTAGACCCACCAGGTCGGGTGAATCTTATTTCTTAGGTACCAGTGTCGAAATTGCCGGTGCCGAAATTTTTGCCGGTAATGCAATTTATAATGCTTTTAATACCCGAACGGATACCCTCAGTCTTGGATCTATTGATTTTGCCCAATATGCCAAATTAGATTTTGATCTGCGTTATTATAAACAAACCACCCCAAATACTTCCTTCGCTGCCCGGTTTAATATCGGACTAGCGCGTCCTTTTGGTTATGCTACAGATGTACCCTATGTCAAGCAATTTTTTGTAGGAGGGCCTAATAGTATTCGGGCCTGGGCTGCCAGAGGTCTGGGACCTGGAGGATATATTGACTCCCTCACCGTCAACTCAAATAATCGGCTATTATTTTACCAAACCGGGGACTTTAAACTTGAATTCAATTTGGAGTATCGCTTTGATCTTTTTTGGCGTTTAAAAGGGGCTTTATTTTTGGATGGTGGAAATGTTTGGACTGTAAGACGTGATCCTGATCGTTGTGGATCCCAATTTTTGTTTAGCCGAAGGTCAGAATCCAATTGTCAAGACCAACCTGGAGCAGGAGATCCCTTTTATAAACAAATTGCTCTGGGTGCCGGCCTTGGATTTAGATTCGACTTTACTTATTTCATTTTTCGCCTTGACTTAGGACTTCCTATTCGTAACCCTTTTCCAGATCCACTGGTGACCGATCAAATCAGAGAGGGAGATTATTGGTATAATTTTTCCAGCTTTAAATTATCAGATTTTAATTTTAATATAGGACTGGGCTATCCTTTTTGATTCCGATCATATTCCTTAAACATTGTTTTACGGCCATATTTACTACAAATTGGGCATTGATAAGGATTATGACCACGCGCAGGGCAATATTCTCTACCAAAAAAAATGATCTGCAGATGCAATTTATTCCAGGATTCTTTTGGAAATAAGGCTTTTAGATCCTTTTCTGTTTTCTCTACATTCTTTCCTGTACTTAAGGTCCATCGATTAGCCAGGCGATGAATATGGGTATCTACTGGAAATGCAGGATGCCCAAAAGCCTGACTCATCACCACAGAGGCCGTTTTATGCCCAACTCCAGGTAAGGCTTCCAAATCCTCAAAACTTTCAGGAACAGCACCGCCATGTTTTTCGATGATAATTTTTGATAATTCAGAAATGGCCTTTGACTTCCTGGGAGAAAGCCCACAGGGTCTGATAATGGATTTTATGTCGTCAACATCCATTTCTGACATATCATAAGGATTATCTGCAGCGGCAAATAAAGAAGGCGTAATCTGATTAACTCTTTCATCTGTACATTGAGCGGAAAGTAAAACAGCCACAAGCAAAGTATAAGGGTCTTGATGGTTTAAAGGGATAGGAGTAGTGGGATACAATGATTCCAATATTTCTGCAATGGCCTTGGCCTTTTCTTTTTTTGAAAACCTCATAACGTAAGTATTGAGTAATGGGTAGTGAGTAGTGGGTGTATGATAAATACTCACTACCCACTACTCAGTACTAATAAATAAATGTTCCATAAGGGCTATCAATCTGTACGGTTTCGCCATCTTGCTCCTCTACCCTACCTACTATTTGAGCCTCTACATTAAACTCCCTGGAAATTTCCATAATTTCTTGGGCTCTATTTTCATCGCAATATATTTCCATACGATGTCCCATATTAAAAACCTGATACATTTCCTTCCAATCCGTTTTGGATTCGTTTTGGATTAATTCAAAGAGTGGTGGAAGTTCGAAAAGGTTATTTTTTATGACTTTTCTATTTTTGATGAATTTACTCACCTTAGTTTGTCCTCCTCCTGAACAATGAATCATTCCATGGATTCCATTGGGTATTTCATCAAAGACTTTTTTAAGGACGGGGAGATAAGTTCGGGTTGGAGAAAGAACCAATTTTCCGACATCTAATTCGTTCCCATCCACCATAATTTTTTCCGTCAAAAATTTAGACCCCGTATAAACCAAATGCTCTGGTGTATTGGGATCATAGCTATCTGGGTACTGGCTGGCATAGATTTTCGCTAAAGTATCATGTCGGGCAGAAGTGAGGCCATTACTTCCCATACCTCCATTATAATAATCTTCATATTTTGCTTCTCCAAAAGAAGCCAGGCCAACAATCACATCACCAGGTTGAATATCATTCACCAGCACTTTTTGGCGGGGCATTCTCCCAAAAGTAGTATATCCTACATCGATGGTTCTTACGATATCTCCCACATCTGCCGTTTCACCTCCAGCCAGGTAGATACCAAGTCCCCATTCTGCCATTTGCTCCACAAATTTCTGAGTATACTGAATAATGGCCTTTATTACCTCTCCGGGGATTAGGTTTTTGTTGCGGCCAATGGTTGAAGAAAGAATGATTTGATCCACACATCCAATGCAGGCCATATCATCCAGATTCATCACCATGGCATCTTGTGCAACTCCTTCCCAAACGGATAAATCTCCAGTTTCTTTCCAATATAAATACGCCAAGCTTGTTTTGGTACCGGCAGTATCTGCATGCATAATATTACAAAAATTGGGATCTCCAGCCACATAATCCGGCAAGACCTTACAAAAGGCATTGGGGAAGATTCCTTTGTCTAAATTTTTAATGGCCTCATGTACCTCATCTTTGGTAGCAGAAACCCCTCTTTGATTGTATTTAGAGCTATCCGACATAGGTTTTTTCATTTGCCAGCAAAGGTACTATTAATTTGATTATTGACGAGATCATAATTCTTTGGCTTTTTATGATAAATTATATTCATTTTTTTAAGTTTCTTCCATAAAAAGAATTTTATTATATTGGAAACCAATAACAAATCCTTCCCATGAGCTTGAATATCCTTTAATTCCCAAAAAACAGGGTAATCCAAAGAGCTTACGTCAATTTTTAACATTCTGTATTAGGTGAGATATGACATGAATTCTATATTTGTGCATCTTTTACCATTACATGAGAGGCTTTTGAAATATAAAAACATACAATCGTGGACCTAATTGAATCGCTAAAACCGATCGGAAGACGGCTTAATCGTTTTAAGTATTTATTTTTGTCATTAGGAATTTTCGGACTTATTGCACTTGCAACCTTCTTTTTAATCCCTGATTCAGTAAAAACAATGGGGGCTTCTGTAAATGATTCAGAAGAAATCGACCTTGATGCTTTCCCCATTGTACAACCCACCCTTAAATATGGTTTTGCCCTCGATACCTTCCAGGTAAGGGAGGGTAAAATAAAAAATGGAGAATTTCTGGGTAATATCCTTCATCGATATCATATTGATTATCCCTCAATTGAAAAACTGGCCAAAAATGCAAAACCAGTTTTTAACATTAATCGATTTCGGGTAGATAAGCCTTATATGATCCTCTCAAAAGACAGTACCCAGCGTGCTGATTACTTTATCTATGAGCCTAATGTTTATCATTACATCGTCTTTGATTTAAATACATTGGAGACCAAAAAAGTAGAAAGGCCGATTGAATACAAAACTCAAATTAAAGGTGGTCAAATCGCTACCACACTTTGGGAGGCCATTACTGAAAATGGTATGAGTTTTGATGTAGCCGCCAAAATGGAAGATGCCCTACAATGGTCTATTTCTTTTCAACATCTGCAGGTTGGTGATGAATTTAAACTCATCTTTGACGAAGAATATATTGACGGTGAGGCGGTTGGTGTAGGTAAAGTAAAGATGGCTTACTATAAAACCAATGATCAGGAGTATTATTCTGTTTATTATGATCATAAAAATAAAAACATCGTAGGATATTATGATCTGGAAGGCCGCCCCAAGAAAGGTGGTTTTTTAAAAGCTCCTGTTAAATTCTCCAGAATTTCTTCTTATTATAATCTAAATCGCTTTCATCCTATCCTGAAAAGAAGAAGACCACATTATGGCACTGATTATGCAGCTCCATATGGCACTCCTATCATGGCAGTTGGCAATGGAGTGATTATAAAAGCAGGATACACCAAAGGGAATGGTAATTATGTCAAAATTAAGCATGATGATACCTACCAAACTCAATATCTTCACATGCAAAAATTTGCATCCACAACCAAAGTCGGTGCACAGGTGAAACAAGGTCAGACCATTGGATATGTTGGATCAACTGGTTTAGCGACTGGTCCACATGTGTGTTTTAGATTTTGGAAAAATGGACGTCAGGTAAATCATCTCAGGATGAACTTCCCACCTCCAGCACCTCTACCAGAAGAACATCTAGATGGATTCTTTAAGGTTAGAGATCAATATTTGGAGCAGCTGAAAAAGGCAGAAATCAAACCTATTGAAAAAGAGTTAGAATTAGCTAATAACACAAGCCTAAAAGATTTAGAAATACCAGAGGTAGATACACCTTAATTGGGTATTGGGTATTGGGTATTGGGTATTGATTTTAAGGAATTGTTTTCCTCATGGGAGGGTTGCTTAATGTAGCTTTTTGGCACGCAATTATTGTAGGTATTTAGGAATTTATCAGATTTTGCAAATTAAATCATCAAAACATTATAGTATCACAGGATTGTAGAATCAAAAATCTGCACATTTACTAATTTGCCTATCTACTAATTTATTAATTCCAGGTTTGAATATCGGGAATTTGGGCGATCACCGAGAAGGTGCTTCCCTTGTTTTCTAAAACTTCTTGCCATAAGGAGTCTGGCTCAGAATTAAATAAGTAGTTGGGATGCATATCGGCCACAATCCAGGATCCCAGGCTTAATTCATCCATCAGCTGGCCTTCTGACCAGCCAGAATAGCCAATAAAGAAGCGAATATTGGAGGGTTGAATTAACTTTGATGAAATCAGGAATTTTAATTTTTCAAAATCGCCCCCCCAATAAAGTTTCTCTGTAACCGGAACGCTATCTTCAAGCAAATCTCCAACATCGTGAACATAATGGATGGTATCCGTTTGGACAGGGCCTCCAAAAAAAACTTCAGAATCAAATTCTGGAAAATCCTCAATCAGTTCATCTACACTCATTTTAATGGGCTTGTTCATAATAAACCCAATGCTTCCTTCCTCACTGTGTTCACATAAGATTACAGCTGATCTTTTGAAATTTGGATCAATCATAAAAGGCTCTGCTAATAACACATTTCCAGTCTTTATCTCATGTCTTACCATCTTATTTGTTCTTATCGGTCTATATTCTCATTAACAATATGTCTTCTAAATATATAAAATGCAAATACCTTGATCAATTTATTTTATTTTGAACTCATATTGTCAATAAAACAACAAATTAACAAAACGATAAAATCTACAACGCAGATGTAGGAAATCTTCTATCAATTTTTTTCACAAAACCTTGCAAAACCTTTCCTGTACCCCCAACTTCCACAAACTCAGAGACTCCATCAGCAATCATTTGCTGCATGGCTTGAGTCCATCTAACCGGTGCTGTTAGCTGTTCGATGAGGTTTTGTTTGATTACAGAAGGATCTATTTCTGCTTTAGCACTTACATTTTGATAAATAGGGCAAAGTGGTTTCTTTAATTCAACTGCATTTATCGCTGCTTCCAATTCATCTTTTGCAGGTTGCATCAATGGTGAGTGGAAAGCCCCCCCTACGGCAAGGATTATGGCTCTACGGGCTCCTGCTTCGTTAAGCTGCTCAACAGCTTCCTGAACTCCTTCAACAGAACCAGAAATCACCACCTGGCCCGGACAATTAAAATTGGCCGCAATAACCAGTTTATCAATATTATTACATATTTCTTCAATGATATTATCTTCCAGGCCAATAATTGCGGCCATGGTTCCTTCCTGCATTTCACATGCTTTTTGCATGGCTTCAGCTCTTTTTTGGACCAAACGCAGCCCATCTTGAAAAGACAGAGCCTGACTAGCTACAAGAGCAGAAAATTCCCCAAGAGAATGTCCTGCAACAGCTTGAGGCTGAAACAAATCACCTGCTTTAGAAGCTGTGGCCAGGGAATGAACAAATACTGCAGGCTGGGTTATTCTGGTCGCTTTAAGATCTTCAGCAGTTCCTTCAAACATAACCTTTGTTAAGCTAAAACCTAGGATATCATCCGCTTCATCCATTATTTGTTTAGCTTCAGCAGAAGACTCGTACAAATCTTTTCCCATTCCTTCAAACTGTGAGGCTTGGCCTGGAAAAACAAATGCTTTCATATTTATTTAGAGTTTACTTTTATTAAAATAAATGCAAAGGTAATCAAGTAATTTAAGTTGGGAAGCAATTGGGATAAAAAGTAGAGGGATATATCTTATGCAGGGTTTTAACCATTGTAAGGAATTGTCATCTGCTTAATGAAGTTTGAATCCGATTAGGTTCAAAAATTCATTCCTGGTTTCCACTCGCTGAAATTCTCCGGTAAAAGCAGAAGTAGTGGTTACGGAGTTTTGTTTTTGAACACCTCTCATCATCATACACATATGCCTGGCTTCAATAACAACTGCCACCCCTAAAGGTCTAAGCGTTTTATCAATGCTTTGCAGGATTTGATCTGTTAACCTTTCTTGAACCTGAAGTCTGCGAGCATAAATATCTACTACCCGGGGCAACTTACTCAAGCCAACAATATAACCATTTGGAATATAGGCAATATGGGCTTTACCAAAAAAGGGAAGAATATGATGTTCACATAAGGAATATAACTCAATATCCTTTACAATTACCATTTCACTATAATCTTCTTTAAACATGGCTGATTGAAGGACTTCTTCTGCATTTTGTGTATACCCTTGGGTCAAAAACTGCATGGCTTTTCCAGCCCTTTCGGGAGTTTTAATCAGCCCCTCCCGGTCTTTATCCTCTCCTACCAAATCTAGTACCGATTCAAAGGCTTCTTTTAATTGATCAGTAATTTCAGTAGAGTATTCTTCAGATCTTAAATAAGACATAGTAAACGTAGTTTAAAATAGAGTTTAAAACGAAGGGCAAAGGTTTTTAGAGTTGAATGGCTCTTCAAAAATTTGATTAAAATCTTTGCAGTTGCTTAAGTTATTGACCTATTACATCAAGATATTTTAAAATCTCAGGATGATAGTATCAAAAAATTGAAGATTTCTTATTCTCCAAAATATTCAGCATAGATATTCTCCGTTTCGTACAATTTAATGCTATGTAGTTGTGCCCCGTGACTAGAGATCGGATCGGCCAATTCTTTCCAAAAAAATAAAACAAGATTTTCGGTAGTTGGTTGCGTCCCTTTAGGAAGAAAATCAACATCCAGGTTAAGATTGGAATGATCGACTTTATCCGTAATGTATTTCTTAATTATCTTACTCAGCTCCTTTACATCCATAATAAAACCAGTAAGTGGATGAGGCCGCCCTTTAACGGTAACAAATAACCAGTAATTATGCCCATGCCAGTTCTTGTTGGCACATTTTCCAAAGGTGGCCCGATTTTTTTCATCGTCCCATTCTTCTACCCATAATTTGTGGGCAGCATTAAATCTTTCTCTTCTAGTTAGATATACCATTTAAGCATTTTTTTTGAATGCGCAAATTTAATAAATCCGGTCCCGATACCCATTTAGATTTGAAAAAATTATAAAAACAAAGCATGCAGGACGAAAAATTCGATCGTTTTAGTAAACTTGTTTGTCTATTTTATTCTTTCCTTAAAGAAGTTAGGCTTAGAATGAATATATTTAAGCAACAATTGGTATGAACCTATGATCAGCGAGCTAAGCTTTAAGCTAAAAAATCAACTAATCCACTTTTTTTCCCGGTCCATAACTCAACATGTAGGCTTTTGGTTATTGTTTCTATTGATAATGACGGCAATTGAAAGCAGTAGTCACAGTATTCTCTTTGCCATCAGTAATGAAGTTATCAACGTTTTTTTCTATGCTGTCTTGGTTTATTTTAATTTGTTTTATTTAATCCCAAATTACCTGACCCAAAAGAAATTTTTGACCTATGCTATACTGTTGATTTTGTCAGCAGTTATTTTCACCCCCCTTAAGGTCATTGTCTTTTATTTTAAGTTTAGTTATTCCCAGGACTTACAAAACCAGCTGCAAGAGGATATGAATTGGTTTTTCCTGGTTAATTTCTTCATTGCCGGCACTTCTACCATCATCAAAATCATTACCGATTGGGGCAAACAATTAAGAGAACAACATGAATTGCAAACTCAAACCATGCAGTCGGAATTAAGATTCCTGAAATCTCAAATTAATCCTCATTTTTTGTTTAACACCCTGAATAACCTGTATGCATTGACGCTAAAAAAAGATGATAAAGCTCCTGAAATTGTTATCAAGTTGTCAGAGATGATGCGGTACATGTTATATGAATGCAACGAGAAGCGAGTATTACTGAGTAAGGAAATTAATTACATCAAAAACTATTTGGATTTGGAAAAACTTAGGCAGGGAAAAAATGTCAGCATTGATTTCACACATACTGGTGATCCCGGCATCAAAGAAATAGCTCCGCTTATGTTTATTCCTTTCCTTGAGAACAGCTTTAAACATGGCCTGAGTCACCAAATTTCACAAGGTTTTGTAAATATCAAATTGGAGGTAAATGAAAAAGAGGTAGACTTTTTCATCGAAAATAGTAAACCCGAAAAATTGCCTTCCCCAATTATCAAGGGTAAAAAAAGTGGGGGCATTGGTCTGGTAAATGTTCAAAGACGTCTAAATCTTTTGTATCCTGATCAATACGAACTTAAAATTCACGATTATCCAAAGACATATGCAGTAAATTTAAAAATTCAACTAAATTGAGGGTATAATTAATACATATCTTAGGAATAAGATTATTCATTTTTATACTCAATGACAAGCAGTATTCTGCTAATCCATAAATATCTTTTCATCAAACTATCGATCGCAAAAAAAACGGAAATATGATAAATGTAATAATTGTAGATGATGAACCATTGGCACAGGATGTACTTGAAACCTATATCGAGAAAATACCTGAACTTAATCTGGTACGAAAGTGTAGCAATGCTTTGGAAGCTAATGATACCTTAAAGTCAGGTAATATTGATCTAATGTTTTTGGATATTCAAATGCCACAATTGACGGGAATCGATTTTCTAAAAACCTTGACCAAACCACCCTTAGTAATCTTTACTACAGCTTATGATAATTATGCTATCGAAGGATTCGAATTAAATGCTTTAGATTACTTACTAAAGCCTATTTCTTTGGATCGTTTTATGAAAGCCGTCAATAAGGCAATGGACCAAATTGAACTTCAGAAAAAAGATAGCGGCGGCGGTGGTGAAATGGAAGGTGATGATTACATCTTTGTAAAAGCAGATAAGAAATTAGTCAAGATCAATTATAGGGACATCCTTTACATTGAAGGGTTAAAAGATTATGTAATTATTCGAATGAATGCTTCTAGAGTAATTACCCTGCAAACCATGAAAAGCCTGGAAGAAAAACTTCCACAAGCCATGTTCAAAAGAATCCATAGATCTTATATCATTAATTTAAATAAGATTAATGCCATTGTGGGTAATATGGTAGAGGTGATTGAAAAAAATCAGCCTAAACACCTACCCATTGGTAAGAATTACAGAGAGGAACTTTTGAATATTGTTAATAAAAATAGACTGTAATTAGTTAATCATTGATTGGTTATTCGTTGTTCGTGAATATTGGGCTACGCCTCATTAGGGTGTCTGGATTTCAGTGTTTAAACTGAAAATCTGTATTGCAATGTGGCAATTGAAAAATCAAAAACTAAACCCATGCTTAGTTTTTTCTTCTTTGCCCCGGTTGAGTCAATTCAAAATCGTCTTTCTGTTTAGATTGCTCAACCATTTTTCTTACATCTGCTAATAATTTTTTGGCATTATAAATGATGCCATCTTTGATGGTATACCTGATACCAGAGGTTCGTATGATTTCATTTTCCTCTGTTAATTTAATGGCTCCGGTTCCGTACAAGATCTTGAGGTTTTCGAGCGGATTTTCTTGAAGAATGGCAAAGTCGGCATATTTTCCAACCTGGATACTTCCCAATTTGTCTTCCATTCCCAAGGCTTGTGCTCCCTGGAGTGTTGCAGAACTCAGAACCTCCATAGGATGGAATCCGGCTTCTTTCAGCAATTCGAGTTCACGAATGTAAGAAAAGCCATAAAGCTGATAGATAAAGCCAGAATCTGATCCGGCTGCCACCCTACCTCCTTTATTTTTGTATTCGTTGATGAATTGCATCCAAAGTTCATAATTTTTTCGCCATTGGATTTCTTTTTCTGTGGTCCAATAATGCCAGTACGATCCATGAGAAATCAGGCTGGGTTTATAGAACCTCCATAAGTTTGGCAGCGTGTAAGTTTCATGCCATTCCGCTCTACGCGCTTTTTGAAGGTCTCGATTGGCCTCGTATATATTGAAAGTGGGGACCAAAGTAAAATCCATGGAAATTAATTCATCCATTACTTGGTTCCATTTTTCCGACCCAGGTCTGGCGGCTTGCAACCACAACAGACCAGCCTCCCCAAAACGATCTTGTTCATTACCGTAATTATAATTTAGTGAATAATTTTGGACTGTTTTGTCATCAAATAGTGCTTCGGGCAGGCCGTACCAATGCTCCATTGAAGTAAGGCCCAGTTTTGCGGAATGAAGTACATTCCATTGTGCTACATTCATTTGATCGTGATGGGCAGCAGAACGTAAACCTTGTTTCTTTATCTCAGTCAGTGCAGCTTCCATTACCTCCGGAGGGGGTCCATATCTGAATTTTACGCCATCCGCTCCTTTTTTGGCTACCCTTTTGACCCATTCTCGAGCTTCTTCAGGGCTGGTGGGTGTGGGTCCTCTTCCTCCTTCATCCTTCATACTAAATCCCATGTAGGTAAAAATCCTGGGAGCTGTAATTTCATTTTTTTGTGATCGCTTCTTTTCTTCTAATGTCCAATCTAAACCATTACGTGCCATCACTTCTCTAATCGTCGTAATACCATGCCCAAGCCACAATTTGTAGACATATTCCGCAGGGGTTCCCTGAGCAGCACCGCCAATATGAGCATGCATATCAATCAGCCCTGGCATAATGAACATTCCATTACAGTCTAACTCTTTTCCACCATCTTTTAATTGTGGACGCTTCTCTTCATCTATTGGCACACCAGGATAACCAACCACTTTAATTTCTTTTATGATATTTTGCTCTACCACGATATCCACTGGACCAATTGGTGGAGATCCATTACCATTTATCAAGGTAACACCTCTAATAATAAGTTGATCAAAGGGCCCTTCTCCGCGGACGCGGTCCGGTGCTTTAGGGATAGGTTGAGCCCAGGCGTGTAGGGAAAACAGAAGGAAAATGAAAGTCAGTAAACGTGATACAGGCATTTTTTTTGACATTAAAATAGGGCTTTTATTCCATTTTATATTTCGATTTGTAAGATTAGGCATATTCTAATATCTTAATAGCGAAAGCTTTATTAATACTATTTCAGCTAGTAATTAGCTAAACATTAATTAACGTATAACCAAACAACTATTAACGTATAACCAATTCCAACAATGGCTTCTCTTCCCATTTCTATTCATCAACATTGTGAAAATATCCTTGGTGCAGACATTCAACAGGTACTCTCGGTAAAGGGGGGAGACATTAATCAATCTCGGTTGATTAGGACTTCAAAAGGTTCTTTTTTTCTAAAATTTAATACATCTTCATCAGCAAATTTGATTTTATCCAGCGAAAAAAAAGGACTAACCCTTATTGCTTCATCCGGGAAAATCCGAACTCCAAACCTGATTAGCCTAAATCGAAATTCTGAGGGTTCATTTTTGCTGATGGAATATATATCCTCCAAATCTCCCTCCCCCTTATTTTGGCATCAATTTGGTGTTCAGCTTGCCGACTTGCATCGCGTCAGGAATACCCATTTTGGTTTGGATCATTCTAATTATATAGGTACCCTTCCTCAGTCTAATTCTTATCATTCAGATTTATTAAGTTTTATCATTGAAGAAAGATATGCCCCTCAGATAAAAATGGCATTCAATCAGGGCTTATTGAATAAGCAAGACCTAGACGTTACAAATTTGTTTTTCAAACAATTAACTAATTTAATCCCCAGGGAAAAACCTTCTTTGATTCATGGTGATTTATGGAGCGGCAATTTTATGGTCAACCATCTGGATCATGTGGTACTCATTGATCCATCTGTAAGTTATGGTCCGAGAGAAATGGATATTGCAATGAGTCTGTTATTTGGAGGTTTTAATAAAGGTTTTTATCAATCATATAATGAGTCTTATCCTCTTTTGAGTGGCTGGGAAGAACGAATGGAGATCTATCAACTCTACTATTTATTGGCGCATTTGAATATGTTTGGAAGGTCCTATGCAGGTTCAGTCAGGAATATTCTCAGAAAATATCAATAAAAAAAGGTCATGTCAGCTGACATGACCCTGGTACAATAAATATAATCCCATGAACATATTTTGAATCGAAATGATTGTCTCTTTAAAAAGGGAGTAAGCCGTATGATTAACGGCCTACATCCGACAAATTATAATCCCATGAACATATCCAAATTAAGGTCGAAAGATATCTGTCTCTTCTAATTCTATTTACCCTTTATCTTTCTCACAATACAAATATGAAAATAATTATAGTGAAGCTCAAAGACAGTTTATCAAAATTGTGAAAATTTTATTTTTCTAATATATTTTTGGTAAATTTATCATTGCCTAAAGGTGAGGCAAAAAAAAGTCGCACAAAAGTGCGACTTCAATAGCAATGATTATAATTCCACGAATATAAATAAAGCAATGAATGTTAAATTAGTGTCTTTATAACGATTCAGGCAATCATAATATTTCCTGAAGTCGTTTAAAAGAGTTGATTTTATTGTACTTTTTCTATTTTTCTGGTGATTAATCCATTAGGAGTCTGTACACGTAAGACATACATACCAGGATTCAAGTGACTCATATCAATTGTTCTGGTTCTTGTCAAGATCTTTCCGGAATCATAGATTCTTTGTCCGGTCATATTAAAAAGCTGAACTCTTTCAAATTCTCTTCCTTTATTAAAGTGTACATTTAATTCATCTAAGGTTGGATTAGGATAAGTTTTAAGTAAAAAATCTTGTTCTTCAATGGTATCATCGGTAAGATCTTCGGCAGTAGGCTTAGTAAGGTCAATGGTGATATCAAGGCCTTCAATACCCACGCCTGAAATTTGTCCTTGGCTATTAGAAGCTGAGCCTGCAGCATTACCTCCAATACGGGTAGTAATTTTTGTATCACCAGGTTTGATTCCTGCTAAATCATCTGAAACAACAACGCTTAGTTTTCCAATTTTGCCAAATCCGGAAGCGGCAAGGCCATTGGTACGAGTATATCCTGCATCTAGCTTTCCATTAAAGTCATTTTTAACCATACTTAGTGTTCCAGAAGTATAGGACAACCAACTGTTATTGGTAAATTCTATATTCATACCCTTAGGGTCAAAAAATGCCGGATTATACTCAATAGGGAAGGTAAAGCCGTAAACATCTTCAGCTGGCTTTTCTTCAGTCCCCATGTAAATATCAAATTCAATTACGTCACCTGGACTAGCAGTTGTAACGCCTTTTAAAATTATAGTATTCTTAATGTTGGGAAGTCCTTTAGGAGTAAGAGAATGAGTACGGCCATAATTGGCGCCAATAGCTGAGGTATCCAAAGCAGTGATTATTCCTTCTCCATCTGCATCCACATGCTTAATATCTCTGTCATTAGCTTCTGATACAATTCCCCAATTTTCACCATGCTCTCCATACCATACCGGGTAAGCTGGATCTTCTCTTGATGGCCCATTTTCTCCCATGAACAATCCTATTGGAAGAAGGTCATTAATATCTACTATACCATCTAAATTGGTATCTCCGGCCCAAACACAATCATTGAAGCAAAAGGTTTCGTCCCCATTGCCAAGATTGAGAATGTCCATTTCAATTTTAAGGAACTTCTGATAAGTACATTGTCCTCCTTCGGAAATACAGTAATTCAATTCAAATTCATCCTGTCCTTCCACAACATCCTCACCAGGTACATAAATCAGCAAATTATACCCTTTGATTCTTTGTCCATTTATAGTCGTATCGGCTTGTCCTTCCAGGAAGAGCACTTTCCCCATAGATGGTTGCTGATTGATTTCAAATCTATATTCAGAAATGGGAATACTATAGGCTACCACTAAAGGAGTAGCCCTGACGGTAGACATTTTGAATCTATTATAGACAGGCTCAAAATTGCTGACATATACGAATACAGTGGCTTCCTCTTCTCCATAAAAACAATCCGGATCCTGAGATCTATACGTAAATTTATCGACTCCGGTAAAGCCTTCTGTTGGAATATATATCAAAGTACCTCCTGATCCTTCCACTACTTCTAAAGTACCATAAAGCGGTTGATCATAAGAAAAACAACCTGCGTTTATGCCATACAAGTCATTTTCTAACACATTAAATTCGACAGAATTATAGGAAGTTGTAAACACATCATCATCATTGGCAAAAGTGTTGTCGACCATGTCAAGAACTACAATTTCAACAACTTTTACCATACCGTTATTTTCAAAAACAATATAGTCATTCCCAACATAGTCCATATCGGGATAATACTGGGGGATATCTTCATAATCATCATAAAATCCATTCCAGGGCTCTTCAACGAGGCTGAAACTGGAGGGTATAAAAATTGCCTGAGGCTGATTTTTCTTGGTAAAAACTTTTAGCGTATCTGAATTATTTTCTCCATAAACATTAATACTAACCGTTCCCTGATCGCAGGCACCAGCTTCGTCACAGGCGATGTAATTAAAATGAGCGATTCCTTGAAAATCCGGATCGGGTACAAAAGTTAATACTGATCCATCTTCACTAACAATAACTTCTCCATTATTAATCAAAGAAATATTACTTATGCTCAAGCTGCTTGAGGTCGTTTCGTCATTACTAAGTACATCAATGTCTACAGATATATTGGATGGAGTGCCGGCAAAATCTCTAACAGCGGTAACCACAGAAGGCAATACGTTAATATAAACGGTTACTTTCATAAAATTAGTGGGAGGAGACCAATAGTTGTATACGAGTTCATCTGCTCCTACAAATCCCTCATTGGGTTCGTATACGATTTCATACTGGTTATTTCCTAGATTCAATAATTTAGCGGTTCCGTTTTCAGGCTTTTCTGGTATTTGAGGAGAAAATGGCGATGAAGAAAAAGTATGGACAAGGGGGGTATTTTGATACGTCTCCAGTACAATGGCCTGCGAGTAAAGCGCAAAAGAAGTGAATAAAAGAAACCAAAACGCAATAAAATGGCGTAATGATACATTCATGGTTTGTGGATTTAATAATTCATTGCTAAAAGGGACATTGCTATTACCCCTAAATTTTCCTTAAAAATACAATTTTCTTTGCGTAGATGGAAATGAAATTACTAACAATTCTAATAATTAACAAACTCTTTTCAAATGTTCTATCCAATACACTTGAAAATCAGACGAGTAGCTCCTTCGGCTAAAAAAGTGTTTGTTATTATTTTTTTTTACATTTAAATTTAACTGTAGTTTTCACCATCAACATAAAGTAGATATAGAAAATTTTACGCTTATACCGAAAAATAGTTTCTATTCAATCATTCTTTTTTCTTCGTTTTATAAGATAATATTTACTAAGCACTATGAGAAGTAGTAAGTTGTATTCGATCCTGAGGGATTTTTCTAAAATTGAACAAAATCGATTTAGGAAATATTTGCAATCACCTTACTTCAACCGAAGTGCCATTATCATTGAATTATTTAACATTATAGCTGCAGATATCAATGAAGAAGGAAATATTGATTTAAAAAAAGAGGTGATATGGGAAAACCTGGAATTGAACGCCTCCTTTGATGATACCCGATTTAGAAAATATTCCTCTGACCTCTTAAAACATCTGGAAAATTTCTTGTCCCAGCAAGCTTATGAAGAAGATTCCGTTTATCAGGCTTCCTTTCTGATTAGTGCTATAGGAGACAGAAAACTAGAAAAGTTGTACAATTCCTCCATTCGATCAGCTCAAAGGATGATCCACAATTACCCAAGTGAATCCTCTACTTATTATTATCACAAATACAAAATCGAAAGAAATTATTTTGACCTTATTGAATTTGAAACAAGAAGGGCTGACAAATCTAATGTGGGAGAGATAAACACCGCCCTTGACATTTTCTATATTTCCGAAAAATTAAAATTTTACAATTACATACTAAGTCAAAAGCACATCTCCCCTCATGAATACCGGATTCAGTTTATTGAGGATATTATTAAATTTTTAGATGGTCATGACTATTTAAGTATTCCGAGAATCGCCCTCTATTTTCAAACCTGCTTAACCTACCTTGAACCAGAGAATGAAGATCACTATCACAAATTAAAAAATTTGCTTAACGAACATGCTACAAAACTCCCGGCCCAGGAGGCAAAAGATGATCTGTACATGTCAGCCCAAAATTATTGCATCCGAAAAGCTAACCAGGGCAATCAGCTTTTTTTAAAAGAACTTTTTATTCTTTACCAGGACATCGTTGAAAAGGGAATTGTAATAGCTGAAGGGGAAATCTCACCCTGGTATTATAGAAACATCGTGACCACTGCTTTGAGGCTGGGTGAATATGACTGGATAGAGAACTTTATTTATGGTTTTCGGGATAAATTACCTGAAAGTTACAGGGAAAATGCATTCACTTTTAGTTTAGCCCAATCCTATTTTTATCAGAAAAAATTTGATAAGGTTATTGAGTTGCTTAGAGAAATTGAATATGAGGATTTCACCTACAACCTCAACTCAAAAGTGATGCTGTTATTTACCTATTATGAAATTGATGAAATAGAACCCCTGTATTCTCTTTTTGAGAGCTTTAGAGTTTATTTAAATCGAAACAAACAGATTACAGATAACAGAAAAACGTTATACAAAAACCTAATTTCGTTTACCAAGAGACTGACCAAAATCATGCCTGGCGACAATAAGGCCATTGAGAAATTGAAAAAAGAAGTAGAAGCAACTTCTGAAATTGCCAATAAAGGTTGGCTCAAACAAAAAATAGATGAACTCCAGGGAGTTTAATTCAACTCTACTTCCATCTTTACTGGCTGGTGATCGGAATATTGAAAATCCATGTTCATCCCTTCTACTTTTAGCACCTTCACATTAGGGGATATCAAGAAGAAATCGATTATTGTCACAAAGGTTTTACCTAACTCTAAGGGATTTCGAACACTTCTATTGGTTGGCATGGTAGGATCATATACCCATTGCCAATCTTCAGGTAGAAAGTTAGGATCAATATTGGTCAGCTCAGCAGCTCTTTCCTTATCTCTTACAAAACCATCTTTTTTGAAAAAGGGTGGGCATTGATTCCAGTCTCCTCCTGCTACCACATAATTTCCTTTTTGATATTCTGCAAGGAAAAAATCCCTCAAGAAATCCATCTGCTCTTTTTTTAACTTCCCTCCTTTGTCAAAAGCAGAATTGTGGATATTCACTACCACCAGCTCTTTTTCATTGGCAGTTTTATATCTAAATACAGCCGCACACCTATCCAGCTGAAAAATACGAATGGGCCAGCCATACTCTCCTGGTAATTGATATCTGGTTGCAGATTCTGGTTGAAAGCCAGAATAAGTACCCAATCCACTTTTAGTTTTGCCATAAGTATTCCAGGGTTCAAATATGGGAATGGGTACCCAAGGTGATTGATAATTTACTGAAAACCCAGCGTAATAACCATCTAATTGTCTGGCCATTAGGTCAAACTGATTCGACCGATAACTTCTCTTTGAGGAAACATCAATTTCTTGTATCAGAAAAAAATCCGCCTGAGTATTCGCACCCCAGGTCATGATGCCATCAAGGTTTTTTTGAGAAATGTCTTTGGATGGTCTTACCATATGTCCTCCAGAGGAAAACATTCCTCCTCCATCATAAAAAAAATCTGATTCCTCACCTAGTCCTGCATACCCAAGATTCCAAATAACAAAGGAAAGCACACTGTCTTCAATAACTTCATTTCGTCCTTCCTGATGGGTTTCAATATCTAATACATAGTCGGGCTGGAAGTCTGTAAGGGTTCCAAAGATTAATACAAAAGCGATATAGGCTACAAATAATCCAATCGCCCAAAGAAATATTTTGCGAATTGTTTTCATCTTACTTTGTTTATGTGTGTTTAAGTGTTCACGTGAACACTTACTAACTTAAAACCCCAACATATCCTTCATCCCAAACACTCCTTTCTTTCCCAAAAGCCATTCCCCTGCATGCAGGGCCCCCTTTGCAAAACCCAATCGGGTATGAGCAGTATGAATGATCTCAATATCATCAACCGTTGATTGGTATTTAACATGATGAGTTCCAGGAATATTTTCTTCTCTTTTTGAGTAAATTGGAATAGTATGATCATCTGCAGCGCCTTCTGATTGCCAAAAGGCCTTTCTTTCCAAATTTCTGATGATCCCTTCTGCAAGAGTAATTGCAGTTCCACTAGGAGCGTCCAGTTTCTGGGTGTGATGAACCTCAGTCATTTCTACACCATACTGCGAATAGTCATTCATCATATTGGCCAATTGCTCATTAATGGCAAAAAATATATTGACGCCAATACTAAAATTAGAAGCATAAAAAAAAGCTCCGTCCTCCTCTCTACATATCCTTACGGTATCTTCATACCTATCCAACCAGGCCGTGGTTCCACTTACTACCGGAACCCCAGCTTTGAAGCAAAATGTAATGTTGTGAAACGCTGTTTCCGGACGGGTAAATTCAAAAGCAATGTCCGCTTTTTTTAAATTTTCTATAGTTAGATCTTCGGTATTGTCCTTATCAATTTTTAAAACCACTTTATGGCCAGCTTGGATAGCTAGTTGTTCTATGGTTTTACCCATTTTTCCATACCCGATTAATACTATCTTCATCCTTCTTCGTTTTCTTCTAAAATCTTTTTCAATTCATTTAATTTCATCATACATTCAATGGGAGTCATATTATTTAACTGTAAATCCAATAAAGCTTCCTTTATTTTTCCCATGGTGGGATCCACTGTTTCAAATATGCTTAGCTGCATGGCTTGCTCAGAAATTGCAGAAGTTTGCGGACGTTCTACCTTAAGGCCATTGGCTTCTACTGATTGTAATTCTTCTTGTTCGATTGATTTTTGCTCCAACTGATGTAGGATTTGCCCAGCTCTTTCTACTATACTTTTAGGCATTCCGGCCATTTTGGCTACATGGATTCCAAAGCTGTGTTCGCTACCTCCAGGTACTAATTTTCTAAGGAAGATGACTTTTTGGCCTACCTCTTTAGTGGTAATATTATAGTTTTTTATCCTTTCAAAACGATTGGCCAGTTCATTTAACTCATGGTAATGGGTAGCAAATAAGGTCTTAGGTTTATAGCTCCCTGAATGTAAAAATTCAGCAATAGACCAGGCAATAGAGATGCCATCATAGGTACTGGTCCCCCTTCCTATTTCATCAAGGAGAATCAGGCTTCGGTCCGAAATATTATTCATAATACTGGCAGTCTCATTCATTTCTACCATAAAGGTGGACTCACCGGAAGAAATATTATCAGAAGCCCCTACCCTGGTAAAAACTTTGTCTATCAAACCCAGCTTTGCCTCCTCTGCCGGTACAAATGATCCCATTTGGGCCATTAGGCAAATCAGAGCAGTTTGTCGGAGAAGAGCTGATTTACCCGCCATATTGGGACCGGTAATCATTAAGACCTGTTGTTCCTGATTGTCCAGAAATACATCGTTTGGTACATATTCCTCTCCCAGAGGCAATTGAGTTTCAATAACAGGGTGTCTGCCATTTTTTATATCAATAGCAAAGGATTCATCTATCTGGGGGCGGCAATATTTATTTTTCTGAGCTATTTTTGAAAAAGACAATAAGCAATCCAATCGGGCAATTAAGACCGCATTATGTTGAATGGGTCGAATAAAATCCGCAAGGTCCAAAACCAATTGTTGGAATAAGCGTTCTTCAATGGCCAATATTTTTTCTTCTGCCCCAAGAATCTTGGCCTCCAGGACCTTTAAATCTTCAGTAATATAGCGTTCGGAATTGGTTAGTGTTTGCTTCCTAATCCATTCCTCTGGCACCTGATCTTTATATTTATTGGTAACTTCAAGGTAATAGCCAAATACATTATTAAAACCTATTTTTAAGCTTGAAATACCGGTCCTCTGGGCCTCTTCCGTTTGGATTTTTATTAAAATGTCTTTACTGTTTTTTATTATTGATCTCAGTTCATCCAATTCTTCATCGCATCCGCTGGCAATCACCCCTCCTTTGGCCAGGTTAACGGGAGGTTCTTCTACCAACCAGGTTTGAATTCTCTGGATTAGTTTGGAACATGGATTAAGTCCTTCCGACATATTCGAAAGGTATTCATGTTCTGAGTTTTCCAGTATTTCTTTGGTTGGTGCAATACAACTAAGTGCTTTTTTTAACTGAACGACTTCTCTGGGATTAATTTTACCGAGTGGGACTTTCGAAATGAGCCTTTCTAAATCTCCGATTTGTTGGATTTGTTGGATGAGGGATTGGCTAAAATCATTCTGGTCAATTAAATATTGCACGGTATCCAACCGCGATTCGATGGTCGCTTTATTTTTAAGAGGCAGCACTACCCACTTTTTAAGAAGCCTAGCCCCCATAGGTGAAATGGTCTGATCTAAAATTTTTATCAAAGGCACCCCTCCATCGTGATTGGAGTAGAGCATTTCCAGGTTACGGATCGTAAATCTGTCTAACCAAACATAATTATCTGCCTGAATCCGGCTGAAGCGGCTTATATGTTTCAGGTTTTTATTTTCCGTGGTGGCCAGATAATGAAGAATTGCCCCTCCAGCAATTTGAGAAAGTTCCATCTCTTCTACTCCAAAACCTTTCAGAGTACTTACTTCAAAATGTTCCAATAATTTTTCTCTACCATAATCAAAGGTATAAATCCATTCATCCAAAGGATATTCATAAAATCGATCTCCAAACAATTTTTGGAATTCCTTCTTTCGATCTTTTGGAAATAATACTTCTGAAGGGTTAAAACTTTGTAATAACTTGTCTACATAGGATTGATCGCCCTCGCAGGTGAGGAATTCACCGGTAGATATATCCAAAAATGCCAGACCAAAAAATCCTTTACGCCCAAAAGCAAGGGAGGCCAGAAAGTTATTGGACTTGTGATCCAATAGTTTCTCATCAATGGCAATCCCAGGAGTTACAACCTCAGTAACCCCTCTTTTTACTATTTTCTTTTGTGGGCTAGGCTTTTCTAACTGCTCACAGATGGCTACCCTAAATCCTGCCTTGACCAATTTGGGAAGATAAATATCCATGGAGTGATGCGGAAAACCTGCCAACTCAATGTCGCTTCCTCCATTATTCCTTTTAGTAAGAATAATTCCCAATGCATTAGAGGCGGTAATGGCATCTTCACCAAAAGTTTCATAAAAATCACCTACCCTAAAGAGCAAAATCGCATCCGGGTATTTTGATTTCACCTTAAAATATTGCTGCATTAAGGGCGTTACTTTTCCACTTTTTCCTTTAGCCATAGATTAATCCTCTTCTTTTAATTGTAAACAAGAAGTTGTTTAAAGCCGAGAAAAGATGAATTTAAGTAAGGAAGAATTACTCCAAACAACTTCAAATATAAAAGAAGCAATTCCATTCTTTAAATTCAAATAAATGACCAGGAAAATTCACAGAATAGAGAGTAGAAGGATTATCATCGACTATTTTTAAATTTAGGGATACCATATCAATTAAGTAACATCTTTATGTATTATCATTCCTTCATTTGACATATTAATTCTAAGATCTTATTTTTGCGGCTATTAATTACAGCAAGTTGGGTTGCAACTTGCTGGTAAAAAGTAAAATGTAGAGGGTAATAATTTATGTCAGATTACGTCTTTCTACTTTATACTTTCTTCTTTTAATTTTGTATCCCCAAGAACTGTTTTTTCGAAAAACCGTTAGTATAAAAAAATGATAGTTTAATGGCAATAATGATTACAGACGAGTGCATCAATTGTGGTGCCTGCGAGCCGGAATGCCCAAATAATGCAATATATGAGGGGGGTGTAGAATGGGCTATTTCTGATGGGACCAATGTAAATGGGCATTATACCCTTGAAGATGGTTTAAAGGTCGGGGTTGATGACCAGCAAGATCCTGTTTCTGATGACTTTTACTTTATTGTTCCCGATAAATGTACTGAATGTGTAGGTTTTCACGAGGAACCACAATGTGCAGCTGTTTGTCCGGTGGATTGTTGTGTACCTGATCCGGAAAGAGAAGAAACAGAAACTGAACTACTTGACCGAAAAGCAAGATTGCATATATAGCTTGTTTAAAAAAATAAAAAATTTACAACGACCCATTGCACTGGCTAATGGGTCGTTTTTTTTTATATTTGGTCAAGACCTAACTAATATGCTATATTTCATTTCCTAACCAACTAAAACCAACTAATGAAGTCAGACATTGAAATTGCGCAGTCGGTAGCTATTCAGGATATCCGGAGAATAGCAGACAAAATTAACCTCCATGAAGATCATTTGTTATTATATGGAAAGCACAAAGCAAAGCTGCCCTTAAATTTAATAGATGAATCAAAAATTAAAAACAACAACCTTATTCTAGTCTCTGCCATCTCACCCACTCCCGCAGGCGAAGGTAAAACCACCGTATCTATTGGTCTTACTGAAGGGCTCAACCGCATAGGGAAACAAACAATGGCAGTTTTAAGAGAACCGTCCCTAGGTCCTGTTTTTGGAATTAAAGGTGGAGCAACCGGAGGTGGCTATTCTCAAGTTATACCTATGGAAGACATTAACCTCCATTTTACGGGCGATTTCGCTGCCATCGAAAAAGCACATAATCTCTTGGCTGCATTGATTGATAATAACATCCAAAATAAAAAGTCTACCCTAAACCTTGATCCGAGGACCATCCAATGGAAAAGAGTGATGGATATGAATGATCGGGCACTGAGAAATATTGTAGTAGGGTTAGGGGGTACCTCTCATGGAATTCCCAGGCAAACGGGCTTTGATATTACCGCAGCCTCCGAGATCATGGCCATCCTTTGTCTTTCCAAAGACAGAGCAGACTTAAAAAGAAGGCTCGATAATATTTTTGTAGGTTTTACAATGGATAGGCAGCCTGTTTTTGCTAAAGATCTAAATGGAAGTGGAGCTATGGCCGCTTTGCTCAAAGAGGCGATACTACCCAACCTAGTTCAAACACTAGAAGGTAATCCAGCCATTATCCACGGCGGACCTTTTGCAAATATTGCCCAGGGAACCAATACAATAATCGCTACAAAAATGGGGCTATCTATGTCTGATTACGTAGTCACAGAAGCGGGATTTGGTTTCGATTTAGGAGGGGAAAAGTTTTTGAATATCAAATGTCCAAGTGCTGGCATTGCTCCCAAAGCAATTGTTTTAGTCGCTACCATTAAAGCCATCAAATATCATGGTGGTGCTTCCCTCAAAGAAATTAAAGAACCTAATCCAGAAGCAGTAGCGAAGGGATTGGAAAACCTTGAAAAGCACTTAGAAAACACCAAACTTTATAATTTACCGGCTGTGGTAGCCATTAATCACTACGTAAATGATACCGATGAAGAAATCCAGCTGGTACATCAAAAATGTGAAGATCTGGGCTTTAAAGCCATCTTAACCAAGGTTTGGGCTGATGGTGGTGCCGGCGCCGAAGAATTAGCTAAAGCTGTAGTAGAGGCAATTGACAATAACAATCAGGAATTCACTCCATTATACGATTGGAATGCTTCCGTGGAGGATAAAATAACAGCCATTGCCCAAAACGTTTATGGAGCAGATGAGGTGGAATATGGATCTACAGCACGTAGAGATTTAAGGAGAATTAAAAAACTTGAATTAGAGCATCTGCCAGTATGTGTAGCCAAAACACAAAAATCATTATCTGATAATCCAAAATTATTGGGCCGCCCTCAAAATTTCAAGTTGCACGTTCGAGAAATAGAAATAGCTTCCGGAGCAGGGTTTTTGATCCCTATTACCGGAGATATGATGAGAATGCCTGGCCTTCCAGCTGTTCCATCTGCTGAGCATATCGATATTGATAATGATGGAAATATTAGTGGATTGTTTTAGGTAAACATGAAGGAATTTTCAGTCGAATGCAGAAAGATCAAAATTGAAGAATATCAGGAATTGAGGGCTACTACCAACTGGTCTTCATTTCCTGATTCTATAATTGAAAAAGCATTAGAAAAAGATTTGTTTTCAGTACTTATCTATCATCACCAACAACTGGTCGCGATGGGTAGAGTAATTGGAGATGGCGTCCTGTATTTTTATATACAGGATCTAATTGTTCATCCTGATTACCAAAAACAAGGACTAGGAACCCTGCTCATGAAACACATCGATTCTTATCTGAATCATCATGCTCCTGATAAGGCATTTATTGGCTTAATGGCTGCTGAAAATGTTCAGGTCTTTTATGAAAAAATTGGCTATCAGGTCAGGCCCTCTTCAAAACCTGGTATGTATAGACAAATCAAAAAAAGTTAGCATTTTCTCCCATTGACTTAAAAAAGTCTTCCAATTTTAACATCCTTTAAATAGCAGTTATGGATAAAGCACAAGTAGATCTGTTGCGTAGGCAGTTATCTTTTGAAGCCAAAAACGGGCTAAATTTTATTCTGGCTGCTGCTTTATGCTGGGGGCTGATCACCTGGATTTGGACACTACCTCAGAATGATACTCAAAGTGCTTTATGGACCTTTTGCGCGGTGGCTCCTCTTATGCCCCTGGCTTGGGTCTTTTCCAAAATCCTCAATATTAAATGGACCATTAAAGGCAATCCCCTACAACCCCTAGGATTGATACTAAATTTCGCCCAACTATTTTATTTCCCCTTTATTTTCCTTGCCTTTTTCAAAGCACCTTCTGAGCTACCTATGGCTTTTGCAGTTATTACAGGGGCTCATTTTTTTCCTTATGGATGGTTTTATAAGACGCTGGCCTATCCAGTTATGGCAGGAATTATTGTCATAGGAGCTACTCTAATCGGTAGTGCCTCAAATAGCTGGGAAGTATTCAGGGTAGGGATATTTATGGTGGTTTGTTTGCTGATTCTGTCAGTCTGGCTTTGGCTGGATTATCCAAGGAAAGGAGTCAAAACTAAATAGGCTCATTTTTTTCAACTAGGTGTTCATCCAATTCCTTTCCAAATTGTATCATCCGCATCTGTTCCCTACATTTTTCACAAGTTCCCAAATGGCTTGCAATTCGTCTTTGAACGGCACTATTGTTTTCAAACCTCCCTTTTATAAAAAGATAAATTTCCTCATCTTCCAAACATTTTGCTCTAAGCAAGAGCGCCCTGGCAATTTGCCATAAAACCACCAGCAATATCAGAATCATCAAAACTATTAAAAGACTTCTCATCTATTCCAGGAAAGTAAATTTTATACATTACAGAATATCCCAAAAATAAGCATAAATCCTTCATCTTTGACCCTTTCTGCTGCTTTTGAAAATATTTACAGTCTTAACTTTATCCATCAGAATACATGATAAACCAAATAGGCAATGATAAAGTCTTTGACCATTCGCAATAACAACAGCAATTTTCGCCCTTTCCTCGTCCTCTTCAAAATTTTGATGATTCTTCTAATTACAAGTCCATTACAAGGACAGAGGGAAGGGTTTACTGTTTTCGGTGATTCTTTAAAAATAGTTGGCGCTTTTTCTTTTTCTCCTGATGGAAAACATTTATATACTTCAGAGCCCAAGATTATAGCCCATAAAGGGAGCAAAGCGGTATATGCCCGTTGGAATAAAAATAAAAGACTCCAACTTAGCCTTTATGTTTATGATCTGGATGGCAATACCCTTTCAAATAAACGACAGCTTCCCTTTGCAAACGATTCTCTAGATTCTTCTCCTCATGTCAATTTTGAAGGTAATCGGATATATTTCAATTCCCGAAGACCTGTTCCTGGCTCGACGGAATTAGATGGAAAAGGCCATGTCTGGTATTCCGAAAAAACAATGGACGGCTGGTCCGATGCTAAGTATATTTCCGAAATTAATCAAAAAGGATACTGGAGTGCTTATTGCCAGGAGTTGAAAGATGGTTCCTTAATTTTTCAGTCCAACATTCAAAAATCTGTTGCTGTCGAAGAAGAATCGAGCAGTTTAGATTTTTGGAAATCCGATTTTATAAATGGCCAATATCAAAAGCCAAGACCAATAGATGCCCTGAATTCAAAGCATCATGAAGATCAAATTGTGGTGGACCAGGAAGAAAGCTTTGTCATCTTTACAAGAGTTGAAGGGGATGAAATGACAGCCCACATTAGTCAAAAAAAAGGAGAAAAATGGACTACCCCAAGAGAGTTACACCTAACAAGTGAGACTGGCTTCAAAGAACAAAGTCCGAGACTCTCACCAGATGGGAAGACCTTTTTCTTTGCTCATGGCACCTTAGTAATGAGTATTCCTTTAAAAGAGATTCTCACTTCAGAGGAATGTAAAGAACTAAAAATTAAGTAGACCAACTTGAGCTAAGCATTTTGCTTTTTTGAAAACAGGATAATAGCAAATTCATTTCTTCTTTTTCATTAAAAAGATGCGGAGAGACTCTAATTGAGTTGCCTCTTAAGGAAACATATACCTTTTCTTCTTTAAAGGTTTCCCCCAATTTTTTTCGATCAAAAGAATCATCCAATCCAATACCCACTAAATGTTCCCCTCGCTTACCTGGTTTTTCAATTTGACAGCCTAATTCTTCTAATCCTGGAAGTATATGTGACCACAATTGACCGCAATATTCCTGGATGTTATTGGGATTCCATTCCAGCAATTGTTGTAAAGCGGCATCCATCATTGGAATTAGCATAAAATTACTCTGTTCTCCAACCGAATATTTTCCTGCCATTGAACGATATTCATCCTGATATTGGACCAGGTTTTTAAAATCCTCACTGTCTTTACGATTGATCCAATTCTCTTCAATTGGCTTGCCGGTATCAAAATAAGGGCCGTAATAAGCCATACCCAAGCTATATGGTCCCAATAACCATTTGTAGGCTGCACATATTAAAGCATCTACTTGTATTTCTTGGACATCAAATGGTAAGGCTCCAACTGACTGAGTCCCATCTATTACAAGTAAGGCGCCAAAAGCTCTGGTTTTTTCTCTGATTGATTTTAAATCAAACAAGGTGCCATCAGCCCAATGAACTTGTCCCAAAGCCACCAATTTCGTTTTTTCATTAATGGATTCAAGGATTTTATTATTCCACTCCTCTACCCTATTTGAAGAATCTGGTGCATCTACAATGACCAATTCGCCCTCATAACGATCCGCCAGCTCTTTCCAGCAATAATAATTACTTGGGAACTGTTCTCCCAAAATAACGATATTATCTCCCTTTTTCAGATGAACATTATTGGCTACGTTTGCCAAACCATAAGATACAGAAGGAATAAGGGCAATTCTATCCTTTTCTTTTGCATTTATCAACTGAGCAAACTTTGATTTTATTTGTGTCACCGGACGGAAAAAATCGTCTACAAATATTTCATACGGACGGCTCTTTCTTGATATTTCTTTTAACCCAATCTCGGTAGCTCTCTTAAGTTGTGGAGACATATACGCGCAATTCAGGTAAGTGTGGCCCTCTTCCAGGTCGAACAATGATTTTTGGCAAGTCAACATATTAATCTATTTATCTGAGTTTGACTTAACAAAATCCTGCCCAACAAAAGAACATTAGTCGGTTTTAATAATAAATAATCAATACGACTCCCAATTAGAGGGCTTTGTTAAGTTTTTATATCCAAACACCAACCAATATAATCAGAGTCTGATTAAGAATGAAACAGGAAATCAAAAACTTGGAGTCATTTTTTAAAACCTTGCATTATACAATCATTAAAACTGATAACTAATACCAAGATTTACATTGCGGTTAAAAAGCTCAAGGTCTAGGCCCTGAAATAAATTATTAAAGCCGTATTGAACGGTAAAAATGGCTTCCATTCTTGGGATAATGGTATAACCTAAACCAAGGTGTGTCCCTACATCCCAGCTGTTAATATTTTCTGATGGGAAAGAATTTCCTTTTTCGAGTTGTAAAAATTCATTAAACACAGCATCCATTGCCCTGTTTCCAGCTCCGGAGGAAAAGGTAGTAGTAGATGGTTGAAAAGTATTTTGAGAAACCCTGGCTCGGCGATAGCTAAGCTGAGCTCCGCCTATTAGACTAAATCTTTTTCCAAGATTCCAATGGAGGCTAAGTGGAAGTTGAAAATTACGTAACTTTACTTTCAATGCACCTGCCACTGCTGCAGCTGAAATAATGGCAGTGGAGGTATCATGGGCCATATCCGGGTTGTTGGTCACTGGATCTGATTCTGAATTAATGCTTAAGGCATCATTAGTTGTATTAAGAGAAGCAACTTTAGGAAAAAGATTTAGTTGCTGATAATTCAATCCTATTCTCAGAGACAATTTTTTAGATAAAAAATGTGGCCTTTGCCCCCAAACGCCTACAGACCACCCATTAACATTTGGGACATCGGCACTCAAAGCATTAATCTGAACACCCCATCTCATTGGTAATGAGTTTGGCCTTACAAAGGATTTGAACTCAATGGATTTTGGCGTTTCTCTCAAAGGCCACTCAAGCTCTTTGTACATTTGCAAAAATGTCAGAGCAGAAACAGGAATCCTGTTCTGCTCTGGTTCATTCATAATGACATTTTCGGATTCTACTTTGTCAACGGTAGAATTTTGTTCATGGGATATAATATTTTCTACCTCTTGAATGGGATCATTTGTCGGATTTATACTTTCAAAATCATTGCTACCAGGCTTCACAATCTTATTGCTATTGCTTTTGCTATTGTTATTGTTATTGCTTTGGTTTTCATTAGGTAATAGCTCAACTTTTTTTCCACCAATAACAAGGGTTTTTGCCTCTTCGGAAATAGTTGGTTGAGAAATGTTATTTTTTTCAATTTTTTTGGTATTCAGATTGGGAGCTGGAATATTTTGAGTAGAAGCGATTGATTCTTTTGCATTTTCAGGATAAAGTTCTACATTTTGTTTTTTGTCAATCTCTTGCAAACCAGCTTGATCAGCCAAAATAATGTCAGGAGAAACGGAATTAAGGTGAAAATTAGAGCTAGGTCCAAAAATCCAACCAACACTCCCCAGGAATACAAAGCCAAGCACTAACAGCCACATCATCCTATCCGAACGCCTGTTAACAGGCATCTCTTTATCCAGGAGTATTCGCATTTCACTCCAGGCCCGGTCGGTGAACTCCTTATTAAATAAATTCTCTTCTCTATCCTGCATAATTTTTTTGGTTGTAGAATTTCCTGATCAAATGTTTGAGTTTTTTTCTGGCATTGGATAAATGCCATTTAGAGGTTCCTTCACTAATGCCAAGCATTTTCCCTATCTCCACATGTGTATATCCATCAATGGCATACAATACAAATACATCTCTTGTAGCATTTGGCAATTCATCTACCAATTTTAAAATATCTTCTAAATAAAGCTTGTCTAATGCCGTTTCATTAATAGGTGCATCCCGATCCTCAACTTCCATGAAAAAGACTTTCCTATCTTTTTTCTTAAAATGATCGGAAAGGCTGTGAAAAACTAATTTCCTGATCCAACCTTCCAGAGACCCTTTAAATTTAAAAGTGTGTATCTTCTTAAATACTCTTAGAAATCCTGTGTTAACGATTTCCATTGCCAATTCCTTGTCATGGGTATAGCGCATACACATCCTCATCATACTGTCAAAGTATTGCCGGTATAGATACTCCTGGCTTTGGCGGTGGTTTTTAACACAACCTTCTACCAGTTCTTTTTCCGTATATTTTGGCGCTTTGGGCATATTGGTCTCTCACCTTACTCAGGAAGTTAAAATTAAAGGGTGCAAACTCCTGAATTATTTTTTAGTTCAGTAATTGGAAATTATTAGCATAGACTGCTATGACAAACAAAAGGGTTGGGTGCTATTGATATTTTACATCTATTATGTCAAATAATCAATACAATTTTTAAATTAGCGATCAAAAATTCCATGAAAAAAATTTCACTCACGCTGTTATGCTGTTTTCTGGCCATTTCATCCCTTTGGTCGCAATTAACCTTCATAGTTTCGGGTTTACCTCCCAATACCTCCGACAAATTAGAATTATTTATTGCAGGAACTTTTAACAATTGGAATCCTGGAGAGCAGGGCTATCAACTATCGAAAAATGAAGATGGTTTTTATAGTCTTACCATCAACCCCAGCAAAGGAAACCACAAATTTAAATTTACCCGCGGCAGCTGGGCCACCGTAGAAGGGGATCAATCTGGAAATTACCGTCCGGACAGAATTTTCAATTATAATGGTAAAAAGCAAAATGTTTATTGTAACATCCTTGCCTGGGAAGGAAATTCTGGGAACAAAAAAAGTACCGCCAGCCCAAATGTTTTAATCTTAGATCCTTCTTTTGACATGCCTCAATTGAATTCCCAAAGAAGAATTTGGGTTTACCTTCCTCCCGATTATTATCAAAGTCAAAAATCTTATCCCGTAATTTATTTACACGATGGACAAAATCTCTTTGATCAATCAACAAGTTATTCTGGCGAATGGAAAATTGACGAAAGTTTAGATGATTTATCAAAAAATACTGGCCTTGGTTTTATTGCGGTTGGGATCGATAATGGAGGTTCTGATCGACTGAGTGAGTATTCCCCAACACCAAATTCAAAATATGGAGGAGGCCGAGGAGATCAGTATGTTCAGTTTTTGTTAAAAAATTTAAAACCCTTTATTGATAAAACTTTTAGAACTCTTAGTGATAGGGAAAATACCCTTATTATGGGATCTTCAATGGGAGGACTTATTTCTATGTATGCTGTCATTGAATACCCCGAAATTTTTGGTAAGGCAGGAGTTTTCTCTCCTTCCTTCTGGTACACCGAAGGTCATTCTTATTGGCATGTTCTTAATAAAGGCAGAAAAGATAGAGTAAAAATTTATATGATGGCAGGTGGTAAAGAGGGAAGAAATATGGCCAATGATATGCTTGCCATGAAGCGTACCCTACAAGTTAGTGGCTTTCCTGACAGGGAGGTATTTCACAAAGTCCATGCTGACGGTGAACATAAAGAATGGTTTTGGTCCAGGGAATTTTTACCAGCCCTCTACTGGTTGTTCCGAGATGATCAACGGCAATTTGCGCAAAAGACTCTTTCCTCCTCAACGATTGATCCAATCGGCATTAGTCCTATTTCAGAAAGAGAATTTGAATTGACTTATCAAACACCTGTCGCAAAACCAAAAATTAGTATTGCCAACTCAGAAGGACTCATTATTCTAAAACCTAAAAAGATAAAGCTCAGCAATCAAGCTAATGAGGGTGGCTTACAAAAAGGGATCTTTAAGTTCAAGCCTCCCAAAGAAGGATCTTATTTTATTCAGTTTTTTGATGAAGATCAGTTATTATTAGTGCAAAAGATGAGATGAAAAATCCGCTGAGCGGATTTTTCATCTCATCTTTTTATATGCATTAATCAGTCCATTTGTGGAAGAATCGTGTGAAGTGATATCTTCATTACCTGCTAATTCTGGTAAAATGGCCTTAGCAAGCTGTTTACCTAATTCTACCCCCCATTGATCAAAACTGAAAATATTCCAAATAACACCTTGTACAAAAATTTTGTGTTCATATAAGGCAATTAGATTCCCTAAGGTCCTTGGCGTCAATTTTTTAGCCAGGATGGAGTTGGTTGGTTTGTTGCCTTGAAATATTTTAAAAGGGACGAGTTGGTCAATTTCCTGCTGAGATTTTCCTGAATTTTCTAATTCCTTCCTCACAGTCATCTCATCCTTACCGGCCATTAGTGCTTCGGTCTGGGCAAAAAAGTTAGAGAGCAATTTTTGGTGATGATCACCTACTGGATTATGGCTTTTTGCAAAGGCAATGAAGTCACATGGGATTAATTTAGTCCCCTGATGAATTAATTGGTAAAAAGCATGCTGGCCATTGGTTCCTGGCTCACCCCAAACTACAGGGCCCGTTTGATATTCTACAGGATTCCCGGAGCGATCTACATATTTCCCATTGCTTTCCATATTTCCTTGCTGAAAATAGGCAGCAAAGCGGTGCATATACTGATCATATGGCAGAATGGCCTCCGTTTCAGCGCCAAAAAAATTATTATACCATATGCCAATTAAAGCTATTATTACTGGTAAATTTTTATCCAAAGGGGTTTCTCGAAAATGATCATCCATTTCATGGAAACCTTGTAGCAACTCATCAAAATTATCATAACCAATCATACAGGCAATAGATAATCCTATGGCAGAAGTAAGACTATACCTCCCTCCTACCCAATCCCAAAAGGGGAACATATTTTGTGGATCAATACCAAATTCCTGAACACCACTTTTATTCGTGGAAAGAGCAACAAAATGCTTCGCTATGGCAGATTCATCCTTAGCAGTTTCCAATAACCAATTTCTTGCGGTAAAAGCATTGGTCATGGTTTCCTGTGTGGTGAAGGTCTTGGAGGCAATCATAAAAAGAGTGGTTTCCGGATTTACTCTTTTCAGTGTTTCCGATATATGGGTGCCATCAACATTGGAAACATAATGAACATTGAGTCCATCTTTCCAATAAGGTTTAAGAGCTTCCGTAACCATCACTGGTCCAAGGTCAGAACCTCCAATTCCGATATTGACAATATCAGAAATGGCTTTTCCCGTATATCCTTTCCAGGTACCTGTTTGCACCTTATCCGAAAAATCTTTCATCAATCCTCTAACCTGGTCAACTTTTCCCATTACCTCTTCTCCATCGGCAAGCATTGTACCTCCTGGGCGGTTTCGCAGGGCAACGTGTAGGACCGACCGGCCCTCAGTTTCATTAAT
Source organism: Saprospiraceae bacterium (assembly GCA_028285545.1). GTDB lineage: Bacteria > Bacteroidota > Bacteroidia > Chitinophagales > Saprospiraceae > JANQPA01. The sequence goes on along the minus strand of JANQPA010000014.1, from coordinate 97,828 downwards.
TTTATGCCCCAAAAACATTTCTTCAATACTTTGCTTCACCCTTGTTTCTTCGGCTAGTTCCATCAACAAAGCCATCGTTTTATCAGAAATAATATTCTTGGAATAATCAAGTAAAATAGAATGGAATTTAAGTGAAAAGTCATTAAATCGATGGGGGTTATCTTGAAAAAGGTCTTTCATATTGACCGTTTTCATTTCCTGATAATGAGCTTCTAATTTAGCCCAGGCCCTTGTTTTTGTTGGATTGATCTTTGGCAACATATCGGTAAATAGTTGTTGGTTGTTCGTTATTGGTTATTCCTTTCGCGGAAAAAATAATATTCAGGCGGAATTTACTTCATTCTGCTAAGCTTAGCAATAAAATTCCAGGCTTACTGACAAAAATCAGCATCTCAAATAAGGATTCTCATTTCTTACAGGACATTCTTTTTAGAACTTCCTTTTGACAGATTGAAATTATTGCTAACAATAATATAAGCATTATGAAAAAGATATTAGTCCCAACAGATTTTTCTGTAACAGCACAAGATGCCTTTCTTTATGCACAGCAGTTTACAGATTTAATAGAAGATGCAAGCATAACAGTTGCTCACGTTTTTATGCCTCCTTTGGAATCTGATTATCCTAATATGTTTCCTCCGGTTACGGAATTGATGGCTGTTCGGGAAAAAATGCTGGAAAGATTCATTGATGAATATCAGCACCTGGTCTTAGGTAGTGTGGCCACCAGCATCAAGGTGGAAAAAGAATTGTTAATTGGATTTCCAGCAGATGAAATTGCTCAGGCTTCCAAAGATTATGATTTAATTATAATGGGAATGACCGGCGAAAACGATATCATCGATAAAGTTCTTGGAAGTGTTTCCATCAGCGTTGCAAAACGTGCAGAATGTCCGGTAATGCTGATACCTAAAAGCTCCTCCTTTAAAGGCCTTAGGCATATGCTCTATGCCAGCAACTATGAATCTGCAGATGAGGATATGATTGAAAAATTAATAGATTTTAATAAACCATTTAATGCCTGTGTACACTTTGTGCATGTAGATGAAAAAAGAGAAGGTGATTATGACATAACCAAAACCGGAATTTTTGAAGAATTATTCGAAGAAGGTGAACCTTGTTTTGCTTTCGAAATGGTAGAGGTGGAATCAGATGATGTAAGTACTGGTCTTTTGGCTTACGCCGAAGATTATCCCATTGATTTAATGGTAATTGTAAACCATAAGAAGCACAATTTCTGGGAAAAATTGTTCCATAAAAGCCAAACCAAGCAATTGGCTCAAAAATCATCCATGCCACTTATGGTATTTCATTTGGACAGCTAAATATTTTTGAATAAAGGGTACTAAATTTTCTTTACCTCAGGCAAAGAAAATTTAGTACCCTTTATTCAAACTCTAATTTTACTAACCCACTATTCATACTATAAATCATCCCATTACCTTCCAGCATAAAGGCCATTTGATAAGTTCCTTTTTCTAAAATGGGTAGATTAGCGGTTAATTGGACAACAGGATTGGATCTAGCATCAATTTTTTGAATATTTATAACAGCATCTGCTTCCCATTGCTTATCACTATGTATTATATAAATTAAAGGTTTAATTTTCCAGGAAGGGTCCTGAAAATCGAGGTCATGAGAATAAGGATTCGAAAGTACACCCCTGATTTCTAATTTATTACCCTTTGAAATCAAATATGCAGGTTTACTAAATTCAAAAAGTACTTTTTGGGTAATTTGAATGTTATCAGCTTCACAAGTTTTTCTGTTTTTCCTGGCCACTTTAAAGGGATTCATTTGCCGGCAATACACCCATTCTGGCAGACCAAATAATAAAACATTCTGCTTATGATATTTTTCTTCATAAGACCAGATATCAAATTGATTTCGACGATAGCTTACCGGATCATTAATGGCTGTAGAAAAATCACCGGAATAAAAAGAATAGGTGGATGGATCCCTATAATTATCTACAAAGAGGACAGGGCGGTCCCCTGCCTGTTCTTTTAATGCCTGAATCCAAACTTTTTTATGAAATTCCGGAAGGGCTTTTTCTCCTATTGGTGTCATCAACAAAATACGGGCGATGAAAACCAATAAAATAGAAAGAATACTAAGTCTGTGGAAAAGTTTTCGCCTGCCCGGATTTGCTCGTAAAAACTCCATGCCCAATACGACCAAGGGGATAGCCAAAACTGCCGTCCATTGCGGTTCAGCGTGTCCCTTTATCGTTGCAAGCAAGAAAAAACCCAGAAAACCATAAATGGTAAATATATAAGCTCGATGCATTAGGTTTTTGGGATTCCAGTTTTTAAGACTCATCCACCATAAAGGAATCAACAGGGGGCTGAAGTTAATAAGTTGATTGACCAGATAATTTAAAGTGTGCTTAATGGCGTATGGATCATTTCTACCAACCAAATGATATTTCAGGGATGGGAATTCTTGTTCAAATTGCCACCATAAATGAGGTACAAATAGCAAAGCACCAAAAATGGAAGCTAAATAAAATCGTGGTGTTTTCAACAATTTGAGATTGGAAATTAAGGTGAATAAAATAATCAATACTCCATGGTATTTGGAATACAACATCAAAACCATCGCTATCCCCAATAATAGGGTGTGATTCCAAGAATCTTTCTGAAGAAAAAGATGGTAAGCCCAGAAGAAGAAGGCTGTAAAAAAGAACAAAGGCGGATCAGGAGTGGTTATGAATCCATACAATTGAAACATTGGGATAGCCCCAAGCAGCAGAAAGAGACTCAAGAGCTCTTTTCCTTCTTTTTTTTGGCCAGCCAACATCCAAACTAGAAAAATGGTCCCTGAATGCATCACAATGGTCATCAATCGTACCCCCAATTCATTTGGAAATAAGGAATAGCCCAGCTTTATCATAAGTGCCACCATGGGTGGATGATCAAAGTACCCCCATGCTAACTTTTTGGAATACATCCAGTAATAAGCTTCATCTGGATCTAACTCAGTAAAATAAGATTGAAATCCATCCAGAAAAGCCCAGGCCAGAATGCCTATGATCAACCACGGAACTGATTTTTTCATAAAAAACCCTTAGCGTGAAAGTTTAATTATTTTCTCCTGCAAACATAAACATCCTTTTGCATTAGCAGGGAGAGGAGCCAGAATAAAATTAGACTTGGAAGAAAATAAAGGAATGAAAATCTTATGAAATAAGGGGTGATTACAAATTCAGTGATTTAAAACCATTGGCAAGAATGGAATTTAAGTCATCATAAGAAAGAAGAAAAGAAAGAGTACCGCTAGCATAATCGGAAGCCTCATATGGGTTATAGAATAATAAAATTCCATTTTTTTGAATCGCAAAATTTTCAGGTAGTGTAAAATATGAATCACTCGCCAGTTCAATAACCGGAACATCAGATTCATCTACTTCCTTTTTCCTTTTACCCAAAATCGATTCCTCTGCTAAAACTCTGAGTTTTGCTACATCGCTAACAATATCGTTCAATTCTAATAAATCGCCTGTTTCGGTATTAAAATTTAATAAAGTGGTATACTCATTAGGATGAGCACCGCCTGTGTAAGAACTGTTTTCAAGCTTCAGGCAAACCATTTTTTCCGATTGATAAAGCACCTCTCCATCAATTTTTAACTCCCAGGGGATGCTAAAAAAATTGGATTCGCGGACATAACTCTCATAAAGTTTTATAAATTCAGCCATGGCCACATCTAGATCCTCAACCAATTTATTATCATGTTCGGAAAATACAGCCAGTGATTCCAATACTTTTTGCTTAGTTACCTTATTTATTTTGTCTTTAATATAGGCATCTCCCGTTTTTGCAAGAGGATAATCAACACTAACTTTGGCACATTCCTGTTTTTGTTCGGAACAACCTGAAGAAATTTTCATCATCGAAACTTCCTCGAAATAGATTCCATCACCAGTAAATTGCTCATTCCCCTTGTCAGAACTACAAGACCAGATGTAAATAGAAAGAAAGGCCAGGAGCAAGGGCTTCCAAGAGCACAGATTCATAATTTTTTGATTCTAAATGTGACGAAACGGTATTAAAGAAAGATCTAATTTTTTTGAATATAATCATTGATCATATTCCTTCCGGAAAATACGGAATAAGATTCCAGAATTCAAATGTAAAGACTTGATATTGCGATTTTTATTAAAATTTAGTCCTCAAAAGGCTTCCCAATGTATAATTCCCTCTCTTTTGAAGCTTTGACAGTAGCTTTAAAAACAATATTGCTGTGATGTAGGCGTCTCCTGAAGCTGTATGCCGGCCACTTAAACTAATCTTATTTTCTTTGGCCAACTGATCTAATGATAATTCTTCGGCTCTAAAATGGTATCCCAAAGGGAACAATCGTTTTGCTAAATTTAGCGTATCGATAGCTTGATTCCGCAGTTTTAATTTTTGCCCAGTCATCCCATACAGAGACTTATTAATCATTCCAATATCAAAAGCAACATGGTGTCCAACCAGTACTGAATTTTTAATATAAGCAAGAAAAGATTTCAGGGCCATTGTTTCTGAAATGCTGTGGTTTCTCAATTTCGGTAATAAGCCATGGATGCTTATATTTTCTTCTGTGGCTTCATATTCCTGGTCTAAGATGCATTCAAAAGATTCACTGATATCAATCGTCCAATTTTCTATACCCACAGCCCCAATTGACAAAATTTGATCTGATGAAATCTGCAAACCCGTAGTTTCAGTATCAAAACAAACGAATCGTATCTTTTCAATGGAATCTTTTTTGGAAGGCATATGTTCGAAACTACTCAGATATTCTTTCCAAAAATCTGGTATGGTTTCTTCCTTTCTTTTGTTTTTATAAAAATTAAAAAAATCCATGTTCTTATTATTGTCACCTCAAATAGGCAAGTTGGAATCGGGTAGCAATGAGTGTTTGCAGTGCACCTATTGGTCTGAAACTATTTCTTAAGTTTAGCCTTTCTATTTTATTTAAAATCATTGGATTAAAATATCTGCCTGAATCTTGGTTTTCAAGTCCATGTAATGCTCGATAACGCATAAAAAGTTCATAAGAATCAATGGCTTGTTCAAACAATTCTTTATTTGCCGGGTCTAGTTCAGCAAGCTTTTCAAATCTATGAATGGTATTATTAATCCCCTGCATTTTTTCGTTCAAAATCAAAACTCTGGCAGCATCTGCCAAGGGCATCATGGCTCTACCCTTTATGTCAAATTCATCTTTATGCTCACCACTTTTTTCCACTACAAAATTTCGAAAAAAGGTAAGAAGTGGTGGCCGCTCTACGGCACTTTTTGCCAGGTAAGAAATAAAAAGGGATTGATGCTCCATTTCATTAAAGATATGCCTGGATAAAGCATTGGACAAATTTTCATTTCCGTAAATGGGTCGGAAATCAAAAAATATAGCACTATTTAATACGGCCTGCGGAGTAGGTTCCATTATCCACTTGGAAAACTGCTTTTTCCATTCACTCAGTGACAAACACCATTTGGGATTTCTAGCCATCATCTCTGCAGGACAAAAATCAAAACCGCACTCCTTCAAAATCTGAGTAGTTTGTGTGGCAAGCTCAAGAAAATAAGCCTTGGCAGTTTCATAATTCTCTTCGACAACATCTTCGAAGACCAGGGCATTATCCTGATCCGTTCGAAGTAATTGTTCTTTTCTTCCTTCGCTTCCCAATCCTAACCAACAAAAAGATACTTCCTTTCCATTAAATTTTAGTGGGCCGGCCTTTTGCACAGAAATTTCAAGTGAACGAACAATCAAAGCATCATTTATCTCTGAAATAATATTGCTAATAAAGGAAATTGAAACCTGGCGCTTTAGATAATTTTCCAAAAGGTTTTCTGCTCGTTCTCGTAATTTGATAAGCTGTGAAACCTCAGTGCTTCTTTCAATCTCTCGTATGATAATCCCTGGATCAGTGCCTTGTAAAACCATTAAATCGTGTTCAGAAACAACTCCTACTACTTTTGAGGAAGGGCTCCCATCTTCGGTGAGGCAAAGATGATGGATCTTTTGCTGAATCATTTTTATTTGTGCATCTGCCATACTTAAGCCCGGAAGGGCAGTAACAACAGGACTGGACATAATTGTTGATATGGGTTCATCCAGGTCATAATTACCAGTAACGACCTTATGTCGAAAATCTTTATCGGTTACTATTCCCAGGGGATGGTTTAGTTCATTAATTATTATAATAGATCCCACCTCATTTTGGGACATGATCTTAGCGGATTCCTTAATGCTTGTATTGGGGCTGCAGCAAACAGGAGCTTTACCTTTGTTAAAAGCCTGAATTTCAATCAGATGAGTTTCCTTGAGAGTATTTTTATCAATTTTCACCTGATTAACTTCCATGTCTAGTTCTACAGATTTGGACCGAGCATCCGCTGCAAAGGTAGAAGCCAGATATAAAGTAACTTTGGGATAATGAACCCATATCTCTTTAAAATCACGGATTCTAAAAGCATATAATAGGCTTTCTTCATTAGCTACTGCAGTCAATGCATAGTTTTCAGTTGCCAGTAGTGGGCGAATTCCGAATAGATCTCCTTCATCGTATTTGTCAACCAAAGTTTTCTCGGGGCTTTCATTATCTATCAGATGGATGGCCCCTTCATGTACAAGGTAAAAATAGGGCGAGGGACTCTCCCCTTGTTTAAAGACAACTTCATCTTTCTTTTTATACTGTACTACAACTTTTTTGGCCAGACTCAATAAGTCCTCTTCAGCAATTAAATGAAAGGGTGGCAAATTTTTCAAAAAATCATAAATCCTTCTGGGAATAATATTTTGCATAGGATGATTAGTTAATAACCAACTTTAGTTCAGTAATCCATATAAGGTGAGGTCACATATGGTTTGTATTCGGTAATGGTTAATGGGCATTTAGGATTGTATATGCCTATTATAAGCAAAATTCCATTAATTTAGCAAGTATTTTTCTCAATACATCTACCTGTCGGTAGACTGGCATTACTCAACACCCACTACTAACCTAATAGAATCTAAACGACATGAAAACTCATTTTAAGGAAAGTTTTCTTGAAAATTCTACAGAAACCCTTAGAGCTATTGCTCACCCCATCCGGATTGCCATTATGGATTTACTCTTTAAAAACGGCCAAATGACGGTTACCCAAATTTATTCCGCCCTTAATATTGAACAGGCCATTGCTTCTCATCATCTTAGGATCTTAAAAAATAAAAATATCCTGGTTGTACAAAGAAATGGAAAAAACTCACTTTATTCTCTTTCCACGGATAATTATTACTACATCATAGAAACCCTTACGAACATTTTGTAGTAATCCTACATTTTGACTTTTTGTTAAAAGTCCAAAATCAAATATTATATTGCTCTTCAATTGGTTTCAATTGCCCGACCGAAGCTAAATTTAATTAACCGAAGGAACACACTTAAGGAAAATATTATTCATAGGTCAAACAGTAAAGAATCATGTCTGAAAAGAATTTAAAAGATTATTGGCGAACCAATGTGCGATATTTAGTCATTCTTCTCCTCATTTGGTTTGTAGTATCCTATGGCTGTGGCATTTTATTTGTTGATGCCTTAAACACCATTAAAGTTGGGGGCTACCCACTTGGATTTTGGTTTGCCCAGCAGGGTTCCATTTACGTCTTTGTCATTTTAATTTTTGTATATGTTTATTTGATGAATAATCTGGACAAAAAATTTGACGTGGACGAAAAATAAAGACATGTTTTTTCAAAAAATTGGATAAAAAATAAGATCATGGATGTTCAAATCTGGACGTTTATTATTGTTGGTTTAACCTTTGCACTATATATAGGAGTAGCTATTTATTCAAGAGCTGGTTCCACTTCAGAGTTTTATGTTGCAGGAGGAGGCGTTCCTCCTGTTGTGAATGGATTGGCTACTGCAGCAGATTGGATGTCAGCTGCTTCATTTATATCTATGGCCGGGCTGATTTCCTTTATGGGGTATCAGGGCGGGCAGTATTTAATGGGATGGACTGGTGGTTATGTTTTATTGGCTCTTTTACTAGCTCCTTACCTCCGAAAATTTGGCAAATATACGGTCCCTGATTTTATTGGCGAACGCTACTATTCTCAAACTGCAAGGCTAGTAGCTGCTCTTTGTGCTTTGTTTATTTCTTTCACCTATGTAGTAGGACAAATGAAAGGAGTGGGAATAGCTTTTTCAACTTTTCTAAAAGTGAAATTTGAATGGGGTGTGGTAATGGGAGTGGGCATTGTATTTTTCTACGCAGTGCTTGGAGGGATGAAAGGAATTACTTATACCCAGGTTGTTCAGTATTGCGTTTTAATTTTTGCTTACATGGTGCCAGCCATTTTTATATCTATCATGATGGTAGGAACTCCGATACCACAGCTCGGTCTAGGTGGTGATTTAGCAGATGGTACTCCCTTGCTAGTCAAATTAGATCAACTATCGACCGAGTTAGGTTTTAAGGAATACACCACTTCCAAAAAATCAACAATAGATCTATTTTTTGTTACTGCAGCATTAATGTTAGGTACTGCAGGACTGCCTCATGTGATTGTTCGTTTTTTTACAGTTCCAAGAGTTTCTGATGCAAGAGTATCTGCAGGATGGGCACTTGTTTTTATAGCTTTATTGTATACAACTGCTCCGGCAGTGGCCGCTTTCGCTAGAACAAATCTTATTAATACAGTTAATGAAAAAGAATACGCTGAATTACCTGAATGGTTTAATAATTGGGAAACAACTGGTTTACTGATCTTTGACGATAAAAACCAAGATGGCAAAGTCCAGTATTACAATGATTCCAATACCGAATTTAATAACTCCGTAGCCATACCAAATGGCTGGAAAGGAAATGAATTGACCATTGATCAGGATATTATGGTCATGGCCAATCCAGAAATAGCTTCTCTACCGAATTGGGTTATTGCACTGGTTGTGGCAGGAGGCTTAGCCTCTGCCCTTTCAACTGCAGCTGGGCTTTTATTGGTTATTTCTTCTTCGATTTCGCATGATATTCTTAAAAAATGGTTGAGGCCAGATATTTCCGAAAAAGGAGAACTTAGAGCTGCAAGGATCGCCATTGCAGTAGCTGTGGTGGTAGCTGGTTATGCAGGAATTAACCCACCTGGCTTTGTGGCTCAGGTTGTTGCATTTGCTTTTGGGCTGGCCGCTGCTTCTTTCTTCCCGGCCATCGTACTGGGAATCTTCTCCAAACGCATGAATATGCCAGGCGCTGTTTCGGGTATGATCGTCGGATTGGTTTTTACCGCTTCGTACATCATTTACTTCAAATACGGAGGCGGAACTCCAGATCAATATTGGTTTGGAATTTCCCCTGAAGGGATCGGCACATTAGGCATGCTGTTTAATTTTGTGGTTTCTATTACAGTTTCTCAGTTCACCCCCGCTCCCCCTGAGAGTGTACAAGAGATGGTTGAGAATATTAGGATACCAAGAGGGGCAGGAGAAGCGTCGGTACATTAAGGGGTATTGGAACGTAGAGAGTTATCATTAAATAATATTTTTCTTTCATAATGAGAGATACATTGAGATATGTGGAGACACATTGAGATATATAGAATCAAATTATCTCTATCTGTCTCTATCTATTTCTATCTGTCTCTATCTATCTCTTTTCTCATTATGAAAGAAAAAGATAATTTTTGATGACAAATATTTATCCTTCCAAATGACTTTTTTTTTCTTTTTTTTTAATTAAAATAATGTACATTTAAGACCAGCAAAGAATCGGTCTAGATATATTTTTTCTAAAAAGATGGCCTCTTGGTTCTTTCAAAAATAACTTCAAAAACAATCCGGTTCATTCTAATAAATTACACTGTCAAGGATGGGCCAATTGTAGACCTTTTAATTACCGCGAATTGAAAAGAACTATTAATAATTTGAATTCTTCAATATTAATAGCTCATTTTCGTATTTCCAAAAGATAAGAAGGTCAATAGTTCATAAAATCATAAAGTCAAAAATTCATTAATATCATGCTTCAGATCAAAACAATTGAAGAATACCAACAAGCCTATCAAAAAAGTGTGGAAGATCCCGAGGGGTTTTGGGCAGAACAAGCGGCTACCTTTCAATGGAAAAAACCTTGGGATAAAGTTTTAGAATGGGATTTTAAAAAGCCAGATGTAAAGTGGTTTTTAGGTGGAAAACTCAACATTACAGAAAATTGTTTGGATAGACATCTGGAAAGCAGAGGAGATCAGGCAGCCATCATCTTTGAACCTAATGACCCCAATGAAAAAGAAACCATTTATACCTATAAACAATTACATGCTGCAGTCTGCAAAACAGCCAATGCGCTTAAAAACTTAGGCATTAAAAAAGGAGATCGCATCTGCTTCTATATGCCTATGGTTCCAGAATTGGCTATAGGAGTGCTGGCATGTGCCCGTATTGGTGCCGTCCATTCGGTGGTTTTTGCCGGATTTTCAGCTCAAGCTTTGGCTGACCGTATAAATGATGCAGAAGCCAAAATGGTGATTTGTTCAGATTATAATAATCGTGGAAAAAAACACATTCCGGTAAAAAAGGTAGTGGATGAAGCAATTGCAATGGGTTGTGATTCCATCGAAACTGTTTTGGTGCACAAAAATACAGGTGATGATCTGAATTGGAATGCAGACCTCGACAAGTGGTGGCATGATGAGGTCGATTCCCAAAGTGAGCATTGCGAAGCAGAAGTAATGGATTCAGAAGACTTACTTTTTATTCTCTATACCTCAGGATCCACTGGTAAACCCAAAGGTGTGGTTCACACCTGTGGAGGATATATGGTTTATTCTACGTTTTCATTTTTGAATGTATTCCAATATCAAGAAAATGATATTTATTGGTGTACTGCGGATATTGGATGGATAACCGGACACACCTATATTGTATATGGTCCACTAGCAGCCGGAGCTACCTCTATTATGTTTGAAGGGGTTCCTACTTATCCTCATGCGGGTCGATTTTGGGAAATTTGTGACAAATACAAAGTCAATCAATTCTATACAGCTCCAACTGCCATTAGAGCATTAATGGCCTTAGGTGATGAGCATGTCGAAAAATACGATTTGAGTTCCATTAAAGTGCTGGGCACTGTTGGAGAGCCTATTAATGAAGAGGCATGGAATTGGTATAATGAAAAAGTCGGAAAAGGAAATGCCCCAATCGTTGATACCTGGTGGCAAACTGAAACGGGAGGAATTATGATTACTCCCATCCCTAATGTCACAAAACTTAAGCCTTGTTTTGCAACTAACCCTCTTCCAGGAGTACAACTTTGTCTGGTCGATCCAGATGGGAATGAAATTGAAGGCAATGATGTTGAGGGCTTGCTTTGCATTAAATTCCCCTGGCCTGCCATTCTACGAACTACCTACGGAGATCATGAGCGGTGCCGAACTACTTATTTTTCAATGTTTGAAGATAAATACTTTACCGGTGATGGGGCTCGAAGAGATGAAGATGGGATGTACAGAATCATAGGAAGGGTGGATGATGTAATAAACGTATCTGGCCATAGAATGGGTACAGCGGAAGTTGAAAATGCCATCAACGAACATCCTCTGGTTATTGAATCAGCTGTGGTTGGCTACCCCCACGAAATCAAAGGGCAAGGTATTTATGCCTATGTTATTATCAGCGATTCTGTTACTGATAATGAAGCATTTCAAAAAGAGGTAGCAAATGTTGTAAGAACCGAAATCGGGCCTATTGCCAAACCGGACGTTATACAGGTCGTTTCAGGTCTACCTAAAACCAGATCAGGAAAAATTATGCGCCGAATTTTGCGTAAGGTAGCTTCAAAAGACATTTCAGATTTAGGAGATACCTCTACCCTACTGAATCCTGAAATTGTGGATGAAATTATTTCAGGGGCCGGTTTAAAATAGATCTGTGAGTTTTATTTTTCTGAATTATTAAGCACCTCCTATGAATTATCAGGCATTATATGAGCAAAGTATTGCCAATCCAGAATCTTTTTGGGAAGAACAAGCTAGAAAAATTGACTGGTTTTCTTTTCCAGAATCCATATTATCTAAGGATCAAAACGGTTTATATAGGTGGTATAGGGGTGGCAAATTAAATACTTCCTATTTGGCATTGGATTATCATGTTCTGAATGGTCGTGGGGATCAACTAGCCTTGTGTTATGACAGCCCGGTAACCAATACTAAAAAGAATTACAGCTATAAAGAATTGTTGGAGGCCGTTAGCCTTTTTGCTGGAGTTTTGAAAGCTAAGGGGATTCAAAAAGGAGATTCGGTCATTATTTACCTGCCCATGATCCCAGAAGCGATCATTGCAATGCTCGCCTGTGCACGGCTGGGGGCTGTACACTCTGTAGTTTTTGGAGGCTTTGCCCCCAATGAACTGGCCATAAGAATTGATGATGCTAAGCCCAAAATTTTATTGACAGCTAGTGGGGGAATGGAAATTAATCGCGTCATTGACTACAAAAAGATAGTTGATGAAGGCCTGGAAATGGCCAGTCATCAAGTGGATACCGTTATTTTATTTCAAAGAGATTTTATTCAGGCGCCCATGCAAGAAGGCAGGGACTTGGACTGGAAAGAATTGTTAAAGTCTGCGGAGCCCGCTTCATATGTTCCTGTTGATTCTACTGATCCGCTATATATTTTGTATACCTCAGGCACTACTGGCAAACCCAAAGGGGTTGTTCGTGATAATGGAGGTCATGCCGTTTCTATGAAATTTAGCATGGACAATATTTATGATGCACATGAAGGGGAAGTGTTTTGGGCTGCCTCTGATATAGGCTGGGTAGTAGGTCATTCTTACATCGTTTATGCTCCATTGATACAAGGGTGTACCAGCATTTTATATGAGGGCAAGCCCATCAAGACACCAGATGCAGGGGCCTTCTGGCGAGTAATTGAAGAATATAAGGTAAATGTCATGTTTACTGCTCCTACTGCATTTCGAGCCATTAAAAAAGAAGATCCTGAGGGTAAACTCAAATCCCAATATGACACCAGTGCTTTGAAATACCAGTTTCTAGCAGGCGAAAGATGTGATGTCAACACCTTGGAATGGCTTCAGGATCTCCTAGGTATACCTGTCATTGATCACTGGTGGCAAACAGAATCCGGATGGCCCATGTTGTCCAATATGCCCGGAATAGAATTACTTCCCGTTAAGCCTGGCTCATCAGCCAGGGCTGTATGCGGTTATGATATTCAGATTTTGGATCTTAATGGCCAAAGACTGGAGGCCAACCAGGAAGGAGTACTTGCGATAAAATTGCCTTTGGCACCAGGATGCTTACCTAATCTTTGGAACGATACAGATAGATTTATCGATTCTTATTTAAATCCATATCCGGGGTATTATTTTACCGGGGATGGTGGATATATAGATGAAGACGGATATTTTTTCATAACGGGTCGTATCGACGATATTATCAATGTAGCAGGTCATCGGCTGTCTACTGCCTCAATGGAGGAGGTTGTTGCTTCTCATCCTTCAGTTGCAGAATGTGCTGTGGTAGGTATTGAAGATGCTCTCAAGGGCCAAATTCCTGTTGGTTTTGTAGTTTTAAAAACAGGAGTTAATACCCTTGATCATGAGTTAATTCAAAAAGAACTCATTCAAATGGTACGGAAAGCAATTGGACCTGTAGCTTCTTTTAAAAAGGTATTGATTGCTGAGCGACTACCCAAGACACGTTCTGGAAAAATATTAAGAAAGATCATGAGAGCCATCGCGGATCGGAAAGACTTCACCCCTCCTTCTACTATTGAAGATATGAGTGTTTTGGGGGAGTTGGAAAAAATTATATTTAGTTGATAGTTGTTAGTTGATAGTTGTTAGTTAAATCCTGTCAACTAACAACTATCAACGATTATCCAATTACGAACCAACACAAAGCAGAGCTATTATTAGGGTAAATTTCAGGAAGCCTGGTTTTATCTATTCTTTTTTCTTTTTTCTTTTGCTTTTAGTCTTTGACGTTTTCGGCGTTCCCGTTGTTTTTTCTTATCCACTTTAAAAATGCTGTTCTTTTTGGCAATAACATAACGCATACTGATCCCCGATTGAGTGTAAAAGCGTCTTTCTCCGCCAGCAATATTGACAGCAGGTTTAATGTCATAGGATAAGTTCAATTTAGCGATTGTAAATTCAAGTCCGGCAATCATAGTAACTCCTGCCGGATTTTCTAAATTAATTTCAGGATCACTATTGATCCAGCCTTTGTGAAGGCCAATACCGTAATAAACATTCAGTCTTCTGGTGATTAGGGGATTGTGTTGTTCCACCAGAGCAGTAAGTAAGATCTCTTCGCGCTGTAAACTGGACTGTAAAATCCCTTCTATGGTAACCTTTTTGGCCACCCTGATTTGGGTAGAAAGTCCCCAGTCTGTCCCCATCCGCATACCTGCGGTTAGGTCATAAGATTGGGAAAATCCCGAAGTCCAGCTAAATAAACAAATAGATAGAAATAATAATAGCTGCTTCATGAAAACCTGAACGTAGGTTCTCTGAAGTATATTATAAAAGAAATGTTAAGTTATATAGTAAAAAAAAAATTATAACAAAGGGGGAGCGCCAAGGAGCTCCCCCTTTGTTATAATTTTAAAAATAATTCTATTCAAAAAAAGTATCATATTGATTCCGGTGTCCTTGTTCTCTAACTCTTTCCTTAAGCGGAGCATTCAAATCCAGGACATTGGAATCATCATTGGCTTCCAGAAGCAGAGAATCTTTTTCTTCTCCCAAGATTAAAGAAGCTCCTTCTCTTTCCCACTCTTCTAACATTTTCAGGCCTTTTTCTTCAAAGATCCCGTTTTGCAGATCTACAGAGTCCATAAAACTTGAAGACATTTCCATAAAGCGTTCCATTTCTCCCACTTTTTTACTAACGTCCTCAGCTACCGCTTCCATCGCAGCATCAAACATGGCTCTTTTGTCCGGATCACCTGAAATGATACTCATGGCGGAATTCATGGCGTTATGACTTGCGTGAATAGCTTTACGCTCTTGCTCTTTCACCTCGACCTGGTCTTTAATATCTTCCATCAGGATCTGAGAATTCTCGTACATCCGTGTAAGCACTCTGTAGAGTACTTCCATTTTTTTGTACAAATCTTCCAGCCTCATATTTGATTCCTTCAAACGACCCGCTTTTCTAGACTTCAAAATCATTACTGCTCGCTTGTCGCTGGCTTTGGCTTTACTGGCCAATTCCAAATTGCTTTGGATATCCTTTTTATTATTGTAAATAATTTCTTTCAACTTGTGCATCTGCCCGCGCAACTGGCTAATTTGCCTGTTCATCTTGCGCAGGTTATCTTTTAGATTTTCTACATAGGATTTTAGAATACCGATCGGATCAATATTCACAAAAATACCTGTAATCCACCTCATAACACTCTTATAAAAATACCATACCAGATTTCTAGTTTTAGGATCCAGTACCATATACAATATGGCTCCCAGAGCCAATAATAGAGCAGTAAGGGTAACAATATTTGAAACAGCACCAAGCAAAATCGGCCAAATAGAATAAATTAGATATCCACCACCAATCGCCAGCCCCGTCAAAAAGATCATTCCCGTAACCCCTTCCGGACGTTCCCAGAAAGACTTCTTTTTTACTTGAAAATTAGATTCATCCATAAAATTATGTCGATAATATTCAATTTCAAAAACAAAAATCTCCTCTATAAAAATGAAACAGCATCACACTACTTATCACTGTAAATAAAGAAAATTTCATTTACCTTCGCAATATAGCTCAGAAATCATAAAAAAACTATACCAATCATTACAAAATCGATCTATGAAAAGTTTTGATATCACCATTCCAGTACTAAATGAGGAAGAAACACTGGAAAAAAATGTCAAAACCCTTTATTTTTTTATCCAACAACATTTCCCCAATCGATCCGATTGGCAAATCACAATTGCAGATAATGGTTCAACGGATAAAACCCGAGAAATTGCCACTACCCTGTCAGAAGAACATCAGGAAATTAATTTGGTTGCGGTTCCCAAAAGAGGGGTTGGCCTGGCCTTAAAAACCTCTTGGGGGCAGTCGCAGGCAGATATTGTGGGTTATATGGATTTAGATTTGGCCACCGACTTACCGCATTTTTTAGAAGTCTATGAGGCTATTGCAGTAGAAAATTATGACCTTGTTTATGGCAGCAGGCTTCATCCTAATTCAAAGGTCATTAATCGCCCTTTCAAAAGAGAAGTCGCTTCCAGGATTTTCAATAAGCTCTTAAAATTATATTTGGGAGTGCAGTTTTCAGATGGCATGTGCGGTTTTAAATTTTTAAAAAGAGAAATCTACCCCAAGCTTCGCCAGGTGGGTGCCGAAAATGATGGCTGGTTTTTTTCGACAGAATTACTCACCGTCGGAGAATGGCTCAATCTTAAAATCAAAGAACTTCCCATCACCTGGACTGATGACACCAGTAGCAGCAAGGTGAAAATTCTTCCACTTGCCAAGCGATACATCCGGTCTATGATTGAATTGAAAAAGAAAAAGCCGCTGCCAATAAATGAATAATAATTCAACTAAGCTTCCCAATTTAATGCTGGGGACGGCCATGTGGGCCTGGACAATAGAAAAAAACCATTGTTTCAACCTTTTAGATCATTTCTATGAGCAAGGGTATCGCCAGGTAGATTGTGCTACTAATTATCCCATTGATAAAAATCCTCAACACTTCCGAATGGCAGAATCCCTCCTTTTGGAGTGGATACAGACCCACCAAATCAAGGATTTAAAGGTCAACATGAAAATTGGCAGCTTAAATAACCTAAAAACTCCTGATCATAATTTAAGCAAAAGCTTTCTGATTATGAATTTGCAGGATTATCTGAATAAGTTTCAGGAAAACCTGGATTGCTTTATGGTTCACTGGGATAACCGGAAACAAGATGCCCAAATAAGGGAAACCTTTGAAGCCTTTCAAATCATCAAAGAACAACATCTAGCCATTGGCTTATCCGGAATAAAAAGCCCAGAAATCTATTCTACCATAAATCAGGAATTCAAATTTGACTTTAACATTCAAATAAAACACAATATCATTAAATCTGATTTTCACAGATATCCTGATTTTCATGGAAGAAGATGTTTCTATACATACGGAATTAATGCAGGTGGCGTCAAATTAAATACCGATACATACCATGACCAGAGTTCCCTGGTTGTTAGAGGAGTAAAAACGGAAACAATTAAGCACTGGTCACAGGAATTATCTCTTGCATTAAAAAGAGCAAATGAAAATAATTCCCGTCCTCCTCTCATTACAATGAATCAATTAGGAATGATATTTTCATATTATAGTCCTGATATTAACGGAATCCTTTTGGGGCCTTCTAAGCTTGATCAATTGAAGGAAAGTATAGATTTTTATAATATTCTAAATGAGAATGATTATCTGGATGTTTTTAATGATTTAGAGAGATTATCCAATCCAAATTAATAGATGAATGCCGACAGAAAAGTATGATTTCTTAATAATTGGAGGGGGCTTATTTGGAGTTTATGCCGCCATCTTTTTAGCTGAGAAAGGGCTTAAGGTTGCATTGGTAGAAAAAGAGAAAAAGCTATTTCAAAAGGCATCCATTGTAAATCAGGCTCGGCTTCATGGTGGATATCACTATCCCAGAAGTGTGGCAACGGCTTTAATGTCGGACGAAAACAAGGTCCGATTCACTACTGATCACAAGGATTTTATAAACTTTAGCTTTCAAAAATATTATGGCATTGATCGATATGCCTCTTTTACAGATAGCCAGCAATTTGAACGATTTTGTGATTACATCGGTCTTCCGTATGAAGATCCTACCGATTTATCTCTATTTAATACAGACAGATTGGAGCGAGTTTATAAAACAGTCGAATACAGTTTTGATCCAATTTTAATTGCAAACTATTACCAGCAGCGAATCAAATCTTACGCTACTTCTATTTCGATTAAATTATTCCATAAAGTTCTCAGTGCCGATGGTCATTCCGGGGTCTGGCAACTTAAATTACATGATTTAGCTCTGGAAAAAACTTATACCGTTTATGCCGATCAGGTAATTAACGCAACATATGCTGGAAGCAATTCCATAAATCAACTATTTGATCTTCCGGAATTAAAGCTATCTCATGAAATTTCGGAAATCGCTTTTGTCAGTTCTCCCCAAGTGAAAAATATGGGCTTGACCATAATGGATGGACAGTTTGCTTCGATCATGCCTTATGGTCGATCCGATTTATTATCTCTATCATCTGTTGCCTATACTCATCACAAAGTTAGTTATGAAAACCTTCCCCATTTCGATTGCATGAATGAAATTAAGGATTGTTCACCTAATTTTACCAGCATTTGTAATCATTGTATTGCCAGGCCAAAATCTAATTACCGAAAGATGATGGCACAGATAAAAAATTATTTTAGCGAAAAGGTCCAAATCAATTACTTCTTTTCCTATTTTACTATTAAATCCAAGCTTCAAGCCAATTATATTGATGATGGCAGGCCCACTGAAATATCAATATTGAATAAAAAACCACCATTTTATTGCATCTTTGCCGGAAAAATCAATTCAATTTACGAAATAGAAAAAATCCTGAAAATTTAACCTTGTATGGATACCCTAATCAACGTTTCATCTGAAATAGGACCGCTTAAAAAAGTAATTGTACACAGACCTAACACTGGAATTTCCAGAATAACACCAAAAAGATCCGAGGAACTTTTATTTGACGATATCGTTTACCTGCCTCTAATGCAGGAAGAACACGATGTTTTTACCCGAGTTTTAAAACTCTTTCTTGGAGAAGAAAATGTTTTTGAAACGACCACTTTATTGTCACAGGCCTTAAACCATAAGGAAGAGGCCAAAGAGGAGATGATTGATCTGATCATCGATTATGAAGAACTTCCCTCTTCGGTAAAAGATACCCTTAAAGCTTTACCTGCCCAAAACCTGGCAGAGGTACTTATCAGTGGATATTACCCGGAAGAGGATTACATTTTATTTGATCCAATCCCCAATTTTATATTCACCAGAGATATTGCTGTAACGGTCAATGAACACCTGATCATTACCAAAGCAGCTAAAGAGGCCCGATTCCGGGAAAATTTCCTTACGCGCTTCATCATGCATGCCCATCCGATGTTCGATCAGCTACAGGAAGAGAAAAAATTAATCAATCTAAACCATGTTGATCTTTTTCCTCCCAGCAGAAAAGGTGAGGTGGTTTCCTTAGAAGGAGGTGATGCCATGATCCTTAATGAGGATTATCTTTTAATCGGTTGCAGCGAGCGGACTTCTGCCCATGCCATCAAGTCCTTGACTAAGGTTTTGTTTGAAAAAGATGCCATTTCAAATGTTGTCCAGGTTAATATTCCCAATGATCGATCCTACATGCACCTGGATACCATATTCACTCAAATTAATCATGATCATTTTGTGGCTTTTAAACCAATTATTGGAGATGGATTAGGCTCTAATGTTGAGGTAATGCGCCAGAATGGATCAACCGCAATTTATAGTAGTTTAAGCGAATTTTTGAAAAATGAAATCAGTGGTAATATTGAGTTTATTTGGAGTGGAAATGGGGAAACACCCTACCAGGAAAGGGAACAATGGACGGATGGTTGTAATTTGGTTGCCCTAAAACCAGGTGTAGCAGTTACTTATGATCGCAATCCCAGAACAGAAAAAGCCTTTGAGGAGGCAGGCTATCAGGTCATTCATGCCACCGAATTATTGAAAAAAGCAGAAAAGGGAAAACTCAACGTAGAGGAGATTGAAAATACAATTATCACCCTGCCTTCCAATGAATTGTCAAGAGCAAGAGGCGGTTCTCACTGTATGACCTGCCCTATTGAAAGAGGAAAAATATAATATTTATGTACGAACATGAATTCCATAAGAGAGTAAGGTATGCGGAAACTGATAAGATGGGATACCTTTATTATGGCCATTATGCCAAATATTATGAAATTGGGCGGGTGGAAATGCTTCGGTCACTCGATTTTACCTATCGAGAAATGGAGGATGAACTAAAAGTCTTAATGCCGGTTACCAGTTTGAAATGCCGCTATGTTAGACCGGCCTATTATGATGAATTGCTTTGCATTAAGACCAGTTTGAGGGAACTACCCGGTAAGTTCATCACCTTCCATGTTGAAATATTTAACGAAAAAAATAAATTGGTAAACGGAGGTACAGTAAGATTATGCTTTGTAGATAGCACTTCTAACAAAACGGTTACAGCTCCTGCCGTTTTAATTCAAAAATTAAAACCATATTTCCCGGATAGTGAAACGCCCTAACTTCAAAAATATAGGTATCAGAATCCAGCGCCATACCTTGGTAAGAAAAACCAGGATATGGGCCAAGAGAAAATCCATGCCTGGTTTTAAAGGGGTGCCTATTTATGATGTTGTCATTTTCTTTATCCATGAGTTAACTCGTTACGATTTATTTACCAGGGCTAATTCTGCCGCCTTTAGTTTTTTTCTTTCTCTTTTTCCCTCGATCATGGCTTTGTTTACGCTGACGCCCTATCTCAAGAGTTATATCCTCAGTTATCTTCCAGATGGCGATAATTTTGATATGATTTTAGAAACAGAAATTAACAGAATCATGCCAGGGGTAGCCGGAGACCGACTCTTTTCATTTATTGGTGATATTACCAATAACCCACGGGTCGGATTATTGTCGGTGGGTTTTTTAATGGCCATATTTTTTGCCTCCAATGGAATGTTGGCTTTGATGAGGGGCTTTGAAAAATCTTATCAAACTACCTTTGTGAATCGCAATTTCTTGCAAAAACGCATGGTGGCCATTGGATTAACCTTCTGGATAGGTCTCATGCTGATAGGATCTATCATTCTAATTATTTTAGGAAGTAGTATTATCAGGTGGGCTTCCGAGTTCCAGTTGATCAATCAGATGTCAGCTACTTTGTTAGGTGTATTTCGCTGGTTTGCCACCCTAACCTTGTTTTACATGTCCATTTCTTTTATTTACAGATTTGGGCCGGCCACCAAAAAGAAATTCGCCTTGTGGACTCCTGGTACTGCCCTGGCCACCATTCTATGTCTTTTAGTTTCAGTCCTTTTTTCATGGTTTGTAAACAACTTTAACACCTATAATGAATTATATGGATCCATCGGGACTATTATTTCCATGATGCTCTGGATTCAACTCAACGCCTTGTTTTTATTCATCGGTTTTGAATTAAATGCCAGCATCGCAGTAAACCGAGATTTGAAGATGGCACAACAAGAAAAAGAGCTATAATGATGCGAGTCTTACATTAAGTTAAAACTACTCTTTGTAAATTCGCCGAGCCGACATTTCTGCTACAATGTATGCATGAAATTTTCGTTAAAATTGAAAACCAACTTACATGTTTATAAGACAATCATTTACAATTTTAAGCCTCTTTTTTTTCAGTCTTAGCCTCTCCGCCCAAAAATATAGTAACGAGTTTTTATCTATAGGGGTAGGCGCACGTGCTCAGGGCATGGGCAATGCCATTATTGCCAGTGTGGATGACGTAACAGCAGGTGTTTGGAATCCAGCTGGCCTGGCTCAAATAGACCTTGACAGAGGTCTGCAACTAGGGGCAATGCATTCAGAATGGTTTGGAGGAGTTGGTAAGTTTGACTACTTAGGGTTGGTTTTTCCCATTTCTCAAGGAAAAAGAAGGTTGGGGATATCCTTAATTCGATTTGGAATTGATGAGATACCCAATACCCTTAGTTTATATGAAAGTGACGGGACCATCAATTTTGATAACCTAAGAGAATTTTCGGCTGCTGATTACGCTTTTTTAATCAGTTATGCCCAAAAATTAAAAAGTCAGCGCGCCAATATTTCTTTTGGTGGTAATGTAAAAGTAGTGCATCGAACCATTGGTCCTTTTGCTACTTCCTGGGGTTTTGGATTGGATCTAGGATTACAATATCGGCTCAACAAACTCTCATTGGGTTTAGTAGCAAAAGATATTACCACCACTTTTAATGCCTGGTCCTTCAGTTTTACAGATCAGGAAAAGGAAATCCTGGAAATCACCAATAATGAAATTCCCATCAACAGTGTCGAAATTACCAATCCTCAAATCTTACTGGGCCTAGCCTATCGATTTGAATTTGGCCAAAGTAGCTTACAGCCTGAAGTAAATTGGATCATCACTACGGATGGTCAAAGAAACACTTTAATTTCTTCTGCTCCTTTCAGTTTTGATCCAGCTATCGGGATGGAATATAATTACCGGGGATTCTTAAACCTAAGAGGAGGAATGAGCCAATTTCAACGCGAAAAGGACTTTGATGGATCGGAACAGCTAACTCTTCGACCCAGCATTGGTTTAGGTTTTCAATTAGGCGCTCTTACGATTGATTATGCCTTCACAGATCTTGGGAGCCAGGAAAACACTTTCTCCCATGTAATCTCCGCCATGCTCATGATCAAACCAAAAGAATAATTCCAAAAATCACCAGACTACCAGACCACTAGACCACTAGACCACTATAAAATTTCCCTATCTTTAATACCATGAAATTTCGACACCTAATCTCCGAACTCAAGCGTCGTAATGTTTATCAGGTTGGGGTAGCCTATGTACTATCTTCCTGGATTATTTTACAGGTAGCCTCCATCATTTTACCTGCATTTGAAGCACCTACTCAGGTGATGAAAACCATCCTTATTTTATTGTTGATAGGATTTCCTCTTGTCTTGGCTTTTTCCTGGATTTATGAATTAACTCCTGAAGGTTTGAAAAAGACCGAAAAGGTAGAATTAGGCCAATCCATTACCCTTAAGACAGGTCGCAAATTGAATAGGCTCCTTATTTCTGTCTTAGTAATTGCCATTGTTTTGCTGTCCATAGATCGATTTCGAATCAACAGAGGATTGCAGGCGGCCAGTCAGGCCATTGAAAATGTAAAAATATCTCCTATTCCCAAGTCGATTAGAGAAAAGAAGGTGGCGGTAATGATATTTGAAAATAATACTAATAGCGATGAGCTAGAGATTTTCGGGAAAATGATCTCTGACTGGCTAACCAATGGATTAATGGAAATTAGTGAAGGAAAGGTGATTGGTTTTGCCAATATCGAACAAAACATGCAACTGGCAGGTGCCGGTAATACTACCAGTCAAGCATTCGCGGAGGCAACTTCTGCAGAAGTAATGATTCAAGGGCGATATTATTTACAGGAAGATAATTTATTAGTACACACGAATATTGTAGACGCAACAACGGGTGCCTTAATTTTTTCGCTCAACCCCGTTTCGGGCTCAAGGGATGACACTCAAATTATTCTTGATGAGTTAACTCAAAGAATATTGGGTTATTGGGCCTTGAATGACAAAAAGATGTTTGCCAAAAAAGCACCTAAATATGATGCTTATCAAATTGCTACTGAAGCTCATAACAAATATTGGTACATTGATTACCCCAAAGCTGTCGAAGACTTAAACCGTGCCTATCGAACAGATACGACCTATATTAATCCCTTAATTAAAATGGCATTTGCTTATTATAATATGGGACAACCCGCCAAGGTCGATTCAATGATTAAACTGATAAGAAAAAAAAATATAAAGCTTAGCCAACGGGAAGATTTGCGTTTACTGGCTATTGAACACGTTCGTAATGGAAATAGAATGGAAGCTGCTCAAATACATGAAAAAATGTTTTCCATTGACTCCACCGATGAGGCAGCCAATTATAATGCCGGGAATAACTTTTTGGCATCAAATCACCCTCAAAAGGCTATAAATATACTAGGATCTTTTAACCAACAATTTTTTAGTAACGAAAACAAGCTTCGTAATCGAGAAGGAGTACTAGCAACAGCACATTATTCATTGGGCAACTATCAAAAAGTTTGTGAAATAGCGAACACTTATAATTTTCCTGTGGTACCCAATAGACTAAGCCATGCCCATTTAAAAGCCTTGCTTCATCTGGACAGTTTGGACAGGATAAATCATTATCTGAATTATTATTCTAAGCGTGGCTTAAATAATTTTCAATTAAGAAATCATCGTCTATCTATATGTGTTGAAGCCAAAAAAACAGGTAAAATTGAATTTTTAAAACAAAGTCTTGAAGATTTAAAGGAATTTAATGATGAAGCCAAATTGCCCACAATTCCATTTATTCTTGGGTTAATGTCCTATTTATCTAATGATTTTGACATTGCATTAAAATATTCAGAGCAGGCTTTGGAAGAAAAATCTGATCAAAATGGAATTTTTAGCTTTTGGGGAATGACTGGTTCCTACGCAGCAATGGCAGGGGATACTCTTAAAGCAATGGATATGATTGATAGTATCCATCAACGGAAAGAAATCCTTATCAATGGTTTTGAGAATTACCTTCAATATGGTTTTCCTGATTATGAAGAAGCTAGAATTCGTACTAATTTAGGTCAAAAAGAAAGAGCAGTTGATTTATTAGCAAGAGCAATTAATCAGGGAAAAGTAATAATTGACTTTAATGGCAGTTTCAAAAGTGATCCCTTTTTATTTAGCCTTAGCGATTACCCACCCTTCAATGAATTAATTAAACCAAAGGATTAGGCCTTCCCCAAACCACCAGACTACCAAACCACTAGACTACCAGACCACTAGACTACCAGACCACTATAAAACTTTTTCCTTATCTTTCGAACCGAATAGCCATTATGGCTGTTCACTAAATACCATGCAAGTGTCTAAAAGTTTTGACTCTACAAATTATATAAATTAGGGTTAGACTTGGAGTGACTAGGGCGGGCCTCAATCTCCGAATGGAGACTCTCTTTTTGAGACAAGGGGATTACTGAACCACACCGGCTTCCTTATTCGTGTCTTTATGAGGGTCAAAAACATCCTTGGTACTTGTGTGGTTTTTTATTATACCTCCGGAGGTATCAAGTTCTTAAAATGCCCGTTCATTTGAATTTTTTCTCTAAGCCTTTCCATTTCTTCCACTACCGGAATCAATTTTTCTAAGTGTAACTGCACAAAGCTTTGTCTGCCTTTTTCATTTAAAATCTCCAATAATTCATATTCTTGTTCTAGACTTAAGCCAATGTGATGAGCTACATCATACATTCTGAAGCTGTCGTCATTTTCTGGAACTTTCTTATTGATATTTAAGAGGTCAAAAAGACGGGCAATGAGTTCCAGAATTTTTTCATTCAAAATAAAATCTCCATCCTCAATTATTTCTAATCTTTTCACCTTGGCGCCAGAATAAAGTTTCTTGGGAATACGTTCATAAAACTCATTGATTTTGTAAAGTCCTAAACCCCTGGTACGTATATCCATTTCACCGTTTGGATAAGTTTTTTCGATACTTACCAATTCTATTTCTGTAGCTACCTCCTGAACTTGCTTTTCAAAGTAGGCGGGAATACCAAAATGATCCCCTCGTTCATGGCATTCATTGATTAATTGCTTGTATCTGGGTTCAAAAATGTGCAGATTGAGGTCTTCTCCAGGAAATACAACCAATTGTAAAGGAAACAGCGGTAACAATTTAGCCATGCAGTTTGATTTAGCACTGAAAAAAGAATTTCGTATTTTTATTCACTTAGGTATAAATACACTGTAACA
Source organism: Saprospiraceae bacterium (assembly GCA_028285545.1). GTDB lineage: Bacteria > Bacteroidota > Bacteroidia > Chitinophagales > Saprospiraceae > JANQPA01. Next base: position 72,216 of record JANQPA010000014.1, on the reverse strand, counting down.
TAAGAAATTAAACATTTTTCAGCCGCGTTGCGGCTGAAAAATGTTTAATTTACATATGCTTTACCGCCGGTCAGAGGCAAAGCATATGTAAATTAATTTTTATTACGATATAAGACAAGAATTCATTTATGGATGCATTATAGATAAAGAAGTCCTAAAAGTTGCAAAACTGAGCAAGAATTTCTTCATTTATACAAAACCAAAGAATAACTCCAAAATTATCAAATATGTTGACCATCATGCCAAAAACATTAAAAATATCTCTTTTTCTCCTGTTGGTATTGGGATTGAGCTTCTCTTGCCAAAAAAAACAAGGCAATAATCAGTTACCTGCTGAAATTAATAATTATATCTATGGTTACACCTCGGGTACCATATCAAAAAGCAGCCCGGTAATTGTAAATTTCACCCAGGCCGTCATCAGTCCTGAAGAACTTGGCAGTTCACCTTCATCCTCTCTATTTTCCATTAGCCCGGATGTTTCGGGTGTTTTAAGCTGGGAAGATGAACGTAGCCTTCGCTTCGACCCGGACCCCTCATTTGATGCTGGTGCTGATTACACAGTGACCATTAACCTAAAAGAAATCATCAGCGATCTGCCTAAAAATGCACGGTCCTTCGATTTTAGCTTTCACATTAGAGAACAATATTTTGAGGTAGTTACTGTGGGTTTACAAACCCCAAATCCTCAACAATTGGAAAATCAAATTTTTGAAGGGCAAATCCTCACTGCCGATCAAGCAACACCTGAAGAGGTTGAATTAGTCCTTGCTGCTACTCAAAACAATAGCAATCTAAACATTGATTGGGAGCATTTTCCTGAACAAAATGAACATCAATTTTCTATAAAAGGGATCAAAAGAGCAGATGAAGCTTCGGAACTTCAACTCAATTGGCAAGGTGATAAAATGGGCGTTAAATTGAACGGAAAAGAATCTTTTGAGGTTCCTGCCCTTGGGGATTTTAAGGTTACCGATGTAAAATCATTCCAAAGTCCTCAACAGTATGTGAGCATCCGTTTTTCTGATCCCATTCGAGAAGATCAAAACCTGGAAGGCCTTATTGTAATAGGCAACAGTGGTGAAAACCCAAGATACCTTATTGAAGGTCAAGAGCTTAGAGTATTCCCAAATTCCAGGTTGGAAGGCCAGCAAACCGTTTTTCTGGACGGGGCCATAAGAAACTCCTTAAACACACAATTGGGGAATGAAAGTCGATGGACCATAAAGTTTGAGGCGGTAAAACCTGAAGTTCGCCTGGTTGGAAATGGCGTTATACTTCCCAATTCCGATGGCCTGTATTTTCCTTTTGAAGCTATCGGATTGAATACCATTGATGTTGAAATCTTCAAAATTTATCACAATAATATTTTGCAGTTTCTTCAATCCAATCAATTAGGTGGATCTTCTTCCCTCTATCAGGTAGGAAGGATTGTTATGCAAAAAAGTGTAGCCCTCAGAACCCTTAATCCTGAAGGTCAGGCCGGAAGTTGGAACAGATATGCTCTTGATCTTAGCCAGTTGGTTGAAAAAGATCCTCAAGCCATTTATCAGGTAAGAATAGGATTTCAACCAGCTTATACCGCTTATAATTGTTCAGGAGGTAATCTATCAGACTACTCTGATCCTATTGAAATGGAATTGGATCAGGATGGGGAAATGACCAGCATCATGGATAACTGGTATGGTATTGCCGGTTATTATAATGGCTATCGCTGGACTCAAAGAGATGATCCTTGTTATACGGCCTATTATAATTCAGATCATTTTATCAGTAGAAATGTAATTGCTTCTAATTTAGGTATCATAGCTAAGGGTAGTGATAATAAAGATTTTTTTGTGGTGGTTTCTGATTTACGAACCACCCAAGCACGTTCGGGTGCCAAGGTTTCCTTCTATGATTTTCAACAACAATTATTAGGTGAGGCCAATACCAATTCAAGCGGGATAGCCAGTATTTCCTTAGAAAAAAAGCCTTTTGTAGTCATTGCAGAACATCAGGAGGACAAAGGATATTTGCGACTTCGGGACGGAGATGCTCTTTCCATGAGTCGATTTGATGTCAGTGGTTCGGTAACTCAAAAAGGCTTAAAAGGCTTTATGTATGGTGAGAGAGGAGTATGGCGACCTGGAGATTCTATTTTTCTCAATTTTATGTTGGAAAAAACAAATGGTGGTTTGCCCAGTAATTACCCTATTTCTTTTAAGCTAACTGATGCCAGAGGTCAGGTTCAAGAAGAGATTACCACCTCTAATAATGTAAATGCCGTTTATCCTCTTTATGTAAAAACCAGCGCTGATGCCCCTACCGGTAATTGGTTGGCAACTGTTAAAGCAGGTGGAGCCACCTTTACTAAGGTACTTAAAGTAGAAACCATCCAACCAAATCGTATTGCAGTCGATCTTGATTTTGGAAAAGATCAATTGAGCACCTTAGATGAACCTCAGACTGCCAGATTAAATGCCAAATGGCTTCATGGGGCACCTGCCAGTAGCTTAAAAGCCAAGGTAGAAGTTCAATTACAGTCCTCCAATACGACTTTCGATAAATATGGGGACTTTGAATTTGATGACCCTGCTCGACGTATGAACGCCATTACAAAAACCATTTTTGATGGTCAGCTGGATAATAGCGGAAATGCTCAAATTCAGAATAACATTTACAGCAGTAAAACAGCCCCAGGAAGGCTCCAGGCTGTTTTTAAAACCCGAGTATTTGAAAAAGGAGGTAATTTCAGCACGGATGTTAAAAGTATGACTTACTTCCCTTATGAAAGTTTTACCGGCGTATCCATTCCAGAGAATAAATATGGAGAAAAAAGGTTGGACATCGGTAAAGACAAGAGCATCTCTTTTGCCATGGTCGATGAAAATGGGAATCCCCTTTCTAATCGAGAGTTATCTATTGGCCTTTACCGTGTTGAATGGAGATGGTGGTGGGATAGCGGTAACGATAATGTAACCCGATACAACTCAAGCTCTCATTTTAATGCTTTAGAAACTGCCACTGTCACTACAAATAGTCAGGGGCAGGCCAGCTGGAATGCCAACGTTGATGATTGGGGCCGGTACATGATTCGAATTTGTGATGAAGAAGGAGGCCACTGCTCGGGTGACTTTTTCTATGCCGGATATCCCTGGTATGATGATGATGCCAGCGGAAGACAAGCTGCAGCTATGTTAAATTTTGTATCCGACAAAACAGCTTATCAGGTAGGAGAAGATGTTACGCTTAGCATTCCCACAGGTGAATCCGGAAGAGCACTAATTACCTTAGAAAATGGAAACTCTGTTATAGAAGAATATTGGATTGACGTTGAAAAAGGGGAAACACAATTTTCTTTCAAAGCGGATGAAAGAATGTCTCCGAATATTTATGCTCATGTTTCTCTACTGCAAGCTCATGCGCAGACAGAGAATGATCTTCCTATTCGCATGTATGGAGTTCTGCCTGTTAAAGTAGACGACCCGGGGACCTATATCAAACCAGTAATAGCCATGGATGACGAGTTAAGACCAGAAGAGAATTTTACGGTTCAGGTTTCGGAAGATAAGGGCAAAGCGATGACTTATACGATTGCTGTGGTTGACGAAGGCTTATTAGGTCTTACCCGATTTAAAACTCCTGACCCTCACTCTAGTTTTTATGCTCGGGAGGCATTAGGAGTTAGAACCTGGGATGTTTATGATCAGGTCCTGGGCGCCTTTGGAAGTCAGATGAATAGGATATTGAGTATTGGTGGTGATGCGGAAGGTGCGCCAGAACCAGAAGACACTGAAGTCAATCGATTTGAGCCTGTTGTAATGCACTTGGGGCCATTTTTCCTGGAAAAAGGGAAAAAAGCAAAACACGAAATTAGCATGCCCAATTATGTAGGAGCTGTTAGAACTATGGTAGTTGCCTCTAGTGGACCTGCTTATGGAAATGCCGAAAAATCCACTCCTGTCCGCAAACCGCTGATGGTCCTAGCCACTTTACCTAGAGTATTGGGGCCAGGTGAGCAACTAAAACTTCCAATAAATGTATTTACCACTAGTGATAAAGTCCGAACAGTCACTGTGGAAGTAGAAGAGTCAAGTGGATTGGCACAAATAGAAGGAGAAAAGAGTCAGACTATTTCCATGGATAAGCCTGGACAGCAATTGGTTAATTTTGATGTTACCATGGCAGAAAACATAGGGGTTGCAAAATTTGCCGTATTGGCAAGAGGCGGTGGAGAAACTGCTCGACAAGAAATTGAAATCTTAGTTCGCAATCCAAATCCATATACCACTGATGTCCAATCTAAAGTAATTGATCCGGGTCAAAGTTGGAATGGCACACTTCGTGCACGAGGAATGGCAGGTACCAATGAAGGTATGCTGGAAGTTTCGACCATACCTCCCCTGAACCTTGACAAAAGGCTGGACTATATCATTGAATATCCTTACGGCTGTCTTGAACAAACGACCTCCGCCGGATTTCCTCAGCTTTTTGTACATCGACTAATTCAATTAAATGAAGATCAGCTGGCTGACCAGAAAAAGAACATAGAAGCCACTATAGACCGAATTAAACAATTTCAAACCGCTCAGGGTGGATTGGCTTACTGGCCTGGAGGAGATAGACCCAATCATTGGGGCACCAATTATGCCGGTCATTTCTTATTGGAAGCGAAGGCACAGGGCTACACCATTCCTACAGGAGTTTTAAATAAATGGATTGATTTCCAAAGAAAAGCCGCCAAATTATGGCGTAGCGATCTGGAAGAATATGGTTTTTACAGCCGCCAGAGTAATCAACTCAACCAGGCTTATCGTCTGTTCACCCTCGCTCTTGCCGGAAAGGCGCAGTTATCCGCTATGAATAGGATGATGGGGATGAATGATCTGTCCATTCAATCCAAGTGGAGGTTGGCTGCCGCTTATGCTATTACAGGAAAGACAAAAGTAGCTCAGCAGATTGTCGATGGACTGACCACAGAAGTTAATGATTATAGAGAACTGGGAAGCACTTATGGATCAGGTGTTCGGGATCAGGCCATGATTTTAGAGACGCTTTTACTTTTAGATCAGCGGGAACAAGCTGCCAATGTAGTTAGGAGTATTTCTGATCGAATGTCTTCTCAGGCCTGGTATAGTACCCAAACCACTGCCTATTCTTTAATGGCCGTTTGTAAGTTTATTGGTGACGGAGATGCCTTACAACCTATGCAGTTTTCTTACCAATTAGGTAATGATGCTATGACGGATGCAGGATCTTCAGAATTTCCTTTGATGCAAATTGTTATGCCTGTTGAGCAAAGAAACCGAGAACAAATTGGCATAAAGAATGATGGAAGTGCTCCTTTGTTTGTAAGGCTCATCCAAAGAGGACAACCATTGACGGGTAATGAAACAGCTAGCGCCAACGATCTACGCTTAGCGGTTACTTATAAAAATGCCAATGGAAGTTTATTAGATCCAGGTAATATTCCTCAAGGTACTGATTTTTATGCCGAAGTTAGGATTGCCCACCCTGGAACACGTCCTATGTTTTTTGAAGAAATGGTCATCAATCAGATCTTTCCTTCAGGCTGGGAAATTACCAATACCCGTATGGATAATTTCCAGAATGTATCTGAAGGGGATCGAGCAGAATACAGAGATATTCGGGACGACCGGGTCAATACCTTTTTTGATATTCGTCAAAATACAACCAGAACCTATCGGGTGCAGCTAAATGCAGCCTATCAGGGAAGATTTTATCTACCGGCTGTTTCCTGTGAAGCCATGTATGATAAAACCATTAATGCCAGACGACCAGGAAGATGGGTGGAGGTAACAGCACCGAATAATTCGTAATTATTGGGGCTGTGTAAAATGTCTTCCGGCCATTTCATACAGCTAATAATATTCTTTTAGGCAGCATTTTTAAGAAAAAAAATTTTTTTTTCTTAAAAATGCTGCCTAAACAAAATTATCTTAGTTGGGAAAAAAGGAGGGACGATTTTACACAACCCCAATCCACGTGTTGTTTATCAATCTCATTTCAACCGCTGAGCTTCATGATATGGTAAAGCATAATGTGTAATATCATTCGTTATATAATTTTAGTTTTCTCTTTGGGAATAATTTGCACAGCATGTTTTACTCCAGTAAATATGGCTTTTGAAACGGCCGCATCGCTGGAAAAAAAACAAGTTGAGTTCACGGGTAGTGTTAGCTCGAATTATGTGAGTACGGAAGATCGATTTGGAACTACAAATCTTGGAATAAGATTAGGATATGGGCTGAACTCAACAATTGATCTAAAGCTATATTACCGAATGTTGCTTAATGACCAAGATAATTTTAGTAGTCAGCACCTTGCCTTTTATCCTAAAATAAGCCTAATTTCCCATACCTTAGCCTTCAGCCCTTCTATAGGAGCCTATATTTTCGGTTCCACCGGTGGCTCGGAAGTCACTTATGTTTGGAGCCCAAGAGTTTTATACACCATGCCCCTTTCAGAAACTTTGGATCTTACACTGAGTTCTAAAGTCGATTTTTTTTTAGATAGCAATTCTGAAGAGTTGTGGGGCTTCAATGTGGGCCTGAATTTCGATAACAAAAAAGGAAATATTAATTTTCGCCCTGAAATTGGCATACTGATAAATCCCGGAGAACAGCCCACTCTTTGGACTATTGGGCTGGCTTACGTAAGAATTTTAGAGTGATATCGTTTGTTAATCATTATAACCAAAAACTATACATTCATGCGCCTTAGTTTTCTAATGCTGTGCATTATTTTCATATCCTCCCCTGTTTATTCACAGGAAAAAGGCATATCTATTATAAAAGATCTGATGGATGAAGCAGATATCCCCGGAATGAGCATGGCTAAATTTCGTGGGGAAAACCTACAATTTATCGAGTTGGGATATAAAAATATCAAAACACTCGAACCCATTGAACGGAATACCATGTTTCAAGCTGCCTCTCTTACCAAAGTAATAATTGCTACTCTTTGTCTTCAGCTATATGAAAAAAAGAAAATTAATTTAAGTGAGCCTTTATGGCGAACAGTCCCTTATCCAAAATTGGAGGGCGACAAACGTGCTAGAAAGATTACTCCTCGTATGGTCTTATCTCATACCACAGGCTTGCCAAATTGGGGGAAGGACAAAATTATTCTCAAAAACGCCCCTGGTACCACCTTTGGGTATTCCGGTGAAGCATTTGTATGGCTGGGAATGGTTTTAGAAAAATTAAGTGGTAAATCACTGGAAGATCTTGCCCAGGAACAAATATTTGACCCGCTTGAAATGCAAAATACCTCCCTAAGTTGGAAAAAAGAGTATGTTAGCCAAGCCACCTCTGCCTATAATGAGATTGAACTGGAAGAATCCTATAACCGCTTCGAAAAGGTAAATGCAGCCGCCAGTTTATGGACAACTGCCCGTGATTATGCCATTTTTATGCAAGCTTTGTTAAGTGCCAAGGTACTCAGATGGACCAGCATGACCTTAATGTTTAACCCAAGAGTTTCTATTGAGGATACTGAAGATCAACTTCACTGGGGTTATGGTATAGGCCTTCAGTTTGTAAATAAAAGAAAAGCTCTTTGGCATTGGGGCGATAATCGCTTGTTTCGGTGCTTTGTCTTTGCCTATCCTGATACTAAAGAGGGATTCGTCTTTTTCACCAATAGTGAGAATGGGCTTTCTTTTCTGAATAAATTTCTTCAAATGCAATATCCTGGCTTTCATCCACTAGTCAAATGGTTAGACTATCTGGATTATCAAAGTGAAAGTTTAAAAGCCAGAAAAGAGCTGAAATTAGCTTTTATGTATAAGGATTCTTCAGAGGCATTAAAAGTTTATGAACGAATTCATTCCTCCTCTCCAGAAGCAGCTTTGCAATTTGGATCCAGCACCTATCAGCTCCTTCGCAACCAAAGAGAATATGAAAGGGCTCTTCCTTTACTTCGAAGACAACTTCGGTCCAAGCCCACTGATGCTCTTTATTGGGAAAGATATGCTGATGCCCTATCCAAAACACATCGTTACCTTTCTGCCCGGCAAGCTTATAAAAGAGTAATTGCAGCTGCTCCGGATCAGTATTTTACAGTAAAAAATAAGTTTCGATGGCTGGAAGAAGGAATTAAAGCACAAAAGAATAAGAAATCGGTATCAAACCTTCAAGCCTATGCCGGACAATATCATGATGTACAAATCAGTCTGACCAAAGGACAACTCTGGTCGCAAAGTTTTGGTCAAAAAACCTCACTCCGACTCATTCCTATCAATGAAAGCATCTTTGAAGTTGATGGGCCAGTTACCTATAGATACAAATTTGAAATTGGAGACAAAAATAATATTGAAGGATTGGTTATCTATGGTATTGATGGAATGATTAATTATTATCCGAAAAAATAGACTTTTGGGGTATTGGGGTATTGGGGTATTGGGGTATTGGGGTATTGGGGTATTGGGTAAAAAAAAGGTAAAATGTTAAGAAAGTGTTAAAATATTAATTGTTTGAGGACATCTGTCTTAGGTCAATTTACAGTAAGACGTAAATCATCAATATGATAACCTCATTCAATCAAACAATATTTAGCATCATGAAAAACTTAGCATTCTTATTCATCCTTACTTTCTTAACTTTTTCACTTAATCTTTCAGCAGATAATAACACTAATTTTGAGGACAGTTATAATTGTATTTGGAAATCTTGGTTCAAGTATCCTCAAAATAATTCTACCATCCAAGCAGGCAAAACAGTTTACGTTAGAGTAGACCCTCAAAAATACCGGGACATTTATTCAATGGAATTATACATCAATGGAAAATTTGTCCGCAAAGAAAGTCAATATCCTTACGAATGGGCCAAAGGTGGAGGAAATGGCGATAGTTATCTACGTCACTTAAAACCAGGCACCTACAAACTAAAATGTAGAATTAAAGACCGTTGTGGAAAATACCATGAGATTTATTGCACTTTCTATGTAAAAGGTGGTCAAACTGGAGGTGGACACTGTGCTTATAAAGCTTGGTTCAAAACTCCTCAAAATGGGAAGTACTACCCAGTTGGATCTGATGTGTATGTCAATGTAGATGCTCAAAACCACCATAACATTAAGTACTGCGAACTTTATGTAAATGGAAAATTAGTCCGCAAAGAAAATACCTACCCTTATGAGTGGGCCAAAGGAAATGGCAATCACGATGGATACCTAAGAAATCTTAAGCCTGGTACTTACAAGCTACAATGCAGAGTTTATGACAAGTGTGGAAAATACAAAGATTACTACTGCACTATTTACGTAAAAGGTGGCAATCAGGGTGATAATGGAAACCACTGCGCTTATAAAGCATGGTTCAAGTATCCTCAAAATGGAAAATATTATAATGCAGGCTCTGACGTTTATGTAAATGTAGATGCTCAAAATCACCATAACATCAAATACTGTGAACTATACGTAAATGGAAAATTAGTCCGCAAAGAAAACACTCATCCTTATGAGTGGGCCAAAGGTAATGGCAATCACGATGGATATCTAAGAAATCTTAAGCCTGGTACTTATAAGCTACAGTGCAGAGTTTATGACAAGTGTGGAAAATATAAAGATTACTACTGTACTTTTTATGTAAAAGGTGGCCAAAATGGTGGCGGCGGACAGTGCAAATACAAGTCTTGGTTTAAGTACCCTAAAAACAATGGTACTTACAGATATGGAAGCGATGTATATGTAAGAGTAGATACTGAGAAATATCAGGATATTCAGGAAATGCACCTATATGTTAACAATAAGTTTGTCCGCAAAGAAAGTACATATCCTTATGAGTGGGCCAAAGGATCTGGTAACGGTGATAGCTACCTGCGAAACCTGAAAAGAGGAACTTATAATCTGAAATGTAGAGTAAAGACCAAATGTGGTAAATGGTATGAGTACTTCGCTAAATTTTATGTAAGATAATTATTATTTGAATTGATATAGCTCTCTGTGAGATGTTTTCTTGCAGAGAGTTTTTTATTTCAGCCTTCTTCTATTCGCTAAATTTCACCCTTACATCGCCTAAAAGTCCAAAATCGGCGCGGATTTCATCTCCAGGCCAGATAGGGACAGGAACATGTACTGTTCCAGTAGTAACTACCTCCTCTTTTTTAAGTGTTTCTCCCTGATCCAAAAGATCATTTACCAGCCACAAAAGGGCTTTCAATGGGCCGTCAAGAGCATTTTTCCCAATTCCCACAGATGCCAATTTTCCATTTTTAAAAACTTTTACTTCTTGCTTAGATAAATCTATGGATTTCCAATCAACATCTACTTTTTTTCCCTCTACCAACCAGGAAGCACAGGCATTATCTGCTATCAATTGATATTCACCCACTGAAGTAAAATCAACATATCTTGAATCGGGAATTTCAATCATCAAATAAAGGTTTTCGCAAAGATTGGACACCTCTTCCAATGAATATTCAAAACCTCTGGGCGAGATGTTCTTTTTCATCCTAAATCCAAACTCAGCTTCCAACACTCCCATAGGATTATGGTTAATATTTAGGGTCTGACCTTCTTTAAAAACCCGCTCACTCAATAACCTTCCAAATTGCGGTCCAGGAACATTAATATGTCTCTGACCTGCTTTACTAGTAGCTGCAATCTTATATCCAAGCTGTTTTTGCCCTGAGATCTTTAACAGTTCTTTCTGAATAGAATGTCCTTCTTCCTTATTTTCAGGACGACAATCTATGGGCAAACTATGCATTAATTTTTCTTGGGAAATATGATCCCAAATAATTTGGGCGGCTTGGTGGATTTGATCAGAAGTCATAACTTGTTTTTACAAGCATTAAATATATGAAACCTATATCATTTATCTGTTTTTCAATTTTATCCATGATCATTTTTTCTGGCTGCACAAAAAATGTTCACCAGGAAGAAAATCTGTTGGAACAGTTATTTTCGGGAAAAATTAAAATTAGATGCTTTCCTGTACACGGAATCGTCAATGGTTCTGGTAAATTTCACCTGGAAAATGTAGCTAATTTGGATCAGGTTCCAGCTACCGGCTCCTATTTAATAGTAGCTCCCATCAAGCTGGAGGGTGGATCTGGAGGCCAGGTTCGACTTTTTTCAGTGGTGCCCTGAGCCATAAGATCATCCATAAGCAGGTAGGCACAATAAAATGTGGAAACCTAAAAAGAGTCTCAGGCATCCACCGCCAGAAAACAAAACCGATGTCTTCCCAAAAAAAGTGGGCCCAAATTCTGGCAGCAGTTGTAGCTAAGCCCCAGGCTACCGCATAAAGGATGATCCATTTAGACCATTTCCAAGGCAAGAAAACGCCTATGCCAACAATCATGTCCAAAACGCCTGCCCAAAATAGGAATTGTACGGCCCCTTCATTCGAAACGCCCAGGATACGCACCACAAAAACCATAAAATTACCTGGAATGGGGTATACCCCTAAAGCATAAAGGCCGTGGCCAACAAAAGTCAGTGCGATGGCTAACTTTAATAAAAAAATACTCCTGTCTGAAAATTCTTTTTTCCCAAAAAAATATAATAGAAATAAAGGAGTAGACCATTGAAGTGTATATTCAATGAGCTGGGCGAAAAGGAAAAAATGCTCTTTCCACAATAAAAAAGTAAGGAATAGAAGGATGAATACTCCAACTATTATGAGGAGCTTGATCATTTTTTTTATCCTTGGTAAAATCCAAACCCCTAGGGCACAAAAGAGCAGAACAATTCCACAAGCAATAATGGTATTACCAATAATCTTATCTGTAGCAACATTTTCCAAATAATAGGACCAGGAAAAGCCAAAAAACTTCACCAGCCCCTTCATCAGTGATTCATCCCAAAAAAAGGCTCGAAAAGGTGCATCCCAGATAATAAATTGCCAGGCTCTACCCAGAAATACCGCTGAGGCAGCTATTTTAACTAGCACCAGGATAGCATGATTATTTATTCGAGAAGTTAAAACCTTCAAGGGAAAAGTTTAAAGATGATAAATTGGGACTTTTTGGCATGGCCAAAAAGTCCCAATAAAATATAATATTAGTTATCACTATGCATGAGAAAGGCTTTCAAAAAATCATCCAATTCACCATCCAGGACAGCATCTGTTCTGCTTGTTTGATAATTGGTTCGATGATCCTTGACTCTTCGATCATCCAATACATAAGATCGAATCTGGGAGCCCCATTCATTTTTCATTTTACCTGCTTCTACTTTATCTCTTTCTGCTCTTTGCTTTTCCAATTCTTTTTCATAAAGTCTGGATTTAAGCATAGTAATGGCTTTTTCTCTATTTAGATGTTGTGACCTTTCCTCCTGGCATTCTACAACGATACCTGAAGGTAAATGCCTTAAACGGACAGCAGATTCTGTTTTGTTAACATGCTGTCCACCAGCACCACTAGATCGAAAAGTATCCCATTCTATATCTGCAGGATTGACTTCAATTTCAATCCGTTCATCAACCATTGGGTGAACAAATACTGAAGAAAAGGAGGTCATTCTTTTGCCCTGAGAATTAAAAGGGCTAATTCGTACCAATCTGTGGACGCCATTTTCTCCTTTAAGAAGTCCATAGGCAAAATCTCCCTTTATTTCAATTTCTGCGGACTTAATTCCAGCCACATCGCCATCTTGTTTGTTAAGCATACTAATTTTAAAGCCCTGCTTTTCTGCCCACATTGTATACATTCGCAACAACATTTCGGACCAATCACAGCTTTCGGTACCTCCGGCACCTGCATTGATTTCTAAGATGCAGCTCAGCTCATCTTCTGGCTTATTCAAAGTGGATCGAAACTCAAGATCTTCAATAGCTACAAGGGATTTGTTGTAAGCTTCATCTACTTCTTGTTCAGATGCTTCTCCCTCTTTTTGAAATTCATCTAACACCTCAACATCATCAATAGATCCAGCTACCTGATTGTATTGATCTACCCACTTTTTATGGCTTTTAAGCGATTTCAGCACGCTTTCTGCTCGATTCGGGTCGTTCCAAAAGTTAGGATCCAGTGAAAGTTGTTGTTTTTCTTCTATTTGTTGTAGTCGGTTATCGACGTCAAAGATACCTCCTTAACAAGGACAGGCGCTCTTTCAAATCTTTTAATTGATCTGATGTCATTTTCCTGAAAGCTTTAAATGGTTATAAAAAATATTTTAATAGATGATGGCTGCAAGCAGCCATCATCTATTAAATTTATATCAATCAACTTCTTTTTCTGGTTTAAAATTCAGTTTTACCACATTATCCAACTCAATGTAAAAAATAAGCTCCGCATTGGGAGGAATGGGTGCCTTACCCTCAGCTCCATATCCCAATTCTGGTGGGATAAATAAGTATCCTTTTCCTCCATTCTTAAATTTAGGAAGGCCAATTTCCCATCCCTTAATGGCTCGGGCCTGCCCAACATTAAAACTGTAAGGTGAAGCTTTGGCAAAGGCATTATCAAAAATATTTCCATCTGAAAGAGTTGCCCCACAATAATAAACTGTAACATAAGATCCTGTATCAGCTCTGCTTCCAACTCCCTCTTCAATAATCAAATACTTTAAGCCATTAGAAGTGGTTTGCAATAGGTCATCCAAAGCTCCGGTTTTATATTGTTCTCCTAATGCAATAAGATCAGATGCAATTTTTGGGGCTCTTGCTTTTAGGTTTTGGATTTTTAAGCGACGCTCCTGGATGAGCTCCCTCCTCTTAGCTTCATATTCTTCCTGGGTTTTAATATCTGTAACAACTAAGTCATAGAAAACGGTGTCGCCAGATCGGAAACCAGAAATATTCCCAGGTATCTCATCAACAGGAATATCAATAGTAACGCTGTCTCCTACAGATAGTTCTTTTAGTATTTCTTGTACTGGAACCAGGGCACCAGGTGTATCATTATTTTGTTCTTCAAGGGGAATTACGAAGTAAGGCTGGTTTCCAACTGTCCGGGAATTTTGTCGCACTTTTCCCAGGTAACGCATTTGAACATGGTAGTATACGTATTGACCAGGTTGGGCTGAGGGTCCGCTCCCTTCTTTATGGAGCAGGTAATGATAGCCACTTTTTGTGGTTCTGTCCAAGCTATCAGACTGGCAAGCCCACAAAAGAACGATTAAAAAACAAAAAAAGCTTAATAATCTCATTGACTTGAATATTAAATTTTCAGACTGCGTTCAACACATTTTTGTAGCGAGGCAATAGACCTTCGAATCTTTCTAGGGTTTCTTCAAGGCCTTGGAAGGAAGCCCCTCCAGCAGCGTTTTTATGGCCACCCCCTCTAAAATGCTTTTTCGCAATTTCCTGTACAGAAAAGTTCCCCTTCGATCGCAGGGAAATTTTAACGATGGTAGGTTGTTCCATAATAAAAGCAGCCATTTTAACATCCTTGAGTTTAAGGATAAAATTAACTATCCCCTCCGTATCTCCCCTCTGTATTTCAAAAGTCTGATAGTCCTCTTTGGTAAGAGTAATAATACCAGTTTTATATTCTGGTAATATTTTTAATCGTTGACTTAGGCAATGACCAAGCAGGCGCAAATGTTTTTCCTGCATGGAATTAAAAATAAGATCCTGCAGAATATAGTCCCTCACCCCTACATCTAAAAGTTCAGCAACAATCCGAAAAAGTTTTACCGATGTACCATATTTAAATGAACCTGTATCTGTAATTATCCCGGTATATAAGCAATTTCCAATTTTTTCATCCAAATGGTTCTTTTGATTTAGTTTTTCAATAAAGTCATAAATCAATTCACAGGTCGAACTGGCTTTGGGTTCAGAAAGAATAAAGTCTGCAAATGATTCAGGGAAAAGATGGTGGTCGATCATCACCTTGGGTGTGCGCAATGGCCGAATAATTTCGCCTACTTTATCAATTCGATCAAGAGAGTTAAAATCGAGACAAAAAATTATAGCAGAATCTTCGATAATCTTTTTGGCTCTTTCTGGTTCATCATCATAGATTACAATTTTTTTCACATCGGGCATCCAATCGAAATTCTCAGGATATTCTGACGGAGAAACAATTTTTACATTGTGAAGGCCTGAATTCTGAAGAAAATGATATAAGCCTAATGAAGAACCAATAGCATCACCATCGGGATTACGATGAGTTGTGATGACAATATCTTTTGGAGTTGAGAGTAATGTTTTTAATTCGTTTATATTTTCCATGCGTTTTCTTCCTATCAGAAGTGCGAATTTGGCAAAAAATATGAATTTAACCAAAATATATTCTAAGAGGTTTGGCTTTAACAAATGTGTTTCACTAGATTTGCGCAGTTTTTAGATATGGATGAATTGACATTTACTTCAATTCAAAATTTAACTATGTGGTGCCCGCTGGGCACCACATAGTTAATATTCAACAAGAGTTTATCTGAAAATTATCTTTTAAAATTTAAAAATCACAAAAACGAACAAATAATGGCTGGAAACATCACTTTTACAATGATTAAGCCGGATGCTGTTGGAAATGGCCACATTGGAGCCATTCTTGCTAAGATTAACGAGGCGGGCTTCCGGATAGTTGCGATGAAATTGACAAAATTAAGTCCTGAAAAAGCTGGAGAATTTTATGAAGTCCATAAAGAACGTCCATTTTATGGCGAATTGGTTGAGTTTATGTCATCAGGACCAATTGTAGCAGCTATCCTGGAAAAAGATAATGCTGTAGAAGATTTTAGAACTCTAATTGGAGCTACCAATCCAGCAGAAGCTGCTCCTGGAACCATCCGGGCACTTTATGCTACCAGTATCGGAGAAAATGCAGTTCATGGCGCTGATTCTGATGAAAATGCTTTGAGAGAAGGAAATTTCCACTTTGCCAGTACAGAAATGTTTTAATATGTAATAGAATAAAAAAATAGCGGCGGCGGCCGCTATTTTTTTATTCTATATCTATAATTGACACTCCATCTCCCCCAAATTCTGGTTCCGGATGAGTCATCCGTACTTTTAAATTATACTCCTTTAATTTCATTTGAACAGCATTGCGCAAAACGCCATTTCCCTTGCCATGAATAACTCTCAACTGACTTGCTCCCACCATTAAAGCCTGGTCAAAAAAGTCCTCTAAAACTTTGTAGGCCTCTTCCATTCTCATACCCCTAATATCTATTTTCGACTGGAAAGAAGAATTTTGAGTAATCGTATCCGTGTTTACACTTTTCGTTTTTTGGACATTCAAAGGAGCATTGGCATGTTGGAGATCTTTAACCTTGGCGGTTATTCTCATTAGTCCCATTTGAACCACCGCCTTTCCTTTTTCAATGGATTCCACTTCTCCTGTTGCTCCGCCCGTTCTTAACTTCACAAAATCTCCTACTTTTATTGGTCCTTGCTTTCGTTCTTTGGCAGTGGGAGTATAATAAACCTGATCTCTTAGGGTAACCACCTCCTCATTAATCTTTTTTCGTTCTTCTTTAACTTGAGCCGCAACTTTCTTGGCTTTTTCAAGGTTTTGTTTTTCCTTGATTTCCCTAATCACATTTTCTAATTCTTTATTTTCTCGGGCTACTTGCTGCAAAGCTTGCTCCTTAGCTTCTAATTTTACTCTCTTTCGGCGTACCTCCAACTCTCGATGCAGATGATCGTAATTTCGAATTAGTTTGTCCAATTGCTCTTCCTTACTGAGCATCTTGGCCATTTTTTCCTCTATTTCTTGTTTCTCTTGTTGTAAATCAACCAATAATTGATCAACAGCTTTTTCATTTTCTCCTGTACGATGCTTAGCATAATCTAAAACCTCTTTTCCCAGGCCACTCTTTGCAGCAATTTCAAAAGCGTAGGAACTACCAGGCTTCCCAATTCGCAATTGAAAAGTTGGAGATAAATTTTCTTTATCAAAAGCCATCGAGCCGTTGACGATTCCCTTGGTTTTATAAGCAAAGATTTTGAGATTCGAAAAGTGAGTGGTAATCACTCCAAATATTCTACGATGATTAAATTCTCTCAATATGGCCTCAGCAATGGATCCACCAATCTTAGGGTCTGTTCCTGCACCAAATTCATCAATTAAAATCAGGGTCTGTCTATCGGCATTATCCAGGAAAGTTTTCATGTTTTGCAACCGGGAACTGTAAGTACTCAAATCGTCTTCAAGTGATTGTTGATCGCCGATATCAGCAAATATTTTATGATACACCCCCATTTCCGTTTCTTCGTGAACTGGTACCAGCATTCCAGATTGAAGCATTAACTGAAGTAAACCTACTGCTTTCATACTGATGGACTTTCCACCAGCATTGGGTCCACTGAGAATGAGCAATCGATTGGGCTTGTGGAGTCTCATATTAAAAGGGACCGTTAGCTTTCCGCTCTCATTATTTTTTAATAATAAAAGAGGATGATAAGCTTCCTGATAACCAAAGATCGGTTTTTCTCTTAGACGCGGTTTATTGGCAGACATTCTAACTGCAATCTTTGTTTTGGCCTGGATAACGTCATAGCGCACCAATATTTTCTGATAATTTTCCATATTGGGGGCGTAAGGCCTTAGTGCTGCACTGAGTTCTTTCAAAATCCGGTAAATCTCTCTTTTTTCTTCCTGCTCCAGATCAAAAATGTCATTATTAATTCCGATAATGGATTCAGGTTCAATAAAGGCCGTTTTTCCAGTAGCCGATTCATCGTGGATGATCCCTCGTATCTTTCTCTTATGCTCAGCAGGCACACTAAGAACTCTTCGGCCATTTCTAAAACTTTCTACATTATCGGTTAACCAGCCTTTGTTTCTGTATTCATTAATTACTGATCGGAAATGTTTGTCTAGTTCTTTTTGTTTGGCCCCTATATTTTTCCTGATTTTCAGAAGCCGTGGTGAGGCATCTGCCCGGATATTCCCCTCCTCATCAATAACTCTTTCAATTTCATCAATCAGATTGGAGTCAAAAACCAATTCGCTAATGATGTCGTGAAGGCTGGGATACAATTCACGCCTGTCATCATTAAAATATTTGATGATTTCGTGGATAAACCTTAAAACAATATTGATTCTACCAAGAGCCTCTTCAGGTAAAACAAAGTCTGGAACCTTTAATAATTCAAGGTCATGGCTAATATCAGCATAGGATGTTATTGGAAAACGATCATTATTTTCGATGGTACGCTTAAATTCTTCAGATTCCCTCAATAGCCGATCGATTACCGCCTTACGGGTAATTGGGCCAATTTTTTGCACTTCTTCTCTACCAAGAATCCCCAGACATTCTACTTCAATTAACTTGAGGACCTTGTCAAATTCCAGCTTTTCGTATAAATCTTTCGGTTCTAATTGCATATGTGTTCGTTATGCCGAAAGACAAAATGAGTAAAATCATTTTGTCTTTCGGCCTTTATATTCCTTCAGTCTGCAAAAATAATAAAACAAATTCTTTAATGCTAAGTTCCATTTCATTATAGAAAAGTGTTTAGAACATTAGAAGAAGGTCTAATATCTCAGAACTAAGACTTAAATTTTATATTTGCCCTAAAAACAAGATCGTGGCAGGAAATAATTTCGGACAGGTTTTTAAAATTAGCACTTTTGGAGAATCTCATGGCAAAGCAATTGGTGTCATCCTGGATGGATGCCCAGCCGGATTACCCATCGATGAAGAATACATTCAACAAGAATTGGATAGAAGAAAGCCAGGACAATCAAAGATTGTGACACAGCGTAAAGAAAGCGATATCGTACACATACTGTCCGGTGTTTTTGATGGCAAGTCTACCGGCACCCCTATTGCTATGATTATCTATAATGCTGATGCTCGTTCTAAAGATTATAGCCATATTGCTGATAAATTCAGACCTTCCCATGCTGATTTTACTTATTATACAAAATATGGATTTAGGGATTATCGGGGAGGTGGCCGCTCTTCGGCTCGAGAAACGGCAGCCAGAGTAGCTGCAGGTGCAGTTGCGAAATTGTTTTTACAGCAGCAAGGAATCAGAATCAATGCCTATGTAAGTCAGGTAGGAAAAATGGAATTGGCAATACCCTACCAAAATCTGGATTTATCCCAAACAGAATCTAATCCCGTACGTTGTCCCGATCCAGAAATGGCCGCCCAAATGGAAGAATACATCAGGTCAGTTAGAAAGGAAGGAGACACCATTGGAGGCATTATCAATTGTGTCATTTCAGGAACACCAGCCGGAATCGGAGAACCTGCTTTTGACAAACTCCATGCAGACTTAGCTAAAGCCATGCTCAGTATAAATGCATGTAAAGGATTCGAATATGGCTCTGGCTTCGAAGGGGTAAAAATGAAAGGTTCAGAGCATAATGATGTTTTTTATACAGAAGGAGATACTGTAAAAACAAAAACCAATTATTCCGGAGGCATTCAAGGAGGTATATCAAATGGAATGGATATTTATTTTCGCGTAGCTTTTAAACCTGTTGCTACCATCGTATCTGAACAAGAATCCGTAAATGAAGCTGGAGAAGAAGTGAAAGTAGTGGGTAAGGGTAGGCATGACCCCTGTGTTGTTCCAAGAGCAGTGCCTATTGTTGAAGGTATGGCGGCCTTGGTATTGGCGGATCATATGCTTAGACAAAGAATGGTTAGGGTGGATTTTTAAATTTGCAGATTTGCAGATGGGCAAATGAGCAGATGTGCAGATGGGCAAATGAGTAAATTTGCAAATTTGCAAATTTGCAGATTTACTCATCTACTAATTTACTCATCTCCGGAATTGGTTTTGGAATCTTTGGCAGTTCTTCTAAAACTTTTAAGAAAATCGCTAAAAGTTTCGAATTCTTTTCGGAAACTGAGGCCGGTACCAATTTGGAATCTTCGACCAGATCCGATATCGGGTTCCAGACGCTGATAAACCCGAAGTTTGAGGCTGCGATCTTTAGTCAGGGCATATTCTAACACAAAATCATTCCCAATAAAAGCTCCATTAGTTTCTGGAGTGGCTCGAACAGAATTGCCAATATCAATATTTCCACCTACTAATATGGATAAGCGATCATTAAAAAAGTTTTGTTTGAGTCGAACCCTCAGTTCATCTCCGCGGTTAAAATCCTGGCCTTCTCCCAGGTCTACACTCTGATATTGATTGTAGGCGATATCAAAATCAATACTATTTAACACTTCATCATCTCCAATGAATTCTGAAAATAATTCGGTCAGCATTAAAGAAAGTTGATTGGAAACAAATTCACTTACCGTATTATAGAGGATTTGACTTCCCTGCAGATTGAAATCGGTGGGTAAAAACTGGCCAGCGATAATTAATCCAAAAACCTGTTTGTTTAATTCGTTCTGATCTTGTTTTAGCACCCTAAGTTTACTTTCAGTATAGGTCTGTAATTGACCTCTGAGCTGAGGAAATTCAATATCAAAGGAAACGATAGGCTGTAATAATTCACCTTGCAGATTCAAAAGAAGATTGACATCTGTAGTGTTGGTGGCCTCATTTTTCAAATCGCTATTGGAATTTAATAGGTATTCCTGGATAAAATTGGCTACCGAAGTATTCAGATCTTTATATTCTGCCTGGATGTTAATTTCAGCTCCAAAGGGATCTCCATTCCAATTTACCGTACCTCCCCTTTTAATTCTAAAATCTTTATTAACAATACTATAAAGAGTAAACAAATAATCACCCTCTTCAATAATGTAATTGCCATACATTTGGAAGATTTGTCCTCTGGGAAGCAGCATTCGCAGGTTGCCCCTCCCTGACCCTTCAATGATGTCACCAGCCTGTTCATCAAAAACAATACGCACTTGTGACTCTTCGGTTACCACCAGGTCCATTTCAAAACTCAAACCATCCGGATCTTTCAGGCGTTCTTCCGCTTCTTTTTTCTTCCGCTTTTCCTCTTGTTTGTTGACAAAACGAAGGTAGTTTAAATTAGAAGCATCTCTTTCCGAATTAACGGGGATGGTCAGGGTGGTACTGTCCCCAACACTTGCGTTCACATAGATGTCTGTCTGCTCAAAAGTCCCTGAAAAGCGTATGTCCCCACTTCCTAAAGCCTGGCCATAAAACATATTATTATCCCCCTTTTTCGTATCCAGTGCCAGGAATCGATTGGTATTTAGATTTGCATTTATGCCAAATTCCTTCAAATGATTATGTGAAATGCCACCAGTTAGAGTTGCGGTATGCCCATATTTATCTTTAACTTTTGTATTGCTGGCATCAAACATCTGATTGTCTACATTCACCACCGCCTCATCAAAGTGATAACGAGTTTTTAAATAATCAATGGTCAAATAACCATTCTTCATATTGATGGTGCCATCAATATTAGGCTTTTTGGGAAGACCAAAAAAGCGCAAATCAGCTTCAATTTTTCCTTCCACATCTCTTACCTCTGGTGCAATAAAATATTCTGCAATATCTAAAGGGAAGTTTATCAGCCGAAGAGTATAATTAAAATACATGGCCTCCTCTTCTGGTTTTCGGGGAGTTTCATAAGTGGGTGCCAATTGAATAAAGCCTTCAGAAATCAATTGACGGGTATCATTTGTTATGGTTAAATCTGATTCTACCCGGCTTTTTAAGTCTTTGGCGGCTGCATTTAATTGAAATTGTCCCCAATCATCATTATTAATATAGAGTGTATCCGAACTCATATTAACATTAAGGCCATTCATTTCAAATATATCTTCAACCCTAATCTGAATATCGTATTTTCCAGCAAAATCAATCTTTTTATAATCCCAGATTTCATCTAAATAGTGAAAATTGAAGTTTTCCAGATTGAGTTTCACTCCTTTTCCTTGAATTTCCTCTAATTGGATCGCTTTATCATTACGGCTAAGCCGGAAGTTTTCTACCTCTATCCTGCTACTGTCAAACAGCAAATAATTGTTGGGTAGGATATTCCATTTTTCTTCTAAAATAACTAAATCGGAAGGGGCAAACTCTAATTTTAAAGCAGTACTATCCACAATGGACAATTCCCCATCCAAATTTAACTTGTCGATGACCTGGGTGCTCGGCAGAATGGTTTGTTCAGAAAAAGGAGAAAATGGAGAATAATTGAGCCCAAATAATAGCGAATCTCCATCAATTAAACTAATCAGAGTTAGTGGGACCAGGCCATATTTTTGTGCAATAATGGTAGAATCTATAGCAAGATCCATATTAGCTTCACGTCCTTCAGCAGTAAATATCAATACGACGTCTTCTAAAGCCAATTGATCATATTCAAGAAAGGGAATGGCTATGTCAACAACTATAGAATCTTTAAAACCGTCGAAATAGCCTTCGATATCTGCATCTGTAATGGCTCCTAGTTTATCGGTTACTAAAGTTTCCAAGCCCTTGGTATCTATAATTCTAATGCGATATTCAAATGTACTGGGAGACACTTCCTTTTGTGGCCGCTTTATTCCAAATTTGTTGGAAAAGCCTGGATAATGATCCGTAAAAAACGCAGAAAGAGTATTTGGGATTTTATCTAAATCAAAAATTCCATAGAAATAACACTCTAATATTTCAGAGTCAATTTTAAAGGTTTTATTTCCAAAAAAGTCAAGCTGAGAACTGACCAGTATAGAGTTAAGCCGATATTCTTCAGTCTGATTCTTAGTAATAATAAAGTTTTGAAGGTCAATTTCCCCTTCTAAATCCGATAAACTCTTGTTTTGGAGCTCGAGGTTTAAATCTCCTGACAAAACCAAATCTTGCTTACTAAGGTTGATTTTTTTCAAATCAAGCTTTCGAACATAGGCATCAAAATTATAAAAAGGAATTCCCTCCGTTAGGTTAATTTCTCCAATAAATTCAAAGTCAACATTATCGTCCCGAACTACAAGAGAACCATCAAAAAGGTTGTATTTAATTTTCCCCTCAATAATGGCATTTTCGTAGGTATAGCCCTTAAAACCAAAGGTTTCAATATTCGCAGTTAACTGAGCATCAATATTTTCATTGGTTAGACCAACACCATTTGCAATATTAGTGGTAAGATTAACAATACCAAAATCATTATTATCTGTCCATTTTCCTAAATCAAAATCCCTTAGGACCAATTTACCAGAATATTCAGCCTTATCCTTTCCACTTTTAAGGTTCATTCTCATTTCTTCAACACTGGCATTACCAAGGACAGTACTTAAGTTTCCATCGGCCACAAAATCCTGTAACAAACCGTCGAAAGAACCATTAAATCGCAGGGTACCTAATTTATCAAAATTGGCTGGCGGATTAAAGCGTGGGAGTATTTGCCGAAGAGTTTGCACACTCGTCTCTAAATTGTCCAACCTTAAACTCAGTACCTCTTCATTGGGGACCGTTAAATTATTAAAACTAAATCTACCAACTATTCTGGTATCGTCAGCCAGCTGCATATTCAATTGACGCCCCCTCAAATCATTGACTGTTCCCAGTATGCGACCATCTATAGTTATGATTTCATTCTTATTATTCCTGAAAAAGTTATTCTTTTCAAGGTTGGGAGCAAAGACCAAAATATCGTTGATAGCTACACTTGCACGGTTTAATTTCCCATCCATTCTGACCTTGTTCTCAAAATTCTCAAAGTCCAGGTATTCATCCATTCTAAACACCAGAGTATCCCCTATTTGGCTAAAGGGAGTAATCACTTCAAGACCGTTTAACATGACTTCAGTGGGTCCAACTGCTACATTATTTGCGGCCAGTTTTTCTAAAACAAATCCATTTTGTTCTCTACATGAAATATGATTGGCAATGCCTTTAAAACTAAAATCTTCATCAAAAAACTGAAAGCTGTCAATATCCATTTGAATATTGTTAACCCTCATGTGTTTATAATCTATTTGTCCAGGCCCCCTATTGCTATTTTTATCATTTCGATAGTTGTCCAGCTTGAAAGAGCCATTCTCAAATTCAATCTCATGCACCGCAATTCTTAAAAAGTTTGAATCAAGCAAAGCCATTTTCTGAAGATCTGTGGCCTTAGGAGGAGGGATGTATGCCGTGGAATCAGTCACTAGTCTATTTTCCACTCTGACATAGGTTTCTTTTAGACCTGCATATTCCAGAACGATGTTATTATTGGCGAAATCCAACTCATCAACACTTAGGTTTCCATTGCGGAGAAAAATCTCCAAGAGATTCCCCTTGTTTTTATTCTGTTGGAAAAAATGTACATTTTTGAGAGATACATATTCAAAAAACAGAGGGAGGGAGTTGTTCTTTTTCTCCGGGTCTTTTTCCTTAGGAGGGAATATCCTGCTCAGTACTTGGCCCAATTTATTTTTTTCATCACCTAGATCATGAATCAGGCGAACTTCGGCGTCTTGAATTTGGAGCCCTTGAACCACCAGCCCCCTGCGGAATAATACAATGGGGTTTAAATTAAAATCGACTTTTAATTCCCGGCTTGAAAAAAGGGTATCCTGGTTTTCATCGGCCAGGAGAAAACCTTTTATGGCCAGCTTGTCAAAAAAGGATAAATAAACATAATCTATTTTAACCTCAGCATCTGCCGACTTGGCAATCCGATCTGTTAATTGTTTTACGGCCCAACTTTGAACTGCGGGAATTTGGAACAGAAGAAAAACAAATAGAACAACAGCCAAAACAGCCATTAGGATGGATTTTATCCATCGAAAAAACAAGGAAAATTTCTTTTCTTGCTTTTCTTCTGTTTCATTGTTTATTTGTTTTTCTTCCATGCAGGTTATTCAAGGCTATCTATACACTGTATAATATATAATTAAAGACGAGTTTTTTAAGTTCAAGGGTTGCTTAACTAATGCTTTTTAACAAATAAATAAAAAAGTTAAGGTATTTTTTATTTATTGATTCTTATAAACTTGGCCATCTTTCATTACAAATTTAACGTCCATGGTGCTCTTAATGTTTTCCAGAGGATTCTCTGGTAAAGCAATGATATCTGCTTTTTTACCAGCTTCAATTGTTCCTAGCTCATCTGAAATGCCCAGTAGCTCAGCGGTTACTTTTGTTGCGGATAAAATAGCGTCCTTTGCTGGCATTCCGGCTTCTGTCATAAATACAAATTCTTCTGCATTTGAGCCATGCGGAGCAACTCCAGTATCCGTTCCAAAAGCAATTTTCACACCTCTTTTGTAGGCTTTGGCAAAGGTTTCCTGAATTTTTGGGCCTATGGCTAAAGCTTTGGGTACAATAATGGGTGGAAAATAACCAGGGATCTTAGCTTTTTCCATAACAAATTTACCGGCAGAAATGGTGGGAACGAAATAGGTTCCTTTCTCAATCATCAAATCCATTACCTCTTCTGTCATCATAGTTCCATGTTCAATGGTGGTAATACCAGCAAGAACAGCTCTTTTCATACCTTCTGCTCCGTGTGCATGAGCTGCGGAAATCATCCCATATTCATTGGCGGTTCTTACAATTTCATTAACTTCTTCTTGTGTAAACTGGGGGCCAGATCCATCTTTTGCTACGCTTAAGACACCTCCTGTTGCAGTAATTTTTATGACATCTGCACCATTTTTATAGCGTTGTCTTACTGCTTTACGAGCTTCCTCAGGGCTATTGATCACTCCTTCTTTAGGTCCAGGATCTCCGAGGTCTAATCTTTTTCGGCCATTAGTAGGATCAGCATGTCCTCCAGTAGTACCAATACCTTTTTCAGCTGTAAAAATCCGGGGTCCTTCAGTTATCCCCTGATTGATTGCATTTCGGAGGGAAACATTTATTCCAGATCCCCCCAAATCTCTTACCACTGTAAATCCTGCCATTAGGGTACGTTTTGCATAAAGGGCAGCTCTAAAGGCTACATCCGCTTCATTAAGAGTATATCGGTCCAGATAGGATCTTGGATTAGATTCCCCTTCTATATGGACATGCATATCCATAAAACCTGGCAAGACCGTTCTGTTTTTTAAATCAATAGTATTTGCTCCTGAGGGAGCCGTAGCATATCCCTTTTTTACCTCTTTTATAATATTTCCTTCTACTATTACGGTCATTTGAGTTTGAACCTCGCCATCCGTACAATCAATTAATTGTCCGCAATGGATATAGGTACTTTGGGCACCCATTGTCCCAAAAATTGTCAGGATCATTAATCCCAACAGAAGTAATGGTTTTTTCATACTAATCTTTGTTTAATATTGAAGTGCTTTATTGCATGCACATTTAAACTACTCATTGTCCGTTCATCTCCAAAAAACTGATCCCCTTAATTCTCAAAATTACCAGACTACCAACCCAGCCTAAGCCTAATAATTAATTTCGGAAATACTCAATTCAGGAACATAGCCAAGTTGGATAACCCTTCGGCGAGCCACATCGATATCTACTTCTGCTCCCACCTCTGTGACATAAAGTTGACCAATAAATAGTAAATATTCACTCTCTTCATTAAAACAGCCCATCCATAAAATAGAAGCCGAAACTCCTCGGCGATTAAGTCGCCCCATTACCTGTCTGGCTCTATCCAGGGATTTGTATCTCCCTGCATCAATGGCATATTTTCTTTTATAAATATCATAAATTCTTTCACAAGCATATTCAACGAATAGGCCTTCAGCGGAGTAAACAATTAAGCCGGGTTGAGCAAATGTAGACTCCTCAAGGTCATATGCTATTACATTTTTATTAAAAGGAATGGATCGTACATAGGGGGTATCCAAAATATCAATGGTATCCGGACCATAGAAAGGATAGGGATATAAAATCAAATTAGCCATTTCTTCGCGATAGTCAGCAGCATCTACTACTTCGTAGGTTTTCTCTTTTTCGTATTCTCTAAAGAGTATGGTAAAAAGCAAAACCAGGCAAATGATCGATATCATCAATTGGTAGCCATAAAATCGTTTAAACCTGGTAAGCTTTAATTTTTCTGGTTCAAAAGTTATTTGAGGTTTAGGTAAATACTTCATCAAGCCAGTACGGCTTTCATTTTTTGATTCAATCCTCTTTGCAAGTTCTTCCGAAGACGAAAACTGAAGCATTTTCCTTTTTTCCTTCTTAAAAAGATCATTTCTGGCTGGATCAATTTTTATTCTTGGCTCTCTTTTTTCGTTGATTTCTATTAATCCAACTCCATTATATACGCATTGCTGCTTTAATTCTTCGTAGTATTTATCACTTTTATCTGGAAAAATTCGACCTGAAAGGACAATCCACTGATCATTGGTGTGGTATTGTTTAAATTGTTCAATGGCATAAATGTAGCGGTACCTGCGTAGTGATTTAAGGAAAATAGCCAGAAAGAAAGCCAAAATCGGAATAAAAAGAGCTACAAGAGCAACTGAGGCATACCATCCATATCTCGGAATCCAGTAATTATTGACAAATAAATGCTCCCAAATCATTAATATTAAACAAATGAAGCTGGAAGCTGTGAGGCTGTCCCATGCCAGCAATTCTTTTTGGACTCGGAAAAGAACCTCATCTCTTTTGAGTAAACTTGTAGCCTCAAAAGTAGCCGAAAATATAGATCCATCTTCTTGTTCAAAGGACAGATAACCGTCGGCAATAATATCACCTTCTGCCCTTTGGTTTAACCTGGCTTCAGTTTGTCCTTTTCTTGGATGATATTTATAAAAGGCCTTCAGACAACTCAAGGCAATATGCTTGACTTCATCTTCGCTTAAAGGCCCTTGTGGAATTTTTTGAAGTTCCAATCCTATCTGTTTTAGGCATTAACAAGTGCTTGCCACAATTTAATGGTTTCTTTTGCTTCTTTTACATCATGTGTCCTGAGAATTTGTGCTCCCTGCTGTAAGGCCACCATATGCAAGGCAGTTGTTCCATTAAGGGCTTCCTTTGCATTTATGTTCAAAACCTTATTAATCATTGATTTCCTGGATACTCCTGCCAAAACGGGACAATCTAATATTTGAAAAATCTGCATATTTTTTAATAAGCAATAATTATGCTCAACTGTTTTTCCGAATCCAAATCCTGGATCAACGATAACATCCTTAATGCCTAATGCCCTAAGTTTTCCCAGCTCCAAAATAAAAAAATCCAGGATTTCCTGCACGACGTTCTCATATTGAGGTGTTCTTTGCATATCAGCAGGTTGTCCTTGCATGTGCATAAGTACATAAGGAATTTTTAAATTAGATAGTACTGTATACATCCGCTCATCCATTTTCCCAGCAGAAATATCATTGATAATACTAGCCCCTACCCTAAAAGCTCCCTCAGCAATTTTGGCACTAACCGTGTCTATGGATATAATTAGCTCCGGATACTGAAGGTTCAGTTTTTCAATTACGGGAATTACCCGATCAAATTCTTCATTTTCATCAATTATTTTTGCTCCCGGCCTTGAAGACATTCCCCCAATGTCTATGAGATCAACTCCTTCTTCAATCATGTTTTCTACTTTTAATTGAATGGCCTCAAAGTTCTGAAAGCGGCTACCTTCAAAAAAAGAGTCGGGAGTGACATTTATTATGCCCATTACCTTAGGGACATCAAAACTCAATATCTTTCCTCTGCAATTAATTGTTTTAGGAATTTCTAACATCTATTTTCAAGCTTTTAGAATTCTGGCACAATTTAATTTTTTTTAGAAACTAATATAAGTCCATTTTTTTTCTTTGCCCTTAGGCTATTCAAATCATATAACGGTTCTGTCCTTACATCTTTCATCTACTTCCATCTACTTCTATTTACTTCTATTTACTTCCATCTACTTCTATTTACTTCCTTCCCAAATATCCCCATCAATTTAAACACCACCACAATAATTAGATTAAGCCCTTGAAAAGGCCAATACATCTAAAAAAAACTTATTTATTGTAGAATTGTATTTATTAGGGCATGAAACAATGACTTTTCATGAGTATATTCGTCATAATGAAAAAATGACTGTTAAAAGCTTAAAACCAAAACTATTATGTCAAGTCCAGTACCTAATAAAAGAACAATGGCCCTAGGAAGGCTTATATTGGTTGTATTGGTTTTTAGTCTGATTGGAATAATTGTGTATAAAAACTACCAAAGATCAAAAGGTGGAGGTTTTACCAATGTTCCTAAAGAATTAAGGATAAATTATGTTCCTTCGGATTTCAAGCTCAATCTTGATGAGGAAAGAGTATTGAATATTCTTGCAAACCCTCAAAAAAACAGACAAGATTTTAATCAACTGGTTTACGATATTAATTTAGCTCTTTTGCATCACGTTGCTGATCGTATGAATTTGAAGGCTGCTGAAAAAGCCAGAATACCAGATGAATATGAAAAGCATCATCCTTATCTGCGCAATTTATACTATAATGATTTCTTGGCTCTAAAAGATACCACTTCCCTAAACATCCAAACCTGGTATGAAAGTGAATCTACAGGATCTATTGATTTCTTATATGAGGTTGCGTCTAAATATACTTGTTTTCTGGTCAGCCATGTGATTACAAGTATCATAAAAACGGATGCCGGTACAGTAATGGCTAGAGGTAGAAATGTAGATACCCCTTGTGGAGTAGCTTTAACTGAGGGACTTAAGCCTATGATGGAAAGATTAAGCGAAAAGGCGGCTATCCGAGATATTTCCCGTTCCAGAGGACTGATGCAGGAGCGTGTAGAGCGAGTGCTGGCTCAATTGATCACCTATGAGGTAAGCGATAAAAAGGCCATTAATAAAACACTTCAAACCAAAATTTGGGGCTTTACTGTTTCTTCATCTGACATCGAAATTTCTGCCTTAAGCCAAATTAAGGTAGGCTTTGATCTTCATAAATATTTTGATGTAGAAGCAAATGCTCGTAATAAACAAGTTACCGTAACCCTTCCTCAGCCGGAAATCATTTCTCAGGAATTTTTTCCGCGATTCGAAAAATTTGATGTAGGCTGGCTACGTGAAGTTGAATCCCTGGATTTAAATCAGGCCATGGATGTTTTGCGATCTGAATTTAGGCAAGATGCTATGTCTATGACCGTTATGGAACAGGCCAAAAGAGAAGCAGCAACTTTAATGAAAACTATGTTCATTCCAATGGTTAACGCCATTAATAAAAATTATAAACTAAGAGTTAAATTTCTAGATCGGCCAACTAATAACAATTTAGTTCAAGATGAATTTGAAAGAGAAAGGGTTTCTTCTCAAGAATAAATCACTCTTTTTGTAACAACTCTCATTTTTTCAGAACCAAAAGACAATTTGGTAGTTTACTTTACTGAACTACTTGCTTATCTAAATTAAGTCTAAATAAATTTGAATAAGCAGAATACAGATCTTATTTTCGTAGAACGGTAAAAAAACATATGAAACAAGCAATTTCCATAGTCATAGCCGATTCTCAAGTACTGGTTCGCGTTGGGTTGAAACACCTACTGTCCGATAAAGAGCAATACAATATTATTGCTGAAGCGCGCAATGAAAGAGAATTACTTAATAAGCTACACACTAATCAGCCAGATGTTTTGATTATGGATTATGATCAGCCTGACAATTTCAGTCATGTTACGCTTGATCATGTTCGACGGCAATCCCCGAAAACAAACATCCTGGTTATCAGTGCAGATAATAACAAAAAAGCCATCTACCAGGTATTAGAATCTGGAGTCAATAGTTTTCTGACAAAAACCTGCGATGAAAATGAAATCCAAGATGCCATTGCGGCTACTGCCAAAGGAGAAAAATTCTACTGCACTCGAATTATCGATTATTTGTTAGAAAAGAGCTTCTCTAAAGACCAACAAGAAGAGGAAGAAGAGGATTGTTCTCCCATTCCTTTATCTCCACGCGAAGTGGAAATCGTTAGATTAATTTCAAAAGGATTAATTGCCAAAGAAATTGCCGAAAAACTAAGTTTAAGCACACATACCATTTACACCCATCGCAAAAACATCATGAAGAAATTAAATATTCAGTCTTCTTCCGAACTGATTCTTTTTGCACTCAATAAAGGTCTTGTTTCGAAAGATCAGTTTTAGTAAAGGAGCTTATTTCAGAATTTATGGCTTCCCTCCAATATTAATCTACCCTAGGACGTTTATTGTTAGACAAAGGCCGTTTTCATAAAAAAGAGTTGTGTAAGAACTTGATTTTATGTAATTTACGGTTTTAATAAAATCTTTAAAGGTTGTGTAATCAAGTATTACTCATGAGAAATTTCTTATTCATTCCCCTATTTTTGTTAATCACTTGTTTTACTTTAGAAGCTGCTGATTTCTATCTTATGTACGATCCAAACTGCATGAATCGTTTAACGTATCGTTCACAAGTTGGCAGTGAATTAGTAAAATACAGCATGCAATTAAATGACAATGAGCAAATTATGTTGGAAGTTACTGATGAAAGTCAGGCTCGTGTTCAAAGCTTCCTTCCACGACAAGCTTTTAGATGTGGCAACAGCTTCATCAGTCAGAACTTAACAAGCATTTTACAGAATAATCTTAATAATGTTTATTTAGTTAAACCAGTAAATAATAACGGGTATCATATAATTGCTGTCAGATCTTATGATTATTATCTCCAGGAAGGTAATTATATGGTATACAATGGCCAACAATTTCGTTTTAATTTTTCCCCATCTCTGGCTGCAGTTGGTCAGGATCTTTCTAGTAATGATCCAAGAGGACAGGTTCAATTCGAAGGTAAGATAAAATATAATTGCGCTGATGCCTTGCTTTTTAAGCAAAGGTCAGGACTATCTTCCAATGCTTCCATTGACATTGTATTTGTGCCACAATTAGGAGTTGTTGAGCAAAAAAGCCCACAATTCAATAATACCATTCAATTGGTGCAGGTCAATGACATGACTACTGACACCTATCTACAACAGTTTTGTACAGCTAATAATAATAATAGTACTGCAGGGCTCAATAATTATAATAATGGGGCCTTTAACACCAATACTAATACCAATAATCCCAATACTATCCTTAATTCACGTGGTGAAGATCAGCAAAATGCAACCTTCCACATCGTTGCAAAGGGAGAAACACTTTATGGGATCGCCAGAAATTATAATATCAATATTGAAGAATTACGATCCTGGAATGGTATTGCTCCCAAAAGCTCTTTCTTGAGAACAGGAACCAAATTGAGGGTAAGTCAGTATACGGATGAATATTCATCTCGATCTGTTTCTACCTATAATGAAGCACCAATAAATAACAGGCCTATCTTTAATTCAACCAATGGCATCCTACCTGCCTGGAAAACTACCTCTGGTTTGCACATTGTCAAACCAGGTGAAAGCCTGACTTCTATTGCAGCTCTATATGGTTATACTGCTGAAAGATTTAGTGAATTTAACAACCTCGCTCCCAATTCTCAGCTTAGAGAAGGACAGTCTTTAAAAACGAAGGATTGCGACCCGATTAACTCTGTCGAGAATCCTGGTGCCTTAAATAACTATAATAACAACCCAATAAATAGTCCTTCTATTCAGCCGACTCAGCCACAATTTAATACCACTACTCCGAGTTCGGTTAATCCAGCAGGCAATTCCACTTACGATTCTTATTATTTTAATCGAGGTTCTCAGCAAGAAAATTATAATTTTTCCCAACCCTCAACCAATAATAACAATCAAAATAGTCAGTCTGAGGATTTTGAGCCTTATGATATTTTTAGCAATTCAAATAATAATAACGCCAATCAAAATAGAGGGAATAACAACTTAAATGTTTCTCCTTCACAATACAATAATTTCAATCCTAATCCATCCAATTCTTTTGGTACACCGGTCCCAAATACGGCTGCTCCCACCATCAATGGAGCCAATAATTCGAGAGAACCTTTCCAGGATTTGAATTCACCAGTTCCTGGAGTTAATCCGAATTCTCCCAACCCAAACACTAATTTGGACCGATTTAATATTTCTCCTCCTCAAAACAATAGACAGAATAATTTCCAGTTGGGAGGTACAACCGATTATTATAATAATGCTCCTGGAAATGCAAAACGTATCTCACATATTGTAAAACAGGGTGAAACTATGGAAACGATTTCCAAAAAATATAATATTCCTCTTAATAAATTATTACAGCTCAACCGGATGCAAAAAGGAGAATCGGTATTACCGGATCAAAGAATTTATCTTAATTAAATAATAATTTAGGCCGGCTAAAGGCCGGCCTAAATTATTATTTAAATTATTTTCCTGCCTTTCTAAAAAATACTTTTTGAGAGGGATTTCTAAGCTCGCAGGGATCACTAACCGGATCCATCCAAAGCTTCCCATCTTTCAAACCAAACTTGTAGATTCCTTTATCATTACAACAGCCACATTCAGGATCGTTTTGTACAGTTATTGTAGATCCATCAATAAAATATTTACCCGTTATTTCAATTGATCCATCCAGATCGATATCCACGGCATAAGTACTATTAGACTTAAAGTTTACTTTCCAGCTTACCTCCTCACCTTCAGGCGTAGAAGTTGTTATTACCCAATTCCCTTCAGGACTTTGAGCCAGGCCAGTCATTGACAATCCAATTAAGAAGAAAAAAAATAATACTGTACGCATGATTAGTTATTTTTAATTGTTTAAGAATTAATACCCTAAGCCTCACCTCTATTTTTGAAAAAGCCATGGTCTTTCCATCTATTCAGCGGCCCATTTCTCAAGGAAAAGGATCTGAAATAGTCAAGTTTAAAGAATAAGTGCTTAAGAATTATTTTATGTAAGCAAACTAGGATCTTACTCTGAAATCAACAAGTTCTACTTATCCAGAGGTAAAATTGATGATCAAATGGTCGGTAAGATTGTGGCTTGAAACAATAGGCGTCGTATTTAGACTTATAAATTGTGTCTTTAAAAAGAAAAAAAATTGCTGTTTTTTTCTTTTTTATTATACTCCTATTTAATTTCACCGCCCAATTTTATTGTAGAAGGTAAAAAGTAGAAAGACTGTTAGAATCAATAGAAGAATTAACCTTTTTTGGTTTTAAAATCTTTCTACTTTTTACCTTTCTTGACTACTGGAGGTAGTTACTTTATACGCTCTTTTGAGTAATTATTTAAATTCAATTATTTCATTAGATTTTTCTTATGAAAAGCATTAATGTCGTTCAAATTGGCCTAGGCCCTCTCGGTATCAAAATTGCCAACTATATCGCAGAGCGCAATAACATTACTACAGTGGCTGCTGTAGATAAGAATCCAGAGCTAATTGGACAAGATCTAGGCAGTCTCTCAGGTAATAGTGAAAGCGGTGTCATCATTCATGGCAATTTTGCTGAAGCATTGGAGGGACAAAAAGTTGATCTGGCCGTCTTAACTACGGTATCTGATATGGTAAGAATCACTCCTCAAATTGAGGAAATTCTGGAGCATGGCATTCCAGTGGTTTCTACCTGTGAGGAATTAGCATTCCCATGGGATACCGCTCCCGAATTAGCCGAACAGATTGACAAAAAAGCCAAAGAAAAAAATGTAGCTGTAGTTGGAACGGGTGTAAATCCTGGATTTTTAATGGATGCCCTGCCTACGTTTCTTACTGCGCCTTGCCAACATGTAGACAGCATTGAAATCAACCGATTTCAAAATGCTCAATACAGAAGAATTCCATTCCAAAGAAAGATTGGAGCAGGCTTAAGTTTACAAGAATTTGAAGAAAGAAAAAAAGCGGGCACGCTTCGCCACGTTGGCCTAACCGAATCCATGCAAATGATTGCTAATAATATGGGTTGGAAATTGGACCATACCGAAGATATCATCAATCCCGTATTTGCAGAGGAAACTATTGAAACACCAGCTATGACCATTCCGAAAGGTCAAATTACAGGGGTTTCTCAGATTGGAAGGGCTTACTCTGAAGATCAGTTAAAAATTAGCCTGGTCTTTCAGGCTACTGTTGGCGAACCTGAATCTTATGATGAAATTATCATCAAAGGAACTCCTGAGATCCGTTCTAAAATTGAGGGAGGAGTAAATGGTGATGTGGCTACCTCAGCTATCGTTATCAACAGTTGTTCCACCATCTTAAGATCAGCACCAGGTTTAAGAACTATGGTAGATATGCCTGTAGTGTCTTTCTTTTCTTAAATAACTGATAGAATATGTTCTCTCGAAATAATTTAATTCTAGTTAATATTTATCTAGTTCAATGAAGATGAGAGATAATTGGAGACAAATGGATAATAAATAGAGATATATTGTTTATAATGATCCAAAAGTTATTTATAGACCTTCAAGGGATAAATTTATTAGATCAATTCGACAATTTGTTTCTATTTATTTCTATTTGTCTTCCATCTATTTCTCTTCTTAATAATATGAGGAAAATTTAGGATTACACATATTGATTCAATATACTTCTACCTTTCTTCTATTTGTTTCTATATACTTCAGTTCTTAGAATTCGTACTCGCACTTCCATTCACATCCCCCTTTTTAATCGCAATAAAATCAGCAGTTAAAATATCTTGCGTCAAGCTATCCACTCTTATAGAATCAGGGATGTGTTCTATCCAGGGATCTAGAGGGTTAGTAAAAATATGATTTTTGGGTACAAATACCCAACTCGTCGTATTTTCAAATTCCGAACTAAGACCTAGTATCAATTTTCGAATCTGGATTAAATCCATAATTGTTAAAGATCCGGAATTATCCACATCTGAAGCAATTAATTTATAAGGCGAATCTAATGCTTGTATACCTAAAATATGCTTGGTTATTTGAACTAAATCAAAGGTGGAAACTCCATTACCTGGATTTTCGTTAAAGGAGGGTTTTATGGAGTAATGAAAAGATCCTCGTAAATTTGAAAAGCGAAAATCACTACCTTCACCTACCGTAATGACATTGCTTATTTGTCCGGAAAGATGGACTTTCGTCCCTTGTAATAATTCACCTTCTTCCGTTTGAATTATACCAGCAATATCATACTGTAGATTTGGCGGCTCATCAAAACAGGGATCTACTTCCAGACCTGGATAAACAAATACCATTATTTCAGTATAATTAAAATTACCAACCCCATCAGCTGCGATTAAGAATAATTTATTGGGTTGTCGAATTGTTAAATCGTCGCAGTTAAAATTAATCGTTCTATATTGTTCCTGAACAAAATCCTCATTTGGTGTTTCAACTCCATTAGCCAATAAAGTTATCAAACGGACGATATAATATATCACATTATTGTTTGATTCTTCTAAAGTATCCGGATTAGGATGAGGGCTACAATCGATAATACCTTGAGTTGCAAAATCAGAGGCTTTTACACTTGCTTCTGCTCCTATTACTTCATTATCTTCCACGATATATTCGGTCAGTAAAACTGTGTAAATTGAATCAACAAGTGGTAAGGCAACTGAGCAATCCTCTACATTAAATGTAATATCCTCCGTAGCCACATTCCCACAATTATCGGCAAACGTCACTGTAAATTGCTGCTGTCCTATTGGCAGACCCTTCCCAGGCACTGTTTGAATACTATAGCCTTCGGCTAGATCATCGACCAAAGTATAAAGCTCTCCTTCAAGATTTTCTTTTTCCATTCCATTTAAAGAAATCAAAATTTCACGCACCTCTCCCCTATCTACACACAGATCTACCACCTTTATTGGAATTTTGATGGACGCCAAACAGTTTGCCACAGTATCTTGCTCTTCAATACAAAAACTTAATCCCTCCTCAAATCCTAATGTAGGAGGAGTATTATCAAAGATCTCCACTTTTTGAGTATAGATAAAATAACCATGGGTATATACATAGCTGGAATCGCTATTATTGGGGCTTTCATAAGAAGTTGAGTCTTTTCCCCAATGAATGATAAATTCTTCCTCTGTAGGAATAGGCCCAGACTTCAATACAGAATCATCATCATCAATCCACACATCTCCATTAAAGATCTTTACATAAGTATCTTCCTCAAAATTACCATCTCCATCAATATCTCTTTCTACAATGGTAGGCTCCAAAGTTATTCCATCATATTCACACCAATTTATAACACGATAATTTACCGTACGAACAGCACAACCTTCACCTGAGGACATCGAAAAGGTAGTATCCCGATGAAAAGCCATCGTTTCACAACCAAAATTATTAGTAACCAGTTCTCCACCTGTACCAGAAACCAGGCAAGAGTCATTGGTATCGCCAGGAAACTTTAGCACATAATCAAAAGCGGGAAGAATGTCTATTTTTTGACTGCATTCTATTTCGACGTTACCAGGTGCATCAAAAAAGGTTAAGGTAAATATTCGAAAAAGGGTGCCTGTCACACAGGTGTTTTCGATCCATTCAATGGTATCTTTAATGGAATAATTTGAATTACTATCTGCAATGGTCAATCTACCAGCTTCAATAAGTTGATCTACGGTACCGAAATACATCCTTACCTCAGCAAGGTCACCAGGATAAAAGTTGATAGAGGTGCAGTTTAGGGAAGTGTCGGAAGGTGCGAAACAAGTAGAACTAATGCTTTCAATAAAGGCATTATTTGAATCAATAAAATCTTTTTCCGGAAAAAAATCGGAGCTAGAAAATGCTGAATTTCGATAAAAATGAGGGTTAGTATTTACAAATTGGGTTCCTAAAAACAGAATAAAAAAGATGCTAATCAAATGATAGTCGGGTCTAGTCTTTTGCATGAGATTGATTTGTTTAAAAAAATAGGATATGCTTGAGGAGCAATTAGCTGTAAAAACTCAAGTAATTTTGTTAACCATCTTTCTCGCAAAACACAGAGAACATATTAGTATTTTTTCATTTATTAAGCAACAAAAAAGAGCGCTTTTCAGCGCTCTTTTTTGTTAAATTTTTTATTTCTTTTTCTTCTTCTTGGCGGCTTCTTTTTGAGCCTGTATTTTTTGCTGTTCTTTTAAGGCTTCCTCCAGTCGAGCCTGGAATCCACCCTTCTTCTTCGGTTTCTTTCGATAGGCTTCCAGTTCTCGTTTTATTTTCTCCTGATCAATGATATAGTTTTTCGTGACCAGTGTCTGGGTAATATTAATGAGGTTACTAAAGAATAAGTAAGCAGTCAATCCTGATGCATAACTGTTAAAGAATCCAAGGAACATAACAGGCATGATGTATTGCATATATCGCATGGCTGGATTAGCAGCCGACATGTCCATATGTTTGGAATTATAGTAAGTGTAGATCAAGGTAGTCACCGCCCATAAAAGCGTAAACAAACTTATATGAGAACCAAAACCTAGAGGTACTTCAAAAGGTAATCTGGCAATCACATCATATGAAGAAAGGTCAGTTGCCCATAGAAAACTCGCCTGCCTAAATTCAATGGCAGCAGGGAAAAATCGATAAAGAGCAAACCATATAGGCATTTGTAATACCAGAGGCATACATCCACCCAGAGGATTCACCCCAAATTCCCTATACAGTTTCATTTGCTCGGCACTTTGGGCCTGCTTATCATCTTTAAACTTTTTGCGCATACTCTCCAATTGGGGTTTCAAAGCTCCCATTTTGGATTGAGAATAAAGCATGCGATAAGTCAAAGGGTATAAACAGAGCTTAATGATTAAGGTCAACAGCAGAATAACAATTCCTTTATTACCAATAAACCTGGATAGAAAATCAAATACCGGACGTACTACCCATCGGTTAATGGTTCCAAAAATACTCCATCCAAACGGAATCACATCTTCCAGATTATCTCCCATAGCCCTTAGCCTTGAAAATTCCTTCGGGCCTAGATATAGGTTCATATCAAAAGCCTCAGAACGGCTATGGTCAAAAGGAAGTTGAACCACCGTTTCCAATCTTTTCAAATCGGGATCATCCTCTTCCAAAACCTGCACATCCATTACCCCTGTTTGAAAGCTTTCATCTGCAATTATGGAAGCAGCGAAAAATTGATTGGCGTGGGTTACCCACTTCACTGGTTTATCCTTAGTATCTTCGGTATCGTTTCCAGTAAGAGAACAGTAGGTAGGAGAATCGTCAATCTCTTTATAGTAAGTAGAAGAATACATGCGCTCATAACGAGTATTCTTTTCCAGTTTATCCAAATAATTTAACCAATGTAGCTGTACTCCCTCCGCATTTTGATCAATAACACCCTGCAGTCCTTCAAACTTGACGCTATAGTCAAGAACATATTTGTCTGGATCAGTGATTTCAAAGCGCTGTTCGAAGTAGCGCCCCTGACCAGCAGAAGCTCTAAAAACGATTGAGCTTTCAGTTTTTTCAGCCAATTCAAAGTAAAGATCACTGGTTCTTACAATTCCTCCGGCAACTGAAGAAATGGGCAAAGCATATTCAAAACGATCCTTTTCATCCTCCATCAAACGAAGAGGAAGCTTAATTTCTTTTTTCTTCTCGTCCTCTTCAATTTTGTTATAATTCTTTAAAAGGACTTCTTTAATAGCCCCTCCTTTATTGGTAAAGGTAACTTTGAATACCTCGTTTTCTAAAACCTGAGTTTCCTCTGTACCATCCGCTACCGCTGAGAAAGGACCAAATTCAGCAATTCTGCGAAGATTGGCCACAGAATCATTACTTTCAACAGTTTCTTCTGGTGTGATATTTTCGGCAATAAGTCCATTATCTGCAATGGTATTCCCTTCTGTAGTGTCAATATTTTGAAGAGCAGCAATAGAGTCTTGAGCTCTTTTTTGTGCTTCCAATTCCTCTTGTGTAGGGGCTGTTAGGTAATTCCAGGTAATAAACAAGGCAAAAATCAAAAACAGACCCGTAACCGTATTCCTATCCATTCATTTTTTTTTTAAATAATGGAAAAGTAAGGTATGTTATCAACACAAATTCAGAAATACCTTCCATTTTCCAAAACATCGCAAAGGTACATAAATGTCCAACTTTTAGTAAATACAATGGACAATTATTTGTACAATCTAGACAAGCAATTGCTTAAGGCTTATAAAACACCTCTTCTTTCACCACCAGACGTTCAGGATAAACCTTTAATGCCTCTTCTAAACAATCCATTGCCTTTTCTAGTTTATCAACATTCAAAACAAATGCAATTCTAACTTCATCCAAGCCCTTGCCTGGACTTGCATAAAACCCTGCCCCTGGAGATAACATTACCGTCTCTCCATTATGGTCAAAAGATTCCAATAACCATTGACAAAAATGATCAGAACTTTTGATGGGAAATTTAGCAAAACAATAAAAGGCGCCTCCAGGTTTGTAACTTATTACCCCGGGCATCTTGCTCAAACGATTATAAACGATGGATCTTCTTTGATCATATTCCTCCTTTACAATTTCCAGGTACTCTTCATCATTTTCAAGCATTGCCTCAGAAATCATTTGTCCTAAGGCAGGAGGGCTAAGGCGCAATTTTGCATACCTGGTAATACTCTCAAGCAATGAGTGATTTCTGGTGAGAATAGCTCCTACCCTAACACCACAAGCACTAAATCGCTTTGAAACGGAATCTACCACCACCACATGATCCTCCAATCCTTTTAAATTGAGGGCAGAGAAAAACTCTTGACCATCAAAACAAAATTCCCGGTAAACTTCATCTATGAATAAAAATAAATTGTACTCCTTGACCAATACTGCCAATTCTAATAACACTTCTTTAGGATAAAACGTACCGGTAGGGTTACTTGGATTGGTTATGAAAATCCCCTTGGTTTTTTCATTGATTAATGATTCAAAATCTTCTATTGAAGGGAGGGCAAAACCATTTTCAATGGAGCAAGTAATAGGGCATATATTTACATCCGCAATTTGAGCAAAACCATTATAATTGGCATAAAATGGTTCTGGTATGATCACCTCATCACCAGGGTCAAAACAAGCAAAACACAGTAGTTGAATACCTTCTGATGCCCCTGTAGTGATTATTATTTCTTCAGGGCTGACGATTATCCCATTCCTTTCGTAATAATGAGTTAGTTTTTCACGATAAGAAGCATTGCCCACAGCGGGACTGTAAGCAATAATTTTGATAGACTCCTCCTTAAACGCCTTAATGGCATTTGGAGGGGTTAATATGTCTGGTTGACCTATATTTAAATGGTATACCTTTTTTCCTTTCTTCTTAGCTTCATCAGCATAGGGCACCAATTTTCTGAAAGGAGACAATGGTACTCTTTCTGCTCTTTTTGAAATGCTGGGCATCGATCTTATTATTTTATAAAAAAAAGAGCCACAAATATACTATAATTCTAATCATTAAAGCGAGCAGAAAATTCATTAAAAACAGCTTGAGGGATGTTCTCAAAAACACCTATGTCCACAAGCTGGCGTCGACCACCTCGATCTCCAGACAAAAGAATTTCTCCGAATCTGCTGTAATTATTCCAGGGAGTAGAGATTCGAGGAGTTTCATCTTCCGCACTTCTGAAGTAGTCCCATTGTACAATCAATTTGGAATCGGGGTCAACAAAAACATGATATTTATTATCAGGTGAGTTACCTACATTATTAAAAGTGAGTGACAGAACATCCGTCATCATATTTTCCTGTGTGCTTGCGGTGTCCTGGCCTA
Organism: Saprospiraceae bacterium; assembly: GCA_028285545.1. Classification (GTDB taxonomy): domain Bacteria; phylum Bacteroidota; class Bacteroidia; order Chitinophagales; family Saprospiraceae; genus JANQPA01. Next base: position 30,979 of record JANQPA010000014.1, on the reverse strand, counting down.
AATACTTTAAAGTAACCCCACTATCTTTTAATTTAAAGGGCATAATCAGCCAATAGGAGTCGTTAATCCATATGGCTTCGGCACGATCCATTAATTTACTCAAGGAATCCGGTTCAGTGATTTCCTCTCCTTGAATCATTGCCTTTCCTTTTTTACTAAAAACATTGACCAGGAATATGGTGCTATCGCTTGGTATTTCAATTCGGACATCCCCTTCTTTTTTATCCCAGATCAATTTTCTTCTGCCAAAAAAATTCCAGCTAAGAAAGCGAGTTTGATCCCAGGCCTTTCTTCCTCCCATTGCGACCATTACTGAATCTGCAAGAGCAATTGCCCGTTCGTCAGAATCTTCCATATTGAAGCCCTCAGCAGCTGGATTTTTGGGAACATCCTGGACATCATCCCCAGCAGAAGTGGGTCCACAGCTATAACATAGAATAAGCAATAATAACAGTAGTGTATTTTTCATGATTTTTTTGCCAAATATACTAAACCGCATTAAATATCTTGTTCAGCGTTCAGGGTTCAGCGTTCAGAGTATATAAACTCAGAACCCTGAACCCAAAACGCTGAACTATTTTATGCCGATGGGTCTTTACCTCCGTCAAGAAAATCTTGATATTCCTTCAATTCACCCCATTTTCCTTCAGCAGCAAGTTGGGCTTGCTTTGGCCAGGTAGACGGGTTGGCCAATTTGAAGCGGCTGCCTGCATCAGATAAAATTTCTTCCAGACGGCTGACCTCTGCGGCGGCCAGGTCTGACCAGTTTTGTATGCCACCTGCCTTAAGAAGGTCCGAAATCTTTGGTCCAATCCCTTCAACAATGGTAAGGTCTTCTGGGTTATTAGAAAAGCCTAATATTTTCATCGCCAATTTAGCCACTTTTGAAGGCGTATCCTGATCTCCTGTGTTTTCGCGTCCACTATCTAAAAATTGCTGGAATACAACCAATTCATTCCACTTGTCGTTGGCAGCCAATTTGGCTTGTTTTGGCCAGGATGTTGGGTTATGCATTCGATATCGCGAACCGGCAGCATCCAGGATTCCTTTAAGCTCCTCAGCTGACTTTCCAGCTAAATCTGCCCAAGTATTGATCCCAGCTTCTTTAAGCAAACCTTCAATTTTAGGACCAATTCCTTCGATAATCTGCAAATTGGTATTCTCAAATATTCCAGTATAGTTTAACCCTGTACCTTCATCTCTAGAAACAGGAATTCCGGATTTCCTCAATTTTTCAATCATCATTGAAACCTTTGAAGGAGTGTCAAAATCACCCGTATCGTCTCTACCTCCATCCAGGAATTTTTGATATTCGATTAATTCTTCCCATTTCCCTTCTGATGCTAACTCTGCCTGCCTGGGCCAGGTGTCTGTTTTGAGAATCCTAAACCCAGAGCTTTCTTTCATAAGAAGATCTTTTAACTCTTCCGGTGATTTAGAAGCCAGAACAGTCCAGTTGGCAATTCCACCTTTTTTAAGTGCCGCCTCAGCTTTCGGCCCTATGCCCTCAACAATCTGCAAATTGTCAGGACTTAGAAGGGAAGAATAATCATCATAATCTGCATCGCCACCTGCTTTGGCTGCATAGAACAACTGCAATTTAGACACTTCGTCATCACCTATTGCTTTTTGTAATAAGATGAGATCGTTCCAATTTCCATCTGCTGCCATTTTGGCTTGCTGTATCCAGCTAGAAGTGTCCAGGCCTTCATATTCGGGTCCCGCATCAGAAAGAATTGCATTCAGTTGTTCAGGTGATTTACCGGCTAAGTCTGACCAGGAATGAATGCCAGCATTTCTTAGTACTTTTTCAATACTTGGATCAATTCCTTCTATCAATCTAAGGTCTGTAGAATTGAATACTGCATTATAATCTACTGCTTCAGTAGGGCTTGGCTCATCCCTACTGGTTTCAGTTTTTCCGACTACCACACCGGTGTCTCCGCCAGCTTGCATTTCTTCAATTTGGGCTCTCAGCATAATTTTGTCTCCTTCCAGAGAATTAATAGAAGCCCTTAATGCAGTATTGTCTTTTTTAATTTCATCCAACTGATAGCGCATACTGGCCATCTCTGTTTTTAAAGAAGTAATTTCCTCTTCCGCTTTCTTTCTGGCCTGGATTTCATTATCCCGCTCTTTTTCAACTTGATTTACCATTCTTTTATACCTGGACCATAAAAGATACCCAATTAACAATCCAAGTAATAGGGGGAGTAACATTGCCAATAACCACCAAGGCAAAAAGCAGGTTTCAGAGAAAATATTTAGAATTAATATATTGAGTTGCATGATAGTACTATTTTCAATTTGTTGGTGAAAATTATTCTTTAATTAACCGAACTTCAACCCTCCGGTTTCTATGCCTTCCTTCTTCAGTTGAATTCGGGGCCACAGCTTGAGTTTCTCCTCTGCTTTCTACCGTAATTTGATCTGCCGAAATTCCATAGCCTAAGAGGATCGATTGAATTTGTTGAGCTCGTCTCATTCCCAAGTCCATATTATAATCAGGAGCACCGGAATCGTCTGTATGCCCAGTAAGCTGAATGGCCTCCCCAGTACCTTTAACCCTATCAGCCAATTGTTTGAGATATTCATCGACCTCCGGATCATAATCTTTCTCAACTGAATTATAAGGGAATCTGATGATTATACGGTCAGCCAGTTCCTCTACTGTTTCTGTCACTGCATCTTCATCGGATGTCCATTCAAGCAATACAGCCTCAAAATAACCATCTTTAGCTGTGGCTACATTCTGGTCTGCTCTTGCCCTCAATTCAACTTTATCATCAGGCAAATCTGCAAAAAATTGTTCTCTAACCAGCCGAGCGCGTTCTAATCCAATATTTTGCCCGGCAGTGGTTTCATCTTCGTAATAAAGGCCTGTAATCTGCAGAATTCCATCACCTCCGGCCTCTTGCATCAGAGCATCACGCTGGGCATTGAAAGATTCATTGGAGAAAGGCTTGGGATTTTTCCACAAGAAAGCCAATGGATAGCCATTGATAGGTTCCAGATGTTTAAATTCTGAAGCTAGAAAATATCCTTCTCGCGCTCCTTCTGGCTCTGACTGCATCATTCTGGATTTTAATCGCAGCTGTTCCCTGGGAAGCTCACTAAAATAGAGTTGTCTTAGATTTTCAGCACGGGCAAGGCCCATGTTTTCAAAACCTTCAGGGGCAGGTTCTGCCTGGAAATATTTACCCGTTATGGTCAATATCTTTGTTTCGGAGGTTTCTCCGATGAGGCTGTCTGCAAAGCCACCAAAAGACTGCTTAACCAAAGGAGTGTCAATAGCCCAGGAAAAGGACAAATCATAAGGATTATCAGCATTGGGAGGAATGACGATTACGGCTTCATCTTCTACATCTCCACAAGGAGGACAAAGCGTGTCATAACATCCCTGATATACAAAAATTGTATACAACACCCATACAACAATTAGGAAAAGAATCAATAGATTCCGTGAGACTGTATTCATAGGTAGGGTATGATTGAATAATTTTGAAATAAGAGGCTTAAAAAATTTGCCAGTCAATAATCATTGATGGCTAAATAATTTTTGGATCCAAGGCCCCATCTCTTTGCCAAAAGACAGCAAACAACAGGCTTGGACCAATTGCTCACTAATTTAACAAAATTTTAAAACTATTTTTCAATCATTTTTGTATCCTTAGAGAGTTAGACTACAGAACTGTCAATTAGTCAATAATGATTATATTTGCAGGCATCTAAAAAAGACCAATATTTTCAGTTTAAAATAAGAAGATATAATGTTTGATAATCTTAGTGAACGTTTAGAAGGGGCGTTTAAATCCTTTAGAGGAGAACACAAATTGACTGAGTTAAACATTGCTCAATCAATTAAAGAGATTCGTAGAGCCCTCGTCGCAGCGGATGTGAATTATAAAATTGCCAAAGAATTTACTGATAACGTTAAGGATAAGGCTCTGGGAACGGAAAATATTCTTTCTTCCGTAAAGCCCGGCCAGTTGATGGTAAAGATTGTTCAGGATGAGTTGACAGCACTCATGGGTGGTGAGGCTGCTGAATTCAACCTTAAAGGCAAACCAACAGTAGTTTTAATTGCAGGTTTGCAGGGCTCAGGTAAAACTACTTTTTCTGGAAAGCTGGCGAATTTTTTAAAAAATAAAAAGAAAAAAAGCCCCTTATTGGTAGCATGTGATGTATATCGACCTGCGGCCATAAATCAGATTTCCGTTTTAGGAGAACAAATTGGTGTACCTGTTTATAAAGAAGAAGAAAATAAGGATCCTGTAGAAATTGCCCTAAAAGCCATCGGGCATGCTAAGGATCACAATTTTGATGTGGTTATCGTGGATACTGCTGGTCGTTTGAGTATTGATGAGGAAATGATGACTGAAATTTCCAATATCAGAGAGGCCATCCAACCAGAGGAAACATTATTTGTAGTGGATTCCATGACTGGACAGGATGCTGTAAATACTGCCAAGGCTTTTAACGAAGTCATCAATTATGACGGAGTTGTACTTACCAAACTTGATGGTGATACTCGCGGTGGTGCAGCCCTTTCAATCAAATATACAGTAGGTAAGCCCATTAAATTTGTAAGTACCGGTGAGCAGATGGATACGCTGGATATCTTTTATCCAGATCGTATGTCTCAGCGTATTTTGGGAATGGGAGATATCACCTCCTTTGTAGAAAGAGCCCAGGAGCAGTTTGATGAAAAAGAGGCCAAGCGTCTGGAGAAAAAAATACGCAAAAACAAATTTGATTTTGACGACTTTTTGGCTCAAATTAATCAGATTCGAAAAATGGGAGACATTAAAAGCTTACTTAAGATGATCCCCGGGATGGGTAAGCTTACCAAGAATCTGGACATAGACAACAGTGCATTTAAAAAAGTGGAAGCCATTATCCAGTCAATGACTCCACAGGAAAGAGGGAACCCAGAGCTGCTCAACATAAGCAGAAAGCGCAGAATAGCTGCAGGATGTGGGCAAAGCCTTAATGAGATCAATATGTTCATCAAACAATTTGATGAAATGCGGAAAATGATGCACAAGATGAGTAAATCACCTGGTTTTGCCGGTGGCGGCGGAGTTCCTGGTGCTGGACGTCCTTCTAGGATAAGAAGGAAGAAAAAAAGAAGATAATTGAGATATAGACTAAAAAATCTCTCCGGCGTCGGAGAGATTTTTTAGTCTTATGCTTTTTGATTGATTAAATTCAATTCAGTATTATGAAAATCCCGACATATCCTTTAATCTTATGCTACTTTCTTTTGGCTTCTGCTCTTCAAGCTCAAACCAAATCCGACCTACCCATTAATCCCGATGTAAAGATTGGAAAGCTTGAAAATGGCCTAACCTATTACATTCAATCCAATAAAAAGCCTGAAAAAAGAGTAGAACTTCGCCTGGCCGTTAAAGCAGGTTCACTTCAGGAAGATGAAAATCAGAAAGGCCTTGCCCATTTTGTGGAACATATGGCTTTTAACGGGACTCGCAATTTTGAAAAAAATAAACTTATCGATTATCTGGAAAGTACGGGGCTGAGATTTGGTCCTGATCTCAATGCATATACCAGCTTTGAAGAAACAGTATATATGTTACAGGCCAGGACTGATAGTATCGAATATCTGGAAAAAGCCTTATTAATTCTTGAAGATTGGGCAGGCGGCATAAGTTTTTCTCCTGAAGAAATTGATAAGGAACGAGGAGTAGTAATTTCGGAATGGAGGAGTAGGCTAAGTCCTCAACAAAGGCTACAACAGCAATACCTTCCAGTACTTTATAAAGACTCCAGGTATGCCGAACGCTTACCCATAGGCGACCCAAAAATAATTGAAAATGCTCCTTATGAGGTCATTAAAGCTTATTATCAAGATTGGTATCGCCCAGATTTAATGGCTATAATTGCAGTAGGTGATGTCGATTTGGAATGGATGGAACAGGAAATTATCAACAGGTTTGGAAAAATTGCTTCTGCACCACAATCAAGGGTAAAAAAAGAATATGATATCCCCTCACATAAAGACACTCGTTTCGCTATCCTATCGGACCCTGAGGTAGCATTTACAGAGATAGAGTTGGTCATTAAACACCCAGAATTAAAAGTAAATAACCCAGAAAGCCTTAGGAAATTTCTTACTCATACGCTATACAATCGGATGCTCAATTCCAGAATGCAGGAGATTCAACGCCTTCCTGATCCTCCTTTTACCTTTGCCTATTCTGGTTATGGTGGAGACCTCGGTCCTTTGGATGCTTATAGAATTTCGGCCTTTGTAAAAGAGGGAGCCTACCTGGAAGGTTTAGCTGCCGTTCTAAAAGCTACCCGCCAGGCTCAATTATATGGATTTAATGACTCCGAACTTCAAAGACAAAAGAAAGAACTTTTAAGTGCCCTGGAAAGTAGTTATAAAGAAAAAGACAAAATCTCCTCGGCCATTTGGGCAAGCCGTAATCTTCAGCACTTTATTAGTGGTGGATTACTGCTTTCTCCAGAGCAAAATTTACAAATCCATAAGGAAATACTTCCAGGTATTAAGGTGGAAGATATAAATCAACTACCAAACCAATGGCTCAAATCTACGGACCGGGTTTTTATCGTTACAGGTCCAAAAAAAGAAGATGTCCCATTGCCTACAGAACAAGATTTGTTGCAGTTACTGGATTCTATCAATCAATTGGATTTAACACCTTTTCAGGATAATGTGATTGAAGCTCCTTTGTTGGATACTGTATTAACTGAAGTCCCTATTATTAAAGAAAATCAGATCCTGGAGCTCGGAATAACGGAATGGACTCTTGAAAATGGAGTTAAAGTGGTTCTTAAACCCACTAAATTTCAAAATGACGAAATTTTGTTCTCTTCTTTTAGCCCAGGAGGGCACTCCATTTACCCCGACACCATATTTCGCTCTGCAGATATTGCCGCCTTTTTGGTGACTCAAAGTGGAATCGGAAAGTTTGGCTATCTCGAAAAAGAAAAAGCATTAGCCGGAAAACAGGTCAGGATTGCCCCTTACATCAGTGAATGGTATGAAGGAACATCTGGAAGTACGGAGGTTCAGGAACTCGAAACTTTATTACAATTGAATTATCTCTATTTTACGGCTCCTCGCAAAGAAGAAGTTCTCTTCCAGTCTTATCTGAAACGGCAAGAGTCTATTGTCCAAAACATGTATAATAACCCTTATTACCACTTTGCCAATCTGAAAAACAGATTAAAATATGGCACCCATCCCCGCAAGCAAACCATTAAGATGGAGGAAGTCAAAAAGATGAATCTGGACTGGGCTCATAATATTTATCAAGACCGATTTGCTGATGCCAGTGATTTTATCTTCTTTTTTGTGGGGAATTTTCAACCAGATAGCATCAAGTCATTAGTAAGTACCTACCTGGGTAATCTTCCTTCAACCAATAGAAAAGAAAACTGGAAGGACACCCAGTCGGGTTTGTTACCTGGACTCATTGATACCATTGTTTATAAAGGGCAGGCAGAAAAATCTCTGGTGGAAATTATTTATCATGGGCCTTTTGATGCTAAAAAAGATTCCAGATTTCATTTTAGTGCCATGACTTCCATTTTCAGAGACAGGCTTCGGGAAAAAATGCGGGAAGAAAAAGGAGGTGTATATACTGTAAATGTAAGGCCGGCAGCCCCAAGGGTGCCTCAATCCATGTACCGCATCACCATTTCTTTCAACTGTCAGCCAGATGAGGCTATGGAATTGATTGAAATAATTAATACCGAAATTCGGAAGATCAAGGAAGAGTCTATTTCAGTCGACGAGTTGAATACGGTAAAAGAAAAAATCAGGCAATCCAGGATACTTAGCTTAAAGGAAAATCAATTTTGGATGTCTCAATTAGTGGCCAGATACAAATATGGGCTTCCCTTAGAAAATATCCTTTTAGAAAATTTAAATGAGCAACTGGAAACTTTATCACCAGAAGATGTCCTGAATGCTGCAAATAGTTTTTTAAGCAGGGAGAATTACATTGAGCTGATCTTACTTCCTGAAAGGTATAAGAACAATTAAAATTTGGGTACTTTTGAAAATTCTTCAATAGTACCCAAATGCTATGAGATATTTTTACCTGGTTCTGGTTTTTAGTTTTTTTTTCTGGATAAATATGGGGTTTACTCAAATTTGTGATTCTAAAGGAAGTAACTTTGCAATAATTCCAGATTTCCTAGGCGGAATTGAAAATATTTCTCAGGATACCCTCTATTTTGCGCCACCCTGGTATTCCTATTCTAATAATGACACTATTTTAGCAGGAGAATATACGATCACCAACAATACTTCTCCATGGTTAGGTGATGCTCTGGAATGGGTTAATACCGGAGATAATAATCCATTTGGAGATCAATTCGGGTACATGATGGTTGTTCGGACAGACACAGCCTCAGTTTTTTGGTCCCAAACAACTTTTTTGTGTGATGCAGCTGAATACCAGTTCACTTTTGATGCCATCAATCTTTTTGATCCCAATCTCACGGCTGATGTTTTCCCTGAATTAGAACTTTACGTTAACGGTCTTCCAGTACAAAACTTTGGCCCATTGCCACAAGACGGGCAATGGCAGTCTTATTCGGCTGGATTCAATTCAATTGGCGGAGGAGAATTCACCATTGAAATTCGCAATAATACGGATGATGGAAGGGGTAATATTTTTGCCATTGACAATATGGTTTTTGAAAGATGTGGACCTGCGATTACCCTAAGTGAAGTAAATCCACAAGTTCATTGTGTAGGAGATTCTGTTGAAGTGCAAGTTGAAATCCCATTATTTGCCACCGCAACCTATCAATGGGAATTATCCAGAGATGGTGGTGGAACCTGGGAAGAAATTGGGGCTCCTACTGGCCAAAATACCATTACCATTGCCTCTATGCCTTTAGATGGCCTAGTCCGAGTTCGGGTTGGGGAAACTATTGGTCGTTTGCTTGATTTTACCTGTGCAATAATCTCGGATCCCATAGGCTTCAATTTCCGCCCCATTTCAGAATGTTTCATAAGCCCAGTTTCTAATATTGGTGATTTATGCGATGCTCAATCTGGAGAAAATTTATTTCCTGCCGGTGATTTTGGTTCAGGTACGAATCAATTTGGCCCTCCCCTTCCAGATGGCGTCACCACTTATACTTTACAAGACACCACCTGGCCTAATGATGGTTTTTATTCTATATTAAACAATTGGGATACAGATATTTGCGACGGTTTTTTTAGTAATCCGTGTTGGACACTCCCACTTGCAGATAACAGCGATGATCCTGAAGGATATGCTCTTTTTGTTAATGCAACTGAAGGTGAAACCGGAATTTTTTACAGGTCTACCATAAGCGGACTTTGTGAAAATACTAGCTATCAATTTTCTGCTGATGTTCTCAATCTCAATAATCCTGTATTTGGTCCCAACAACACCAATAATCCAGAGGCTGTTTGGATTTTACCCAACATAGATTTTATCATTGGAAGTGTTGATGATCCCCTGGAATTACTACAAGTAGCTCCGGAATTATATAACACAGGTGATATCAACAATGATAACACCTGGAATACTTATGGTTTTACTTTTACCACCGGACCTGGTATAACAGAAATCTCCTTTGCCATGAGGAATAATGCGCCTGGTGGTGGTGGAAATGACTTGGCTATTGACAACATTTCTTTTCGGATGTGTGGTACTGCACAAATCAATAGCCCATCCATTTGTCAGGGGGAAGATGTCACCTTAAATGCTCTTATCAATCTGTTAGAATTTCCCAATGCTTCTATTCAATGGCAACAAAGCCAGGATAGAGGAATTTCCTGGCAGGATTTGCCTGGGGAAACTACTAATGCGCTTAACCTGGTAAGCCCTACAATGGGCATTCAATACAGATATTTGGTAGCTGGTTCAGCACAAGAATTAGCACAAGTGGGGTGCAGGCTTATTTCTGAAGTAGACAGTGCCCGAATTTCACCTACCAAAGATACCACATTGAACCTTGTTATTACTGATGGTGAATCAATACAAATTGGCACCTCTATTTATACCATGAGTGGCTCTTATACAGATATATTAATGGCTTCAAATGGTTGTGATAGTATCATAAACACTAATTTAACCGTGATATTAAACCCGGTGCTTGATTCAATCGTCAATATTTGTGAAGGGGATAATTTTCAAATTGGGGACACAACCATTAATCAAAGTGGAAATTATCAAATCCGAATCCCTGCCATGAATGGCTTGGATTCAATTATTAATTTGAATTTGACTGTTTTAGATACCAACTTCACCTTCATGCCCAGTATGATTTGTTCAGGAGATAGTATTACAGTGGGCAATTTTGTAGTGAAGGAAGGAGGGTTTTATGAAATTATACTCACCAATCAGGCTGGCTGCGATAGTATTATCCTGCTTGACCTGATAGAAAACCCAGTGTACGATACCCTAATCAATCAGACCATCTGTTCGAACCAGCCACTTAGGTTTGGAGATACCACCTTAAACACCTCCGGAATTTACCAGAGATCCTTTACTACCTTAAGAGGATGTGACAGTTTAGTGACCCTTAATTTAACAGTAGCAGATGTCAGTATTATAAACCTGCAAGAAACCATTTGTGAAGGGGAAAGTATATTTATTGGAGCCCAGGAATTTAATACAACAGGAGTATTTCAGGCAGTTTTACCCTCCTCAAATGGATGTGATAGTCTGATTAATTTAGATCTCACTGTTTTGGATAGTTACACCACTGATCTAAAAGCTAGCATTTGCGCTGGAGAAAGTTTCAATGTAGGAGATACCTCCATTACCCAGGCAGGTACACATTCTATTCTGTTACAAGCTGCAAATGGATGCGACAGTCTTATTCAATTAGACCTGGAAGTGTTTCCAATTTTTGAGGAAGCCATTAATGTAGCCCTTTGTGAAGGACAAAATTATCAACTGGGAGATACCACCTTAAGCAGCACGGGTAGTTATCGGAAAATGTTCTCTAGTGTAAATGGTTGTGATAGTATTGTAAGGGTGGAGTTAACTGTTTTCCAAAATTATGATATCAATTTAGACACTAGCATCTGTGAGGGTGAAACCATTTCCTTTGGAACAATAGTAATCGATGCTCCCGGAACCTATACACAAAATTTTCAAAGTCAGGAAAGCTGTGATAGTATGGTCACTTTGAATGTCTCGGTCTTTCCCATTTTTCAGGAGGTAAGGGATATACAAATATGTGAAGGAGAGCTCTTTAATGGTATGGTTATTAGCAGGGATACCATGATCATCCAAAATTTTTCCAGCATCAATAATTGCGATAGTGTAATCACTACTCGTATTGTGGTATCGCCTTCTTTCCAAGAGATTCAAAATATAAGTCTTTGTGAAGGAGATTTATTTGAAGGAGTATTTATTTTTTCAGATACAGTTATAATTAAAAACCTCCAGACCGTCAGCGGCTGTGATAGTATGATATCCACTTTCATTACTGTTGATGATCTAAGCAATTTTACAATATTGGGCGAAAATCAGATTTGCAACGGTGAAGTAGTAACTTTAAGTGCTTCCGGTGATTTTGCCAATTATCAATGGTCTAATGGAGCCATCACCCCATCCATTAGTGTAAACCAGGAAGGAATCTATGATTTAGAGGTGATAACAGCGGCTGGCTGTACCGCAAGTGCAGCAATAGAGCTTGAAGAACTGAATTTAATCCCGGAAATAACCATTGAAAACCCCATCTGCCCAGGTGATGACAATGGTTTTATTACCATAAATGCCATTCAAGGTGGATTAAGCCCTTACCTTTATTCACTTAATGAACAACCATTCCAGTCAGCAGGATCATTTCTGGGTCTTGCCTCCGGAAGTTATAAGTTGAGCATACAGGAAACAGCCGGATGCACATTAGATACAACCATAACCTTAGAAGAACCCCCAACCTTCCTTGTAGATATAGGGCCTGATCTGGAAATAAATATTGGCGATTCTGTTCAATTGGATGTTCAAAGTTCTCAAGCTATTACATCCTACACCTGGAGTCCTGAATTTGGTTTAAGTTGTACCGATTGTCCAAACCCATTAGCCACTCCCGAAGCAAGTACTGTTTATACTCTGACTGTTTTAGGGGAAAACAATTGTGAGACAAGTGATGAAGTTCGAATCACTGTTTCCACTGAGCGAAATGTTTATGCCCCAAATGCCTTCAGTCCAAATGGAGATAACATCAATGATTATTTCACTTTATTTACTGGAAAAGGTGTAAAACGAATTGTAAGTCTGAACATTTTCGATCGTTGGGGTAAGCTGGTTTTTTCCCAGGAAAATCAAGATCCAAATTCTCAATTATTGCGCTGGGATGGGAAAACCAATGGGGCTGAGAATGCCCAGGCTGTTTATACCTGGTTTGCCCAGATTGAGTTTCTTGAAGGAATTGTGGAGATTTTTGAAGGAGATGTAGTATTAATTAAATAATTATAAATAGGGTTGACTGCTTGAGCAGCCAACCCTATTTATAATTATTTACCTTCTAAGGCTTTTACCGCTTCATAAGGATAAATAAGCTTACCGGTGCGATAAGTATTTTTAGTATCCTTACCAGTATTTTTCAAAATCTGATAAGCCTGTTCAGGACTTAAATCCGGTTTTATGGCTTTCATAATTCCTACAAGTCCTGCAACATAGGGGCAAGACATGGAAGTCCCGTTATAAGAGTCATATTTATTATTAGGAATGGTAGAATAAATTTTAACCCCTGGAGCAGCAATTCCCATTTTTACATCAGTGACATGATTGGAAAAAGAAGCTCTGTTCAAATCAGAATCTATTGCGCTAACGGTAATTAGTCCTCTTGAGTTTGCAGGCGCAAAATTTTTGGCATTATCATTTGAATTACCAGCTGAAGCCAATACAATAGCCCCGGCATCACGGGCATATTTAATGGCTTTTTCGTAAGCCCGTTGTTTGGATTGATTAGATCTTCCACCCAAAGACATTGAAATCACATCTGCGCCCTTATCGGCAGCTTCAATAATACCATTGATAATAGACTTTTGAGTACCTGAACCAAAGGCACTTAATACCTTAATACTGGTAATTTGTACAAAGTCATTATTTGGAGCATAAGAGGCAATTCCCTTACTGTTGTTGGAAACGGCAGCGGCAATTCCTGCACAGTGGGTACCATGTCCTCTTGGGTCATCATCATATTTCTTTTGGGTAGAAGTATAATTGTCCTTAATATCTTCATGTTTGGAATCCACTCCGGTATCCAAAATGGCAATCATGGTTTCCTTTTTAGGCTTGATGTTATTGTCGCGAAGATAATTGTACAGCTTATCCATCTCCATTGCTTCGAAACTCCATAGATATTCAATTCCCGGGTCATCAATGCCAAATTTGCGTTTAATTTTTTCTGGAAGTTTATTAGAAGTTGGATCATCAATTTGAATCAACTCATTTTCTTCCAACCATTCTACAGATTTAAGTTTTGAAAGAGCTTTTTTAATTCGAGGCAACTTGTCCAGTTTATTTTCCGGCACATCAATCACCAAATAATCATCCAGAATGGTTTCAAATTCGCGCTCTGGGAAAAATGCGCGGCTGGCTTCCAGGTCATATTTTTTCAATACTCTTTCCAGGCTTTTTGAAGAAGCACCTTCTTTAAATTCCAATAGAAGTTCACCATCCTGAGCCATTTCTATTCCACTTTGATCATAGTATGGGAAGGTCTGACTTAATTCGTTTCGGAACATATATAACATGGCTACAGCCCAAATGACCAACACGAGAACCATAACTTTTCTAATCTTAAAAAGCATCATAAATACCGCTCCACTAGCTCCCAGAATCATCAGATCGCGAAAAACCGTTTTCATTTTATAATCTATAGGTGCTACTGACCATAGAAGTCCGACGGCATATACAGCTGCTGCAATCCAAAATCCTTTTTTCAATTGTTTGACAGGCTTTTTACGTTCCTGGGCAAAAAACCAGACGGCTAAGGCTAAAGCCATCGCTACAAAACCTATTAAATAAAGAGATGTAAACATTTATTTAATTTTTGTAAGTCTGCTAGAGGAATTCAAAATTTTGAAGTCCCACAGACCTAATGATTTATTTAAGTCAAAAAATACTGTTTATCTAGATCTCAATCAAGAATATCTTAATTAAATAAATGAATTTTCCGTCGCAAAACGACAAATTTATACTAGTGTGTCTATTCAACCTACGAATGTACTAAGGTGTTAATAGCTTTGAAGTGAATTACTATTCTAATTGTAATTAAGAAATAAGCATTCTACTTCCATAATATTTTTATTTTTGCACTTAAATTTTTCAATAACAAACATATCCTAAATAAATCAAAGATGTCAGAAGCACTAGAACATGTCAATTGTATCATCATAGGTTCTGGACCAGCCGGTTATACAGCAGCAGTTTATGCAGCAAGGGCTAACCTAAATCCAGTTTTATATACCGGTAAAGAACCTGGAGGACAATTAATGATCACTACTGATGTAGAAAACTATCCTGGTTACCCAGATGGGGTTATGGGGCCACAAATGATGGATGATTTTCGTAAGCAGGCTGAGCGTTTTGGCACTCAAGTACGATACGAGCTTATTCAGAAAGTCGATCTTTCTGGTCCGGTTCATAAATTGTGGACAGACAGTGGAAAAGAAATTCATGCAGATTCAGTAATTATCTCCACTGGTGCCAGCGCAAAATGGCTGGGACTGGAATCGGAACAAAAATTAGCCAATAAGGGCGTTTCAGCATGTGCTGTTTGTGATGGTTTCTTTTTCCGAGGCATGGATGTAGCCGTAGTTGGAGGAGGCGATACTGCTGCTGAGGAGGCCACTTATTTAGCAAAATTGTGCCCTCAGGTTCATTTATTCATTCGCAGAGATGAGATGAGAGCCTCCAAAATTATGCAGGAACGTGTTTTAAAAACTGAGAATATAAAAATACACTGGAATACAGAAACAGTAGAAATCCTGGGAGAAGAAGAGGTAGAAGGAGTAAAGGTTGTTAATAATAAAACACAAGAAGAATCAGTTATCGATGTAAAAGGATTTTTTGTGGCCATTGGTCACAAGCCGAATACTGATATATTTAACGGCTGGTTAGACATGGACGATACAGGATACATCTTAACTAAAAACGGCAGCACAAAAACCAATATCGAAGGAGTTTTTGCAAGTGGTGACGCTCAGGATAATGTTTATCGTCAAGCAGTAACAGCGGCAGGTACGGGTTGTATGGCCGCTCTGGATGCTGAACGTTATTTAGCTGCTAAAGGAGTTATTTAAAATTTTTAATGGGTCGCTGGAAGGTCTTTATTGCTTTAAGGCGCCCCTTCTCATCGAATAAAAAAAATTAAATGGCAACTACATCTACAAAATTTCGCACTGGTGTTCTCCATGGAGACGAAGTGACAGAATTACTAAATTATGCAAATCAAAATGACTTTGCCCTGCCTGCCGTTAATGTGGTAGGTACCAATAGTGTAAATGCGGTATTAGAAACGGCCAGAGAGGTCAATTCACCGGTAATCATACAGTTTTCAAACGGTGGAGCTCAATTTTTTGCTGGTAAAGGCCTTTCCAACGAAAATCAAAGAGCTGCTGTATTAGGTGGTATTTCAGGTGCCATGCATGTACACCAAATGGCGGAAGCTTATGGTGTAACGGTTATCCTTCATACCGATCATTGTGCCAAAAAGATCCTACCCTGGGTTGCAGGGCTTGTGGAAGCAGGTGAAAAGTTTCATGCTGAAAAAGGATATCCTTTATATAGTTCACATATGCTTGATCTTTCTGAGGAACCTATTGAAGAAAACCTGGAAATTTCTACTGAATATATGGAGCGAATGAGCAGGATTGGAATGACTCTTGAAATTGAATTAGGAGTTACCGGAGGTGAAGAGGATGGAGTAGATAATACAGAGGTTGACAATGCACTTTTATATACTCAGCCAGAGGAAGTGGCCTATGCCTATGAAAAATTAAACGCTATCAGCGATCGATTTACCATTGCAGCTGCCTTTGGAAATGTACATGGTGTTTATAAGCCTGGGAATGTAAAACTTTCACCCATCATTTTGAAAAATTCTCAAGAACACATTCAAAGCAAGTTTGGAACCGGTCATAATCCAGTAAACTTTGTATTTCATGGTGGTTCAGGGTCTTCCCGTGAAGAGATTAGAGAAGCCATTGGCTATGGAGCCGTCAAAATGAATATTGATACGGACCTGCAATGGGCTTTCTGGGATGGGGTACGCAATTATTATGAAGACAAGCGTGATTATATGCAGGGACAAATTGGCAATCCTGATGGAGAAGATAAACCCAATAAAAAGTTCTATGATCCCCGAAAATGGTTGCGCACCGCTGAAGATAGTTTTAAGGCCAGACTGAAAGTTGCCTTTGAAGATTTGAATTGCATCAACCGTAACGATATATAATTGAATTAAAAATTCAATATTTAAATAGTCCTGATCTTATTTGAAACCCATTAAGATCAGGACTTACTTATTGAATAAATAGAGTTTGACACCCTTTAAAACCTGGTCATCGGCTACAGATCAGTTAAATTTTTCTAAAAACGACTCCTCAAGCATTTTTTTTTAGCTTTGTTAACTACATTGTTTACCCATCACTTATATAGAAAAAATGAAAAATTACCTTTTCCTACTTTTGTCCTTGATCATCCTTTTCAAATCTGAATCTGCTTATTCTCAACCTGATGAAGGCGCATTGGGAGCCTGGTATATGTATTTTTGGAATGCAGACCTTAATGAAAGTCGTTTTGGTTTTCAAGGAGATATCCAATATCGTAATTGGGATATTCTTGGAGATTTAGAGCAGTTGCTTTTAAGAGGAGGTGTAACCTATCGCCCCAATAATACCAATGCCAAATTCACTTTTGGATATGCGAACATAACCACTGGCCAGTATGGGGATAGTGATGAAACAGTGTCTGAAAGTCGAATTTATCAGGAAGCCCTGATTCCTCAAAAAGTTGGTAATAGATTCTTTCTTACCCATCGTTTTCGTTATGAACAAAGATGGGTTGAAAATCAGGATACTCGCACCCGATTCAGGTATAATATTTTTGTAAATGTGGCACTTAACCAGGATAATTTAGCTAAAGGGGCTGTTTATTTAGCCTTCTATAATGAACTGTTTATTAATGGCCAAAGAAGTATTGGTGATGGACGGGAAGTACAATTATTTGATCGAAATCGTACTTATGGAGCTTTTGGGTATAGTATTTCTGACAAACTTAGAACCCAACTGGGATATATGAAACAAACCACCGATAACTGGGCCAAAGGACAGCTACAATTGAGCCTGCATCATAATTATTAGAATGGCAATGTCAATTTCAATAGCAATGTCAATTTCAATTTCAATTTCAATGTCTAATTAAATATTGTAATTGATATTGCTATTGAAATTGACATTGCTATTGCTATTGCTATTGATATGGTCATTTTTTTTCGAAAGTATAGGTGCTCCTTCCGTCATGGTAATCTAAGCTTACCACTGCTCCTTCCTCGTTTTTGTTAAATTTTATCTTGGAACCCCGGTCTGGGAAAATAAATTCCGATTCTGCTACAGGAAAAAACTTATGATGTTGATTTTCAGGAATATCAAACACTTCAATATGATCCTCTTTTGCTTCTAATTCCAGCGGATATTCTTCGTCACCAAACACAAGTACAAACTTCCCTTCGAATTCTTTGAGCTGTTCTGCTTGCACCTCTATCTTTTCAACCACTTTCTGATCAAACCAATCCCAGCCATAATGAGCAGAAATTCCAGCCATAATTTCCCTCATAAGGCGGGTACCGCTGTCAGTGTTGGTCATTACTATAGCTCCTTCTCCTTTATGAACAAAAGCAGTCATTAAATTAGAAAAGCCTCTGTTTTTTCCGCCATGCCCAAAAGTCATTGAATCTTTTTCATGTTCAAGACTTGGTCCCAGTCCCCAGTCGTTTTTGTCTTTACTGAGCATTCTCTCAATCATTTTTGTGCTTAAAACCTGGCTTTCACCTCCTTTTATAGCCCTTTGAATATCAACACAATACTTTACAAGATCGCTGGGAGTTGTCCATAGGCCAGCTGCTGCTTTTTCGGGATAATTATTCCATAATCCTTCGGCCATGACACCTTCCTGACCATCAAAAGCGGCAGATGCATTGGTATGAAATGACTCCGGTAAAGGTTGGACATAGGTGCTTCTGCCCATTCCAAGAGGTGTTAAAATTTCTTTTTGCACATAAGCAGCAAAATCATCTCCACTAACATCTTCTACCAATTTTTGCATTATCGTATAGCCACCGCCTGAATATCGCCAGATGCTTCCTGGTTCAGTATCTACTCTTATAGAATCTGTATTTCCCTGACCGTCTAGGACTTCAATAACAGAAGGTATGGATTCTTCATGGTTATACCCTGGAAAACCATGCACAGTTAAACCAGCGGTATGGGTAAGTAATCGTCGTAAGGTTACCTTCTCGGTGGTGGTAAATTCATTATCAGGTATTTTCCAACCTTTGAGATAAGTATTAACATTTTCATCTAAGTCAATTTTTCCTTCATCCACTAATTTTAGTGCCGCCAGTGCAGCAACAGGTTTACTGATAGATCCTGCCTGAAATACGGTTTCAGCATCTATGGTATCTTTTGTTTCTGTATTAGCATATCCATAACCCCTTGCCCAGGCCATTTTACCATCTTGAATCACAGCAATACTAACCCCAGCTACGTTGGTCGCTTTCATTCTATCAAGGATATTGAAGGTTGTCCCTTCCTCTCCTTTAAAGGCCATAGGTTTTTTCAAACCATTTTCAATGGCTTTTATATCCTCAGCAGGTTCAGTAATAATAGGTTGGGAGGTATTCTGGCAGGAGTAAGTACACAATACCAGCAATACAAATAGTATGGAAAAAGATAAGGATGAATATAATTTCATAATTTTTTTATAGGAAAAATAAAAATAACGGTTCAGATTATTGGCTGCTGCCTATTTTTTTCTTCAAAAAATAGACTAACTGCCCTAGCATTGAGTCATTAAACCTTTGAAAAACTGCAAATATTTTTTTTTACAAAGCCGTTCTTAGGCATAAAAAATTAATAAGAATTTAATGAAAAAAAATACATCCATTCAATTATTAATCAAGCAATTACAAAAGGCCTTATTAGAATTCATTTATTAATAGTATTTTTTTTACAATCCTAAAAATTTCATATTGACAGGACAAAAATTTAGCAAATAAATCAAAGCCTTCATCTAATAACAAATAATCCAATGAAAGACTGTTTTTTATTAAAAAGGACCAAATATTCTTAAAGAAAATGATAAAGAATCGCCCCACTTATAAAAGCGAAGCACAATTTATGTGCTAATCTGCTAACTATCTCGTATCTTTGGGGAAATAAATGTGACAAATTCTAATAAATACGACTAATTTATTAGATGAATCCCCATTTTTTTTTAAATATTCTACTAATGAAAAAGTGTTTATTCTTACTGTTACTGATGGCTGTTGTACAATTAACAATGGCCCAAGATTCCGGAACACTGACATTGGAGATTGATGGGGGTACTGTACAGGTGAGAGTTCCACAAGCCCAACCAGGCCCTGAAGGAGGTGCACCTTTCAGACCACTATCATTCATTAACGTCACACAGTTTGCCGCACACGTGAATTTTCCGAAATTTGGTAAACCTGGATACCAACTTTATTTTGCCATGGATATGGCTATTGGTGGACGCCAGGCTTCTCTTCTTTATAATGGAAGAGTAATTCGAGGAGTTTACCTTATTGCGGATCTTTTAGATCAAGGTGAAAGAGCCAAACCCGGAGAAATTGGAAAATCCTTCGAACGAGGAAAACTGATTTGTCTCGGCATTTATCCAAACGGGAGAGAATTTAAATACCCTCCCAACGGCGCTTCCGGTTTCATACAAAATTAAAATCCAAATAGCTTGCGGTATAAATATTAAATGAATTTTTTCTCTGACTTCTGTCTTCCAGGAGCTGATCTTTTTTTGTGTATAATAAACGTTTTTTCACCCTTTCCATTATCTTCCCTCTCTTTCCAATTGAGTTGATTAATTTGGTTTTATGACAATAAGATACCTCATTGTTTTTATATCCTTTTGCTTTTGCTTTTGGCATATTTCCGCCCAAAGTACTGCTGAATTATTAGCAACTGCTTTTTCACGACCCGCTCTGGTACTGAACGGTGAATGGCAACATGTTACGGACCCTAATGCTGATTACATTTACCCCCTCTCTTCAGAAACCTTTATTGCGGATTCTAAACTTAATGTACCTTCTGATTGGAATAGTCAGAATCCCGATCTACTTAATTATCAAGGAATCGTTTGGTATAAAACTACTTTTGATTTTTATGGCCCTACAAAAAATGACAAAGTTTTACTTCATTTTGGAGGTATAGAAGGCAAAGGAGTAATTTACCTTAATGGTCAAAAAATAGGAGAACAACATTTGGCCTACATCCCCTTTAATTTTGAGGTCCAAAATTATTTAAAAAAGGGAGAAAATGAATTAGTGATAGCAA
The DNA here is from genome assembly GCA_028285545.1 of Saprospiraceae bacterium. Lineage (GTDB taxonomy): Bacteria > Bacteroidota > Bacteroidia > Chitinophagales > Saprospiraceae > JANQPA01. Next base: position 10,392 of record JANQPA010000014.1, on the reverse strand, counting down.
TAGACAATGTTAAATTAGAGGCAAATATAAAGGAGGAAAATCAAGAATTTCATTATGGTGGTATCACCCGGGATGTTAAGTTAATCATCCTTCCTGCTACCTACATTCAGGATTATCAAATAATGCTAGATCCCAATAACCCATATGTTATAAAAGGTTTTGTCCAACTTTCCGGTCAGTCCATTGAAAAAAAGAAAATAAATCTAAACATTAGAGGACTTCAGATTAATGAGGATTTAATCACAGATGCCTATGGAAAGGCAAGCTTTAATATTCCCAATTCCGATATCGATTACTGGTCACCGAATGCTCCACATTTATACCGAATTAACCTAAAAACAGACCAAGACCGATTAATTGACCAGGTTGGTTTTAGAACTGTAGAAGTTCAGGGATCAGATATTCTTCTTAATGGCACAAAAATTTTTCTCAAAGGAATTGATATTAAAGAAGAAATTCCACAGCGAGGAGGACGTGCTTTTGAACAAGAAGATGCAATTTTTTTGTTGGAAAAAGCAAAAGAGTTAGGTTGCAACTTTGTGCGACTGACTCACCATCCTCATAACAAATTTATGGTGAGAATGGCTGATCGTCTCGGCCTCATGATTTTAGAAGAAATATCCATAGCCCCATACACTTCAAAGTCCAACACAGATAATTATAATGCCTTAAATCATACGTTCAGGACAATCTTTCAGAGGGACAAAAACAAAGCTTCAGTTATCTTCTGGTCTTTCCTAAATCAAGGATCAAAGGATGATCAAAGTCAACAAGCAATTATTCCTTTATTAGAGGAAGCTAAAAAATCAGACCCTAGCAGACTAATTACGACTGTTCTGGAAAGCGAAAACATAAATGCCAGTACATCAATTAGAACAGTTACCAACTCTCTCGCCAATTATGTAGATGCATTGAGTATTCGATTGGATTTTCCTAAAAATCAAGCTGCTAACTCTCAAATATTAAATTACCCGAAATGGCGATTCATTCAAAACAAACCAGTTCTGGCTTTTGGTTATTATCATTCGAAGCAAAATCATGATTCACTAACAGAATTTCAAAAAAGGGAGGCTTGGGAGTTGGTTCAAGAAATTCCAGGAATTCAAGGTTTCTCACCAGGTAGTTTGATGGATTTCCGCTCTCCTCAACCAAATAATCTAAATGAGGAATGGAATACCTCAGGTTTTTTGACAAGCGAGGGAGAGTTAAAATCCATTTTTTCTACTTTACAAGATTTTTATCAAGGAATGTAAATATCCCAACCTTAAATTCCTTCCAAATTTAAGGTTGGGGATTCCATTAATGTAAGAGTTCAGTTAGGGATTGCTTTACTTAAAGTACAGCTGCTTATTGGAGCTTTTTTCTCACGCAACCACCTTGGGTCGTCAGGAATACCGCAAATCTCGCAAATTTACTCTTTAAAAATTCATAGCATCACAGAATCCTAATATTAAGTCATCTGCACATTTACCCATCTGCATATCTACTCATTAAAAAATCATACCATAGCAGGATTGTAGAATCAAACAAACTGCAAATCTGCAAATTCACCAATCTACTCATCTACTTCCTTTTGCCAGGACGATATTCCTCTTCTACATTTTTCAAAACATCCTCTTTGTAATAATATACATCTTTAAATTGTCCTTTGGCATAGAGTGCTGCCTGATCGGTAAAATGAGGAGAATCGGGGTCATTACTTTGTCCACCACTTACTACTGAGCGGGCGATCAGACGCGGGCCAAATTCCACCACTGCTACAAAACTATTGCCGCTTGTACCATAACGACGGTTGGTATTAGGGTAACTGCGTGCTCCATAAGCAGCCAAGGAACCCCAGCGTGAGGAAGTAAAGCCAACAGGAATACTTTCTTTATTATCATCATAAGTTTCCTGAATTTTTCCTGTTAAACGTTGGAATCGATTGATTTCTCCCCATGGAGTTTTCCAGGTACCAAATTCATTTGCAAGCTGATCCATAGCTTCCTTAAGGGTAACAATTTTTTCTGCATCAGTACTTCCCTTTATAAGGTAGGCATCCATCATCAATTGGCGATCCTCTGCTGACAACCTGGGGCGGACCTTTCTAATCAATTTTTCTGCCCAATAGATAGCCAGGGAGGTAGGGATAGATTTTTCTCCATAATTAATATCCCAATTTTTGAGTAAAGAAATGGCATCCTCAACATCTGCATTGCCTCTATCCCCTACTCTATCAAAAGCTGCGGTTAAGGCAGGGACCAGTTTTTCGAAGGCTGCCAGATAAGGATCATTTGCGGCATTGATTAAATCATCTAATGTGTAGGAATTTCTGCTGCCCAATACTTTAACCGCATTGATTCCTCTAAAATTTTCTCTATCAGGAGCCATATATACAGGATAATCCTCTGCTTTGGGGCTACTATTCCCGGCTACAGTAAATGGAGTAGCATTGCAGTTTTGGATCCAACCGCTGGCTGGATTACGGACCACAATCATATCCTTTACTTTGTGCAAACCATCCCAATCTGTTTTAGGGTTGGTTCCATCCACAGTACCGCTGTAATCAAAGGAGGGATCTCTTTTTGGCATATAGTTACCATGCCAATAGGCTATATTCCCCTGCTTATCAGCATAAACGGTGTTATTAGAGGAGTTGGTTCGGATTTTCATGGTCTTATTAAAGCTGTTAAATCCTTTAGCTTTTGTACGTAAATAAGACTGTTTCAAGGCATCTAATGGTCTGACCATAATGCGAAAACTCACCCATCGATCTCCTTCTTTTCTGACAATGGGACCTCGGTGAGTATAATAAGTAGTAAACGACCTTTCTTTAACCTGATTTCCATCTTTATATCGCACCGTTATTTTCTTTTCCCCCATTGGTCTTTGCTCATTCCCATAATGGTAGGAATATTTATCTCCATTTTTTGACACGGTCTCTAAAGCCTGATCAATACAATCTGCTCGGGTAGAAGTATGCATCCATCCACAATTCTCATTAAATCCCTGATAAATAAAAAATTGGCCCCAGGTCACCGCGCCATAAGCATTCAGGCCTTGTTCACTGACCATATGTAATTCTGACCTAAAATAAAAAGAAGTATGTGGATTGATCAAAAACAAGGAATTTCCACTGGCACTTTTGGAAGGAGCGATGGAAAATCCATTAGATCCTCTGGGTTCTTCATCATCATATAGTTTGACTGGCTCGACATATGACTGGTAGCCATTGCCATAAAATGCTTCCAGGCCTCTGGTTGAAACCCTTTCAATGTCCCCACCAATGCTTCCTTCACTAAAAGTAAAGGGCATCCAGGGTTGAAATCGAGTAATTAGATCCGGTTTAACTTCAGGGTGAGTATACAGATAATAATTAATGCCATCTGCAAAGGCATTACAAAGGTCTTTCATCCATTTTGGGCTCTTCTCATAAAGTGCTTTTGCCTGGAGACTATCAAAATACATTTGAGCTCTTAAATCCTGATAGATAAAATCCTTGCCATAAGCTTCTGCCATTTGGCCGGTGCCGAACAAATAATTTCTTTCAATTCGTGGGAAATCATCCTCACATTGTACATAGAGCATCCCAAAAACGGCATCAGCATCAGTTTTGCCATAAATATGAGGTATGCCCCAGTTGTCCCGATAAATTGTTATCCGCTGAGCTTGTGCTTCCCATTTGGCTATTTCCTGTGAGGAAAAATTCTGCGCATTTAATGGAATAAAGAAGATAAAAGCTAATAAAAATGAAAGGTATTTCATGGATTGTTGACTTTAGTTAGGATGATTCAATCCTGAAATATAATTAATTTATTGGCGATTTAAATTAAGTTAGAACGATAAACCCTAGACTTTCCAGCTGAGCATTCATCTGGGACGCTTATGATTCATATTATTTTCTTGTTGAGAAGTATTTTGGGGTGCCTCCGGGGCAGGTACTGGGCCAGGTGACCTGTTTTTTATTAAAAGAATAAGCAGAAGGATTATTAGGAAAGAAAAAATAGCATACAGAATAATATTATGGTTGCCTTTCTTTTTCACCTCTTCTATCCTATTTAGCCGATACCCTTTTTTGGGGATGGTTTCAATAATCCGGTTTTTCTTGTCTTTATCATTCAGGATTTTGCGCAATTGTGAAACCGCCTGATTTAGTGCATCTTCGGCACCGCCGTAGTTATCCCAAACTTCTTCGATCAGTTCCTGTCTCGTAACTAGATCAGGGCTATTACGGATTAGAATTTCTAATACTTTCATTACTCTTGGTTCTACCTTGATAGCTTTGGCAGCTTTCTCATTTTTCATATCAAATAATTCATTGGATCTTAGATTGACCCGAAAATCACCTATGCGATAATTTGATGCTAATGACATGCTTCAAAGTTAGAGTTTAAAAGGATAGAAACTACATCCTTAGATTTTCCATAGGAAAACCAAAGGTGTTTTTTCAGTCAATTCAAGTTATAGATTAGAACTTGAGCCTAAAACTACATGAAAAAGATACTTATTTTATGGACACTCTTCCTCGGAATACAAGGATCATTTTGTCAATCCTCTTTTGATGGCCACTGGACTGGATTTATTGAGTATAAAAATAGTTCATGGCCAATGAAACTTCAGGTTAATTTTGGAAATAGAGAAAATCCTGTGCTCCTGAGTTTACCTAGCCTGATTTATGCCCAAGAACCCATAAAAGCCAGCCAGCTTAAAGATACACTCCTTATAGAATTGCCCTTTGGACTGGGAAAGCATAGCCTTTTAAGGGTGGACGATAAACTCAAATCTTTAAATATCAATATTTCCGTCTTATTGGAAGAGGATTCTCCACCCCCTTACAATATCCAAGATATTGAATGGAATATTGACCATGCGGTATTGAAAGGAAAAATATATGTCCCCAGCCAGGGAGGCCCATTCCCACTTATGATCAGGCTTCATGGTAGCGCTACCGGAACCATAAGATCTTGGGAATATAGATCCTGGGCAGACTATTTTGCAAGAAAAGGGATAGCCGTAATCATTTATGACCGGAGAGGTGAGGGACAATCCAGTGGTCACATTTCTGACGCAAGTTTTGATCAATTGGCAAATGATGCGATAGCTTTAATAAATAAGGTAAAAAGTGAAAGCTTTATCGACTCAGATAAAATTATTCTGGGTGGTGGTAGCCAGGCTTGTTATGTGTCCTTTATTATTCAGGAGGAAAACAAGGATGTTGACTTTTTGATGCTTAGCTCCTGCTCTTCTGTAGAAGTAATTGAGCAAGAATATCTTGCTTTGAGAACGCGGATGATTCGCGATGGTAGATCGATGGATGAAATTCAAGAGGCACTGGCCTATCAGCAACTATATTTTTACTACATCAGGACGGGTAGAAATTGGAAAGTCTTAGCTACTGAAGCCAAAGCTGCTGAAGAAAAAACATGGGGAAAGTACATCGATATGCCCAGAACAGAAGAAGATTTAAAATGGTGGCGGGCTACATTTGATCAGTTTCTTCCTGAAAAACACCTCACAAAGGTTAAAATTCCAGGTTTATATATTTATGGTGAGGAGGACCCGATAACTCCTCCTCAGGTTATGATGCCAATGCTTAAATATTACTTTAAGCAATCCGGATTTACGGACTACGAGATTTATCAAATTCCCGATGTCGGCCATAATCAGGAATTGAATATTGGCTATGATCAGTGGGGGCGTCTTCAATGGCCCGAAAAACATCCTGAGATGCTTCATTTAATTGGAAAATGGTTCGAAAGACATGGTATTCAGAACAATTAATTCCAAGAAAATATCTGAGAAAAGAATGGTTCCAAAATTTCATTTTTATGGGTTTTGTTTCAGGTGTGCCATTAAAAGCACACCTGAGCTGATTTTGAATTTGTTTTAAGCAACTTCCAAGGTTTCAGTATTAGATGATTTATTCTTTTTAAATCTTTTAAATGGTGATGGAATAAGCATGGGGACTTGCTTTTTATAACTAAGATATTTATCTCCAAATCTTGCTATTAAATCTTTTTCCTCCAGATAAATACCCACCAGGATATATCCTGTACAGGCAAGAGCAAATACCAAATGAGTAATGGTCATATTTGGAGTGGACCAAAAGGCCACGATAAAACCAAAATATAGAGGGTGTCGAACGTAACGATAAAGAATTGGAACATTAAATTTCAGGTCTGTGTAAGGTTTTTTCCGAAAGGCCAGCCACACTTGGCGAAGTCCGAATAAATCAAAATGATTGATTAAAAAAGTACTAGCAAAGAGGATTACCCATCCAAGAGCAAACAGAACCCAGATAATGGTTTTAGCTGTTGCGCCTTCGATTGTCCATACCACTCCTCCTAAGGGCTGCCATTGCCAGAATAACAAGATTAACAAGAGGCTCGAGATGAGGACATAAGTGGATCGTTCAATTTCTTCAGGAATTACTCGTGTAAACCACTTTTTGAAAGCTGGTCTTGCCATGCCGCTATGTTGTAGGGCAAAAATTCCAAGTAGTCCTGCATCAATTAAAAGAGCTTGCCATAAAGGTAATTCAGGAATTCCATCCATGGCTTTGGGTACAATAATATTGCCTATAAAACCGATTGCATAAAGAATGGTGCCAAAAAATATGAGATAGGCAACAACACCAAACAACAAAAAAAGATACCGCTTCATAATTTTGTTTTTTTAGTTTAAAGAGAAGGTAGATTGTTTATTAATTCTGCCAATTTTTCATTAATTCCATTACCAGACCCAGGCCTTTTCTCCAGGCCTCTCCTATCCGCTCTGTATAGCTTTCACCCATTTCTTCCCGAATTGTCTCCATCAGACATTCTAGTACTATCGGATAGTATTCTTTTCGAACCCCATATTTTTCATGACTTTTACCCAGATTAGACAAGCCCATTTTCAAGTGTTCGGGGCGGCTAAGAGAATACACGATCCCTGCGATCATGTGTGTCACCAAGCGACCCTGGGTTTTCATATCAGTATGGAACAGTTTTTTTACTTCTGGTTTTCTGGAAAATACTTTGTTATAAAATCGATCACTAAACCTTTCTGTATTTTGAAGAATAAAATCCAGAGAAGATTGCAGCTCAAGATGTATATCTGGTTGGGCAAAATCTGCCAGCTCATAAAGTTCAAATGGTTCATCTTTCCCACGCAGTTCACGCTCTATAACCTGATTTATTTTCAAATGTCCTTCAGGGGCACTATTATAGACGGATTTAGAAATGAGAATACCGGATTGGGTTTCTTTGGTTAGTTCCTGAATACGGCTTGCTACATTTACAGGATCTCCTATCACTGCAAATTGACGATGTTTAGGGTGCCCCAGATATCCGATGTATGCCCTTCCAAAATGTAGACTGATGCCTACCTTAATTTGTGTATCAAAATCCTGAAGTTCCATGCCATTCAGACGGCTAATAGCATATTTCATCCCCATGGCAGCCCTAATTGCATCAAGGCAGTTTTTTTCTTTGGTTCCTCCTGAAGTACCGAATATTCCAACAATTTCGTCCCCCACATACTGATATATCACTCCATTATTCATTAATATGGGATCACCCAAAACGGTATAAAACCTATTCAGGATATGAGCCATATCAAAAGAAGAATTATGGGAGGTGAGTTTGGTAAAGTTGCGCATATCACAAAACATGATCGCAATGGCTCTTTCCTCCGCTTCCCCTTCCGGCACTGTTTCCAATTGTAGTTTATTGATCTCTCCACTGGTCCATACCAAACGTTGGATTTCTACATCCCCCTCCGGATAACATTGGCAGGCAAGTCTAACTGATGGATCCCATCTTCTTAGATCAGCCATAATTTTTTCCTTCCTAGTAGGTCTGGAAAGATTTTTACTTCCTTCAATTACTCTAACTCTGCAGGTAGTACAATGCCCATTACCCCCGCATTCATGCAGGTGAGGAATTTTTTGCTCCACTGATATATCCAGCAGAGACCGGTCTCTTCCCTCAAAACAAACTTCTCGATTAATTCCTGAATACGTAATGGTATGCATGTCTTGTGCTTTTGTTATGACACAAGTTTAGTGGAAATTCAGGCATCCTTAAACACTAAATGATGGAGAAGACTCTTATCATTCGTGGGTTTGGGAGTTTACTGAGTAGAAGCATCAAGGCATCCTTGTTTTCTGCTTGATTTCTTTCACTCAAATAGAAGAGTCCTCCACACATAATAACTACCCATTCACTCAGTCAGGGCATGATTATTATTAGAAAAATAACTAACTTATCAATCTAAATATTTAACTGTTGAACAAAAGAATTCACACCCGCATCCTCAAATGGCTGATTTTTTCGTTCTTTTTCTGGCAGGGGAATTCCTTTGCACAGATCAAAATCGACGAGCCATCCGTCCTCACCATGGAAGACGGACTAGCGGGTAATCACGTAAGAGATATAGTCAAAGATCCTCATGGTTTCATTTGGATAGCCACCAATAGTGGGGTGAGTCGCTTCGATGGTTCCAGTTTTTTAAATATTCTACAAGATGTAAAAGATCCTGAAAGCCTCCAGGATGGTCGTGTGAATAGTTTATTGGCCGATAGTTCAAGGCTTTGGATTGGCAATCATACCGGTTGGTCAATTTATGAATTTAAGACTGGGAAGCTAACAAACTATCAAATGGAAGACTGTGTTTTGAGGGATAGCATTATTGCTGATGGTTATACCGGCATTTTCTCTTTTTATAGGACAGCAGATGGAGATATCTGGATGGGAACTACCAATCAGGGAATTATCAGATATAATCCAAAAGAGGATACTTACATATGTTACCGGGTCAACCCAGAAGAGGTAACTCAATATTTCAACTCTTCCCGAGGAGCAGACAGGATTTATGAAATGATGCAGGATAATCAAAATGATTCCATCATTTGGGCAGGAAGTAGGTCGGGACTTCTTCGTATCAACAAATATAGTCATGATTTAAAATGGTATTGTTTTCCTGATGATGATTTTAATGTACAATCAGGCCAAAATGTATTTTTGGATTTATATCAGGATGATCAAGGAAGGCTTTATTCCGGTGCCTGGTCAAAAGGAGTTAGAATTGTTGATCCCTATAATCAAAACCTCACCCTTTTGCCTTTGGATGATCGCAATTCAGCAGAAGCAAAAACCATTGTACTTTCTCCCACCGCTGATATAAAAAGAAAAAATGAAAGAGAAATTTGGATCTCCTCTTCTATGGGAATGCTTAGCTATGACCTTAAAAGCCAAATGACAAGTTCTGTCAAATTCAATAATTGGCAAAAGGATCAATTTTATGGAATTACCTTTCTAGATGAAGAAAATAGAATCTGGGGTAAAACCTCCAATGGACTTAATATTTTTGACCCCACCCTTCAACAGTTTACCAATTATTCTTTTAGAGATTATAATGAAGTAGGTGCCGGCTTTGCCTTTTATCTGGTATCTCCTAGTAAGATTGGAGATTTGGCAGTAGTTGCAAGAGATGTAGATGCCGTCTACCACTTGGATATAAATACCAAAAAATGGTTAAGAGTACCTATTCCTAAACCCTTTCTCAATTCAAATAATCATTATCAATCCCATGGAGTCGGTGTCAAATCAGCTGAGGAGTGGTACCTAATTGATGCAAGTCAACTCTGTCTTTACAATCTGACAGAACGATCCTTTAAAGAAATTACAATACCAGAATCTATCCATTATAATCAAATGAGGATTGCTTATTTTGATAGCAATGACAATTTGTGGATTGGCACTAGAAACAGCGGATTAATCAAATGGTCTACGACCACAAATAAATGGAAACAATTTAAAAGTGAGTTTGAACCTGAAGGACTTCCCTACACCGTTGGTTTGATCAATAGAATATATGAAGATAGTAAAAAGAACATCTGGATTCGACGCGAAGAAGGATATAGCCTTTACTTGACAGAAAAGGATACTATTTTGAATTTTTTACCTGATATGGGATCTTCTAAAATTATAAAATATCCCAGGTTTTTCTCAGAAGATTTAAATGGAAGGGTTTGGGTTAGTAGTCCTGATGCAAAACTAGGATTTGCTTTGGTAGACCAACCTCATAAAGGGTTGGTAGCCGTTTATGATGTCAAAAAATTATTTGGTATTGCCCAAATTTTATATATGCGGACAGATCCTCAGGGAAATGTATGGCTGGTAACTCCAAAACAAATCTACAAGTTCACACCCGATAAGATAAAAATTGAAGCTTATAGTTATCAATATGGAATAAAAGACCTTGAATTTAATGCTTTTACTTTTTTGCCAAGCGGTGAACTTGTACTGGGAGGGCGTAATTCTATTTGGATAGCTGACCCCAAAGATTTGAAGCCTAATCCGGAACAACCAAAGCCTTATTTAACGGGAATTTCCGTTCTTCAAAAAGAATTAAAATCAGAATTAGTAC
>JANQPA010000121.1 GCA_028285545.1 Saprospiraceae bacterium | reverse complement strand
CCCAATACTAATTGACGTCTCCTAAATAAATAAGGCCATTGCTACCTTTTAGGTAATTGGTGATTTTTTCTTTTAAAATTTGAGGATAAAGAGGGGTGGATAATAGTTGTGCTAAAGGAATCCATTCGATTCCGATTTGGAAATCATCTGGCTGGATGGCCAAACTAGCCTCGCTTTCTACAATTAGAGAACATTTAAGCATTATTTCTACTTGGTGTACTTCCTCATTGCCTGTTGAAAATTCATGATTTTTGGCAATATAGTCACGGATGAACATTACTTCATGAGGGAGGACATGGACATTGGCTTCTTCAAGACACTCTCTTTTTACTGCTTGGTGAATGGTTTCTCCGAATTCCTGCCCACCTCCAGGAAGGGTATAATAGACCTCTCCATCTTTTTCATGTTTTAGGCAAAGCATTTTGTCCTCTTTAAGAATGACTCCTTTAATAGATAGCCGGATAGGGTATTTGTTCATAAACTATATGATCTATATTTAAATTAAAATTAACTTCCTATCATACACTTTGAGACTTACCATTTTCTACCAGTACATGCCATATTCTTCTAAAACTGGTGAGCACCTCCTTATAACTTCCAAACCTTGTCCATAGTTCCGGTTCCAGGTAAAATTCGTTGGAGGCTTCTCCTATAATTGCTGCGGTAATGATGCCATTTTTTGCAATATATTCTGCCAAGGGCTTAATAGCATATCCCCTGAATTCTTTTGGAACTTTATTTACAGGGAGCACAAACCCAGGATGATAAGCCATCTGGATATCATATTTAGTGCAAAGAGATTTTAAGACTGATTCTGTAAGCGTACTTTTTAGAGATGGATCGATAATTAGTTGCTCGACATCTTCCTTCAGACTGATACTTCCATGAATCTGAGCTTCTACAAAACTATCCAATGTGCCGCCTAGAGGGCTTTCTAGAAAATCTACTGTGGAGTTATTGAGTCTATTGGTTAATAACTTGATTAATTCACTGGCTTGAATGGGAGGTTTTATGCCCAATATGTTACCACTTTTTTTTAGTTCTAATAGTAGAGCGGCCATAACCGGCTCCCAATGTTTTAAGGTACCTGATCTTTCCATTTTCTCTTTTTCCTGACTGCCTCCAAAAGTATAGGAGGACCGATGGCTAACTTTGGAATTAAGAATAAAATAAGAAGACCCAAAACGAGGAGAAGGCCCATCAGGATAATGCATTAATCTGAGAGCTCCATATTTGGGTCGATTTGCAAAATTGCTTCCTTTCATATGGTAAGCGCCATCAAATATTTCCTTTTCCCATTGGTCTCTGGCTCCTCCAGGAAAAGCGGTTGGACTGCCGCTGGAGATACCTGTCTCAAATTGATTTTTATAAATACCATCTGCTAATAATCCCTCAGCTACCGAAAAGCCTTTATTACATAATCTTTCAGGATGAAAATGAAGGCAAACTTTGACTTTTTCATAAAGAGTTTTATGGAATTGTTCCCAAATAAAAGAGCCTAACCCTTCCTTTTTAAGTTCGGATAGGATATAGGTCAAGGCCTTTTTCTTTTGTTGGATAGCTATGTTTTCTATAAAAGATAAGGCATTTGTTTGATAATGCAGTAAAGAGGGATGCTCTTTGCTTTTTTTCATTTTATGCTGTTTTTTGGGCTACCCATATGCGGCAATCACCAGAAAAGGAAAGTACTGCTTCTCTTTCTTCAAATCGATCTGGTCTAAAAAAATCTTCTACCACTTTGAATCCAACATTCGATAAATGGTCAACAACTTCTTGCCTATCTGGAATATGAACATATATATTTTGCATCACATCAGAAGAATAATTAACGATATCTCCAAATTCGTGAAGTCGTTTATCTTGTTGGCCTGTTTTCCAGGCGATTTTTTCTTTTTCCCAAAATTCATGGTAGTTTTTATCTGCCTCTCGATCATGAGTGGTAAAAATAAAAATACCATTTGGCTTTAAAACGCGATGGACTTCCTGGAATGCTTTTATTCTATTTTCAGGCCCAGGAATGGTCATTACCCCATTAAAAGAAAACAATAGGCTATCAAAAGAACTTGCCTCAAATTCGAGATTAGTGGCATCGCCTACTCTAAAATCCAGGTGAACCTGTTTTTGATTAGCAAGTTCTTTTGCTGATGAAATCATATCTGGATGTATATCAATGCCAATAATATTGTGGAAACCAAGTTGATGTAAGCCAAAAGTTGTTCTGCCTGCACCACATCCTACATCCAGGATATGGTCTTTATTTGAAAAATATTTATTCAAGACATACTCTTCGGAGGCCCAAAGACCCAGATTATTTGCGGCTTCGGTATAAAGAGCGATCCCTTTTTGATAAGAATGCAGGGTGAAATTCTTGTCAATTTTCTTCATGTCATTAAATAGGTTTAGTGACATAAAAAAGAATCTTACGGGAAAAGTTCCTTAGGACTAGGAGTCGGGTTATTCCCGCCTTATCGATCTGAGGAATTTTTTCTCAAACGGGTAAGGCAGGAAAAGATGTTGTCAATTATTTTCGGTGCTTAAATTTTCAATTAGAGTTTTTATAAGTGTTTTTTGGCGCTGTGATTTAGCCTGTGCCAGGGCTTTTTCAAGATACTTTTTGGCATTTTTTTTATCATTTACTGCCGTATAGCCTCTTCCCAAGCCAAGATTTACCGGCCAGATTTCACCAAATTTTTCTTTATTCATCAGGAAGGCTTCTAGTGCTTTTTCAGGATTGCCCCTTGCTATTAAACCTCTTCCCAGGCGATATAAATCTTCATTTGAACCCAGAACGAGAGCCTGATTCCATGCCTGAGTGGCTTTCTCTTTTTGATTTAATTTATCATGTAGTCCATATTTAGTGATGTATCCTCGGAAGCTAGGGTTGAAAATGATTGAACGATTTGCCCATTTTAGGGCTTCCTCATCATTGCCAAGATCGTAGTTTAAGCTGTAGGAAGCTGCATCTGCCCAGTTTTTCCAGGTAGTTGGACCGGCACCAGCAGCTCCCTTAAGATCTTCTCGAAGACTAGCCAGCATAATTTCCCTTTGGTCGGTATCGATTTTAATTTCAATTTTTTTGTTTTCCCATGCTAATTCAACGATGGCATGGTCACTGGCTTTTGCTGTGAAATTATAAGTCAAATATTCTGTGAAAGTCCCAGATTGAGGGATTGCCTTTATCCTCAAGGCGTCTTCTGCTTCATTATAGGAAAAGCTACCCCAGGAAGTGGAATTTTTTGAAAAAATGAGTGTCCATTCCTTTTCATCTGGGATGATATGGAACCCGTATTTTCCTGCTTTAAGGTCTTGGCCATTGATTTGGACATCATGTGTAAATGAGAAGACTGTATTTTCATTGGCTCCCGCTCTCCAGGGAAAGGGTTTGCCTTCATTATAGGGTACTAATTTGCCCCAAATTTGCCCTTCTCTGCCGTCTACATCAGGGCTATTATAATCGATTTGAATTTCTACTAAACCAATGCTTTGGATTAGGGTAGATCGTTGGTTATTAGCGCTGGGAGGTAGCCGTAATGCTTGACCCCAAATTTCTAAAGAGAGAAATAACAATAAACTGAATAATAACAATCGCTTCATGCTTTAAAATTTTGTGATTAAATAGAATCGATAATATTTGATATAGCATGAATTAGAAAATCAGATGATGGGTATTTTTATCAATAGGCACATATTTTAGTATGAAAGGGGATATCTATGTTGTGATTAGACATGACATGTCTAGACATGTCATGTCATGTTTAAGAGTGCTTTTTTCGGTAAATTTATGGAAATCAGTGAGTTGTAATTAGACTCTAAAAATGTCATGTCCTTTAAAATCAGACATGTCATGTCTAAACATGACATGTCTGATGTCTGATTTTAAAACCTCATTTTCCCGGAAACCACCAAGTTTCTTCCTGGGGCTACAATCCCCGAACTATAGGGCCGATATCTTCGATTAGTAATATTTTCCAGGCCAATATTTATTGAAAAAGAATCGGTCCAATGATAACTTGTTTTTAGATTGGTGGTTATCCATCCAGGAGAAAAGGGCAGACCATTTTCATCTTGGGCATACAAAAAAACTTTACCTCTTTCTTCCAGTGGTAAATCTTCATGGCTTCTACTTCCACTATAATTAAGATAAACCTGTGCTTCCAATTTTTTATTGGAATAAGTCAGACGCGTAAGTCCATACCATGGGGCAGCATGCCTAGAAGGACTTTGACTTCCATCATCTAGTTCTTCTTCACCCACCTGTATGTTCAAACGTGAAATTAAGCGTAAGCTCCTCGAAAATTTGATCTCAAAGCCAGTTTGAAAGCCATAAATCCTAGCTTTTGCTGCATTTTGTATGGCCTGTACTCGACTTAATTCTCCTGCATAAATTATACTGTCCTGACCATTTAACTGATAATTTCTCCTCACCAGGGCATTATCCAGGGTCGTGTGATAGACTGTAAAGTCCAATTTCATACCACTGCCAAAAATCCTGGATAAATTAGCCTCAAAATTGTAGGCAAATTCCGCATTGAGATTGGGGTTGGGAATGACCACAGAACCCGGCTCCGAATCAAACACCTTTCCAATATCATCCACGTTGGGAGCTCTAAATCCAGTAGAAAAGAGGGTGCTTATTGACCAATCTTCTGTAGGTCGATAAATTACTCCCAAACTTCCGGTTAAGGCTCCTTTGTTGATGCTTGCCTGACTATTTGGAAAAGGATAGAAATCAAGGTTATTTCTAAAATCGGCATCCAAGCCAAATTGGTTAAAACGCAATCCAATTTGGAAATTAATATGGCTGGAGAGATCTTGTTGATAGACCCCATAAGCAGCATAAGAATACCAACTGGAAAGTGGATACCTGGCAGGACCTGCTTCAATACTCCCGGCTTCTATATTCTCAATTAGTCCACGAGATTGTACTTCATTATAAATTGCTTCTAAGCCGTAATAAAATTTGGCTTTGAGATTTAGGGATTTAATAAAGTCTATATTAGCTGAAAATGCATTTACATTTTCTTCCCTAATTCTTCTTTCCGGATCCTGGAAATCCCGGTCGATTCTACTTTCCTCAAAAAATTGATGGGCCAGCCGAATACTCATTTGGTCATAAAAATGGTGCACCTGATTATGAGTAATATTCAAATTATTCATAAGCCATTTTTGAGGCCCGTATTCCCATTCTGCACTCCCTGGTAAGTCATTACGCAGTCGAATTAAACGATCAAATCTTGGAATATTATTAGTGTTTGAAAAATGAAAACCATATTGAAGATCCCATTTTTTGGAAGGCCTGAATCTGATTTTCTGCATTAAATTGATCTGGGAATAACCGTTCGGTGTTTGAATTCGTGGATTTTCATTGTTTATGATTAGATCCTGACCATTTTGAGTCTCTACATAAAACGGGCGTAAATATTCTTCAGGACCATATTTGCCCATTTTCAAATCACCATAATTATTATGAGAAAAGCTGGTAATCAAGGCCCATTTATTCCAGCCAAAATTAATGTCAGAATGTATGGTTTTCTCTTGATTGGCAGTAGCGTACCTAATTAGGGTATTTCCACTAATGCTCGGTTTGCTTTTTAAGCTCAATTGAGGCTTCAGTGTTTGGAAGGCCATTACAGCACCTATAGCATCACTTCCATAAATGACGGCCCCAGGACCAAAAAGGATTTCAGTATTTTCTAGTGAAAAAGGATCTAATGAAATCACATTCTGTAAGTTTCCTGACCGGAAAATAGCTGTATTCATCCTAACCCCATCAATGGTATATAATAATCGATTAGCCGAGAATCCTCTGATCATGGGGCTACCTCCACCTTGTTGACTCTTTTGAATAAAAACTTCACCAGAGCTTCCTAAAAGGTCAGCAGCGGTTTGAGGATTTTGCAGGAATATATCTTTAGTTGGAATAGTACTTACCCTGGCAGGCACACTACCTTGGGACTGATTCCAACGAGTAGCCGATACCACCACCTGGTTAAGTGAAAATTGGGTTGGCTTCAGGTAGAGAACAAATCCTTTTTCCTGAAGTTCTTCATAACTTTTAGTTATTCCTTGATATCCAATGAGGCGGAATTCTACGTTCTCCGCTCCCTTAAATTTGGTGATGTCTACCTGCCCTGCACTATCACTAATGGCATAGGCTTGTGGTTCCTGACTCATTAAGGTCACAAATTCAAGAGCTTGAGCGGTTTGATATTCTTTAATGCTCAACTGCTGGGCAAAACTTCCTGAGATACTTATCAGGAAGCAGCACAGCACAATCCACTTTCTCATGCTGTACAAAATTTGACATAGCATATGCATCCAACATACACTAATTGCATTCACAAATGGGATCACCGGTTGATTTTACGGTGATTCCCGTTCCAATAAATTGATTGAAATGTGATTAAGCCAAATTAGGAGGTGGGGTAGGAGGGCATTGAACTACGGAAGTATAGTTTCCTGTCAGATAAAAAAGTTTGCTTTTTCTATGATGAAAGGTAAATTCTTTTTGTGGAAAAGAATCATCAACTATCAGTGTCTTAACGAAATGTTCCAGCTGGCTTTGAGTGTTGTTTTGCCAAGGTTGTTCTGATTTATGGTTGGCCAGTAATTTTCTAGCTTCTTCTTTTAATCGGGTTTCTTCATGGTCCCACCAGCAAACGAAAACAGTAAGTGAACCTTCTTTTTTCTTTTCTATAACATCATACATTTGGCCCCTGAACTCAAATTCACGATCATGTTCCCAACGTAATTCCGATAGCTCTTCTTTATCAAATTTGAGGGTGACCAATTCCTTGGCCTCGATTCCAGAATCAATCCTTTCTTCCACTTCTTTTTGAATCTCCCATTGTTCATATTGCAACCAGATGAATACACCTGTAAAAGGTATAATCAAGCAACTACAGAGAAATATTCCAATGAGTGGTTTCAATGGTTCAAATATTGAATTTTAAATAGGTTTAATTAAAGCTTGATAGCATTAAGATCAAAGTTATCTAAGCTACTAATAATTTCAATCAATTATTTAGGTTTTCTACAAAAATAATAAATCCCTGATTTTTCTTAAATTTAATATTATTGACTCTTAACCCTATTAAGATAACCCTAAGAAAATGTTATTGGTCACTTAAAATTTGGCCAGGCTGCTAATTAAAGATAAATTTAAAACTACAATTTCATTTGTTTTTCTATTAACGAATGCACTATTTATCCATTTCAAAAACAACACCTATTTATTATGGCTATTTTTAATCTTAAAATAAACGGAGAAAATCACCAGGTTGATGTTGATCCTGAAAGTCCCACTTTATGGGTTTTAAGAGATCATGTAAAGCTTGTAGGTACTAAATATGGATGTGGTATTGGCCAATGTGGAGCCTGTACAATTCATATTGACGGACAAGCTATGCGTTCCTGCTCCCTACCCATTTCTGCAGTAGCTGATAAATCCATAACTACCATTGAAGGACTTTCCAAAAAAGGAGATCATCCCTTGCAAAAAGCATGGATTGAGCATGATGTACCCCAATGTGGCTATTGCCAGGCCGGGCAAATCATGAATGCTGCTTCTCTATTAAATAACAATCCTAACCCGAGTGATGCCGATATTGACGCTGCCATGAATGGAAACATTTGCCGCTGTGGTACCTATGTCAGAATTAAAGCTGCCATTAAAACAGCTGCAAATAGTTGATCAACTTAATGATCATACTTCGCTTTATGTTTCATTCTTAATTCTAAAAAAACTATCATGAGTCTTATAAAAACAACCTATAATAGAAGATCTTTCCTTAAGGCTTCGGCTGTAGCTGGTGGAGGTATGGTGTTGGGCTTTAGCTGGCTGGCTTCCTGTACTCCTACTCAGGAAGAGATTATGGCTATGCCGGAGGAGTGGTTTGATATCAACGCTTTTTTAAAAATTGGAGATAATGGAGTTGTTACCATTATGTCTCCTAATCCCGAGATTGGCCAAAATGTCAAAACCTCCATGCCAATGATCATTGCTGAGGAGCTGGATGTTAGCTGGGATAATGTCATTGTAGAACAAGCTGGATTGAATACAGAAAATTTCCGCCGCCAATTAGCAGGTGGTAGTCAGTCTATCCGACAAGGGTGGGAAAGCTTAAGAATGGCCGGAGCTACAGCCCGCAGGATGCTCTTAGAAGCTGCCGCTAAACAATGGGAAGTTCCAGTTGGAGAATTGACCACCAATGAAGGGCTTATTTCACATGAAAAGAGCGGTCAGACGATTGGTTATGGAGAGATTGCTTCCGCTGCTGCTGAGGTGACCGTTCCTGAGGAAATAGAATTAAAAGATCCTAAAGATTTTAAAATAATTGGAACTGATCGACTCAATGTTGATGGACCCAAAATTGCTAAGGGAGAGCCATTATTTGGCCTGGACGTACAAGAAGAAGGAATGTTGATCGCCATGATCGAACATCCACCTGCTTTCGGTATGAAAATAAAGTCAGTAGATGCTGATGCCGTAAAGGCAATGCCAGGTATTAAAGATGTGTTTACCATCAATATTGCTCCGGAAGGAATAGAACAGCAATGGTCAGATCGTAATAATGTATTTAATGATCTGGTGGCCATAGTTGGGAACTCCACCTGGGAAGTAATGAAAGCCAAAAAAGCATTAAATGTTGAATGGGAAGCGGAATCTTCATTAGAAAGTAGTGATGACCATGAGGCTACTCTAAGCGACTTGGTAAGCCAAAAAGCCGATCCTGCCAGAAGAGATGGCAATCCTGAAGCTGCTTTCCGCGATGCTGATGAAGTTATTGAACGTACTTATTCTGCTCCTTTCCTGGCCCATAATACCATGGAGCCAATGAATTTCTATGCTAATGTAACTGCTGATAAAGCAGAGTTGAAAGGGCCTATCCAAACACCAGAGTTTTTAAGAAAAACAGCTGCGGCTTTGCTAGGTATGGAAGAAGACAAGGTCTCTGTCATGATGACCAGAATGGGAGGTGGATTTGGCCGCCGTCTTTATGGAAACTTTGGATTAGAAGCTACTTTAATTTCAAAGCAAGCAGGAGCACCTGTTAAATTGGTCTATACTCGAGAGGATGATATGAGCCAGGGTACTTACCGCCCTGATTATAAGGTAGTTTACAGAGCAGCCTTGGATGCTGATAAAAACCTTACTGCAATTCATGTAAGAGGTGCCGGTACTCATGGAAGCCCTGTATTTGCCAATCGTTTCCCTGCCGGGACAGTGGATAATTATCTGGCCGAAAACCATAGAAAAGAATCCAATATCTCTACAGGAGCCTGGAGAGCACCAAGATCCAATTTCATCGCTGGTGCAGAACAATCTTTCTTAGATGAGGTAGCAGAAGCTATGGGCAAAGATCCTATAGAACTTAGATTAGAATTGTTTGACCGAGCTATTAAAGATCCTGTAGGAGAAAGAAATGATTACGATGCCGAAAGATATGCAGGTGTATTAAAACTGGTTAAAGAAAAATCAGGATGGGGCCAGGATATGGCTGGAGTTTATAGAGGAGTTTCGGCTTACTATTGTCACAATTCTTATGTTGCACAAGTTTTAGATGTCGAGATGGTAGATAATAAGCCAAAGGTTAAAAAAGTATGGTGTGCCGTTGATTGTGGTATTGTAGTGAATCCTATTGCTGCTAAAAACCAGATTGAAGGTGGTATTGTAGATGGAATTGGCCATGCCATGTATAGTGGATTGACCTTTAAAGATGGAGCTCCTGAACAGACAAACTACGATAAGTATCGCCTGATCCGTCACTCAGAGGCACCTGCTGAAATTGAGGTATTCTTTGTAGACAATGGCATTGATCCAACTGGTTTAGGAGAACCTTCTTTACCTCCAATTATGGCTGCATTGGCTAATGCTATGGCCAAAGCTACAGGAGAAAGATTGTATACACAGCCATTTGTAAGCAGTCAGGCTGTTTTAGGATAAGATTGAAGCAATGTTAATATAAAGAAGCACCTGGAGGAAAGATCCTTCAGGTGCTTCCTTTTCTCAGGGAGGTTTATTTAATAATTAATGTGTAGCGCCCGCCGGGCGCTACACATTAATTATTAAATAAACCTCCTTTTTTCTTTTCTGGTCTGATGACCTTGTTGTCCTCTCTGCGATATATCTATATCAATACTTTTATTTTCACTTATGAATGGGTTAAACTAATTGGTGTTTAAATGATCAATTTGTTTAAACCGATTCATTGTAAATTTTTTATTATGAAGCATATTGCCTTTATTCTATTTTGTCTGATCATAGGTGTTTCACTTTCCGCTCAGGGACCTGAATTGCGTGCCGCCGCTCGCATTGATCAGGCCGTGCAAGAATATAATGTAAGTGGTGAGGGAGTAGTCATTGTTATGATCGACCGAGGGATTGATTACCGGCACCCTGATTTTATCGATGATCAGGGTAACACTAGGATTGCATATATCTATGATATGGTCAATCCTACAGGGGCCAATGACTCCAATAATCCTTATGGAGTAGGTACTATCATTTCACGTTCACAGATAAACGCCTCATTGAACGCTAATGGGGAGCCTTTATCCATGGATCGGGATGGACGTGGAACTGCAACAACAGGGATTATGGCAGGAAATGGCTCTGGAACAGGAGATCGAAGGTTTAAGGGGGTTGCACCCAATGCAACAATCATTAGTATTAAACTTACACAAGAGTCTTTCCCTGCCTTCGATGGTCAACCAGCTCAAAATAGTTTCTTTAATCCTGACTATATACCCATTGCTCTTAACTTCGCTCAGGATAAGATCTCCGAGTTGGGCCTGCCCTCAGTCACTCTTTTAAATGTTGGTACATTGGGTGGACCAACTGATGGTACTAGTGCTATCAGTCGGGCAATAGATGATTTTGTGGCTCAAGGAAACCCCTTTATTTGCGGAGTAGGTTTCGAAGGGGGGGCAGCCAATTATGCAAGAGGAGAATTAAAACAGGGAGAAACAGCAGAAATTATAGTCGAAAAGGGAGAAACAGGAACCCTGCGTTTTGACCTGTGGTATTCAGAAAAGGATCGTTTTAACCTAAGTATACAACGACCAAATGGGACCGTTGAAGGGCCCTTTCCTGCACCTTCCGGACGAGGTGATGCGGCAGATAATAACCTGGGAGATATTGTGATTTATCATCGAGGTGCTGACCAAGCTTTTTTTGGTGCAACCTCTGATCGACGTGAAATTCTAATTGATAATCAGGGAGTACTTGGAACTTATAAGATTATCCTACAGGCTAGCCAGGTCCAGGATGATGGTGTTTTTCAGGCTACCCTCAATCCCTCCCTGGCAAATAATAAAAACCGTTTTGGATCTTTTGTGGTAGATGGACATAGTATGAATGATTATTCTAGTTCTAAAGGTGCTATTTCTCCTGGCGACTATGTAGCAAATGACTCCTGGACTAATATTGATGGTGATTTCTATTCAAGAAATGGAGAAGAAGGCCAGGCAGGTGACTTGTGGAAGGGGTCCAGTGTAGGTCCTACTCAAGATGGTCGTTTAGGGATCGACTTTGTCGCTCCTGGCGAACTTGGTGTTGGTGCTTATAGTCCTAATACCTATTATGCTACTTTTCGAAGTAATATTGTCCAAGGGAGTAATGGTCTATATGGAATTCAGGGAGCAGTAAGTGCATCCGCTGCTCTAAGCACAGGCATCATTGCACTGATGCTGGAAATTAACCCGGATCTTAACCCGGATGAGATCCTGGATCTTCTCCATCGGTCTTGTATTTCCGATTCTTTTACCGGACAGGTTCCTAATAATAAATGGGGATATGGAAAACTGGATGCTTTGCTTGCTTTGCAAAACACTTCCCTGACGGTAGATGCCCCGGAGGAGCTTTCTTCAAAGCATCCGGTAAAGGTCTATCCAAATCCGTTTGGTGATCATCTAAACATCGAGATAGAGGGCTCGGTATCAGCAGAATGGTTTGGTTTGTACAATAGCCTAGGGCAACTTGTATGGAGTAAAAATAGCGGGATTGAGCAAAGATATAACCTGCCCTTAAATAATTTACCTAAGGGATTATACACCTTGGCCATCCGTATGAACACAGGTAATTCTTTGAGTGCTAGGGTGGTGAAAAAATAAGAGCACAAAGCTTCCCTTGAGCCAATCAGCATTTGCAAAAGAAAATAATTTGTAATCCAAATTAAGGTCATTTGAACTCTTATTTGTATACTTGAATGATAAGGAAGCCCAGTTTCACATTCCAAAAATGTTTGGGCTTCTTTATTTTCTATAAAAATATGACTCATCTGGCCTATGCTGAACTTGAAGCACCTTGCTGTTTTTCTTTTGGTGAGTATTTCACTAATGCAGTGCAGCAGAAATTTAACGATCATCGATTTGCCTATTAGCTTTGATGAACAAAGAAAACAACTGTCTTTGGATTACTTAAAAAATAGATACGAGATCGTAAAAGATTTCCCTAGTATTGAGCCTAAGATGGTAGTGGTTCATTTTACGGTAGTTCCCACCTGGCAGAAGACCTACGGCGTCTTTTTTGGCCCCAAACTACCCGGTTTTCGGACGGCCATCCAAGGGGCAAGTCAACTTAATGTATCTTCTCAATACTTAATTGACCGCGATGGAACGATCTATCAACTGCTTCCGGATACGGTCTTTGCCCGTCATGTTATCGGCTTGAACCACTCGGCCATAGGTATAGAAAATGTAGCAGATGGCGATCAACTTCCTATGACAAACGAGCAGCTAAAAGCCAATGCCAGGCTGATCCGACAACTTGCCGAAAAATATCCAATTGAATACGTTATTGGCCATGATGAATACCAATCATTCCGAAATCATCCGCTTTGGAAGGAGACCGACAGCAATTATTTAACCCAAAAAAATGACCCTGGTGAGGAATTTATGACTAAATTGAGAAAAAAATTAGCTGGCCTTAATGTAAAAGGACCTCCTGAGTGATTAATTGATACTGTGATACTATGATACTATGATGAGTAGATGTGCAAATTTGTAGATATGTAGATTAGTAGATGTGCAGATTTTTTGATGTTACGATTCTATTATATTATGACCTGATGGTGGCCCGTACGGGCCTCACCCAAATAAAACAGTCTCCAGACTTTTAAAACGATAAGGATCTACTTTTCGGAAATTTCAAAAAATGGTGAATCGATGAACCTATTAAAAAGCATCAATAGAAAATGGCACCTATAATTTTGCAAGCACTAAACGTGAACACATGAAAACGTGAACACGTGATAACAAAACCAAAAAACATATGAAAACTAAAATTCTCACATTATCCTTCCTCGTCCTACTTATAGCAGGAGTGAATGCCCAAGATTTTACCAGCACAAAAAACGTTCTTCTGGAGATGAAGTCTGGTTCAAGCCCTGATGTTCTTAATGCCCTCGATGATTACGATATGGTTACGGAGCGGGAAAAAAGATTGTACAATCGAAATTTGGATTCATTGAGGGTAATGATGCAGCGTTATGCCTGTACGATTTATTATGCTGAAGTAAATGGACGGAAAAAATATAACCTTCCAGATAAAGACGCTTTGCGTGATCATGTTAAATATGGAAAGCATGGTTTTCCCAGCATTCTTATTCCAAAGACTGTTGTGAAAAAACTGGTTAAAAACGGCTATGATGCCGATTATTATTTTTCATTTGCCGTTTCGGTAGATCTCAGATCACTTCTGGGAGGATTTAGCTCAAGTATTAAACCTACCATTAGCTGTGACATCAAAGTATTTTCACCAGAGCGTGAAATTGTAAAAAAAGTTAATCACAGTTATAAGTCAAATACTCCCATCCGATCTTTTGATTTTCCAATGAATTCTTTTGACAAACTGGCTTTTGATCACATTATGATCTTATCTGAAAAATTGAAGCCCCTGGTAAGGCAGGCAGTTAAGGAAACGGTAGCAAAATTTTAAAAAAGAGCTGGTTTCGTCCATCTGTTCGTGGGTGCATTAATTGGTAAAAATAATCAGTGTATGTTTTATTAATCATAGGCTAAAACAGTGAAAGTCCGTAGCAGTCAGTGTACGAAGTCTGTGTCAAAAAAAATGATTAAAAATTAAATCTAATCAATGCAATATCCTAAAGGTGGATGAAACAAACTCTATTTTAACGGTTGATCACATTCTTAAACCTCGGACGTTTAGGAGCTACATCTCCTAGCTTCTCTTTTTTCATTTCCTCATACTGTGAATAATTCCCCTCGAAGAAAATGACTTCTGCCTCATCTTCAAAAGATAGAATATGTGTTGCCAATCGGTCTATAAACCAACGATCGTGAGAGATGACCAGGACGCAACCGGCAAAATTATCTAAGGCATCTTCTAATGCTCTCAAAGTATTGACATCAATGTCATTGGTAGGCTCATCCAGAAGTAATACATTACCACCGTTTCGTAAGGTCATCGCCAATTGTAGTCGATTGCGTTCCCCTCCGGATAAGACGCCCACTTTTTTCTGCTGATCACCGCCTGCAAAATTGAAACGGCTCAGATAGGCTCTTGCATTAACACTGACATTCCCCACTTCAATCAATTCATTACCTTCCGAAACGACATCATATACCGTTTTGCTACCATCCTGCAATTGCTCATGATTTTGATCGACATAAGAAACTTTAACCGTATCTCCCTTATTGATGCTTCCTTTATCTGGTGTTTCTTGTCCCATGATCATTCGGAAAAGAGTACTTTTTCCTACTCCGTTGGGGCCAATAATTCCGACGATGGCATTTTTAGGGATGCTAAAGCTTAGATTTTCAAATAAAATTCGATTGTCGAATCCTTTGCTTAGGTCTTCAACATCTATTACCACATCTCCAAGACGTGGCCCTGGCGGAATATAAATTTCTAGTTTTGCCTCTTTAGCTTTCGTTTCTTCACTGGCCAGTTTATCATATGCGTTCAAACGCGCTTTACCCTTTGAATGCCTGGCCTTGGGAGCCATTCGAATCCATTCCAATTCTCGCTCCAGAGTTTTGCGACGTTTGCTTTCTTGTTTCTCTTCTTGCTCTAATCTTTTTGCTTTTTGCTCCAACCAGGAGGAGTAATTGCCTTTCCAGGGGATGCCCTCTCCACGATCTAATTCTAAAATCCAGCCTGCTACATTATCCAGGAAATAACGATCGTGGGTCACAGCAATGACTGTTCCAGGGAAGTTTTTTAAATATTGCTCAAGCCAATGAACAGATTCGGCATCCAGGTGGTTGGTGGGCTCATCCAATAACAAAATATCGGGATTGCTTAACAGTAAACGAGCAAGAGCTACACGGCGTCTTTCTCCACCAGAAAGTACCTTTATGGAAGCATCATCGGGAGGGCAACGGAGGGCATCAAGAGCAGTGTTTAACCTGTTGTCTAACTCCCAGGCATTATTATGATCCAGTTTTTCAGTCAATTCTCCCTGTTTTTCAATGAGGCTATTCATCTCATCGTCACTCATAGGTTCAGAGAATTTGAGATTGATTTCCTCGTATTCTTTCAATAGGTCTACTATTTCTTGGACGCCTTCTTCTACTACTTCCCTTACTGTTTTGGATTCATCCAACTCTGGTTCTTGTTCCAGGTAGCCAATCTTATACTCTTTGTCAAAGCTGATGCGACCTTCAAAATTGGAATCTAAGCCGGCAATTAATTTTAACAAGGTTGATTTTCCAGATCCATTAAGACCCAAAACACCAATCTTAGCTCCATAAAAAAAACTAAGCCAAATATTATTGAGGACTTTTTTGCCTGGTGCGAAGGTTTTGGATACCCCCTCCATGGCGAAAATGACTTTATTGTCAGACATATCTAATTATTAGTTGTGGTCATAAATTATGCGCAAAAAAACGACTTTTTGAGGAAATTTCAAATTGGTAAAAAGTAAAAAGGGCGTCTCATATCCCGATAGCTATCGGGATCATCGTTATTCGACGCCTGGAAAACTACTCCTAAAAGAATATAATTGGCTGGCGAATCCGCCTCTGGTGTGTGAGATGGCCTCGCCTCCTTTTACTAATCAAGGTAACCATACTGGTAGATGAGCAATATCTCTTTTAGCCTCAGCAGAGACAGGTACTCCCCATTCATCAAAAAAAGTCCCTAGATTGTATCCAATAATCTTAGAAAATCGAACCATCCATTGATCTCTTTTTTCATCATCATTTTTTGGACGTTCAGAAGAAGATAATTGCTTGTATTCCTTAAAAACTTTTAGGTAAGCTTCCCAACCAAATGCTTCCTGTAATTGGACATACATAGCCAAAGCCAGGAAGGGATCTGCTTTCCATTTGATGAACTTTTGGGAAGCAGGGATTCTTTTTTGCTCATCATAAAAAACCTCTGGACCTGGTCGGCGGCCTCGATCCATAAATGCCATTCTTGGAGTAATATTTGTTGCTTTTTCTCTGACATAAAGTGTAAATAAATTACAGGTAACTTCTACCGTGCCATTGAAAGTCCAATCTGGATGTTGATGATTATGTCCCAATTCATGGTAAAGGCCCCATGCGGTCTGAAGTTGCTCAATGCTGAGCATTCGATCGATAGCATCAAGGTGCGTCATAATAGGATAGCCGCTATGCATATATCCTGCTGAAATTTGCTTGTCTGGGACGATTCTTTCAGGCCTAGCTCTACTTCTAGACTGTACAGCTAGGTCAGCCGTTAAATCTAAAACCTTATCCCAGAATTGCATCAATTGGATGGGATTGTCAACTTGTTTTAATTTTTCAGACGGAATGGTCAAAATTATTTTATCACTAATTAATTCTGCCCAGGGAGCCGGAAGGTATCGAATACTGTTATTCCATTCTGAAAGATTATTTTTTCCCAATTCAAAAGAAGGGGCTCTGATAATTTTATAGAATGAAAATTGACAATCACCAAGGGATAAATTGGCAGGTGAAGTAATGTAAATTAATCCGCCAAAAGGATTAGAAAGTTTTACCTCTACCTGATTAATAGGCATGGATCGAATAATGCTTGGAAAGCGATCCCATTTATCTTTTCCCCATAATTGATCAGAATGGGCTCCTATTTGAACTTTAAGTCCTTTATTGATAATCTTCGGATCAACTCTAAGTGTAATGATATCTCCGGGAGCAGCATATAAGCCAGTACTGTGCCAGGTGGCCTGCTTAGCCCCAAACTTTTGCGCTTGGACAGTAATATTGGCTGATGTACGTGGCGTTCCAGGAGGAATTGTTGCAGGAAAATCAGGTCCAGGAAAATCAGGCTGGTTTTTTTCTGAAAGAATAAAATCATCGATTTCTTGACTCATAATTCCAAAACCACCGGCTTGCCCTAAGGTAAACAATGCTTGTTTTTGATCTTCGGGTTCCATGTTTCCTCTAAGTTCATTCAATGCCTGCAGTGCGATTTTAGTATTATTTAATAGCGATACACTTTCTACTATGGAATATCCTTCAGCTGGGTCAGGAGCATAATAAGGTGCCCAGGCAATACCCATCGGTCGCATTAGTTTATTGCTTGAATTATCATGATAAAGGTCTTTACTAGGATTGAGAGATTGCCATCCCCAACCCAAATCAGCTGCCAAGAGTCCTCCTCCCTGGCGTACAAAAGATTGAAGTTGCTTTATTTGCAATGTCCCTAAGTTAGCAGACCAAACACAAACGGCATCGAAATTCTGAAGATGATTTTGCCAATCTTTTTGACCGATGGGGGAAGCTTGAAAGCCATACTCTTTGTTAAAAAGATCAATGAGGTGTCGAGGACCGGATATACCGATCCGAATAGGTGAATTTTGGCCTCTGGCAGCCCATCTAATGGCATTATTGATGAGTAATTGTGTCTGACCAAATTGAAGATCTGTTTTTGCGAAAAAACCATCATGTCCGAAGGCTACTACCTTTCCCTGACCATAATAAGCAGCAGCAACCACGGCTTGCTGAATTTGATTTTTATTTTCGGCTACTACTACTGGAAAGGCCCGTTGGTCAGATAAAATCAATGGACCTGGAACTCCAGGAGCAGCTACCTTTTGAACTCCTCTGATAATTTGATCAGTGATGTTTTTTAATTCTTCTTGGTAAAGAGAAACAGTAGGAGGTAAAGAGGGGCTTTCTGGCTTTGCAGGTACTGGAATTAATTGAAATTGCTGATTGAATCCTCCGTTTTTTTGCCATTGAATCAGTGGCGCACCGTTTTGATGGCTGACATTTTCAATATCTAAATATTTTCCGCTGTGTCTGGCTCTCAAAAAATAAAAACCAGAGCCTGCCGCTTCCAAAGCAAACTGCTGATTAGGAGTGCCATTATAGGGCCATTGTAAAATAATAGCCCCATCAGAGTAAGAAGATTGCATGACATCAACGGCCTGCCTGCTGTTACGTATCAGAATTTTGTAAAAACCATTGTCTGTGGGAATAAATTGGAATTGTTGATGAGCATTCTCGGTTCGATCTCCCTGAATTAAAGCTATTCCATAGTCTTTGGAATCTTTAGCTAATTGGATGTATTTTCCGCTGTGTCTGGCTTGAAGGTAATAATACTGTTGTGGATTGACCTGGGCGTAATTAATTTGAATAAAAAACAGGAGAATGAGAGAAATAGAAAATAGTCTAGGGAAGGGGATTGTGTTTTTCATTGGTAAAGAATTTTGTGATTATTTTATTCCCATGGGTTAGATACATATAACTCTATTTCAGAATTTAATATGCAGTAATTAATAAAGAATTAACCAATTTGCTTCTACTCCTCATCAGCCAGCCCAAGCGATTCTCCAGGAAAGTGATAGTTTTTATTCAATGGAAGTGGGACATCACCCATAGTAAGATTTCTTGGGTTTTCTTCTGAAGTGAAAAAAGAAGAACCATCTTCATACTTAGCCCCACAATTATTACACTGAATTCCTGCAACTTTTATTTTAGATTTGATTCTTTGTCTCACTGCCATGGCAATTACAAAAAAAACAACAGCAATAAAAGCAATAATAAAGGTAGTTTGGAAGAGGATAAATCCCATAAAAATGGCAATGATGATAAAGACAATGGCCATCCGGGATAATCTTTTTTGCAATTTTTCCAGATTTTTGTGATTTTCTGGTTCTTTCCACGTCTCAAGGTCAAATGAACCGCAATGGTCACAATAGAGGTAATGCATTTTGTATTTTTCAGGAAAAATTGGAGTGTCATTATCGCCTGAGGTTCTTATTTCTGTAATCCTTCCCATGGCATGTATTTTAGTAGTTATTGCGTTGCGTAATTATTAAATATACTATGAATTATTATTTTTTGAATAAAGGCTTAATCTTTGTTTTCATGAATTAAAATATAATTCTTAAAACAGACCTTGTTATGAAGCTAACAGAAATTCGCCCGATGTTAGAAGTCAATAATGTCGAAGAGACTATTGATTTTTATGTAAATACTTTAGGTTTCCAATGCCTGGGGCATTTTGAAAAGGAATGGGCTCAGGTACAAAGAGACAACATTTCAATAATGTTTTGTCGTCGATTTTCCCAGAAGGAACATCCTAATCCTATTCTAACAGGTGGCATTTATCTTTACACCGACGATGTAGATTCACTTTGGGAGGAATGGAAAGACAAAACTCAAATCTGTTACCCTATTGAAACCTTCCATTATGGCATGAGAGAATTTGCAGTATATGATTGCAACCAATACATGTTGCAGGTAGGTGAAATTAAATAAATAGACAAATTTAAGTTTAATCTATAGGCGGCCCCAGCCGCCTATAGATTAAACTTAAAAAACCTCGCAACGAGGTTTTTTAAGTTATTTTGGTCTAAATACTCTCAAACGCTTTATTTTTTAACAACTAATGAAAATGATGAAACAATTATTCTTTTTATGTTTTTTCCTTTGCAGTCTGATCATTTGTGAAGGACAAACCCTCGAAGAACTTAAAGAAAAACAGGGACAGCTTAAGGCACAGATTGATGAAAAATCTGGAGAATTAAGTGCCCTGCAAGGTGAACTTGCCGGAGTTGAAAAAGAAATTACCATTTTATCGGGATGGCAAACCGGACTTACAGGCCTGGTTGGTTTAAACTTCAATAAATCGAACGACTGGATAGCCAGCCCCAATCCGAACTCTAGTTCAACTTCATTGAATATTGGCCTGACAGCATTTGCTAACAAAGAGGGCGAAAAAAGCTTTTGGAGAAATAAAGCTGTTATTACAAAAGCATGGAATGATGTAGACTTAAGCGAGGCAGATGATTCTTTGTCAAATGATGGTTTATTCGATAATGGAACCGTGGATATTTTTAATGTATCTTCCCTGGCAGGATATAAACTAAATAATTGGATAGCCCTATCAGGATTGGGCGAGTTTAATACTTCCATTGAAAACTTTTTTAATCCGGGTACCTTCGATATTGGTATTGGAGCAACGCTTACTCCTGTGCAAAACCTGGTTGTTGTGCTACATCCTTTAAACTATCATGTTGCCTTTTCCGGAGTTGATGGGATCGATTCTCAAGGGGATTTGGGTGCCAAGTTTAGAGTCGATTATACCAATAGTTTTAATGTGGCTTCTAAAGCTGTTTCCTGGTCTTCCACCCTGACCGGTTTTTTACCCTATGGTGGCAAAAAGGAAATAGTAGAAGGAGATCCTAATTCAGCAGTTAGCCTTTTTGAATACACCTGGTTAAATACTATTTCATTTGAAGTGTGGAAGGGGATAGGAGTCGGACTTTCTTTAGGTTTGCGGGAGTCTGATTTTGAATTTGATGGAACTCAGAGTTTTTATTCTTTAGGATTGTCATATTCGATTAATTAAATTAAGGGAAGTATACTAGAAGTAATTTGAAGTAAGTAGAAGTAAATTGAAAAAACCAATTTACTTCTACTTACTTCTATCTACTTCTACTATAATTCAACTTAGAAAAAGAGCCTTCATTTTATAAAGTAAACCCATAAAATTAATCATCCAATGAATGTCGAATTAAACAAAATCCTAGACTTTATTGGTAAGGCAGAAAAACTAAAACGTGAGATGCGTCACAGTTGGTTGTCTGACAATCGCCAGGAAAGCGTTGCAGAACATACCTGGCGAATGTCGCTAATGGCTATTTTACTAAGAGATAAAATAGCTGTGAATGTAGACCTGGAAAGAGTACTTAAAATGATTATCATTCACGATCTGGTTGAAATTGAAGCTGGGGATGTTTCAGCCCTGGATGTCCTCCGGAAACCTGAGATAAAAGAACAGAAACAGGCTCGTGAAATGCAGGCCATCAAAAATATTCGCATCGAATTAGGAGATAAATTAGGGAAAGAGATTTATGATTTGTGGATAGAATTTGAAGAAAAAAGTAGCCCGGAAGCCAAATTTGCCAATGCTCTGGATAAATTAGAGGTACAAATCCAGCATAATCATGCTCCTATTGAGACCTGGGAAGAAATAGAGTTTGAAATGGTTTATATGATGGACAAACACGTTGGTTTTGATGAAAAATTAAGGCAGTTTAAAGATTTAATTGTAGATCAAGCAGAAGATAAAATGATAAAGAATGGAATAGCAGTTGAAAAATATCGCAAATAGATTTTTAAATATATCGGCCTGAAAATTTTTCTGAAAAAAGGAAGCTTATGCATCATAAAGACCTTAAAATTAAACTACCTCGTCTCATGGATAAAATCCAAAAGCTCGGACAAATTGGAGCACTACCTGGTGGTGGAGTTTGCCGGCTAGCTTTAACAGATGAAGACAAGGAAGCTCGGGATTTACTCCAACAGTGGATGAAACAACTCGATTTGGAAGTAAAAATCGATGAATTAGGAAATATGTTTGGGATCCGGTCAGGAAAATCTTCCGGGCCTCTAGTAATGGTAGGTTCTCATTTGGATACAGTAGGAACAGGAGGTTTATATGATGGCAGCCTGGGGGTTCTAGCAGGCTTGGAAATAGTGGAAACCTTGAATGAAGCTGGAATAACTACAGCGAGACCTTTTGCAGTAGCCAATTTTACAAATGAAGAGGGAGTAAGGTTTACACCGGACATGATGGGAAGTCATGCCTATAGTCATACTGCTGAACTTGAAAATATGTTAAACGCCAAAGCAGTCGATGGATCCAACGTTAGTATCAGAACGGAGTTGGAAAGGATTGGCTATAATGGCCAATTGCCTTGCGGAGATTTAGAGCTAGCCGCTTTTTTAGAACTTCATATCGAACAAGGTCCAGTTTTGGAGGCTGAAGAGATCCATATTGGAGCGGTAGAAATGGTTCAGGGTATTTACTGGACTGAATATATATTTAAAGGAGTATCCAACCATGCCGGAACAACTCCAATGCCCTTAAGAAAAGATGCTGGTTATGCCGCAGCTTCTACCGCCCAATTTGTCAGAGAGCAGGTTTTGAAAACGGGGGGCAACCAGGTGGGTACAGTGGGTTTGATTGAACTATCTCCTAATTTGATTAATGTGGTAGCTCAGGAAGCACGAGTTATTGTTGATTTACGTAATACAGATGAAGGTGCTTTAATTCAAACTCAAACTGCTCTTGATGCCTATGTACAAAGGATTTCTAAGCAAGAAAACCTTAGCTACCAAAAACAAGAGTTGGTACGCTTTCCTCCAGTACAATTCGATAAAAGTATCGTTAGTAAAATTGAAGAGAGGGCTAGGGCATTAAATTATTCCGTAAAAAGAATGCCAAGTGGAGCTGGCCATGATGCCCAAATGATGGCGAGATTATGTCCTACCGCCATGATTTTTGTACCTAGTGTAGGAGGTATCAGCCATAATATTAAAGAATTTACGAAAGAAAAGGATCTTGAAAGAGGATGTAATGTACTTCTCCAAACGGCAATGGATTTGTTAAACCTTGGATGAGTAAATGGGCAAATGTGTAAATTAGCAAACGAATAACCAATAACGATTAACGAATAACAAAAAAATATGAAAAAACTAGTCACATTCCTCTTCCTAATAAGTATAGCTACTTTTACTTTCGCTCAACAGGCAGCTGAAAGCAAAAAAAAGGCACCTATTCCTCAACCTGAGGTATCCGAAACTCAGCATGAAGCCACTGTCAACGGCAAAAAAATCCAATTTACAGCCCGTGCAGGAACGATGATGCTGAAGGATGAAACCAATCAGCCAATAGCACATTTTGGATTTACGAGCTATACAAAAAATGGAGAAAATGATGCAAGAAAACGTCCGATTATGTTTGCCTATAATGGAGGCCCTGGGTCTTCTTCCTTTTGGTTACATATGGGGGTGCTAGGCCCCAAACGTATAGTAGTTGATGATACTAATTTTACACCAGCAGCTCCCTACCAGATGGTCAACAATGATTTTTCAGTGCTGGATATTGCTGATTTAGTAATGATTGACCCAGTAGGAACCGGACTGAGCGTACCAGTGGGAGAGGCCAAATTTGAAGATTTTTGGGGAGTAGATCAGGATATCAGAAGCATAAGTCTTTTCATTAAGCAATTTTTGATCCAGAATGACCGCATCAATTCTCCCAAATACCTTTTGGGGGAAAGCTATGGAACTTTCCGGAATGCAGGGGTTATGAACAACCTTCTAAGTCAGGGGATAGCGATGAATGGAGTAATTATGGTGTCGGCAGTCTTTGATCTCCGAACTTTAATTTTTCCTCCTGGAGATGATATGCCCTATGTGGTGCATTTCCCAACTTATGCAGCTACTGCCTGGTATCATGATAAGATTGAAAATAAGCCTAAGGACTTATATGCTTTTCTGGATGAAATCCGAAAATTTACAGAAGAGGAATATGTTCCTGCCTTATACAAAGGAGATCAATTAACAGAATCTGCCAAAAGATCAATGGCTCAAAAATTAGCCAATTATACGGGTACTGATGCTGATTATTGGTACAGAGCCGACCTCCGAGTTACCAATGGCGAATTTTTTGCTGAATTCTTAAGAGATGAAGGAGAAATTGTAGGACGTCTTGATTCACGATTCACTGGTATTAATATGGATGGAATCAGCCAAACTGGTGATCATGATCCACAAAGTGCTGCCATTTCTCCTGCTTATATCTCAGCTTTTCTTGATTATTTTTATGGCGATTTAAAGGTGTCAAAAGATTTGACTTATACCACTTCTGCAGGTGGCCGCAAAGGCTTTAAATGGGATTGGAGTCACCAGGGAAATCAACGCTGGGGAACCCAGGCAGCAATAAATACAGGTATTGATATGGCCCAGGCCATGACCCGAGACCCCAATATGAAGGTTTTGATACTAAATGGAATCTATGATATTGCTACTGTCTTTTATGGAGTTGAATATTCCATTAATCATTTAGGTTTACCCAAACATATCAAAGACAATATCATCATGGAATATTACGAAGCTGGACATATGATGTATACTCATCAGCCTTCTTTGGAGAAGTTTAAAAAGGATGTGGCTGACTTTATTAAGAATACGACTCCTAAACCGTAATCAGCTAAATAATAGTCATCCGGGAGTTTATTGGAAAGGTTGCAATATGCTTTTCTTGGTTCAGTGTTCCGTGTTCAGCGTTCCATGTTTAGGATTGTAAAAATGGAGGGATTTCAGTTATTTGAAACTTTTATGGCACGCAGAGTCCGTTAATTTTGCAGATATCAATTTGCATTATTGGCGAAATCTGCGTGCAAAAGAGACCTTAAATAAGCAACCTCACATTGAATGAATCAATCCCCTTAACTCACTACACAATACCCACTACTCACTACTCAAAGATTATCCTTCCTTATAAGCAGCAGTTGCTCTATTATACAACCAGAAACAAACCAGAAGAATCACTGCGGAACCTAGAACGGTTCCAAAAGTACCTAGATTCAATCCAAGAGACAATACATCTGACCTTTGAGTGATGGCAACTGGTATTGCTAATAAAATACCGATTAATGCTTCTCCTGTAATCAGACCAGAGGCGACCAAAAGTCCTGTTCGCTCACTGGATTGCAAAGCAGCTTTATGTCCATCCCCTTTAGAGGCTTTGAGTTGATTCTGATAACGGCTTACCAACCAGGCAATAACACCACCTAACATAATGGCACTATCCAATTGGAAAGGAAGATACAGACCTACCGCTACGGCCAGAACAGGAACTCTGAAACTTGCATTTCTACTTTTTTGATACTGATCTAAAGCAATGATCGCTACTCCAAGGGCCATTCCGATGTAAACCATCGTCCAAGGTAAATTGCCTGCAAAAACACCCTGAGCTACACTAGCCATTAGCGTTGCTTGGGGAGCCGACAAGGAGTCTGGGTTAGCCTCTGTAGCTGGACCAAAACCGTACCCAACAAGTAAAAGTTGAAGCACCAATGGCAATACTAAGGCTGCTGAAACAACCCCCACCATCTGCATTATTTGTTGTTTTTGAGGAGTAGCACCAAGAATATGCCCAGCTTTAAGATCTTGCATATTATCCCCTGCTATGGCTGCAGCACAACAAACAACTGCTCCAATCATAATAGCAGCAGCTGGACCACGTTCTGCTCCTGAGCCCAATAAAGCTAAGAGAATAAGTGCTGAGGTTAAAATAGTTGCAATCGTTACTCCTGATATGGGATTATTAGAACTTCCAACCAGACCAGCCATATAACCTGCTACCGCCGAAAAAAGAAAACCGGCGATTATCATCAGAATAGCCATTAGGGCAGAGATGGAATAATCACCCACCATGCGCATATAAATGATGAATACCGGAATGATCATAATGCCGATAGCCACAATCACATAAGACATCGGAGTGTCCCGCTCAGTACGGAGTATTTTAGAATAATCTACTTTTTCGCGAATAGCTTTTATCCCACTGCTAACAGCAAAACCAATGGATTGACGGAGGTCAATTAAAGCCCATAGTCCTCCCACTACCATGGCACCTACCCCTAAATAGCGAATTTGACCACTCCAAATAGAGTTTCCAAGGCCTACTGCCGTACTCCCATCAGGTACTCCGGTAATGGCTACATATATAGGGATT
The DNA here is from genome assembly GCA_028285545.1 of Saprospiraceae bacterium. GTDB lineage: Bacteria > Bacteroidota > Bacteroidia > Chitinophagales > Saprospiraceae > JANQPA01. The sequence goes on along the minus strand of JANQPA010000121.1, from coordinate 18,131 downwards.
GCAATCCACCAACTGATTACTCCTCCAATAAATACTAGAGCAGCAATTCGAATTCCAACAATATAGCCTACTGCAATGAGGGCAGGGGATAAGTTCATCCCGAAATACATGTACAGTTTATTTCCAGCCACTGTAGCTCCTTGAGCAATTCCGCCCCATAACTTCAAACCTGATTCAACCAGTTTAATTCCTGCACCCACCAAACTTCCCCAAATTAGATAGCGAATGGCCTTTCCTCCTTCTTCACCTGATTTTAAAACCTCAGAAGTTGCTACCCCTTCAGGGAATTGTAATTTCTTCTTTACGATCAAAGCAGATCGAAGAGGAACGGTGAATAAAACCCCTAAAACACCCCCACATAGAGCCACCAACATGGTCTCTAAATAATTAAATTCTGTCCAATACCCTAACAAGACAAGTGCAGGGAATGTGAATATAACCCCGGCTGCAAGAGATTCTCCAGCGGAAGCCGAAGTCTGCACAATGTTATTTTCAAGGATATTATGTTTTTTAAAAAGCCGAAGCACTGCCATGGAAATTACAGCGGCCGGTATACTAGCAGAAACCGTTAAACCTGCAAACAGCCCCAAATAGGTATTCGCAGCTGATAAAACCACCGAAAGAATTGCTCCCAAGATAAAAGCTTTAATGGTAGTTTCCGGAAGTTTTTTATCTGCACCAATATAGGGTTTTGTATTATTAGACATTGTATTGAAACTTTTGTGATGCTGCTAAAGATAGTAAAAAGAATAAAATTTGCTGAAAGGGCCTTTGATTGGCAGAATCAGGCTGGAGCTTTTCTCTGTTGCAATTTCCTTTCTAAAAATATTATGCTTCCCTGAAGCAGTTTAGCTATTGGAACCAAGTAGGCAAGCAAAAAGTGTCTGTTTTAAGTTTAGGATTCTTTTCTAAGGTAATTAAACTTAATGTAGATCGGAATGCTTAGCTTGTCTCTATCTGTCTCTATCTGTCTCTATCTGTCTCTATCTGTCTCTATCTGTCTCTATCTGTCTCTATCCATGGAAATAAAACTATTTAAGCCAATCTCCAATAATTAACTTTTGGAGGGACGGATTCACTACCTGTTTTTCCCATTACACTTAATATTATTTGTTTTTTCGACCTCTTAGTTTGACTTTTAAACTAAGTATTCTTATATTTGAATCGTGGTACTTAGTTTAGAAACAAAACTAAGTGTTTTTTAACCTCAAAAAACCAAATGATTATGGGATATTCAAGATGGTCAAATCAAGACTACTCAAGAGTACGTAGTACTTATCAGGGAAAAACCAGGGATGAAATTTTTCAATCGCGTATGTCTCCTGCTATGAACCCTAATGGACTTACTTTTCGCGAAAGCCGGGATTCTGAAGCACACCCTAATTCAATTGCCATTGCTGTATTTTTAGATGTAACTGGATCAATGGGAATGATTCCAGAGCAATTGATCAGACACAAACTGGGCTCATTAATGGATACTTTATTATCGCATGGGATAGAGGATCCACAGGTTATGTTCTCTGGTATTGGAGATCACATCACTGATCGCGCTCCCCTTCAAGTTGGACAGTTTGAATCGGGTGCCTTGGAAATGAATGATTGCCTGGCACAAATTTATATTGAAGGTGGTGGGGGAGGCCAATCCATGGAATCCTATCTACTGGCTTGGCTGATTGCCGGTCGACACACTTCCATCGATTGTTTTGAAAAAAGAAACCAGAAAGGATTTTTATTTACAGTAGGAGACGAAAAAAGCTGGAATGGACTGGATGAAAACTCACTAAAACACATAATGGGTTATCATGAAGCTACCAAGGTAGATGCTAAAACACTCTTAAGAGAAGCACAAGAAAAATATAATGTTTTTCATATTCATGTTAATGAGACTGGTTATCGCAATAATCAGAGTGTTTTAACGTACTGGAAGCAAATGCTTGGCGAGCACTTCTTAATTTTAGAAGATCACCGGTTGGTAGCTGAACTCATTGCTTCTACGATTGCCATGATTCAAGGAATAGATTTAGGTACGGTAACAGGAAGTTTTGATGGACAAACCGCCGGAGCCATTAAAGACACGCTTAGAAATTTTTGGCATCCAAATCAATCACCTCCAAACAAGGCTTAAATGAAAGCATCCATTGTTTTGGGTTTGGGCTATGGTGACGAAGGTAAGGGAATCACTACTGATTACCTTTGCCGTCATAGCTCCAATCCATTAGTTATCCGATTTTCGGGTGGTCATCAGGCTGGCCATACCGTAGTAAATGAAAAAGGCCAACGTCATGTTTTTTCCAGTATTGGTAGTGGTACCCTTCAGGGGGCACCTACTTATTGGAGTAAATATTGCACTTTTAATCCCATTGCCTTTTATAATGAACTAAACCATTTACATGAACTAGGGTATAGTCCAACCGTTTTTGTAGATGCACTAGCTCAGGTTACCACCCCCCTTGATATTTTTTATAATCAGGACCTGGAAAAAGTAAATGGCCACGGCAGCTGCGGAGTCGGTTTTGGCGCTACCATCGAACGTAATGAAGGACCTCATAAGTTATACGTTCAGGATTTGTTTTATCCGGTAGTATTGGAACAGCGACTTTTGGCAATTGCTGATTATTATGAGAAAAAAACAGGGAATACCAATCTAAGGAACGAATTAAAATCTCAAATTGATCAATTTAAAGAAAAGGTTGAGCTTATCTTGCCTTTGATCGACTTGGTTGAGGAGAGAATCTTTTTTCATAATCTGATGACCTCTTCCAAATACGATCACTTGATTTTTGAAGGGAGCCAGGGAATTTTGTTAGACATGGATCATGGATTTTTCCCGAATGTTACACGTGCTCATACTACCAGTAGGAATGCCATTTCCATAATTACCAGAAATCGTTTGCCAGCTCCCGAGATTTATTACATCACTCGTACTTATCAAACGCGCCATGGAAATGGATTTTTATCTAATGAAGAATTGATCCTGGATTTTACCCCCAATCCTAAGGAAACCAATCAATATAATCCCTGGCAAGGTGCCCAACGAGTAAGCCCTCTGGATATGGACATGTTGAATTATGCTTTACAATGTGATCGGAGTTATTCCAGAATGGTTTCAAAACATTTGGTCATTACCTGCATGGATCAACTAAATGGACCGATCCAGGCCACCCATTGCGGTGTTATTCATCAATTTGAAAGCACCATGGAATTGTTAGGGCATTTGGACATTGAAGTGATGTCACTTTTGGAAAGTCATTCTGATTGTGCTAAGGATATGATTTATAGGAAGCGGAAATGGAGTGGGGTTACGGGATGACGTGTTCAAGTGTTCAAGTGTTCACGTTGATAAGTTTTTACAGGCTTTTCGGTTTATGGATCTTTTAGAGCTAGGGTGGTTTGTCACAAAGTTTTTAATTGGTATGGTAATTAGAATAATGTTTATTCAAAACTGAATACAACAGCCAAATCAGTGTGCGCGAGCCCCTGTCTGCCGAAGGCATGAAGTGTCAAAAAAATAATTATGCAAAAACCTTGAAAGATATCTATCAATGAGAGGAGCAATTATTGGAGATGTAATTGGATCACGCTTTGAAAAAAGTAATCATAAATCCAAAGAGTTTGATCTTTTTACCAAGCAATCTAGGTTTACAGATGATACTGTATTAACAATTGCGATTGCGGATTCCATTTTGACTGGGAAGCCCTATGAAAGTAGCGTAAAAGAATATGGTAGACGATTTCCTTTAGCTGGGTATGGAGGTACTTTCAAAAAATGGTTGGCAGGCTTAATCAATGGTCCTTATAATAGTTGGGGAAATGGATCTGCCATGCGTGTAAGCCCTGTGGCCTATATCTTTGATGACCTCGACTTAGTTCTTGATGAAGCAAAAAAAAGTGCAGCAATAACACACAATCACGAAGAGGGGATAAAAGGAGCCCAAGCTATCGCTACAGCTATTTATTTATCAAGGATGGATAAATCTAAGGAAGAAATAAAATCTGAGGTTGAGAATAGATTCAATTACAATTTGTCAAGATCAATAAACGAAATTAGAAAACACTATAAATTTGATGTGAGCTGCCAGGGATCAGTCCCTGAGGCTATTATTGCTTTTTTAGAATCCTTCAGCTTTGAAGACTGTATTAGAACAGCCATATCAATAGGAGGGGATAGTGATACGATTGCCTGCATGGCTGGTTCAATAGCAGAGGCTTTTTATCAATACATTCCAGAAGAGATAATGGAAAATACCTTTGAACGATTGCCTGAACAATTTATAGAAGTAATAGCTGCTTTTGATAAGAAATATTTGATCAATACGAATTAGGGTACCCTAAACAGTGAAAGTCAGTAACAGTCTGCATACTAAGTATGTAAGGTTATGGGCGGTTTGTAACCGCCTACCCCACCAACTCCTCCACCGCATCCTTCGCTGATTGTGCTGCGGCATGCACTGAAACCCAATCTTCACCCGAAGTATAGGCTCCCCCGGCGAAATATATCTTATCATTGATAGACTCAGAAAGGGTTCTAACCCTTCTCCAATCTTCATGATCGATTAAATAGCCAGATTTGATAAAAGGCTCATTATTCCAATTCTGGGTAATGTGCTTGATATAGGTGGCAGTAGCTTGATTGGAATAAATTTCATCCAGTTCCTTTAATATAAAATCTCTCAATTCATCACCTGACCGGGAAATATAATCCTGCGCTGGTTTTCCCACAGTAAACAGACCTAAGATGTTTTTGGAAGTGTCTTGACCATAAGAAGCATCATAATACAGCTTTTGACCATCCGTTTCCAGACTAATATTGAATCCTGTTTGTGTATGATAAAATTTTTCTGAGAATTCAATGAAAGCCTTGAAGCCTTCCCAAACAGTGGAAGCATTAATGGCTTCCATTTTGGAAGACGGAAATTGGGGAAGGAAACTGATGTCCCCGTCCTTGAGTATTTGAAGCGGGACAGAAACAACCACTTTATCTGCTTCATAGATCCCTTTTTGAGTGTTGATAGTTATTTTATCTCCTGAATAATCAATAGACTGAACAATAGTATTATAAGTGATTTTATCTGTTATGGAAGGAACAATAAATTCCTCATAAAAATTAAACCAGGTTGAATTGATAAATTTTATATCAGAGTCATCAAGAGCGCTTACTGATAGTTGACCATTATCCCAAAAACCAAAGGTGTCATTCTGACTATCATAATTTACAGTATTGACATTAACTGGAACGGAAGAGTCATTTACCATGTCCTGAAAAACGTTTGTATTGGTATGGAGCCATTCTGCTCCCAGGGGAATGGGGAAATCTGCAAAATCCGTATTTATTTTCATTCTTCCACCGTAATGTGAAGAAGCTTCCAAGATTTCAAAGTCGATTCCTCGTTGATTCAATAGATATCCTGAAGATAAACCGCCTGCTCCAGCACCTATTATGATTACTTTCCCATTAAAATTTTTGCGCATTGAACCATCCTTTTCGCAAGAGTTAACGGAAGCCTGCAATGGGAAACCCACTCCAAGGATTCCGCAAATTTTCAAAAATTCTTTTCTGGTCATTTTTTATCATTAGCCAATAGCTTACCAATCCCTACAATTCATTTCGGGCTTAGCAATCTAGTATTGATCTAAATTTTATTTAGTTGTGAATGAGACCCTCCAAAAGTATAATTAAATTTAGTCCATAGTTTTATACTGCCAATATATTATCAAATCCAAACAACTTATGAAAAATACTCTCTGGATTTTATCCCTTGTCTCTATAATTGTGTTTTCCTGTTCCAGAGAAAATAGAGGAGATTTAATCGAATTACAAACCAGTGGATTTCAAATTGCTTTAAACCAAGAGGGAAATATAACTCAACTAGTTGAGCTGGAAACTGGTGAAAATTATCTTGCACAGGATACCCTGGCTCCCTTAATGTCCGTTCGAATAGATAGCCTAATGTTCCCTCCTCAAAAGGCGAAATTAGATCAAGGCCTATTAAAACTATCTTTTGAAAATGATATTGAAGCGGAGATTAAAATAGAGGAAAAAGAATCACACTTGACTTTTGAACTACTTTCCCTTACCAATAATGCGGAAGTGGAATTGATAGTTTGGGGCCCTTATCCAAACACCATCAATAAAGTCATTGGAGAAACGGTAGGTGTTGTCCAGGGAGAAACATTTTCCTTAGGTATTCAAAGCCTAAATACCAAGACGCTTGGTGGTTACCCCTGGAATGAGAATGATGCCATGCCCCAAATCGACATTTTTGACCAGGAAGATTACTCAGACATGAAAGAAGGAGGTGAAAAAAGGTATGTATTATATCGGGTGGAGGCGGCCAAACCTACTAAGTATGGAAGTAGTCTTCAAGCCTATTGTAGAAATCGCTTTGAAGATAGAGTGGTGGTGAATCTGAATCACGATAGATTTATTTCACCTGCTTATGAGGATGGTGGAGTAATTGGATCGAAAATCGCCCTTTTTGGCAGCCTCACAGAAGAAGTATTGGAAACTATTGGAGCAATAGAAATTGAAGAAAATCTTCCCCACCCAACCATTAATGGAGAATGGACAAAGCAATCAAAAGAAGCAGCTTCAGCCTATCTAATCATGGAATTTGGAGAGGAGGATATCGAAAAAGCTTTGGAAGTAACTAAAAAAATGGGCCTCAAATATCTATATCATCCCGAACCATTTGATACCTGGGGCCACTTCAAGCTTAGAGAAAATCAATTCCCAAATGACATATCAGGTTTGAAAAATTGTGTAGATATAGCCAATGATCAAGGAATCCAAATCGGCCTGCATACCTTATCCAACTTCATCACTCAAAATGACGCTTTTGTCACGCCAATTCCTGATGAAAGATTGGGGAAAGTAGGTAGTAGTTTCCTTACCCAAGGCATTGATGAAAACCAAAGCGAAATACCCATTGCCTCCCCCGATTTTTTTAATCAATATCAAAATAATAATCTCAAAACGGTGATGATTGGGCAGGAGTTGATTCGTTATGGAACAGTTTCAGAAAAAGAGCCCTGGAAATTATTGAATTGTCAACGAGGTGCCTATGAAACAAAAGCTTCAGCTCATCAAAAAGATACTAAAATCAGTAAGCTAGCTGATCATGCTTATAAAGTCTTTTTAGGAAACGCTGAATTGAATAAAGAAATAGCCGAGAACATTGCCAACCTTTTTAACGCCACTGGTCTTCGTCAAATCTCCTTCGATGGAGTGGAAGGGAATCGCTCTACTGGAATGGGGCACTATTCTGAAATCTTGTTTACCAAAGCTTGGTATGATCAATTGAATCCTGAAATAAAAAGTCATTACATCGCGGATGCTAGCCGTACCACCCACTATTTCTGGCATATCTACACTCGAATGAACTGGGGCGAACCCTGGTATGCAGGATTTAGAGAAAGCCAAACGGAATATCGCTTACACAACCAAAAGTATTTCAAACGCAACCTCATGCCCGGAATGCTGGGCTGGTTTTTGATGACACCCGAAACCAGTGTGGAAGACATAGAATGGCTTCTGGCAAAATCTGCAGCCTTTGATGCAGGCTATGGTTTTGTTGTAAATAGAGGAGTAATCGAAAGTAATGGCCACTCCGACAAAATTATGCAGCTCATTGGTGACTGGGAAAAATTAAGAATGTCAGATGCTTTTTCTATTGAGCAAAAACAAAGAATGGAAGACATCAATAATGAATTTTCTTTGGAAAAAACAGGCGATGGACAATGGAATCTTCTCCAAATTCATTCTAGCAAATTCAAACATGAAAATAAAGTACGACAGCCTGGCGAGCCTTTGTATTCTACCTTTGATATTGAGCACAAAGGCCGAGGTCAGACTATGAATTTTATCATTACCGCCTCTGATAGTGATGTTTCTGATATTACTCTAGAATTGGATAATTATAAAAAAATAACACTACCTGTAACTTTGAAATCCGGTGAAATCATTAAATATACGGGCGGTGAAAAGGCTTCAGTTTTTAATAAAAATTGGGGTTTAGTCAAAACTTTTGATGTGGGTACTTCGGACTTTCAAGTAAGTAGTGGACAGCATAGTCTTAACTTCGATTGTAAGTTTAACAATTCTGGTAAAGAACCACTTGTAAAAGTAGAGATTAGAACTGTTGGGCTTGAAGAAGAGGTTGATTTATAAAAGGAGTTAGTCTCAATACTCATTACCCACTACCAATTTAGTTGTTCCATTTTCCCTTAGTGATGGCCTCAAGGGCAGGAATGGCCAATTGCTTCGTTGCAAATTGGGTCTGTTCCACCGCTTCCCTTTCATTAACACGCCAATGATGGGTGATGGCTAATACGATGTTATGCTCAGGAGCGATGGCAATTAATTGCCCGGCATACCCCAGCGCTGCAAATAGTTTTTTATCGGGATAATCAGCTACCCACCAGCAATAGCCATAACCTTCATTTTCGTCAAATGCAGCCCCTTCAGGTTGTTGTAAACTGGTAGCATCTTTTATGAATTTCTCAGAGAGGATTCGTTGACCATTGAATATCCCTTTATGAGCATAAAGCTGACCGAATTTGATCATATCTCGCGGTTTTAATTCAAGGCCCGCTCCTCCATTATGATATCCAGTAATGGTTTCCCATCTGACGTTTTTAATTCCAATTGGTTCAAAGAGATACTTGTTAGCAAACTCCAAAGTGCTTATGCCGGCTGCTTTGGTTAAAATAACGGAGAGCAGATGAGTTCCGGCAGAATTATAGTTCCAGGCCTTTCCAGGAGCATGAGCCATGGGTTTATTCAAAACATAATTGATGTGATCCCCGGATCGAATCCAGGCATTATAGCCGGATGCTCCTTCATTCCATTTTATGCCACTAGTCATCGTCAGTAAATGCCAGATGGTAATATTCTCCTTCCCTTTGACAGCTTCACCCAGATATTTGCTAATAGGTTCATTAATGTTCCCAATAATTCCTTTATCCAAGGCAATACCGATGAGGGTAGCCATCACGCTTTTAGTCACCGAACGCATATGATCAAGGCTGTCCCTGGAATAAATACCAAAATACTCCCCGGCGATTATAGAATCATTATGGCTTATGAGCATGCTTCTGATGTTATTACTCTTCTTTGCCACCTTGTATATCTCCTCCAGAGTAGAGGCCTCTTTTAGATTCAATGTCGATACCCCTCCTGCTGAATCATTTTGTCCGCAGCCTTGAATACTAAACCATGCAAAGCAAAATGATAAAAACCAAAAATATTTTTTCATGACTTTTATAGTTTACTGCGAATATTAAATTTGTGATTCGCCCTATTGCATTGAAGAACATAATTTGGAAAATCTTCCATAAACAATAAAAAACTAGATTAAGCAGTGGATTACTAAGTTCGAAAAGATTGGTAAGCCCTTGCGAGTCGATAGCTTACCAATCCCTGCATTTCATTTCGGGCTTAGTAATCTATTGTCAAAAGCAAATTAGACAAGAAGCTAAAATATTCCTACATGGAATGATGATGGTTTTGTGACGAGTGTATAAACATTCGGACCGAATCTCTAAGAAAACACTAAGAATCAATTTAATAGCATTTTGGAACTAAGGAACTAAGGAACTAAGGAACTAAGGAAATGGATCATAATCCACATGGAGATAAATTGCAACGCAGAGCCATTCAGCTAGGGCTAAAAGGGGAAATTTTGAGGCAGTTTTGCAAAGAATGGATCATTTCGATTCAGGATATAACAGAATTTGTGCACGAGCAGGGACACCGATTAAAAAATGATTTTGGAAATTTAGAGGTTATAAAGGAAGAGGTATATTTAACCAATTCATCAGAAGTGAAAAGTTATTTAAGCTTAAGTAAATAGATTTAAATGATCAATTTGAATGGAATCAAAATGAATGTCATCCAAACTGCTGACAATGGAGTAGTTAATGAAAATACCATCTTTGAATTCAGTCAAGAGGGAGATGCTGTAAACGCAGAATATTCCGGTGGGAAAATTAAAAAAGGCTTCCTGGTCGGTATTATTAAGGACAATACCCTAAATTTTAACTATTGCCAGCTGCAAGTAGATGATGTCCTTGATAATGGGGAATCCACCTGTGAATTGTCTATAAATCAGAGCGGAAAAATCAGACTCATTGAACATTTTGAATGGAAATCTAGGCCTGGAGAATTTGGAACCAATATCTTTGAGCAAATTTAATTTTTCCTACACTTACCAATCCATTTTAAAAATGATAGTATGAAAATTGCTGTTGCCCAATTTCAGCCAAAAGATGGAGATAAAAGGTACAATTTGTCAGTAATAGAAAAACTGACTAAGGAAGCCAAAGATAGGGGAGCTGAATTGATAAGTTTCCATGAGATGTCGATCACGGCCTATACTTTTACAAAAGATTTGAGCTTAAGTGAAATAACTGACTTGGCAGAAGAGGTGCCTGGTGGCCAAAGTACCCAGCAGTTAATGGAAATTTCTTCCAGATATCAGCTTCCAATCCTTGTAGGCTTAGTTGAAAAAGAAGAGGGCAAAATATACAATACCTATATCTGCGTAGATGAGGATAGATTATTGGCCAAATATCGAAAATTACATCCTTTCATTAATCCCCATATGTCTGCGGGTGATGAATATGTGGTTTTTGATCTTTTGGGTTGGAAGTGTGGCATCTTGATTTGTTATGATAATAATGTGATTGAAAATGTGCGAGCTACTTCTTTATTGGGAGCCGAGCTCATTTTTGCCCCACATGTGACTGGCTGTACGCCTTCAGCTATGCCTGGACGAGATTATGTTGATGATAAATATTGGAAAAATAGGCATCAAGATCCCGTTTCCTTGCGATTAGAATTTGATGGGCCTAAAGGTAGACGGTGGTTGATGCGCTGGCTACCTGCCCGAGCTTACGATAATGGCGTGTACTATGCCTTTACCAACCCAATTGGCTATGACGGTGAACATTTAAAAAATGGAAACTCCATGATTTTAGATCCTTATGGAGAGGTGCTGTCTGAAATTAAGTCATTTGAAGATGAAATTACAATTGCCAATATTACAAAGGATAAACTGAAACTAGCAGGAGGTTATCGGTATAAAAATGCAAGGCGGCCGGATTTGTATAGGGATATTATTGGGCAAGAGCATCAGCATGTGACAAAACCGATTTGGATGAGTAAGAAATGATTTAAGATACCCTAGAAATATTTATTTTGGAATGTATGAATTGTCAAACTCTAATCAGCTCAAATGAAAATCTAAAAAGGCACTAATTATTGACTACTAAATTTTATATCCAAAATGGCTACGAAGACCCCAAGTACGAGCAAATTAATTCTGCTATGTTATATATTAGGCTTGACTTTGTTATTCCTCAATGATTGGTATTGGAAATACCAGTATCATAATTGGTTAACAGGCAAACTATCTGATTTTATTGGATTGGCCATTTTTCCCGTCTTTATTAGCTTGATTTTCCCAAAAACAAAAAAATATATAGTTTGGATAGTTGCACTTGGGTTCATATTATGGAAAACTCCATTGGCTGATTATTTAATCGATATTTTTAATGCGTACTCTTTTTTTAAAGTTGCAAGAGTAGTTGATTATTCAGATTACATTGCATTGTTTTGCCTGCCATTAGTCCATTACCTTATTAATTCGTCTAAGCATGATTTTTTATTAAATCATTTGAAAAAAGATGTAAGACCAGCATTTAAAGTGCTTGTCATAGGGATATCGCTTTTTGTATTTTCATCTACTTCAAGACCTAGACCCAATTATCCCGAAGGTGATATTTTAATCGAAGCAAGTTATGACATCAAATTACCAAAAGACGAAATCCTGGAAAGATTAAAAAAACAAGGATATAAAATAAGAATTGATTCAATTTATCAGGATGAAAATTATAGAATTGGAATGCCCTATTTCCAAATAGAAGAGTTTGTCCTAAATAGCTATGCAAGTGAATATCCAGACACGATCAGAAATATTAATTTTTATTTATCCGAATATAACCTACAAAGTTCTTTTAGACTCATAAATTTAAGTGTTTCAAAAGATTGGGAATTACAAGATTGGAAAACACTGAGGTCACAAAGAAAACGTTACAAAAGGATTATAGAAAGATACCTAATTAACAAATTGAAAAAAGATAATATCATATCTACTAATCCAACAAGCATACAATAAAATCACCACAGTCTATTTTGTATATTCCCTTCATGAATGACATAGTATTTCTAATATTATTAATTTCAGCGGGACAAGGAGTCTTTTTGTTTTTGCTCTTGACCTTTAGTAAAAACAGGTGGAAATCCAATATCTACCTGGGGCTAATCTTTCTGGCTTTTGCCTTGCAGTTATTTGATATGGCCATGATTTTTTCCAAGAAAATATTGGTCTATCCTCACTTAGCTTTCTTGGGAATGCCTTTCAACCTGGCTTTTGGGCCACTCCTTTATTTTTATATTATTAAAAATTCCAAAAAAGAAATTCCGATCAGGAAATCCATTGAGTTTATTCATTTTCTACCGGCTGTTCTTCACCTATCTTATTTGTTGATTATTTATCATTTTAAGCCCATAAATTATAAGCTTTTATTTCTTGAAGACCTCCTGGCATTATTAGGCGATGGCCCTGCGGTACAAGCGCAGCCTGGAGCTTTATTTTTCCCTCTTTTTCTATACATACAGTTAGGAACTTATTTGTGGATTAGTCACAGAATGCTTCAAGTCAAAAATGATTTTTTACCCCAGATGCATATTTGGCTGAAAAAAATCTGGCGTGGCATTTTAATCATTGGCTTATTTGGCCTACTACAAGCGTTTTTAATACTGATAAATGTTAATCAGCAGCCTGTTACCGGGTACATTGGAGGCTTGTTAGCTATTACTTACATTTATTATGGAGCCATGATTGCTTTTAACCAATCCCCTTTGTTTTTTGGATTAAGAAAAGTAAAATATCAACATTCTTCCCTGGAAAAAAAACAGACAGAGTTATTGGTCAACCGAATTCTCCTGCACATGGAAAAGGAAAAACCTTATCTGGATCCGGATTTATCCCTCAAATCTCTAGCTACCCAATTAGATATTCCGATCCAGCATCTATCCCAAATAGTAAATACCCAATTGGCCAAAAACTTCCGCGACTTCCTGAATAAATATCGCGTCGAAGAACTGAAACAACAAATCCTCAATCCTTCCAATTCCAATCTTAGCCTCTTAGGAATTGCCATGCAATGTGGCTTTAATTCCAAATCAACCTACATCGAAGCTTTTAAAAAAATGACGGGACAAACCCCCTCTGAATATAAAAAAGACATGAGTAAAAAGTAGAATGACTATGTTTCTTTTGACTACTCTGACTGCCTATGCGATAATCAATTGCTTATAAATATTAGGAAAAGTATTATTCAGCATCCACTAAAACAGTGAAAGTCCCTGCCTGCCGAAACAAAAGTGTAGGTAGGAGTAACAGTCTGCGTGCGTAAGCCCCCGTCTGCCGGAGGCATGAAGTGTCAAAAAAAAGAATCGAAATTATTTCTATTCAATGCGCCACTCTAGAATGAGTTGATTTCTTCTATTATTAAGTTTGAGAACGCGTTTTCCGACGCTCCCAAACACAAAGCCCCCTTCCTTTGCCCAAAAACTCAAAAAATGAAAAGACTACTAATACTAGTGCTGCTCTTAAGCAATATCCAATTATTAACCGGCCAGGATTTTAAACTGATTGGCCACTGGCAGGGAGTGCTTAATTTTTCAGGACGAGAAATAGATATCATTGTTTCATTTCATAAAAAAGAAGGCCAATACCAAGGAATGTTAAGTAGCCAAAAGCAACAATTGAAAGACTTACCCATGAGTGAAATATGGGTAACAGGTGATTCCCTCCAGTTTTTAGTACCCATGGCAGGCGGAAAATGGGAAGGCGCATTCGATAATGGAGCATTAAAAGGAAATTGGATCCAAGGCCCCTACAAAATGCCGCTGGTATTTCAGCGAATGGAAGAAAAACCTCAATTAGCCATAAAAGAAAGAAGCCAGACTCCCAAACCACCTTTTCCATATTCAGAAGAGGAAGTGGTTTATCATAATGCTCTTGATCAGACCAAACTTGCCGCTACCTTAACCATACCTAAAGGACAAGGCCCCTTTCCCGCAGCTATCCTACTAACCGTAGCAGGCCCCAATGACCGAAACCAAATGCATGGAAGTCCTCCTCACAAACCCTATCAGGTGTTAGCTGATCACCTTTCAAGGAATGGTATTGCCGTTTTGCGGGCTGATGACCGTGGAGTGGGCGGATCTTCCGGTGATTTATTCCAATCTAATATTGCCGATTTTGCTGAGGATGCTAAGGCAGGATTTAATTATCTAAAAACAAGGAAAGAAGTTGACCAGTCCAAGATTGGCTTTATTGGAAATAGTGAAGGAACATTGGTAGGACCATTGGCAGCTTCACAACTAGAAAATGTAGCCTTTATAGTCACCCTCGGGGGCATTGGTATTACCGGAGGAGAAGTAATCCTTGATCAAGCCGCAGGTCTGGGGCCTCTGGCAGGAATGATGGAAGATCAGATCGTCAATACTCAAAAAAGAACCCGACAATTATTTTCCATTCTCAGACAAGAAAAAGACAGCCTAAAAGCCGCTGGAAAAATCAGAAGCTTAGTCCAGAAGAATGAAGGTACCCCTAAAAGCAATTTATTTTTACTCCCCCAATCTCCTGAAGAGCAGATTCGATTATTCACTTCTCCCTGGTATCGCTATCAAATAGACTATGACCCAGCACCAGTTTTACAGCAATTAAAATGTCCATTTTTGGCCCTGCATGGGGATATAGATCCCTTTGTACTCCCTGATAAAAACCTGGAAGCCATTGCCCAAAATTTAAGAAAAGGCGGAAATGAGCAATACGCCATCATCAAACTGAAAAGCATCAATCATGTATTTCAGGATGCCACCAGCGGCTCTCCTTTGGAATACAATAAGAATGAAACTTCCTTTTCGCCTAGGGCTTTAAAATTGATTTTACATTGGCTGGAGGTGGTATTAGATTATTGATGGTTTGCGTTATCAAAAATAGAAAGTTACAGGCTTATTCATTTGTCGTCAGGCAAATGAATAAGCCTGTAACTTTTAATCCTCCCACCTACTTGTAATTAAGTTAAAAAATAGATATTTTAACTTATCATAAAAAACTACCTCATGTCACAAGCCGAATACCATCCGCTCAAATTCAAATGTTTTAATTGTGGTAAACAAAGCATTTACCCCAAGTATCTTAAAAAGGGGGAAGAAAAAAACGATGTAGAATACGTCATCAAAAGATGCCTGACTTGTGGGGCCAATAATAAAGTGCCCATACCTAAAAACTACTTAATAGGCCAAACCAGTACCGTTCTCCGTGGGCTCAAAGACGAATAAGGTAACTAAATCCTCCGTTTGGGGCGGTCTGTGACTGTTCAGGACGATCCATAACCGCATTAATGGCTAAACCTCCATCAAAAAATAAGTAAGAATGCACATCAACCTTAAAATAAGCGAACTAGAAAAATCCGAACTATCTGACCTTGCTGCTCAATTTTATCAGGAAATAGAAGGACATTTCTTTCCCAAAAACACCACCTTATCTGCTCTGAAAGCCCAACTAAAACAAAGCCTGGATCAAGAGGAAGATTTTGAAAAAACTTTGGAGGTGGCTAAAACCAAAGCCCAACTCCTCGTACTGTCTCATAAAGATACGGCCATTCGAAACCTGCCCTGGCAAGCGGCTACTCAGGATAGAGACTTATTGGCCATTGCCAAAACACATAAACCAGAGCTGGAAGATTACCACCCCAAACTAGGATATCCTTTGAAAGTATTGGTGATGGTAGCTTCGCCTGAGGGAGTCACTCGCCTAGCCTATGAAGAGGAGGAATTACATCTTCTTCGTGCCTTCTCCCCATTGATGTCCAAAGGCCAAGCGCAGGTGCATTTTACCGATGATGGCTCTTTAGAAAACCTGAAAGATAAATTAGAGGAGACTAAATACCATATTCTCCACTTTTCAGGTCATGGGATATATAAAAATGAACAGGGATATCTTGCCTTGGAAGATCCCATCACTGGGAAAACTCAGATGACTACAGCCGAAAAATTTAATAAAGTATTGGCAGAAGTAGACCAAATGGAGCACCGACCTGAATTAGTGGTTCTATCTGCTTGTCAAACGGCCCAGGGACAAGCTGCTGGTGATCTTTCAGGTGTTGCCGATACCCTGATGCAAGGGGATATTCCAGCCGTAATTGCCATGTCGGCCAGTATCTTAGACAGCTTCGCTACTTTTTTTGCCGCAAAATTATATGCTCAACTTTCAGCACGTTATCCCCTTTCTTCCGCATTCCAAAAAGCTCGATTAACCATAAGGGGGGCTGAGTTGAATTGGCCTAATTTGATTGAAAGTGGCCTTTCTCCTGGCCAATGGCTGATCCCACAGCTATTATTGAATAACAAAGTGCTCAATTTAGCTGATGAAAATGCTCCCAGCGAAGCCCTGAATCTCGAAAATGATGTCCAAATCATAAGAGGAGAAAAGGCTCTGGTGGAACTAAGAGTGCGCCCAAAAAACTACGTTTTTGTAGGTAGGCGGAAAGAAAAACGCATTGCCTTACGACACTTGAGAAAAGGCCATTCTATTTTGCTACGTGGCCAAGGCGGGGTTGGAAAAACAGCTATGGCCGAACACCTGGCCATCCGACTACTAGCTGCTAATCCTAAACATAAGGTCTTTACTTTTAGTGAAAAAGCTCCTTCTGCTCAGGCACTCCTCAATCAAATGCGAGATTATTTGACAAAGGAAAAAAAGGATTTTAAGATAGTTTCTGAACTGGCTTTGATTGAAAAACAGACCGATCAGTTTATTCATTTATTAGGAAGAGTCTCCGAGTATGGTGAACCCATTTTTCTTTTTGATAATATCGAATCCTTTCAAATTTTTGACGAAAGCCAATCTGCCTGGATCTGGCATCAGGAAAAACATGAAGATGTTTTTCAATTGATTCAAATATTGGATCAGCATACCTCTTTCCCTCTCATCATCACGGGAAGATATCCAATAGCTGAATTCCCCGACTTGAAAATCTGCAATATGAATACGGTTCCCTTTGCTGATTTTTTCCGGAAATGTCATCAGTTGGGTTTTAATGCCCTGGCCAAAGGAAGCCTGAGTGGACAAATTCCAACTGCCAAACTTAAAAGACAAGGGGAGGATAAGCCCCCTAGTTTTGAGGATGTTTGTAAATTACTACATACAACCTTTGGAGGTAACTATCGGGCCCTGGAATTTTTTGATGAACTATATGCCCAAAAAGGAGAAAACATATTTAAAATCCTGGAAAAACTATCTGATTTTGAAGAAAAACTGAATGAGCAACAGATTAAAGAGGGGGTGCTTAGCCAAATGAGCGAAAACCTTATTTTTGAAGAACTGCTGAGTTATTTAGATGAAAAAGACAAGGATACCCTTTTTGTTCTTGCTCAATTTAACATACCTGTGCTACCCATGGCCATAGGAATGCAGCGGGAATCAGAGGATCGAAGCACCTCCTTAAAAAAAGCTGTAGAATTAACCTTGGTTGAAAAACAAACGGATGGAACAGGCAGGGAAAGGTATTATGTGATGCCCTTAATAAGGGATCTCCTGAGCAACTCAGAAATACATTACCCTTTTGATGAAAAACTGGCAGGGGATTATCATAAATATACTTATGATAATGATTTGGAAGAAGATTGGTTGGTAGAGCTGACAGAGGCATTTGAAAGATATTATTTGGCAGAAGCAGTGGATGAAATTAATGAGGTAGGAAATAGGATAAATAACTTTTATTTTAACATCCAACAGTTTAGATTATCCCTGGCCTATGGACTTCGAACAGAGGAAATTGCACGGGAAAAAACCAATTCGAATATTTGGAATCGTTTGGGACTCATCCTTCAAATATTTGGACAGCTAGATCCAGCTTTAGTATATCTTCAAAAATCCCTTGAAGATGATAAAAAACGAGAAGACCGAAAGGGTGAGGGTACCACGCTGAACAATATCAGTCAAATATATGATGGTAAAGGGGATTACGATAGGGCCTTGTCGTACCTGGAACAA
>JANQPA010000104.1 GCA_028285545.1 Saprospiraceae bacterium | reverse complement strand
GAAGTAGGCTCTCGATGCGGCCGCACAAAATACTGTTTGAACCCGATGGAAATCGGGTGAGTTTATTTTGTGCAGCGAAGGGAGCCGTAGCGGAGTCGTTGGCTTAATTTAGAGCCTTGATTTCCTGCCTGCCGGCAGGCACGGTTTGGTTCTTTTGTATCAAGACAAAAGAACAATCCTCTTCACTGATAAAGACGGTGATGGAGTGATTGAGATCTTTGAAAATGCAGATTCTAATGAGGTACTGAGTGAAAACCATTATTATCCCTTTGGGATGAATATGAATGGGGCCTGGATGAGTAATAAGGGGAAAGGGACGGACTATAGGTTTAATGGCATTGAAAGAAATGAGGACTTCAATCTCAATTGGGACATAGCCGAGTTCAGGTCGTACGATGCTGCAATTGGAAGATGGATGCAAGTAGACCCGCTAGCCGAAATTTCTCCAGGCTGGACTCCTTACAGAAATGCGTTTAATAATCCTCTTAGTTTTATTGATCCATTGGGATTATTTGAAACCAGAAGAGAAGCTAGAAGGGAAAGAAGGCAACAAAGACGACAGGCAAGAAAAAATGACGAAAGGTGGGAAGGAGCTAAGATAGTTAAGAATTCAGAGGGTAGGTTTGAATTAAGATATAAAGGTTCAGATGGCTATGTAACTCGAAATTCAGATGGTCAGTTAGAGTATGGTGCTGTAGAATATGCAACGAATGCAATAAGGCCCAGGAAACAGGGTTTTTGGGAAAAAAGAAAAGAAGGAGGTCCTTTGAGCCAAGTTCTCTACGGCATGGCAAATGGCATTAATGTTTTCGCCCGACAACCTTTTTATGGTAGAGGAGATGCAATACCAACTTTAGATGGTTTCTCAGTTATAAAAGGTTCAAATGAAGGTATCAATACAGGTTTGGATGGTTTGTTAACCATAGCCCCTTTACCTATTCCCAAAGGCACTTCTGTAGCTTCTAAAAGCGCCTCAATTTCTGCATCTAATCTTCAAATGGTTGAAGCTGCCATGCTGAAGATAAGACGAATTAATGGAGGTGTTCTAATTAATAATCAGCTTAGGATACAAGTTCATAAACATTCACTCAATCCAATTAAAGGAAGAGGATACCCCGGAAGTATCAAAGCGACTCATTTGAATATCAACAAGTTTCATGTAATATTTAACCCAACAAAGTGGGATGCACTTTCTACCTGGAGGTATACTCCATTTAGATTTAAAAACTAGAATTCGATCAGGATGAAAAAAAGTTTTGATTTACCCGGTAATGAACAATTTATTTGGGCCTCATTAGTAGACGTAGCACTAAAAGTCTCGGATAAAGTCCAATTCAATATTCTTTTTAAAGGAGAAGAGCTTGAGAATTTTTTTAAAAATTATAAGAATGCTAGAATTAGAAAAGAAAAAGATGTTTGGAATAAATTTTATACTTCAGGCGATATTGTAGAATTGACGATAAATAAAAAAGAACCTTTAATATTAAATAATTTAGATGGTTTTAGCTATTGGAAAAATAATTTTATAGAAGATCCATCTTTCTGGATTGGAGAACACGAGATTTTAGCAAGTATTTCTCATGAAGATATGGTAATGGTTGATTTAAAATATTTTGAAGACATTCCTCAAAATATTGTACTATATGATTTACCTAAGGAATAAAATTAATCACTTAATTTATCCTTACAGTTCTGATTTTCTTTTAATTGATAAAGATAAGGCAATTGCAGTGTATTCTGCAACTGCCTTTTTCTTTCAAGAAGCATAAGCCCTTCTAGTCTTAAAATCTCTGAGTAGAGAATCGACTACCTTAAAAACAATATTTTTTTCTTCCTCCGGCAAGCTGGCAATATCTTCTAATCGATGGAGCGTTTGTTAATCAATCTCTAAGGAAGTTTGTCCGACCAGGTAATCCAGAGATACTTCCAAGGCTTTGGCGATATTAGCTACTTTTAAAATTAAAGCTTTCTACTATCTCACTGTCGGAACCACAGATTAGACAGATTTCCTGATGTCACGGATTTGATTTTCATTTTGAATTCGACTATTTTCAACTTAACCGGCCTTTAAATTAAGCCCGACGAAGTAGGCTCTCGAAGCGGCCGCACAAAATACTGTTTGAACCCGATGGAAATCGGGTGAGTTTATTTTGTGCAGCGAAGGGAGCCGTAGCGGAGTCGTAGGCTTAATTTATAGC
>JANQPA010000058.1 GCA_028285545.1 Saprospiraceae bacterium | reverse complement strand
TCCTCGTTCTGAGCCGCCAAATAATTTTCTTTTTGAGAGAGTTTTTTTAAGAAAAAATGAAATTTTTTCTTAAAAAAACTCTCTCAAAGAAATAATATTGGCTGGCGAATCCGTACGGATGAGACAGCCTCATTTCTGTACTAGAATTCAGCCATACAAAAGAGGCTGTTTATGAGCGAAAACTTGAAAGGTAAAAAAATCCTCCTTGGGATTTCTGGGAGCATAGCCGCTTACAAAGCCGCCAGCCTTACCCGCTTGTTTATTAAAGCCGGCGCTGAGGTTAAAGTTATCATGACTCCCGCCTCTACTTCCTTTATCAGTCCTCTCACCCTTTCCACACTTTCAAAAAATCCTGTCTGGTCTGAGGTTAGCAGCGAAGGAAGCTGGAATAACCACGTGGATCTTGGTTTATGGGCAGATGTCATGATCATAGCCCCTGCCACTGCAGCTACTTTAGCCAAATTAGCCAATGGCATTTGTGACAATATGCTTGTTGCAGTATACCTATCGGCGCGATGTCCAGTATTTTTTGCTCCAGCTATGGATGTGGATATGTGGCATCACCCTACTACCCAACAAAATGTGAAGCGCCTTCTTTCCTATGAAAATAAATTAATCCCTGTTGAAGTTGGAGAACTGGCAAGCGGATTATCCGGTGAGGGCAGGATGGCCGAACCTGAAACCATTATAACCATCACCAACCAATATTTTGATAAAGGAAAGCTGGCAGGCAAGCGCATCCTTATTACGGCTGGACCAACTCTTGAAGCTCTCGATCCTGTACGATTTTTAGGAAATCGTTCCTCCGGGAAAATGGGAATCGCTATTGCAGAGGCGGCCGCCCATAGAGGAGCCACCGTTGATTTAGTCCTGGGACCTACTCATCTTAGACCCTATCATTCTAATGTTAACTTGCATAAGGTGGAATCTGCAGATGAGATGTATACCAAAGCCCTTGAAATTTTTGATAGCTGTGATGCAGCTGTACTGGCAGCTGCCGTTGCTGATTATAAACCTGAAACAAGGGCCGATCACAAGATCAAAAAGAGTGGGGATCACCTGACCATCTCTTTTGTACGGACACCGGATATTGCCGCCCACCTTGGAAAAAGAAAAAAGGATCAAATCATTGTTGGTTTTGCCATGGAAACTAAAGATGAAAAGGATAATGCTTTAGTTAAAATGGAAAAAAAGAACATGGATTTTATTGTGCTTAATTCCTTAAATGAAAAAGGTGCCGGTTTTCAGCATGATACCAACAAGGTGAGTTTTATTTTTAGAGATAAAACAATGAAGGATTTTTCGCTAAAACTAAAAACGGAAGTTGCGGAAGATATTTTGGATGAATTATTAAAAAAGCTCCCCTAAGAAATAAAGATGAATTACTGTTTATTTGGAATGCAATCTTTTTGGGGTTTTTACGTCCTTTTTAATGAATAAGCATTACTAAAAAATAATTTTACGTCTAAACTACAGGCATTGTGTATAAATTATTAAATCGATTTGAAATGAGGAACATAGCCACTTTTATTATCCTGCTACTTTCTGCCGGGCCCCTGCTGGCCCAGGAATTAAATTGTAATGTGCGGGTGAATGTCCAAAAATTACAGACTGTAGATCCCCGGGTTTTCGAAACCCTGGAACAGAGCATGAATGAATTTCTGAATAATCAAAAGTGGACGAATGATTATTTTGAATTGGAAGAACGCATTAATTGTAATTTTTTATTAACGATACAAGAAGAAAGAGGCCCTAATAGTTTTAAAGCCGATTTAGCTGTTCAGGCCTCTCGTCCGGTTTTTGGTAGCAGTTATGAAACATCGATTCTAAATCATATAGATAGAGATGTACCCTTCACTTATGAGCAATTTGCTCCCCTGCAATTTTCCATTAATGGATTTAACGATAATTTATCGGCAGTTCTGTCTTTCTATGTTTATGTCATCCTAGGATTGGATTACGATTCCTTTGAATTGTATGGAGGAGAAGCCTATTTGCAAACGGCTCAGGAAATTCTTAATAATATACCGCAAGCTGCTGCTACAGCCAATCCAGGCTGGAGATCTTTGGATGGAGATCGCAATCGTTTTTGGATTATTGAGAACCTATTATCCCCCAGGGTCCGACCTTATCGGCAGGCTATGTATCAATACCACAGGCAAGCATTGGATATGATGACTACAGATGTAGATGCTGGAAGAGCCATCATGATGAAATCGCTGGAAGAAATCAATAAAGTTAATCAGGCTTATCCTAATTCAATGATCGTTCAGATGTTTACGAATGCTAAATCGGCTGAAATTATTGAAATATTTAAAAAAGGAACACGCCTGGAACAAAGTCAGTTTATTCAAGTTATGTCCAAGATTGATGCCACAAATGCCTCAAAATATCGAGCCATTAAGTGATTAGTAAAAGGTGAAAAGTAGAAGGTAGAAAGACAAAATTTAGAACCAGTATTATCGGATATCATAAGCTAGTCTTTCTACTTTCAACCTGTTACTTTATACTAGCAGCTTGCGTTAATTAATAAAATGTAATATATTTTTCTCAATTATTAGGAGAAATAATATTTCATCTTTGCTAATGTGAAGATGAAATAACTGAAAAACTGTGAAGAAAATCGCCATATTTGCCTCTGGGAGAGGCTCCAATGCAGCAAAGATTGTAGATTTTTTCAATCACAATCAAAATGTTGCAAGTGTTGAATTAATTGTTTCGAATAAGAAAGACGCGCTTGTATTAGAAATGGCCAAAGAAAAAGGCATTCGTTACCAAATTGTTAATAGGCAAGGTTTCTATCAAACAAAAGACTTACTGAATTTATTATATAAATATGAAATTGATTTAATTGTACTTGCTGGGTTTTTATGGCTGGTACCAAAGTATTTGATAGAGGCTTTTCAGGCAAATATCATCAATATTCATCCGGCTTTATTACCCAAATTTGGTGGAAAAGGTATGTATGGAATGAATGTACACAAGGCGGTCAAGGCGGCCGGAGAAAAAGAAAGTGGAATAACGATTCATTATGTGAATGAAGCTTATGACGAAGGAAACATCATTTTCCAGGCAAGTTGCAGGCTGGAAAAGGACGATACCCCAGAAGATATTGCCCTCAAAGTGCAACAATTAGAACATGTGCATTTTGCACCGCAAATTGCCAAATTGCTTCAAGAATAATACACATCTTCCCTGCATCATCTATCACATGAACGGACCTAATAAGCATGAATTCATCAGTGTTTTCATTAGCAGCATTAGGAAAGTGGCGGTGAAGAATAAACAATTATTTTTATTTTCACAGAAAAGAATACTATTTTAACACAGGAATTTTGAAAACTTACTGATACCGAACTGATACTGAAAAAATTTAACAAAACACGCACTATTACAAAATCATTTAATGATGGCAAACAAACTTGTTTTATTGTTTTTGGGCTTGTTTTTAATTTCCTCCTCCCTCTCAGCCCAGAAAAAATTGAGTTGGAAAAAACAAGCAAAATTAGCCGATGAATTAATGGAGAAAGGGGATCTTGCCGAGGCTGCAAAAAACTATGAAGAGGCTTATAAGAAAAAACCAAAAAAAGAAGAACTGATCTTTAAAGCTGGAGAGGCTTATTATACTTTGCGTAATTATCGCAAAGCAGTAGAAGCTTATGCCTATGTTAAGGATAAAAATGACGACTTCGCTTTGGTTGGACTAAAATATGCCCGTAGTCTTAAAAGAGATAGCCGCTATGAAAAGGCAAAAGAAGCTTTCGATCAATTTCGTAAATCCTATACTGGAAAAGGAAAGGCTATATTGGAAGAAATTGTACAAAAAGAAATAGAAGGCTGTGATTTGGGAAGTCAATTACTAACCCAGGGGCCTCCAGACCTTGAACTAACTCACATCTCAACTTCTGTCAATACCGATGCCAACGAGTTTGCTCCTATTGCCTTCTCAAATGACGTGTTATATTACTCGTCAACCATGGGAGGCAGAGCACGTATTTATCGCACACAGGAAGCGAATAATAATTGGGCCAAAGGGACAATCCCTGAGAACTTCCCTGTTATTCAAAACGAAAACTTCTGCCATGGCTCGCTAAGTGCCGATGGTCAGCGTTTTTACTTTACCATATGTAATGACGATAAGGGCTTCAATAATCTGACCTCTCGTTGCGAAATATTTGTTATTCGCCGGGTAGGAAACGCATGGTCACAACCAGAAACACTACCTGATCGGATTAATGCCGCAGGGGTAACCAGTACTCATCCTTTTGTTATCCAGCAAGGAACACAAGAAATCCTTTATTTTGCTTCCAACAGAGCTGGTGGAAAAGGAGGACTTGATATTTGGTTCTCTACCCGCAGCATGACAGGCTCTGATAACCAATTTAATGACCCAGTTAATTTAGGTCCGGTTATCAATACCATTGGCGATGAAATTACACCCTTTTTCGACCCAGCAGAACAGGCACTTTATTTTGCTTCCAATGGTCACTTGTCTATTGGTGGCTTTGATGTGGTAAAATCAAGGGGATATGGAAACAGCTGGGCTTCTCCAGAGAACATGGGGCTTCCTTATAATTCAAGCGCCGATGATTACTATTTTTATAAAGATGCAAACTCTGGGACCAGTTTCCTTTCATCTAATAGATCTCATCCCAGCGAAAAAGTAGGTACCCTGCATGATGACTTATTTAGAATAGGAAGTAAGCCAAAAGAATTATTTCTTTCAGGAAATGTATTTGATGCGGCTACAAATGCTCCTTTAGCTGAAATTACCGTTTCGCTCTATCAAATCAATCCGGATAATACGGACGTATTGTTATTTAATCGTTCCTTCCCAACAGGGGCTTACCAGTTTGATTTAATTCCCAACAGAAGATTTAGAGTGGAAATTGAAAGAGCA
This sequence comes from Saprospiraceae bacterium, assembly GCA_028285545.1. Lineage (GTDB taxonomy): Bacteria > Bacteroidota > Bacteroidia > Chitinophagales > Saprospiraceae > JANQPA01. The sequence continues at coordinate 203,266 of JANQPA010000058.1, read as the reverse complement.
GGATATGATCCGACTTCCTATCAGATTGTTACTTCGGACCCTGATAAAACCACTTATGGACAGCCAGTTTATATGACTCCGGACATTCCAGATCCTGTTGAGACCGATCCACCTGTTGAGACTGATCCTCCTAAAGAAGAAGAAAAAGAAGAGGTCTTTGGTGATCCTAATGCACCTGAAGAAAATCCAAATAATCCTATTGGAGAAGAAGAGGTGGAATATACTGCCAGAGGAATGGCACCCTCTGATCGCCTGGAATACCGATCAACGGCTCCAAGATTTAATGGAACTTATTACAAAGTACAGATGGTTTCTCTTCGAAAATTTGATCCCACTAAATCTATTTTTGACAAGGTCATCGGATTCGGGGATATCGAAACGGAATTCCTTCTTGAAAAAAGCCTGACTCGTGTATTGTTGGCCAGATATTTCTCAGCTGACGAAGCAAAACAGGCTTTGCAAAATGTGAAAAACAACGGATTCCCAACCGCTTATGTCGTTAGGTATGATGATGGACAGCGATTTGGAAGAGTGAACTTGAAGTAATAAAAACAAAATAGAAATGGCTTGCACTCTGCAAGCCATTTTTATTTTGTTTTTATTAGATTATCAAATCTTTGATTAAAACCTGCTATCCCCTGAAGTCCTCCTGAGTGAATCGCCACGATGCGACTGTTTTTAGGGAAGAAACCTTTCTTTATTAAATCCCATAAGCCATACATCATCTTACCCGTATAAATGGGATCCAATTGAATTTTCTTATCCTCTGCAAACCAATTGATAAAATCGATCAAGTTGGAATTGAATTTGGCATATCCACCAAAATGGTAATCATTTTGAATACTCCAGTTCTTTGGGAGGGTTGAATGATATTCTTTCATTAGATGAGATACCTCTTCGGTTAAAAAATCTCCTTTTAATACCGAAAAGCCCAATACTTTGTTGGATTCATTGGTAGCAGAAATAATACCGGCTACAGTACCTCCGGTGCCACAGCAAACGGTAATATACTCAGGTCCATTCTGATCAAAAAAGGATAAGATTTCACAGCCCAATTCCTTAGTACCTTTCAAGGCCAGCTGGTTGGTACCTCCTTCAGGGATTAAATAAAAAGAACCATACTGTTCTTTCAGGTCTTTCAAAAAATGTTTTTCATTTTTTTGTCGATATTCGGTTCGACTAAGGAAATGTAATTTCATTCCCTTTTCTAAGGCAAATTGTAGGGTTGGGTTAAGGGGCAGAACTTTTTGCCCACGGATGAGCCCAATGGTCTTAAAATTATATTGCTTACCTGCACTAGCAACAGCAGCGATGTGGTTTGAATAGGCCCCCCCAAAGGTAAGGAGTGAAGAATGACCTTCAGCCTTGGCATGCAGTAAATTATATTTTAGTTTCCACCATTTATTTCCGCAAAAAGCTAAATCTTCAGCCCCACTTACCAGATCGTCCCGTTTAACCCAAACTTTGACCTCTGAAGAATCAAGAATGGGATCAAATATTTCCTGAAAATGATCCTGTTGGTGTTTATTTTTCTCCAAAAACATCCTTTAAACTAATTTCCTGGACAGGCCCTATAGTGGATAGAAAATCCAAGTCAAGCTTATTTTGATCTCCAAGTAATAAAAAGTTGAATTGTCGATTCTGTATCCTCTCTTTTTGGAAATTAAGCAGTTTTTCCGGACTCATATTTTGCATGAACTCATAAAGATCCTTGCGGATATCTGTTTCAATTCCTCGATCCAAATTGCGCTTGTATTGCCAAAACTGTTTGGAAGGGGTAATCCTTTCGCTTTCAATTTTTTTAAGGATTGATTGACGAGTATTTTCAATTTGAGATTCGACTACCGGCATATCTTTTATTATTCCATACAATGCATTAACAGCCTCTTTCAGTTTATCAGGCTGAGTCCCTACATAAGCTTTCAGGAAATGAGACTTATTGACTTTAGTAGGAGTTTCATTCATGGCGTAGGTAGAATAAGCCAGGGCTCTGGCTTCTCTTATTTCCTGGAATACAACAGAAGATAAACCGTATCCGAAGTAATCATTATATATACTACTATAAAGATGTTCTTTCAGGTCGAAATGAGAAATTCCTTTAGAAACCATTAAAATGTCCGTTTGGACAATCGGAAAATCGAGAATGAATACTTTGTTTTGAGGATTATCAAGGGTGGCAAACTGTTTGGGTTTAGGCACAGGACGCAGAGATTCTGATAAATGATGGTGCTTTTGAAGAAGTTGAACAACTTCCCTTAGTTCGTTCTGGCCATAATAATAAGCTTCATGTTGGTAGTCAAAGATTTGATTAATCAATTGAAGCAATTGCTCTGGTTGTACACTTTTTAATTCCGATGCTCGCAGCTTGAAACTCAATGGAGAATCTTCCCCATATTTACCATAATTTAATAAGCCCGTTCGAAGGATAAAATTTCGATCTTGTTGAGCATTTTCTCTTTTTGTCAAAATATCCATTACTACATTCTGAAGAGCAATTTGATCTGGGCGGGCTTCTTTTATAATATGTTCCAGGAGCTCTAAACCTTCTTCCAAAGATTTCTCCAGACCCGAAATGCTGATGTAGGAACGCTCCATCGCTGAATAATAATCGATCGATAATCCCAATTGATACAATTTCTGCTGTACTTGTGAGGCACTATATTTCGATGTTCCCAGGTATGGCAAATAACTAAAGGCTAAAGGTAATAGCAGGTCTGAGGCTTTTCCCATTTCGAAGATGAAATCCATTCGGAAAAGGTGGCCATGAGGATTTCTGACTTTGCTGACCTTGATGCCATTACTTAAATGTTGAACCTTAATTGCCTGATCATAATCAACAAATACTGGAGATAATCTAGGCCCTTTTTTCTGGAGAAAATCCTGGCCAAATTTTGAAGTGGCTGACCGATCCAAAGGAATGGCTGTTATGGGAGGTTTATCGACCTTTATGACCGATTTATCCTCTCCTTGTTTTTTGTGTACTACAACATAATTATCCTTTAAAAATTTATTGGCAAACTGAACGATTTCTTCCTTGTTTATATGCTTGATACGCTCTAATTGCTGAAGATAATCTTCCCAGGACATTCCCAAAATAAAAGCGTTCGTCATTGCATTGATTCTGGCCTGGTTGGATTCGGCCAGGGTATAACGCTCAAGTTGTAAATCATTAATAATGGCTTCCAGGAGCCAATCAGCAAAATTTCCGGATTTTAATTTTTCAATCTGCTCTAATAATAAGGTGGTCACATCTTCTAAGGATTGCTCTGCTCTAGGCCTGCCATAAATACTAAAAATGCCGTAATCTTCATGCTGTAGATAATATGAAGAAGCACTTAGGACTTTTTGTTTCTGATTAAGGTACAGGTCCATCAAACCTGCCTTATCATTATATAGAATATTACTGATCAGTATATAAAAAAGGTGGTCTTGGCTTTTTGCCTTGTCAGATCTCCAGGCTAGCTGAACAAATGGAGCTTCCTTACCAACAACCTCCTTTACAATAGGAGTTTTGATTTCGGGTTGGTCTTCAAAATGGAAAGGAGGAATTTCCTTTTCCTCATAGCTTCCAAAATATTTTTCTGCCCAGCGAACAACCTGGTCGGGGTCAAAGTCCCCTGCCAGCAATATGGCCATATTATTGGGTACATAATAAGTATTAAAAAAACGCTGGATGTTCTTCTGTGAAGGATTTTTTAAATGTTCCGGCTCTCCAATTGTGGTTTGAGTACCATAGGGATGTTTTGGGAATAAGGCCGAACGCATTACTTTGCTGACCTTTCGGTAATCATTGTCTTGTGTGATGTTAAATTCCTCATATACCGTTTCCAATTCAGTATGAAATAAACGCAGGGCCATCATTCGGAAACGTTCGGATTCTAACTCCATCCAACGCTCGATTTCATTGGAAGGGATTTCATTAACATAAACGGTCTGTTCTACCCAGGTATAGGCATTGGTTTTTTGTGCACCCACTGAACTGGCTAGTTTATCGTATTCATTGGGTGCCACCAAGCGTGCTGCCTCATTTGAAAGCCGGTCTATCTCTTTATAAATTTCTTTCTTTTTATCCTCTTCTTTGGTTTGTCTGTGCAATTCATAAAGATCAGACACCTTTTCTAGATAGGCTTTTTCTTTTTCCCAGTCTAGTGTTCCGATTTTGCTGGTACCTTTAAAAAGCATGTGCTCCATATAGTGGGCAAGACCTGTAGTTTCAGGTGGGTCTTGTTTGGATCCCGCACGGACGGCAATATTGGTAAATATCCGAGGCTCATCTCTATTAACACTTAAAAATAAACTGAGCCCATTGGATAGGGTATATTTTTTTACGTTTAAAAAATCGTCTTTTACAGTTTCAAAAGGGAATGAGGTGGTCTTTGAGTCAATCATTTTCTAGAGTTTGTTTACTAAGCTATCATAACGTTTGTTGTAGCAACTAAGTTTTATTTTCTCAAAAAAATATATCGGGCCAATCGCAGCCAAGGCAAACTGATATCCAATCAAATTTTTTGATCACTTGGTCAGGATAATTATCTCGAAAAAAAAAATGAGACAATTCTATCAATTTTGGGTAGTAATTTTTCAGAAACATCCAAAAGGATATTGTTTGCCGATTTTTGGGGTGAAGATAAAATCTTGTTTTTATGTCCACCAAGGAATCATTATACAAATCAATGACTGTTAGAATACAAAATTAAACAAAGGCTTGTAATGCTCATCTGGTGCTACAAGCCCTATATTTAAGAGTGATAGCCATTGTTTTTATTAAATCACTCAATGTAAATATTATGAAGCTTATACAAACTATTTTCACAGGGATCTTTATAAGCCTATTCTTTTTGCCATGTAGCGCCCAATTCCCATCTGGTTATGGTTGGAAAGTACCAAGAAAAAGCCCTCAGGCCAGCCTCAGCCAGGTTATTGGTGTGACCAATGTAGATATCCATTATTCCAGACCTAATGCAAAAGGAAGAAGCATATGGGGTGAAAAGGGCGTCATTCCCTTAAATAAAGTTTGGAGGGCTGGAGCCAACGAGGCTACTACCATAAGTTTTGATACGCCCATCCAAATAGACACCACTGTCGTGCAGGCCGGAACCTACGCCTTATTTTTACTGGCCCATTCTTCTGATGAGTGTACCTTCATTCTTAATAGTAGGCCAAATCAATGGGGAGCCTTTACTTATGATAAATCTTTGGATGTACTTAGGTTTAAAACTGCACTGCTGGAAGTCCCACATCAGGAAGCTTTGTTATACTACTTTCAGGACTTTAAACCAGGACAGGCCACCCTCAATATTCAATGGGGCGAAAGGGGTATAGCTGTTCCAGTAAAAGTAGATCTGTCATCTACTGTTCGGCAATCTGCTGCTTCGGCTTTTGACTGGCAGGCTGGTTTTTTTGCGGCTCAATACTACATGGATGAATTAAAAGATTATGAAGAGGCTCTGAAATGGATAAATGCTGCCCTGGCCTTGGATGAAAACCTATCTAGTCTTCTTCAAAAGTCAAGCATATTAGAGAAAATGGAACGCTGGGAGGAAGCTATTGAAGTTGCAAAGCTTGTCATAGAAAAAACAAAAGATAAAAGTGATTCCCGGAGCCAATATTTTTATAAAAAAATAATCTCATCACAAAAAAAATGGGAGCAAAAACTTTCCGATAAAAAATAATACAAATCGATAATTAATGAGAAATTTTTTTAACACTGGGCTGTTATTTTTTAGCATTATCTATTTTTCTTTTGGACAATCTTTTGATGAAGCTCTATTGGCTTGCGATCAATTACTGGAGAGATTGGTAGATGAGAGTAAAATCCCTGGTCTTTCTGTTGCGGTTGCTTATAAAAATGAAGTTATTTGGAGTAAAAATTATGGAATGGCCAACCTGGAATACGAGGCTCCTGTTACAGATGCTACTAAATTCAGAATTGCCAGTGTTTCAAAATTATTCACCGGAACAGCGATTTACCAATTACATAAGGCTGGCCAGCTTTCAATGGATGAACCTATATCCCAGTACCTTGATTCCTTACCTGATAGCTGGCAGGCCATTACCATAAGACAAATTGCTCATCACATCAGCGGTATAGGCCATTATCAAGATGTACCTGATGCATTGGATGTTCATCATTACACCTCTACTAAAGAGGCCATCAGTAAATTTGTTAATCGCCCTTTATTGCATCAGCCAGGACAAGGAATAACCTATTCGAGTTATGCCTATACAGTTTTGGCAGCTGTTATTGAAGCGGTTACAGGCAAATCTTTTGAAGAGGCTATGAGTGAACTCATTTTTGAACCGCTACAAATGAAACATACTGAAACGGATGATCAGAAGAAGATAATCAAGGAACGTACCGGTTTTTACCAATATGATCAAAACCGTGAGCCGGAACATGCCCCATATATTGACCTTAGTGGCAGATGGGCAGGCAGCGGTTTTTTATCTACTGCTATTGATTTGGCTAAATTTGGAGCCAACCACACTTTTTCTTCGGATGTTTTTAGTCAGCAAGATCTTGAAATATTAAGTGCACCCTATCAAATAAATCCCTCCCTAAAAAGCAAAGAAGGCCTGGGATGGGGGCAACGGTTGGACTGGACCGAACGACTAATGTATTGGGGAGATGGAAAAACTCCAGGGACCACCAGTGGACTATTGGTTTTTCCTAAGGAAAATTTGACTATCGCCATAGTGTCAAATATGAGAAACGCTCCCTTGGAACGAGGGGAATTTCAGGCTCTTTCTATTCGATTATTGGCAGCGATTGAAGGAAAAGAAGTTCATGAGGTGGATCATAACCAGGAGAATGAATATGATTTGGAAATAACCATAGGCCAAAATAAATTACCGGGCAAATTGAGTCTGGCAAGCAAGCAAAAGCCTGGTTTTTTTGAGTTTGTAGGTATTCAGAAATTCCAAATTGCCGATGTCTTTTGGCTGAATGATGAACTTTGGATATTTGCAATTGGAGGAGGTGTACCTCCTATCCAAATCGGAATCATGCCCATTCGCCTGAAAGTCAATGGGGATGAATTGGGTGGAGAAATTTTTAGAATCAATGCTAGCGTAAAGGGTAAGAAAATATAAAATCCCATCTTTTTGGGTTTGAACGAATACTTGTACAGGCTTATCTTGGCAGAATGAAAGATTTTTGGCTAATAATTTTTAGTATAGGCCTTGCCCAAGGCCTATTTCTAATGATGGTATTAATGTCGCTTAAAAACAGGCGCAAAAAACCTTTAAGACTATTGCTTATTTTACTTGCCTGTTATGTTTTCTTGTTAATCCCGGAGTGGGCCACTCAATTGTTTTCTATAAAAAAAAATCTTGCTTTTTATCGGGTAGGAGAAACCATCCCTTTATTATTAGGGCCTTTATTTTGGTTGTATATTTTGTCGATTTATAAAACAGATGATAAATTTGAAAAAAAGGACTTTCTACATTTCCTGCCTTTTATTTTATTCAGCGGGCTTTTTCTTCCCTTTTATCTCCAGTCAGATGAATTTAAGTTGAATTATATTGAATGGAGGCAGGAAAGCCCTATTCCCTTACAGATAGCTTTGTTCAGTTGGTTTAAAGGATTACATACTATTGTTTATTTAATCTTCTGTTGGAATTATACCCATCAGAAGAGCCAGGTATACCCCAAAAAAGCACAAAAAGGATATGGACTTAGTATGCTGAAAGGAATAATTATTGTTCAGCTTGTAATTCTGACCTTAGTCTATCTGGTTTTTACTGTACAGTTTTTTAATAAATCATTTGCTGTTGAAGCAGATAAATTGGGGGCTTTATTCATTAGTTTTTCCTTTTATGTTTATGCGTTTTCATTTGTCAAATCCCCTAAGCCGATGATTCCAGAGACGTCAATGACTAATCAGAAATATAAGAGATCAACCCTAAATGTTCAGGATACTGGGAGACTAATGGAAAACTTAATCACTCATATTGAGGAAGAAAAACCCTATTTAAAAACAGAATACAAATTAAGTGATTTATCCTCCGCAACCAGTATCCCCTCTCATCACATATCTGAATTGCTCAATAAACATCATCATAAGACCTTTTCCGAAATTATTAATACCTATCGAGTAGAAGAAGCCAAGGAATTATTGCTCAATCCCAATTACCAAAACATCAAAGTATCTTCTATTGGATATGATGTAGGGTTCAACTCCAGAACAACTTTCTATTTTTGGTTCAAAAAAATTACAAACATGACCCCAGCTGACTATCAAAAGAAATATTTAGAGGGGTGATATAATTATGCTGACCTATTTATCGCTCTCGGAGGAGTAGTTTTGATCAGTAATCAAATCGATAATTTATGAAACTACTTCGTACGAGATTTATTCATTTGTTTTTTGTTTTTTTCCTTTTATGCTTTTCCAATTTAAGGGCTCAGACGGTTCTAGAAAAAGCAGGGGAGGCCTATCAAAATCGTGAGTGGAAGGCTGTAATTGAAAATTATGGACATCTGATAAAAGAGAGCCCCTTTAACGGAGATTTTCATTACCGACTTGCCCGAGCATACTTCATGTCGGAAAATTACCCGCTGTCGAAGAAACATTTCCATCACGCAATTGAACATGGTGTTTCAACCAATAGTGGTTATGCCTTTTACTTCTTGGCCAGGTTGGAGGCCCGACTAAAAAATAGGGATAAAGCACTTGCCTATTTATCTAATGCTATTGACTATTCTCCGGATTATATCAGAATTGCTAAGCAAGAGGAAGATTTCCAGCTTTTTTCTGCCGATACTAAATTTCAAAAACTGCTTGGCAATTATCAACCCAATAAAGATTCAGAAATTGAAGCCTGGAGAGAAGAGCTACAGTTTTTGAAAAACAGAATGGAAAGATCTCATTATGATTTATTCCATTACACCAGTAAAAGCAAGTGGGATTCGATTACCAGTGATTTATATGCTCAAATCCCGCACCTTAGTACTATTGAAATTTTAACCAGGTTTTCCGAAATAGGGGGGCTGGCTATGGACAGTCACACCTATGCCAATGCATTATTTGGTACTTCAATAGGGTATCATTTTAATATGCTTCCTGTAGAGTTTTATTTTTTTGGTGAAAAATTATTCATACGTGCTGCTCATTCAAACTATTCCGATTTAGTTGGAAAAGAGGTGGTGAAAGTTGGTGGAAAGACTATTGAGGAGGTATACCTTGAATTCCAGGAGCGACCTGTAACCGGCCTGGACAATAATTTTCAACTCAAATGGCAATTGCCCTGGTTTTTAAGGACCCCCGAACTATTATTTGGAAAAAAAATTATTAAAACAACTCAATTTGTAACTTTTGAACTGAAGGATGAAAGTGGCAAATTATCCACACTTAAAGTATATCCCAATCAGAAGCTAAATCCTAATATCATGTTGAGTACTGCCCCAGAGGATTGGGTCAATATGAGGGATGAAGCTCAAAACCCTACTCCTGTATTTCTTAAAGATCCTCATCGCACTTTTTGGATGGAGTACTTAAAAAACGATAAACTTCTATTTGTCCAAATAAATAACATCAGAGATATGGAACAAGAATCTATGGCTTCATTTTCAGATAGATTTTTAACTGCGGCGAGGAAAAACAAAGCAAAAGCTTTAATCCTTGATGTACGCATGAATAATGGAGGGAATGCCCATATAGCCAGAGCTCTGGTTAAAAAGTTGCTGAGGTCTGAATATAACCAACCCAATAAACTCTTCATTATAGTAGGGCGTAATACCTTTTCAGCCACCATGCCACCTATTGCAGCGCTGGATAAATGGTCAGAGGCAATTTTTGTGGGGGAGCCAACGGGGACCAGACCAAACTTCATCGCAGAAGGCAATATGTTTCAATTGCCTTATAGTGGCATGTATGCAAGTGTATCCAATAACTACTGGCAGGGAGGTTTTAATTCCAATGACAGCAGAAAATGGATTGCTCCGGAATTAGGGGCGGCACCTAATGTCAGAGATTACAAAAACAATATAGACCCCGCTTTGGAAAGAATTAAAAAATATTTGAGATCAGTACCCTAATTCGTCTAATCTCCTTCTGGCATACGGATTGAAAGGATGTAATTCCAGGGATTTATTAAAATTCTGGATGGCCTTTGTGGTGTCTCTTTGGGCTTTATAAGCCATCCCTAAGAGGTAATAGGATCCATGCATATTGGGATAATCCTCACTATACATTTTATAAAACTGGACTGCTTTTTTAGCCCTATCAGGATCAGTGGTTAATCTTCGGTTTTGATACAAAAAACGATAACCGGCATATCCCATGACGTAATAACCCAAAAATATTTCATAAGGATACTTCATCTTGGCCTCGTCATAAATTTGGCGGGCCTTTTCAATTTGACCTTGATTGATGTTTTTTTCTATAGACAAAACAAACGGACTAATCTTTTTATACTTGGTTTTCAAACTATCTAATTCTCGAACCAAATTTTCTTTGGAATACCAGACTCCATTTTTTATTACTCCTCTAATGGATTGAGTATTGGATATATCTTCTAATGGATTTTTTTCCAGTAATAATAAATCGGCTCTGTAGCCTTCTTTTATTTGTCCAAAAAGTATGGAGTCGTTCAGGTGTTGCTTGATAAATTGCCCTGAAGTGATGGTTGCTGTTTTTAAGGCTTCAAATGGACTCAGCCCAATAGCCACTAACTCTTCCAACTCCTGATGAACTGCCAGGCCAGGAAAAGCACCGGCAGTAGGGGCATCGGTACTGGTTAATACTGGAATACCTGCATCGTGAATTGCTTTGGTGACTTTTTGAAGAAAAATAAAACGAGCTTTCATAAAATTGGCCCATTCTTGTAGTCTTGGATTATTGTAGTTGTTTTCTTTTCTCCAAGATTGGAATAGGGTGGGGTGGAGATATGGAATCTCCTTTTGACTATTAATAGAGTCCAAATTTTCAACTTGGAGAGGTAAGGATTTGAGAATGGTCAGATTAGGGGTGTGGATGACCTGATATTTTTTCATCAAACTAATCAAGTCATCTATTTTACGCTCATCGTTTTCATAATTAAAAAAGTACATTAATTCTTCGGCATGGGCCACTACTTTCTGACCGGCCTTAAAAGATTGCTCTGGAGAAATATCAGGAGATAAATGCCCTACAACGGTCATGTTATTCTCGGCTGCTGCCTCACATATAGCCTGATGCATCAGGGTGTCTAGATTTCGGTAAACTTTGATGAAATCATATCCCAATTCTTTTTGTTTTCGGACGGAAAGCTTTGCCTCTTCCGGACTATTAAAGCTTAAAAAACCTGGAAAAGTGGCTGGATACCCTTCCATGTAATCACCTGTTGTATAAATATTGGGGCTGAATATTTGGTTAGTATTTGCTTTTTCTCTCAACTCCAGGTGTTCCGGAAGACCTCGGTAATTCATCACCGAAGTTATGCCAAAGGCAAGGTTAACCTTCAGTATATCTGGATGATCAATGTGCATGTGCATGTCCGAAAGGCCAGGAATTAAGTATTTGTTGTTACCATTAATGATAGTAGTATTTGGAGGAACAGAGAAGTACGAATCAGGCATTATCTTTTTAATAACACTATTTTCAATAAGTACGTTTTGATTATAGATAATTTCAGGACTATCCATTGAAATAACATGTACATTTTTAATAAAGATATGTTTAGGTTGATATTCTTCAGAATTGCAGGAAAATACTAAAAAAAGAAGGCTTATTAAATGGAAAGATTTGATGGATATTTTTCTGATAATATTATTTGCGATCATCATTTTTCTTGGTGTTAAACGGATCAATTATAGCTATTGAAAGGAATGTCAAAACTAAGTTGAGGATCGCTTAAAAGTGTTCAAAATAATTATTCCAACCTTTTTTGCTCTGTTTTTTGATATTTTGAGGGAGAGACTTCTTGCAATTTTTGAAACCAATAATAAAAGGTAGTTCTTGAATTAAAACCAACTTCATAACCAATCGAAGAGACGGTCAAATGCTGATAATTAGGGTCTAATAACAATTTTTTGGCTTCTTCTACTCGATAGATATTGATCAATTCTGAAAAACTTTGATTTTGGTATTGATTTAGTAACTCAGAAATATGATGGCTTGGAATGTTGGTTTGAGCAGAGAGATCTTCTAATTTAAAATTACTTTTTAGATAGGGCCTTTCTCGATTCAGATAATCTTTGATTCGTTTAATTAGATCCTGAGTGTGTTCCGGTTTAAGTGCTGAATTTGCATATTTACTAATAGGTATTCTTTTGACAAGCTCCTTTGAAAATGGAGTATTTAATACTAAGTAACCAATTAGATAAATGAATAAGCAAGCTCCCAGGCCTAGACCCAGATCTAAAAAGAGGGAAGCGTTCACTACTCTATTGACCACAAAATTAGCAGTTGCCAAGAGGGTGAATCCCTGGAAGAAAATCAAGATGATGTTGATCTGATCCTGATCCCATTTATCCAAGCTTGCTATAAGGACGCTTTTTTTTCTGCGCCAAAGGATATACAAACTATAGAAAATAAAGGAAGCAGTATGCAGACTATAAATGATGATGGCTAGATCTTTGATTAATTCTATTTCGCCAAAAACAAGCATTATACTGATCAATAAAGATGTGATTACAAAGGGAAAAAGGTGTCCCAGATCAATTAACCTAAAAGATGAAAAATGACTTTTTACAAAATAAAATAAGGAAGGTCCCAAAAGGAAGGGAAGTGGAAAAAAAACCAATTCAAATGTTGAATACCTCGTATGAAAGTCATTCCAGAAACCCACCCAAAAAGATAGTATTATGGAGAAAATAAGGATGAAAAGACTTAAAAAATAAGCACCTGGCCTATCCATTCTTTTATTTGATGCCAATAAAAAGCTTAAAAAGAAGCCTTGCGCAGCGATTAGGAGAAAAATTAAGGTCCATAATTCAAAAGTTTGTATTTGGAGTCCCATGTATTATTTCCTATTGTTGAGTTTAACTATTTTGATCCCTTTACTAATCTGGCGATTGACCTTAAAATGGGTGAGGACTTGTGTGAAAAGTCAATTTTTGAAAAAATTGACTTTTTTTTTAATTTTTCTTAGCTGGTGGCAGTCACCGACTGCATAACCGAATTCCAAGCTAAATATAGGATCACTCCCTTTGTGCCAATCTTTAAACTAGACCTAACAAGTAATATAAAAGTTGCACAAATGATTCTATTCTTCTACAATTATTTAATTGTAACAGCCAGCATTTAATCTTACAATTTGGATACATTAGAACGGATCTAATATGATAGTTGTGCCAAAAAACGTTGCAATTTTAGCTTTCTCCAAAAAAGTTTTGGAAATAAAATAAGAAATCTAGACAAAAAATCAGACCGGTTAGTTACTTCACTGAAAATCTAAAAGATCTTAAGACAAATAGATTGGCTTTACCTGTCTAAAGAATAACGATCAATTATTGCCTAAACAAATTGTGCTCCCGTAAACTTCGATTTTTTGGTAAATTCCTTTAGTTTTAAGTCAAGAAAATTGACCACATCCCTAATTTGAAAAGAACCACTTTTTCGGGGTGGGTGTCATTTTACACTGGAGAAATCTTCTTTTCAACTATAAATACTACTGCTGTGAAAAAATTACCAACCATCCTTCTTTCTATGCTGATATTGTTCTTTATGGCTATTGGAATGATTGCCTGCACAGAGACCCAACAGGAAGAGTCGGCAGTCCTCAATCAGGAGATCATCTCTCATGAAGGTGAGCCTATTCTTGTTGGCCCTATCACCCGTGCGGGCCTTGAACAAGGAACCTACAGCACTTGGTTTTCGATCGAACACGGTAATTACACCTTAGATAGTATAAGTCTCGATAGCATAGAGGATCGAATTGCTGAGGTATCGGTAACCATATACCTGGGTACCTGGTGTTCGGATACACAACGTGAAGTGCCCCGCTTTTTCAAGCTACTTGATTACTTGAATTACGATTCAGAGAAAGTGACTATGATCGGGTTGGATAATCATCCGGATCGCGATCTGCAGAGTCCGGGGGGTGAAGAAAAAGGTAAGGATATTAAATACGTGCCTACCTTTATTTTTTCAAAAGACGGCAATGAGCTGGGCAGGATCATTGAAATCCCCAATGAAACATTGGAAATAGATCTGCTGCGCATTTTGGCTACACAGAAAACTGGCTAAGGCCTTTTGACCCAGTCAACCAATCTTTCCATGAAAAGCTTTTGAAGACTTCCTTGGTTTTCAGCGGTCTTGAGTAGGTGGCGTGCCGATATCATATACCCTCCAGGAAATTTGAGTATGAAAGATCACTTTCTAACACTCCAACGATAATTTCTTTCTCTTTTCTTTGTTAAACTCATTCCAATTATTGATCTGAAGTGCGACCAGGTATGACAGTTGTGCCAAAAAAACTTAGGTTTTTGAAACAACACTCAAAAGTTTTGAAAACTACAGGTAAATGGTTTTATGGATCTATAATTATCCTACTTGATCATAACTATAATAAAAATTCCATACAGTAATTCGGGAAAATGATTAGTGGCAATGTGAAGCAGTACCTGATCGCTGTCGGCTAGGTTTGGGTACAGATAAGCCCCGGCGCTTCCAATGAAGATCATCAGAACAAACCTTATTTTATAAGTTGATGTTGCGCCTCATTTGTAAATAGGTAATAAGTGAGATGACCGATATAAGACGTCAGGTGTCAGACGGCAAAACACTTAAAATCAGCGACTTACATTCCAACCTCTCGTTTCTCTATTCTGTCCACCTACTTCCTTTTCACAATAATTTGGTTGTCTGGATACACAATGTTTTTTATCTTGAGATTTTAACAACCTGCCGAAGGAAATGCAACTAAAAAAATGAAAAAAGAACAATTATACAGGCAAATCAAACCCATAAAAAAACTGGAAAATCTGGTTCATTCTTTTTGGATGCATCGGAATGCAACAGACCAGCCAGAATATATGACTGTTGTTCCAGATAGTTTTTTAAAAATCATTTTTTTTGTAGAAAATGGAAAGGTAACCCGGTATTTTATGGCTGGTTTATTTATTCATGAAATAAATTACATCATTCCACCACATGCAACTCTTTATGGGTGCAAATTAAAAATTTTAGCACCAGAATTCTTGATAAATCAGGAAATGGCATCTTTTCTTCAAGATTTAAAGCAATTGAATTTAAGCTATTTGAATCTCAAACATTTTGACTTATCGACTTTTGAAAATATTGTCCAACAATGGCAAATAGAATTGTTGAAGATAAAATCACTAAAAGAAATTCCTGCCAATAAATTGAGACTTTCTCAATTATTGGACAAAATGAAAGGGGATATAACGGCTAAGGAAGTTTCGGAGCAAGTATTCTGGACAAACAAACAGATTAATCGCTATATGAACAAAAATGTAGGTGTTTCCCTAAAGAAATACCTCAATATTCAGAAGGCATATTATTCTTACAGTCAAATAATGGATGGTCGTCTTTTTCCGGAAAAATATTATTTCGACCAAGCTCATTTTATTAGAGAAATCAAGAAACATACAGGCGAGACTCCGAAAAAATTGAACAAAGGGCAAAACGACCGCTTTATACAAATGAAGAGAATGACGAAGAAATAGATTTGTCATCTTGACAATCCACTCGCTGCCTGTATCCAAATTAATACCTCAATATTCAAAAGCCTCTTATTTAATAATGGGAGACCAGGTTTTTCCTACAATACATTATTCCTACCAAACTTGCTTTATTAGAGATAATCAAGGGATATACAATAGAGATACCAAAAATATTGCATAAAGCGAAAACGGCTGATTTATACAATTTTAAAATATGCCGAAGAAATAGATTTGCATAAAATTTATTTCTTATGACAAAATTGATTTACCTGCTTTTTTCTTTGGGTTTACTCCTATTCGTTAGTTGTACTAATAGCCCTCAAGAAAAAACGACACCTTCTGAAACCAATTCAGAAAACCCAGAAGCTTCTAATCTCAATCAAAAATTCGGCAGAACCAATTATGCTGTCGTTGGGAAATGGGCAACTACTGATACCGAATTAGTATCCAACAGTTCGCCTACAATTGCTAAAGAACTTACTGACCTTTGGAAGAATGACATTGTTGAAAATGCCTATTTCGACACAGATCCTCCAGTTGACAGATTTGAGCATTTCCCAAAAGTTATCTTCTTTGTAAAGGCTCATTCTGATACAGAAGCAGAGTCGATTTTAAATGATTTAACTATTGTAAAAAAAGGAATTATAACATACCAACTGTATCCTGTTGGATTGTTATGGTATGATAGAAAAACGGAGCTTATCAACAAAAAAGGAATGACAAAGTCCTTTGGAGCAGTATGGACAACGGCGGATAAATCTAAAATTACAGATGACCTGCTTCAAGTCCAAAGCAAGAAAATCGCAGAATTATGGAATAGCGGGTCTATCGAAAATGTATATTTTGATATTGAAGGTACGGCACAAGACAATGCCAAAACCGATTTTGTCTTTTTCGTAAATACCAACACAAAAGAAGAGGCAGAAGCCATTTGCAATGCCATGCCATTTTACCAAAATAAGATTGCTACCTACGAACTCCACCAAGTAGGCGTTTTTTGGATGGGCAAATACGAAGAAAATTAATTTAATTCATCTTTTTCAACTCTATAAGTATGCGCATTTTAAAACAGGAAATATACTTTCCAATCATCGTCGGCATCCATTTTCTTTTCTGGGCGATAGACCTCTATTTCTATGAGGGCAATTTCAAAGAGTTTCATACTCAAACAACCTTTGGTAGTGATTTAACAAGTGTTACATGGAAGAACCCATATCGCATACTTGGGGAAGTTTTTTCAACTTGGGTGGTTACTGTTTTTGCATTTAATTTTCTAATGGCAACCCGTGCCAAATGGATAGAAAAGATATTTGGAGGATTGGATAAAATGTACCTTATACATAGGAGGTCTGGAACAATTGCGGTTATTCTCATGCTCGCCCATGTGTTTATTGTACCCAAGACTGTAGATTTTCATATAGGAATACCTCTGGGAGCAGCTGCATTTTTTCTTATACTGCTTGGAGTATTGCTTGCCGCATTACCTGTATTCAAAAGAAAAATACCTTATCACAAATGGATTAATGCCCACAAGTTAATGGGGCTTTTTTATACGATTGCCATCGCTCATGCATTTGCAGTAGAAAGTTTAATCTTGGAATTGCCAATTACCCGCATTTATGTTTTTGGAATGGCTTTCATTGGAATTGCAGCTTGGATATACAGGGCTTTCCTATTCAATTTTTTTAATAAAAAATTAGAGTATAAAATAACGGAAGTAAAGGACTTAGGGCATCAAATCACGGAAGTTATTATGCAGCCCGTAAGGAAGAATTTGGATTATTTGGCAGGACAATTTGCGTTTGTCACCTTTCCAAGCATAAGCAAAAGGGAACAACATCCATTTACAATGAGCAGTCATCCGTATAATGATAACATACGGATCACAATCAAGGGATTGGGAGATTATACGAACGGCTTAAGCAGTAAAGTAAAAGTAGGTGACAAAGCAATGTTAGAAGGTCCATATGGCCATTTCTCATCCAGCTATATTAAAGAATGTGACCAAATTTGGATTGCAGGCGGTATTGGCATCACTCCATTTCTGTCGCTTGCAAAAGACCTTCACCCCAATAAAGTACATCTCTATTGGTGTGTAAACAATGAAGAGGAAGCCGTTTATGTTGATGAATTGCAAGAAGTGACAAAGAACAATCCGAATTTTCAATTTACCATCTGGTCATCAGATAAGTCCGGGTTTTTAACAGTAGACCAATTAGATACGGACAATTATAAAAACAAAGGCTATTTAATCTGCGGCCCAAAAGCATTGAAAGAAAGCATGATAGAAGGTCTTCGTCAAAAAGGGGTGAGCAGGGATGATATTTATGATGAAGAATTTGCTTTCAGATAAATGTAAGACAAATGATGTTGCCCGAGGTTTTTTTAAGCAAAAAGTACAGTAAATCTACCATCATCATTCATTGGCTAAGTTTTGCCGGAATACTAGCATTAATCCCGATGGGTTTTTATATGAGTGATTTGCCAATTGGTGAATCAAAACTCACCTTATACAAAGCTCATGCAGCTATCGGAATTGTAATTTTATTGTTGACCCTTTTTAGAGTGTTCATTTTCTTCAAACACGAAAGACCTCCTGGTTTGGAAACAGGTAGTGTTTTTCACAATAAATTGATTATTTGGATACATAATGCTTTTTACTTTGTGATTCTTTTGCTTTGCTTTTCCGGGATTGTGACTTTAATTCAAAGCGGGGCGGGAAGTGCTTTACAATCAGGAGATTTTAACAACTTGCCGCAAGAAATGAATGTACCACCTTTGACCGGGCATCAAATTCTTGCCAAAATATTTATTGCCCTGCTATTGGCTCATATCGGCAGAGTAGCTAATCATTACATAAAAACCAAAGAAAATACGCTAAAGAGAATTTTTTAACGGAATCAAAAAAGTTGTATCATTTTCAATTTAAACCGTTACTGCTGAAACTCCCTGTTAAGGTGGAAAACCTCATTGAATCGCTTGAAAAAGAAATTGATTGGATAAAATAAAGTACTTCCAAAATGGTCTTACCTTATATTCATTGCCTATTCCTTGCGAGGAGACCATTGAATCCATTAAGTATTCAAAATACCACCCAATTCTGAAACTCCATTTTTCGCAGTTTCAAAAATGGCCTCTTTAAAGATAATATATACTTTGTTGGTGGCTTGTTTTTGATTCTATTAATCTTGAAGCCTTCGCAATTCTATATTGATATCTTTAATCAGTTTTTCCGCAACTAACTTTGCATTTTCATCTTGTAATTCCCTGTAAAAGTTGTACTTGTTCCGAAGGCTTCTTAAAGAATAGAGGTATTCTGCATCTTTTTTGAGGTCTTCAAAATTATTTGGTATTGCATAGACAACTAGCTTTAGCGGATCGAAGGTATTACCTTCATATGTATTTATTTTTTTCCACTCTTCATAATTAGAATCCCAAAATGCATTAAACCTTGTTGGCAACACATTTTCTGACATATTTAGTAAGGCGTCCGTATAATGCATTCGAGTAATATTAACCGTGTTTATCATCCAGTTATAATAGTCAGAAAGATCTTTCCTGAGTTGTGGATTACTGATAATGCCCCATTCTTTTGATTTTACAGTTTCATAGGTGTTAAGACTTATTTCACCAGTCCAATTACCCGTTGTATTCCCGAAATGGTATTTCAAAGAATCATTCCAAGGCAGATCTTGCTCCATATAATCCAATAAAAAAGTTATAGAGTTTTTAGCCTTTTGCATAATTGCTATTGACAAGTCGAACCTTTTTACATCAATCGTAAGGTCATTTAAAAAATTTTGCAGATATACAATTTCCTCTTTCTTGCTTTTATTCTGTTCATTCCAATTGTTGACTTGTAAAGCCAGCAAAATTCCTATCATTACAAGGAGGATTTCCCCAACCGCATAAACCAGGTATTTAGAAAACTTACTTTCAGAAAGGAGGTTTTGGCGGATTCGACGAAAGAATTTTAGCATTGATTTTCATTTTATGTTGTACTCCCATTAGGGACATCCTAAAGGAAGGAGCCAAATAACCACAATTTTTAAAACTAATCAATTCCATGAAGATTCAAAGTAAACGCAGGATGGGAAGTGCCAAATACTTGTTCTAAAAAACTAAGGACTATTTATGCTACTAAAAGCCATTTGTTGAAACTTCAAAAGCCTTCAGAAAATGCGGTTATTGTCCGAGAAAATCTTGACTATTAGAGAGTGTCTATAAGAATAGATGTCGTTTAATATTACTTTTTCTTTGACCTGGAGGCTAACTCCAGATCAATTTGGTTCTTCACCTTAATCATTTGCTCTAAAGTATTTTTGGAATATGTCACAAAGGTTTTTCGTGCTTCTACCATATAGCTGAGGTAATTGAGGTATTCCTCGTCTTTTTTTATTTTTTCAAAATCATTGGGTTTCTTATGGACAATATCTTTACCGGTTCTTAAGTGCTTAAAAATCATATCCAGCTGCTTAGGATAGGCGCTAATTAAAGTAGCAGCACCGGTTCTTTGAGTGGCATATACATTATCAAACAAATAAATAATATTTGACTGTAAAGTCTCATTAGAGATGATGGAATAACCAATGGAACTTAAGTTTTCATAGGTCATCATTCTGGGTTCAAAGGGACTCCAGACTTCCACCCATCCAAATAGTTGATCCATAGACTCGCGGTAAGTGGAAGTATCGTCCTCAAGGATTTGAATTAATTGTTCGCCACTGGTGATCATAATGGAATCTGTTCTTAATGTCCGGGACATATCATTAATGGAGCCATTCAAATCAGACATTAAGCCTTGTAATAATTTGACTTCTAGTTTTTTCTCTTGCCTTTTTTCGTTCCAGTTATTGACTTGTAAGGCTAGTAAAATACCAATCATTACAAGTAATATTTCTCCAATGGAATAAAAAAGATAACTTTTTAAGTTTCCTTGCTTCAGCAAATTCTTTCTAATTCTTTTAAAGAATTTTAGCATTCGAATTTATTTTAATCACCTTTTCTTAAGGGTATGGGCAAATTTAAGTTAATAATTGAGGGCGGCAGTCACCGCCCTCAATTATTAACTTAACTAAAACTAATCAAATCCTTAAAATTCTAAGCCCAACTTATTGTTGAGGTTTCTGAATATTTAAAATTGTCTGATAAATGTGACCTTACTAATCACTTGTTGCTCGCTAAAATTTCGATCTAAACTATTGACCTGAGTATCATTAAAGACCAGATAGATAAAGGATAATGGTCGGTATTCCCAACTGGCCCGAATGTTCCAACGTCCTTGTTCATCAAAAGAATTATACTGGTAAAAAGCAGATAGCTGTAGGCGTGGATTAGCGGCAAGGCGTATTCCTCCAGTTACAAGGTGAGTCTCTAAGTCTTGATTCTCAATTCCAATATTCCGAAGGTTGTTATACTCATATTCGGCAGTAAAAGCTATATGTGGTAAAGGTGCAAAGCGTGTACTGGCAGTGACTCTTGTTCTTTTTCCATCATAAAAACCACCCCAATCGAATCGACCGTTGAGTGAAATGGCTTTGGAGCCGTCTGTTCTAAAACGAACATATTGTCTTAGGTAGTAATAATCATCCTGCTGGATAGACAATCCAAGGGGAGAAAAATCAAAGTTGATATTTTGCCAGGTAGGTAGAATAGCATATTCAAAAAAGCTGTTATCGCTAAAGTAGACGTAAATAGGAAAAAAGTAAATCCTGGCTTGCTGAAACCTTCCTGGATTTCTAGCATCATGATAATAATTAAAATATACCCCAGGATCAGCTCGCCTTATCCAAGGTATGTTTTTGGGCCGCCAAATGTAAAAACCACCTGGATTATGCCAAATAACGTTTTTTTGAAATACAAAGCCCATATCTGGGTTGTAATTTTCAGAGACGAAGTTAGTGGTCCAAAAAAAGTAAAGGTCATTTGCCGAGTATTCAGCACGAAACCGGCCGGCTAAACCCATAGTATCATTCGAATTATCTCGTGTTCCAGATAGCATATAGGATAGGGTCCATTCATCTTTAGGTCTGATTAAGCCATCCAAAGTCAGGGTGGTGTTATGACTTTGAGAAGTTCCCAATTCAGCAGATGCTTCATCTAGTCGATGAGTCAGCATAAGGCCTACATTATTTTCTTTACCGTAATTCTGTAAATATCTCGCAACCCCAAAGCTGGCTGCTGCAGAATTAGCGGTTTCGGCCTGGTGGATGTAAAGTCCTGCGATAGATCGCTTCTCATCGCGCATAGTATAACGAGTGCCCGCATTAAGCCTAGCTGGTTTTGCATTAAAATTACCCTGCAAACCGATGGTACGGCTAAAAAAGGGAACGATTGCTGAGTTATTTGCTCCTGCCCAGATACCAGAATTTTCCAGGAAAAATTGTCTTCTTTCCGGGAAAAAGATATTAAAGCGTTCCAGGTTATTGACGGCTCTATCTACATCCGCTTGTGCAAAATCCGTATTAAAGGTAAAATCTAATACAGACCTGGAATTGATTGCCCACTTAATATCCCCCCCTATTTTTATATCTCCGTTACTGGTTCCTCCATTTCCTTCAGAAACATTTTCATATTGATATAAAGAATAAGGCTCTATCCTCACATTAGCGCTTGGTTCCGGCAATTCGATACCTTTTAATTGGGCAGCGTAGGTCATCCGGTAGGGCGAGAAAGATTGAGGAATGGCGGGAAATGACGTGAGTTCAAAATCCCTTCTGGCCAGACGACTTAGAACAATTCCCCAGGTTGCTGAATCTCCTTCCATGGGTCTTTCATAACGTAGAGATTTGAAGGGGATAGCAAATTCTGCGTAGTAGCCCGTCTCGGTTCTTTGAGTGCGCACTTTCCAGAGCGCATTCCAATCACTATCTCTATTGTTATCATTAAAAGCCTGCAGGTCTCCCTGATTTCCGTACGGGGTTGTTTGAAATGAAACACAATACTGTTTCAGGTTTTGAGGATCAAGTTGAACATAAAAAAGGTCATTTTCGAAGGTATTAAAGTCTCTCCGTAAATCTTGTACACGAATACCTTTTTGACCTAAGGAATCTTGGCAATATGCACCTATGTATAAGTTTTTTTCATCATATAGCAATTTAACTTCCGTTCGATTTTTATAATCCCCACCTTGGCGAGGTTCCATTCGAAAGAAATTGGAGATAATAGGAGCGTTTTGCCATTCAGGTTCAGACAGCCTGCCATCTATTTTAATGGGACCTTCTATTTTTTGTGCTCTGATGATAGGAGCTTCCTCTGGAGGAGGAAAATTTCCATTTTCTTGTGCAATAAGGAAGGAGTTGAAAAATAAGAAACAAATTAAGCCGGATAATACTCTCATAACGATTCATATAGTTTGAAGAGCAGTTGTCTGACTGCTCTTCTTTGCTATTGCAAAACATGGTTTATGCAGTAAAATTACAATTTTATTGCAACAGAGTTGCATTTTTGTTTAATTCAGAGCGTCTCTCTTGAAAATATGGCCTTTTTGTGTTTCTACTATCTTTTTCACAAATTAATGCAACTCATTTGCATTAAAGATTAAAATGATTACTTTTGAAACGTTGTTGCATTAAATTAGGAGGAGTAATGATAAAGAAATGTAGTATTGATAAATCATACCGGTTAATTAGGGAATTCAAATTTTAACCAAAAAATTAAACCTGAAGAAATCAAAGAGCAATACCGAAAATTAACTCGACTAGACATCACAAGTAAAATGCCCATGGAGGTAATTTTATGGGACTCCTAAATCAAATCAAACACATTTTTACCTGTTTATTTATTCTTTTTTATGGTCTTTCCATTGCTCAGAATGATGCAATTAATGGAACCATAAGTGGATATGTTGTAGGAGAGGCTGGTAAAGAAATTCCTGGTGCTCATGTTAAACTCAGTACTGATAAAACTACCATTACTGATGAAAAAGGTCAGTTCTTTTTTCAAAATCTAAGCCCAGGAAATTATTCGATCACAGCTTCATTTTTAGGCTTTCAGTCTGTACAAAAGACTGTTCATCTAAATGAAGGACAAAAACTATCCGTCAACTTAATGCTTAAGGAGGAAGCAATTAATTTGGACGAAGTAGCGGTTACTGGAAAATCGGAAGCTCGGGCTTTAAAAGAGAGTGTGGCTACTGTTGAAGTATTAGAGGTAAAAGGATTATACGCACAAAGCGTTAACACCAGCGACATTATCAAGCAGATTTCTGGGGTAAATGTTCGTCAGTCAGGTGGTTTTGGAAGCAATGCAGAGATCTATATTAATGGGATGTCAGGTAAACAAGTAAAGTTTTTTTTGGATGGTGTTCCATTAACTTACTTTGGTTCGGGATTAAGCCTAAATGTACTTCCTGTTAATTTGATGAAACAAATTGAAGTATACAAGGGAGTAGTGCCTGTCCATCTTGGAGCAGATGCACTAGGGGGAGCTATTAATATAGTTCCCAGAAAAGAGTATAGTAACTATCTGGATGCTTCTTATTCTTTTGGCTCTTTCAACAGTCATAAAACCAACCTAAATGGTCAAGTAGTTAATCACCAAAATAATTTCCTGGCGGGAATCAATTCATTTTACAATTATTCAGATAACAATTTCAAGGTTGATATAGAAATACCCAATGAATTTGGTAATCCTGAACCGGCTACTGTGAGACGTTTTCATGACCGTTTTTCCAACTATCTTTTAAACCTGTATGCAGGTGTGTTCGATAAAACATATGCAGATCAGCTTACAATAAGTGCAAGGTATTCCGGATTGAACGATGAATTACAGCACAATGCCATAATGGCGCAACCCTATGGTGAAGTAACTTATGAAGAGTCTACAATAGGGGCTTCTGTTGATTATCAAAAGCAAAACATTTTACCCCGCATTGATCTAAAGTGGTACGGTGGTATTAACCATACCACAGGGCATTTTGTCGATACTACACTTAATGCATATACCTGGGATGGCAAGGTGAACAGGAGAAGGACGGATGGAGGAGAAATATCTGCTTCCAGAAATTTATTGAAACTCAATTCACGAAATGCTGTAAGCCGCTTCAATGTCAATTACAATCCCTGGAACAAAGGCCAAATCACTCTTAATATATTCTCATCCTGGTTTAGACGTACTGGGGAAGATCCAATTGCGGCTGAATTTTATGGACAAGATTATTATACTTATCCTACTGTGTTGGTGAAAAATGCAACCGGCCTGGCTTATAAACACACCTTTAGCGAGGCTTTAGAAAGCTATACAGCAATAAAACATTTTGCTTATACTGCGGATGGATATGCTATTCAATTCCTTGAATTCCAGCCGAACCAGCAATCCGTTTCCAATTTCGGTTACTCCCAGTCTTTTCGATACCATGTAAGCGATCAATTTCTGGCTAAAGCATCATATGAATATGCTACTCGTTTGCCTGACGAATTTGAATTATTTGGAGATTTTACACTCATTCGTCCAAATCCATTTTTGGAACCGGAGCAAAGTCACAATGCAAATCTGGGAGGACAATTTCACTCTGAGAAATTGGATGTGGATCTTAATATTTTTTACCGACTTACAGAAAACATTATCTGGCTACGCACCTCCATGTTTTTTGCCCAGTATCAAAATTTATTAAAAGCGGGAGTAAAAGGCTTTGATTTTGAAACCCGGTATAAACCTTTCCCTTTTCTTCAACTTAAGGTCAACGCTACTTTCCAGGATATCCGTAATCGTTCCCCCAGGAACATTACAGGATCAGTAGATGACCGCTATTTTGATGCCCGCCTCCCCAATATCCCATATTTATTTGGAAACGGAGAAATAAGGTATCAAAAAGAGAATTTTATGGGAACTAATAGCCGGTTGTCAGCTTGGTGGTCGGCTGGTTATGTACATGAATTCTTTCTATTCTGGGCGGTTGATGGTAATCGGGATTTGAAGAATTCCATACCATCTCAATTTATCCAAAATGTAGGCCTTTCTTACGCCCTTGAGGACAATCGGTTTTCCATTACAGTGGAATCCCTCAATGTTTTTAATCAGCAGGCCTTCGATAATTTTAACGTGCAACGACCAGGAAGGGCATTTAATATTACTTTAAGAACATATATCAATTAAAAACAATCTGAAAATGACAAAATTATTTCAGCAACTAGCATTTGTTAGTTTTATCTTAATGGTAGCGCTTAATTTCCAAGGATGCACAAATGATGATGATGACGATGACATGACTCCTGTAGTTGTTGACGATGGACCAATAAAAACAGGCTTTGTTATCTCTACAGTGAGTGGAGCATGGCCAGATCAAACTACCTATTTACAATGGACAAATGACCTAAATATTACCTCTATAGACAATAATAGTAGTATTGAGTTACCTGGGAATGCAGGCACAACTTCATATGGGGCTGCTGTTTATGCAAGGCCATTTGGAGCTCCAGCAAATTTGGTTAAGTATGTTGTTGGAAAAAATTCTATTCCTGAAGAAGAAGAAAGAATTGTAGTTCCTGGGGCAAACACATTTTCAGCCATCTACTTTAAAAGCGAAACTGTTGCCTATGCTTCAGTGGCCGGAGGAACTTCAAAACTAATTATTTTTGACCCCTCCACCATGCGCATTAGAGACGAAGTCTCTCTTGCAGCCATTAATCAAAAATTTCCTGAAGCCACCCGTACTTATTATATTGCGATGCAGGAAAGAGATAATAAACTTTTTATGGGGGTCCACTACGAAGTTAACTTTTCGCCCTTAAATGACTCTGCTTATGTAGCAGTTATTGACCTGAATACCAACCAGGTAGAAAAAGTAATTTCTGATGGGAGAACGGGAATGGTTTTTGGTGGACAAACCATGAATGCAGGAATGGTAGTGGATGCCAACGGAGATATTTATGTACAAGCATTGGGTACAACCAATGCTGGTGGAAATGCCCCCAGTGGAGTGCTTCGGATTAAAAGCGGAGAAACAGAATTTGACACAGACTATTTCATTGATCTAGAAGCCGTGGTGGGTAATATCTGTTATGGAATTTATCATACCTCAAGTGGTCGGACCTTCACTGCTAATGTACAGGACGAAACCGACTTCTGGGAATTTTCGACCGGTCAGCCTCAATTCAAATATGTAGAGATTGACCTTGAAAACCAGATGAGTTTAGGGGATGTTCCTGGCTTGCCCACAACCTACGGGTCTAGGTATATGATCGTTTACGAAAGGGAAGATCAAAATCTGCTCTTTACTACAGCCACTAATGATGAAAATGCAGTTTACCTCTTTGACGTTTCAACCAACACTGCTAGTAAGCTCTTTACCTCATCTGGTGGACACATTACTGGGTTAGAAAAGCTAGAAGAATAAATGCTGCAAGCAAAAAATCTTACTAAGAAATACGGGAATTTCACAGCTTTGGATGCGCTTAATTTGTCAGTAAATGAAGGTGAAATTTTCTGCCTGTTAGGTGCAAACGGCGCAGGAAAGTCAACGACCATAAATCTTTTTCTCAATTTAATTGAGCCAACAAACGGCCTTGCTACTATTAACTCCTTGGATGTAAGCCAATATTCGAAAGAAACCAAACAACTTCTTTCGTACATTCCCGAAAATTTGATGTTATATTCAAGTCTTTCTGGATTGGAAAACCTGGACTTTTTCTGTGGACTTGGCGGTAAGATTTATTCGAAAGAAGAATTAGAAGAGCTCCTGAAGGAATCTGGTCTACAGCCCGATTTTATTCATAAGCGAGTAAGTAGCTATTCTAAAGGAATGCGCCAAAAAGTAGGGATTGCTCTGGCAAGAGCCCGTAAAGCTAGCGTGCTACTTCTGGATGAACCTACATCTGGTTTAGACCCTAAAGCCAGTAATGAGTTCTCTGAATTACTATTAAATATGAAAGAAAAGGGAGTGGCCACACTGATGGCCACTCACGATCTTTTTCGTGCTAAGGATACCGGCACACACATTGGGATTATGAGAGAAGGGGTTCTTATAGAACACTTTGCTACTGATGATGTAAGCTTTCGGGATTTGGAATCCTTATACCTCAAGC
This sequence comes from Saprospiraceae bacterium, assembly GCA_028285545.1. Classification (GTDB taxonomy): domain Bacteria; phylum Bacteroidota; class Bacteroidia; order Chitinophagales; family Saprospiraceae; genus JANQPA01. The sequence goes on along the minus strand of JANQPA010000058.1, from coordinate 175,633 downwards.
ATATGCATAACTAATTCATTATGCCACCATTGATAATCGTAGCGAAAAAGGAGATTAAAATAGCACTCCGTGAAAAACTGGCGGTGGCACTTGCAGTAATCATTATGTTATTGCTGGGAGTGGCATTGTATGCCGGATTCCTTTCCTACCAACAGCAACATGTTGTTATCACTCAAACTCAAGCCGAAAAAAGGCAGGAATGGCTTAACCAGGGAGATAAACACCCTCATATAGCGGCTCATTATGGTACTTTCGTTTTTAAGCCTAAAACGGTGCTTAGTCTTTTTGATTTTGGATTGGATGCTTATACTGGAACATCAATATATCTGGAGGCGCACCACCAACATGAATTTATGTTTCGGCCAGCACAAGACCACAGCAGCATGATTCGCTTTGGAGAGTTGAGTGCTGCCCTGGTAATAAAAATATTGGTACCCTTGCTGATAATTTTTCTGACCTTTGCCTCTTATACAAAAGAGCGGGAAAGTGGAACGCTCAGTTTGTTGATAAGCCAGGGGATTTCATTTCGTACACTCACTTGGGGAAAAATACTGGCCTATAGTACCTTGTTACTAGTCATTTTATTACCCTTTTTAATTGGTTTATTGATTCTTTCAATATTTGGGAGCCATCAGCAAACTATGCCCGATGTTACAACAAGAATAGTATTGTTGGCTTTGATTTATGCTGTATACTTATTTTTATTTATTGCATTTTCTGTATGGGTTTCCTTACATTCTTCCACGGGAAGAAATGCCCTCTTGATATTGTTGTCGAGCTGGATATTTCTAACCATCCTAATGCCAAAAACAGTTGCTAATCTTAGTGAAAACTTCTATGATCTTCCTTCTATTCGGGAGTTTAAAGCAGCTATCGAAAAGGACAAAGCTTATGGTTTAGATGGAAAAACACCTCGTTCGGTGAGAATAGAGAATTTGGAAAAAGAACTCCTTAGTAAATACGAAGTGGATTCTGTGCAGCAGCTTCCTTTCAATTTTGAAGGGGTGATGATGCAAAGAGGAGAGGAGTATAGTCATAAAGTCTATGACCATCATTTTGGCAAAATTAAAGAGATCTTTTTTCGACAAAATCGACTTAGTAGTTTGGCCAGTCTGATTAATCCTTTTCTATCAGTGCAAAACTTATCTATGGCCTTTTCTGGAACAGATACCTATACTTTTCTCCATTTTGAAGAGACTGTTGAAACATATCGTAGAGAAATGATCCGGAAAATGAATAACGATATGGCTGAAAATTCTAAATATGGAGAATTCTTCGAATATGCAGCTGGGAGTGAATTGTGGCATCAACTTGAGGATTTTTCGTACCAAACTCCACCTATCTGGAAGTCATTGAAATACTATTATTTGGAATTTGTCTCATTGCTCCTATGGATGGTATTGATCCTTTTCCTGATCAACTACTCTAACCGAAAAACAAAGCCACTTTATGGATAAACCTATAAGGACATTGATTCGCTATGAGTGGAAATCGTTTGTTCGCAACAAGTTTCAATTGTTCATGCTGTCTGTCATTCTAATTTTTGGACTTTATGCAATTTACAGTGGGCAGTCGGAAATCAATATGCAGCGGGAAACCATTCAGGAAGTTACAGCCTTAGAACAGGAGGAATTTTCTAAATACAAAGCAAGTTATGATGAAGAAGTTAGGTCACTTGAGGAAGAACAATTACATGATATAGCCTCTCGCCCTTCATTTGCCTGGTTCAGACATGGCTATCATGCCATAATTCCTCCTCATGATTATGCTTCTTTGGCAATAGGACAAAGGGATTTATTTCGATACTACTATCGATTAACAGGTATGAGTCTTCATTATCAACTTTTTGAAAATGAACTCGCCAATCCTGTCAACTTAATGATTGGTAATTTTGACTTATCGTTTGTACTTGTTTATTTGTTGCCCCTTTTGATCATCGCCTTTTGCTACGGATTATTTTCTTATGAAAAGGAAAATGGCACCCTTGCATTATTGCAAATTCAATCAATAAGTATCCGAAAGATCATATTAGTACGTCTGGCCTTTTATTTTTTAATGCTTACCTGCCTGGCTCTATTAATTTCTTTGATCGGACTGCTTACCTCCGGTAATCCTTTGACTGTTGAAAACCTGGTTCCAGCTGTTGCCTGGATGACAGGAGTAATGATATACTGTGCCTTTTGGTTCGCTATGATGTTTTTAATCGTCAGCTTGCGCAAAAGTTCTTCATTTAATGCCATCACAGCTGTCGCTTGCTGGCTTTTGCTTCTGATAATAATTCCTGCCGTGCTCAATGTTATAGTAACTGCAAAGTACCCACTAAACAGTACCACCCTAGCAGGACTCACACGAAGGACAGGACTCGAGGATGAAGAGCAAGAAGAAGCAGTACGAGAGGTCATCTTGGAATACCTTGCCCACAAACCTGATCTGGAAGGAAGTGACAGTTTAATTCAAAATAACATGATGGCTAAAGGTTATGCAGCCTTTACATCACTCAAAGATATCAATAGCCAAAACGAAGTAGACCAATACAATCAGCAAGTAGCCAACCGAAATGCCTGGACTGGCCACTTTCACTGGCTAAGCCCAGCAGTCAATATGCAGGATGTATTGGCTCATATTGCTGAAACTGACCTCAATACTTTCCTTCATTTTCAAAATGCCCTGGCAGATTTTCACGAGAAAATTACAGATTTTTATTTCACCAGACTTTTCTGGGATCAACCTATCCTGTTAGAGGATTATGACGAGCTTCCTGTATTTGAAATGCATCCCTCTGATGATAGATGGAACAAGATTTGGCAGGGAATAACAAAAATTTTAATCGCTACTGTTTTGACATTTCTTTTGGGTTTTTACCTTTTTACTCTGGATCTTTAGCTGAAGGGCTTTCTTTTATTTATCATATATATCCATTAAAATAAAAGGATGGTTACCATTTAAAAGACAATACCTCCCTCCTCAAAAAGGAGGATATTCGATTCTTCCTCTTTTATGATGATTCCTGATGGGATTTTTTGAGCCAACTTTGAATTGTAATTTTTAATTCACTAACCCAATGCTCAAAAACACTTATCATGAAAACCTTAAAGAATGTAACTACTACCTTTTTTTGGATCTTTTTTGCTATGAATTTAGTAGGACAAACCCAAAAAATTGTCTTTCAGCCAAAATCAATCATGCGCCTTGCCCCCGATCACGTGGCAGGAGACCGAGAATTTGGAGGTAATGGCCCTGATGTAGAAGCCAGAGTGAAAATTTTTATTGATGAAAATGATCGAAGCAAAATTGTCGCTCATCTTTATCTTAAAGCCAAAGAGACCAGGTCCAACTGGACTGAAGCCATAGGTCACTGGTATAGGACCATTTATCGAGCTCCTAGGGGCTATGAGTTTTCAAAAATTTTGTCTGATGACTTTTCGCAAGCCAATTATAGAGATTATGATCATGATATTGATCGACCTAAAATTACCAGGGGGAGTTTAGTGAAAAGCTTTGAAATTATGGGGGATACCCCTGGGAATGACGTTGGAAACAATACCAGTGATGATGTCTTTATGAACGTACATTTTAATATTGTAAAAGTAAATATCGTAAAAACTGGAAGCCCTTCATCTGGAATTGCGAGGATTAATTTATCCAGCTCTTATGGCGAAAACGGAGGGAAACTCTTTAGACATTTGCCTAAGGGCCCATCCCGAAAGATTAATAAGATTGTTGTACAACACGGAGCATTAGTAGATGCTATTCGAGTACAATGGTTATTAGATAATGGAAAGTATGAATGGAGCTCTAATGCTGGAGGTCCCCATGGCCAAAAAAGTACCATCTTGCTTAAGCCTAATGAATACATTACAAAGGTAACCGGACGATCTGGGAAATACGTAGATCAAATTACTTTTTACACCAGTGAAGGACGGAAGTTTGGACCGTACGGTGGCAGTGGGGGCAATCCTTTTACCATCAAACCCACAAAAGCTGTTAAGGGCTTCTATGGAATGGCAGAAAAGTATGTCAATCGAATTGGAGTAATGTATTGATTAAAATAGAAATAGATGGTTTTGAAAAAACCATCTATTTCTTCTACTTCTTTATCCTCTACTTATCAATTTTCACCGCCTCATAAGGCTTAAACACCGGAGGATCAGACTGCTTCTGGACCATCTCTTTGAATTTACTGAAATCATCCATGAAGAAGTTATCAACCTCTTGGAGCACTTCGGCTAGCTCTTCCTTAACAATATTCAGCATTCTTCTGGCAGCCTGCTCACCACCATCTGCGGCTGCTCCCAGATATCTCATAGGACCAAATAGCTTACGACTGAAGTAGTCGCTCTCTCTTGGTTGTCCCTTGGGAACATTAGTGGGACCTAGCATCATTTTTTCTACTTCAGCTAATCGCTTTTTCACTGCCTTCGTTTCTTTCATGACTGCTTTTTTCTCATCTTCATCTGCATTGGCCATCATAGATTCAACCAATTTAATGGATTTCCCGGCCTCTCGAAGTTGTTCAAATGCATCAAAAGCTTTTTGGGCATAAGAGCTATACTCCTCATACATTGCCATAGCCATCTCAATACCTTTTTGGTTTTGTGGCTCTCTAGGATCACTGTGAATCTTAACCGTAGTGGAATCCTTATGTCTACCAAAGCTGAAAACTACCTTGTAAGTGCCTGGAAGGACGGACATTCCAGAAGGCATATCATCATCTTTTTTGATCTCACGGCGGCTTGGGAAGCGTACACCATCACTACTCATATTCCAATAAGTACGGTTCATCCCCGTATCCAAGCGAGTATGGTAAGTACGGATCAAAGCTCCTCCATTATCATAAACCTGTATTTTAACCTTCTGCTTCTTTTCACTAATTTTAATAGAGTCTGGATTTAACCAGGCGGTCATCATTGCACCTCGTCTTTTATTTTCACCAGAATAAACGGCATCGGCACCAAAGCGTACGCCCTGGTAAGAACGAGTGCTATACTGGTAAGCATCCGGTGCTTCAAATACTCTAAATGCTTTAGCCAGAACTTCCCCTTTGGTTTGGGCTAATTCGCGGATAGGGCGAATGTCATCCAAGATCCAGGCAGCACGTCCAAAGGTACCTACAATTAGGTCATGCTCACGAGGATGTATTTTTAAATCAATAGTTGGAACAGAAGGATAATCGTTCATCCACTTATTCCAATTTTGACCACCATCAATAGAAAGGTATAGTCCTCTATCCGTACCTACCCATAGAAGATTAGGTTCAACAGGATCTTGTACCACTGTATGGGCATATCCATCTACCTGCTTTTCATCAACAATACGAGTGATGCTTGCACCGTAATTGGTAGCTCTATATACAAAGGGTCTCCAATCATCTCTTCTATAGTCATTGACTACGATAAATGCTTCTCCTGGGTTTTTATCAGAAGCTACGATTTGAGGAATCCAGGCTCCAGGTTTAACATCTTTCAATTTGCTGGCCAGGTTGGTCCAATTTTGTCCTCCATCACGAGTTAGTTGTAGGTTACCATCATCGGTTCCTACCCAGATTACATTCCTGTCTACTGAACTTGGAGCGATAGAAACAATAGTGGTGAAATTTTCTGCACCGGTTGCATCAATGGTCAAACCACCACTGGCATTCTGCTTTTGTTTAGTGGTATCATTCGTGGTAAGGTCAGGTGAGATGATTTCCCAACTTAAACCACAATCGGTACTCTTATGTAAAAACTGACTGGCGTAATAAACACCGCAATCACTAAATGGGTCTTGAGCGATGGCTGCGTTCCAGTTAAATCGGAGTTCTACACTATCAGGATGAGTAGGACGGACATAGGTAGAGCTACCTGTTTCCATATTTACCAATCCTACATTTCCACCTTGGGACATGGCATAGGCCTTATTTTTTTCACTTGGGTGAAAAACCACATCAAATCCGTCACCGAAAAAGATCTCCTGCCAGGCAGAATTGCGAATACCCCCTGACTCCAGGGCATGACTTGGACCTACCCAAGTACCATTATCCTGCATACCGCCACCCACTCGGTAGGGGATGGACATATCATAATTAATATGGTAAAACTGAGCCACTGGAATATTTTGGATAAATCGCCAGCTTTCTCCTCCATCACGAGAAATGTTCAAACCTCCGTCATTTCCATCAATGATATAAGATGGATCATCAGGATGAATCCACCAGGCATGGTGATCAGGGTGAACACCCGAATAGGGAAGGAGTGTTTCGAAAGTCTTACCACCATCTTCACTAATGTTAACTAAAGAGAAGATACTATATAATCGGTTTTCATTTTTTGAGTCAACAAAAATATCCGCATAATAAAATGGGCGGTTACCAATATTTCTGGTACCTCGTTTTACCCAGTTAAAACCTCCATCCTCAGAACGATAGATGGCATTTTCTTTTTCTCCTTCGACTAATGCATATACCACATTGGGCTTGGAAGGGGCAATGGCTAGACCCATACGTCCAAGCTTACCTTTAGGAAGTCCATCTTTGGATGTTCTTTTTTCCCAGTTTTTTCCTCCATCATGGGTAACATACATGCCGGAACCTTCTCCACCAGAATTGAAGGTCCATGGCTTACGGCCATACTCCCACATGGCTGCAATTAATTTGTTGGGATTTTTTGGATCAATGACCAAATCTGCACAACCTACGGATTCATTTATATAAAGTACTTTTTCCCAGGTTTCTCCACCATCAGTTGTTTTGAAGACACCTCTTTCCTTATTGGTACCCCAGATGGTACCTAAGGCCGCTACATATATTATATTTGAATTGTCACGATGGATAATAACGCGATGGATATTTCGGGTAGCTTCTAAGCCCATCAACTTCCAATTTTTTCCTCCATCCAGACTTCGGTATATTCCACCACCACTATTGTGAGAATTTCGAGGATTACCTTCTCCGGTACCTACCCAAACCTCACTTGGATTTTTTTGGTTGATGGCCAGAGCGCCAATGGATTGGGTAGCTTCTTTATCGAATATGGGCTTCCAATCGATTCCTCCACTTGTAGATTTCCAAACGCCGCCGGAGGCAGTTCCAGCATAAATAATGTCTGAGTCTGAAAGGTCTACATCGATGGTTGTGACCCGGCCACTCATTCCACCAGGACCGATATTCCGGATTTTTAAACCTTCAAGTTGCTTGACATCTATTTTTTGGCCAAAAACATAGCCACCAGATATCAGAGCGATAAAAAGTAAGATAACACTTCTCATACTTATCATTTTTAGTCTTACGAAAGGGTGTTCAATAGAGTCGAATAATTTCTAAATCAAGCAAAAATACGGAATATGACTTGGAAATAGGCTAGAATCGGCCAATTTAGAAAATTTGTATACCAAAAGGACTATTTTATTTAGGTTGTGATATGTCATGTCATGTCTAGACATGACATGTTCTTATGCTGTTTACACAAAATTCTGATTCAAAACACTTTATGGTGTTTCAATACAAGGGATATGTCGATTTTTTTTAGACATGACATGTCTAAATATGACATATCTAACACCTACCCAACCCACTTGTCGCTGAGTTTACACCTTATTTTGAAGAAAATGGTCAACTTCGTAGGTAAATATTGAATTGCCATGAAAACCAAAATATGGATCTTGAGCTTAATCCTGGGAGGAATACTTTTGGGCTGCCAATCCGCTAAGGATGAAAAAGAAGATATCAGTACTCCGCCCACCAACACACCTGTAAATAATCCAAATCAAGATAAATCTATCCACGTATTTTATGATGAATTTGAAAATACAAATATAGTACTGGTTGGGCGTGCTTCCCTAATAACTGATAATGATGTTCCTAATGATGTGGATGCTAGCTTAATTTGGGACTTTGCCAATGCTTTTGATCGAGAGTTAGATGGACAATTACTGGACCTGACCAGTGTGAGGGATGAGTTTCCAATAGTAATGAAAGATCAAGAAGGCAATAAGTGGGATTGGTTGGGTAATGCCGTAGAGGGACCCAGGACCGGCGCCAAATTAAATGAATTAAATACTGGCATGGGATTTTGGATGATCTTTGGTGCCATGTATCCAAGACCAGAAATTCATGGAACACCTACTCTAAACGAAACCATCGATGTCCAAGCTGCTGAAGATTGGGGGATTGCAACAGATAATGTAGTCCGCGCTGCTGGATTAAATGGTATACCTTCTATCAATGCTCCAAAATTTTCTTCCTATGAGGAGACCTCTGAAGGAGGAGAGGCACCTGAATTATCAGACCTAGTGGTGGGTTTAAACATCAACGGAGAGAAAAAAGCATATCCCCATTTTATCCTTGATTACCATGAAGTTGTAAATGATATAGTTGGAGGAGTGCCCATTAGCCTGACCTATTGCCCCCTTACCGGGACTGCCAAGATTTATGATCTTAGCCAGCATGCCAGTGACTTTTTTGGAGTATCTGGCCTCTTATATAATAGTAATCTGATGCCCTTTGATGCCAGCACCAGTTCCATTTGGCATCAGCTTGAAGGGCGTTGTGTAAATGGTGCTCGCATGGGTGAAACCCTGCCCATTCTAAGTCATATCGAAACCAGTTGGGAGAGTTGGAAAATGGCCTATCCTGAAACGGAAATTTTAAACACAGATACCGGTTTTGATCGACCTTATGGTATTTACCCATATGGAGATTATAAAACTAATAATGAATTTTTATTGTCTATTTTGGCTTTTGAAGATGATCGCCTTGAACGAAAAGATCGGGTATTTGCTATTATTATTAATGGTAGAGCTAAGGTATATCCAGCAAATTCTTTTTTTTAAAATGGTAAAATGTGAAAGGTAAAAAGTAGAAAGACAAATACTTTTATTCCAAAGAAATGGCTTATAACTTTAATAAAAGTCAAAAATCTTTCTACTTTTTACTTTTTACCATCTACTCAAGTTGCATCGCAACTTGAATTAATTAACCATAAGATATTTGATATTCTGTTCTTCTAGATTAGCCCCATCTTTCACTTCGAACTCATATCTTTTTCCGGATTGCAAATCAACATAATTTTGTGAAAAATGCAGATCTTCATTGTCCGAAAAAAGATAAAAGCCTTTCACAAAAGTATTGGTTTGAACCACTACTTTGTTTCCTTCCAATTGCAAATCCAATTTGGGTTTTTTCAGCCGCAAAGTACGAGGTACAACAAAGTGATGCAGGGTCTCGGCCAAAGTTTTATCATCAGCAATCAGTTTGATTTCTAAATAACTGGATTTACGGTGTCCGCCACTGATAAATTTTTTCCAGTTGATATCTTTAACAGGGTTTGAACTATTGGCTTTAATCTGAACCAGAAATTCTTCGGCTTTCAACTTTTTTCCATTTAAGGTAAAGGCTGTGATGGTGAGTTTGGCTTTTTGACTTTCCAACTCATCCGAAACCACATGTATTCTCAAATCCTGGTGATCTTGTTCTGGAACGATTAAAATATTTGCATATAACTCTTGTAAGTCATAATGAAGGGCCTTCCAGCGACCAAAATAATCAATACTAGACCAGGAAGGACCAGGCCAGCAATCATTGAGCTGCCAAAATAGTGTGCCCATGCAGTGTCCTTTTCGTGCTCGATGAGATTGGATAGCCGTTCGAATGCCTATCTGCTGCGTTAACTGACTTTTATAGACAAAGTCCTGGAAATTTTTGGGTTTTCTGAAATGGGAACGAGTATGACTGGCAATCATCCCATTACCGATATAGCTCTTTTGATGATTTTTCATCACTTTAGATTCAAGATTTCGAGCTTCGGGAGGTGCAAAGGCCTCAATGGTCTTCCAGTCAGGAAAAGATTGAAAACCATACTCACTCATAAACCGTCCTACATAAATTTTATAATCCGAAAAGGGCTGTCTGCCATGCCAAACTCCCCAGAAGTGCATGGTAGAGTTATTGAAGTTTTTGAGCTTCCCCCAATTGCTTAACGGAGAAGTGGTGGTGTAGGGACGGTCGGGGTCAAGCTCTTCTAATAAACCAGGAATGGTTTGATGGAAAATGGTTTGATAATCTCCCCACATTTTCTGAGAATCCTTTTTAGATATCAAAAAACGGAGCTGCCAACCCCAGTTATGCCAGGCCACATTGATTTCGTTATTTCCACACCAAATAGCAATACTGGGGTGATTGCGAAGCCTGCGAATGTTTTGTTTGATTTCTTCCCTAATATTCGATAAGAAGGGCTCATCTGCCGGATACATACTGCAGGCAAACATGAAATCCTGCCAAATTAATATTCCCAACTCATCACATTTTTGGTAAAAATAATCCTCTTCATAAATGCCTCCACCCCATATTCTGATCATATTCATATTGACGGCTTTGGCATCTCCAAGGAGTCGATCAATATCGGCTTTGGTTCGTCGAGGTAAAAGAGCATCTGAGGGAATGTAATTGGCACCCTTCATAAATACAGGTTCCCCATTTACTTTGAAAAAAAATGATTTTCCAATATTATCTTCCTCTTCAATTAATTCTATGGTTCTGAAACCATGGGTAACCGTCCTTTTTTCCAACAGAATGCCGCCCTCCCAAACTTCTAGTTCCCAATGATATATATATGGCTCTCCAAGATTATGAGGCCACCAAAGTTGAGGATTGACTACGGACCAGGTCAATGAGGTTGAAGGATTGGCCATGACCTGCTCTGCAATGATTTGGTCACCTTGTGAGTCTCTAATCTTAAGGACGAAATTGCCCGGGCCTGTATTTTCTATATTAACCGTAGCTTCCACTACCGCCTTATTTTCACTTAACTCCTTTTGATATACTTGAACATCGGAAATTCGAATTTTATCCCATTCCTCCAGGTATACAGGCTTCCAAATCCCACAACTTACCATCCTGGGACCCCAGTCCCAGCCAAAATGATAGGGAGCCTTACGGGTATAAACGCTTACTTTTTGTTTGCCTGCATCATTTTCGGCAGTCTTGTGATAAGGAGGACCTCCAAATTTGTCCTGATTAACTTTTAAGGGGGATTTAAATAGAATTACCAGTTGGTTGTCCTTTTTTTTAAGCAGAGAGCCTACATTCACCCGCCATTGACGAAACATATTATCTGCCTGGAGTATCTCTTGTCCATTCAAATTTACTTCTGCATAAGTGTCCAGCCCTTCAAATACCAGGTCATATCTTTTCGTAGAATTTAAGTCTTCCAAATCGAAAGACATTTCATAAACCCAATCCTCCTGTTCAATCCATTGTACTTTTTCTTCATTAGTGCCATAAAATGGATTGGGAATTTGTTGGTGCCTAATCAGGTCAAGATGAACTACTCCAGGAATTTTGGCGTCAAAGACTTTTTCCTTTCCGGATTGATGGAAAGTCCAATTTTCATTAAGGGAAATTTTACGGTTGGCTTGCATGCTGAAGGGTAAAGTAATTATCAAAATAGAAATGAATAAGACCTTTTCGAAACGACCCCAATTTGAGATTATTGGTAAATCAATGTTTTTCATTTTAATAGCAAGTTATATGTATTTTGGGTATTAGGGTATTAGGGTTAAATTATTTACTCTATAGTAGACTCCTTGTCCTTTGGGTGACAGGAATAATTAGGCGTGAATTTTATCACTAAGCCCCTTTATTAATTCTGGCTTGGCTTCCATCCATTGAAATTCTTTATCAATGGTTTCGTCGCCCATTGGAGTGCTTCCTCTCTTTTCCATATTAGAGTAAACAGGGTGGAGTACTGCCGCATGAAATTCTTCTAATTCCTTAATTTCCAGGAGTGGATCAATATTATCAGGAAGTAGATTGCCACAAACCATGATTTTAAGCTTTGAAAGTGCTTGTTTAGCCAGCTTTTCAATCATATCAGGCACCTCAAAGGCATTTGGATGTTGACCAGAGGTAAGGATTCGTTGAACGCCGATATCTGCTAAATTATTTAGTTCACTAAAAGGATCTAAACAGCGATCAAAGGCTCGATGACAGGTAAAGGGTAATGGGTTTGAGGCCTCCACCAGTTTTTCCATTCTTGGCAGATCAAAAGAACCATCGGATAGTAAAACACCGGACACAATTCCATCAGCCCCAAAGAATTTGGCCATTTCTATATTTTTTAGCATCAATTCAAACTCCAGATCGGAGTATAAAAAATCTGCTTTACGCGGTCGAATTAGGACAAATACAGGAATGCTTAGGTACTCTTTTACCAGTTTAATCTTACCTGCACTAGGGGTGATCCCCCCCTGGAAGAGGTTGTCACATAATTCGATTCGGTCTGCTCCATTTGCCTGGGCATAAAGAGCAGATTGTAGGCTGTCTACACAGAGTTCGAGGGTTCTTTTCATTAAGTTAAAGATTATGGTGGTTTAATGACTTTAAGTAGTTATTTAGTTAAAGGTTTGGTATTACTAAATTGAAGGTTTCGTTGTTAATTGAAACATTTTTAGGCACGCAACCACCTTCGGTCGTCAGGGATTTCGCAAATGTTGCAGATTTTGTATTTGTATTCAATACGAAACACTTTTTATCAAATCATCATACCATCGCGGAATTGTAGCATCAATAATCTGCACATTTACTCATCCTCCCATCTGCAAATTGACATATTACCCAATACCCAATACCCAATACCCAATACCCAATACCCAATACTAGTTAATGCTTATTTCATCTGCAAAAACCCAGGCTTTACCACCAGCTCCCTGATGCCAATCCGGGCAAACTTTTCTGTTGATTCCTGTTACACGGACGAATTTTGCTTTTTTATTGGATTGGGCCTGGAAAGTTTCTACCAGCCCACCATCTTTTTCAGGAGGAGTGGTGGTTTCTACTCTACCCACTGTTTCAAAGCGATTACCATCGGAAGAGATTTCAAAAATAACTTCAGTTGGCATGAAAATCCAGGAATTTTGATCCTGTAAAAAGTTGACAGTAATCTTTTGGATTTCCGTGATGACCCCCAAATCAATGGTTGCTTGTAAGTCCATTCCGTAGTATCCCTGCCATTCCCCTGTTCTAAAATCGTCAGAACCACTAATAAAATCTATTAGGGCTATATCACCTCCGGCGGCATAGTAGGAAGCATAAGGATTGGTCAATTTTATGCTTCGATTGCTGGGAATTTCGATAAAGGAAGCTTCGATGGAATTACTGGAGCCGAAGTCCGGATGCCAGGCAAGGGCTTTTATTATAAGACTTGTATCGATGATAAACTCTTTTTCAAAAAGCTTGGTACTCCCTTGTGCATTTCCTTCTTCATCAAATTGAGGCTCGCTACCATCAGTTGTATATCCGATCTTAGAATTGGTAATCGGATGATTTAAAGCTACCGTATCCTGCCCAATAAATGATCGCCCACCTTTGATGAATCCTGGTACGGGAAAAATAGGCTGGTCTTCAATAGTACTTTTGGGCCGATTGGTAATCCCTACTCCCCAACTCTGATTTGGTTCGGGGCCCAATTCAAATTCCAGGGTCCCCCCTTCCATTATATCCTTATGCAATAAAAATGCTTTGTTATAGTTTTTTCCGTTTAATTTTAAAGATTGAACATATGGATTATTGGGTGATTGCCCTTTTACTCTAATCTTAAATACCTTACCATTTTCAAGATGAACATCTGCTTTTTCTAATAAAGGAGCTACTATATTATACTGATCATTACCAGGACTGACTGCATAAAGGCCTAATGAGCTAAGGATGTACCAGGCTGACATTTGTCCGCAATCTTCATTTCCGGATAGACCATCAGGAGCATTTGAGTATTGCTCTGACAAAATTTGCCGGACTAATTTTTGGCTTTTCCAGGATTTGTCTAAGTAATTGTATAGATATGCCATATGATGACTGGGTTCATTACCATGAGCATATTGACCGATCATACCAGATATATCTTTCATATCCCGGCCATAGGTTTCGGAACTGGTAGTGAAGAGTTCATCTAGTTTTTGTTCCAGCATTTCGGGACCACCATGAAGTTGGGCCAGCCCTTCTACATCCTGGGGCACATAAAAACTATACTGCCAGGAATTAGCTTCCGTATAATTAAAATTGATTTCCTCAGGATAAAAAGGCTGCCACCAGCGGTGATTGGATTTGCCACGCATCATTTTGGAAACCGGATCAAACATGTTTTTATAATTCTGCGCTCTTTGGATAAAAGTTTGGTAGGCTTCAGTGTCTCCTAAAGCCTTGGCCATCTGAGCAATAGTCCAGTCATCATAGGCATATTCCAGGGTTTTGGAAACCGATTCGTGTTCTTTTTCTGCTGGGATATAGCCAAATTCACGATAATATTCTTTACCCAATTCATTCGCTTCGGCAGTAGATATCATTGCTTTTAAGGCTTTGGGTGCATCGTAATCCCTGATGCCTTTAACATAAGCATCAGCAATAACAGGCACAGCGTGATAGCCAATCATACATCCGGTATAATTACAGGAAAGCTCCCACATGGGCAGTTTACCCCCTTCGTCATAATGCTGGAGAAAGGTTTTAATAAAGTGATTGGTTCGTTCCTGTTCTATAATGGTATAAAGTGGGTGGGTCGCTCGATAAGTATCCCAAAGTGAAAAAACAGTATAGCGGTCAAAATCATCATTCTGATAAATTTGCTGATCCATCCCACGGAATCGTCCGTCTATATCTGAAAAGAGGTTGGGAACAATAGTAGTGTGGTAAAGGGCAGTATAAAATATGGTTTTGATATCCTCATCCTGGGATTGGATGTTTATTTTGCTCAGTTGATCATTCCATTTGTCAGTGGCCTGTTTCCGGATCTTATCGAAATCCCAATCTGGAACTTCCTTTTCCAGATTTTTTTTGGCCCCTTCAATGTCAACGGAGGAAATCCCAACTTTTATCAATAATGGCTCTTCTGAAGCTGCAAATTGAAAAGCGTAATTCTTATTTTCTCCAAGAGTGTCACTACTCATCTCAATAATAGGTCTGGAAAAGTGTGCATAGAAATAAACGTGTTGTTGTTTAGCCCAATTATCAGAAATTCGATATCCACTGACCGCATTATCGCTGACCTTTTCCAATTCACTGGCTAATAATTTATCTCTATGATCCAAATCTAAGATTAGATTAGCGGTCTGGTCAGAGGGGTAATGATAGCGATGAAAACCCACCCTCTCGGTGGCTGTTAGTTCTACTGCTATATTATAATCCTCCAAATGGGTAGCATAATACCCCGCTTCGGCTTTTTCTTTGTCTTTTGAAAAAATAGAGGCATAACCAGGCTGTCCGTCCGAACCATTATTGAATCGAATGGGACCAGTAGTTGGCATCATTAAAATATCTCCGTAGTCAGAAACACCCGTTCCACTAAGATGAGTGTGGCTAAAGCCATAAACTAGTAAGTCTGTATTATGGTAGCCCGAGCATCCATCCCACCCAGTAAGACGGGTATCTGGACTTAACTGGACCATGCCAAAGGGTAGGGTAGCTCCCGGATAGGTATGACCATGCCCCCCGGTACCGATGAAAGGATTGACGTATTGGGTGAAGTTCTGGTCGTCTAAATCCTCAATAGGTGGATTTTGGTTCTGGCATGAAATTAGAAAAGTACAAACTAAAAGCGAATAAAAAGGAAAAATTTGTTTAAGCATGCAAAAGGAAGTTTATAAATAGAAGTACTTGTGAAGTTAAGCTTAACTTCATTATCTGGAAAGTAATGTAGAAATAAATCCCAATAAACCAAAAACAAAATATAGTTCGGTCAATATCGCATAAATAACTACATAGGATGAGGCTTAAGCAAGATTTTTTAATTAAAATTGAAGGAAAGATTCTAGGATTAATTTTTTTACACTTAAAACATATATAATGAAGAAAGCTGTTTTGTTGTTATGGATGGTTTTTATCTTCTTTTCTTGTAAAGACTCAAATCAAAATATTCAAACTGCTGAACCTTCTACCGATAGCTGGGCTATTTCTACCCTGGAGGCCGAAGGCTTATCTAAAAACATTGTTGACTCTATTCATGGCAAAATAGAAGCTGGTGATTATGGCTATATAGATAAACTGGTAATTGTAAAGAATGGTAAGTTGGTTTTTAATGAATCCTATCCCAATAATTATCGAGAAATAAGTAAGGGTTTTAGTGGAACCTTGGGTTGTGGATATGAAACCTGCCAGGATTCCAGTGAGATCGGTGAGTATAATTACTTCCACCCTGATATTCATCCTTATTATCGGGGGCGCAAAGTTCATTCTTTACAGTCCGTGACCAAATCTGTTGCTGCCACAGTTGTCGGTATTGCCATTGACAAGGGTTATATTAAGAGTGTAGATGAGCCTGTCCTCTCCTTTTTTGAAGGCTATAATTTAGATAAGGCCTCCCAAAACCTAAAAGATGCTCCTCTAAAATATCTTCTAAGTATGGAGCTAGGAATGGAATGGCATGAACAGGATCGTCCTTTGGATAGCACCAATACCACTCTTCAATTAGAAACTAGTGAAGATTGGATTCAATTTACTTTGGACCAACCCATGGATGCCGAACCTGGCGAAAAATGGGTATATAATAGTGGGGCTAGTCATTTGATGTCAGGTATTATCAAAAAAGCTACAGGGCAATACATTGATGAATATGCTAATGAACACTTGTTTACACCACTGGGAATTAAAGATTTTCACTGGAAGAAAACACCTAAAGGATATCCTGATACAGAAGGAGGACTTTTTCTGGAAGCCGAAGATCTGGCCAAAATTGGTTACCTCTACTTAAATAATGGAAAATGGGGTGACAAGCAAATCTTGTCTGAAGAATGGGTCAATGCTGCGGTAGGCCTCCAAGCTGAAAATATTAATCAAATAGGATGGGGGTATGGCTATCAATGGTGGAGATTGGATCAGGAGGATAAAGAAGTTTGGGCTGGTCTTGGGTTTGGAGGTCAGTTCCTCTTGGTTATTCCAGACGATAGTCTTGTTTTTGTAGTCAACAGCTGGAATTTATTTGGTGGGCAGAATCAAAATATTTTGGGAACACTTTTGAACACATTCATTTAAATTTAGAAGGAGCGGCCAAGCCGCTCCTTCTAAATTTATTTTTCTCGAGTCAATTTAACTTGTTGAACAGCCTGTGCTTCAGAAATTTTTCCACTATTAAAATCATCCAAGACTGATTTTTTTACTGAAAATTTTAGAGCTTTTGGGAAATCCGGACACTCCTTACATTGAGTCAGTTTTACTTCAAAAATAAGCAGTTCATTAGCATCAAGGCTCTTGATAGAACGGCCGTAATTAACCATGTTCTCTTTAAAACCCTTTTCGAATTCAGGTAGTAAATCTTGTACTTTCTTGTTTCGTTCTTCCAGACTTAGTCCTTTATCACCGGTAGATGGCATGAAAAAGGCACGTTCTGAACCAAAAGAGGAATAGACTTTCATCTCAAAAGTAACCCCAAGGCCATTTACACTACTGTAATTGATGTGTGATAAGGTATAATAGGTATCAGATAAATCTCTTTGATACAGCCGATGAAACATGGAGGATATCATTTCAAGATCAGATTGCTTTTCGTAAGACCGCTCCAATTCCGTTACTTTTACTTTCTTTAAAAATTGATCTCGGGTAATTTGTGCCTTCCTCAATGCTTGAATTTCACTTACTTTTACTTCAATAGTAATTTCGGTGTCCTTTTCGTCTTCATTTCCATCGACTAAGGCTAAATCTCCGTTATGAGTTCCGGAATAGGTATAAGTTTTGGCAAACCTGATTCCTGGATAAGCACTTCTTGCACGTATCATTATATTGTCATTAGGCTTCAGTTGACTTATCAGGTGAGCATAATCTGCCATAAAATCTTTGGAAGCTTCAATAAATTTTTTCTTTTGTTTTTCTTCTGCTTCCTTTGCTTCTTTTTTTAATTCATCTAATTCCTTTTCGTCAAGAATATTTTGGCTGTTTTGATTTATCAATTTATCTCTTCCGGAACGCCCTCGATAACTATCCGGGAATACATAAAGATTGTTTGAACCATAGGCTAATCGATTGAAAAAACCATGATTAACATTAAATATCACTCCATAATCTGAAATATAATCCCCGTCAATCTGATTTTTACTCCACACAAGTACATTCCTTGATTCACCAGATTCATTGAAAAGAGTAGATAGTACGTTTTCGGATACTGCAATGTCCTTATTCATTCGATCGTAATCAATGGATTGACCACTTATTTGGAATGCTATAAAAACGGCAGGAATTATTAAAAGTATGTTCCTTCTCATAATGCTATTATTTGAGTATTAATCAATTTTGTTTAGTAATGCTTATTGGGTATTGGGTAATGAGTATTGTGTAGGACCTACATACAGCTCATTGATAACTAATCGCCAACCCCAACCCCGAATAACTATTAACGAACAACTAATAATGAACAAGTTTCACATCAGCAGATTCTGTACCCCCATTTGCAGTATTTAATTGAATATTGGCGAAGAGTTCATTTACTCTTTGGAATGCAGATTCTACTTCAATTCTGTCTTCCAGGCGTTGTTGCTCTAATTGATCCAGGACGGCTACAATTGTTTCTTGTAATACCAGTCGCTGTTCAAATTGCATGCCCTGGACCAATTCTTCTATTGCTGCTAACTGTTTTCTTTCGTGTATTGACTGATTCTTTTTAATCTCATTTAATTCTGTACGATAGAGTGCCGCTAATTTGGCTGTTAAATTGGTTTCCATATGTTCAATCTGGCTATCGATCTTGTCTTGATTGACATTTTGCTGGTCTTGCTCAGAATTTTGCTCGTATTTAGAAAGGGCGATTTCAACAATCTCCGATATTCTATCCTCACCTACAGGCTCTTGGTTGGCCAATGGCCCGAAATGGAAGGTGAACGCATTTCCCTTTTGGGTGAATTGTAAGTCACTAATCCAAGCAAAAAATAGAAGACCGGCTGCAGCTGCAGCATAGGACATCCATCTTTTTAAGGCAGGAAGTTTCCGAATTTTTGCTTGTTGGGTATTTTCTTCCAACAAATCTATTGCCGAAGGAATTTCAAAATCAGTGTTTTCCCATAATTTGAGTGTTCCCTGAGTTTCTTGAAAAGCAAGAACCTCCTCCTGCAATTCACTATCATTAGAAAGGCGGATTTCAAACTGCTCCCTTTCTGAGCTTTCCATCTCATCAGAAATGTATCGTAGAATATCTTCTCTTCTTTTATCCAAATTACTCATGATTGTTTCTTTTATGTTAATTGGTAGGTTCAAGCTTCCTTTTAAGGGTTTGTTTTGACCTCCAAATGTTTTTTAAAAAATCAGGTTGTGGACCTCAGAATTCGCTTGGTTTAAATTTTTTTTTAAAGCTTTTAAGCCGGCATACATCCGTGATTTTACGGTATTCTCTGAAATATTTAATATTTCGGCTATTTCTCTAAATTTAAGCCCCTGGTATTCTTTCATGACAATGATGATTCTTTGTTCTTCTGGTAACTTTAGCAGAGATTTTTTTATCCAGGCAATTTTTTCTCTTTGCTCAAGTGCATACTGAGCATTATATTTTGAACCCGTTCCTTCCTCCAAATTATGCTCATCTACGAGTTCATATCTTTTCTGCCGACGCAGATAATCTTTACATTGATTATCAGCAATTCGATAGAGCCATACCTTGAACTTGGAAATATCTTTTAATTGATGATATTTCTTAAAAACGATCATGAAGGTAGTTTGCCCTATTTCCTGGGCAGCATATTGATCCCCTGTAAAACGCCAGGCATAATGAACTACCGGTTTGTACCAGAGCTTTAATAGTTCATCCATGGCACTTTTTCTTCCAGCTTTAATCTGGCGGATCAATTGTTCGGATTTTTTTTCTTTCGACATAATGAGCGCATCGATTTACAATACCATAGATGGACCTGGACTGGAAATAGTTTGAGAAAGGATAAATTTTATCACAAAAATTAAAAAAAAAGAGCATGAAGAAGGATTTGCAACAAAAGGATTAGCCTTTGCGACAATAATGGCAATAGCAAATTCGACTTACTAATAGCTTTGAGGCATTATTAAAATTAAAATGTCTTAGCAATGAAACGAAGATCATTTATTCAAAAAGCTTCAGCTGTAACTGCCCTTTCCACTGGCGGATTGATGACCAATATCCTGGCTCAAGGCCAGATGCAGAACCCTAATAATGGTAGTGGGCCATTTCACTTTCAAAAATCCCTGGAAAGAGCCAGACAGGCTCCTGGTATGATGATGCACTTTTTAGCTACCAAAGAAGAAACCAATGGAGCTTATGCACTAATTGAAGCAAAGGCAGTACCTGGAATGGAACCACCATTGCATTATCATAAATACGAAGATGAGAGTTTTTATATGCTGGATGGAGAAATGATCGTAACAATCGGGGATAAAGATTATGAAGTTAAAGCAGGAGATTTTATCTTTTTGCCTAGAATGATCCCCCATACCCAAAAAATACTCTCTAAATCCATACATGTCATCCTAAGTATTTCTCCTGGGGGTTTGGAACAATATTTCTGGGATTTTTCAGCTCCCGCCAAAGATTTTGAAATTCCTGGCTTCCCGAAGGAACCACCAAGTGAGGAAATGATGAAAACGATTATGGAGATGAACAAGAAATATGGGATTGTTAATCCATAAATTGATAATTTTCCATACCAAATAAAAACCCTATGAAAATTAAGGTTTGGATATTGATTTCGGTCTTTTTATGTTTTCTGTCTAAAGCCATTTCTTCAGATACTTTGCTAATAGGACCTATCCTTGAAAATATAGACCTAAAACCCTATACTTCTTTATATATTGATGAAACTGGTGAATTGACATTTGAAGAATTGTTGGGTATGGAAAATTCATTCACCCCTACCGAGACCTTTAATTTTGAAGGCCCTTACCCGACAACTTATTGGCTACATTATGTATTTCGTGCAGAAAAAGATGTCAAGAATGCCAAATTAGTTATGCCCGGGGATTCGGTAAATGACTTTTTTGAGAACAGGGTTAATTACATGGATTGTTATCTTGTTAACCAGAACACGGATGCGTTGATAAAGGAACGATCTGGGTTTTATGTCCCCCATTCAGAAAAAAAGCTTGGGGCTGATCTTCCTTATGTTGCAGTAGTTCCTTTGTCTTTACAAGCCAATGAAGTTTATGATGTTTATATCAGAATACAAAATGTATTTTCACCTCAAAAAACTTACTTAGGCTTAGAGCTGAGGAATGCAGAGGCAGCATTACCTTTACCTAATTTAAAGTACCGATGGCCCATATTAGGTGCCTGGGGCATGTTTATTATCATTGGTTTGTATGTCTTAGTGTTTTATTATTTTGTTCGAGACCCTTCTTACTTGTATTTTGGATTCTTTTGTCTTTTGTATTCCATTGATATGTTATCAATAGAGCCAGAAGGAGGATTAATTTATTTCATTCCTGAGCACCCCTTGTGGAATGTTCCAATTTTTTATTCTCATCTGTTTTCTATTACCTTTCTTATGCTGTTTGGTGAAGTCTTTACGGACATAAAAAATAGGCTCCCTCGTTGGTTAATTTATTATCGCATTGCTTTATCAATTCTCTTTTTAACCACTCTTTATTGCTTTATTCGTAATTTATGGCCTCCTTATGAATTAACACCAATCTATTTTTTCCTTTCATTTTTGCTTTTTATACCCATTGGGATCCGTTTTTTAGGGAGCAGATTTTGGGAGGCTAGACTTTTTGCCATTTGTTTTTTTAGTTTTATTATTGGAAATGTTTCTGGCGTTTATATCATAAATGCAGGAAATGAATGGGGAGTGTATTTCTGGTTGGCTGGGCAATTAATCTTATTAATTCTTTTTGCTCTTGGTCTTGGCTATAAATTATTAGAAAGCGAGCGCAAAAAGTTGGAAGGTGAAAAGATCCAAGAGATGGATCAATTGAAATCTCAGTTTTTTACAAATATTAGTCATGAGTTTCGAACACCTTTGTCCCTTATTTTAGGCCCTATCAACCAGGTTGAAGAGAGTGTCCCCGCTAGTGATTTGGATAACCCTGAAAATGAAGTGCCGGTAAAAGCAAAGCATCTTCAAATAATGAAACGAAACGCTTTTCGTTTGCAGCATTTCATCGACCAAATTTTGGATTTATCAAAAATCGAATCCAAAAAAATGAATTTGTATTTGTCTCAGGGGCCCATTATTAAATTTTTAAAAGTCAGGGTGGCAGAATTTGAAAACCTGGCTCAAAATAAAGGAATACACCTCATGGCCACCTATCCTTCAGAGTTGGAAGAAGCTTATTTTGATCAGGATAAAGTAGAAAAAATATTAGCCAATATATTGGGCAATGCCCTCAAATTTACGCCCGAAAAAGGGGAAATAAGAGTTAATGTTACGATCGAAAAACAATTTTTAAATGTAAGCATTTCCGACACTGGACCTGGATTATCATCTTCAGAAATAGATCAATTATTTAATCGTTTTTATCAGTCAGATCGAGCGGCTCAACAAGGTAGTGGCATCGGAATGGCCCTGGTCAAGGAATTAGTCGAGTTGCATAAAGGAAATATAACTGTAGAAAGTCAAGAGGGAAAAGGAACTACCATCAAATGGAGCATTTGTATCGGTAGAAATCAATTCGACTTTGAGACAAATGCTTTGGAAGTTTTTTCACAAATTGATCATCCTAAAGCAAATTTGTTTATTGATCCGGCCGCACCCTATGTCGTCCAAAAGCAAGACACTATTTCTGGGGATAAAAATCTGATTTTAGTAGTTGAAGATCACCCAGAGCTCCAATCCTATATTAAAGAAATTTTGGAGGAAAAATTCCAGGTGCTTATCGCTAAAAATGGAAAAGAAGGTTTGGAATTAGCCATTCAGCATATTCCGGATATGATTATCAGTGATGTAATGATGCCTGAAATGACCGGGATCGAATTATGCGATGCTATTAAAAATGAAGAAAAAACAAATCACATTCCTATTATTTTACTTACTGCCAAAACCGATCAGAAGGATAAAAGAATGGGCCTGAATTCAGGAGCAAACGATTACCTTACCAAACCCTTTGATGCAAAAGAATTGGTATCCAAAATAGACAATCTGACACAGGTCATGAACCAATGGAGGGAAAAATACAGCAAGTCTTCATGGCATAATGTTCCTGAGAATCTTCCTTCCATGGAAGAACAATTTTTACAATTGGTTTTGGATACCATCCAAAAGAATATTACTAATGAATATTTTTCCGTAGAAGAATTGAGCAAGGAAATTGGATATAGTAGGAGTCAACTGTTTAGAAAATTAAAGGCCATTACAGGCCAAAATCCTTTGGATATGATAAAATTGCACCGACTTCATTATGCCAAGTCTATGCTTGAAAAGGGTGTGGCTACTGTTTCTGAAATTGCCTATCAGGTGGGCTATTCTAATCTTTCTTATTTTTCCAAAAGTTTCAAAAATGAATTTGGGATGCTTCCTAGTCAAGTCAGGAAAGGCTAATTTTGCTTTTTTAATTTGAAAACGTCATCTATGAGCACATCCATTCAAGAAATAAATGACCTTCATCAGAGCGATCTGTATTTATATTTTTATGAAGATTTTATTACAGAGGAAAAGGCTCAAAAACAGCCTGATCTCTCTTTAATTATGAAATTATGATAAAGCATTCTTCCTTTCCTCCAAATGAATGAGTGGTCATTTTTGATTATGGGCTAATAAATTCTGTTTTTTGGGAAGAGTTTATGAAATCAGGAAATGTAAAAAAATAATTATTTTATTGTGTAAATGTTAAAAATGAGTGATTAGACTTGAAAAGTTCCTAATCTTGTTCTACTTTTGATGCAAATGAATAATGCACAGGCACATATTGATCCATTTTCTCCTATCCGCCGTCGATTCCCTCGTCGCCCCAGCGGGGCGTGCATTTAACATATTATCCCATTTGGGGTAAGTATTTTTTTCTTACCCAAATTCAATTCACTCAATTGGAAATAAATTAATCAAGCATGTAAAATTGTGCTTTTACTGTTCGTTTATTAACCTACCGTAATTGGATGATTTTCTCCTTCTTAAGGAGGTAAACATGCCTAAGCTAATAACATTATTCATCTTTTATTCCAAAAAAATGGAAATTAGCATAATAGAAGCAAAGACGGTTCATGAGCGATACGCTGAAGAAATTTGTCGAAATTATTCTGAATCTGGCAAGGCCAGGGGTACTGGTATTGCTGAACGTAAGCCTGAATATGTAAAAGACAAAATGCGGACCGGCAAGGCAATTATTGCTTTACAAGGAGAACAATTAGCTGGCTTTTGTTATATCGAGAGCTGGAGTCACGGAAAATATGTTGCCAACTCAGGCCTGATTGTTGTACCAACTTTTCGCAAAAGAGGGTTGGCCCGAAAAATCAAACAGGAAATCTTCCAACTGTCTAGAAAAAAATATCCGAAAGCTCGAATTTTTGGAATTACCACCAGCCTGGCAGTTATGAAAATTAATTCTGCTTTGGGCTATCAACCGGTTACTTTTTCAGAGTTGACCCAAGATGATGCCTTTTGGGATGGTTGCAAAAGCTGCCCTAATTATGACATTCTGGAGCGCAATGACCGCAAACTTTGCTTATGTACGGCTATGATGGCTCCTTCACATGAAGAGGTCATGAAACACGATTTAACCAACTTAATTATTCAACATGGAAGCTAAAACAGTAGTACTTGCATATAGTGGAGGACTGGATACCTCCTTTTGTATAAAATATTTGAGCCAAGAGAAAGGGATGAAGGTTCATGCCCTGACTGTAAATACCGGCGGGTTTGATGAATCTGAGCTTGCCTCAATGGAAAAAAGGGCTTTTGAACTGGGAGCTGTATCTTTCAAAGCAGTGGATGCAGTGCCGGATTATTATCAAAAGTGTATTCGTTTTTTGATTTATGGAAATGTTTTAAGAAATAACACCTATCCTCTTTCTGTAAGTGCGGAAAGAGTTTTTCAAGCTATGGAGGTAGCAAAATACGCAGAGATTATTGGTGCTGATGCAGTAGCCCATGGAAGTACGGGAGCGGGGAATGATCAGGTTCGTTTTGATCTGGCCTTTCATGTTTTAGGTAAAAGTTTAGAGATCATAACTCCTATCCGGGATATGCAATTATCCAGGCAAGAAGAAGTAGAGTATTTAAAAAAGAATGGTTTTGAATGGAGTGAGTCCAAAGGAAAATATTCCATAAACCAAGGAATTTGGGGAACAAGTGTCGGAGGTGCAGAAACCTTAACTTCCCACCAATCTTTACCTGAAGAGGCTTATCCCAGTCCCTTAAAAAGAGAAGATTCAGAAGAAATAAGCCTTGAGTTTTCCAAAGGAGAATTGACAGGGGTAAATGGACAATCCTTTTCAACACCTACAGAGGCTATAGAATATGTTGCAGAGAAGGCCAAAGACTTTGCAATAGGAAGAGACATTCATGTTGGAGATACCATTATTGGGATAAAAGGTAGGGTAGGCTTTGAGGCTGCCGCTCCTTTAATCATTATCAAAGCACATCATTTGCTTGAAAAACATACCTTAACCAAATGGCAGCAATATTGGAAAGGCCAGTTGGCAGAATGGTACGGTATGTTATTGCATGAAGGACAACTCCTGGATCCAGTCATGCGCAATATCGAAACCTTTATGGAGGATACTCAGGATAATGTAAGTGGTACGGTTTTCGTTAAGTTGCATCCCTATCGCTTTGAATTGTTGGGAATTAAATCTGAAAATGACCTGATGAACTCTGCTTTTGGTCACTATGGAGAAAAAAACCAGGGCTGGAGTGGAGAAGATGTTAAAGGTTTCACTAAAATCCTTGGTATCCAACACAAGATTCATCACTTTGTAAACTCTGAATCCTCTTCATTATGATAAATATTGGAATAATTGGCGGTGGAGGATATACCGCCGGTGAGCTGATCCGGATTCTTTTGAATCATCCTAAGGCAAAAATTTCTTTTGTGCACAGCAAAAGTCAGGCAGGAAAACTAGTTAGTGAGGTACACCAGGATCTGATCGGAGAAACCTGGCTAAGTTTTACCAACCAGATCACCACTGATATTGATGTTCTTTTTCTTTGCCAGGGACATGGGCAATCCGTTAAATTTCTTGAGGAACATTTAATTCCTGAAGAGATAACAATTATTGATTTGAGCAGGGATTATCGCTTGGAAGAAAATTTTGTGTATGGCCTTCCCGAACTCAATAAAGAGGCCATAAAAAACAGCAAGCGTATTGCAAACCCCGGTTGTTTTGCAACTGCCCTCCAACTGGGATTATTACCTCTGGCAAAAGCAGGAGAGTTGAATAATGAGGTTCATATCCATGCTATTACTGGCTCAACAGGAGCAGGTCAATCTCCTGTTCCCACCACCCATTTTAGCTGGCGATCCAATAATCTATCAATTTACAAAGCCTTTAAACACCAACACCTGGATGAGATCAAAAGAAGTTTAAACCAGTTACAGCCAGGATTTAATAGCCATTTGAATTTTTTGCCATTAAGAGGTAACTTTTCCAGAGGAATTTTTGCCAGTATGTATATGAATACAGAAATGACAGAAACAGAGGTAGCTGAATTATATTCCTCTTATTATTCTGATCATCCTTTTGTTTTTGTAAGTGGTCAAAATCCTAATTTGAAACAAGTAGTAAATACCAACAAATGTGTCATTCATGTGGAAAAACATGAAGGGAAAATACTCATCATCAGCATGATTGATAATTTGGTTAAGGGTGCTTCGGGGCAGGCAGTTCAAAATATGAATTTAACTCAAGGACTTGATGAAGTTACTGGCTTACAGTTGAAAGCCATTGCCTTTTAAATTATGAAACACTATGGACTGTTAGTCTTCCGGATCAGTCTAGGATAAAAAGAAAAAAATGAAACTATTTGAAGTATACTCCAGATATGAAATAGAGCCGGTTAAAGGCAGTGGAAGCTGGGTATGGGATGAAAAAGGCACCCAATATTTGGATTTTTATGGTGGCCATGCAGTCATATCAATAGGTCATGCCCACCCACATTATGTGGATTTGATTCAAAAGCAGATTGCTAAACTCCCTTTTTATTCCAATGCCGTTCCAAATGCATTACAGGAAGAATTAGCCCTTAAACTTGGGCAATTGTCAGGACATGAAGATTACCAACTGTTTTTGTGCAATTCGGGTGCCGAAGCTAATGAAAATGCATTGAAATTGGCTTCTTTTCAGAATGGGCGAAAAAAGATTATCGCCTTTAAAAATGGGTTCCATGGACGTACTTCTGCTGCTGTAAATACCACCGATAATCCCAAAATACAAGCACCCATAAATAAAGGATTTGAAGTAGAATTTCATGAATGGGAAGAGCCGGAATCCGTTTGGGAAAGTTTGAAACAAAAAGATGTATGTGCGGTAATTATCGAAGGTGTGCAGGGTATTGGAGGTATACATATGCCCAAAAACTCTTTTTTGGAAAAATTAGAAAAGCAATGCCGCAAACACGATACATTATTAATTCTTGATGAGGTTCAATCCGGATATGGCCGTACGGGGAATTTTTTTGGATTTCAGACCTCGAATATTCGTCCGGATCTCATAACCGTTGCTAAAGGTATGGGCAACGGGTTTCCAATTGGAGGAGTTTTAATCCATCCTGCTATTGAAAGTCGACTGGGCATGTTGGGCTCTACCTTTGGGGGTAGTCATCTGGCTTGTGCAGCAGGTATTGCAGTTTTAGATATCATTGAAGAAGAAAATCTCATAAGGCAGGCTGCAAAAAATGGCAAAATTCTGATGGAGGAATTAAGGAAATTTAAAGGGGTTAAAGAAGTAAGAGGAAGAGGTTTAATGATAGGTATAGAACTTCCGTTTCCTACTAAAGCATTGCGTAATTATCTGCTCTATGAAAAAGAAGTTTTTGTAGGTTCTTCCTCTAATCCGAATGTCATTCGTTTGTTACCTCCTCTGACAATTGACACCGATGAGATAGATATTTTCTTATACAAATTCAAAAAATCTTTAAAACAAGCCCGGAAAGGGCAATTAATTTAATTTTCAAATAGGCAAATGGCTAGATTGGCAGATTAATTTTATTTCAAAACCTCTGCACATCCACGCATTTGCCCATCTACACATATTTAAATAGCATGCACCATTTTACTGAACTAAGTGATGTCCCTGATCCGCATAAATTATTAGACCAGGCTCAATTAATAAAAAATAATCCTGTAGGAAATCAGCAAATAGGGAAAAACAAAACCATCGTCCTCCTATTTTTTAATCCTAGCCTTAGAACTCGAATAAGTACCGAAAAAGCAGCCTTAAATTTAAACATGTCTTGTATAGTCTATGATGCTTCACAGGGCTGGAAACTTGAATTTGAGAAAGGTATTACTATGAATACGGATCGTGCCGAACACATCCAGGAAGCAGCAGCAGTGATTAGCCAATATGCCGATATTATAGGCATTCGTACCTTCCCTTCCCTAATTGATAAGGAGAAAGATTACTCGGATGCTATTCTTCGTCAGTTTCAAAAATATGCATCTGTACCCATTATAAGTTTGGAGTCTGCTATCCGCCATCCACTACAATCCTTGGCAGATTGGATTACCATTGAAGAATTTAAAGAAAAAAAACAGCCAAAAGTAGTTTTGACCTGGGCACCTCATCCCAAGGCGCTTCCGCAGGCAGTATCCAATTCCTTTTTAGAATGGATGCAGATAGCTGATGTGGATTTGATGATTACTCATCCAAAAGGATATGAGTTGGCTCCGGAATTTTCATCAGGGATTCCAACTGAATACGATCAAGAGAAAGCTTTTGAAAATGCTGATTTCATTTATGCGAAGAACTGGTCTTCTTATGAGCAATATGGGCAAAGACTAGCTGTTAGAGAAAATTGGACGGTTACTCCTGAAAAAATGGCCAGAACAAATAATGCTTATTTTATGCATTGCCTCCCGGTACGCCGTAATGTTGTTGTGGCTGATGAAGTAATTGAAAGCGATCGATCATTGGTAATATCCCAGGCTAATAACAGAACCTTTGCTGCACAAGCGGTGATTCAGGAAATCCTAAAATTGTTATAGGAAATGTCAAAACCTAAACTTCATATTCTTAAAATTGGCGGCCGACTTATCGAAAATGAAGAGGCATTACATCAGGTGCTCCATCATTTTTTACAAAAAGATGGAAATAAAATATTGGTACATGGCGGTGGAAAAAGAGCCTCAGAATTAGGTCAAATCTTACAAGTTCCTGTCAAAATGATTGAAGGACGGAGGCTCACTGATGAAGCAACTCTGGAAATTGTAATCATGGTCTATGCGGGACTAATCAACAAAAAATTGGTTGCAAAATTACAGTCAATGGGCAGTAATGCGGTAGGATTAAGTGGTGCCGATGGCAATGCTATACTGGCTCATAAGAGGATCGTTAAAACGATTGATTACGGGTTTGCAGGTGACATCGATCAGGTTAATACCACTTTTATTAAGGCTTTACTGACAGCACATACCCTACCTGTGTTTTGTGCAATTACCCATGATAAAAATGGACAATTGCTAAATACCAATGCAGATACCATAGCTGCCACGCTGTCAAAAGCTCTTGCAAAAGAATTTGAAGTTAACAGTTATTTTTGCTTAGAAAAAAATGGAGTTTTATCAGATCCCAATGATGACGATTCCCTGATTCCTCAATTAGACTTTACTACTTTTCAAGCATTAAAAAAAGAGGGAACCATAAGTGATGGTATGATACCAAAACTGGATAATGGGTTTGAAGCAATTGATAAAGGTGCCAAGGAAGTCGTCATATGTGGCCCGGCCTCTTTTTTAAGGAATGAAGGAACAAAACTTAGTAAAAATGGCTGAGCCTCCTCAAAGATTAATATGGTACCCCTTACCAAAAGATATGGTAGAAATAAATAAACT
The DNA here is from genome assembly GCA_028285545.1 of Saprospiraceae bacterium. Taxonomy (GTDB): domain Bacteria; phylum Bacteroidota; class Bacteroidia; order Chitinophagales; family Saprospiraceae; genus JANQPA01. The sequence goes on along the minus strand of JANQPA010000058.1, from coordinate 145,746 downwards.
ATTTGTCAAAGCAGTTAACCTTCTTCAAGAACTCATCCAAACACCTTCTTTTTCGAAAGAAGAAGAAAAGACAGCTGAGGTGCTAGAGCAATTTTTTGCCCAGCAAAACATTCCCTTTATGCGACAAGGGAATAATGTTTGGGCCCGAAATAAGTTTTTTTCAAAAGAAAAGAAAACCATTCTTTTAAATTCCCATCACGATACCGTTAAACCAGTGCAGGGATGGGAACGAGACCCCTTTAAAGCTATTTTGGAAAAAGATTTCCTATTTGGATTGGGAAGTAATGATGCTGGAGGACCGCTCGTTTGTCTTCTTGCCTCCTTTGTCCATTTTTATGAAAAAAAAGATCTTCCCTTTAATTTGATAATTGCTGCGACTGCAGAGGAAGAAATTAGCGGAAAAAATGGCATTGCCTTCATTTTAAATCAATTAGGAGAAATAGAGGTAGCCATTGTGGGCGAGCCTACCAGCCTGGATCTGGCCATAGCAGAAAAGGGCTTAATGGTTATAGATGGTCAGGCACATGGGAAATCTGGTCACGCTGCCCGGGAGGAGGGCATAAATGCCATTTATATCGCCCTAAAAGATATTGATTGGATTCAAAACCATCAGTTTGAAAAAATCTCTCCCTTGCTAGGTCCGGTAAAAATAAGTGTTACACAGATTGAAGCCGGCTACCAGCATAATGTAGTGCCAGACAGCTGCAAATTTGTAATCGATCTTCGATCAAACGAGTGTTATTCCAACGAAGAGTTATTCGATTTTTTACAAAAACAAACACAATCGGAACTTAAGGCTCGGTCCTTTCGCCTAAATTCCTCTGGAATAGCTATGGACCATCCTCTTGTTCGATCTGGTCTTCAATTGGGCTTAAAAACATATGGCTCTCCTACTTTATCGGATCAGGCTTTGATGCCTTTTCCATCCTTAAAGTTAGGGCCTGGAGATTCTGCCCGGTCGCATACGGCGGATGAATACATTAAACTTTCGGAGATAAAATCTGGAATAGAGACTTATATTAATTTGCTGGAAGGTTTAGCACATATGGGAGATCTTGAGGGACGGGAATAAGTTGTGGGGAGCAGTTATTTGGTGCATTTTTTGGCACGCAAATTTCGCCGATCCCGCGAATTATACAATATTTTACCAGACTACCAGACTACCAGACTACCAGACTACCAGACTACTATACAACCATAACACCATTAACAATGAAACTTTGGAAAAAGAAAGCCGCTTTAGATCAGTGGGTTGAAAAATTTACAACCGGTCAGGACAGAGTCTTAGACTTAAAACTGGCCACTTATGATATTTTGGGATCTATTGCTCACAGCAAGATGTTGGCCAAGGTGGGCTTATTAGAGGAAGATGAGCAAGTTAAGCTTCAGGCTGCATTGATACGACTTTATCACAAAGCGAAAGAGGGTGATTTGCTTATAGAAGATGGCATCGAAGATATCCATTCTCAAGTAGAGTATTTGTTGACAGAAGAACTGGGTGACATTGGGAAGAAAATTCACTCCGGACGATCGCGGAATGACCAGGTATTAGTGGATCTAAGATTGTTCTTTAGGTCGGAGATTAAAGAAGTTGTTGAGGAGACTAAAGATTTATTTGATTTGCTGCAACAATTATCTGTGAAATTCAAGGATCAGTTGATGCCAGGTTATACTCATATGCAATTAGCGATGGTATCTTCATTTGGGCTTTGGTTTGGTGCATATGCTGAATCTTTGGTAGATGACTTAAAGTTAATGGAAGCGGTATATAGAATTATCAATCAAAACCCATTGGGTTCTGCTGCCGGCTACGGGAATTCTTTCCCCCTTGACCGGACAATGACTACTCAATTACTTGGTTTTGACGATTTAAATTATAATGTTGTTCATGCCCAAATGGGGAGAGGCAAGACAGAGCTTCAATTTAGTTTTGCACTGGCTTCCATTGCTCAAACCTTAGGTAAATTTAGCATGGATATTGTTTTATACTTGAACCAAAACTTTGATTTTATCAAATTTCCTGATGAAATTACAACGGGTTCAAGTATTATGCCTCATAAAAAGAATCCAGATTTATTTGAGTTGGTTCGGGCACGTTGTAATCAACTACAAAGTGTGCCCGCACAAATTTCTTCCACCATGGTCAATTTACCGATGGGCTATCATCGGGATTTTCAATTATTGAAGGAGATTATTTTTCCTGCCATCGAGCATTTGAAAGATTGCCTGGGGATATTACAATATGCATTAGAGAAAATTGAAATAAAACCTGGATTGTTGAAAGCGGACAAGTACAAATTCCTTTTCAGTGTGGAGGAAGTGAATAAGGAAGTATTAAAGGGATTGCCTTTTCGGGATGCTTATCATAAACTTTCCTCTTCTATAGAATCCGGAACATTTGACCCAGAACGTACCATAAATCATACTCATGAGGGAAGTATCGGGAATTTAAGTACGGATAAAATTAAAGGTAAAATGGATCGGGTAATTCAGGATTTTGGCTTTGAAAAAATAGATGAAGTATTGGAAGCATTATTGGAAATATAGTCTTGCTAACTTCGCGTGTTGGGGTAATTTGGAGCTTTTTTGGCACGCAGCCACCTCCGGCCGCCAGGGATTTCGCGAATAACGCAGATAGTAATTCGCGAAATCCGCCATATCAGCGAGAAAAAAAAGCTCAAATAAGCAACTATACTTTTAATATAGCATTCACTCTACTCTCGTCGCTTTAATTTTCGAAATAGAGCTCATGCTACCATCCTGCTGTTTGACATCCCAGCGCCAGTCGAAGCTTTGCTCGGCAATGTTAAAAAAGGTGATTTGCCAGGTGTCGGTGCTGTCTTTTAGGACAATTTCATCATCGTCGTTCATAAAAGATTGCCAAATGCCAGCCATGTTATGGGTTTGGTTTTCCAGCCAGCTGCACTGCCATAGTTTTAGTTGAGGATTATAAATGCGGATATTGGTCCCGAGAAATTGATTTTGCCCCTCTTGTAGGGAGGCTGAGCTTGGGTTAATCCAATAATCCTGAATCGCATGGCCATCAAGGATATATTTAAAGACCCAGGTAGCATTACTTTCTACCCAGGTGTTGGTACTATCGGGTTGTGATATGGTTACATCCCATTTGCCTACTAATTGACCATATTCCTCTATTTGTTTAGGAGCATTGGGGTTCATTCGGCCATAGTCATAATTTTCATTTGAGCTCAGCACTTTTTGTGGGGCCTCTTCCTGTTGTGGAGTAGGAGCACAAGATGTTATGATGAAGATGAACAAAAAGCATAAAATTGGCAGTTGGGGATTTCTCATGCGATTGAGTTTGTTAGTAAATTAGAATGTCGGGTCATTTAATACAAAGAGCGATAACAGAATACCATATAAAATTAGTTTAGATGTTTTCCGCAAAAGCAAGAACCCAATTTCTAGGATTAAATCAATTAATTCTTATAAACCTTAATGCATTCAAAAAACCGAGAGCTGAATTATTGGGAATCAGTTGGAGGATAAGGAGCGTTTAGATTGCTTACTCATGAACTCTTTGCGATAATCGGTAGGAGTAATGCCGGTGTGTTTTTTAAAAGCTTTATAAAAAGAAACGGTGTTATTAAAACCTACCTGGTAAACAATCTCCTTGACACTGTAGGGAAGACTATCTCGTTCCAGTATCTTAATAGCATCTTCTATTCGGTAGCGGTTAATAAAATCATTAAAATTGAGCTGGAAATGCTCATTAATAATTTGAGAAGCATGATGCCGGCTGATGTTTAATTGATTGGCAATATCATCAAGTCGGATATTACTTTCCAGGTAGGGCCTTTCATTTTCCATTAAGGAGGTCAGTTTTAGTTTTAAGGCCTCAGATAATGATTCTGATAAGCCCGTTTTTTGGTATTTAATAAAAGGAATGACTCTGTTGATTGGTTTGCCATTAAAAACCTCAGGCTGGTTAAAAGCAAAATAGGAGGTCAAGCCCACAAATATGGCCATAGCAATGGTTATGATGTAATCATGTTCAATCAACAAAATGCGACTGTAACTCATTGCATAGTAGGTGGCATAGGCCACCACACATCCTAAAAAAGCCAGGCAGATCGCCTTTAACCAAATTCCCAAATCAACGTCATTTTTAAAAAACTTTACCATCCCGAAATAGGTGAAGGCCATATAAACAACCATTAATAGAGTTAGTAAAACTCCAATATGGGGTATCGCATTAACGACATCCCGAATGGGTATTCTTTGTTCAATTATTGCTAGCTTCTCTTGGCTGGAAAGGATAAAAAAGGGAAAGAAGGCTATCAGGATATAAATTGCCGGGATAAAATGCCAAAAATCTTTTTTAAGATTTATCCCTTTTCTTTTCACTACTCCACGGATATAGAAATAAAATAGGGGAGCAAGAAGAGCTTGAGGTAAAAGGTATAGATGAGTTATGTGAATAAATGAATCGGTTCTAAGCAATCCTGACCAGAACACCGTATTGTAAAATATACAGAATCCAAAGCAGAAGAGAAAAAAGGCTAGAATCTGATTGGATTGCGCCTTATCAGATTTTTTTAAAAAGAAAAATATTCCAATTAAGCCAGCTTGAAATGCAAAAAACATAATTAGCACTTCCCAAATATTCATAATTCTTTCTTTAATATTTAAGGCCTGGTTCCTTTCTGAGCAAGAATTTTTAATGAAAACAAAGTTAAGATCCAATCTCTCTGATAAGAAGGTTTATTTTCATTTTTGTCAATTTACTTGCTATGCGTAAAGGAAGAATACTATTCTGTTAAAAAATGTTAAAATCACCTAATGCTTATAAGTATTTATCTTTTAATAAGCCCTTGCCAATACTTTAGTAAGGTAATCAAAAATTAAATCTAATGTTTAAGTATTCCTTTCTTCTGGTTTTTTTAGGTTTTTCATCCTTTATGTGGGCTCAAAATAATGAGGTTCAGCAAAGCTTTACCTCCGGAGATTATGACAAATGTATCAGTTTATGTGATAAAATGCTCGAAAAGGATAAAAACAATGCAACAGCAAATTTCTTTAAGGGAGCATCCCTGGTAAGAATTAAAGAGTATAAAAAATCTGAGAAATACTTGAATCTGGCCTTAGAAAATAAATTCCAGCCGGCTCAGCCAGTAAGAACCCATCTAATGAGAGCCTATGCAGGACAAAAACAGACAAAAAAATTGCTGATAGACCTCGAAAAAATGGCTGAAGGGGGCTTTGCCGGATTGGCTTTGTTTAATAACGAAGAATTCAAATATTTATCTAAAGATAAGGAGTTTGAAAGAGTAAAACTGCTTGTGGATAAAAATGCCAATCCTTGTAAACATGGAGAATCTTATAAGAGATTAGACTTTTGGCTTGGTGAATGGGATGTGTATGTAAATAATAATAAAACGGCCGATAGTAAAATCACTAAAAGTGTGGGGGGCTGTTCTTTACAGGAGGATTATCTGACCAGTTCTGGTTTTTCTGGCATGAGTTTTAATTATTTTGATCCTATAGATAGTCTCTATAAACAAACCTGGGTAGATAAATTTAATAATGTTGTTCAGTTTAAAGAGGTTAAATCTTCACAGGGTTACTTACAAATGCAAGCCAAGGGAAGCAGTGGTAACCTTACCAGAATGACTTATGTGTATGATGAGGAAAAGGACGAGGTAACCCAGACAATGGCCGCATCTCAGGATCAAGGCAAAACCTGGAACCCTACTTTTAAGGGAGTTTATAAGCGAAAAAAAGTAAAATAGTCAGCAGAATAATAAAAAAAAGGGCCAAGAATACAGATGAGATCTTGAATGATTATATTTTGAGCTAAGTTTATGGCGATCATTAAACATTAGCTCATGAGAACTTCTTTAGGCACTTTTAGCTATCACAGAATTTCATTGCTTATTCGATTATTATTAGTCTATCTTTTCAGGATTGTCAAGGTCTTAATACCTCGACAATCCTATTTTTTTTTAGTATGCTTATTCTCCCTTTTCACCAATCCCCTTTTTTCACAAATACCTGCCAATCCAATTGGTACTAATCCATTGTCCCTTAAATGGAGTCAGATAAATACAGATCGGGTGCAGGTGATTTTTCCCAAAGGCCTGGAACCTTCCGCTCAGCGAGTGGCCAATGTGATAGATTATTTATGGGAAAATAATCTAAAGTCCATCGGACAACAACAAAAAAAAGTTACCATTTTATTTCAAAATCAAACAACCATCCCTAATGGTTTTGTTACAGTAGGACCTTTTCGCTCAGAGTTTAACATGACTCCTCCACAATTTAATTATACTACCGATTGGTTAGATGTCTTGGCAATCCACGAGTATCGCCATGTTCAGCAATTTGGAAATTCAGAAAACGGAATAACCAAGCTGATCAAAACAATATCAGGGTCCTGGGCCTGGGGAGGGATGTTTGGAATGGCCCTGCCCAGATGGTACCTGGAAGGAGATGCTACAGGAATGGAAACGGCCCTGACTTCCTCTGGAAGAGGCCGCTTGCCCTCCTTCGATATGGAATATCGTTCTTTGATACTCCACAATCAAAAATATTCATACGAAAAAGCAGCCGCAGGCTCCTTAAAAGATTTTGTTCCCAATTGGTACAATTTGGGCTATTACATGACTACATATGCTAGGAAGGAGTTTGGGCAGGACGTATGGTCTGATGTAATTGCAGATGCCGGTAGGTATCGCGGCATTTTTTATCCCTTTGATAAAGGCTTAAAGAAAAGAACAGGACTAAGCGTAAAGGACTTGTATCAAAAAACCATGGAGGACCTGGAAAGTCAATGGCAGGCAAAAGAAGGTGAAAAGAGACAAGGGACAGGCAGGCAAATCAATACAAAGACCAAAAAAACAATTACTCATTATACGAATCCTCAATATTTAAATGATGAGACTTTAATAGTCACAAAAAGTGCCTATAATCAAATTCCCGCCTTCATTATGATGGGTAAAAATGGAAGGGAGGTCAAGCTTACTGAACCAGGGATTATTCGAGATCCGCTGAATTTCAACTTGTCTTTATCTTCCGGAAAATTATGCTGGTCCGAAATTGGATATGACCTTCGTTGGATAAATAAAAATCACTCAAATATCCGGCAATACAATCTATCCAAAAAGGAAAAAATCAAACTTAGTTCAAAGGCAAAATATTTTTCTCCGGCATTTTCCAATGATGTTAAAAAAATTGTGGCGGTTGAAGCAACAGAAGATTTGACTTATCATCTTGTTATTCTGAGTGCTGACTCTGTAGAACTTATTCACAAGTTGCCTAACCCAGACAACTATTTTTATTCTTTTCCTCGGTGGATGGAAGATAATGAGCATATTGTGGTTGTGGCACAAAAGGAAGAAGGAAATTCTCTGCAAAAAATTCATTGGGAAACTGGAGTGACAGAAACATTAACCAGTCCCTCTAATCAACAAATTAGTCATCCCTTTCCAAAAGGAGATTATATATATTTTTCGGGTACTTATACTGGTATCAATAACATATTTGCTTTACATGTAGAGGACAAATCTCTTTTCCAACTGACCTCATCACCTCTTGGGGCCTTCCATCCGTCAGTATCTTTGAGCGGTAAAAAATTGGCCTACAGTGAGTTTCATCCTCAAGGATATAATATTATTGAAATCGATTTGGATCAGACCCAATGGCAAGTTTATAGTTTGGATCAACCCAGCAGTTTGCAGTATTACAAAATACTGGAAGAACAGGAAGGAGGGAGTATTTTCGAAAAGGTAGGAAATAAAGAATTTGATATTAATAAATTCAATAAGTGGAGTGGTATTGTTAATTTTCACAGTTGGTTGCCATTTATAGAGCCCCCCACCTTTGGAGCCAGAGTTTTGTCAGATAATAAATTTGGAACCCTGGCCATGGAAGCAGGAGCTTTTTATAATGTAAATGAAAAGGAGTGGACCTTAGGTGCTAATGCATCCTATGCAGAATTATTTCCTGTAATAAATACCCGTTATTTATTAGCCAACCGCTCCTCCGTTATTTATAATTTCGCACCAGCAAATGACACTACCATTTATGCCAATTTCTATGTTGAAGAATGGCAGGAAAATAGTATTTCCGGAGGACTGGCTCTGCCTCTAAATTTAAGTAAGGGCAACTTTTTTAACCGCCTGACCCTAAGAGCGGATTATAAAAGAATCAATTTGGATGTAGAAGGTAATTTTGATAAACCCAACAATGCCCGGGATACTTCTATGAATGGGGCGATTAATGTTCAAAACCTGGATTTTATATTTAAAGAACCCCTGCAAAGTACAGTTCTTAATGCTATGGACGTAAGAATGGTTTTTCGAAGTTTCAGAAGGATGGCTCTTCAACATCTCAATCCCCGTTTGGGACTTAACCTGGATTTGCGCTATCGCAGTACTTTTGGCAATGATAACTATCAGGGAGATGTTTTTCTAGGCAGAACGGATCTTTTTTTGCCAGGCTTTGGTCGAAACCATAGTTTGGTTGTGAATGGGCTGTATCAGCGCCAGGATGTGCTTGATAATTATCGTTTTTCTAATCTTTTCATTTATCCCCGAGGCTATGATGTTGTATTTGGAGACAGAGTATTTAAATTGGGTTTTAATTATCATATACCTTTGTTGTATCCAGATCTTGCTATCGGAGGTTTGGCCTTTGTCAAAAGGGTTAAAGCAAACCTGTTTTATGATCAGGCCTGGTTGGAAGCCGAATTCCCTTTTGGCAATACCTGGACCCAAAATTCTGCAGGAGTAGAACTGAGTTTTGATATTAGGGCTTTTCGACTATTGGAAATAGATTTTGGATTTCGTTATAGCTATGTTTTGGGAAATAGTTTTTTGCCAAGAGGAGGGCGAAATCAATTTGACTTTTTATTATTTAGTATTTCACAATAAGCAATTGCATGGACAGAATTGACTTAGCATAACTTCGCAGCGCGAAGTTATGCTAAATTGACAATTGAGGGCGGCCGCCGCCGCCCTCAATTGTCAATTTAATAAAGGAAGCTAAAAAAAGGCAGGCATCTACGGGGGGAGTAGACACCTGCATAGCAGTGTATACCTGGGCTTTACCCAGCTTTTGTGTACACTACTCTGATCAAGTTTATGAAATTGGTTGTTGACCTATTGGAACAAAAACATGAGTTTTCCCTGATTTTCTTTTGCCTCATTGAACCTCAAAGCTGGGAGGACTTAAAAGAAAGGACCACTCATGTTTTGCTCTGTTATTTAACAACTTGAAAGCGATTTACATATCTTTTATTACTCGTTTGTAAATTCAATATGTAAGAACCTGATCTCAAGGCAGAAAGATCTAATTTTTGAAGATTAGTTCCTGAAATTGCATTGATAGTACTTCTTTTGATCAGTTGACCTGTCGGAGAATAAATTTCCAATATTGCCTGTTCGTCTAGTTCATTCGAAAAGCGATAGTTCAAAGAGTTATTTGCCGGATTAGGGAATAATTCAATTTGACCGGGGGCCAAAGGTGCCTTACGTGGCGGTTTTGGCTTGACTTCTCCATTAGGCGTAATGTTAGGTAATTCTTTGGTGTTGTTGCAATCAGTTCCTTCATGAATTCTAACATTTCGGAAGTAGGCATTTCCATTTTGGGCACCACTATCATGGTCTCCCATGAAGAAAAGTTTGCTAAATGATCCTGTGTAAAATTGCCCTACAGGAATTGAATAGGATTTCCATTGGCCATTTCCTGGATAATTATCGAAATCAACAAAGCCCCAATTTTGAGTTCCATGTAGTTTGAAAGCGTAGGAGGATGAAATATTATTATCTGTATCAAATCCAATGCCTAAAATCTCTCCTTCAATGGTTGATTTAAAGTCAAAAGCTATGACGGTATTAGCTGTGATTTGGTAATTCAGGTTGACTGCTTTCCAGGCATTATCTTTAATGAACACGGTGTTGCCATTATCCTGAACTTCGAAAGAACCTTTGTCCTGAGCACCTCCAAAGGAAACGATTTGGTCATTGTTGAAGTTAAGATTGGTGCAATTGTTATTGCCGCCACCGCCGCCGCCGCCGTCGGTTTGAATACAGATTTCTTTTTCTAGTTTATCTCCAAATTTGGCTCCATTGAGTAGTGTTTCGCCTTCATTGCTTACCAGCTGAACGGCTCCATTTCCAAACTCACAACAAAGGCCATCACCATGTTCGTCATATACTACAAACATATTACAACCTTTAGGCAAACAGAAGGTGTCTCTGATTACTCTTCCTCCCGTTTTGTTTTGATAGGGACCACCTGAATAAAGAACATCTCCGGATTCGCTTTTCATTTCCCAACGAGTTTCACTTCCGAAATTGTCTAAAGTTAGTGCCATGGTCACGTATTCTCCATCGCAATCATTTGGATCAGGGCCCTCAGTTAAGCAGAAGTCAGTGGCATCCTGAGTACCGTATTGATTTCCGGAGGCCAGCATTCTTCCGGTCTTATCAGTAAGTTCATATTTTCCGCTTCCATAAGCACAGCACAATCCATCCCCATAAGCATCTTTCATGGTTAGAGTATAACAACCTCTATCTACACAAATATTTTCTCTAATGACTGTACCATTAGCTCCATCTGCGTAAGGTCCACCCTGGGCTACTATATTTCCGTCGGCATCTTTTACATCCCAGGTAACTTCTGAGCCATAATTATCTAGGGTGATGGCCAGTGTTATTTCTTCCTTATCGCAGTTTTGGCCGCCGCCGCCACCACCGCCGCCGCCATCAGTGCAAGACTGAAGGCAAGAAGCTCCTGCTACTCTGCTGCGGATAACGTTACCAGGTTGTTGACCAAATCCTTCACTAAAGTTGATACCGACACGATTTAAATGGCAATAGGACATCACTGTTCCTCCTGCCGAAGGTACACCAGGGACTGCACAGCTTCCTTCAGTAAATCCAGGGCATCCATCTAAGGCTGTATTGTTGCCATTCCAGGCACAAGAGTGGGTATGGTAAGAACCCATTAAGTGACCTAGTTCATGAGCTACAACCATTACGGTGAAGGAATAATTAGGGAAAGCACGGTAAGAAGATCCAATACTACTGAAGCTCAACTTTAAAGAGGTATTTGAACGACATAATCCGTTCACAACAGCAATACCTCCGGAGGCCTGATAAGACAACAGCTGGCCTAAGTCCCCATTTATACTGGTTCGTGTATTTTGAAATTGATTTAGAAGGGTAGAGGAGGAAGATCCACTATATGGGCTTGTAGTATCCCAAATGAATATCTCGGATATTTTCACTGTTACCCCATCATTCGCGTAAAGTGTGGCCACTTGATTAAAAAGGCCTGAAATATAATTCACCACACCATCTGTGCCTCCCTTATCTCTGTAAATATCATTATCTACCTCAAAATATATCCTTACACATTGATCAGCAGATCGTAATGGTGCGGCTTGTAACTCTGCCATGGTATATCTTGGACCATCGTCTGAAGTACCACATTTAAAGGAAAGATCTTCCAATAAATTATCCTGTTTGTACATGATGTGTTCTGATGAAGCTCTTCCATCCTGAAGTTGATCCACTAAAATGTTGCCCAATTCAGGGCTGCTCATTAAGGCAGAAACATGATCTTGGTAAAGGCTTAGGGAAGCAATGGATCCCTCTTGCCCTTCAATGGAACCCCGGTAATGAATACCTGCATTTGCTTCCTGCAAGACACCATTGCTACTTGCGAGTTGGATGGCAAAATCTTCAGTAACTATATCGGCTTTTACCAAATTTAGCCGATATTCTTTTCCTTCCGAAGAAGGTATAGATAAAGAGAGTGTTTCTGGTGCTTTTTGATTTAATTGTTGAATAGCATTAGCTTCCAGTTTTAGAAGGTCATATTGACGCAAACTGGCATTAAGTTGTCCGGATTTTTGGGGGTTTTTTATTAGTGAAAATAATTGGTAAGTAGGGAATTCCTTACCGGCTAATTGATGTTTAATTTTTGAATGACTAATCGGTTGTTTTTGGGCAGTTATGATAGTATGAACTGCAAATACTGACAATAATAGCAGTAAAGAAATTCTCATGGTACAAAAGAAATTTAATGTTTTATGAATGAACATTTCCAATAGGCACATAAAATCCCAGCCTTTGCCCGGTGCAATTGAACAAAGTCAGTTTCTAAAGACCCATTTCTTATTTTTCAATAGAAAATAGGACCTCTAGTATGTTTTACATTCAGAATTGGCTATACCGTAATTGTCTGGAAGACAATACAATACAGGCCTTTGCCGATGCAACACAAAGGAAAAATAGATTTGCAGTGAAGGGAGTTCTGCAAACAAATTACAATTACTTAAACCCTTGAGGATTTAAGTAATCTATTGGGATAAATGCGAAACATTGCCTAAAACAATGATAAAATGGAAAAAATCGGAGAGATTACGATTATGAAGCGTGTTTTACTTGTTGAGGACATAACGCCCCCAATTCTGTTTATAGTGCAAAGATGCGGAAAAAAAACGGGGTGAGGTTTGTTTTTTTTTGGATCGGTAGTGATATTCAGGAGAACGGCCAATATATTTGCATAATCGGTATCCGTATTTTTCGAGCATTCTATAGATAGACTTCATATTTTTGATTTTTCTATATCATATGTGCTTATTTTGTTATTTGTTTGCTGATAAATAGGCATCAGTTTCACCAAAAATTACCCTTATGAAACTCAGGTATTTTATTCTTGCATTATCGTTAACCTCCTTCTCTTGCCAGAATGAAAGATCTACCTCAACGGTAAATCCTTTCTTTGGTCATATAAAAAGTATAGAGGTTCATTCTTTTGAATTGACAAAGGAAGGGGAAAATTTTAATACTAAGGAAATTGTTGACTCTTTACCGAGTTGGATTCCGGTGGAGGAATATGGATTATTTTTTACAGAAAATAGAAAAATTCATAAAGAATATATTGGAACACCTTATAATGATGGCTCTCCAGATACCTTAACCCATCAATATGATGACAGCAATCGATTGTTTGAAACAATCCGACGTTCTTCCATTGCAAATAATAATTCCAAAACTAGGAGAATGTATAATAGGCATGGCAAAATTGATGCCATCAATGTGTTTTCAGCCACTGAAGAATTGGATAGTGTCTTCTTATACAATTATGATTCAGAAGGAACTCTGAGGTCAATAAATGAATTTCATAATGCTAAAGATTATGAAGATTTTGTGGCCAGCCTGGTAAAAAAATATTTTTATACGGTTAAAAATATGCTTAGAATTGATTTTTACCCTAAGAACCCACATACCGGTAAACATTATTATGCCAAAAGAATCACTCAGAAATTTCGAAAAAATGGCCAATTATTTGAAGAGAAAATCGAATCAGGGGGAACAACCAAGAATATTTATGAATATGATAGCTCAAATCAATTGGTCTCTATCCACACCTATGATGATTTTGATCAGTTAATTGCCAAAACTAATTATGAATATGATGAATACGGTAATATAATGTTAAAAAAACATCAATCAGGAGTGGATTCTTACTCCTATCGCTGTGATTATGAATATGATGATAAAAATAACTGGATTGATAAAAGAATATTTATAAGTGACAATGATTTACCTTCTTATCAGGTGAAAAGAGAAATCCAATATTACTAAGAGTCTAAACTTCCTGTTGATCTTACTTTTTATAATTATTGATTCTTTCTACTTTTTGGTACCTTCATTGGGAATAAAAAAATGAAGGATGTTTAAGTCAGTACAACTAATCGCAATTACATGTGGCTTATTTTTTATAAGCCCAATACTTCTTAATGCACAGACCACTTTTACTGCCGAAGATGCTATAAAAGTAAAAACCTTGGGGAGTGCTTCTCTGAGCCCAGATGGCGCTTTTTTAGCTGGCCTCCGCTCTGAATCTCAAAAAAATCGATTCGATGTCGATCATTTTCGTTTTAGGGATCCATCTTATATCCGACCAGCTGTTTACGAACTTGTCATTTTTGACATAGATAAAAAGTCATCAACAGTAATTACAAAGGGAAATATTCGTAATGTAAACTGGTCGCCTGATGGTAGCAAACTTGCTTTTTTTAAAGTAGAAAATGAAAAATATCAATTGTTTGTGACTGCTATTTCCTCTAAAAAAGCGGAAAAAGTAACTATAAAATCTGATTTAGCGATTGCCAGTAATTCTGTTTTGGTTTGGTCACCTGATAACAATTCTATCTTTCTTTCATTAAGACCTGATCAATGGATGGAAAAAGGGATGGAATTGTACCGTGAAGCGGCTGATGGACCATTGACGGTCTATGATTCTGAGGAACCCTTTTTAAAATGGGATGCCATTAGAAATCATGAATCTAAAAGTATCGTTTCCAAAATAGATATTGATAGTGGCGAAAGCCAACAAATCCTTCCTGAAGGGAATTATAGTAGTGTTCGAATTGATGAGAAAGGGGCATTTCTTATCACTGAAGCTAATTATCCATTAAAAACATCTTACGACAGAAAAGATGGTTTTGAATATGAATGGAAAAAGGTCGATATAAAAGATCCATCCTGGGTTTCCGTTTTTTATAAAAAATCCAAAGAAAGACAACGATACACCTTTAGTAAAGACAATCGCTGGATTGCCTGGGCTGATTCTGGCCATATAAAAGTACAATCATTACTAAATGACGAGGTTCTTAATCTCACAGAAGGTAAAAATCAATTGAGTGCTTCTGATACGACTAAGGTTAAATTTTCTGTAGAAAGTTGGAGCCCGGATGCGAAAAAGCTCATAGCCAGATCCAAACAAGGATTATGGCTCATTGACAAAGAAGAGGGTTCTGTCAGTAGATTCCTTGAAATGGACGAAAAGGACAAGAAAGCTCCTCGATATACAGTCCGAGATTGGTCTGCTAATGGGGAGCAACTTTACCTTGAGTATGCAGCTACCGACAAGTGGGAAAGGGGCATTTATCGACATAATTTTAAGACGGGACAAATGGAGGAATTGCTTAAGAGCAATGAATTATACCGGAATTGGAGATTATCCGAAAATGCTAATAGATGGATGTATTACTATTCTAATGGTGACCGGCCGGATGAAGTGTTTGTATCGGATGCCAATTTAGGAAATCGCCTCCAACTAACGGACCTTAACCCATGGATAAAGAACAAAAAATTTACAAAAAGTGAATTGGTCAAATATCTGGATACTGATGGCAAAGAATTATATGGAATCCTCTATTATCCAGTGGATTATGAGGAAGGAAAAAAATATCCTCTGGTGTGCGAGATATATGAGCGTTTTTTTAATAATGGATATCGCTCTTCTATGAATATCGTTGCTAATCAGGGGTATTTTGGTTTTCGTCCATCCGTAAATTTAGAAGAAGGCCGTCCGGGTGTAGCCTGGATTAAAGGTGTAACGGCAGGCATTAATAAGCTTATTGAAAAAGGGCTGGTTGATCCTGAAAAAATTGGAGTGCATGGTACCAGTTATGGAGGGTATGCCGCTTCCTTATTGATTGCCCAAACGGATCGCTTTGCCGCTGCCATCAATATTTCCGGAAAAACCAATATCATAAGTTTTCTGGGAGATAGCCCAAGAATAGGTACCCGTAATTATGCCGCTGCCGAAGTTGGACAGGATAGAATAGGAGAATCCCTTTGGGAGGCACCTATTAAATATATCGAACATTCAGCCATTATGTATGCAGACAAAATGAATACGCCTCATTTGCTGCTCACTGGAGAAGGAGATTGGAACGTGCCGGCTGCCAATACCAGAGAATTATATTATGCTCTCCGCCGATTAGGTAAAAAAGTCCAGTGGGTTAATTATAAGACAGCTGGGCACGGAGCTGGCTGGGCAGGAACAGAAGAGACTTATTTGGACCAGTGGACCAGAATGCTTGATTGGTATGCTGTACATTTTAAGGATAAGGATAAGGAGGAGGTAAAGAAACCTTAAGGGATTGCTAAATTGAAAGTGGCTGCGTGACAAAATAAACTCTAATAAGCAACTATATTATCAATAAAACCTCCCCTAAACTTGAAAACTTGAAAACTTGAAAACTTGAAAAATATGCTATCCAGAAGAAATTGGCTCAAAAAAAGTATGATAGGCCTGGCAGGGGCCGCTGTTTTAAGTCCTGTGGATTTGAAGGCCATGGAAGAGGAAGGCTTGTCCTTATTTTCCCAATTATCAAAAAAAGAGATAGATGAAAAGTACTGGGAAGAAATCAAAAGCAATTTTATTCTGGCAGATGGACTTCGATATTTTAATAATGGATCTTTAGGAACTTGTCCGGATTATGTTGTAAAAGCTACCAATAAATTCAGACAAACCCTGGATTCTTTTCCTTCCAAATATATGTGGGGTGGCTGGATCGATAACAAAGAAGAAGTCCGTAAAAAGGCTGCTGAAATGTTTAGTGTATCTAAGGAGAATATCGCCTTGATTCACAATACAACGGAAGGAATGAATCTGATTGCCTCTAGTATGGACCTTAAAGACGATGACGAAGTCTTGTTGAGTAATCATGAACACAGCAGTGCTCGTATTCCCTGGAAATACTGGCAGGAAAGTAAAGGTGTCAAATTGGTAGATGTAGATCTACCTATTTTGCCGGAAAGTAAAGAAGAGATTGTCGATAAATTTAGACAAGCCATAACGCCCAAAACAAGAGTTATTTCCATTGTTCATGTGACCAATACCAACGGAATGATTTTGCCGGTCAAAGAAATATCCGAAATGGCCCATGAACATAATGTGTTGGTAGCCGTTGATGGGGCACAATCAATGGGTATGTTTAAAATTGATTTGGATGATCTAGCCTGTGATTTTTTTACATCCAGTAGCCACAAATGGTTGTTTTCGCCCAAAGGAATGGGAATCTTTTATGCCAGAAGGGAAGCCCAAACCCTTTTGAAGCCTTTAATCGTGTGCAGAGGGTATCATACCAAAACCATTCGTCGTTTTGAAAATTATAATACCCGAAACCTGCCAGAATTACTGGGCCTGGGAGCAGCCTTGGACTATCGTGATCTAATCGGGCAAAACCGTATTGAAAACCGGGTTTATGAACTCAAAAAATATTTTAGATCTCAGTTAAGCAATACTAAAAAATTCAAATTCAAAACCCCGGAAGGGGATGATCTTTCAGCTGGAATTCAAACGGTAGAAGTAATAGGGCGAACTTCTCGAGAAGTAAAAAATAAATTAAGTAAGGAATACCAAATTGATTGTCGGCCCATGAGTTCCCATGGATTGAATGGGCTGCGCATTTCCCTGGCTATTTTTACGACAAAAGCGGATGTGGATTATTTGGTAAAGGCTTTGAAAAAGATAGCAGGGTAAGTGTAAGTCAACAAGGGGGCATTAATTAGTAGATTGCCCATATAACTTTTGAAATTAGGCATGGGCAATCTATAATCTTATTTCAACTGTTTTTTTCTGTCTCTTTGAACCTATTAATATTTAGTTTAATTTTGCTCAGTTATATGTTGCATATACTCCTCCAGAGTTTTCCAAATATAAACTAATTGATTATAGCCATTTCCTTCATCGTCTAGTTTGTTGGTAAAAATGATCCTCCCAATCCCTGAATTTGGATTAAACATCATGAATGTCATGATTCCTGGATCCCCTCCAGAATGACCATATTCTCCCTTGCCATTGATAGACCAAAAAATGCCACTTTTTTTAGAATCGGAAATAAATGCAGCATCCATCATTGCTTTTATGTTATTGGCTTTAAGGATTTCAGAATTTCCATGTTTATATGCCTTAATCATTTCAGAAAAATAAATGGATAAATCACTAACACTGGTAATTAGCCCTCCATCTGCATAAGTTATTAAAGAATAGGGAGGAATTTTTTGATTATTACTTAGATAAAGGGATACAAATTCTGACATTTCTACTTCAGAATGTTTCCAACCAGATTGATTCATCTTAAACTTCTTAAGAATCAACTCTTTTGTATATTCCTGATATGATTTTTTTGTAATACGTTCAATGATATAGCCAGCAATAACGGCTCCAATATTGCTATATTCATAAGTTGATCCAGGTCTCTTTCTGATGAAATTTTTTTTACTATACCATTTTCCGAGAGGGTGTACCAGGTTTGTAATAAATTGATCCACTGGCATAGGAGAGTTATTATTATATAAATTAACCAGCTTGCGATACTCCTTAGGAAGATCCTCTTTCGGAATATTTATATTTTGTAAAAAGAGATAAGTTCGTTCATAATCATGGGGGTCTCTGAATGTAGCAGTATGAGTGGCAAGATGTCTGATTGTTATGGGGATTTTAGGAAAATAAGGATTATAGAGGTTTAAAGGCAAAAAATCATTAATGGGAGTATCGAGGCTTAATTTTCCTTCTTCTACCAATTTCATAATGGCTATTCCAGTTAATGTTTTGGAAATAGATCCAATATTTTGCAGACTATTTACTGTAAATGGTTTTTGAGTCTCTATATCTGCATACCCAAATCCTTGTTGATAATGAACCCCTTTATCACTAACAATGGATACTGCAAACCCAGGTAAATATCCAAAATCTTGAATTTTCTTGAGTTTAATGGTTAGTGAGTCAGCTAAACCTTGTCCAAGACCAAAATGTGAAAACAAAAAGAAGGGTAAATAAAAATATAATTTTTTCATTTCATTAAGTTTTGTACAAACTTATGAAGAGAAAATGCTTAGAAATTGGACTATTGAGACAAGGGAATTTTAAAATTTGAATTTCCAGTGTAAATTTCTTTTATCAACAGTTTGGACCTTTGGCAATACTTCTTTGGGAATTTCACCAGCGAATGACTTAAAGTGATAAATAAAATCAGACTGGTCATAATAATTAAGGGCGTAGGATAATTCCGTGAACTTTGGCTTTTCTGCTTTACTTTGGTAATAGTCAAATGCATACCTAAACTTGACGGTTCGTTTAAACTCTTCAATTGAGCAGCCAAGGTGTCGTTTAAATAACCTTAAAATAGTACGCCTATTCAAATTAAAAGAGGATTCCAGTTCGCTTACCTTAATGTGTCCTTGTGAATTTAACACTTTAGTCACTATATGAGATATCCTTGTATCGCTAAGAGGTTTGAACTGTTTTTTAAAGAAATTATTTAGGAAATTAACCTTGTTTTCCAAACTTCCTTGCTGATAAACGATATTCATTTCTTCATGAAAATCAGGCCAGTAATCTTCAAAAAAGATAATTGGTTTTTTGAAAATGGTATTAAAATCTTTATTGATGAAATGATTAATTCCAAGAGGAGCAAAACCTACTCCAATTATGTTGAACTTTCCCTTAATTTGTGCTTCTCTGGCAACAAACCGATTATTTGTGACAATGGCTTTGATTTTTCCACTGGGGTTATAACTTATAATTCGTTTTTTACCATCAAACTGAATATTAGATCCTTGATGAATGTTTAAAGTAGATCTATAATGAGGATAATGGATAAAGCTCTTCGAAATATTAGGGTCATCTGAAGAAAAAAAATAATAATAGGAGATATGATCCTTCAGGATTGGGTCCTTAGGAGGCAAGCTTAAAAATGAATACATAACAATAACCCGATTTTGGTTGCAAGACCGAAAATTTATTTAATAGGATTCAAATTAATGATGGGAGAATTCAAGAAAAAGTTCAATATTCCTCTTTCAATTTTTTAAGCACGTTCTCATAAAAAATTAAGGTGCTTTTCTCCAGAGCCCCTAATAACTCAATACTTTTTCGATAGTCCGTGAAGATGATTTTGAACATATCCTTTTCTTCCATGGTATCTCGCATTAGGTTGCGGATCGTTTCCATGTTGGTATGGGCTTCTGATTTTAGGTACTCCTGAAAACGATAAAGACTAAAAAGTTGGTAGGAAGATTCAAAATCCACCAGATGCAGCACATCCAGGGCCTGGGCATTTTCCCAGGCGATTTCAGAGAGACCAGGCAGGTTAAAATTGACATTCATATCACCTCTCCAATTAAAGAGGGTATCATTAATAGGAGTTTTAATTTCAGGAGTAAAAAACTCAGGGAAGGAATCAGTTATTTGCTGAATTTGCTGTTCAGTGGCAATAATGGAGGTGTCTTCTTGAAGAAGCGGTTTTATCTTATCCATTGCCATTACTTGAAGTCGAATAAACTCTGAATGGTTTTCCAGAATACCTTTATTTTGTTCTATTTCCTGGCATACTTGAGTCATGGCCTTTTCAAGTCTGATTCTATTGTTTCGGTTTTCTTGATAATCTGCTAAAAAGAAAGCCATGAGTACCCCTGCACAAGTACCCACAAAGGCAAAAAAGTGGTTTATCCAATTTACACCAGAAAAATAATCAGAAAACTTTTTCATAGGGATCTTTGCTGTTTCAATTCTCTAATTCCTAGTTTTGGGCATTCAGTAGTTATTTTGAAAAGAAGCTGATTTATTCAACACAAACTAAAACAGTGTAGATCGGTAACAGTCTGTGTACGAAGTCTGTGTCAAATAAATGATTAAAAATTTAACTAATCAATGCACTCCCCATTAATTTATTATTTTCTGATGAAAGGCTAGACCAAAATTCTATTAAATTAGTAAATGTCCTGACAAATTTACCTAACTGTGCATGAGCTCATCCACAATTTTTGCAGACATCATACATAATGGAATCCCACCTCCGGGATGCACGCTTCCGCCACAGAAATACAATCCTTTTATTTTTTTAGAAAAATTAGCATGCCTCATGAAGGCGGCCATTTTATTATTTGAGCTGGTTCCATAAAGTGCTCCCAGGTGAGAAAAGGTTTTGCGCTCGATTGTTCGGGGGTCGAGAATGGCTTCACATTCTATTAGTTCATTCAGGTTGGTGTTAAGCATTCGGTTGATCTTAGCAATCATATTCATTCTGGCTTCTTGTATAAGCTGATCCCAATTTTGGCCTGAATCAAAAGGAACATTAATCATGGTGAACCAGTTTTCACAATTATCGGGAGCATCTTCTTGGCTGTATTTTTTGGAGATATTGATATAAATGGTGGGATCGGAAGAAATCTGGCCGGATTCAAGAAGTGAAAATTCTTCTTTATAATTTTCACTAAAAAGAATGTTATGTAAGTTGAGATTTTCAAAACTTTTTTTTATTCCCCAGTAGAAAATTAGGGCAGAGGTAGATTTTTGTTGCCTTAATATTCTTTTGGGTTTTTTGTGTTTTTTAAGTAAGTGATGATAGGCATAAAAGATGTCCATATTACAAATAACCTTATCATAGTCCAAGATTTCTTCGTTGATACGAATACCTTTCAGACGTCTTTTATGACTAATGATTTCATCTACTTTTGAATTAAAATGGAATTTTACCCCTTTTCTTTTGGCCAATTCATATATGCTTTGGCTTATAGCATTCATTCCTTTTTGTGGATAGAAAGCGCCAATTTTGTGTTCGAAGTAGGGAATCATACTTAATAGGCCTGGAGCTTTGTATGGGTTGGAGCCATTATAGGTAGCAAAGCGATTGAATAATTGAATCATCTTAGGGTGGTCAAAATATTTTTCATGGACCTTATTCATACTTCGGAAAAGGTGGAGCCTGGGAAGCCTAAGTAGAGCTTTTATCACGTCTTTATGAAGCCATGTTTTTAGCTTATGCAATGATTTTTCCAAAAAAATACGCCCTGTCAACTCATACTTTTGTTGACCATTTTTTAGGACAGCCTTCAGGCCCTCTGGAGCAATATTTAAAACTTCTTGAATTTCATTTGCAAATTGCTCCTCTTCTGCGAAAGCTTTTAGGTGGGTGCCATCTTCCCAAAAATAGTGGCAAATAACAGGGAGTTTCAGGTAGGAAAAATGAGGATGAATATCTTCACCAGCTAGTTCGAACAAGTCTTCTACGTATTGGGGCATGGTGAATAGGGAGGGACCCGCATCAAAACGATATTCGTTTAATTGGAAATCGGAAAGTTTACCACCTGGATAAGCATTGGCTTCATAAACCTCTACTTCATAACCTCGGCAAGCCATCCGAACGGCCGAAGCTAAACCTGCTATTCCTGCTCCTATGATTGCTACTTTCAAAAAAAATAGTTTTGACTTTTAATCAGCAGCTAAGATATAAATTTAGGGCACAATGATGAATGACAAATTTTGAAAAGCCAATTTTAAAGAACAAATTTTGAATGATGAGTGCTTTTCAGGTGGTTTTTCAATTTAAGAGTGGCAGTTCAAGATAAAAAGTCGTTCCCTTTCCCTCTTCCGTTTCAAAGTAAATTTTTCCATTTATATGTTGAATGATGTTTCGGGATATGGCTAGGCCTAGGCCTGTACCAGAAGATTTAGTAGTAAAATTGGGAACAAAAACTTTGTCTTGAAGATTTTTTGGTATTCCAGTGCCATTATCCTTCACACTAATTAATGCTACATTTTCCTTTTTACTTAGGCTTATTAGGATACATCCTTTTCTTTCTTCCGGAATGGCTTGCATTCCATTTTTGACCAGGTTAGTTAAAACCCGCATTAATTGTTCCTTATCTGCTTCAATGCTTATGTTCTCTTCTGGAGTATTTAATTGGATGGATAGGCTATCATTTAATTCATTTTGGTGGAGATTATATATTATGTGTAGCAATTCATTAAGGGAGAAGATGGAAAGCTGGGCTTTGGGCATTTTGGCAAAATTTGAAAACTCGGTAGCAATTCTGGACAAACTATCAATTTGTTCAATCAAGGTTTTGGAACTCCTTTTTAATAGATCCTTCATTGCCTGTGGGTCTTGCTGATCCTTTGCTCTGAGTAAATATTGTACGTTGAGCTTCATTGGGGTGAGGGGATTTTTTATTTCATGAGCTACCTGTTTGGCCATTTCTCGCCAGGCATCTTCGCGTTCTGATTTTTTTAGCTGCTGTGCTTGTTGTGCCAGTTTTTCGATCATTTGGTTGTAAATATTTACCAGTCGGCCAATTTCATCCTGGCTATACCACTCTAAAGGTTGATTTTTTTCCAGGGACAAGGTGCTCAATTTATCTCCGATACTGGTCAAGGGACGAGTAATGGAATTGGTAATAAAAATGGCCATAACAATAGCAATACTCAAAAGAAAAGCATAAGCAGAAACCAAGGATCTCAAGAAACTAATGAAACTGGTATCCGTATCCGGCGCTATTTTCAAATTTAAAGTGCTTATTGCTGACTCTAATTTGGGGCCAAGATCAATATTTATTTCAGGCCTGGGATTGGTTTGAAGAAAATTGATGGATACAAGGCCAATGAGGATAAATGAAATTAAAATGATGCCTACTGTACCACTTTGTATGCGTGTGCTTAATGAATCATAATCAATTGCAAAGATGGTGAACCCTTCTTTTACTATTCCAAACCTAGAAAAAAAGTGAATTACAAAAAGGCTTGACAGTAGTAAAATAAAAAATAAAGAAGAAATGGCAATCGGCTCTATTAAACCAAAAAGGGATTTGCTAAGAATAATATTCCTCCCATTTTCAGTTCGATAAAAGATTTTTATTTCATTGGATTGGATCTTATAACTTAATTCATTAGAAGTTGAATTAGCCAGAGATACTGATTTCCATTTGTCCAAATCTTCCAATAATTGTGGAGTACCTCTGATAAATGTTATTCCATTAAATGAAAGATCTCCAGGATCTGAAAAATTATCAAAGACCTGATATTCTTCTCTTGGAATTAACCGTAAAACCTGTTGATTATATTGAATAAAGTATTGCGTTTGGCTGAGGTCTTCGCTCGGGAAAAAACCGTATCCCATCTTTGAATCGACTAAATTAGATTCAAAAATTTGTTGCTTACTTTTAACATTGGATATATTTTGAATGCTGTCAAGTTCCAATTGGTAGTTTTTTCTCAGGTGGACCTTCGATAGTAATTCTTCACTAATATTTTTCCAAAAGGGGGGACTTATGGATTGCTGAGATTTTAAATTTTCAAAGAGCCTGGACTCAAATTCAGGAACCAAAATATTTAGGGTTTCTTCAGTAAGCGGATCTCTATTCTGTACCAAGATGGGTGCTAGTTGACCACCTTGCTTAATAACAGCTTGTTGGAAATATTTTATGAAAATTAGGCCGGGGAAAATAGAGTAGGGCAGTAATAAAAATAAGGTCCAAGATAAATTATTGGTTCTGCTATCCATATAAATATCCCAAAGAGGGAGAAAAACAAGCATTACAGGTAAGGCAATTATTGGTGAAATGGAAATTGGCAGAATGAGTATAAATAAGAAACCAAAGACAACTCCCGCTGCTATTCCAATGAGTCGATACCGCAAGGGAATATTTTGGCGATGCATATAACGGATAATATGCTGAACTCCAAAATAATGACTCAAGATTAAAACTACTGCACTCAGCAAATTGATGATAACCGAAATGTTAGGGCTAAAGGTATTTCTGAAATTGAATGGTACAGGTGATTCAAAAAACAATATCCGCATCACCCAGGCTAGCAACCAAATGCTAATACTGATAAAAGAATAAACCAAAATGGGAAGCCAAAATGGTTTTTTGGTCCATAAGGATTGTCCTTGCCTGTAATTTAAAATAATGATGAGTAAGAGAGTGCTACCAAATAGCCATTCTAAAGAGCTAAATAAACCTATCTTTTGATTGCTTAATTGAGATATTACAGCGTCATGGGCCAGCAGATCCTCGTATTGGAGCAATTTCAAAAAGCCCAATAATCCTCCATAAAAGGTTAAGAGTAGAAGTGTACGAATTAAAATTCCTGATTTTGGAAAGAAATTTTGAAAAAAGAATCTATAGATGAAGGCTGATGAAATGACCATTATTCCCAAATAAGCCCAGGAAATATATGAGGAATTTATTGATAAAGATTCCAGCCACTCTTGATCAATAAAGGGGATACCAAAAGTTAACAAGAGAAGGAAAAGGCCCAGGTAGTGTTCCCACCTTTTATTCATGGCGATAGATGCTTGTTTTTTGGTCTATCCAAATAGTTTGGAGTAAATATTTGAAACCGATAAATTTAATATACGAATACTGCTAATATTTGTTCCATTCTTATCTTCTACAGGTTTTGATGATCTGTAGTGAATTCGGGAATTTATTCCTGGTTTTTTCCGTTATATTTACATTCGCTTTGCTAAAATGGATCCTGTCGCGGGAGTAGCGGGGCATTTATTTGCCTGGTTATTTATGAGGAAAGTCCGGACAACGTAGAGCACCACACCATCTAACGGATGGGAGGGCTTAGATAAAAAATGATTTTTTAAAATTGTCTTTTATTTGAGCCTTACAGAAAGTGTCACAGAAACTATACCGCCCCGAGTTGATAATAAATTATTTTTCAAATTTAATTTTTTAGTAACTCGGGGTAAGGGTGAAAACGTGCGGGGCCATGCCCTTAATGTAAGAGCGCACGCGTGAATTGAGTAATCTGTTCATGGGATAAACCTTGTGGGTTGAAATGCCATGTAAATCTCAATCAATTGGCCAGGTAGCTCGCCTGGTTCCTACGGGAGTTGAGAAGGGTAGGCAGATAGATAGCGCTGGTGACGGCGATACTAGATAAATGACGGGAGAGATTGCATAAAGTATTTTTTCAAAAAATATTTTAATACATTCTCAACAGAATCCGGCTTACGAGTTTTGGCAAAGCGATTTTTTTCTTTTAGAGCTGATGAATTTGGCTGGAGGCCAAATTCATCAGCTCTAATTTTTTTATTTTATTCGCCTTCAAAATTAAATAGCAGAGAAAATCTTAAGGTATTATCCAATGGATTTCTTTGACTGGTAGTTGGGATCAGATAAGAAAAATTTAGACCAAATACATTATACTTTAATCCTAGTCCAACTGTAAAGAATTTGCGATTCCCTTTTTGAGAGTGCTCATTGAAATAGCCTGCTCTAACAGCAAATTGCTGATCATACCAGTATTCCACTCCAAGAGAGAACATAAGCTCTCTTAGCTCCTCACTAAATCCTTCTGGCGCGTCTCCAAAAGAGGAAAATATCCCTGAGATAGGTGATTTTTCCTTATAATCAGGTACTCCATTGGCATCTAAATCGCAATCCCCTCCTTGGCAGGGAGTAGGGACCATTAATTTATTGATATCACCAGCAATGGTTATACGGTTGAATTCATTAAGATCAATTTCCCAGGCTGCTCCCAGGCCAAAATTGGCAGGAAGGAAATCCCGAACGGTAGATCTTGTATAAGTGATTTTGGAACCTATATTGGTTAAAGCCAGGCCAAGTCTTAAATTTGATGAAGCAGTATTCATGTCAATTGGCAGCAAATAGGTTAAGCTAACATCTGCAGCTCCGGCAATCCCCACTTCGATGGTTTCCCCACCAGGCGCAATTTGTCCGGCAGCAAGATTTGAATAAATAAACTTACCGGTGATGGCGGCGGAGAAGTTATCACTTAATTTTCTTGAATATGCTACTGAAACTTCAAATTCATTAGGGCGTCCTGGTACCAATGGTTGACCATTTTCATCCGTAAATTGGATGGTACCCAATGAAAAATATCGCAGACCAAATCCAAGGGTCTGCAAATCGTCCAATTTATAATATCCTGTTAGATAGGCCAGATAGACATCATTCAGTCCTAAAGCGCGCAACCAAGGTGTATAAGTTGCGGATATACCTAGCTTATTTTCTACAAATGCTAATTTGGAAGCATTAAAATGCATTGCGTTAGGATCTGGAGAGAGGCCGATACCAACATCACCCATTGCTCCTGAACGTGCATCGGCAACGATTCGAAGGAAGGGGACTGCTGTAACTACTGTATTGGTACAGGGTGTTCCGTCCAGGTTGTAGAACCTTCCGTCAGGGCCCTCATAGCATTGTGCTTGTAGATCAATAGCGCTCAACTGTATTAGGAGTAGAGCTAAAATAGATTGAAGTAGTAATTTCTTCATGAGATGGCTACAATTTTTCTAAAATTTGTGCAAAGATATAAATGTTGAGCAAATCCATGTATTTTGGATATGTACTATTTATCATACGCAAAAATCGTCATCTTATTTTAATAAGACCAACTTTTCAAATTCACTTTCGCTCTCAAGAGCATCATTTATGCCATTTTGAGCTCTAACTTTTACCTTATATAAATAAATACCCCGAGCCAGACTATCGCCAAAATCATCCTTCCCATCCCAGGGTATGCAGTCATCTTGTCGAAGTGCTCCATCTGAAAACAGTGAGGTATTGATGGTTTTAACCAGCCGTCCGGAAACCGTATAAATGTTTATTTGTACATCCAGGTCCAAACCGCTGATATTATGATCAAACTGAAAACAGGTACGATCTGTAAAGGGATTAGGGTAGTTTAGAACATGTCTTAAGGCCAGGCCTTCCGATGTTGCTACAACGAATTCGGTATATCCTTCTGAGGAATTATTGGCTACATCCCAGGCTTTAACCCTTATTTGATGGCGGCCCTCGGCCAGGTCAGAAAGAGGAAAACGCACCATTCCTTTTGTATAATCGTCTAATTCGGACTCATAAAAATCATTTAATAAAAGGACTTGTTGTGTATTTTCATCCAAAACACCCTCCAGGTCATGGCCAATACTGTTACCAACCACATTTATGCCATTTTCATCCTCCAATTTAACTAAAAGGGTAGGTTTATCATCCGTGATTCCACCAAATACAAAATCTTCAGTATTCATAAATACATCCACCTTAGGCCCCTGATTGTCCTGAATTGCGTTAGGGTCAGTTCCCCCAATTACAATATTGGTAAAAGCTCCACTGCCATCAATCCTCTGTGCTTCATCTGCAGCGTAATAACTAATTTTTCCAATTCCCAACCTGTAATTAATATCTCTTGGTATCACAAAAGAAAAAGAAAACTTTCCATTTGTTACGGAGGCTCTTCCTTTAAATAAAATATTTTTTTGGAGATCAAATTCAAAGGGATAACTATCTGAATCCTGACCCAGGGTTTTGAGTTGTGTTTGCTTATCAAACACCGCCGGATAAATGATCCCATTGAAATTTTCAATGGCCTGGCCATTAGCATCGGCAATATAGCCTTCTACAGTAACCTTTTGAAGTGCACGCAAAGTGTCAATATCGGTAGAAACGACCTGCCCATTAATCTTTTCTGTAACTACATTATATTCTGGTATGGCTATTCTTGCAGCTGGATCTCCTAACAGCGCAAACTTCCTGGAGTTGATAATTAAGGAACTGCCCGTGAATCTGTTTTTTGTTTCTCTCATCGCCTCTCCTAAAGTGAACATTTTACCGGAAGATCGATCAAAAAGCACTTCCATTACCTTATCTGTTAATTCTTTATTGAAATTCGAAAAAACTGCCCGTACAGTAGTAAGTAAGGCTATAGCTCCTCCTCGGGGCTTGAGAATGGCCTCCTCACCAGCAGAAGTAAAACTGGGATCATCATATCCGGCAAAGGAACAAGTAGCCGTAATTAATAATGGAAGTTGATTTTCATTATTCCAACTGAGAATATCTGAAATGTTTAAGACTCTCTCCTGAGCCCATCCCTTCGATCCACCATGGCCAACATAGGTCATGGAAAGTACTCCTTTAAATATGGATTGATTGATGGCTTCTGTGGCCTCCGGAAAACGGGTGCCTCCAGGAGTAGCTACTTGTGGGAAGGCATCAATATATATTTTGTCAATGTTTAAATTTGGGCGGAGTCGTTTTAATTTTTCGGCAATCTCATCAGCTTGCTCGGTATGTTGCATTCCATCTTCATCATCTCCAACAAAAGCAATTTTATTACGCCAGTCTCTAAAAACCTGAGGGTTGGTCTCGTAATTAATGATTTTATCAACAAGCACAGTGGCTTGCTGAAGATCTTGAGCAGGTAAACGGCCCACCGAAATACTCAAGTCTCCAGAAAGAGGGTCCCCTGGACGGGTTTGGGTAGAGGGTTCTAAAAGACCAAAATAATCATCGGTAGGATAGGCAAATATTGGATTAAAGGATTCCACTTCATAAACTGGAATGAAATTCCCCCCTAAGCCGTATCTGTCTCGAAAATCAAAAGAACCATCTCCGAAAAGTAGGAAATATCTGAACTTATTGGTTCTATCGTACAACATTTTGACGAAATCGCGAATGGCGGTGGGGTCCTGCCGGCCAGATGAGAATTCGTTAAATAATTGATCAATTCGCACCAAATCAACCGTCAAACCAGAATGAGTACGCCTGTGCTGGGCCAAACGTTGAGCTTCTGCTTCAAACTCTTCAGGATATAAGATAACCATATCCGTTTCCAAGATGCTATGAATATTTTGGTTTTCTAGTTTGCCTACAGCTTCCGGTGATGGAAATTGACCATTTATTTGAAAGGCAACAAATTCTCTTAGGGTATTGGTATTGACCCCAAAGCTGATCTGGCTGCCATTAAAATCAAATAATTGCTTTTTTGCCTGCAAGGGATTTGAGATATCCCATATGATTATTTGATCATTGGCATTACTAAGCTCAAAGGTAGAACTTTGATAATCCAGAGTAGCAGGATCCCGAAACAACAGTTGATCCCCATCCATCTGCAGCTTTCTCCTTACATTTACTTCGATGTAATCCAGCCAACCTTCACTACCATCCCCACTGCCTCCCGGATTCGGGTATCGCACAATAAAATTGAAGTCCTGTTCATTGACATTAAGTTCAGTATTGATATTGGCGAAGTAAGCATAATTCACCTCATTGTCTCTATTGCCGGAGAGGATAGATACTCGAGATGCCTGATTACTGTTTACAGTCTGACCATTTAAATCTACGCTGAAGGCCGATCGGCGAGAAGCTCTTAAGGCCATTCTGGCTCTTAATTTTATGGCACTACCAGGATCCAAATTTGTGAAGGAAAACAGATTATTAAAAGTATATTCTCTTGTTACTTTGAAATGAGAGCCATACCAGGATTTACCTGAACCTTGTGCTCTGATCCATTCATGATGCAGATTGAATTTATCTTCTTCAAAACGATCATAATCGGTAAATGAATTAGTAGTATAGAAGGTTCCGACAACTGAGTTTTGATCTTGAATCCTTAAACCATCATTTCCGCCAATTTTGATAAAATAGAAGTTGTTATCAGAGTAAAGGTTTTTGGGGCAACTAAAATGTAAACTGGATTCATCAAAATACCATTTATCAGCACTTTCTGCATAGAAAAGGATATAATCATTTGCATCAAAATTTCCGTCATCCCCTCCGACAATCCAAATGGCATTTTCTTCCAGATCATCAATCCGCTCTTCCTCAATGTCCTCTCTGATCATTCCTCCGCCATTTCCAAAAAGTTGAATTTGGGAAGGAGGAATATTATCTATGTCTATTCCCAATTCATCCTTAAGAAAACTGTAGCTTAGTTTATGAATTCCGGTGCTGTTAACGGAAATTTTGTAAATATCTCCTGATGCAAGTACTGATTCTTCTGTATTTAGAGGGCCTCTTTTAACAATGGGGGCCTCAAAGATATAATTGATTCGCAGGTCAATCCTTGTCAATCGCTCATAACTTCCTCCTTTGGAAATGATGGGAGAAAAGCTGACTTTTCCATAGGCTCCGTTTCTACCAGGAACTATCACGGATTCCATTTTTATTTCTTCACTTATTGCCGGGCTGAATAGGGAAGGAGTTTTAGGAAAGGCTTCAAAATAGGCCGCTACAATCTCAACTTCTAAACGGCCGGGCCCATCTATAGGGAATTTTTGAATTGAAAATGGGATGCCTGGGAATTCATCACTATGGACAGCTCCGTCAAATGACCACCGTTCTAGTTTGCTATTATCAATATAAAATTCATAAGGTTTGTCATTCCAATCGAAGTTGAGGCTTAAATTAATGGTTGAATTGGCGTGTGCCAGACTTATTACCCAAAAAAAACTCAATGTTAGCGTAAAATTCTTCATATTTTGTATGAATTATATCTGTTGTAACTACAGAAAGCGAAAGGGTATAACAAAATTAGTAGAGAATTGATTATTACCTTGCATCTACTTATACCGACAATTATTCTTTTAACGTTATAATCTCAGAGCTATTACAAAAATAATTGAGGAAACGGCCTATTTGTCGTCCGAGACAAACTTACTCTATTTTATCTTAGTTCAATAACGTATAGATGTCAATGATTAGACAAGTATCTATTTATATAATTATTCTATTGGGGGGGATTATCAGCACTCAGGCTCAGGATGTGACCTTCAGTCAATTTTATGCAGCACCCTTGCACTTAAATCCCGCATTTGCTGGCGTTACGCTAGGGCCTCGAATTACTCTTAATTACAGAGACCAGTGGTCTTCCTGGCCAAATGCTTTTAGAACCTTCGCCGTTACTTATGAGCA
Source organism: Saprospiraceae bacterium (assembly GCA_028285545.1). Classification (GTDB taxonomy): domain Bacteria; phylum Bacteroidota; class Bacteroidia; order Chitinophagales; family Saprospiraceae; genus JANQPA01. Next base: position 114,460 of record JANQPA010000058.1, on the reverse strand, counting down.
GCCTCTTGAAAGTATGAATTCAGGTTTAGGGATTATTCTTTTAGGAGATGAGGCTGGTGATGGAATCTATAGAACCATTGCCGCAAGCGGGGTGTATAGCTACCAATTACAAATACAAGATAATTTATTGATCAAGATAGGCGTACAGGCTGGAATCATTCAAAACCGACTGGATTGGGATCGACTTATTTTTGTTGATCAGTTGGATCCACTAAATGGGGCTGGAGGACCAGATGGTATCCCTATCATTTCTGATGAATTACGTCCAGATAGATTGAACAGCACCAAAGTAGACTTTTCAACAGGTCTTTTGGTATATGGCGGGCAATTTTATGGAGGTATATCCATTAAACATCTCAACCGGCCCGATGATCGTTTCTTTTCTGTGAATGACAATCTTAGTATCGGTCTTCCTTCCCGTTTCTCTGCTCACGCTGGGGCTCAGTTTTATTTAAGCAGAGGTAATAACAGAAAAGCACCCACTTTCATTTCTCCCAATATTATGTTTGAGCATCAAGCTGGCTTTGGACAAATCAATGCTGGAGCTTATGCCGGATATGGACAGGTGTTTGCGGGCCTTTGGTATCGCCATACTTTCGAAAACCCAGATGCCGCCATCGGCTTAATGGGCGTTAAATATGGGGTTCTTAGAATCGGTTACAGTTTTGATTTAACTATGTCTAGACTAACCGTTCTCAACTCGGGAGGGACTCATGAAATATCTGTAACCATTAACCTGGAGGATAGTCGGCAAGCCAGAAGAAGAAGGTCCTCTGATATAAATGACTGTTTTAAAATTTTTAATTGACGCAATTTGTAATGCAACTTGCTTGTAGAAAGCCTCAGGTAAAAAGCAGAAAGACTATGGACTTATTATTAAAGATCTTGGTCATTTATTGAAAATAAAACTATTTCGTCCTTACCTGACTACCGCAGGTAGTTACTTTTTACTTTCTTCCTTATACTTCAACTTGCATCGCAAATCGAATTAATTAATAAAAGACCTGAGTTTTCAGACGGAAGGTCAGATAATTAACAAAATTTTAAAAAAAATATGCAGTTTGTCAATCCGACGCATACTTTTTCTGAGAACATACCGTTCGATAACTATTGGACAAACAATTGAATTTGGAAAACAATTATTTGTCACTTATTTTCGCATGTCCTTTTTTATAGGATACTATTTGTACAGTTCGTCAATTCCTAAAAACAAACTTGGCAAGAAGAATGAAAAAGTTTTTGAAATTAAGTGTTTATGCACTATGCGTTGTATTTCTTTTTAGCTCTTGCAGTAAGAAAGAACGTTCAGCAACGACCGGATGGAAATATAACGACCAAAAGTGGGGTGGATTTGAAAAACTAGATTATAAAGGTCAGGAAGCTGGTCCTAACCTGGTTTTAATCGAAGGAGGTACTTTCACCATGGGAGTTACTGGTGAGGATGTCACTTTTGAGTGGAATAATGTCTCCCGAAGGGTTACTGTTTCTTCCTTTTATATGGATGAAACCGAAGTATCTAATATTGATTACAGAGAATACACCTTTTGGTTGAGCCGAAACCTTCGCAATTCTTATCCCGAGATCTACAACGATGCTTTACCAGATACGCTGGTATGGAGAGAGGAATTAGCTTTTAATGAGCCGCTTGTGCAGACTTATTTCAGGCATCCTGCTTTCGATGATTATCCGGTTGTAGGTGTTTCTTGGGAACAGGCAGAGCAATATTCACAGTGGAGGACTGATCGTGTGAATGAAATGCTATTAATTGAAGAAGGCATTTTAAACCAAAACCAGGGTAATGATAATCCAGAATTATTTAATACTGGTGCTTACCTGGCAGGTCATTATACAGGAAACGTACGAAAAAATCTTAAAGACCTAACAACAGGGGAAGAAAGGCCTGTACGTTTCGAGGATGGTATCATGCTGCCTGATTACAGACTTCCTACCGAAGCAGAATGGGAATATGCTGCATTAGGACTAAAAGGAAATTTGTTGTCAGAAAAAGATGAAATCATTTCTGACCGAAGAATATATCCTTGGAATGGTAACAATATGCGTTACCAAAAAAGAGATAAGCAACAGGGACGCATGCTTGCCAACTTTAAACGTGGACAAGGGGATTACATGGGTATTGCCGGTAATCTAAATGATAATGCATCTTTCCCTGCTCCTGTACGCTCCTTTATGCCTAATGATTATGGTTTATATAATATGGCGGGTAATGTTAATGAATGGGTTGCTGATGTATATCGCCCATTGACCAGTATTACCTTAAGAGATGTAGAAAACCATGATTTGAACCCATATAGAGGTGGAGTTTTTGAAGAATTGATCCTGGATGCAGACGGACGCCCAGTTGATGATTTGGATAGTTTGGGACGTTTACGCAGACGCCCAATGCGTGATGCTGACGTTTCGGATCGCGAGAACTTTAAAAGAGGAGAAGTTTTTGATTATTTGGATGGAGATGAGCAGTCAAATGCTTATTATGACTTCCGCAAACACACTATGATTAGTGATAGTACCAGAGTTTATAAAGGAGGATCCTGGGCCGATCGTGCTTACTGGCTATCTCCTGGAACTCGTAGATTTAAAGAGCAAACTCGTTCGGATAGAAATCTAGGATTCCGTTGTGCTATGATTAGAGTGGGTGGAGTGAGTGGTAATAATGAAAAGGGCGGTAATCATTTCGACGTTAAGCAAAAACGCAAGCGCAAGAGAAGATTCTAGTATTAATATGATGATATAGCATCACAGAACAAAGCGGTGAAAGCAGAATATTTGGCTTTCACCGCTTTGTTTTTTATTATTGCCGCCATTAATGTAACTATCATGCTGGATATTGAATCTTTATACTCTATCTACCAGGCACATCCTGATGTTTTTACGGATTCTAGAAAGGTCAAAAAAAACGGTCTGTTCTTCGCTCTTAAAGGTGATTCCTTTGATGGAAACCAATTTGCTCAAAAAGCCTTAGAAGAAGGAGCTGCTTATGCTATAGTAGATGACCCGAAACTTGCCCAAAATGATTCCAGAATGCTGCTCGTCCAAGACAGTTTGCTGACCTTACAGGATTTGGCTAGATTTCATCGGCAGCAATTTGCAATTCCTTTTGTGGGAATAACCGGCAGTAATGGCAAAACAACCACCAAAGAATTGATAAGCCGGGTATTAAGCAAAAAGTATGATACCTACTTTACTCAGGGGAATTATAATAACCATATAGGAGTGCCGCTGACCATCCTTTCGATTCCAGGCGCTGCTGAAATGGCAGTGATTGAAATGGGGGCTAATCATGTAAAAGAAATTGCCTTTTTATGTAGCATCTCTCAACCCACTCATGGATTAATTACCAATATTGGGAAGGCCCACCTGGAAGGTTTTGGAGGCTTGGAAGGAGTGAAAAAAGGCAAATCAGAACTTTATGATTCTTTAGCGGAAAATAATGGAATCGCCTTTGTTAATAAAAGCGAACGCTTTTTGGAATCTCTTTCCACAAAAGTTAAACAACAGGTGACTTATCAGAAGGCATCGAACGAATCTTTTTTTAATAAAAACGACTATGGAGTTCAACTACTTTCTTCTGCACCTTTTGTTAATGTGGTTTTTACAGATAAAAATCAAAAAAAATGGACTGCTCATTCTCAACTGGCAGGGGAATATAATTTCAACAATATCAGTACTGCCATCGCCATTGGACTATTTTTTGAAGTAGAATCTTCCTTGATAATTGAAGCTATAGAAGAATATCTTCCCCAAAACAATCGCTCCCAGATCTTAAAATTAGGAACGAATACCATCATCCTCGATGCCTATAACGCTAATCCAAGTAGTATGAAGGAGGCATTAAATAATTTGGAACGCATGGGCAGTGAAAGAAAGATAGCCATTTTAGGAGATATGCTGGAACTAGGAGAATATTCTACTGAAGAACACACCGCTATTTTTGAATTGGCCAAAACTAAAAACTTAAATCAGATCATTCTGGTTGGCCAGGAATTTGCAAAAATAAATGCAGACAATGAGTTCATTTTCCAAAATGTAGATGAACTGAAAAATGGCTGGGACCTAGAGAAAATAGAAGATACTTTGATATTGATCAAGGGATCTAGAGGGATAAAATTGGAAAAAGTATTATTAGATGATTAAAGATAATTTGCCGCCAGAAGGCGGCAAATTATCTTTAATCAATTCAACTGTATTTTCTCAAAGCATGTAATAGCCTTTCCGGTAACTCTCCGTTACTTGCCTCCTTATAATCATTATATGAACAACTCACTAAGCGATGTCTTTGGATTGATTTGCCTCTTTTAAAGGGAATCTGCATCCACCAACGTCCACTCCTGCTGCTCTTCCAAAAAGTAAGTTGATAATCGTGCCCCTTTAGATCAACAATATATTCCACAAGGCCATCCATAGATACCGGGAAATCTTTTTTCCGATTATTCACCCCATCTAGAAAATACCAGATAAGCTGCGCTACTGTTTGCGCAGTAAGCCCATGTGATTTTAATTTACTGTTCATACCTATTACATTAAAGGCTTTAAGTTTATCACTCATTCCGGCGTAACGGCAGATCATACAGGATTCATCTAGGGAAAATCCACTAGGTAAAGGATCGGATTGTTCTGGTGCTATTATTCCTGCTACAGATGACAAATTGAAAGTCATTAAATCTCCGTCTCTGATCATTGGTTCCAATTCTTCTACATTAGCTTTTGCCCTGCCAAGGCGAAGGTAGTCGAAATTAGAGGACTGGAGATAGGAAAATAAGGAAGGGTCAGTAATATGAGCCTGGCAGCCAATTAAAGACAAATGAAAAGGTCTTTGTCCTTGTTGCAGGAGAATTTCCTCCAGATAATTTTGTGGATCAGGATTCTTTGCCTCAGGAATATTTACCTGCCGATCCACTACCATTAAACTAACATGATGCAGAATTCGATTAAATGCTTTGTAGCTGGAATTAGATAAAAAGGGAAAATCAGCTATTAGAACAGGGATAATATTACTTTTTAGTAGTTCTTCAATGGCAGGAATCATAAAGTCTACGGTATTCTTTCTAAAATTACCCAGATCTACAATATTCAATTCCGAAAATGAATAACTTAATTTATATAAAGATTGCCGAACGGTGTCTGAAGCTTTGCCAACTCCTAGGAGGGCGACCTGGGCATCCTTTAATTTGGGGATTTTTTTATCAAACTTAATAATCTTGCTACCTAATTGAAAAGGGAGATATGGCTTATCGGGCCTATCTAAACTTGTTGGTTTTAACCAATTTTCCAACATATTTCGTATTCTTTAGACAAATCTTTTAAAAAGCATTTTGTTTGCTGCAAAATAAACAATAAATTTGCTTCATCGAGGATTTTAATGTATATATGATTAATAATCAGCTTTATTCAAATAAGGCTATATTTAATAGTTGTTTTTTTGTTTTTTCTCTTCGCTAAATAACATTTCTCATCAATCTCAGACGACAAAAAGGGTGTTAATTTTGAAATTTTTTTTAAAAAAAACAACCCAAATCCATCTTTCTCCCGTATAAAACAGAATTGCCAGGTATGTTGCTATATCCCATAGGAACATATACCGAATTATACATTTACATTTTTCATAATCCCGTAGTTAAATTTTTTACTATGAAGAAAATATTACTTTTAGGAACTTTCCTGGTAGGATTAGTTTGGTGCCAAGCCCAAGATGAAAAATCCAACACCTCCTCAAGAACCACAAAAAGCCAGTTTGAGATAGGCATACATGGTGGGGTACCCTTTGTTGGTGGGGAAGTAACACCAGAAATAGGATATGGTGGTGGTATACACATCCGATTACCCTTGGACCACATATTCTCTGTTCGTCTTGATGGGCTTTATGCTATGGCCAAAGGCAATCGATTAACCACTCCGCCAAGAAGTTTTGAAAATACCTGGATATCCGGGACCTTGTTAGGTATACTTACCTTGAACAACATGCGTTTTGACCGGCCAATCCGTAAAACCAATATTTATTTCATGGGGGGAGTTGGTATCAATAGTACGGAGGTTTCCTTTTCAAATGAAGAGAATCGTATGGGGAATTTAAAGAGCGAAACCTCTCCTCACGCTACAGCAGGTGCTGGAATTGCCTTCCGACTAAGCAAAAAAATAAACATTGGAATAGAGCATTCTACTTCCTTAGTATTAGGTAATAGAGCAGATTTACTGGATGGATCAACTCGTTCAGGAGGTGAAAGATCAGCTTTTGGTGATTCATTTAATTATACTAACCTAAGAATTAACTTCAATATAGGGGGCGCTAATAAATCTGAACCTTTGTATTGGGTTAATCCTTTTGAAATTGCTTTGGCCGATATTAGTAAAAAAGCCAATAGTCGTGCTGATTTAGCCATTTCAGATTCAGATGATGATGGTGTAATTGATGTTTTGGATCAAGAGCCAGATACTGCCCCTGACGCAATCGTAGATACCAAGGGCCGTACATTGGATAGCGACCGTGATGGAGTGCCTGATCATCAGGATATGGAGCCTTATTACACTCCTCGCCCAGGCGAGCGTATCAATAACCAGGGAGTTGTTGAAAATCCGATTGTTAGCGGTGGGGTTACCGAGGATCGTGTTCGTGAATTGATTGACGAAGCCTTAAATAGATTTGAAGCACCGGTCACTAACTCTTCAAATACAACCAATGTGACGGGCGGTGTTAATATGACTGATCTATTTTTACCAATGGTTCATTTTGCTTCTGCTTCTGATGTGGTAAAATATTCTGATTATGGTGCTTTGGCTAGTATTGCCAGAGTTATTAAAGGAACGCCTAATTTGAGAATTGCCGTTATCGGCCATACTGATCAAACAGGTGATGAATCTACTAATAATGAACTTTCTTACAACAGAGCATTAGCCGTTATTGATCACCTTGTAAATAATCACGGCGTTTCAAGAGGTCAGTTGGTTTTGATGTGGGCTGGACAGGGAGAAGCTCTAGTTCCTTCCACTGCCAGCTATATGAATCGAAGAGTAGAGTTTAGAGTTGCTTCACCAGAAGATGTTGAGCAAGATCCTCCATCCTTTAATTTGGATGGCAACGGCAATGAAGATGATGGATATTAATTAGATAGATTTAAATAAAAAAGCCTCTTCCGCACAGCGGAAGAGGCTTTTTTTATTATCCTTAAACCTGTATCCTAGTTGTACCCAGGATTCTGAGTCATATTTTGATTCACATCAAGTTCTCTTTGAGGAATTGGATGTACAGCTAATGGATTGCTAGGATCAATACTACAAGGACCATTTAATTCTATACCTGTATTACACTGGTCACGAACCATGGTCACATTATTTCTGAACAAGTCAAAAGAACGGTGACCTTCAAAGGCCAATTCTCTGGCGCGCTCATCCAAAATTACATCCAAAGTTACCTCTGTAAGCTCAGAAGCACTTCTTGCTGCTCGTAGTGCATTAATTTCATCTAAGGCATCAGTAGTATTACCTAACTTGAAGTTAGCCTCTGCACGGATCAGGTGCATCTCACCCAATCGCAAAAGCTTAGGACTCTGTAAACCATTGATACCATCTTGCTCAAAGAACTTGCTTTGATACATTTCGCCATCAGCATGCATATAGATATCAGCTGCTCTTTGATCAGTTGTTTCATAAAGATCGATAAGGTCTTGAGAAACACGAACATCACCATAACCTTGTGGGTTGTAAATGGAACCCAGGTTATCAGAACCGCGGTTTTCCAAACTGGTAAATCTTAGTGTTAAGATTTCTTCAGAGGATCCAGGTCCGGCAAACATCTCCTGAAAATTGTCAGCTAATGTGTATTGACCAGTTCCAATTACAGCGGCAACCTTCTGAACGGCCATAGCATTATCACCTTTATAAAGATAAATCCGACCCAGCAGGGCATCTATAGCGTTTGGAGAAAACCTATCAAATCCAACATCAGCTAATAATGGCCGTGCAGCATTCAAGTCTGAAATTACCTGATTGTACACTTCATCAATAGTGTTACGAGCAGGCTCATCGATTTTAGCTTCCAAAATAATGGGTATACCAGGATCAGAAGTAGGATTACTATTGGTGTATGGCTTTGCAAAATAACGAACCAAATCAAAGTGAGCCAGAGCACGAAGTGCTAAAGCTTCTCCCTTTAACTGGTTCTTTGTGGTTGCATCTCCTTCAATATCATCAATATTATTAATGATGTTGTTTACACGTAGAATAGTCTCATAAGCATCATTCCACATACCGGTAAAGTCCCCGTTATCAGAGGTGAGCTGATAAGAATAGTTTTGTACGAAACGGTTAGAGTTATCAATTGTAAGATAAACCATATCGGCTTCTAACTCAGGAATAACGATAAACTCACGACCGTAGTAATTGGTTTGCTGTATACCATCATAGGCACCAAAAAGTGCAGTTTGCAAACCAGCTAAATCGGCAAGTGCATCTGTCGTTGAAAGTGATTGTTCTGGCTGTAGCTCTAATTGTTCATCACAAGAAAAGGCAAACAAAACAATAAATGCCAGAAATAATATATTTAATTTTTTCATTTTTATTTAAGTTTTAATCGTTAATGAAGAAGATTAAATCATCATCATTAATTTGGTAGAAGCATAGTGTAGAGAATGAGGAAACTTATTTTTCATTTTAATACGAAATTTTAAATTTCTACAATCCAGCAGATGTTAATTCTTCTACCTTTTTTCTCCTACAAATTAGAAGGTAACGTCTAATCCCAGGGTAAGTGACTTACCTACAGGATAGCGGAAAAATTCTACTCCGTCTTCATCTGCTTCAGGATCGAATCCTGTATAGTCCGTTTGTGTCCAAAGGTTTACACCTTGTACATAAATATTCACTCTGCTCAAATTCAAGCGGTCTGTAATAGACTTTGGAAGAGAATATCCAAGAGATAAATTACGCAAACGAATGAAAGAAGCATCTTCCATAAAACGACTAGATCTTGAATTGGCTGCACTATTACCACCAGGTAGTGGTTGAGGACGAATGGCATTATCACCTGGTTGTGTCCAGATACCTTCGGCCGCTTCTACAATGTGGTTCCATCCAAAACGCTGCCCATCACTTTCAACAAAACGACGAGAAGAGTTGTAGATCTGATGTCCTTGAGCAGTATATATGAAAGCAGATAATGTAAATCCTTTAAAAGTAAATGAGTTGGTTAAACCAGCAATAAAATCAGGTTCAGCATTACCAACGATCAAACGAGGAGCTGAATTATAAGAACCGGTTGTTCCGCCTTCTCCATCACTCCATAATGGTGTACCGTCAGCAGGATTCACGCCAGCCCACTCCTGGAAAAACTGAGAACGGATAGGCTTACCCACTCTCCAAATCTGGCTACCATTCAGGATATCTTCTCCATCAGGAAGACTTGTGATTTCGTTTCTGTTCCAGGAAATATTAAAGTCTACGTTCCAGTTAAATCCACCAGGTGTATTAGCTTTAAATGGAGCACCATATAAAGTAATTTCTAGTCCTTCATTTTTCATTTCACCAATGTTACGAGTAGCAGAAGTAAAACCAGAAGTTGAAGAAACCGGTACATTTAATAGTAAATCAGTGGAAGTACGACGGTATATCTCAACAGTACCACCTATACGGCTATTAAGAATAGCAAAGTCAACACCGATGTTTCCGTTTTGATTCTTCTCCCAAGTTAAGTCAGGATTACCAATCTGACTTGGTCTGTTACCAGGAATATTATTATAGGCTACATCAAATGCATAAAGCTCCTGAGATGGGAAGTTGCCAATACCGTTAGCATTACCAGTGGTACCATAACTAACTCTCAATCTCAAATTATCAAAGAATCCATTCTGCATGAAAGGTTCATCTGAAATATTCCATGAAGCACCTACAGACCAGAAGGATGCCCAGCGGTTGTTAGCTCCAAAACGAGAAGAGGCATCCCTACGGAAACTTGCCTGAATACCATATTTACCTTTGAAGTTATAATTCGCTTGTCCAAGAAGAGAAACAAAACTATAGGCTGTAGCAGAACCTGCAGGTGTACCGTTGGCTTCTGCTGCAGAGTTAAGCGTCTGAAGTCTACCAGAAGCATATCCACTACCAAAAGCTCTGAAACCTATATTACGAGTACGCTGATATTCAAAACCACCTAATACATTTATACTGTGATCTCCAAAATCAGTGAAGTATTTCAACAGTGACTGAGTCGTAAGTGTTCTAACGTTTCTGAATGAATTATCGAGCGAACCTCCTAGGTTCTCACCATCGTTAGTGGTTGGGTCATTCCAATCCGCTTCTTCGATAGTAATCCAGTCAACATTCCCAGTTTGTGTGAAACGCAGATTTTTCGTTATGTTATAGTTCATAGCCAATTTACCCAACAAACGGAATTGGTTGATATTGGTATAATTGATCGGGAAAGAATACAAGAAGTTATCATTTGTGATAGAAGCCCAATCAGATTCCAAACCAGTATAAAGTTGACCTGTTGCAGGGTTTACAGCTCCCTGAGTTGGAGGATTAATAAATGCACCCAACATTGGAGACTGGAAACGGTTACCGTTTACAGCATTGTTTTGTTGCGTATAGGTAGAGTTAAAATTCAAAGAGAAGTCCAGTTTGTCAGAAGCAAAGTGATCTACATTCAATCGAGCAGATACACGATCAAACTGAGAAGTAATTTGGGTACCTTCCTGGTCGAAATATCCAACAGAACCGAAGAAGCGGGTTTTGTCATTACCACCTCTAGCCTGAGCTTCGATATTATAGGTGGTACCATCGCGGAAGGCCGCATCTACCCAGTCATTGGTGTTATCCAACAAAGAATTAGGTCTTCTGTCTAAAACAGCTGTTTCATCCAAGCCACTGTTTCTAAGAACAGTACGCTCGTAATCCAGCCACTGCTGAGGATTCATCATATTGAAGTTTCCAACTTGCGGCTGAGTTGTACCGAGTTGTCCTTTGATCGTAACTTCGGTTTTTCCGACCTTACCCTTTTTGGTGGTTATCAATACCACACCATTGGCACCGCGAGATCCATACAATGAAGTTGCTGAAGCATCTTTAAGGATGGTAATGTTGGCAATGTCATTTGGGTTAAGATTTGCCAGGATATCTGTTTGATTGTAGCTACCATCTTCCTGAGCAAAATTACCCTGCTCAATGGGTATACCATCAATTACATAGAGAGGGTTACGACCACCTGTGATGGATCCCGTACCACGGATACGGATTTGTTGCTGAGCACCTGGCTGACCGGAGTTGGCAGTGGTGAAAACACCAGGAGCACGTCCCTGAACCAACTGGTTAACATCGGTAAGTGGTATGTTTTCGATCGCTGCATCATCAACTACAGCTACAGAAGAAATCAACTTCTTCCGCTCGATTTCAGAATAACCCGTTACCACAACCTCATTTAGAAGCTGAGCATCAGGGGCCATCTGTAGGTCCACCACATTAGAAGCACCTAATGTGATTTCTTGTGTACCATAACCAGTGTAGGAAAAAATAAGTACGTCAGATCCGGCAGGAACGTCTAACGAATAGCTACCGTCAATGTCGGTAACAGCACCAGTAGTTGTTCCTTTTACCAAAATGGTAGCACCAATCAGTGCATCTCCACTTTCGTCGGTAATAGTACCAGAGATTGACCTCTGGGCAACCAGTACTGAGAAGCTAGCGAATGCTAGCATAAGAACTAGTGAGAGCCTTTTCATATTAATCCAAGTTTTATAAAATAATGGTTGATTACTTACTAATCCATAAATACTTATTCTTCAGCCATCTAAAAAGTAGATGATTTAAGAACAAATGTTCGTTTTGTTTTCTATAAAAGTTCTTGGGATGTGCGACAGATTCTATCTGAATGTTAATATTTCTTAACTATGGCAAATTCTTTTTTGAAAAGGGATTTTATGAAAATCCATAAATTTCAAATCTTACCTAATTCAGTTTTAAATACAAATGTTCGGAAATGTTTTTTGTGTGATCGAGTGATTTAATTGAAAATCAATAGTTTATGCTAAAGAAACAGTGGTTTAGAAAGTTTTCAAAAACGCTAATAAAATTGAAACTTCTATGTTTTATTTAGGGTATAAGCATAATTGCACTGGCAAATCTAAATAAAAATTTTAAATCGTTTACCCTAGTCGTTAATTTTTTAACTAAACGTAGGAAAAAAGACAAACGCTGGCTCTTTTTTTAAGTTTTTTTTAACATAAAGGGTTTTTTTTCGCTATAGGTGGTAAAAAAATCAGTATTGGTAGGTGTTCACAGCCATTTCCACTTTTTTTAAAAAGCACAAAAATTATCTTTTTTTTTGATCCTTTCATTACAAAAAACTGTTCTACCTTTGTGTTATCTTATTGTAGAAAGTAGAAGGTAGAAAGTAAAATGACATTTCCTTGTACTTTCTATCTTCTATCTTCTATCTTCTACTATAATTATGGTGAAAAAAATAAGCAGAATCATTAAAAAACAGGCTGAAGCAGCAATTCCAACACCCTGGGGGGACTTTAATATGATTGCTTTTGCAGAAGAAGCTTCTGATTGGATGCCTCATCTTGCCTTGGTTCATAATCAATTTGATCCTTCCAAACCTGTCCTTATACGTGTCCATTCAGAATGCATAACTGGAGACCTCTTTGGTTCTAAACGATGTGATTGCGGTGAACAACTGGATAAGGCCCTAGAATTAACAGCTGCAAATGGTGGAATTGTCCTTTATCTAAGACAGGAAGGTCGCGGGATTGGTCTGATCAATAAACTAAAAGCCTATAATTTGCAGGATTCCGGCCTGAATACAGTGGATGCCAATGTTCACCTAGGTTTGGAAGTCGATGCCAGGCATTACGATGTAGCCATTAAAATGCTGGAACTATTAAAGGTAAGTGAAATTCGATTGCTTACCAATAACCCAGAAAAGATTGAAGCTTTTGATACTTCTAATATTACTATAGTAGAAAGAGTGCCATTAGTCATAGAGCCGAATAAGGATAATTTAGGATACCTGAAAACAAAGGCCAAGGATATGGGGCATTTGTTTGATGTGTAGTTTGGGGTATTGGGGTATTGGGGTATTGGGATTGGAAAGTTGCTGCTAATTCAATGCCTGGACCGCGCCTGCCTCGCCGGCAGGCAGACGCAGTTCAGACCTAAATAATAAAAACATCTGTAAATAAAAATAAACACCTCAAAATTTGAATAAAAAAGCCTATAATAAAACCTTACCCAAATACCCAAATACCCAAATACCCAAATACCCAAATACCCAAATACCCAAATACATGAAAGCCATTACCCTCAAATCTTTCGGCGGCCCAGAACAAATGCAAATTTCTGAAGTGCTGGATCCCGTGATCGGAGATAATGAAATTTTAGTTCAAGTTCATTTTACTGCCTTAAACAGAGCTGATACCCTGCAAAGAAAAGGCCTATATCCACCTCCAGAAGGTGAAAGTGAGATCATGGGATTAGAAATGGCTGGTGTGGTTGCCCAAATAGGCAATTCTGTTCAAAAATGGAAGGTAGGCGATAAAGTCTGCGGATTATTACCAGGTGGAGGTTATGCAGAATTAGCCAGAATTCATGAAGATATGGCTCTCCCCATCCCCAGGGGGCTTGGATTAGAAGAAGCCGTTGCTATCCCGGAAGTTTTTTTGACTGCCTTCCAGGCCATTCGATGGTTGGCTGACTTACAAAACGGAGAAACCGTTCTAATTCATGCCGGAGCTAGTGGGGTTGGGACTGCCGCTATCCAGCTGGCAAAGGCTATTGGTGCTCAGTCCATAGTGACAGCCTCTAAAAGTAAACATTCATTTTGCCTTCAACTGGGTGCAAAAGAAGCTATAGATTATAAAAATCAAAATTTCGAGGTGGAAATTAAGCGTTTGACAGAGGGACAGGGTGTAAATGTAATTATGGATTTTATCGGTGGCCCTTATTTCCAAAAAAACCTGAATTGCCTGGCTTTAGAAGGAAGACTTATTATGCAAGGTTGGATGGGAGGACCCAAAATATCAGAGACTAACCTTGGCCCTATTCTACAAAAAAGGCTTCAAATTACAGGCTCAACTCTTAGGTCCCGGACTCAAGAATACAAAATTGCCTTAAGCAAGGATCTGTTTAATTTTGCCTGGCCTTTATTTGAAAATGAACAATTAAAACCTATTATCGATTCTGTCTATACCTGGGATATGGCCGCTCAAGCCCATCAAAAGATGGAAGAAAATAAAAACATAGGTAAAATTATTTTAAAAATAACCTGAACAAGGGGTGTTTTATGAATCTTCAGTATTGGTACATTCAAATACCTCCTTTTACTTTGCTTTGGTATTAACCTTATTTTTTACCCTTACCACAGGCCCGGAATTTACCTTAAAATCCCACACTGGATTAAAATTTTCGTCCAAATAACTAAGACTGCAAGAAACCGTCCCTTTTCGGGATGGCGATCTATTTAAGGTAAAGGATTTTTCTGTATAAGTGGGATTAAAAGCAAACTCTCCAGATAGAACATTTATTAATTTGAAGCCATCCCAGTAATAGAAATTCTTTTCAATGCTCACATCACAAGCTACAGTTAAAGTACTTGCTTCCAGGACAATTAATTCTGGGTAAATAGAGTCTTGGATAATCCTTAATAAAGCACTAGACTGACATTCTTCAAAAAGACAAAGCCCTGGAATTTGCTGTTGAGCTAACAAATGATCACCTTTCAAAATCCTTATCTCGGCATTAATGTCTTCAGGCTCCGTTCTTGGCCTTGAAGAAATGCCCAATAATATAAGCTCCTTTTCTTGGTCGAAGGTGAGGTCTACCCGACGCCAGCCTTTGGCAATATGAGCACCCCACACAAAACCCTCTATTTCTTGTCCATGAGAATCATGAGCTTTGACTGGGTACCAAAGATCATCATATCCATTAATTTGATCTTCAGTGGGTGTATAAAAATCTGAATTAGGGATAAAGTTGCTTACTTTTTGACCGATCGATAAATGACCAAGTATTTCTCCTTCAAGACAAGGAGATTGCCTAATTGGAGTTTCGTATTCAAAAATGTATAAGGTGGCTTGATGCGTGTAAAGTAATTCTGTTTGAGCGTGTTCGTGAAACCAATCATAGAAGCGGGTAAAATCAGAAGAGATAAACCTCTCCTGGGCATTTCCCGTTAGGAATAATGCCATGGACAAGCTGAAGAGTGTTGTCGCACGCATGTGGATAATCAGTTTTTGGAATATGAATTTTTTATATATAACCTTTTTTTAGCAAGTTATATTGTGTAAACTAAAAAAAAAGGAAAATAATTCTTATGAAATCGATTTATTTAAAAAATAATTGAAGTTTTGATTTTAAGAGGGTTTGAAATGGTAGTTTTGTCTTACTTAAATGGATAAAATATGAAGCGAATCTTCCTGAATGCATTAAGTACTTTCAAATTGGCTTATAATGCAACTCATTTCAGGATAAAGTCCTTTTTCAATATATCTACAAAGAAACCTGTTCGCATTGATGATTATGGAGGCTTTGCCAGCTCGAACTACCTTTATCTTAAAGGACGGGTACTGGCAGATCGTTTTATTACCAATACCAATCAAGACTCCCTTTGGCGAATTTTTATGAATAATTATCGTCGGTTTGGAAGTAGAGAAATTCAGAGTGCTTTGGTAGAAATTGAATTTGGCCAAAACATATTTGAGGTTCATACTGATGTAGAGGGGTATTTTGAAGTTGATTCTTTGCTTTCTTTTCCAATTGAAGGAAGCCAAAGGCAATGGCAAAGAGCTTTCTGTAGAGTAAAAAAAACTCCATGGCAAGAAGTAGATGTCCATCGCCTAACCGAAGTACTGGTTTTATCTGCTCAAACCAAAAGAGCAGTTATCAGCGATATTGATGACACAATTTTGAAAACTGAACTAAAATCTCTTTTCAAATTACAGGCTATTTATCTGACTTTTTTAAAAAGTGCGGCTGGCCGAAAGAGTTTTCAAAGGGGGGCGGCTTTTTATCGAAATTTGCAAAATTCATTTAATGAGCCTGGAGATGATACTCCTTTTTTTTATGTTTCTAAAAGCCCCTGGAATTTATATGATGTCTTGAAAGATTTTCTAAAACTGAATAAGCTGCCTGAAGGGCCTCTTTTGCTTCGGGATATAGGTTTGCCTCATGAAAAGAGGGCCAAGGGGTATCACGGGCATAAGAAAAAGCAGATCCTTAAAATATTAGAGAGATTTCCAGAGGTGCAATTTTTATGCATTGGTGATACTGGAGAGGCAGA
Organism: Saprospiraceae bacterium; assembly: GCA_028285545.1. Taxonomy (GTDB): domain Bacteria; phylum Bacteroidota; class Bacteroidia; order Chitinophagales; family Saprospiraceae; genus JANQPA01. Next base: position 98,178 of record JANQPA010000058.1, on the reverse strand, counting down.
TCCCACAATATATTTTAATCTGGCAAAAAAATTTCCGGATAGAATTTTGGGAATATATCTCAGAGATGTAGGTAACACCAAAAAAAGAAGAAAGCTTGAAAGAAGATTAAAAAAAGAAAAACTAGAATTGCCGATTTGTATTTTCAAAAATTATAGGGAGGCAGAAGAGCATGCCATCCGAAATAAATTTATTAAATAATTGTGCCCAAGGCACAATTATTTAATACTGAGTATCTTCATAATCCACTGCTGAAGCTGGCTTTTGTCTTCCAATATGGGCTCAGGGACTTCACATAAATATATGGGTTGCCCATTTTGCTGGATTTCCACTTCTACATCCGGATTGGTAGAACTACCACAGGTGCTTTCGGCTTGTAATTTGAACTTTCCCCCCTGGATTCTACCGAAGATTACGTCGTTTCTTAAAAACTGAATTCCGCCAAACGATTTTCTGAAAGTTACCCCTTCTATATCGCTCAATTGGTCAAGAATAAAGTTGAGTAAATTTCCCCCTCGTTTCATATAACTTTTTGTTTTAAAAACACTTAAAGGGCCTAGTAAGTTTCATAAAATAGGGTCTATCGACAAATATTTTAAATAAAAAGACCAATGGTTTTATAGCGTTTATGAGAGATGATTTCGGAGCGCGCATGCGCGCTCCGAAATCATCTCTCATAAACATATGTGGATGCACTTTTCTGCTAAAATAAATTCATTTGGTATAAAAAACGGAGAGACAAGGATTAATGATGATAGAGTATTATTAAGTTTATATTGATTTCTCAACAAAACAAAAAATATGTTTCAAAAAAAGCTTAAGCCAGGGTACATTTTATTTCTGTGCCTGATTGTTTTATGCTCAGCTTGTAAGTCGACTGGAGAGACTTCAAAAGACGACAACATCAAGTTTGAAGTACCTGTAGAATATTACAAATTGGATAATGGCCTCAAGGTTATTTTATCTCCAAGCGATGTAAGCCCAACTGTAGTTATAGGAGTGTATTATAATATAGGATTCCGGATAGAGCCTCGAGATAGGACTGGATTTGCCCATCTTTTTGAGCACATGATGTTTCAAGGGTCAAAAAATTTAGGAAAAGGAGAGTTTATTGGTTTAGTGAATAAAAATGGAGGTACCCTAAATGGATCCACTCGATTTGATTTTACCAATTACTTTGAAATTGTACCTGCCCATAAATTAGAAACTTTTCTTTGGGCTGAAGCAGATCGTATGAAAGGCCTTGCCATTACGCAAGACAATCTTACCAATCAACAGGGAGTGGTAAAAAATGAAGTGAAAGTAAATATTATGAACCAACCTTACGGAGGTTTCCCATGGCTGGATATGCCTCAATACGCTAATGAGAATTGGTATAATGCCCATAACTTTTATGGAGATCTAGCAGATTTGGATGCAGCTACTCTAGAAGATGTACAGGCATTTTTCGATAAATATTATAAACCAAGCAATGCTGCTTTATCGATTGTAGGAGATTTTGATATTGAAGAAGCTAAGCAATTGATTGATAAATACTTTGGGGATATTCCTGGCGGTGAAACAATAGTCATGCCTGATGTTTCAGAAGAAAAACAAACGGAGGAGAAAAGATTTAACAAGCCAGATCCACTAGCTCCAAGACCTGCTATTGCTATTGCTTATCATATGCCAGAAAGGAATACGCCCGAGTACTTCGCCATGGGACTTTTGGATCAGATTTTGTTACAAGGAAACGATAGCAAATTATACCAATCCCTGGTTCAGGAAAATGGCTTTTCCGCTGGGGTAGGTGGTGGTATCAATTATTTGGGCAATATGTTCAACTATAATGGCCCCATGCTTTGGATGTTTAATTTAACTCATGATGCTACCGTGGATGCCGATTCGATCGTTGCAGTTGTGGATGAAGTCATTGCAGGACTACAAACAGATTTGACTCAAGAAAATCTGGACATTGCTTTGGTAAAAGGACGCTCTGGGTTATATGATTTAGTGAGCCAATTTTTTGGTTTTGGTCTGGTGGATTTACTCTGTAGTTTTGCCCTTTTTGATGACAACCCTGCTCGTGTAAATGAACTAGAAGCGGAATTTGAAAAGGTGGATTTGGAGTTGTTGAAAAAGACAGCCAGGGAATATTTAATACCCGCTAATCGTACTATTCTAACAACTACTCCTGCTCAACCAGAAAGTTAAATCCTTAATTTTAAATTTAATGATTATGAAATTTTTTCAATTAATATCATATATAGCCGTGCTGGCCTTTCTGCCTTTTTTACTAAATGCGCAAGAAAAAGAATTACCACCGGAAGGAGGAACTCCGAAAGATTTTAAAATTCCAGAGCCTGATGTTTTGGAATTAGATAATGGCCTTAAAATGGTGATGGTGGATTATGGGATTGTACCCAAAGTGACCATCCAAATGTATATTGCTGCCGGCCCAATTCTTGAAAAAGAAGAAAACATTAGTGCCGCTTCCTTATTGGCTAATTTAATGCAGGAGGGAACTGAAAATTACGACTCTAAAGCCCTTTCACTGGAATTTGCTAAAATGGGAGGACAACTAAGTGTAAATGCAGGAACTCATGTGATTTCTGTAAATGCAACCATCCTTTCTGAATTTGCACCTAGAGCAATTGAATTATTTGCCGAGGTTCTGCTCAGGCCTAAATTCCCAGAATCAGAGTTAGATCGCCTTAAGAATGACATGAAACGTCAGATGAGTGTGGCCAGAAGTCAGGCAGGAACGGTTGCCACCCAAATGTTTGATAAAGCCATCTATGGAGATCATCCCTATGGCCGAGCTTTACCAAGTGATGAGGATATTGACAATCGGACGCTAGAAGATGTCAAAAGTTATTATGATGAAGAGTTTGGAGGAAAAAGAGCAACCCTTTATGTTGTTGGAAAGTATAACAAAAATCAGGTAGAAACTGCTCTAAAAGATCATTTTTCAGCCTGGAAGGAAGGTCCTGAAGTTGCCTTCCCTATAGCTGAACCGAATATGAATGTTAATGTTGAATTGTCAGACCGGGCTAATTCACCTCAATCAACCATACGATTCGGAATTCCGGTTCCGGATCCTTCACATCCAGACTTTGTTGCTCTGGAGGTTATGGATGATCTATTGGGAGGATCTTTTTCTTCAAGGATAACTTCGAACATACGAGAGGATAAAGGGTTTACCTATTCGCCTTTTAGTACCATCAATAGCCGATATAAAGCTTCCGTTTGGTATCAGGCTGCTGACGTTACTATTGAAAGTACTGGAGATGCCATACTTGAAATATCTCGTGAGATAGATCGCCTCCGAACAGAAGCCCCTACAGAAGAGGAATTAGAGGGCGTGAAAAACTATATGGCCGGTAGTTTTGTACGTGCCAACTCAACCCGAGGAGGGATAATCAATCAACTTTATAATATTGACTTCCATGGTCTGGAAGAAGATTATCTTAATAAAAGAATAAACAGTATTTATGCTGTTACACCGGAAAAGATTGCCGAAGTGGCCTCCAAATATCTCGATCCTGAAAAAATGTTCTTAATGGTGGTTGGAGATCGAAAAGCTACCGAACCACAAATTGAAGACTGGAAAAAGGCAGATAAGAAGTTTAAGAAAGTGGTGGATTAGGGAAATTGGGTTATTCGTTAATGGTTATTCGTTATTAGCGTGCGATTAACGATTAACCATTAACGAATTTTATTAGCAGGATTGTTATTCCTAAACCTAAAAAATTGCCTTACCTTAATTTTCTAATTTGATTAACCTAAAAAATTCAATCCTCTAGTATGAAATATTTTAAATATCTGGTTTTACTTAGCTTTTTGATGTCAAGTATTAGTATTAAGGCTCAGGATGCAATGAAAGCTAATCCGGCAGATGTAAATAGCGTCGATGCTATTATTGCTGCATTATATGATGTGATTTCCGGGCCGGCAGGGGAGAAACGCGATTGGGATCGGATGCGCTCTCTTTTTACTAAGGAGGCAACTTTAACAGCTGTGGGAATGGATCGGGAAGGAAAGACAAGAATGACTCCCATGACCGTAGAAAGTTATATTCAGAGAGCTGGGGCATCTTTAGAAAAAAATGGCTTTTTTGAGGACGAGGTGGGCCGAAGAACAGAAACCTATGGCCACATTATTCAATGTTTTAGTACTTACACGAGTAAAAGAACGGCCGATGGAGAAGTATTTTCCAGAGGGATTAACTCCATTCAAATCATGTATGATGGGAGTAGATATCGGATCGTCAATATTCTGTGGTTTTCAGAGAACGATAAATTTCCCATTCCTAAAAAATATCTTAAGAAAAAGTAAAAAAAGTGAAGCGGCGCAAGCCGCTTTACTTTTTTTTTCTTTTATAGTCTTCTAACGAAGCCATTCAGCATGTATTGGTTTTTCACTTGTACCAGGTACATATCTGCCTGGTCTTTGGTATCAAATTTGGCGATAATAAGCTGGTGCATCATTCTCCCGTCCTGATTAGCTCTCGACATCAAATATAAATGCTGGACTCCAATTTTTTGTAGTGAAACGACCTGTCGCTCGGCATTTTGCTTGCTGGTATATGATCCTATCTGAATACCATATCCTGTTTGACCTGGGTTGATGGTTTTAATTTGCTGGTAATTTGCAGGATAATTGGTAGTATTCAGGGAGTTGGTATTATTATTCGTTGAACCTCCTCGAGCTGTAAAACCTCCATTATAGGAAGAAACATTATTATTGGCCTGACCAGATGAGTTGGGGTTGGTAGTAGAAAATCCAATGGACTCAATCCTAACCATAGTTTCACCAATTACTGTAAGACCAATTGCATTAGCTGCTGCAAGAGAAAGATCAATAACGTATTCAGTACCATTTGCATCAGGCTGAGTAAATGGCCCCTTATCATTCACCCGGACGATTACAGACTGTCCATTATCAAGACGTGTCACCCTTAAAAGAGTATTCAGTGGAAATTTCAGGTTAGCGCAGGTAAATTGGGTTCTATCATATACTTCGCCATAGGCAGTTGTGGCTCCATGGAAATGATCAGAATAATAATGGGCCCATCCTGTGAATGAAGCATTTTGAGCAGTAAGGTTTTGTAATTGAAATGAAGTCAATAAAATAAGGGAGAAAAAAAGCTTTTTCATAGTTGATAGGATTGTGGTTCTGGAATATTGGTATAGGTATAATAAATATAACTCCGCTTGAAGTTGGAATTAGAAGTCATTCAAAATTCCGAATGAGCTATATAGATTAAACTTAAATTTATTCAAGCACTTACTTAAATAAACTGATTTACTAAAGCGAATATTTTATCAATGCTTAAACATAAGTAAATACTGTGTTTTGATAATGGACATAGATTTAAGCATAATTAACAGCCCAGACCATAGGGCCTGAATAGGAAAGGCCGAAATATTGAAAGCCATATAAATGAAACGGATGAAAAGCTCCAACGGAGCATAATGTAGTATATCATGGTGTGATTGTGAGTAATTCTGGAATAGGTATAAATAGAAAGGAGTTGATGGAATTTAAAGGATTGATTGTCAGCGATTTAATTTTATTGATTTTATATAAAGGAGAGTGTAAAGTAAAAAGCATACTTTTGCATTTATTTTATAAAGAAAAAAGGTAGAGCAGACTTGGCTATTCCCTTGATTTTTTGGATATTCCGGCGAAAATTTTCCTTAGGATTGGAATTTGAATAGCAAGGTTAAGTGGAGCCTTAGGTGAGTAAGTAGGATATTAGAAGTGAGATCTCAAAAGCCAATTAAAAATTAAAAACCTAATAATTTAAAGATCTTGAATAAGAAATTAAAAATTTTAGATACGACGCTTCGCGATGGCAGTTATGCAATAAACTTTTCATTTTCTGCTCAAGACACAGCCATTATTTGTAAGGCATTGGAAGAGGCAGGAATTGAATATATAGAAATTGGGCATGGTGTAGGTTTTAATGGAAGTCAAAATCATGGCAAGGCCCTACAATCAGACGCCGAGTATCTGGAAGCAGCGGCAGGAGCTTTGGAGAAAGCCAAATTTGGTATGTTTTGTATTCCGGGAATTGCAGATCTTTCGCATATAGATTTAGCTGCAGAATACGATATGAAATTCATACGAATAGGAACAGATGTTACTCATGTAAAGGATTCCCAGGTTTTTATTGAAAAAGCAAAGAAAAAGGGGATGTTTGTGGCTGCCAACTTTATGAAATCTTATGCTTTAAGTCCAAAAGAATTTGCAGCAAATGCCAAACTTTCCGAAAGCTATGGTGCCGATATGGTCTATGTAGTGGATTCTTCAGGAGGAATGTTTCCAAACGACATTAGAGAATATTACCAAGCCATACGTGATGTATCCGACATTTCTTTAGGATTTCATGGCCACAATAATTTACATTTAGCGATTGCCAATACCTTAGAAGCGATTAATTTGGGTTATGATTTTGTAGATACTTCTTTACAAGGTATGGGTAGAAGCGCTGGAAATGCTTCAACGGAAATATTAGTTGCTACCCTCATAAAAATGGGAATGGAGGTGGATATCGACCTATTGAAAATTCTAGAAACCAGTAATACCTATGTAAACCCTTTAATCAGTAGTAAAGGGATTCATCCATTAGATGTGATAGCAGGATATGCAGATTTTCACAGCAGCTATATGGGTTTAATTCATAAATATTCTGCAAAATATTCAGTACATCCAGCCATTTTAATAACTGAGATTACCAAAATAAATAAGGTGGATGTGGATGAAGAGGTTCTGGAAGAAATTGCACAAAAACTAGAAAAGAAAACTGATTTATTCATCGGGAAATACCAGTTTAACCGTTATATCGGAAATGAGCAAAGTAGATAATGAATACATCGGTGACTACATAGCCCATATTTTTTCTACCCGGTGGAAAGAATTATGTGTTGTTGATGGTATTAGCGGACAGCAGCTGAGCTATGAATCTCTGTTTTCTTTGATCCTCAAGGGACGAGATCATCTAAAGTTGATTACAAAGGATAAAGAGAAAAAAGTGGCTTTGATACTGGATAATTCTATTGAATTATTAGTCCTTTATTTTTCGGCACTTATCGAAGGGGTAGTAGTTATTCCTATTGATCCTTTGAAAGGGGATAGGGAAATAAATGAAATTCTTGAAGAAGGGAATTGTAAAATTGCGCTTATCTCCCAAAGTAGGCTAAAAGAACCTATTGAAGGTGTTAGTTATCATCATTATGAAGATCTAAAGGAAATATTAGGGAAAGTGGAAAAAGCTGAGCTTTCTCATTTGGACATTTTCCATAGTCTGGATTATCAATCTTTATTTTCTATTTCTTTCACCTCAGGAACCACAGGAACACCTAAGGGAGTCATGCATTCTTATGCTAATTTATTCCAAACGGCTTTGGCTTTTAAGGCCAGCTTTAAGTTCTCTTCTAAAAATACCTTTTATCATAATTTGCCCATGACTTATATGGCTGGGATGCTAAATCTGATTTTTCTTCCCTTCCTGTCAGAAAGTAAAATTGTAATAGGGCAGCGTTATTCGGTAGCTGCTATTTTGAATTTCTGGGAATTGCCTATAAAATACCAGGTAAATACTTTTTTCTTCATCCCCACCATCGTAACGATGTTATTAAAGTTTGATAGAGGGGACCAAGGAGCAAAGTATACTAGGGAAAATGAAATCACAGCATGCATAGGTACGGCCCCTCTTAATCCCCAGATTCAGCAGGAATTTGAATCGAAGTATCAAACCAAACTTTACGAAAGTTATGGTCTTTCCGAAACCCTCTTCACATCTACCAATGCTCCTGAATTTGGGAAGGTAAAGGGAGTTGGGAAGCCTCTTTTAGGTATCGAATTAGATTTTAAAGACAAGGAAATATTAATTAAGGCGCCTTGGAATTTTATGGGCTACTATAATCTTGAGGCTGATAAGTTTTTTATTGAGGACAAATTTATTTCAGGAGACCTTGGAGAATTAGATGCAGATAATTTCCTTCGTATTACAGGACGTAAGAAAGACATCATTATTAGAGGAGGAATTAATATTTCCCCAAGAAGGATAGAGGATTTGTTGAGTACCGAAAATATTTTTGAAGAATGTGTGGTATTGGGAATTGAGGACTTAACGCTTGGAGAAAAGACCGTCTGCGTTTTTACAGCAGCAGCAGAATTACCAAAAGGAATAAAAAAACAAGTAAATAAGATAATCGCTAATGCCCTTGGTAAAAGTTATGTTATCGATGAACTTAAGCAGGTGCCGGAACTGTCAAAAAACATTAATGGTAAAATAGATAAGCTAAGGATTAAAAAATTATACCTTTCAGATCAATGATATTTGACATAGACCATATCGGCTGGACTTCTCACAATTTCGAAAAAGATTCTGAGCTTCTTCTTTCTCTAGGATATACCAATCAGTTTAGTGAGTTAAATAAACCTAATCTTTCGATAAAGAAAACCATGCTCAGAAACTATTCTCAAACACAAGATCTTTCTCTTTATTATAAAAATGGGAGCTTGGGAATAGAATTGCTGCGTCATTCTGATGAACCCAGCATGCAAATGGGATTTATCAAACCTGTTTTTGAATTGGGTCCGGGGAAGGAGGCAATAGAATTTTCTGAAAGCGATTATTTACAGGTTTCATGGAGTGGCCATTCCATTGAGGTTTTAAGTACCCTTGCATTACCTAAGCCTGACTTGAATTTAAAAAAGTTAATGGTTACAACAAATGATACCATTAAAGCCGCTCAATTTTGGAAACAATTTGGCTTTAAAGAAGTACACACTGAAGAAGGGTTTTCAATCCTTAATTTTAAATCAATTTTAAAAAATGAGGAATATCAGTTGTGCTTAAAGTTGGGAGAAAAATCACCCAATACTTTTTTAGATGATCAGGGATTTTCCAATATAGCCTTTGTTTCTAATTCAGTGCAGAAGGAATGTCGTAAAATAGAAAAGAAAGGATATGAAATTACAGAAATAGAGCAAATTGAGGTCAACAACAAACTCCTGGACATATGTTTTGTCAAAGGAAATGGAGGTGAACTGGTTGAGATCATCAGTGCCGTTAAATAAGTTGATCTTAATAGCATTAAGTTTTTAATCAATCAGAACGCTTTTGACCTTACCTGAAAAGAATACCAGAAAACACAAAATATTATGGAAGTTATAGATTTGACCTATTTGATCGAAGAAGGGATGACTACCTTCAGTTCACATTGGCACCCTATTGTTGAAATTACCCACCTTGGGCGTCATGGATTTGAAGGTAGAGAAACCAAGAAGGTCGTTTTAGGGACACACACAGGAACTCATATGGATGCTCCGCTTCATTTTATTGAGAATGGTAAAAGTATAGATGACATACCATTGAGCAGATTGATTGGAGCCGTTACCATTTTAGACTTTTCTCATCTAGAGGAAAATCAAGCCATAACCAAGGACATGTTGATGAAGGTGGATTTATCTGAAAGGATTATTCTGAAATATGGCTGGCAAAAGAAATGGGGAACTGCCAGATATTATATGGATTATCCTTTTATCTCTGAAGAAGCTGCTCATTATCTGGTGGAACAGAATGTTAAATTGATCGCTATGGATACCCCCTCCCCAGATGATAGCCGCATAAAATTAGATAAGGCCTCTTTAGGAAGTGAAGCGGATTCTCCTGTCCATAAAATCCTATTGGGTAATGACGTTTATTTAGTGGAATATTTGGCGAACCTGGACCAGGTAGAAAATACCAAGGATTGGAATATAAGTGTTATGCCCATTAAAATAAAAAATGCAGATGGGGCTCCTGCCCGTGTTTGTGTTTTTAAGTAGGGGATATTTTATTTTCTATTTTTCAAAAACTGTTTGTATGAATAATATAAATGAATGGGTGATCAATTGGTTTGTAGAAAATTCCGATGCAGAGGAGGAGGATATCAAACCCAATATAGAAAACAATTATTTTGAAAGCGGCTGGATTGATTCTTTTGAATTCATGAATTTAATATCCGACATTGAAGATGAGTTTGAAATTGAGTTTTCAAATGATGAATTTCAAAATCGTGATTTTGCTACCATAAATGGTTTGATAAAAATCCTAAAAGGGCGAATGGGATGAAAAAAAAGAGAATTCATTTTACAGAGGCTGATATCATTCAAACTTTAGAAGCCCTGGGACTCCAAAAAGGGAACCATATTTTTATCCATAGTAATATTGGTTTTTTTGGACGCTTGGAGCATGCTCAAGCCCCAGAGGATTATTATGCCATTTTTAAAAGGGCCATTTTTAAGGTGATAGGGGAGGAGGGGACCGTGGTTCATCCTGCTTTTTCTTACAGTTTTTGTAAAAACCAGAAATTTGACCTTGAAAATACACCTGGTATTGGAGGAGTCTTTGCAGAGATGGCTCGGAAAGATCCTGATTCCGTCCGATCCGCTGATGCAAATTTTTCGGTGGTTGCCATAGGTAAGCATGCCAATTTTTTTACTGCCAATGCCCCAGAATATTCTTTTGGGAAAAATAGTTTTTGGGAGCGCTTTCTTCAGAAAAATGGGAAGTTCGTTAATTTCAACTTTGATGCTGCTTCCACCTTTATTCATTATGTTGAAAAACAATTGGGAGTGCCTTATCGCTACGACAAAGCCTTCAAAGGCAAAATGATAGTTGAAGGAAAATCTATTGAAAAATCCTTCTTTCATTTTGTATACGATATGGAAAAACCAGAGCATGTTGCCTTTTTTTCTAAGTTTGATAGAAAGGCCAAGCAAATGGGCTTAGCCAAAACTGCTAACTTAGGAAGAGGTCAAATTGTATCCATCACTGCTAAAAATGCCTTCGAACTGATTGAAAAAGAACTTCCATCCAATCCTTCTTTTTTAATTCAGGGAGACCAGGTTTTCCCCGAAATTAAAACAGAGCTAAATCACTATTTTGATCGTCTTTTTCCCATTCACCGTAGTCTAACTGGTGATGGTAACCGAAAGACGCTTCAGATATTGTCCAAATTGGTAGATATTGAAGTAAAAGAAATACCGTCCGGAACCACCTGTTTTGATTGGACAGTTCCTCCTGAGTGGAACATCAAAGAGGCCTGGATTAAAGATGGCAATGGAAACAAAATTATAGACATTGCCAATCATAATCTTCATCTTTTGGGCTATTCTGAGCCATTTCACGGCAAACTTAGTTATGAAGAATTGAAGCCTCACTTATATAGCTTAGCAGATCAACCCGATTTGATTCCCTATCTGACTTCCTATTACAAAAGAAGATGGGGCTTTTGTTTGTCTCATGATCAATTACTTAGTTTGGATACTTCTCAGACTTATGAAGTATTTATAGATTCTTCTTTAGATGAGGGAGGATCTTTGACCATTGGAGAGGCCATAATTAAAGGAGAGTCTGAAAAAGAAATTCTTTTTTCCACCTATATTTGTCATCCTTCACTGGCCAGCAATGAGTTGTCGGGGCCTTTAGTCACTTCTTTTATTTATAAAAAATTGAAGGAGCTAAGCAAGATTAAGCCTTTGAAGTATACCTATCGGTTTTTATTTGTACCAGAAACGATTGGTAGTATTTACATGCTTTCAAAAATGGGAAACTATTGGAAGCAACACTTACAGGCTGGTTTTATTATTACCTGTATTGGGGATGATGGTCCATTTACCTATAAAAGAAGCCGTTTGGGAGAAGCTTTACCGGATAGGGTAGCGGAGTTAATCCTGAATCAAACTGAAGAAAATTATAATATTGTGGACTTTTTCCCAAGTGGAAGCGATGAACGGCAGTATTGCTCACCTGGGTTTAATTTACCTGTTGGTTCTCTTATGAGATCGATGTATGCTGAGTACCCGGAATATCATACATCTGCAGATAACAAGGCTTATATTTCTTTTGAGGCCATGGAAAAATCAGTGAATAAATATTTGGACATTATTGAGGTGATTGAGAAAAATGAAAAATATGTCAATACTATGCCTTATTGCGAGCCTCAATTAGGAAAAAGAGGTTTATATCCTACCCTGGGATCGCAAAAAGGTACTCGTGATGCCGTGGCTGCCATGATGTGGGTCTTAAATCTTGCAGATGGAGAACATGATTTAATTTCAATTGCCGAGAGAAGCAAGGTCCCCGTTAAGCAATTAATTGCTGCCATAGACAAGCTGATTGAAAATGGGATTTTAAAAGGAGAAGGGTAGTATTCTATAGGATTTTTAAATCAAGACACATAAATTTTTATTAATACTGAACCTTACAGATTCCTACAGGTTGGTTATATAAGAACAAATATCTCCAGATTCTTATCCATTCATTTGTTGGAATATTTGAAAATCTGCCTACCCTTATACAAAAATATCAATTAAATAATCATATAAAACAACCCAGAAAAAAATGGCGCAATCAGATCAAAAACCGGTTGATTCAAATTTTAATCGAAAGAGTACAGGTCAGGAAGTGCTGGCTGATATTAATTTAAGTGGGAAAGTGGCTATTGTCACTGGTGGCTATAGTGGTATAGGCTTGGAAACTACACGAGCCCTTGCCGAAAAGGGAGTTAAAGTTATCATTCCTGTTCGCTCTGAACAAAAAGCCGCTGAAAATTTGGCATCCATTAATGGAGAAGTACAAACTGCTCAGATGGACCTCAGTGATCTTCAGTCGGTTAATGCATTTGCCAATAAGATGAATGCGGAGCTCGATCGTCTTGATTTATTGATTAACAATGCAGGTATTATGGCCTGTCCAGAGACGCGTGTGGGGCCTGGTTGGGAGGCTCAATTTGGTGTGAATCACATGGGGCACTTTGCATTAACCAATGCCTTAATGCCATTGCTTAAAAAAACTTCAGGTGCCAGAGTGGTCAGCTTGACCTCTACAGCACATAAGATAAGTCCAATTCGCTGGGATGACATTCAGTATGACAATGGAAATTACGATAAATGGCAGGCATATGGGCAGTCCAAAACCGCCAATGCTTTATTTGCCAATGCCCTATCCAGAAGACTTAAGGAATCAGGAGGGTTTGCTTTTTCGGTTCATCCAGGTGGTATATTTACCCCTCTTCAGCGTCATTTACCAAAAGAAGAAATGGTAGCATTGGGATGGATCAATGAGGATGGGAGTCCTACAGAGTTAGCTAAACAAGGTTTTAAAACACCAGAACAGGGATGCTCCACCACTTTATGGGCTGCCACTTCACCCTTGTTAGAGAATAAACCAGGCGTATATTGCGAAGATTGTAATATCGCCACCCCTACAGATCCTAATAGTCCGATGGCCAGGTATTTTGGGGTGAATGCGCATGCCTGTGATGATGAAGCTGCCGAGCGGCTATGGGAAATGAGCGAAGCGTTTTTACAAGCGAGAGGATAATAAATCTCCGATCTAAACAATTAAAATTGATGGCTTTGTGTAAAAACTAAATTTTTTCAAAAAATTTAGTTTTTACACAAAGTTATAAACATACTTTACTCAAAAAGCGAATCAACAAAAGCTCTTTTATTAAAAACCTGCAAATGTTCGATTTTTTCACCCACACCAATATATTTTATGGGTACTTTGAATTGATCGGAAATTCCTAAGGCAACGCCACCCTTAGCAGTACCATCTAATTTAGTAAGAGCAAGAGCAGATACATCAGTTGCTTCGGTGAAATGACGAGCCTGTTCGATGGCATTTTGACCAGTTGTGGCATCCAAAACCAACAAGACTTCATGAGGTGCATTTTCTAACCTTTTGGAGATAGATTTTTTGATTTTGCTCAATTCCCGCATCAAATTAATCTTGGTATGAAGTCGACCGGCAGTATCTATGATAGCTACATCACAATTATTATCCTGGGCATATTTAACCGTTTCATAGGCAACAGCTGCCGGGTCTGTGTTCATTCCTTTGCTGTAAAAGTCACAGCCTACGCGTTCAGACCAGATTTTTAATTGATCTACTGCTGCTGCACGGAAGGTATCTCCAGCACCAAGAACCACCTTTTTGCCCTTTTGTTTGTATTGCCAGGCCAATTTGCCAATGGTGGTAGTTTTGCCCACTCCGTTCACGCCAACTACCAGTATGATACAGGGCAAATCTTCTGAGGGCAAGGTATAATCTTCTAAGTCTACTGTGTTGTTCTCATCTAATAGATTAACAATGGTGGATTTGAGAATTTCATTAAGCTCTGAAGTATTGAGATAATTATCCTTTTTGACGCGTTCTTCTAATCGCTCAATTATCTTAACAGTGGTGTCGAGGCCTACATCAGAGGAAATAAGGACACTTTCTAACTCATCCAGAAATTCGACCCCAACGGTGGATTTTCCGGCAACAGCTTTGGCTATTTTACCAAAAAAATTGGATTTGGTTTTTTCCAGCCCTTTATCTAAATCCTCTTTCTTGTCCTTATTGAAAAACTTATTAAAAAAACTCATTGAATTTAGTTATTGATGAGGAGTGATACAATATAGATTTTGTAGCACGATGGCACCACAAAATCTATATTGTATCACTCCGCAATGTAAGTTATTATTACTACAAAGAGGCTTTTCCTACCATTGGTTAAGAAAAGCCTCTTTGTATATGATAAATGGAGGAAAGATTATTTGAACTTAGCCAAATGTTCTTTCACTTTATCTTTATGGATCATTTGAGTTTTGTAGGAGTATTTGCCAGTTTTTTCATCTTTAACACTAACAACCACTTTTACAAAATCACGACCTGACCCTGCGTTAGCAGCACGTTGCGCAACCCGCGCGTTCTTTGATACCTTTGCCATAACTATATTATTTGAATATTTGCAATAGAGTCCCAATTTAAATATTAGAACACAATATTACAAACATTAGTTTTACTTAATCTCTCTGTGAACAGTAACTTTCTTAAGAATAGGGTTATATTTTTTTAACTCCAGGCGGTCAGGAGTATTTTTTCTATTCTTTTGGGTTACATACCTTGAGGTTCCTGGCATACCACTTTTTTTGTGTTCTGTGCACTCCAGGATAATTTGTAATCTATTCCCTTTGCTCTTCTTAGCCATAATCTATATTTTGGGTAAAATGTATAAGGTAAAAAGTAGAAAGACTTGTCCTTCTACTTTTTACCTTATACATTCTACTAATTATAATTCAATTCCTGTGTCGATGCCTTTTTGCTGCAATTTCTTCAAATAAGCATAGATGCCCAATTTGTTGATGTTGCGTAGTGCTTTTGTAGAAACCTTTAAGGTTACCCATTCATCCGTTTCAGGAATATAAAAACGTTTTTTCTGCAAATTTGGAAGGAAACGACGCTTGGTCTTTCTATTAGAGTGAGAAACATTGTTCCCTGTAATAGGACGCTTCCCCGTAAGTTGACAAACCTTTGACATAGCTTTTAAATTTAGAAGTCCAAAGCCTCATTCAGGCCTTGAACTCTCATTCTCACAATTTCTAAGTGATTCCGCCAGGATTCGAACCTGGAACCTCCTGATCCGTAGTCAGGTGCTCTATCCAGTTAAGCTACGGAACCATTTATCTTTAATAAATTCTTTTCCAATTCCGGATTTCAAATATTTCTCTCTTTTCCTTGCTTGAATTCGATCTTCAAACTCCTCATAAAAAAACAAGATCCAAGGACGATATCCTTTTGTTGACTTAGTTTTTCCTGAATTATGTTCTTTAACCCTTCTTTCAACATTCACAGTCATTCCGACGTAAAACCTAAAATGATCTTTGCTTTTAAGAACATACACATAATGGACCATACTCTGTTTTGAACTTCGGTGCTCCCTGCCTGCCGGCAGGCAGGTATCCAGTTAAGCTACGGAACCCAATGCTCAATGCGGATGCAAAGATAAAATAATTTTTTTTTGGAAACAATCCATGATTAGATTTTTTTTAAAATATTCGAAACACCTTATTTCTCTTCTATCTTATAAGAATATTGATAGCTTCCTGAGCCTAGTTCAATGCCTTCTTTTTCTGTAGGATGCCCTGGGAGAAAGAGAGTGGCAGTACTATTTGGCGGAATTCGGACTGAGATGTTAATGTTGGCATTTTCAAATTGCCAGGATGATTTTATAGTCCCATATAAGGATTGATATTCAGCTTTTACAAACTCTAAAAGTGGATCTGGTTCAGGTTTGAGAATAATATGCTTATAGCCAGGTTGCTCATCATCATGTTGTATTCCTGCTGTTACCGTGTACATCCAGTTTCCTATGGAGCCTCTGCCATAATGGTTAAAAGAATTTACTCTTGGAATTTGATAACTCCCATCTGGCTTAATCCCATCCCACCTTTCCCAAATAGTGGTTGCTCCCTGCTTAACCTGATATAGCCAGGAGGGAAAGGATTCCTGAGTAAGCAATCGATAAGCTATATTTGACTCCCCATTTTCTGATAAAACGGTGCAAAGAAGTGGGGTGCCATGGAATCCTGTTGAGGGATGATATTCGGCATTTTTGATGTGCTGGCTCAGGTAGCCTACTGCTTTGGAGATTTGTGATTCTTCCATCAAATGAAAAGCCAAAGCCAATACATAAGCTGTTTGAGAATGTGGACTCAGCCTGCCGGTGCGGGTTACAAATTCTTGTTGGAAAGCTTTTTTGATTTTTTCAAATTGCTCTTCCATCTGTTTTTGTTCTTCCACGTCCCCGAGAACTTCCGCCGTTTTAGCTGTGAGGTAGGTGGATCGGGCAAAAAAGGCAGTGGCAAAAAAATCTTTATCGGTATAGCCAGTTCGAATATCATTTTCCCAGGGGTGGATAAAAAACATCCAATCACCAAAGTGAAAACCTTCTTGTAAAAGGAAATCATCACCAGCCAAGTTACTTAGATAGCTTACCCAGGCTTTCATGCTACTATACTGTCGTTCTAGTATTCGCTTATCCCCGTATTTTAAATAAAGGGTCCAGGGAACAATAGTTGCTGCATCCCCCCATCCAGTAGATCCATTTTTGTAATGAACATCCGGAATGACATAAGGAACACTCCCATTTTCCAATTGATCTGCCTTCAAATCCCTTAGCCATTTGCTCAAAAAAGAAAAGGACTCGTAATTAAAGCAACCAGTAGATACAAAAGCCAAAACATCTCCGGTCCAGCCCATACGTTCATCTCTTTGAGGACAATCAGTGGGGATTTCCAGATAATTACCTTTTTGACTCCAAACAATATTTTCCTGTAATTTATTAATGAGTGGATTAGAACACTCAAAAGAACCTGTTTTTGGTAAATCCGTGTGTATGACAATAGCTTTTATGTTTTCCTTTTCAATATTTCCATTGATGCCCTGAATTTTCACATACCGAAATCCCTGAAAGCTGAAATTTGGTTCATAAATTTCTTCATCCGAGCCTTTTAAAATGTAGGTTACTTTTTGTTGGGCGGATCGGATATTATCAACATAAAAATTCCCCTTCTCGTCTAATACTTCTGCATGTCTTATCAGAATGGTATCTCCTCTTGAACCCTTTACTTTTATTTTGACCCTTCCTACCAGATTTTGTCCAAAATCCACAATTAATTCGTTTTTGGGAGATCGAAAAACTGCTATTGGAGCAAGTTCTTCAATTCTTCGTACCGGCGGACTTTCCGGACAAATTAATGTTGCCTCGGTAGCTTCAACGGTTTCAACTTTTTTCCAGTCAATATCCTTATAATTACTTGTATCCCAACCGGGCTTTTCATCTCTGGCATCATAAGTTTCTCCTTGATAGAAGCTCGACATCTTAATAGGGCCAATAGTGGCTTTCCAGGACTCATCGGAGGTTATGAGATCTTTTTTCCCATTCTGGTATTCAATTTCAATTTGCCCCAAAAAAGCTGTTTGAGTACCATATGGATCCCAATTATGACCAAATCCAAAATTGCCACGGTACCAGCCATCGGCGAGGTAAATCCCAATGGCATTATTTCCAGGCTTGACAAATTTGGTTACATCATAGCATTGATATTGAATTCTTTTATGGTAGCTGGTCCATCCTGGGGCAAACAAATCTTCACTTATTTTTTGCCCATTGATGGATGCTTCATAAATACCATGAGCAGTGGAATAAAGCTTGGCAGATTTTATCCTTTTGTTGAGGGAAAACTCTTTGCGCAACATAAAGGGGGGATTGAGGGTTCGTGGTTTTTCTTCCCATGCAGGGCGGATCCATTTTGCATGCCACTCCTGAGTAGAAAGCAGGCCCATTTCCCAGTATTGGATTTTACTCCATGGACTTTCTCGGTTTTGGTTATCCCATACTTTTACCCTCCAATAATATCTTTCCTGTGATCTTACTTCGGGGCCTTGATATGCAACATGGACAGACTGATCGCTCCTAATCTTGCCGCTATCCCAAATCAAACGATTTTCTTTTTTTAATTGATTCGAATCCGAAGCTACCTGAATTTGATAGGCTTGCTGCATGATGTTTTTATCTTTCTCCTCCACTTTTAGCTGCCAGCTTAACCTGGGCTCCATTACATCGATGATAGGATTTTCTTTGTATTCGCATCGCAAGTGGTCCAAACTTAAGGATTGGCCTATAATGGCTAAAGAAAGAAATTGAAAAATGAAAGTTAGCAATGGTTTCATATTAGGAATAGATCGTTAATAGTTAACTAAATATCAAACAAAAACACCCCATTCTCATCTTCATGACTAAAAGTCCCTACCGATGGCCAAGCTGGTACAGGTAAGGTTTTTGACCAGTTTTGAAATTCCTTTTTAAGCTCCGATAATTTTTTGGGAAAGTCATTTGCAAGATTGATTTTTTCATAAGGATCTTTTTCCAAATGATACAACCTTGATTGATTTCTTTGTTCATCAAAAATGAGCTTCCAATCTTCTTTTAATATGATACCCACGGAACCTGCTTTCCAAAACAAGGCTTGGTGGGGACGTTCCCCTTTTTTATCACTATTTAAAAAGGGTAATAAATTGATTCCATCAATGGTTCGATCTTGAGGGAGCTCTATTCTTGCGGCATGACAAGCAGTTGTGAAGACATCCATGGAGGATATTGGGTGATTAAAAACTGATTTTTTTTCTATCTGCCCTTTCCATTTAATGAAAAACGGTACTCTTAAACCACCTTCAAATCCTGTGATTTTGCCTCCATTTAAAGGATAATTATCGGTAGTTAGGGTGTAAGCCGCCCCTCCATTATCACTAAGAAAGAAAATCAAAGTATTTTCTTCCAAAGCGAGTTCCTTGATTTTGTCGTTAATTTGCCCTACCGCTTCATCAAGTACTTTGATCATGGCATTATAAATCCTTTTTACAGGATCTTTAATGTCTGAGAATTGATCATAATACGATTTAGGTACTTGAAGAGGAGTATGTGGAGCACTAAAGGGGACATATAAAAAAAATGGACGATGTTGGTTCTTTTCAATAAATTGGGTGGCTTCTTCAGCAAATCTATGGGTTAGGTACTTGTCCTCCTCGATTTTTTTTCCGTTGCGATACATTGCACTAGTACCTTTACGCTGACTGGCCCATATGTGCTGGTCAGTCCAATCGTCCGGATTGTGCATATCTATTATACCATTAGTTCCTTCAGGGGTGTAAAGTGAATGCGAATTGTAAAAACCATAATGGTAATCAAAACCCAAATTTAGGGGCAAAGAAAAGTCTGAACTTCCCAAATGCCATTTCCCAATGATAGCTGTTGAGTAACAATGTTTTTTGAAAAGTTCGGCCAGCGTAATTTCAGAGGGCGGGATACCTTGGCGCTTTCTGTCTTTTTTTCTGGGTACAGCTTTCATTTTGTTGATCCGCCATGGATAACTTTTTAATAGATGATGGGCCCAAAAGCTTTGTAGTCTATTGCTGGGATATCTTTCCAGGATTTGATTTTCAAAACCAAAACGATGTTGATATCTACCTGTAATCAGGCCAGCCCTGGATGGGGCACATACTGGTGCGGTCACATAGGCTTGAGTACAGACGACCCCTTCGGTAGCCAATTGATCAATATTTGGAGTGTTGATTAGAGGGCTTCCGGTAAGAGAAATATCGTATAAACCTAAATCGTCAGCTAGAATTAAAATGACATTAGGCTTTTTGCCATCAGAGTGTTCTGGTGGCTTTCGAATTAAAAAATCTCTTTTGGAGGCCAACAATTTCTCATCAAAGGTAATGGCAAATTTTTTGGACTTAAGTGGCCAAAGCAGAAAGGTGAAAACCCCAATAAGCAAAAGACCAGCAATTACCAAGGCAGATTTTTTCATATGCAGAATTCAATAATTACCATACTGTTTAGACCTGAATATATGAAAACCGGACAACATCGGACAGGGTCGGACAAATATTTGGATTATTAATTTCATTACATGATATTGAGGTGATGAGTGATGAGTGATGAGTTTTTAGAATTTGTTGAAAAATTTTGAGAAGTCTATGTTAATTCGAAGTTTTGAGGATATAATTGCTTGGAAGAAATCCCAGGATTTAGCAGTTGAAATTTATAAAATCTTTGGTAAATCTAAGGACTTTGGTTTTAGGGATCAAATATGCCGAGCTTCCCTTTCAATTTCTAATAATATTGCAGAGGGGTTTGATAGGGATAGTAAAAAGGAATTTATTCGGTTTTTATATTATGCAAAGGGTTCATGTTCAGAAGTGAAATCCATGTTATACCTTGGAGAAAGATTGTCCTATTTAAATAAAGATCAACGCCATGAACTTCAAGGTACTTGTGATCAAATTTCTCGGATAATTAGAGGATTAATAAAATCATTAAAATAAAATTCATCACTCTTCACTCATCACTCGTCACTCGTCACTCATTGGTTCTTCAGTGGCAATTATTAATTCTTCACAAAACTAGCCGTCAAACTTTTAGCATCTGTACTTACCAGAACAAGGTACAATCCCTTTGACCAGCTACTTATATCAATGGTTTGGCGAAGTTTAGTGAAAGTCATACTACCTTCAGGTTCACTTCTCCATGCAAGTTGTCCAAGGGTATTATAAATTTCAATGTAGTGAGATTCTTGGGTAGAAATGAAATAATCCAGATAAAGGATATTAGTTGCAGGATTTGGAGAAATCTTATCCCATCTAAAAGTGGTTTCTGTTTCTTGATCACAACTTTCCAATAAAAACTCAGCACTTCTCCAAACATTAAGCCGTCCGCCAGAAACCGTATATTGATTTAAACTTGGAATGATATCTACGCCTGATAATAACAGCTCTTTGATGAACAGAGCTGTTTGGGAGGGGGTATTTTTTGCATCCTGGATAATTTCCGGGCAAGCCAGGGCATATAACAAGCCAATTGCGCCAGTCAAATGAGGAGCCGCCGCGGAATTGTCACCGAAGACTCCGTATCGATTAAAAGGTTTAAGAGTATAAGAGTTTTCACCAGGGGAAGCCAGGTCTATATGTGTAGTGCTGTAAGAACTGTTCGGTTCTTTTACATCAGATTCATTCGTATTTAGTACTGCCAGCAGGTATGGGCTGGGGCAGGTTGCGGGCATATCTCCTGTCATGTCTATATTTCCTCCTCGGTTGGCGGCACCTGCTCCTGTAAGAATCCCCACCTTGCCTAATTCATTATACATTTCCCCCCAGATTGGCTCACGAGAACAAAATACATTATCTGCACCAAAAGAGGCATTGGTGGCTACCACAAAAGCACCTTCTTGTCCATCACTTGAATTGTAAAGCTGGCGTTGCTCCACAATATATTCATAAGCACTAATGACATGAGATACCTCTGAGATTTGAAATAACATAAGTTTTATATTCCAGTTAATACCGGCTATCCCGATATCATTATTACCTTTTGCTCCGATGATCCCTGCAACAGAAGAACCATGTGCATTGGGTGAAAAATCAGGACTATCATCAACATAATTCCATCCTTTTTCATCATCTACTAGACCATTTCCATCATTATCAATGCCATCAAAAGGCATTTCTGCCTTGTTCAACCAGATATTACTTTGTAAATCTTCATGATCAGTATCGAAGCCCTGATCCAAAATGGCAATAACAATTGTATCTCCAGCTACCGTAAGTCCTCCGGTTGATAGATCCCAAACTCTATCGATACCTGTTTTTTCTATAGGCCACTGCCTGCCTACCCATTGATCATTGGGTAGGGTTCTAAAATCTAATGATCGATCTTCCTGTAATTGAAGGATATACCTGGAGTGTAATAATTGCTCTTTAAGAACCTTTTTGTTAACCTTTTCCTGAGAATAGCTGATCAGATGGACATTAAGCCTATCACTTAAAGTTTTTTCGTGAATTAAAAGTGGAGATGGATTGCCTTTGGCAAATGACTTATTCCAATTATTTAGAAAATTAGAAACATCTGCCTCTTCAGAAAATCTAATTATGAATTTACCTCTGATTGGAATTTGCTGAGAAAGGATTAACTCAGCACCATATGAAGGGACAAGTAATAGAATATAAACAATATTAATGAATAGATGCTTCAACAGATTTTAATTAATGTCAGATGATGTGAAGAGTTTAATGCTATAATTCTATCTGAGGATTTGATTTATTTTAAATTTCCTTAAATAACTCTTCCCTCAATTTATTAAAATAAACAACTGATTTTAATAAACGACTTCCGTACCATGAAAATAATTCACCGTCAACTATCTTTATGACTGCTTGCTGACAGAAAGGTTTAAAGTCGGCTATATGTTGGCTTTGGAAGGGGTAGGGTTCAGTAGATAAAAAAATGTAATCAATATTTTGAGTTTTCAGATCTTCCAATTGAATTTCAGGATACCGTGTTTCTTTCTCAAACACATTAATGTATCCTGCCTTTTGGATCATATCGTGAATAAAGGTATTTTGGCCAACCGCCATATAAGGTTTTCGCCAAATAAAATAAGCAACTCGGGCCTTTTTGTTTGTATCTGGGAGCTGAGAAAAACTACTTTGCAACTCCCGAACCAAGGATTGGGCTTTATTTTCACTATTTACCATTTTGCCCACTTCTTTAATCATTTTATAAGCATCGGACAGCGTATAGATATCACTCATCCAAACAGGAAAGTCATTGGAAAGGGTATTGATTTGAGATTTATCATTCTCCTCTTTATTTCCAATTATCAGATCGGGTTTGAGGTCGCGAATTAAATCAATTTTTAATTGTTTTGTACCGCCTATTCTGGTTTTTTGTCGAAACCATTGATCCGGATGAATACAAAATTTTGTGATTCCAATTACCTGATCCTCCAAACCAAGATAATGCAAGAGTTCTGTTTGGGATGGGACCAGTGAAATAATACGCTGGGGAGGCCAATTGGAAAGATGAACTTTTCTTTTGAGTTGATCTTGAAAAATCATTATTTAAGAAATTGGGAGGATATCAAGATAGTACAGAATCACATAGGGTGGAATGGAAAATCGGAGTTTTGCGCTAAGAATTTTTGGTTTTAGATAATTTGAGGAAGTGTAATTATTTAATAAGAGTCACCTCAAAATTGCCTAATTTTAAATGGTGTAAAAACAGATTGAAAGATGGTGCAATTTGAAAGGACGAGATGACTCCTATTTTATTAATTAAGATGCAACAGTAAGGTCAACTATCTCTGCGTTTGGAGCTGTATTTCCAACAGACTTAATTCCATTTTCACAACCATCTTTGGAGGCATACCGCTGGCTGCTACCAACTACTTGTTTGTTTTTGGCAAGAAGATTGAAGTACATTTTTCCGTCAGAAGAGGTTTTGCGCTCAAAATTAGCATCATCTGTAGAGTTGGTTCTTACAGATTCGATACCATTTTTGCAGCTCGCTTTGGATGTGTAGCCCTGACTTGAAAGAATGACCTGACCGTTTTTGGCTTTGAGGCGGAAGTAATACTTTTCGTTTCCTTCACTTTGAAATATTTCAAATTTCATAGATAATCTGTTTTTTTTTGTTAAAAATATCTATTGGCCCAAAATAGTTAAAATAAATGATCTCGCAAACTGTCGTTCTATTGTCGTTTCTAATTCTTGGCTTGCAAGGGCGCAATTTTATTAATAATTTTATAAAGATCGAGCATTAGTTGCTCTACAACAGGCTTTAGGCCTTTTGAATGGACCAAAAACACCCGAATATGAATAGACCATTACCTCCAATTAAACTAAATCAAACTCCTTTTATCATCATTCTTTTTTTTAGTCTAATTTTTAGTGGTCAGGCTTTAGGGGCAGACGAACAAACACCTAGAGGATATCTGGTTACTAAAAACGGGAAAAAATTAACGGGCAGTATTAGTGAAGTATTTGGTGAAAACCAGATCCTTTTTATTAATGATTTTGGTACTCCGTATAAAATTCATGCCGCTTTAATCTATGGTTTTGTTATCAATAGACAAGGAAAAAATATTTTTTATGCCAGCAAATTCAGTGGCAAAAAATGGCATTTCATGCAGTTGCTTTACAAAGGGGAAAGTATGAATTTATATTCTGCACCTATCATACAATTGCAGAATAATGCATTCAATCAGTTTGGAGGGGGAAATCCCAAATTGATTCACTCCGATGCTTTTTTTGTAGAAATAAATGGCCGCCTTCCTGTTCAGGTTTCCAGGGTCAATTTTAAGAAAAGTATGCGTCGCTTGTTAAAAACGGAAGCTCCTGAATTGGCTAAATTAATAGGTTCGAAAGGCTATAGATTTAAGAACCTACAGGAGATTATCTTAAAATATAACGAGATAATACAAAAAAGCCTCATTAGTCTTTAATTTAAGTATCCTTAATGCTTAGGCCATCCCATCAATAAAAAAAGCCCACCTTCTTGGTTCGGAAGTGGGCCCTTAGCGAAAACGTAAATCAAACTGTAATAGGTAGTTCTTTTTGAGGTATAGTTTATGTTGTATTCTTTGCTATTAAAATTACGATGTAAAAATCATCAAACAAAATTACTTGTGCATTTATCTTGTTGGCAAATAGTGATACAATATTGCTCATCTGATGAAAAATCCTTTCGAATTTATTGTTTGTCCAATTCAAAGGAGGGCTAAATAGAGAACAAGAAGACCAATATCAAAGTGGTATTATCCTGAACTTACAGCGTTTTTAGCTGTTTATGCGTTAAATAAGGGACGTATTTCTCTATATATTTTACGGGTTTACCGTTAAAAACCAATAAATGATACTTTTTTGCTTAAAAAAATTGAAAAGGAGCAATTTTGTATTGATTTTTGTAGGATTACATATTGTTAACTGTTAACTGTCTAAGACAAAAGCTAATAATTGAAAAAATGAAGGCCATTCTCTTCAAGGTTACTGAAAAAGATGATAGCTCTTTCCATGTTCAGGATAATGAAACTGAACACCAATACAATGAGTTTCACTATCACCCGGAATATCAGATAAGTCTGATTGCCAGCGGTACCGGTGTTGCTTCCATTGGTAACTCTGTAGATCATTTTAAGGAAGGAGATGTCTATCTGATTGGCCCCAATGTGCCTCATGTTTTTAAGCATGATGCCGTTAATAATGAGGGATTCAGAAGTGATGAAGCTCGAATGATTTCAATTTTTTTTAAGGATCATTCTTTTGGCAGTCGGTTTTTCAATTTGCCTGAAATGGCCAAAGTCAAAGAGTTGTTGCATGACTCCTCCCGAGGGGTAAAACTCTATGAAGATCTCTCCAAACAGATTGCCCCTATCATTTATGAGTTAAACATTGCTAGTGGAGCTACTAAGTTTGTTCATCTACTAAGTCTACTTGATCAAATGACGGTAAGTAGTAAAAGACGCTTTTTAGCAAGTGAATCCTATGGAGAACCTCGAAATGCGGATTATTATCATCCGATGAGTAAAATTTTTGATTATATCTCCGAAAACTTTGATAAGCAAATTTCTTTAGAGGAAGTAGCCGGAGTGGCTAACCTCAGTAAATATGCCTTTTGCAGATATTTCAAAAAAATCACTAATAAATCTTTTATTACTTATCTAAATGAATTCAGAACAGGTATAGCCTGCAAATATTTACTTACCGATTCCTACAGCATTGCTCAAATTGGATTTTTATCTGGATTCAATAATCTTTCCAATTTTAATAGGCAGTTTAAAAAGATTATGAAAGTAACTCCTTCCAGGTATCGAGATGTTTATAAAAAATACTTCGATCATAAATAAATAACGGGGGTCGAAACCCCCGCCATTATTAGTTACTAAATTACGGCTTCGCTATCACAATCCGTTTTGTAAATATTTGATCTCCTACCATTAATCTTGCTAAATAAATTCCTGCCGGTAGTTCCTGACTACTTATCTCAGTTTGATAGGTACCCCGCTCAACATTTGGCAGCTGCACTATTTTCTTTAACAAGCGATTACTCAGATCATACAAGTTTAATTCAACATCGGCTTTACTTGCTACAGTATATTTGATAATCGATCTTTCAATTATTGGGTTTGGAAAGACTTCAAAACTGCTAGAAGGAATAACTCCCTCTGGGGCGTTTTGCTCAGGCTTAGCCAAAGGTTCAACCTCAAATTGCAAATTATCTTCATCACTATTATCAGCAAGCTGCTGTAAAGCGGAAACATTATTACATTCACCTAAATAGGCTCTAAAGGTGCTTCCTGAATAGGCTCTAAAGCCAGGCTTAAATGTAATGGCATCTCCAGCCATATATTTACCGGTAGAGCCATTATAATATCTGACTGTATTATTGCTCGTCGTTATGGTTGATCGAGCCATTATATTTCCGGATTCCCTATTCGTAATGTAAGTGTTTTGAAAAACCGATTTATTATTAATCGTACTTTGAAAACCGGCTATTGTAGCTTGTTGTTCAACAGCTACCCGTGCATTATCACGAGTTGCCGTGCCCAGACTGATATTGTTTGGACCCCAGTCTAAATCTGGGTTAGACCAATACATAATTCGAGGACATCCAGAGCCACCGCAGGGATTACTATATGACATCACCGTTCTGAAATTAGGGCCTGCTCCTGTCCAGTAATGGCCATAGCCATAGGAAAAAGGTACAACAGAGCTTGTCGGCCCAGGACTGTTTTCTGGATTATGCCACATTCCAATCAGGTGACCAAATTCATGGGTGAAAGTATTGTTACCATTATCCCACACCATTATACAGAAAGCATCGGCCGCATTAACTCCCACATTAAAAGCAAGGCCTCCATATCCTGGCAGGTCGTCAACCATAAAGACTACCATATCTGCGTCATAAAGATTTCTTTCAGTATGTACATTGTCCATCCATCCATCACTAGGATGCCATATTCTGTACAAGTCCTTACTCACATCCCAACTTGCTACATCAGGATGTTGAAGTTCTTCATCCGTTTCAGTATAATTTACCTCCATAGACCTGGCTAGTTCTACTCTGAAATCAACATCACTGTTGGCATTAATGTCATTAAAATTGTCAATTTCCAATTCGATTAAATCTGCAACATTTGGGGATAAATTGTCAACTGAATTGGTATAGACCACCATCAAACGAACCTTACATTCACTAAATGCCTTAGCTCTCGGTTCCAGGTCATCGGGAGCTGGATTATGAAGGTTGGACCTTTTCCTAGGCATTTTGGTAGGAAGGTGCCCGTCATAACCGCAATCCTTATGAGGGCTGTATTTTTCTGGTACAATAACATGCAATCCACCAGTCAAAGGACGCAATTTGAAAATTTGTTCTGGTGTTTGAATATTTCCTGTAACCAAATCTTCGTTTACGATGAATTTAGCAATGGTTAAACCATCAGCAGTGCTTCCTTTCCAGAGTATACGTCCATCATCTTTTTCCTGGATCTCATAGGCTATAATCGACATTTCCTTTAGGCCTGGCAGATTTAAAATAAATTGCTCATCATTTTGTAAAGGTGTCTTATTGACCTTAAAAAATTGAAATTGAGTATTTGTTTTTTCTGCTCCTACCAATGATCGGTAATATTTTTCCTGCGCTGTATCACGGACAGGATTTTGGATTTGTTTAAGCAGCCGGCCATCTGTAAATACATATTCTGCCTCTTTTTTTATGGCGTCTGCTTTATTTTTTTCGCTTTTTTCAGTTTGTGCTTCCAGGCATACCAAGCTTAACAAAGCAATGAATAATGCCATCACAGCCTTAAAGCGGGCAGTGTTATATCTTGCAATCATTTTTTTTGATTTTAAGGATTGATAATATGAAGTAGCATGGGGGCACTACTTCCTTTCAATGGCATTATTATTGACCTGCTTCTAATTTATTGACCTTATCTTTTAGAAGCTCATTCTCCTTTTTAAGATCAATCATGTAAAGTGTCAATTCTTCAATTTTCTCCATCATCAGGCGTTGCATTTCTCCAAGCTCAATACCACCTTCGGCTTCAATGGTAGCGGCAGAGGGAATACCGGGTAAATGTCCGTTTTCTTTTATGCTGCTTTCTACCTCACTAAGGCTTGGCAGTTGATATTCACTGCTAAAGACATAATCCGGCCAGTTTGAAGACAATTGAACCTTTAATTCTTCACAAATGATTCTGCCATCAACGGCTAATTTATAAGCATTGGGGATGTTATTTGTGTTGATTCCTACTGCACCATTTTGTTGGAAATAGGCCACCATTTTGGTAGCACCACCATCAGAAATGGATCGTAGTTGGAGGTTTTCGCCACCACCAATAGTACTAAAGCGAAAACGATCAGCATTAGGATAACCATACTCAATTCCTCCCTTGGAAGAGTTGACAAATAAGTCTCCTTCTACATGCAAATCTGCAATGGGATTAGTGGTTCCGACTCCTACATTGCCATTAGCAAGAATAGTCATTTTAGGCTTTGCAGCAGTGACCAGGTGTAGCTTGCCGATATTGTTACCTGCTCCTGTACCGACATCTATGTCATTGTCTCCGCTATAAGTTCCGATGTATCCTTTGTATCCTGTATCATTGAAAAATTCTAACCAGCCATCTTTAGTTGCGGATTGCAAACGCATGATTCCATTTTGAGAAAGTACGTGAAGTTTACGGGCAGGATTGGTGGTTCCTATTCCTACGTTTCCATTACCCAATACACTAACTTTAGGACTGGCATTAGTGACTAGGTGTAATTTCCCCTCTACATTTCCAGCTCCGGTACCTACGTCTAGATCATTATCTCCGTTATAAGTTCCGATATAGCCTTTATAACCATCCTTATTAAAGAATTCGATCCAGCCGTCAGCAGTATTGCTTTCCAATCTCATGATTCCGCCTCTGCCTAATAAATGTAGGCGGCGTGCAGGATTAATGGTTCCTATTCCTACATTACCATTGGGGACAACAGTCAGTTTCGGCTTGGCACCAGTAACTAAATGAACTTTACCATTTATATTTCTGGCTGAGGTTCCGAAATCCATATCCAGGATATTGGTATAGGTTCCGAAATACCCCTGCTGCCCTTTTGCATTGTAAATACTTGTGATGTTATATTCATTGGTAGACTCTAAACGCATTAATTCTTTTAAAGATTTAACATGAAGAATGGGAACAGGAGTTTTTGTTCCTATGCCCACATTTCCAATATCCGGAAAAACGTTTTGAGCATTCAAAGATCCAATAAGAGAAAATGATAAAAAGAAGGCAAAAACAAATTGAATGGAGTTGACATAAAAAGTTCTCATAGTTTGTTGCTTTTTTTGGTTTTTAAAAAGGTTATTTAAATGAATTGGATATTCATGACCTTTGTCGCTAACCAAAAAAAAGCGTCAACATATTTGTAAAAAGTAGAATGTAAAAAGTAGAAAGACGAATCCCATTCAAAATTCCCATTAAGCCACTGTAACTCTTAAGGCCTTTAAGCCCTGCACTCCCTGTAGTTTACCTAAATTTAGTTCTTCAATATCAGGAGTGATCATTCCTTTTGACAGTAAGTAATTGAAATAATCCAGGTATTCGATACGATCTTTATCATGGAGATAAACAATGGCAATTTTTCCAGACTGCGTGAGTCGTTCATCGGTATCTGCTATATAGGCTTTGTCAATACGTTTTTTGATGATTTCGTATCTAATATTGTAGGCACCATCTACATCAAAATGTTTTTCGTCCATTCTAAAGCGAATATCGAGAGGGTCGCTATAGGTAAAAATGAGTTGGGCGGTGGTCAATTTTTTGGGCAGTTGGTTTTGTAAGTCTTTTACTCCTTTGGTTACCTTACACATGGTGATCAATTGCCAAAGGCGAAAATCTTTGAGATGGTAAATCGAGAACTGCTGTTTATTGAGAATGGATTGACCCAGATAGATGTTGTATTCAACTCCATCTGTTTTATATTTTTCGAAATAATGCGGGAGGCTTTCCTGCATCTCATCATCGGCTGACTGGATGATATGAGCAATGGTTTCATTTACCATTGCTACACTATCCTCAAAGTTTTTTCTGAATCGATAGATTACACCAAGGCTTGGATTCAATTGATCAAAATATTGTTGAATAATCTCGTTGTTTTTTGAAGTTGAATCTTTTTGTATCTGTTCCAAACAAGGATGTATGTCAAATTTTAATAAATCCATTATCCTCGTTTCATCCGTTGGGCTAAAGCTACCCTTGATCTCTTCCTTTAGTTTGCTTACTTTTTCGATATAATAATCTAATAGGTGTATTTGTGACTGTGGAGTAATTTGTGACAATGTATCTTTCAAAAGATTCAAATTCTCCACCAGATCAGCCTGGATGGCTTTATTTCTGTGAGTAGATGAGCTGACAATATCTGCTTGTCCGTAGAGTGGATAAACTTCCTGGAAAACAATTGGCTTTATTTCAAAGGAATTGTCTTTAGCACCTTCTGTACCTTTCAATGTTTGAATGGCAGTATCTCTAAATTTCCAGTGAACGCTTGGGTCAATATTAGTGAATTGATCTTGGATGATATTAGAAATGGCACCATCCAATTCATCTCTTTTTTTGTTGAGGCCCGCTTCAATAAGTGGTAAAATGATTTTCAATTTAGTCAATGAATCGTAATTGAAAGCCTTAGTATCATTAGAATATAATTCTATAATTTGTTCGAGCCTTGGATCTTGATTGGTAGAAGGATAAAGCAGCATACTGCGAACCCCCTTCTCAATGAGTAATTCTTCAACTTCCGTTGGATTTTTTAATTGACTAAGGTCTTCAACTACAATATATTCCTTCGTTTGCCACACCTGATGATACAGGGATCCAGGAATAGTCTCAGGTTTTAAGCTAACTGCCTTTTCTTCGAGAGCAGAAAAGGAAAAACGATAAACGTCATTTACAAGGTTAGCAAAACTGTGATCTAGGCTAACCATACCCATAGATATGTTGGCGTTTTGGTATAGAGATCTCAATTGGTGCTGAACAAAATCTACATCTTTAGTAAAATGAGTAGGATTTTTGCCTAACATTTTATCTTTCATCCTCGAAATAATCTCTAACTCGGTAACATCAGTAAAATGGACAAAAAATATACCCTTGAATTCAAAATTTTCGGGGGGTAAAAGTTTAAGCCATTTTTCCGGATCCAGAGGGGTAAGTATTAAATCTCTTACCTGCTCTTTCGTAAGTTTTTTTAGGGGTTTTATGGCCTCAACCTCAACAAAATCATTTACTATATTAAGCTTGAGGTGCTTCTCTAGGTGAGTAGTACTATTCTGAATGCTAATGATGGTTGGATAAACCGGCTTAAAACTCTGACCATAATATTTTTCAAGTATCAAACCACAAGCATTAGAAACCATCCTTCGATGGATTTCCTCCTCCTCTATATTAATATTGATTTTGACTCCATCAGTAAGGATTAAATCTTGAAAATGCTGACTATTATAAAGAGGGATTTTGGCAAATGGTGCTGCTATATACCCAAATTGGTTTTCATCAATTAGAGGTGGGAAAAACCCAGATAATAACCTGGACAGTATGTCGGTATTTTCTTGAACCATTTCAAAGCTAGGAGACTCGAGTAATTCAGGTTTGGCCTCAATCTTTTGAATGATAACTTCTGCCAAACTTTGGTCAATAAAATCATCGCGTTTGGCGATTTTTTGCAGATGACGATAAATAGGAGTAAAACTTATTTTGGTTGAATATGGAAATACGTTCAAAGATTCTTTTTCCTTTTGAAAAACCTGCCGTAAATCTTTATATGGAATATCCGTTTCAGATTGCATCATATTGACTCTCTTTGATGATTATTACAATTTAATTAAAATATGGGTCATCCCAAAAATATTAATGTGGCCATGTTACTTCTTGTGGGAATAACTGGCATATATATTCCCTCTTCCATATACAGATGGTTTCATTCCAATAAGCTGTGGAGAATTCAAACCAACTTTTAGGGCGATTTCCTGGAATTGGCGTAAAGGAATTGGGTAGGGAATCCATGGTTTTACAGGCTTTTTTATATCATACTCAATCAATATAAAAGTGCCTTGAGGCTTTAAATGACCTAACAACTGTTTTAGTACATTAACAGGATCTTTTGCATAATGAAGGGCATTAGCCATTATCATTCCATCCAATAAAGGTAGATCTAATTCTTTGGTGAAATCTCCCTCCATAATCTGATAAGCATTAGGGGTATTTCTTTGTTGCCGGTATAAAGCATGTATGTTTTTGTCCACTGCAATTATTTCTGCCTGGGGCAAAATCTCTCTTAAGGCTAGAGTGAAAGTGCCATTTCCTGCGCCTATGTCTGCCCAATTTAGGGCATCTTGAGGGACTCCTTCCTTAATTAAGGCTATCGCTTCATTTTGATCCATTGCTGCTTTCTTTCCAATCAGTACTATGAAAACCAACCAGTTGGATATAAGTTTCTTTTATGGTCTGAAAAATTTTAGGAAAAATATTGTACTTTAGAGTTGAATGATGAAAAATTATCATGTGTTAATTTGATATTAACTCCTACTTCCCATTATTTTATTCTTACAAATTTTTTTCGAATCAAACACTTTCACCCCAAAGGGTGATTTGGAGAGCTTACAAAACCGCTACCTTGCAATTATATTAAACAGGGAAATGCCTCTGATCAAATGAATTTTTATTATCAAATGAAAAATTTCAAAATGAAAAACTTATTCGTCTTATTGGGTTTCGTTTTTATGTTTACCAACGTTCAGGCACAAGAATTGGCTTTTGCTGATACAAAGAACAATACCTTTGACTCCTCTGCTAAAGTGGATATCCTAGTTTCTGGTATATATAAAGATTCTTTATTCTGGGTAGTAGATATTAGAATGGGAGGACGTGAAGGAAATACCTTTACCTCGTATGGTTCATTTACCGTTAACAAGAAGGAATCTTATCTAAGAAAAGGTGCAAGAGGAATCGGTACACTTGAAGTAGGTCCCAGAAAAACCGGGACACTAAAGATTGATAAACTTGGAGGCCGATCTTTTACCCGACCTAAATCTGTAAGTCTAAAATTTAAGGGTAATGCTCCAAGATTGCGATGAGATTAATAAAAAGAAGTAAGTAGAAATAGATTGAAGTAAGTAGAAGTAGATTGTTATTTTAATATACAATGTACTTCTATTTACTTTAATATAACCCATTCAAAATTCAAAATTCAATTCACTCAAGCTTCACTATTTTGTGATTGATCCTCTGATGTGGTGTTTGAATGGTAAAGAAATATATACCTTCTGGTACTATTTGACCATTATTATTACTTGCATTCCATTCTAGCATTATTTCATTACTATTCGAGGGGACATTTCTAAATCGATAGATTTCCTGTCCCAACATATTGAATATAGAAAATTGAAAATCATTGAGTGCTAATTTCTTAGTTGAGGTTAACTGTATCCTTATTCTGTCCTTAAATGGATTGGGAAATGCTTGAATTTGAAAAAGGCTGTCCTTCTCCAAGTCTTCTACATCTGTTGTCACTTCACCACCACTTTGATCTACACAATCAGGGCAAGGCTCCCCACCCAACCTTGGCTCCAGGGCGATAAAAGCAGTATATAGCGATAAAACCCTTTCTTGAATACTTCTATCAATAATTTCAGCTATGGTAGTGTTGGTTTGGATGTCTTTTTCAAGGTTTCGAATATAGTTGCCAACCCATACTTCTTCAATTAAACTATCTGATTCGATGATTTCAGACTCTTCAATTTCTATACTTTCACCAAAGAGAAGACCATCATACTCACCTGCGGCTTCAATTACAAATGGAAAATTGCCTTGGAATTTCCCAATTTGTAGAATCGGCTTGTTTAAATTCACCAATTCATTGTTTCCACTGATGTCAAACCGATTATAACAAAAACCTTCAACCAGGGTGGTATACAAATCCAAAGTCCCTGTAAATGAAGATATGGATTCCATAATGCTTGCAATGTTATCAGAAAATGGAGCAGGATTGCTAAATTGGCGAACCAAATTCCCGGCAGTAATCCTGGTGAGGTTT
This sequence comes from Saprospiraceae bacterium, assembly GCA_028285545.1. Lineage (GTDB taxonomy): Bacteria > Bacteroidota > Bacteroidia > Chitinophagales > Saprospiraceae > JANQPA01. The sequence continues at coordinate 63,901 of JANQPA010000058.1, read as the reverse complement.
TCATAAAAATATTCATTACCTCTATATCTACGATTGTTGATTCGATAAGTCCGCATACTCCTGTCCTGATAATCATAAATGCTAATTGGGATAAGCACATCCTCCATGAGGGCATTTAGGTCAGAAATTAACTGGTTAGCAATGTCAATATTTCCTTCATTATCCGAATTGGCGAAAAGTAATATGGAGCCACCAGATTTTTGTTCATTAATAAATTGAATGGCAGTTCCCAATAAGGAAGGTATACTACTGTAATTGGCAATGGGGTCCGTCCCAAGGTTATTAAATACCGAATCTATGATTGAAGGATGAGCAGGTAACCACTTTTCACTCAATGGAGAGATGGTTAGGGAGGAGAGCATAAGATTAAAGGAATCCGAAGCCGTCAGGTTATTAGTCAGATGAGTCCTTACACTGGATATTAATTGGGATTGAGTCAATGAGCTATTTGAACTGGTATAATCGAATAGTACCATCAATTTTCTGGATTGAGTCTTTGGGAGATCAAATACACTTGCTGGCGAAATAGCCATTTGGTAATACTTCCCTTCTTCCGATTCCATTTTGCTGATATAAATTCCATCTTTAAATGGGGAAGGACTTGAAAGGGTAATAGCAGAACCCAATTCTGATGAGGGCAATATAATTTCCTGAAAAGAACCAAGTAATGAATCGCTGGTAACTTTAAAAGAATTATCTGAAAATTCCCTAATACTAAGATTTTGCCAGTCAGCTTCCGGGAAATTTCTTATGGATACCTTTTCTACTACCCTGGAGGAAGTTTGCAAGATATCCGTAGGAATATAAGTTAGTACCTCAGAATTGGTCCATTCGCTTGGAAGTAAAAAAGATAATTTGACTTTCCTACTGCCTGTCCCAGACATAGGAAAAATTCTCAGTTGATAATAAGTCTCTGAATTTTTAAATAAAATGGAGGGATCTTGTCGCCGCCCCACAATTTCTTCATAAATGCCTGAAGCAGTCCATCTATCAATTATTTTAGCCTTGACGATTACGTCTTCTACCCACAACCAGCTGTCAATAACCATTGCTTTTTCAGGTAAATAAAAATCAAGAACTACTTCCAACTGATCACCTGAGCCAAAACCTGCATCTCTACCCGAGAAGGTCAGATACATATCTACTTGAGTAAAAAAGCCTTTAGGTTGCAAAACATAAGTGGCTTCTTCAATGGTGCTTGGATGAAAATTCCAGGGATTATTTGGATTAAGGACATAGGAATGTGCAAACTGTGCAGATAAAGATATTGAGCAAAGGAGGCTAAAAAAGATAACTAGTAATTTTAGTTTCATGATATTTTGTTTTTAGTTGTTTAGTAGTCGATGTCCTTATGAATGGGCATAAAAAGCCTATACCAGATAATGTCGCATTATTGGCATAATTGCTTAAGGCAAGCCACAGGTGTTAGTTGCCCAAGAGAGTAAATGAATTACTCAAATTCCTATACTTTTTTGAAATTTCGGGTGAGCGTTAGTAATCTAAAATTCTTGAGGATAATTTATTGGATTTGATGAAATACTTCCAGTAGTTCAATGCAAGGTGGATTGCAGATGTGATAAAAAATTCAACTCTATTTAAATAAAAACAGATGGAATCCTCTAATCAGAAAGTCATTAAAGCTAAGTATTTCTTCTTTCTGCTCTTTTCGAAGGATAAACGAAAGGCGTTGAAGCAATAATACATTTAACTCATCAAACCCATAATTGCTCAAGGCAAGTTGCAGAAGAATGCGACGACCCAAAGTAATGGGGTGAGATTCTGTGGATTTTATTTTTGTTTGCATCTCTTTTTTAAGGCGCTTTTCAAGCTGTGGGTACAACTCTTCAGCCAAATCCTGAGTGGCGACTTCACTGAAAAGGCATTGGGTACTGTCTAAAATGTCAACTGGTAGGTGTCTGGACGTAATTAAATCAAAAGGACTATAACATTTGAGTTCGGAATCCCATAACTGATCACTTATACTATAAATGGTTAACTCATACCAATCAATGACTTCTTGAACGTCTTCACCTAAAGCACCACCTAATTTTATCAGGGATTCATTTCCCCAACTCAAAAAAGCATGAAAAAGTGGATCTTTAATTCTAAAGGGGGTCTCCGCCAATGAACTATTTTTTTGCCTAGATAAATATTCTAAAAGACGATAAGCAATTTGATAATTATCAATATTGTTTTTTAGATCTGATGAATCAGTAAGACTGGCCTCACTCAGTGCCTTAAGCATAGGGCTATTCCAATAACTAAACTGCGAATGTGGTGTTTCCCAGGGATGAACATTAACAATCAATCCATCATCTTGAAACTCCCTATCCTTATACAATGCTCGATGCATCTTTAGTAATGTCGGAAAATATCGCTGGATTAAATCCTGGGCTTTTTCATCTTTTTGGTGGATTTCATAAATGCCCCATAATACTCCTGCCGCGATCGGAGTCATTTTTAAGGGAAATGAATGGTTAGAAAGAAAAGAACCCTCCTCAGGTACTGAGATTAATATGGCCGAACCAGGAGTGGTATAAGAAGATAGGTTTTTCGGAATATCCTCAATTAAAAACAACTGTTCAAAAGCAGCAACTGCTTCCTCAAAAGATTCTTTGGCAAACCCTAAAATAGCTAAACCAAATGCCCAGGTAGAGTCAAAGATGTTATGAAATGGAATTCCCCGATTTAACCCTGAAAAAAATGTAGACTGGGCGTCTTGTTTATTTTTGTCTTTCACCTTAGTATTATTTATAAGACTAAAAATTGCGGGGGGAGGATAATAAGTAAAGATACTAAAAAGAAAGGAAAGGTAAAATCCTAATTAATTTAGAATATTATCAATAAACTTACTAAAATTGAATGGATTATCTAGATCTTGTGAATGGACTAGATGATAATATTTTCTTTTAGTTTGAGAATTCTTCCTTTTCTGGTTTTAACAGCTGCTAAATATTTATTTTTTATATGAAAAAGTATAACTGGGGGATTATTGGTCCAGGGAAAATTGCACACAAATTTGCACAGGATATAACCCAATCAAAGAATATGCAAATCCATGCAGTAGCTTCCCGTTCATTGGAGCGGGCTCAATCTTTTGCCAGTCAGTATGGGGCTAAATATTCATTTGGAACTTATGAAGAAATTGTTCATTGTCCTGACCTGGATATAGTATATGTAGCCACGCCTCATGTATCTCATTGTAAGAATACCTTAATGTGCTTAGAACAGAAAATCGCCGTATTATGTGAAAAACCATTTGCCATGAATACCCTTGAGGTCAGGCAAATGATCGATATGTCCAGAAAAATGAACACTTTTTTAATGGAGGCTTTTTGGACCCGATTCTTGCCAACAACAAAGAAAATACTTGAATTAATAAGAGAAGATAAAATTGGAGAGCTTGTATCCGTTAAAGCAGATTTTGGCTTTAAACCCGCCTTTGATCCAGGTGGCCGACTTTTTAACAGGGAATTAGGTGGAGGTTCTCTATTAGATATAGGTATATATCCAGTGTTTTTGGCACTATTGCTACTTGGAAAGCCTGCAAAAATTCATGCAGGGGCCAACCTGGGGGAGACAGGTGTTGATGTAGATTGTGGAATTTTATTCCAATATTCCAATGGCAAAATGGCTCATTTGCATAGTACTATCCTGGCACAAACAAAAACAGAGGCTTTCATATATGGTAGCAAAGGAACCATTCATATTCAATCCAGATGGCATGAGCCGACCTGGTTCTCATTGATCCTAGAAAATCAAAGACCTCAAAATTTCCATTTTGACCAATTCTCAAATGGATATAATTATGAAGCAGAGGAAGCGGTAAAATGCCTGACAGAAGGAAAAACAGAAAGTGAATTGTTACCTTTAGATTTTAGTTTGGATTTAATTCAGGTATTGGATGAAATTCGTGCCAAAGCAGGCATTTTTTACCCGGGAATTGATAAAGTTTAATTAACATCCAAACCATATCGGACTTTAAAATAAACACTTAGATTTGAGGAAAAAAATGAAAAAAGTCATCCTGTCTGTATTTATTTTACTGACTTGTTTAAGCTGCCAGAAAAAATATCAATCTCCTTCCTCAACTCTTTTTGAAGGGCAAAATATTGATTTTAATCAGAATCTGAGTACAATCGCATTAGGCTCATGCAATCGACAAGATCGACCACAGGATATGTGGACTTCCATTGCTGCTCACAATCCACAACTTTGGATGTGGCTTGGGGATAACATCTATGGCGACAGTGAAGATATGAATGTTCTGTTAGAAAAATATTTATTGCAGAAAAATGGAACAGAATACACCCAGTTTAGGGAAGGTCGTTCTGTCATTGGTATTTGGGACGATCATGATTATGGTGTTAATGATGGAGATAAAAACTATCCCAAAAAGGATGAAAGCAAGCAGTTAATGTTAGATTTTTTGGATGTACCAAAAAGCGCTGATGTCAGAAAAAGAGCTGGTGCCTATCAAAGTTATACTTTTGGAGAGGTAGGGAAAAAGGTGAAAATCCTGTTGTTGGACGGCCGTTATTTCCGGGATGAGCTCCAGGCTGATAATTCAGGTACCTCTAGATATCTTCCAAACCCAAATGGGGATATTCTTGGAGAAGCTCAGTGGAGTTGGTTGGAAGAGGAATTAAGCAATAGCGATGCTCAAATTCATCTCATTGCATGTGGCATCCAATTTATTCCTGAGGAGCAGATCTATGAAAAATGGGCCAACTTCCCTGCTGCCAGAGATCGATTCTTCAAATTACTTGAAAAAACAAAACCTTCTTATACATTATTAATCAGCGGAGATCGACACATCTCGGAATTATCCAAAATGGATTTAGATGGATTGGATTATCCACTTTATGAATTGACGGCAAGTGGAATGACGCATACCTGGTCGAATGGAGGCAGTGAACCGAATAAATACAGAATAGGAGAGCTGGTTGTTGCACTTAATTTTGGCTTGCTTCAAATTGATTGGACTGGAGGAACCCCGAAATTGACAGCCGAAATTAGAGGTAATGATAACAGCTCTATTTTAAAGCAGGAGCTGCAATGGTAGGATGATAAGAGAGTCCAGAAGGCTATTCATATTTGGTTTAGCCGTTGTAATATTTTATCACATATAAAAAGATCTTCCACATGGTAGGTCTTTTTTATTTAAAATTTTTCTCTTTGGAAAAAAAAATGACTTGATTTTATTTGGAAAAGAAGTAGTCCAGTAAAATATTATTATGATTTAAAAAATGAAAATATTTTCATCTTTTTGTAGATGGTTTGTAATTAGAAGTCGTATTATTTGAAATATTTCTAACGCAAAAAGGTGTTTGTTGATTTTTGTCTATTCTTTCAATTTTCTATTTTAGACTCCATTGAAAGATTATTTCCCTTTCCCTAGCCAATAACTGTGTCTAAAATTGCCCTATCGCAAAGAACTAATTTCTGTTCAACGATATGGCAAGTGCGAATTCCCAATTTGATAGATAATACGAAAATATGACGATACAGAAAGGCTTGTATACTCCACAACTGGAAAAAGATTCATGTGGAACGGGTTTAATTGCAAATTTAAATGGTAATAAAACTCATAAAATAATTGAAAATGCCTTGTTGATGCTTTCCAATATGGAGCATAGAGGGGCTTGTGGCTGCGAACCTAATTCAGGGGACGGAGCAGGAATATTAATCCAAACACCGCACGAATTTTTTGCCCAAAAATGTAAAGAACTCGGATTTGATCTTCCAGATTTTGGAAAGTATGGAGTTGGAATGGTCTATTTTCCTGCAGATAAGGTTTTACGAAAACAATGTCGGGTTTTATTTAATGACTATATAGATGAGTTTGGTTTTGAATTATTGGGATACCGACCAGTTCCTACTAATAATGAAGGAATAGGACACACAGCGGTAAGTGCAGAACCAAATATGGAACAGGTATTTATCAAGCCGGTAAAAGCTTTAGAGCCAGCGGACTTAGAACGGAAATTATATGTTCTAAGAAAATTTTCAACTCATAATATTTATAAGACTTTTCCCCAGTCTAAGGAACAATTTTATCTTACCTCCTTTTCTTATAAAACGGTAGTCTATAAAGGTCAGTTAACGACGTTTCAATTAAGGCCTTATTTCCCTGACCTCCATGATGAATTATGTAAATCCGCAATTGCCCTGATCCATTCTCGATTTTCAACAAATACTTCTCCTAAATGGAAATTGGCGCAACCTTTTCGTTACATAGCCCATAATGGAGAAATTAACACCATAACCGGGAATTTAAATTGGTGGAAGTCTAAGGAAAAACTATTGAAAACCACCTTGTTTTCTGAAGAAGAGATGGAAAAATTGTATCCGATATGTGGGGAAAATCTGTCGGACTCCGGAAATTTTGACAATGTGTTAGAGTTTATGGTTTTGGGAGGATTTTCACTCCCTCATGCCTTAATGATGATGATCCCGGAAGCCTGGCAGCAGGACGATGAAATGGAGGATTATAAAAGAGCTTTTTATGAGTACCATCGCAGCATTATGGAACCCTGGGACGGCCCGGCTTCCATTTGCTTTACAGACGGGAAATTGATAGGGGCAACTCTTGATAGAAATGGATTAAGGCCTTCGCGTTATTGTATTACTGATGATAATACTCTGATTGTAGCATCAGAAGCAGGAGCCTTACCTGTTGACCCCGCTACCATTATATATAAAGGCCGATTGCAACCTGGAAGGATTCTGATGGCAGATTTAGATGAGAGGAGATTGATCAATGATGCCGAATTAAAAGCAAAAATCTGCCAGGCTCATCCCTATAGAGAATGGTTGGATAAACACAAGGTGAATATAGAAGATTTACCTGAACAGGGAGATACAATTGTAGCTCTGCCCGAGGAGGCTCTGCTTCAGCGGCAACAACTTTTTGGTTTTACTAAAGAAGATCTAAAGATGATTATTGAGCCCATGATAAAAATAGGAAAAGATCCTATTGGCTCTATGGGTGCTGATATACCTTTGGCAATATTGTCTCATCAGTCACAGCATTTATCTAATTATTTTAAGCAGCTGTTTGCCCAAGTAACCAATCCTCCAATTGATCCTATTCGTGAGCGATCGGTTATGTCTCTTTATGCGATGCTTGGTGGAGAAGAAGATATTATGAATCTTGTTCCGGATCGTGCCAAATACATCCATTTGTCTTCACCAATGTTGACTACAAAAGATTTTAATAAAATTAAACACCTCAACCATTCGGATTATAAAGTAGGAGTCATTGACATTGTTTTTAGGTCAGATGGACAAAAGGGGAGACTTCGAGCTGCTATTGACCAGATTTGTGCGGTAGCAGAGGACCATTTGCGCAATAAGTATAATATTCTGATTCTTTCTGATAGGATGGCAGATATTTTTAGAGCACCTATTCCATCACTATTAGCTACAGGTGCCATTCATCATCATTTAATTCGGCAAGGTCTAAGAAATCAGACCAGTCTGGTTGTAGAATCAGGTGATGTACGGGAAACACATCATGCTGCTTGTTTAATTGCCTATGGTGCCAGTGCCATTCACCCTTATTTAGCTTACTCAAGCATTGCAGGTCTCAAGCGAAAGGGAATTTTTGATCCCGACCAGGATTTAGAAACATTGTATCAGACATATAATAAAGCCATAGGAAAAGGACTGTTGAAAATCATGTCAAAGATTGGTATTTCAACCTTACAATCCTATCATGGCGCACAGATTTTTGAAGCGCTTGGAATCCATGAAGAAGTTGTAGAAAAATGTTTTACAGGTACCATTTCCAGAATCCAGGGTATTGATTTTGATGGCATTGCTCAGGAGTGCCTGGTCCGGCACCAACATGCTTTCGCTGAGAAAAAAATACCTTTCCGACGATTAGAAAGTGGGGGTGTTTTCCAATGGAAGCAAAGAGGGGAAGAACATACCTTCAACCCAAAATCCGTCCATTTTCTCCAAGTAGCTTCAAGAACAAATGATATTAAAGCTTATAGGAAATACGCATCAATTATAAACCAACAAAACGAGAACGCACTTACGCTTAGGGGGCTCCTGACCTTTAGGAAAGGAAGCCCCATTTCTATAGATGAGGTAGAACCAGCAGAAAGTATCTTTAAAAGATTTGCCACTGGTGCAATGTCTTTTGGATCCATTTCTCACGAAGCGCATTCAACCTTAGCCATCGCAATGAACCGGATTGGAGGGAGAAGCAATAGTGGAGAAGGAGGAGAAGATGAATCTCGTTATTTACCTAAAGAAAATGGTGATTTAGAGCGTTCAGCCACGAAGCAGGTAGCCTCAGGTCGATTTGGAGTTACCAGCTACTATCTTACCAATGCAGACGAATTGCAAATTAAAATGGCTCAGGGTGCCAAACCAGGAGAAGGAGGACAGTTGCCGGGGCATAAAGTGGATGACTGGATTGGACGGGTTCGTCATTCTACACCAGGAGTAGGGCTTATCTCCCCTCCTCCACATCACGATATTTATTCTATTGAGGACCTGGCCCAGCTAATTTTTGATTTAAAAAATGCCAACCGGGAGGCCCGCATTAATGTCAAGTTGGTATCTAAAGCTGGGGTAGGAATTATTGCTTCAGGGGTTGCTAAAGCACATGCCGATGCCATCCTGATATCTGGGCATGATGGAGGAACTGGAGCCTCTCCTTTAACATCAATAAGACATGCAGGCTTGCCCTGGGAATTGGGCCTGGCAGAAACACATCAAACGCTGGTTAAAAATAAGCTAAGGGATCGAATAACCTTACAAACCGACGGGCAGATAAGGACAGGACGCGATTTAGCCATCGCAACCCTTTTAGGAGCGGAAGAATGGGGAATTGCTACTGCTGCTTTGGTTGTAGAAGGATGTATTATGATGAGAAAATGCCACCTAAATACATGCCCTGTAGGTATTGCCACTCAAAATCCAGAACTGAGAAAACATTTTACTGGTAATCCGCAGCATGTAATAAATTTCTTCAGATTTCTGGCAGAGGATCTCAGGGAGATTATGGCAACTCTTGGGTTTAGAAAGGTAGATGAAATGATAGGTAGAGTGGATTTACTCAAATTGAAAAATAATATTGAGCATTGGAAATATAAAAAACTAGACCTCAGTCCCATCTTATACAAAGAACCTGCCCATGAATCAATTGGTCAGCGGAAATTAGTAGAACAGGATCATGGCATTGATGATGTCCTGGATCGACAGCTAATTGAAAAAGCCCAGCCCTCAATAATTAGAGGAGAAAAAACAACTGGCTCTTTTGCTATTCGAAATACAGATCGGGCAGTAGGAACTATGTTATCAAATGAAATTTCCAGATTCCATTCAAGTAAAGGCTTAGAGCCTGGAACCATCCATTTTCACTTTAAAGGCTCTGCTGGCCAAAGTTTTGGTGCCTTTGGTGCTTCCGGAATAGAATTTAAACTGGAAGGAGAGGCCAATGATTATTTTGGTAAAGGGCTTTCTGGAGGACGCCTTATAGTAATTCCTGATCAACAAGCACCTTTTGAAGCTTCCGAAAATATCATTATCGGTAATGTAGCTTTTTACGGCGCCACTTCTGGTGAAGCATATATTAATGGAATGGCAGGAGAACGATTTGCTGTTCGAAACTCAGGTGTTATAGCTGTAGTAGAAGGGATTGGAGATCATGGATGTGAATATATGACTGGTGGGGTTGTAGTGATTCTTGGGGATACCGGTAAAAATTTTGCTGCGGGGATGAGTGGAGGCATGGCCTATATTTTTGATAAAAAGAAGGATTTTCAATATAAAGTCAATATGGATATGATTGATTTGGACCCCTTAAATGAAGAGGATTGGTCCCGCTTAAAAAAATTGATTTCTAATCACGCAACTTATACTGATAGTATCATCGCTACGAAAATTTTAAATAATTGGGAAAATCATCGAGCTGATTTCATTAAAGTAATGCCAAAGGATTATAAGGCAGTCCTACAAAAGCGGAAAAGAGAAAAAGAGAAAGTGAATCAAACAGTAGAGGTAGGATAGTGGATTTAATGATAAATTTTGAATGACAAATTTTGAATGATTTTTACCTCTGGTAGGTGAAAGTGAAGAGTTGCCCTAGCCTAAAACAAACTTCCTAATAACGAATAACGAACAACCAACAACAAAAAAGATGGCCGATCCAAAAGGTTTTTTAAAATATAACAGGGAATTACCAAAAACTCGGGACCCAAAGAATCGAATCGAAGATTATAAAGAAATCTATCAGGACTTTGATCAGGATAAGACCGTTAGACAGGCATCAAGATGTATGGATTGTGGTATTCCTTTCTGTCATAATGGGTGTCCATTAGGAAATATCATACCCGAATTTAATGATGCTGTTTATGAAGAAAATTGGTTTCTGGCTTTCGAAATATTACAAAGTACCAACAACTTTCCAGAGTTTACGGGACGAATTTGTCCAGCGCCGTGTGAGGCAGCCTGCGTTTTAGGGATTAACCAAGCCCCTGTAGCCATCGAACATATTGAAAAATCAATAGCAGAAATTGCCTTTGACAAAGGGTATGTGAGGCCTAAGCCTCCCACCATTCGGACAGGTAAAAAGGTAGCTGTGGTGGGAAGTGGACCTGCAGGTCTGGCAGCAGCAGCTCAGTTGAATAAAGTGGGGCATTCTGTAACTGTTTATGAACGCAACGACCGAATTGGAGGACTTTTGCGTTACGGAATTCCTGACTTCAAATTAGAGAAGCGAGTATTAGAGCGAAGGATTGCCATCATGGAAGCAGAAGGGATTCGGTTTAAAGTGAATGCTGAAGTTGGGGGGAATATTAATGCCCTTAAACTTGTAGAAGACCATGATGCAGTGGTATTATGTGGAGGCTCCACAATTCCCCGTGATTTGCCTATTCCAGGCCGTCAGTTAGAAGGTATTCATTTTGCAATGGACTTTTTGGAGCAGAATAATAAAAGAGTAGCAGGCGATTTTATTCCGGAAGGAAAAGCCATTTTGGCAAATAACAAAAATGTATTGGTAATAGGAGGGGGGGATACCGGAGCAGATTGTGTTGGAACCTCCAACCGCCATAAGGCAAATAGCGTGACCCAAATTGAATTGATGTGGAAGCCCGATGAAAAAAGAAACCCAAATTCCTGGCCCAATTGGCCTATGATATTGCGGACCAGTTCATCGCATGAAGAAGGTTGCTCTAGAGAATGGGCCATAATGACTAAAGAATTTATTGGCGATGAAAAAGGACAGCTCAAAGCTGTAAAAACAGTAGAAATCCAATGGTCAAAAAATGAAAGTACCGGCAAATATGGATTTACGGAAATCCCTGGAACAGAAAAAGAAATACCCAGTGACCTAGTCCTGTTGGCCATTGGGTTTGTTCATCCTCAATATGAGGGATTATTGGAACAGTTAAATATTGATTTAACCGAAAACAAAAATGTGGCAGATACCGACTTTCAAACCAATCTGGAAAAGGTGTTTGTAGCTGGTGATATGAGAAGAGGACAGTCTCTGGTGGTATGGGCTATTTCCGAAGGTAGGGAGGCTGCAAAGAAAGTAGATGAATTCCTGATGGGGGAAAGTGTGTTGGAAGGGAAGGAGGATTCTTTTTTTGTAGTCTAGTAGTCTAGTAGTCTGGTGGTCTGGTAATTTAGTAATCAGAGATCTGGTGAAAGATTGGCGGAATTTGTGTTATCTGCGTGCCTAAAAAGGTTCTAATTTCATAAGCTTTCCTTAAAAAATGTGTAATACACAGATTTTTTCCTAATTTGGTTGTTTTACAAATGGGTAAATAATAAAATAATAATTGGATCATTTTGATCTATGAAAAAACGACCACCACGTCTTGCACAACGATTTTTTAGCTGGTATTGTAGGAATAGTCTACATGATCCCATATTGGGGGATTTGGAAGAGCAGTTTTATCAGAACCAGGCTAAATATGGCACCAGGAAAGCCAAATTGCGCTTCTGGGTGGGGGTAATATTATTTATCAATCGATATACCTTAAAACGCGAACACCGATCACCTATAAATAAACTGTTATCTATGAGTACCATCAAAAATAATATTATTAGTTCTATCCGTTTTTTTAGAAAAAATAGGGGGTTTACGGCTATAAACATCTTCGGCTTAACTTTGGGCCTAAGTAGTTTTTTATTGATTCTATTCTTTGTCAATCACCAACTTTCCTTTGATCAATTTCTTGAGAATAAGGATCAGATCTATCGAGTGAATTTTGCTTTTCAGGATAATGCAGGGAATGTAACTACTTTGGTGAATTCACCACCGGCTTTGGCTCCAGGTATTCGAGGAAATTTTTCTGAATTGGAAAAAATTTCCAGATCTCGTTATGCCATGAATTGTCTTTTCTCTAATGGAGATGTTCACTTTTATGAAGATCATGGCTATTATGCTGATTCACTTTTTCTGGAAATATTGCAATATGAAATGCTATCCGGTGATCCTTCTACAGCCTTAGATCAACCTAATTCTATTGTTATTTCGGAAGAGCTGGCTCTGAAATATTTTAATGATCCAGATCCGGTGGGTCAATCCATATTATTTAACAACACTCTTCCTTTGAATATAACAGGGGTGCTGGCTGATATTCCAGAGAATTCCCACCTAAATTTCAACTTTTTAATCTCATTTTCCACTTATACCATTCCTGAAGGCTATGCCTCTGATTTAACCAGTTGGAGCTGGCTGGGATTTATGACCTATGTGAAATTGAAACCCAATACCGACTCAAATCGATTTGAGGACGGATTGGCTCAACATTTTAGAGATCTTAATCCTGAAGATCCCACACCCATGCAACCCATCGTACAAAATGTTACAGATATTTATTTGGGATCTTCAGATATGTCTGATGATCTGGCAAGTCATATTAGGTCAGGAAATAGATTTAGTGTCACAGCACTTTTAATAGTAGCTCTATTGATCTTGATAATCGCTGGCTTCAATTTTTCCAATCTCTCCCATGCCTTGTCTATAAATCGGACTAAATCTACAGGAGTCAGGAAGGTTTTAGGAGCCAATAGAAAGGGAATTGTTGCTCAGCTATTAACAGAATCAATGATTTTGAGTTTCTTATGCCTGTTGCTGTCTTTTGGAATCATTCTAGTAATTTTTCCTTCAGTAGCCCGATTTATGATGTGGGAATTTGAATTGGGCATGAAGCAAGTAATTAGAGTGCTACCAATTTTAATCTTTGTTGGTATTTTTATCGGTTTGGCCTCAGGTATTTATCCTGCTCTCAGCCTTTCCAAAATTGATGTCATAAAATCTTTAAAAGGCAATCTAAAAAATGGAAAACAGCATCCTTTGCAGTTAAAAAATGTGTTATTAACTCTTCAATTTGCGATCTCTATTGGATTGATCTGTGCCACAATAATTATGGCCAAACAAATAAACTTCCTGATTAATAAAGATACTGGTTATAGTGCTGACAATGTAGTTTTAATAAAAACCCTACCAGAAGATATGACTCGGTATTTTGAAACTTACAAAGGGCGTTTGACTCAGCATTCGTCAGTTGCTCAGGTAAGCAGGAGTGAGAGGGTAGTGGGAGATCCCTGGCCTTTTAGCATCATTCAGAAGGTAGGTGATGATCCAGAGAATAGTAAAAGAGTTTTCTTTAACCTGGCGGATTATGGCTATTTCGAAACAATGAGTATTCCATTAATTTCCGGAAGATCTTTTTCCAGAGATTTTATTAATGATCCTACCAAAGCTATTATCATCAACCAGAAGGCTGCTGATGAGCTTGGTCTGGAAGATCCTGTCGGTCAGCAAGTACATTTTTTCGAATTAGATGGCCCAAGAACCATAATTGGAGTGGCAGAAGATTTTAATTACACCTCACTTCATCAGGAGATAGGTCCGGCAGTAGTAATTATGCCCTTTATCGATATGGAATACATGTATGTTCGCTTTAATCCAGGTAATCCAAGAGGACAAATTGCTTTATTAGAAGATACCTGGCAGCAAGTAGCTGGCGGTACTCCTCTGGAGTGGAAGTTCCTTGATGCCAACCTGGAGCGCTTATACCAGTCAGAGGAGAAATTATCCAGCATGATACAAATCTTTTCCATCCTAGCCATTTTACTGGCGTGCCTGGGTTTATATGGCATGGTCACCTTTATGGTTAACAAGCGAATCAAGGAGGTTGGAGTGAGAAAAGTATTGGGAGCATCAGTTTCCTCCTTGTACATGTTATTTATCAAAACCTACTTTTATCAAACCTTGTTGGCCTTGATTCTTATCGTTCCTTTGATTCATTATTTGATCAATAACTGGTTAGACAATTTTGCTTACCACATTCAAATTGCCTGGTGGATTTACCCTATGGCAGGGCTATTATTGATGGTTCTGATTATGGCCACGGTTACTTTTCAAATTATGAAGGCGGTTCGGGTGAATCCGACTAAATTGTTGAGAGATGAATGAGCAAAAATTGTAATGGAGAAGGATTAGTTGAAAATTTATTTTCAATTAAATGCAATCTCATGGATTAACTATAAATGAATTGACAGATCGTTTGCCATTATTTTCGATTATTTGCAATACATAATTACCTTTTGGGAGATCCTCTATATCGATTCTATTGGTGCCTTTAAACAATTCTATCATCTTTAAAGGCTGCCCTGTTGCATTGTAAATAATACTTTTTCCAGCTTCACTAATGACATATAAAATATTAGAGGAGGGATTAGGATAGACCTTATGTGGCAAAATAAAATTTGCTACAGCGCTAATATTGACCACATGAGAATATTCAAAAGCACCATCGAAATCAATTTGCTTAAGACGATAATATAGGTTTTGATGACCTGCTTTTATTGCATCAATATATTTATAATCCATTTGCTCAAAAGTAAATCCCTGACCATTAACAAAATTTACGAATTCCCAATTAAATCCATTATTGCTGCGTTGAATTTCGAAACCCTTGTTATTGTGTTCGCTATAGGTTGTCCATTTAAGAACTACTGCTTCCTCATTAAAGAGATTTGTGGAAAAATTAGCAAGCTCGACTGGAAGCAGCATTCCCCATTGAATAATTACGAATCCATTTGCTCCATTACCTCCTGATAACCCAGGTGAACTGCCACTACCACCGCCACCACCTCCATAATCGGAGGCATTTCCCGCTGGTGATTCATTGTTGCCACCATTCCCGCCATCTCCACCATTATTACTTCCACCAATACCACCTTGACCTCCAGAAGATCCAGAGGTTCCAGTATTGCCATTTTCACTGTCACCGGCACCACCACCGCCACCGCCTCCAGTAAGATTAGTTCCTCCTGCACTGCGGCCGGCTCCGGTTCCTCCATTAAATGAGACCGGATTACTTACAGTTCCAGAAAACGACCCTACTCCACCTAATGCAGTGGTAAAACCTCCTACTCCTCCATCACCTCCACTTGCGGTAAGAGTTCCGGAGGAATGCTGAACTACAGAATTACCTCCCGAACCGCCAGCAGTAAATGAAGCCGATGTTGCACCACTTCCACCAGTACCAACAGTTATGGTAATTATATCACCTTGATTTACAGTCAATGTTCCTCCACTAAAACCACCACCGCCACCGCCACCGCCTGAATAATTTGTACCCAGAAACTCTCCGCCTGTTCCACCACCACCACCGGCTCCCCAACAAAAAATTGTAACTGAGGTCACTCCTTCGGGCACGGTAAAATTATCACTACTAATGAAGGTTTGAGTTTGTATTTGTGCCTGTATATTTAAGACAATACCTACATTTAGTATTAGTGTGAAAAGCCAAAATAAATTCTTATATATCATTTGTTATGCATTTAAAAAAATATATTAAGATTATATCTACCAGGCTAAATCACCTTTAAAGGGCATAATCAGAATTAGATCCTTTAAATTTTTTGCTGGATCCTTATCCGCACTAATGGTTAAATTAGTACCAATGTCAAGCCTTTGTATCATGCCGTTATTAATTGGGGTATCATTCAATTTGAGGTTTAGATTCTCACTTCCACCTTCTTCTATTAAAGAAATTAGGCTGATCTGATGACCATCATAACCAATTTCTAATGAATTTGATACCAAATTAACAGGAAACAGTTTTTCCGAGAGCATGAAAGAAAGTTTTGTTTCCGGTTCATTTAAGGATTGATTTTTTGTGAAAGCATGCCAGTCTGTTGAGAATTCTTGCCGCAAACTTAGAAAACGCCAACCTTGATAAGTTTGCATGGCATCTAAATTGATTACTTCCTCTCTAAAGGTTTGTCCTCCTGATGTTGCGGTATATTTCAAATGAATAATCACATCCGAAATACTATCAAAATCAATTCGATTACTTGCTTTTGGCATTTCTAATTTCCATTCCGATACAGCACCGGTCCCTTCAAAAGGAAGAAATCGTTGATCTTGAAAATTGAGAAAGAACATTCCAGAATCCTCTGCTCCTTTAGAAATAGCAATCTGTTGATTATTTCGCCAATTATAACGTAGGGTGCCTGAATCCGGTCGATCACCAGTATTACTTATTAGGTATTCAACAGCTGAGGCGTCGGGCTTCAAAAGAATTTGATTTCTCAATTGGGTCAGTGTGGCTTGCACATTTTGATAGGGCCCCACAATTGCTGGAATGGAAATGGAAATCGAGGTGATTTGTCGATTATAATGTCCAGGAAAATCGTAGTCAAAAAGCTGTTCGGTCAATTCAAAAGTACATTGTCCATCATTTTTAAGATCTCGAAAAGCCAATGGATTTAATTGTAACAGGGAAATCGTCTTTTCAATTTCTAGTTTGCGTTCATGTTGGTTCATATAGGCATGTTCCAACTGTTGCAAACTAATCATCAAACCTTCTCCAGAAAGCAATCCCTTTTTCAAACTGTCCCAATAACCAAATTCGATATAAGTATCTGCTAAATTCCGTTCAAATTGGAAAGATTTTTCAGCCTCTTTGGCTAAATTAAAAGCTAGTTTGTAGGATTGGAAATATACTGTTGCGATCCTGCCGCACATCCATTGATACAAGTCCTTATTGGTAAACTTGTCCTTCAAATATTGCTCCTGCTCCTTGCTTTGTTCCAGACTTGAATTATGTACCTCCAACTCCTGTGTTGCCAGGTCAACCTGCAACTTAGCAATAGTTATCTGGTGATTAATATGTTGAATATCCAATTCAGCCAGTTCTGCCTGAAAATCCCACTCCTCCTGCCTGCGTTGATAAGCTCCTATGGTGACACTCATTGATGCCCCCGTTTCTAACAAGGTTCCCAGGATTAATAGGCTATCTCCAATGTAATCAGCAAATTTAGCGAAATTTGATCCACCATAACGGACTAAAAGAGTGGGTTCAATGCCAATTAATCCTTCTTGGGTATCTGGCACCAGGGAGGCAATAGAACTGCCCAATTTGAAACCCTGTCCAATCCCATTTGCTAGGCCAGATGCACCTAATAAGGCCAGGTGGGTAATTTCTGCCGAATTTATAAATTCCCTATTGGTATAATAGTCTCTACGTGCCTGAGCAATGGATTTGGCGGTTTCCAAAGATTGTAATTGGTTTTCGGCCAGTTCGACTTGCTTTTCCTTAACTTTTCCAGTCATTTTCAAGATCGTACTCTCAAAAGAGGCCCGCATTAATCCTAGTGATTCTGCGTCTTTCTTTTCCAAAGTAATTAAAAGCTTATCACCAAGTTGAATTAAGGTATTGGTAAATTCTTTTG
Source organism: Saprospiraceae bacterium (assembly GCA_028285545.1). Lineage (GTDB taxonomy): Bacteria > Bacteroidota > Bacteroidia > Chitinophagales > Saprospiraceae > JANQPA01. Next base: position 46,177 of record JANQPA010000058.1, on the reverse strand, counting down.
CTTGCTGTATCAAAGATGTAAACCTATAAGGAGTTACCTGGGCCTGTAAGTTTGACCCCAATTGAAGAATATCCTGACCGGAAGCTGCCAGCCGAATCAGTTGACGCGGATCAATGGGAGGTTGAAAGAGTGCCAACTGTCTTCTAACTCCTTCAATATTCATACAATGCCTAATCTTAAACAGACGATCTTCCACTCGATCCCAATAAGCAAGGAATTCCTTGTTTTCAGGGACACAGAAATAATTAAATGTTTCAATAGGGTCAAAAGGTAGACCAGGCAGTTGAATAGAATCACCTGAAGCAAGGACCTTATCTTCCAATTCCAGCAATTCCTGAGTAATCATATTTGTACCAGTCAACTGACTATAGCTTTTAGACAGCCTTACCAGGGAGGGATCACCTATCAATTTAGGTCTGGTACCCAGAATGTCCAGAGCTAAAATATACAACATGGTCGCTTCAGTAATCGATTCCCAACTGTCTTGAGCGAAAAGATAGTCTCCCCAATCAATCAGATTATCAATGTAGGCCATGACCAAAGCTTTTTCATAGGCACCTATCCGGGTTCGAGCCAGTCCATCCGGGTCAAATGGGTCATTTTCGTATACTTTGATTTCCAGGGGATTATTCATCATTTGATTCAGCTTTTCCAGATTATGGCCCCTGAATGGTAAAAATTGCCAGAAACGATCAGCTGCATGGCTCGAGTCATCCGCTGTTTCATTAACATCTCCATGAGGATCGAAGATGAATTCCATCCATTTTTTAGCAGCTGCAAAATTCTGATGCGTATTGAAAGTTTTAGCAACAAGAAATGGGATATGGAAAAATACCTCCCAAAAGTAATCTTTAAACGGACCATTGAAATCCATTCTATCGCTGCTTTTGGCAATTACTCGGATCGAATTAGGGCCATATTGGAGGAAAGGTATTTCAGCCAGGTGTTGGGATTGTAGATTCAACACTTGCTCAGGGCCTCCAATAAAAGCTCTTTGACTCAGTTGGAGGATACTTTGGGCGTTTAATTTAAAGAATGAAAAAGGACCTGAAAAAAACAGATTTTCTCTGCTTTGTTGCAAAACCAATGTCTGATGTCCATCAAACTTGTTGCTAGGAAATTCCATGGCATGAGCAATTGGAGCCATACGATGATTTTTGGAAAAAACAAGGAATGATTCATTACCATTGTCGAATACAAAGGTACCTGGCATATTCTTGACACCATTGGATCTGCCATGTAAAGAGGAAACATTAGAGAGTAAAAACCCAACGGATTCTACTTGTCCACCCCCTTCGATTGTCTCCAATATTTCTGTGGGACTCAAAGCAACATTCCAAATTCGAAGTTCAGCCAGTTGCCCAATAAAACCTTCCCCAAAACCTGTAATTGACGGATCTTGGGTATCGTCAAGATTATCTCCAATCCTGAGAATTCCATCAGTAGGAATAGTTCGTCCCTGAGCTAATGTTACTTCGATGGGAAGTTCCGTTCCGTTTTTGTACACACCGATTCGTCCGGTTTGGCTGCGCCAGGTTACAACTAAATGATTCCATTGACCATTATTAAAAGCAGCATTAATGAGTCCTGAACCTTCTCCATCTATTCTCAACCTGAGTTTACCATTGTCATCAGTAGCGGTGGTAAGGGTTAAAGCATGTCCGGACTGGTCGGGAAAGGAGAGATCTAAAATAGTACCCATTTGGCTTGATTTTACCCAGCATTCAATCGTGAACTCTGTCATTGCAGCTCCTTTAAAGGAACCGACTTCAACAAATTGAGACCTTTCAAATTGTAAGACTGCTCTTGGATCTGAATCGCTTTCATCATCGTTTTCTTCTTCAATTACTGCATCAGCTTCTTCCAAAAAGGGGAAATCATTTACCAATTCCCAGCTTTCACCTTGAAAACTTTGAGTATTATTATTATTCGATGTCTTGTCATCTATGACATCTCCACTTCCTTCATCTAAGGGCCAATAACCAACCAGCCCTCCCTCAGACCCACTGAGTTTACGGCGAATAGTTTCATTAATCTGGTCTCCAGAACGTGCTATATTCCATAAACGAATTTCCGCTATTTTACCTTTATAGGTTTCAGGAGGATCAACATTTCCAGTCCTGTCAAAATCTTCACTATCTCCATAGTCATCACTATTTTGTCCCAAATACAATTTATTAAAACCACTCAGTGGTGGGTTAAGACTGGTTGTATCTGTTTTTACTAAAATTCCATCCTGGTAAGAAAGGAGCGTCTTAGATGCCCGCACAAAAGTAAAGGCTACATGATGCCAAAGCCCGTCGACTATTGCCTGGGGAATGAGTTGAAAGTGATTCCCATTAATATTTACTCTAAATTCTTTTTCATCAGTATGGGCAAAATAAATTGTGATGGAGGATGAGTTAGAATCTTCAGAGGGGGCCGTTAGCGCCACGAGGGTTCCAATCCGATCATTATCTGCATCCGGTTTGATCCAACATTCAAATGTGAAGGCCTCCCAGTCTGAAGCTGGGTTATTAAAATCCGTAATTGGCAAAATAGAATTACCACTATCATTGTTTATTACGGCTCTGGATTGGGTGGTCGGATTTTCACCACCACCGGGAGGAGATGGAGCATTAAAACCTTCTATCTGCACCCAGGTAGGTCCTGAAATTTGCCCATCATTGATGCCCACCTGGTCTTCCACTACCTGACTACTACCTTCATCCATAGGCCAATGACTCAACTGCCCTAATATCGATCCTTCATCAATACTATCTCCACCAAGCGGCGCGGCAAAATAATTGTCAATGAAAAGATTCTTAGTGGTAATCTCCTGCAATTTGGAATCGCTAATGGCCAGCGTAAATGACCGATCCGTAGCCTGTTCTCGAATCAGCAGGGCTTCTTCTTCAACGAGGAGGTCGTTACTTAGGAACATGGCAGGCACCAATGTAACCCAGCCAGCTACCTGCCCTGCTGCATTCTCAGCCATTCTCGCTGCCCGGTACAACATATCATTAAAGTGATTTTGTTCCTCATACTTGGTCGTTCTTGCAGAATTGACCTGAACCGCTGGTAAATTAGGCGGTATCCGAGGTAAATCACCATATAAAATCATGATTCGCTCTGCCTTTTCATTAGTGGCTTGTAAATGAATAGGATATACCCGCCTCCAAAATCCTTTTTCTACGTTTAGATCAGGATGGATCACATTTCTAATTTCTGATAAATAATCACTTGCATCAGTGAATTGATCAGGCTCTCCAATACCCAGGTGATCCGGACTCACCGAAATAGGCAAATCTCCTTTTAAAGTTTGGGGAGGTGTCCAGTGAAGCTTACTTTGCTGAAAGGCATACTTGATAGTGGCCATTACAACCTCAGCTTTTTCCGTTTGGGATGAGTTGCCGTGGGAATTGTTTCGATGGGCACTCTTTTTGGGTACCTGGATACTTTTTGTAGTATGCTCAACCCAGAAAATGAAAAGGCGGTTAAAGGCATACACTGCGGTCAGGTTTTTGGCCTGAATGCCTGCATCAATCTTTTGCCAGGGTTCCCATTGATTGATCTCTGCTGTAACAGGGTCAATGATCACTTTACGATAATAGAATTCTGGCGAATCCGTATGGGTATGTGCAAATAGAAATACGGTATGTTCTTGACTGCCTAATAAGGGCTTATCTACTAAAGTGTAATAGGTATCTACAATTTGAAGGTTAGATAACTCCTCCAGTTTGCGCAAATAATTATGAAAAACGTCCGCAATTTTTTCTTCTGAGACCTCTCCCTGTAACAATTCGTCCTTGAATTCTTGATATAGAGGGGTCTGTAACTTTCGCAAACTGGGGTCGATATAATTTTCTGGATAAAGAAATACTTTGCGGTTGGCTTCCCAAACCCTGTAGTGACTCATCCAGGCCCACCATGTAGCTGGAATATGACTAAGGGTGCCCTCTTCTAATCCCATGTTGCATCGATGAATATATAGCTGAAGCGAATCCAAACCTTGCTTGAGTTGTGAGGTTTTGGCACAGCCACTCATTTTGACATCCATGAGCATATACTCATATAAAGACTGTTGATCTTGAACTTCAGGAAGGTCACTTTGTAGAGAAAATATCAAACGACCTGCCAAAGCGTCCCGGAGATTTTCATTTAAATCATCTCTGATGGGACCAAATACTTTTTCCCATTGTTCGGTTTCATAATTGGCATTTAAGATGTTTAACAGATCATCGGCTGATTTTTTTAATTCCGCCCAATCTGAAGTAGCGCTTAATGCACTCACTCTTGACAGTTGGAACAACAATTGAACATTTGCACCAATTTTTTTACTTGTGTCGAGGAGTTTGGCAAAGCGCTGATAAACACTTACGGAATCAGGAAAAGGATGTGTTAATTCTAATTGGCTTTGAATGCTGGTGATTTCACTTGGTATCCAGGCATTTAGCTCAGCAAAAGCAGCTGCTTTGGCAGCCTGCTCCGCAGCATTACTTGCAGGTATTTCAAAATATGCTAGGAGAGATTTTTCTCCTCCTTTAACTCGTTTTGTAAACTGCTGAAATTGATAGATATTAGGAATATCCCTTAAACTGAATTGGATGTTCCCTCCGCTAAGCTGTAAATCAAACCATTCTGGATGAGCCTCCATCTGCTTGAGAACATCGGCTGAAAGTTTCAATTCCTTAACCAACATCAACATTTGACTCAAATGCTGAATAAATTCGAAAGCCGCTTCTTTGGTAGAGGGATCAAAAAACAAGGGAATATATTCTGTGGGTCCAAAGATTTTAGCAATTAATTCTGAACTTGCTTGTACAAGGGGAAGACTCTGATTGAAAAAACTTCCTAAATGCTCGTAAAAATTATTTTGTTGTAAACTTCGGTATTTTTCTAACAATTCAGTCAAGGCTTCGGTGTCACCAACGATGCCAGACTGAATGAGCCCCTGTTCATTGATGTAGTTACGAATATTCTCGAGGCCGCTTGTCTGTTCCAGCATCAATTGATTTTTGGAAAAGAAGGAGGCATTTAATAGGCTGGGTGCAACGGCCTTCTGTAAACTATCCCAAAAGGGTTCAAGATCATCAGTAGCAAATCCTGGGTCGATTGATGGACTTAAACTACCTAGTATAATGTACTGTAATTGATCTGGACTAAGCTTGCTTTCCTTTAAAAAATCTACCCATTTTACAAATTCTATGACATCATCAATGCCTGAAAGCTCAGCTTTATTCAAGAGTTCTAGTAGTGAAAAATATTCAATTATTGACAGTTTAACATTGTCAGAAAGGCTGCTGATCCTATAGAGTGCAGATAAATTCTCAATGGTCAGTGGAATAGCACTCAAATCTATAGACCGTGCTTCGGCTAGGGATTTTACCATTAAGTTTAATTCAGCATCATTAACCTTTAAAGCTGCAAGTAAACGGTGCCGTATCTGTAAACTAACTGCATCAGTAGATTGAGAATCCCAGCTTATTGTTAGACTTGTGGATGGAAATGTTGGATCTGGAAATGCTGGATTTTTACTAGCATAAGGAGGATGATATGGATTTGAATCATTTTCCTCATAATTAGTAAAAAATGCGACAGGCTCATTAAATATCTGATCGAAAAAGCTTCCAGTTTGCTGGGTATTGCCTGGATCAAAAAACTTAAGGTCAAACCAATAACTGCTTAATTGATCTAATGGTACCTTTAGACGAGCCTCCAGCATTTTGACTTTGCTGATTTGTTGAACGGCATTTTCGTCGAATGTAGAAATTCCCAAGCTGTAAAGTATCCAATCCAGGTCTGTCAAACCCCAATTTACTTTCGAAGCGAGACGCAAAAAGCGATGGAAGCGGTCAAAACTTGAAAGGAGTATGGTGTTCGCATCTTCACCATCCTGGACACCATTGGAAAAAGCAAGTGCGGGCGTTAAAAAACTACCTAAGAAACTGGATTGACTACTTAAGTCATTTACTTCCTCCAGCGAATAATTGATTTTTTCGATTAAATTTTCAATTTGAAGGAGATTTGCCAGGTCTTGGCCTGCGTCTGTATCAACTCCATATGCCAGGTTTAAGGCCTCAATGCTAATATCAGGTGTCGTAATCAAGGCAAAGGTTTCGGAAGATAAGCCCAATTGTGCTTTGGTACGCTCGGTTTCATCTATGGTAAGCATATCCATGATATCAGACAATTGTAAATTAAAATGGGCCAGATAGGACCTGATCTGTTCCAAAGGAGAATTAAAGGGTAAATTAAAGGGGTATATCTCCTGAGCAATTAACTGTAAACCGTCTTCGTCGGGAGCTGATCGCAGCATTATTTCCATAGCTTCATTCACGATTTGCAAATAAGGAACAAGTGTTTCCGTATGTTCGCAATCCAAAGGCATAGTAGCTAAATCTACCCTTCGTTCCATGAGTTTTTTGCCGCTTGGGATTTTATCTGCACTGGGATCAGTAATATACTTTTGAACCAGGTGCATCAGGTCTGCAAAATAAGCTGCCGGACTAAGGATAGATTCACAATGCTCACAATGTTGTGTATTTACTGGCCCGAATAAACTTTGGAAGTTTGTCAGATCTAAAATGTCATTATGTACATTGTTTACATTTAAGGCCTGAAAATGAGGTGCTGCAATGGTATCTTTTAAATTTGCTTTCCACAAATTAACCCTTTGGCGAATATCAACTGCATTGCGATGAATGGCCCGGCTGTTGTCCTCCCCATTTAAAGCAGCTTGGTTTTCTTCAATAAAGAGATCTTCCGGCTTCGCGGAAACGCCCAGGGCTGATTCATATCCATTATTAATCAAATGGCTGACAAAGATGTTTTTATCCGCATCAGTGAGGTGATGAGGCATGATGGCAAGAAGACGGTTTGTAGGTGTTGACATTTTTAGATGGATAAAAGTAATTTAATTAGTAAGAATGAAATTTTGGATTTACAAGTAAACTTGATGGAACTCCATATAGGAAAAAAGTAAAAAAGATATTGACCCACCAATGGTTGGATTTATTATTTATCCCATATGAAATGTACCATTTTTTCTACCATGTCGATATTGAATATGCTTTGAATTCTTGAAAGTAAAATGTGCTCTGGGGGTTCCATTTATAAATACATATACATGTTGTCTTTTTGGCCTGAAAATCGGGCTGTATTCGTATTTTACTAGATTCCCAAAGGGAGTCGTATAATGCATTGTAATTAATAAATTGTCCGTGTATTTAGATTCATTGGTGGTATAGTCTCTTTGGGTAATGATTGATATTTGATCATGGGGATTGTTTTTCATATATTCATTAATGGCTTCTTCTAGTCCTCTTTTATAATGCTGATTGATTAATGCATTTTCTGCTTTTATATTAGGTTCACTATCTGCAACCACTTTATTGGTGGTAAAGGCTTGGGTAACATCATGACCTCTGTCGTCAATGACTGTAGATAAGCCCCCTTTAGGATTATTAGGCTTAGCTCTACTTACACCCTGACCCCATCTAAGATCAAGCCATCCAGCCGTAAATTCTGTACGCCCTTTATGATCTCGGGTATAAATTAAATCTCCTCCGGCATTTAATCTTTGATATATATTCTTAATTCCTTGTGGTGCAGAAATGGTCCTGCTAAGATCAAGATTAAAGTCATTTTTAATGGCAGTATGTACATCTCGAACATTGGCCAATGTTCCTTCTCTAAGTTCCCAACCTGTATAATAATTACCGGTATGTTTATGAGACCTTACGGCTTTTGGGGTAGGATGGACGGTGGTATCATCGTAGTGAGTATCGCTAGCAGCTCTTTTGTAAAGACCATGAGGATCCAAAAAATTAATTGGATTATCACCAACGAATGCATACAGGTTTAAGCCATCTACCGTCCCAGCTGGATCAGGTTCGAGCCACCTCCCCATCCAAGGTAAATAATACCGTGCACCATAATAGTAAAGACCTGTGCTGTCATCTCGTTCCCTTCCGGAATATCGATACGATTTTAGTTGGACTTCCCTTTGGCTATGGCCTGCTATCATTGCTGAACCACCATAGGGGAAATACTCCTCATAACTGATCAATCGGGCATCCGAATCCAATTCCATAGCAACAGAACCAAGGTGATTATCTAATTGCCAGTGAAACTTACGGGTATTTTCATTATTGACCTCTGTTTGCAGTCTATCTTGAGTCCAATAATGTATGATGAGTGCACAGTTCTGGCCATCCATCACTCGTAAGGTCTGCCTTTCGAGGGTAGTATTCATCTGCCCCGTCGGACTGACAGACTTTTGGCGTTTTATTTCATAATTGCCCAAATAGATTTTTTCCTCAATCATTATAAGTGAGCCATTCTGAGCCATGCGCTCGGAAACTTTTCGCGTTCGTATCTCATCGCTATCATAGTTGTAGTAATCACTGTCGTCCAATTCACCAGGTCTTTGGATAATGGAGGCTTTTACTAATTTTTCGCAGCAGTTGTAAGAAAGATCAATAGCACTGTTGATTTGTAATTGCCGAAGATTTCCTGAGGCATCATAGTTGAGATTTCTTAATCGATTAGAGTCCTCTGCTATTTCGTAATCACTGGTCCAGGAAGCTGAATTAGCAATATGTCTTTTTTTGGTCATATTGCCAGCCTCATCATAAGTATAGATTTCAGTATAATTTTCCAACTTATTGGCATCGGAAGCAGCGAAATTGAATATGGACTGTTTAAAAAACTGATTGCTTTGATTGTTCTTAAATGCATTTGCATTAATACCAACGTGTTGACGGCCAGTTGCTTTTTTGAGACGATACAATGAGTCGTATTCGTAAGTTGAACGGGCATTGATCACTTGATTGTTGTGATAAACGGTCTTAAAGCTATGATCTTCTTGCTGTGTGATATTTCCAATAGGATCATATACATAGCTAATATTTTGCAGAACTGGTTCTCTACTTCTTCCATTTTCATCTACCGGAGTCCGACTACTGGTGAGCTGCACCATACGAAAGGTCGTAGCTTCATATTGATATTGAGTATTAACTCCGTTGGCATAGCTTATGGATTCACGCTGTCCCCTGGCATTATAGCTGATATTTTGAATAACAGACTGGGCAGTTCCGTCAGAAAACTTCAAGTCGACCGCCTTTAGTAAACCCCTCGGATTATATTGGTGTCGAGTTATTGTATTATCTGGAGTAGTCTTCGAGCTTAGGCGTCCTAATGCATCATAGGAGAATTGTGATTGATAAACCTCTGATTCGAGGTCAACCAGGCTTGAAGATTGCCAATCGTTGGGTGTTTTGTAGTCTACAATAAATTGTCTGGAAGAACTTAATACATTCCCATGCAGGTCATAAGATGGAATGGAAAGGATTCCTGAAAGATCTTTCAACTGGAAAATCTTCCCTCTTAGATTATTGTCTTTGGAATTGGGTTGATCTTCCCCGAAGATAAAATCTTCCACCAGATTGAACTGTTCAAGAGGAGGCACTGGAACGTCGGCTTCTTTTTTATGTATATACACTCTCTTTTTGCGTTGCAAGGCATCATATTCAATGATTTGTACATAATCACGGGCTGTCCAAGTCCAAAGTTGATTTCCAAACACATTGTATAGATGACAATCGACCCCGGCATCCGAACTATTCTTAGCCAGTACATCACCATTCATATCAAAGGTCTGTCTGAGGTTTTTGAATTGAGTTCCACTTTCTTCATTTGTTTTTGACAAACGTGGATCAACAAAACTTAGGCCATTTCCTTGAATATTAAATTCAATTTTTGTGGGTAAATAATGACTTGTGTTGGAATCATCTACCAGTATTTGATAGCTAAGAAAGGCTCTGCCCTGATTGTCAAATACATGGATGTTGGGTGTTTGATAATCTTTTTGGGCCAAATTAAGGGCCGCTTTCTCAGCATTTGATAATTGATCAAACTGCTCAAAATAAGCAGCCTCTTTGACGGTATCATTGACATCGGAATGGATCTGATACCAGGGTTTAAATTCAGATTTACTAAAAAAGCCTTTAGGAGTATCTACTCTAATCTGGCGTAGTAAGGGATCGTAGTGATAAATAGGACTTACTCCGGTTTGACTGAGCACAATTTCACCCTGGTAATTCGAACCATGGCTAAAAAATGGCTCATATTGTTTAACAGCCTTGCCTTTATTATTATAAATAGTCCGACCCGAGGTGAGCCAGCGATCATTACTTTGTTGTTCAAGCACATTTCCATTATTATCAAGTAGCTTTGCCAAACCAGATTCTGCTTTTACTTTGCTTTCAATTACTCGTCCAAAGCCATCCGTATAAGTCAATTTAATTTGAAGAGGACTATCCTCTCCAACAGCAAGGTCGCTATTATATATTTCCCGCTCCAATCCGATTGAGCTTAATGGCTTACGATGCTCCTGCCATCCAGTCAAATCATAGAAAAAATAGGAGCTTGCATTTTGGAGTAAAGCATCCGGATCAGTTAGAATTGTCTGAACGTCAGACGGATTGAGGATTTGATAAGTATTTAGATCCTGGTCGCCTTTTGACTGTCCACCTGCTTCTGTTCCAAATATGGAAGTAGCAATTACTTGCCCCAAGGGATCAAATAGTGTCTGAGATATATTATCATTGATATCGGTAATTTGTTGTGGATGCAGCGTATAATAATCAGGTACTGCGCTAATGGTATTCTGTAAGGCATTAATAATTTGAATTAAAACTAAATTCTCAGCATCATAGGTTAAATTCGTTTCCTGCTCAAATGGATCAACCATTTTACTTGGTAGGAAAAATTGGTCTTCCCCTTCATAATGATATTCCAAACCTGGGTTCCACCACAGTTCTGTAGTTTCTTCCAGGCGGTATCCTCCTGTGGTTTCTAATTTACCTCCTTTTTCTAACCAAGCTTCCGGTATCCTATCCAAAAAAGCATCTTGCAAGAGTACAGTGGAAAAAACTGCCGTTTCACTGTGATGCAATAAAGCTTTGGCAGTACCCTGTCCCAATGGCATTGCATCCGATTGTGTATTGTCCCAATAGAAATGGCGTTGCCAACTCAACATTCGTGCCTGTAATTCCATACCAGATAAAGTTTCCTCAAAGGCAATTCTGTTGGCCACTGCCTGATCGACTTGAATTTTCAATGCTTCAAATGTAAAATATCCGGTTGCACCCAGGCTAAGCCCCCCTAGTTCAAAAGAGCGTTCTTCCGCTACCACTCCTATCCTATAATAAATATCCTCGCTGTTGATAAAAGAAGTAATATTTAAAGTTGCTTTTAATTGAAGTTGTTCTGGATGGATATTATCTGCTAACTCATCCCCGTTCTGATCTGTACGACGGGGGTAAAATACCTGACAGGTTTGGAGTGGGTGGCCATAGGCATCAACTGCTAAAACCATACTGTGTTTTATCCTCGGGTCGGCGGCATTGCGTTCGTAATTATAGCTTAGGTTTTCTCTGTTAGTAATCATAAATACCGCATATTCATTCCCTTCCTTAGGTTGTAACATACGGATTGACATATTCGATTCCGTCACGACATAAGGATTATCGACAAGTGTTGGATTTTGATCTCTATCCAGGCCATAAATCTCTTCTCTTAATATACTACCGTGCAAAGCATGGTAGGCCTGGCGAATAGTTTCCCCATCATTATTATCGAACGAACCTTCGAAAACCGTATCAGGTAAATCAAATGCTTGATCATCTCCCTGGAAATACTGGTTTTGATACTGCTGACTTACCGTTTCTTGTTTCCAAAAAGTTGCACCCGTATGATACCAGGTCTTTATATATACTGGAGCTACATAATGATTGCTATTTGAAGAGGACTGTACAGAGAATATATCGAAAGGCTCAGCATCCCATCTCTCAACCATCCCGAAGCCTTGGAATTCCCGCTCAACAGGGTCATAAAAACCCTCGTGATACTTAAAGGTTTTGACGTGTTTACTTTCAGAAAAATAATCTATTGTTTCCGTTCTTTCTACTACTTGTACCGGAAAATGCAAACGGGTAGTCCAGGGTCTCCCGGATTGCAAGTCTTCGAGATAGAATTTGGTAGAGGGGGCATATTGAATTCGAGTAATAGCCCCAAGATTGTTATTGATCTCATTAAGTAGATAAGGTTTTTTCCCTCCGGTAAAACTGTAATATTTGTGTTGAATACTAAGATCAGGGTTCACTAGTGTATAGATCAAACAAGTGGTTCCGATTCCTAAAATGTCAGCAAATTGGATTTGATCCATCGAATTGTAGCTACAAGGAAGGGCTATCTGGATAGCCTCACTAAAACCATTTCCACTTTGATTATAGTAAATTAGTAAGTGATCTTGTTGAACGTATATCAGGTCTGTGGTTCCAGAGCCATCAATATCTGCAAAGAACAAGCGATTGGGATCTAATTTGCCTGGAATACGAGGGGCATTTCTCAATAAAATTTTTTTACCAAAACGACCATAACCCAGATTAGGCCAACAGGCTATTTCTCCATTGCGAATCCGAACCAAATGATTGCCTCCATCTCCAAAAATATTTATGAAATGAAACGCTTCTTCTCGTGATCGATTGGGAGTATATTCCATTCCTTCCATGTCAAGAAGGTGTTTAGCAGAAGCAAAACCTGTTTTTCCTTTTGATTCATAATATTTAATGCCATCTGCTTCAAAAAAAAGGAGGTCTGTATTGCCATCACCTGTCACATCTACCAATTCCTGGTTGGAACCACTATAATTATTAGGATATTCTGAAAAGGCCTTGAAATTTTCCCAACTGCCATCCTCCTTGATGGAATAATAACCTGAAAATTCAGCTGCATTTATTATCAAATCAAGTTTTCCATTTCTTTCCAGATCCAAAAACTCAAGCTCTCTTCCCTCACCATGATGAATCAAAGGGAATTGATGTAAGGGAGCAGGAGGTTCAAATTTTCCTTCTCCCCGTGGATTCCAATACAATAAAGTTTCATCCTTTGTATGCAGTATTCCGGGAAGACCTTCACCATGTAGATCGATTATTTGGAACTCAGATTGATTAATTAAACCTGGGATTCCTGGCTGGTCTTCCAGGTTTAAGACCTGAAAATGAGGGGCTCTGGCCGGTTCATAGATCTCAATATAATCTTCCGTTTCCTTGAGTTGATAAAGAGAATTATCATCTTTAAGTTGCCAGGTTTGTTCATCTATTTGTAAAAGAACAGCATCCTTGTCAAGATCTATCCCCCTGAATATAAATTCCCGCCAGAATTTTTGGGCAATTATCCCTTGAACCAGGTTGGCACTGAAAATTTCAGCATCTATAATATTTAGAAAAGTGGCGTCAGGATGACTGTACTTTAATTCTAAGGGAGGTAACGATTCTTTCCTGTTAAATTGCTCACCAGAATAGCGGCGATAGCCAATTTCCTGAATGCTATTTAACAAAGACATTACTCCGCTCTCTTCATAACCAAACCGAAATGCCCTTACCAGAAAAGGTTCAGGTTGAATATGCTCAAAACGATGAAATAGAAAAATACCTCTGCAAAGTCTTTGTGTCCGTATTTCAAATCCGGCTTGAAAAGAAGAAAATGGATCTTTTCGAACCTGCCAACTATTGGTAGATGCATAAGCTGGTTCATCCCAATTGCGTTCGCCATAATCAAATAAGACTTCAAAGTGCCATTCATTTGCTTCTGTATTGAATGGCGTGTAATTACCATATTTAATCTTATGCAGGTAACGTTGGGCCCTTTGTTGACGATTGGATTCTTCTATATGTCCGGGTATATTAATTTCATCTTCTATTTTATATTCATAAACGATCCGGTTTCCTTTTGCATCTCTTTGTTCTTCTAATAACCAGGTAAAGATTTTATTGGCTTGTTCAGGATCAACAATTCTATAATTGGGATTTTTACCCAGAATACTTACTACATTTTCCTTAGAAGTAAGCTGCCAATGTAGATCCCCATTTTCCTTTCTTCTCCACAATTCGATTTTTGTAAATAGACCTTCTGTTCGGGGCCTAAACCGCGTTATGAAGTACTCATTTAATGGATCATTATAAGAATCCTTTTGCCAGGAATCATCCGGCTGCTGGATTAATCTTGGAACCAGATCTCCCTCACCAGTAAGTATAAAAACATCCGAATCATCATATTTCGGTATCCCTAATCTAGTCCGTCTCGAAATGCTTGGCAAGTTTATGGTGAAACCAAGTCCAAATGGGCCATTTCCGTTACCAGATTCATAATTTAAACTTAATTTGGGTTCGAAATCTCGACAAGGAGAAGTAAATATTGGAATAGAAAAACTTGCGGTGCCAGAAAAGGAATTGGAATTAAAAGTTTCTCCAATTCCCTTTATCGATCCTCCACCTTGAGGTAAGGATAGGTTAGGTTTCATTTGGTAATAGGTGTTTTAACGTAAAACAATTTTTAAATTACGAATTCAATGTTTTAATAAAAGTGCGATTCGTAAAAATTGAAATAATAAAAAAATAAAGATTAGTTATGTAATATACAAATTTTTTGTACATGATTAATGTTATTAAATGAATTTTGCATAAAAATTAAGAAAATGTAATTCTTTAACATTATGTTTAAAAAAACTCCACTTCATCAATAAGAGCTCGATTTTTCCTGTGTGTACCTGTAATCTGAACCCGAATACATTTTATTCGATTTAAAATTGGATCAATAAAATCGTGTTCATGAGGGAAGCCAAAAAACTTTAATATATCGAAGATGGATGGTCTTTTTATGGCAATTCATAATTTGTTTGAGATTTAGAGGGACTAGGAAACCATTAGAATCGGAGTCTTGTTTCTTAATTTATATTTTGTAAACGAATTGTATAGAATTCAAAGCGAAACTTAATCAATGATCATTCTAACGGACCTTATCATCATATTATCGGTATCGGCAGTAGTACTTTTTATTAATACCAAGTTAAAACTACCCTCTATTGTAGGTTTTTTGATAGCAGGAATATTAGTGGGGCCATTTGGCGTGGAGCTAATATCTACTGAAAAAGAGGTAGAGGAAATGGCGGAAATAGGCATTTTATTGCTGCTCTTTTCAATCGGTATAGAGTTTTCATTAGAAAAATTGATTGCAGCCAGGAAATATGTTTTGGTAGGGGGTACATCCCAGGTATTTCTCAGCATCATCATATTTTCTTTGGCAGCCTGGCAGTTTGGAATGGCTTCTAACCAAGCAATTTTTGTGGGTATGCTTTTTGCTATGAGTAGTACGGCCATCGTTTTACAATTGTTCCAGGATAAAGGCTGGATGAATACCTCGTTTGGAAAAACCTCTGTTTCAATCTTAATTTTCCAGGATATCATTATTATCCCCATGATGTTGGTGACTCCTTATTTGATTCCAGAAGGGCCTGCGGAATCTGGCGCTGTTGGCAAAGTTTTTCTGGGACTTTTCCTGGTAATCGTCGTTGTTTTTGCCGCTCGAAAACTCATTCCTCCTTTGATTAGGAATATCGTTCATACCCACAACCAGGAGTTATTCCTAATTTCCATTATTGTTATTTGTTTTGCTACGGCTTTTATCACTCAACTTTTGGGTTTAAAGTTGGCCCTGGGAGCCTTTCTGGCCGGATTGATCATTTCAGAATCAGAATATAGTTTTGAGGCCCTTAAAAACATAATGCCTTTTAAAAAAATCTTTACTGCCATATTTTTTGTATCAGTGGGTATGCTTCTGGATCTGAACTTTGTTCTCGCAAATTTTCCTTTACTAGCAGGAACAACAGCTTTGGTTATGCTAGTCAAATTTTTAATCATTGCTCCTGTTGCCTTTTTTCTTAATATCGGTATTCGGAATGCGATCATCAGCGGCTTGGTGCTTTGTCAGGTGGGCGAATTTGCTTTTATACTTTCAGAAGTAGGATTAGAGTATGGATTGTTATCAGACTTTAACTATCAATTATTTCTAACGGTATCCATATTATCGATGATCATCTCGGCGATCATCATTGGATTTACTCCCCAAATGGCAGGAAAAATCGTAAAAATTCCCATCTGGAAAAAATGGATGCAAAAATATGATACCAAGCGTTGCTTACCAGAGGTTTGCACCTTAGTTGACCATACCATTATCATTGGTTTTGGACCAGGCGGGAAAAGAGTGGCTAACGTTTTGTCAGAAAGGAAAACGCCTTTAGCTATTGTCGAAAAAAATGAACGAAATGTAAGTGAAGATGATTACGCTTATGCTGAAATCTTTATCGGGGATGGCAAAGATGAGGAAGTACTTCAAAGAGCAGCAATTGAAGATGCCAAGCAGGTGATTATTACTGTTCCCGAAGCAACTATCGCTGAAGATCTTACGATTAAGGTCCGAAAGCTTAATCACAATGCCAAAATAGTGGTAAGAACAAAGTACGAGGGGGAAGTTGCACAGCTTCAGAAGCTAGGAGCAGATCATGTGGTCCCTGAAGAAATTTCAGTGGCAGATACTATTTTGGCATCTATGAATTGACTTGGACTGTATCAACACTAAAATTCATCCCATTTTTAATAGTATTAACCGAAAGACAGCCATTTTCTGCAATCTTCAATAATTTTCCAAATTCTTCCTCATGAGAACAGGAAGCATAAGTTACATTTAAAGCAATTTCGGAAAATCTTTTGGGTAAATCTTCACTGATGCTGGCTTGTATATTTACGGTTAAACCAGTAATCTCAATATCTCTTGATTGAGCTGCCGCAAATAAGGTACTACAAAAACAACCTCCAATGCCAACTAACATGTATTGCCCGCCCATCAAACCTTGTCCGTGCCCGCCTTTTTCAACCGGGCGATCGACTTGTATTTTATAGTCATCATGAATCAACTGCATTCCGGTAGGAGAGACTTGTTGAAGATTAAGAGTTACCTGGCTCATATCTTTTGTTTTAAATAGATTTTAAAATTGAGCCTTAAGATAGAAGAAATTTTAATTTCAAACTGTGAAAAGCAGGACAGTATAAATGATCCTTAAGTTACCAACATGGCAGCACATGGAATATTATTCATTTTCTAAATTCAGAAGCCAGGTTTGTTTATCTCCATTTTTTGTTTAAAGACCCTGATGAATTTATATTATCTTGCTCCCATGAAAAATCGGGAAATTCGAACAGTCAATGTAATCAGGTATGTTACCCCTCTTCGTGAAGGTGGCTCATTGCCTGCAATTGTGGATGCGGATGATGAATTTTCCTATGTTTTGAAGTTTAGAGGTGCAGGTCAGGGAAAAAAAGCCCTTATTGCTGAGTTGATTGGTGGGGAATTGGCTCGAAGCATGGGCTTAAAAGTTCCGGAACTGGTTTTGATGAACCTGGATGATTCTTTTAGTAAAACGGAGCCGGATGAAGAAATTCAGGATCTATTAAAATTTAGTGTTGGATTAAACTTAGGACTTCATTATTTATCAGGTGCTATTACCTATGATCCTCTAGTGGATATTGCAGACTCTTTTACTGCCTCGAAGATTGTTTTGCTGGATAGTATCATCACCAATATTGACCGAACACACAAGAATACCAATTTACTGAGCTGGAGGAAGGAGCTTTGGTTGATTGATCATGGGGCCAGCCTTTATTTCCACCATTCCTGGAATAACTGGGAAGAAAAGGCCAACAAAACATTTCCAGCTATTAAAGATCATGTTTTGCTTTCTAAAGCCAGTCAATTGGAAGAAGCTGCTGCTAATATTAAAGAAGATGTTAATTTGACAACCCTTGAAGATATCGTTTCATTAATTCCTGATGATTTTCTTTTGGAAGAATCAGATTCTTTTTCCCCTGAAGAAAAGCGCAAAGCATATGTACAGTTTTTAATAACCAAACTTTCTAACCTAGACTTATTAACTAAAGAAGCTTCGGATGCCAGAAAAACTAGTGTATGAATATGCTTCAATTCGATTTGTTCCTAAAGTTGAGCGAGGAGAGTTTTTGAATATAGGAGTTATTCTTTTTTGTAAAAGGAAAAAATACCTCTGTCTTAAATATCATATTGATGAAGACCGGATTAGAGCTTTTTCCAAAGAAGTGGATCTGGAAGAAATTACCCAGTATTTGGCTGGCTGGGATCTCATTTGCAAAGGAAATCCAAAGGGTGGAAAAATTGCACAAATGGATATGGCTTACCGTTTTAGATGGATTACGGCTCCAAAAAGTACCATCATTCAGTGTTCGGAGGTGCATCCTGGATTGTGTGTGGATCCGGAGACTGAATTGGAGGGATTGTTTAGAAAATACGTATTATAGTATTCTTGTAGTCTAGTAGTCTGGTGTTTAGTGATAATGTAGATTAGGTTTTAATGGATAATTCTGATGTCTCCTTTTTTCTTTTGGTCAAGATTACTTCCAGCTCGTCTTCCTTTTGATTGGAATCCACAAGATTTAGTATTGGCCTTCTTCAATTTTTTTATCCAAACTACAATTACTCCATTTTTGCCCAAGGTTCCATATAAAGCTATACCAGTATGATTAAGCATATGGACAGATTTAACCTTAGCTTTATGAAGATATGCATCGATAAATTCTTCAACACATTCTTTTTCTACTATGTCAAATTTAAAATATTGTTGACCATTGATGACAAAAAGGGGACTGTAAGGATTGGTATTAAAGGTGCCCAATCTGGTGTGATATAAATCTTTTGGAGAGAATTTTAAAGTATCCTTAGTAAGCTTGTCAGTAATATACTCGATTTGTTTTTTCAAGTCCAGACTATTAAAATAACTCACTTCTTTAGTTGTTTGACCAAATAGTAAACTGAGATGAGAGCAAAAAATCAGCAACAAAAAGAAATTCCTCATTTGTAAAGTATATTTAAGAATTGCTTGCTCAAACCATAAATAAGTAACTTTACTTCCAATTCAATACTCCCTAAACGTGAAAACGTGAGCACACGAACACGTAGTTACACCAAAACTTTAAGTATATTATTAAGAATCCGCTCCTCAATATCCTCCACATCGGCTCTTTCAAACTCCTTCCCGGTAATCACTTCATACAGTTCAATATATCTTTCAGAAACTTGCTCAACAAATGAATCTGGCATCAAGGGCATCAATTGATCCTCCAGGCCTTGAAAACCATGAGCCATCAACCATTCCCGCACAAATTCTTTGGATAATTGTTTTTGACGTTCGCCTTTAGCTTGTCGTTCTTCATAACCTTCTTTATAGTAATAGCGAGAGCTATCAGGAGTATGAATTTCATCAATTACCATGATCTGTCCATCTCGTTTTCCGAACTCATACTTTGTATCTACGAGAAGCAGCCCTCTTTCTTCCGCCATTTGGGAACCACGTTCAAATAAAGCCCTGGTATAATTTTCCAATTGAACATAATCTGCTTCACTGACTATTCCCTGGGCGATAATATCATCCCTGGAAATATCTTCATCATGGCCTTCTTCAGCCTTGGTTGCTGGAGTGATGATCGGTTGAGGAAAGCGGTCACTCTCTTTCATTCCGTCAGGCATAGGCACTCCACAAATCATCCTTTTACCTGCTTTATATTCCCTCCAGGCATGACCTGCCAAATATCCTCGTATAACCATTTCTACTTTATAGGGCTCACAAGCCCAACCAATGGCTACATTCGGATCAGGTGTATTATCCAACCAGTTGGGAACAATATCTTCAGTAGCCCTCAAAAAATGAGAGGCTACCTGATTTAATACTTGTCCTTTAAAGGGGATGGGCCTCGGCAATATGTGATCAAAGGCCGATATTCGATCGGAGGCGACCATCACTAGTTTTTCTCCCACGGTATATACATCTCTTACTTTTCCCCGATAAAAGTGTGTTTGATTGGGTAAGGAGTAGTGGGTTTGGAAGAAGGCTTTGTTTGCTGGGTTCAAATTATACGGTTTATTAAATAAATTGTAATATTATTTTGTTAAGTTTTCACGGGTTCACGGATATACGGATATCCGTGAACCCCATTTACCCCAAAGCGTAATCCTCCAAATACCCAAAACACTCCCCCAAAACCCCATCCCTTGCAATCGTCGCCCTATCCAGGATATCACTTTCTGCCTTAAAAAATTCAGGGAGGATGTGTTCAATAAATTGCTCACCGAAAGCCTTGGAGGCATCCCGGGGTAGTTCGTTGGGAAGATTATCCACCGTCATCATATCCACTACATGATCCTGGTGTGCCTGGGTTTCGGATTCGGAGATGGGGTCGTAACCAAAGATGGGGTTTGCAATAGTAGAAGCTCGTAAGGTCGAAGGTATAGAAGCCACGGGAGCGATATCACAAGTAACGTCAGCGATCACCTTAATTTTAAAATCACCCTGACGCATTTCTTCTTTTGTGAAAAAAGCAGGCGCACGATTATCCCAATAAATTCCATTGATCATGATGTCGCTTACTCTGGTGAAAGGATGAAAGACACTGACAAATTTTTCAGGGTGGGTGTAAAATTCTTCTGGAGGAAAGGCAAAACCCGCTGGGCTACCATAATAGTAGGCTACCCTAAGCTGGGTGAAAACAGCATGGGGATAAGTGTTTTTGATAAAATCCTCAGGTTCAACTTTCTGAATCCCCATATCCTGAAGTACTTCAGCTGCTCCATTTCCTACTCTACCAGTTCCAGTTAATACGATCTTAACAGGAGGGAATTTAATGTTCCTATAATTTTTTATGGCCTCAGCATAATCCTTATGATCCTTCATTCTTTTCATTTGGAATGTGCCGGTCCTTTGACTATAAGTATAGAGTGCATTATGAGCTCCCACCATTCCTGCGAACTTTCCAAAGGCAATGAGTCGCCTGCCTTTTTCGTTGGTTAAAACTTCGTAATCGATTAATCGAATATTCTTTTGAAGAATGGCTTGCAGTAGTTTTTGGTTATGGGTTTGTTTTTTTATGGTATGAGAAAAGAAGCAATAGGTTTTGTTGGGAATGAGCTGTTCAATCGGGATCTCTTTTACCCCCATCAGTACATCACAGGAGGCCATATCAGAGTCAAGCTTAACATCTGCTGACAGGTATTCATAATCATGATAACATCGGCCTGGAGAGGGCTCCACTATAAGCTCCAAATTCGGATCTTTTTGGATGGTTTGGCATTGTTCCGGAGTAAGCGGTACTCTGGAGTCGGGAGGGTTTTTTCCTTCGCGAATGATGCCTATCTTCATGTAGTTTCTGTTTTTTGTTGTTATAGCAATTATGGAAGAACAAATATAGGAAAGAGGAATGGGAATTGGTAGTATAGTAGTATGGTAGTCTAGTGGTCTGGTGTGTTCTGAATGTTATCCTTTTTATTTAGATATCGAATAAATCCAAGAATTAGTTTTTGCGTGCTTTCTAACTTAGAATAAAGAGATTGAAATTCTTCTTTAGTTATATAGTTCATTCTTTCAATTAAATAAAGCATACTTTTTACTTCACAACAAGAAGCCTGTGAAATATTAAGGAATTTTATTTTATCTTTTTTTCCATATCTGCCATATCCTTCTGCAATATTATTCATAATTGATAAAGAGGCTCTTGATAACTGATCTTCTAATGCCCTGTGGTTATTGATTTTTTTTTGATCCAGGATAGTGAGCGCCTCAATATTGAATTCGAATGCTGATTTCCAACAATTCAAATCTTCAAATTTGTAAGCCATATTTTTGTTTTTCAAGTAATAAAAAAGAAAAAAATGACAACTCCAACTTTCAATAATTCTATAGGAGTCTAAATGATTTTTATGAGTTTCCACGATAATATTGTTACATAATAGGGAACTTTTAAGCTATTCCATATATCACCAGGCCACCAGACTACCAGACCACTATAACACTATACTACACATTAACATATGTGACTTTTTTAAATCTCACCGTCTTAATACCAAATTGGCCCTGAAGTGCTTAGTGACATTTGCCCAAAATCTAAGTTAAATACTTCGGTGTCTAACCCAACAAAGCTCATAGGTACGGGGTAAGTGAGATGGTTTTATCACCGTTTTTAGGAAATTTTACCCTCTGAAACTGCCCTATTAATTACTTACTCTGGCCTATGAAACTTTTTTTTGTAAAAGTATGTTGGTATAATTGTGAATTAAATAAGAAGAGGAAAAGTCCTTTTCTTCCAATAAAACATGGGGACGTACTGGAATCGACAGGAAAGTCGACCGGTTAGTAAGCATGCCGGAGCACGTTGTTCACTCCGTTAACAAATGACGATAACAACTTTTTTATATGGCAACAGAAGTTATGCCATGGCAGCCTAAGACCAGGTCTTATACTGCCTTTGTGCCCTTGGCTTGACGCCTGATACACAGTCTAGCGCACATCACCAACCTTCAGGCTAGTAACAGGACTTTCTCTGACCCTGGTGCGAAATTAAAGAGATAAGGCCGATGTCGGGAGGGTTTCCAATCCTACCATCTGCTCGAAAATCCAACTGGAAACTAAGCATGTAGAAAGCTCTCAGGTGCTTTCTCTGGACGCGAGTTCGACTCGAAGGGTCGCCCATGCGGTGACGTATGGTGACAAAATTGGGTGAATTCAGAGAAACCTAAGTCTGCCTATGGCGGATAAGGCAATTCTGAGCCAAGCCAGGGGGAAGATCCTGGAAGGTGCAGAGACTAGGGACACTAAGGTGAGCCCATAGCGCCCAACATCTCAATTGAGATGATGATATAGTCCGATACTTTAGGAAACTAGAGGCTGTTTTAATTAACAGCAAAAGTCATAATTTGGCTTTTAACATATTGCTCGCCGTCTCCACTATTTTAAAAGAGAAGGCCGCCATTCGGCGGCCTTCTCTTTTTTGACTATTTTACTTTGAACCAAAATTTATTCTCCCCCTCAGGGTCACCACTATAATTCACCGTAATCTCTTCTCCTGCTTTAATATCATGAAGGGCAAAAAAATCAAGGGTTTTTCCTTTGAAGTCGGGAACATACTCGGCATTGGGATGGTAGGAGTGATTATAAATAGAGCCATATCCCAATATGATGGCGCACTTTTTATCCTTTTTGCCCCAAATAAAGTAATAATCGTGAAGTTTGGTGGCTTTGATATGTGGGACATCTTTTTCGGGCAATACAATGACAGGACTGATTTCAATTGGCGTGCCTTCCTTGATGGCCTTTGAAGTGAAAACACCTCTGCCTCCAAGCGGGCTGGGAGCTACATAAATGGATGGTAATACCTGCATAAAAATGATTTGGTGAACAAATCATAAGCCTTCTCCTCTTAAGAGCACTTATGGGAGCCGAAACCAACATTTTGATTTCCAACTCCATTTTTACCATTCTTAAAATACACATTTTTGAAGGGAAAGTCAACGGAATTAATTGTAGAATGTAAAAGGTAGAAAGTAGAATGACTACATTCTACTTATTACTAGCCTTTTGATAAAAAATTGGAGATGCACCACATCGGGAAAAGGTAAAACCAGGATTTTCTTTGGATTGACTGATGACTATGCGTGCATAATTGCTAACGTCAACAGAAAATTCATAAGGGGCTAGTTCATTCAATTTTAGTTCGTTTTCTGTACCTACTACATAGTAAACCTCTCCTTCTTTCACTTTCAAGCCTCTTTCATTTCCATCTTCATCTTTGTACATACCATTAAAGGAAGTATAGTCAATACTTGATTTTTTTCCATTAAAAAAAGGAGTAATTTCTAAATCATCTAAAAGAATAGATTCAATGTCACAGGCTAGACTTTGGGTATCATTACTGGCATTGTTCCCTAAGATAAGGATGGCAGTTTGATCCTTTGGGTAAATAATGATTTTAGAAGAAAATCCATGGGTGCCGCCACTGTGTGCGTAGATGCTCTTATCCTTCCTTTGAAGGACCTGCCACCCATAGGCATAATTGGATTGAACTACCTGAAATAATTTTTCGAAATGATTTTTATCCAATAGGGTATTAGAAAAAAGTTCTCTAATAAATTTCTCATAATCGGAAGTGCTGGATAACATCCCTCCGGCTGAAAAAGCTGCCGGATCGGTTAATTTATCATTGGATAATTTTTTATTTCTCATTTGGTAACCCTCAGCACGTTTTGGGATAATCGGTCTGGAATCATCGTAATAGGTAGCGCTCATTTGCAAAGGATCGAGAATTTTTTCTTTTAAAAACTCAGGATAAATTTTTCCACTGACTTTCTCTATTAAATATCCAAGCAAGACGTAACCATAATTGCTATATCGATAAGCCTCACCTGGATTTGCTCTTGGTTCACTTTCCTTTTTTAATTCAAAAACTCTTTCAATTTCTTCACCAGTTTTTTCAACAGGGACAGATTCCAAGTCTCCAAATAATTCGGGTACCCCAGATGTGTGAGATAATAAATGATGGATAGTGATGTCTGACCACTTGGGAGGTATAGTTTTAATGTATTGATTGATCTTATCATCCAATTGGATTTTTCCTTCCTGAACCAATATCATAATGGCCATGGAAGTAAACTGTTTGGTTAGAGAACCAATTCGGTGAACTGTGTTAAGGGTGTTGGGAATTTGGTTTTCATAATCGGCCATTCCATAGCCTTTATGAAGAAGGGTTTTGCCATTTTTAATTACTAAAACAGAACCACTAAAATCCAAAAAAGAGGTACGCTGGTCTAAATATTTATCGATCTCTTTTTTAGGATTTTGACTCCAAGAAAAACGGACTAATCCTAAAAAGAGTATGATGAAAACTAGTGATTTAAGGTACATTAAAGTTATCTTTTCAAGCTTTGAAAAATTATGATCGCCTTAAAGACCAAAAAAGAAATCTATAGTTGGCTTTAATTATGATAAAATTCTTCTATACATTTTCCCAATACCCCAATACCCCAATACCCAAATAACTAATAACTAAATACCTAATAACTCCCCAAGCTTCCCTATCTTGACCTTATAAAATTAACTAATCAAAAAAACAAAGCTATGTTTCGAATAAGTATACCATTATTCGTCCTCCTTATGCTCTTTTTTTCCAATGGGAATGCTCAGGAAGTAGGCCCTGAAAAGGGTTCCTTAGTTATTGTAGGTGGTGGCGGTTCAGGTCCTGAGATCCTAAAAAGATTTGTAGACCTTGCCGGTGGTCCTACGGCCAAGATTGTTTATGTACCCACTGCCAGTGGTCGAAACGAGTTTGATCCGGCATTTATAGGTAGGATCAGCCAAATGTTTTTAGCGCATGGAGCTGCTGAAGTAGTTTTGCTACATACTACTGATAAGGATGAGGCCGATACTGATGAATTTATTGAACCTTTAAGAGATGCTACAGGTGTGTGGTTTAGTGGAGGTCGTCAGTGGAGAATAGTGGATGCCTATGAAAAGACCAAAACGGAAATGGCTTTTAGGGATGTTCTAAAAAGAGGAGGAGTCATAGGCGGATCTTCAGCTGGCGCAACCATTCAAGGATCCTATTTGGCCAGGGGAGATACCAAAACCAATACTATTATGATGGGAGATCATGAAGTAGGCTTTGGTTATATGAAAAATACAGCTATTGATCAACATTTATTACGAAGAAACCGCCAGTTTGATCTTATTGAAGTTATTAACGCCAAACCAGAACTTTTAGGAATTGGATTGGATGAAAAAACAGCCATCATTGTCCAAGGAGATCGATTTGAAGTATTGGGGCCTTCTTATGTGGCCATATATGATCACGAAGTATTGCAAAAATCCGGTCGATTCTATTTATTGGGCAATGGGGACCGTTTTGATTTAAAGAATAGAAAACCCTTAAGAAGATCAAATCAGTATAATGAATTACCGCTGCCTGCAGAGTTCAAAAATGACAAGTAACATGACTCATTCTCATTCTTAAACTTTTCACCTTGGAAAAGTTAATTGTTCTTGGGTAAAAGAAAAAAGACTCTTTAAAGAAAGGTCGGAGAGGGAGCCGGATTTTCAATCCCGGGAATTGTTTGGATGTTCATTGTTGTTAATTTATATTCTTTCTGTACTCGAATCCGAACACTAAAGGGCTGAAAGAAAATCAGATAACAAATAATAAAGGCAAGTAAAAGGATAATCAATGTTGATAGATTGAGCTTGATTCTACCAGGAATCAAGCTCTTTTTTTTCTGCTCGCTATACAACAGCTGGTAACCTTTCTTGGGTATCGTTCTGATGGTAGCAAAGTTGCTCCTGGAAAAAATAGCCCTTAGGCGGGAAATAGCTTGGGTAAGCCCCTGGTCATTACCATATTCATCACCCCATACCTTGGACAAAAATTCAGCTCTGGTAACCGTCGAATTCATATTATCCAGCAGAATGATTAATACTCCCATTTCTTTAGGTGTCAATTTCGTTCTCTTGCCTTTATATTCTATCTCATTGATGTCTGTAAGTACAGAAAAATCACCAAACTTGTATTTTTTATTTTCATTTGCATCCATACAGACTAAAATACAGCGCTTAGTTTTTTACAGCTGAATTTTTTAACCTTTTTTAACATTAAGAATAAAAATAGAAGGTTTTTAAAATATTGGGTATTGTCCAAAACACACATCTTGAGCGAAAAAAATCGGTCAAGTCAAATGAAAAAAATTATCCATTTAATTGTGCCTGTTTTACTATTGGTTTCAACAGTTGGATTTGGACAGGCTTTGAATCCAAAACAAAAAAAGCAAATCCTTAAAGAGCTCATTAGCCTTGTAGAGAAAAACTATGTTTTACAGGATTCTGTACAAGAAATAAAAAATCACCTTGAAAAGGCCCAGAATTCCGAAGCCTTTAATAAGGAATATTCAGCAAGTCAGTTTGGGGCCTATCTGACCACCATGCTTCGGTCAATTACCCGAGATGCACACTTTGCAGTACTCCATGATCCAGGTATGTATCAAATGGTTTTGGCAATGCAACAAGGCCCTGCAAGTGGAGTGGCTCAAAATGCTGCCCTTGGCGGCAGAAATTTAAATGATAGTCGGAAAAATTTCTTTTTCACCAAACTGGAAATATTAGGAGGAAATGTTGGATATTTAAAGATCGAGCAGATACCTCCCCTTGAATCTGCAAGAGCCACCGTAGATGCTTCGATGGCTTTCCTTAAACATACCCATGCCCTGGTTATTGACCTTAGATCGAACCCAGGAGGGGTTGGAGGATTTATTCCTTATCTAATGAGTTATTTTTTACCTGGTAATCGTCAATTGCTTTATACGAGGGAATTTCTGGCGATGGATTCAACTTCATACCTCTATACACATGAAGATTTAGGAGGTGATCGGTACCTGGACAAACCAGTATACATCCTCATCAACAGGTTCACAGGTTCGGCAGCTACCAATATGGCCTATACCATGAAATCCTTTGATGCGGCACTTCTCGTTGGAGAAAATACAGGCTTAGGATATCGAGGGGCTCATAGCGCAACGGTACTTCCCTTGCAAGAAAATCTGGTAGGAATTGTCCCTGTCGGTAGGGTGGTCAATGCGAAGACTAAAACCAATTGGCGTGAGAATGGAGTGGATCCAGATATTGCCTGCCCTCCCGAGGATGCCTTGGGAATTGCCCATCAAACCGCCCTGCAATATTTAATTTCTCAGAATTCCAATCCAGAAATAAAAAATGAATTAAATGCAGCTTTGGAATCACTCCAAAACAACCAGTCGGCCAAGTCAGAGGAAAATGTATCTGAAGACTTGTCAGAATATGCAGGCCAATACGGAGAGACAACCATCTCCTGGGAAAACGGTAAGCTGTTTACTAAAAGACCAACAGTACCTGTTAAACTTGAAATTAGAAGAAAGGAAGGAGAAATGTTTAAGATTATTTTGCCTCCTAACGCACGAGGTAATGTGCCAGACCTCCAATTTAATAGAAAAGATGGTCAAATTATCTCCCTTACTACCATTAGAGATGGGAATGAAGAGCGGACTGAGAAAAAAGAATAAGCTAATATTAAAAATTGAGGACGGCGGCCGCCGTCCTCAATTCTTTTGTTCCGTTTTTTCCAATACATCTTAGTTTAGGCCATCTATCTTTACCCCAAAAATCACCATGAAAAGAATCAATCTGTTATTACTTTTCGTTTTAAGCTTTAGTTTAGTTAAATCTTTCGCTAATGATCCTCAACCAATAGAAACAACTAAACATTTTGCTTTTTACAGTAACTTCTGGATCAATATGCACCACTTTTTGTACAACATGACTCAGGCATTAGAAAAAGAGAAAATAGGAACTCCAGCCGATTATCAAATTTTCATCCCCTTAACAAATAAAGAAAAAAAGGTAGTCAATCGCTGTATAGCCTATTATCAAAAAGAGATGATTGATAAAGATTTATTGTTTAATGGGAAAATGTATGACATAAAAAGGTACCTGATTCAATTTGATGAAAAAGGGCCATTAATAAAAGGGGAGATTGATCCTGTATTTGTGGAAACAGCCAACGCTTTCCAGAAAATTTACTTAAAATATTATTGGAAAGAACATCATGCTCATAATTTAAAATCCTTAAATCAAAATGTAGAGCTGCTTAAAACCTATGAAGAGGCAGCTTTAAGCCGATTAGCAGAACTGGCTCAGGCGACCTGGCCAGAAGGTTTGTATCGAGTCGATTTAACTTTTTATTCCAATTGGGCTGGAGCTTATACAACTAACAATCCAACCCACATCGTCTTTGGTACACAAGAATCAGGTATGGCAGGGGATTGGATAGAGCTCATTTTTCATGAGGCGAGTCACTCTATTATTTCTTCACGGAGAGGACAAGTGGCGGAGCTTATTAAAACTGCATCCGAAAATTTAGACAAAAAGCCGGCCAGAAACTTATGGCATTCTATATTATTTTATTTGGCAGGAAAGGTCACTCAAGACCTATTGGCAGCCGATAATATTAGTTATGAAATATTTATGATTCGGGAGTCGATTTTTGATAGACATCATGAGGCCTTAATTAAATACCTTGATCCCTACATAAAAGGGGAGGTTTCCTTAGAAAAGGCAGTATCCAATTTGGTGAAAAACTTGTGATTTTCTTTGAGACTTCCTAATAATATGACTTATCTCAAAAATAGTTGAATTAGTGAAAATTTCATTCTTAATCACGAAAAAATGAGAGATAAATAGAGACATATAGAAAACAAGTAGAGATAGGTGGAAAAGACAATTTATCTCAATATATCTCCATTTGTCTCTATATGCCTCTAATATGAAATCACTTTATGTGAATAATTTTAGAAAAATTTGGATTAGCTATATTATTTAAGCTTATCTCATAATTTATTTTATTTCATTCCAATTAACTTCCGCTTGTCTTTGAACTCAGATCCATCTTTCCATTGTGGATCCAGGTCTGTATCATTTGCTAAACGAAGGCCAATATTCAAATAAAGTTCAGTATCCTGAAGCATACCTGACATTTCAAAAAGTTCAGGAGTATATTCATCCGATGGACGGTGATATCGATTGGAGGTAAAATCATTTTGTTTTTCCATAGCATACTCCTTTCCTTTTTCCCAGTGATCATATCCACCGGAAGCAAATAAGGCAGGAATGCCAATTTTGGCAAAATTAAAATGATCAGACCTGAAGAAGTAACCTTTTTCAGGCTCTTGATTTGGCAACAAGTATCGCCCCTGTTTAGCTGCTTCTTGCCCAGCCAGATCGTCCATTTCGGACTGTCCAAAACCTGTAATGGTCAGATCTTTCATTTTACCATTAATATTCATGCCA
This sequence comes from Saprospiraceae bacterium, assembly GCA_028285545.1. Taxonomy (GTDB): domain Bacteria; phylum Bacteroidota; class Bacteroidia; order Chitinophagales; family Saprospiraceae; genus JANQPA01. Next base: position 16,584 of record JANQPA010000058.1, on the reverse strand, counting down.
TCCATATTGAGGTTGGCTACTGTTTTTTCTGGTGGGAAAATTGGATTGGCAGCATAATGAGCTGAACCTAAAAGCCCTTGCTCTTCGGCGGTTACAAAAATAAAGACGACTGAACGCTTGGGTTTAGTCGTCATTTTGCACATCGTTTTAGCAATTGACAATGCTGCAGCTGTCCCACTAGCATTATCCAGTGCACCATTATAAATGGAATCTCCGTCAACTGCGGTTCCTATTCCAAAATGATCCCAGTGTGCTGAGTAAATGATGTATTCATCTGGCTCTTCACTACCGGTTATCATACCTACAACATTTTTGGAAAGGTCTTTTTTGAAGGTATTGGTTAGAGATGTATTTACTGTTACCCCAAGTGGAATAGGTTTAAATCCAGGTTCGCCAGCGATTTCAAAAAACTTTTTATCAGTAATGCCAGAGGCTTTGAAGAGCTCTACGGCAGCTGAAAGGGTCACCCAACCCTGGATAGCCGCCAAGCCAGCATTGCCATCTTCGGTTTGAAGATTAAGGGCTGCACCCATAAAGCCATTTTCTACCACAAACCAGGGATAACCGGCAGGAGCAGTTTGATGTACAATCAATATGCCTTCGGCACCTTGACGTGCTGCTTCTTCATATTTGTAAGTCCAACGGCCGTAATAAGTCATGGTATTACCTTTAAAAAAAGTACTATCACCACTTTCAAATCCTGGGTCATTAACTAAAACCACGGCAGTTTTTCCTTTCATGTCAATTCCTTCATAATCATTCCATCCATATTCAGGAGCGACAATACCGTATCCGCAAAAGACTAACTCGGAATCATTAAGATTAATTTCTGCTTGCTCGCGCTGGGTATGAATAACATAGTCATCACCTATATTTAATGTTAAAGAACCTGCTGGTCCTTTTGCTGTCATCGTGGGACCAGGTGTACCGGTAATTTCTACCAAAGGTACATCCTGAAAATAGCTATCGCCATTTCCAGGTTCAAGACCCATTTTTTCCATTTCTGTTTTCAGGAAATTTACGGTTTTGGTTTCTCCTTCAGTAAAAGGCATTCGCCCCATAAATTCATCGGAAGCTAACTCTGAAATATAATAATCTATATCTGTTGAGTCAACAGTTATAGCCGCGGCATCTTCACCTCCTGAACCAGAAGTGGTGCAGCTTATCGCCATTACAGATAGGCTTAAAAAGACAAGGGCAATTAATTTAATTTTCATAGACATACTTTTTCTTGCTAATATAATGAAGTTAATAAGTTTACAAGTGTTCAAGTTAGCAAGTTGATAATAACCTGAACACTTGCTAACTTGAACACTTGAACACTTGAACACTTGAACACCATTCAAAATCAAGAACAATGCAATTGATGAAAACTTTGCCTTTCCTATTTATCTTTATTTTGATCTTTTCTGCATGTGAAGATACCAGTACCGGATCAGAAAATAATCAAGATCAAGAGTCCAAAACAGCGCTATCTCCTGAAAGGTCTCAGGAATTAACTTACAATGATTTGGTACAAAAGTTTTTAGGCTCCACAGAAATGGGTGAAGATGAACGTTTTCGATTTTTAATGGTAGACAAAAGAAAATCTCTCCTTCATTTTTTTTCTGTACAAAAAAAAGATCAGGATTATGCTTTAGGAGCTGATTACCAAACCTGCACTCAAATAGGAAATACTCGCCAAAGCAATTTTGATCTAGATTGTCAAGATTTATACGATGATGAATACTCCAGGTTAGACCAATCTCTTCGATCCATTTTAGAGAGTCCCAGGCATGATGAAAAAAATGAAGGGCAGCAAGAATTTTACTTCCAACATTTTTCGATGTCCAAATCGGTCATTTATGGTACGGATGAAGATATTTTCGGGCTTGAACTATATCTGGCTTTTTTACGCTTAACACAAGCAGATGAATCACTAATTAAAACCTATGAGGAGAAAAAAAATGCAATAGTTGGAATGTAGTTAGTGTCAAAAAATGGTCTCTCGAGCTTCAATATTTCTTAAAATTTCAGCCCATTCTTCCAATTTTTCTTCTTTTTGATGAGCATCCAGACGTTTAACTCCACCAATCACATGTGGCTTAAGGGTAATCATGTTACAAAATTCAAATACACCAAAGAGAATATGATGGAAGATGTGTTCGATGGTGCCAGCCTGATTCTCAGCTACCCATCGTTCATTTGGAGATCCGGAAGTTGTACAAATAAGCGCTTTTTTACCTGCCAACTCTTGAGCACCCGAATAGGCAAAGCCTACGCTAAATACTCGGTCAAAATATCCTTTCAAGGGAGCTGGCATGCTAAACCACCAGAAAGGAAATTGAAATAGGATGAGGTCTGCTCATTTCAATTTTTTTTGTTCGATTTTAATATCTTCTGTAAAAGCCCCTGTTACCATAGCTTCTCGTTGTTCGAGCTGTAAATCAAAATTTTCGGGTCGGATAAGAGATGTGAAATCTCCTTGATCAGCCGTGCATTTAAAATTCATGGCAAATAAATCAGATACCTGAACTTCATGTCCTTGTTCTATTAAACATTCAATTGCTTTATTTTTAAGTCGTCCATTAAACGAATTAGGATTGGGGTGGACAAAAACAATTAATGTATTCATTTTATTCATATTATTTTGGGAGGCTAAAAATAATAAGTCAATGGAAGGAATTTGCTGTTTTGATTTTTTATTTTAGAAAACCTTACCCAAATACCCAAATACCCAAATACCCAAATACTTGGCATGATTAATTTTTTTCCGATTCAAACAGCTGAATTTACTTTAGATGGCATTCCCATTAAGGTACATGGTATTCGTACTGGAACGGTGCAAGTAAAAAAATCACATCGGGAACCTAGCCAGGGTATGTTACAGATTATGGTCGACTTGCGATGGGCAAAACCTATGCCTATTTATGCATGGCTTATCGAGCATCCAGAGGGGAATATTTTAATCGATACAGGTGAAAATGTACAAGTTAAAGAGGACTGGTATTTTGATTGTGATCCAACCGTTGGATTTGCCAATAAGAAAATACTGAAGTTTGAAATAGAGAGAGAAATGGAAATTGGCCGCCAGCTTTATTACCTAGGCTTTGAAACAGAAGAGATTGATTGGGTTATTCTTACTCATTTGCATATTGATCATATTGATGGTTTGATGTATTTCCCCCGTTCAGAGGTGATTGTTTCCCAGGCAGAATGGGAGCGGCCTTTTGGAGCTATGAAATGTTTGCTTCCTCCAGGTATGCGACCTAATAAAATTATTTATGAAAGCGACCCTGTATTTATAGGCCAGTACCCATTAACCAGTGATGGTCGAATAAGGATCATTTCCACTCCCGGACATACCCATGGTCATCAATCGGTTTTATTAGAAACAGACACGCATCACCTTTTTTTTGCTGGCGATACCTCCTTTGATCAAGATCAATTGTTAAACAGTAGGGTAGGGGGAATCCATGCCGATAAAAAAGCTTCATTAGATACCTATAAACGGATTTTAAAATTGGCCTCTTTGGAGCCATTGATTTATTTGCCTTCACATGATTGGAAATCGGGGGAACGTTTGGTGAATGGGGAGACATGTCATGTCTAGACATGACATGTCTCCTTTTTTGAATAGATGTATTTTGTAATAGGTTGATAATCAAGCCTAGTTTATGGGATATGTCGGGATATGTCTAGACATGTCATGTCTTTTTAAATGGGACATGTCATGTTTAAATATGACATGTCTGTAAAAAACACCCCTATTTTTTCTTTGTTAACAATGCACTAGCTCTGGAATTTATCCAAATACGTAATTCCTTTTTCTTTAAATTAATAGAAGTAGTAAACTGGCAAAAGAATTCTGACCCCAGGATGCCATCTAAATCAGAGCCTGGTAAACCGTTGTTGAAAGCATTAATATTAATGAAGGCTAAATTTAAAGGAGGAAAACTAAGCATAGACACATTTAAATTCCTCAACTTCCAAAGTCTGAACTGTTTATTATTTTGATCAGTTCCCAATAATTGGATATCACCAGCAGGAGAAATGTTATTTTCTATTTTGGATTTAAATTTGGGATTGATCAAAGTGATTTCAGAACCTGTGTCCAGTCCTAATTTTAAGGGGTAATTTTGTAATATTACTTCTAAATAGGGGACATGCCCTTTTAGCTTGATTGGGAAATAAATATCTGGATCCAGGCCATTATATTGAGGTTCCGTGATGTTCCCTTTTTTGTCTAACCTGAATAAAATAAGGGTGCTGGTTTTGTAATCTAATACCAATTCAAATTCGATAAATAGTTGAATGCCAGCCAAGCCAAGAATGGGGAAGTTGCGAGATGGTTTGAGATGCTCTAAGCTAATAACCTGTGCTTGAAGGTTTCCCCAGTTAGTTTGATCAATCTTTAAACTGGTCTCCCTATTCAGAACTTCTGCAACCTTTCCATTAAATCCACGAGCAGTAAGATTTCCCTGAAAATTTTTCTTGTCGTCAAAATATCTTTTATTCAATATCAAATGTGGGGCTCCTGTATCCAGAATTAAGAAACCATTCTGGCCTTCTATTTGTGCAGGAATTAATAGGAGGTTTTCAAAGGAAAAAAAACGAATGACAACAGTCTCTCTAGCACCAACTAATTTGTTGAGCGAAAGCAAAATGAGTATTCCTAGAATAGTATTACGTAACATGATTGGCATTTTAATCTTAGAATTATTTTGGTTGCCAATCACCGGTGATGACCTATCTAATATTCGAGTAAAAAAGAATACTTGTTTTAGATATTGTACCAAACTGTTTGGAACAGATTCCAAATGTTTTAGTTATTGTTTCACAAAGAAAAAAAGGCTTTAGTTATTGTTCCATCTAATGAAGGATAGAGGGTGTAAGTGTTTGATAGTGAGGTTTGTATGAATTTTAATAAACTAGTTTACCCTATGGGAGTTTAATTACTATTATTCCCTCATCTCACTAGGTGGTAAACCAAATTCTTCTACAAAAACCTGGGTGAAATAAACGGGGTTGGAGAACCCTACCTCATATGCAATTTGAGAAATATTTAATGTCGTAGATTTTAGTAACATTTTGGCCTTGGTCAATTTGATAGAACGGATGTAAATTGAAGTGGATTTATTGGTAAGGGTCTTAATTTTTCGATGTAATTGAGTCCTACTCATACCCATAGCCTTGCAAAGCTGCTGAATACCAAAAGTTTCATCATTTAGGTTTTCCTGGATGACATTGTTGAGATCATTCAAAAAAATGTCCTCAAGGTTTTTGGGTTGCTTATTTTCTAAAGAATAATTTTGATACTGCTTCTGCAATTGTTTTCTCATTTCAATTAGATTTTCAATGCGGATATTTAACTCTTTTGGATTAAAGGGCTTAGCTAAATAGTCATCTGCTCCATAACTTAAGCCTTCCAACTTTGAGTCAACATCTGCTTTGGCGGTAAGTAAAATAATGGGAATGTGGCTGGTTCGTACTTCTTGCTTTAACGTTTGACAAACTTCAAAACCATCTTTTTCAGGCATCATCACATCACTGATGATAATATCAGGTATCGACTCATAAGCTTTTTGAATGCCGTGGTGACCATTCTTAGCCCAAATTATTTGATACTGATCCTCCAAACATGAAAAGAGGTATTGAGCTACATCGGCATTGTCTTCTATGATAAGAGCTATTGGTTTAGAATCGGAAATAATAATTGCATCGCTTATGAGGTCATTACTGTCTTGGATTTTTCTTGTTGGAATTTTGACTTCCTGATCCCAGTTTACTTCCTGTTTTAGTGCCCTATTAAAAATGGGAAGCAGGACTGTAAACTCTGTTCCTTTATTTACTTCACTCTTTACACTTATATCTCCACGCAATAGTTGGATTAATTCTTTGGTGAGGGCAAGACCAATACCTGTTCCTTCACCTTTTCTGGTAGAAGAATCATCGATTTGATAGAATCTGTCAAAAATATGTGGTATTTGATCATCCGGAATTCCAATCCCTGAATCCCTAACTTTTAAAACGAGGGTTTCGGGTTGATCATTACTCTGTAATTTTCGCCCTTCATTTATTGAAATCGTAACATAAACATCTCCTCCCTCTGGGGTATACTTGATGGCATTGGAAAGAAGATTGGATACGATATGCTGAATTTTGCCTTGATCAAAATCCATTATTATTTCTTTTTCTTCCGCATAAAAATGAAGACGAATGTCTTTATTTTCGGCCATGGATTGGAAAGACTGCATAATGTACTGTAAATAGGAGGTGATGTCAGACTGGATATTCTGAATTTTTAGAGCACCAGATTCTAATTTTCTCAATTCCAGGATTTGATTGACCAATTGGAGCAAATAGTTGGAATTGCGATTGATCATATTACTGCCTTCAAAAGCCCATTTACGAGGATTATCTTTTATTTTTTGTGCCATCCCAGATATTACGGTAAGCGGAGTACGGAATTCGTGTGATATATTGGTATAAAGTTTTGTTTTAACATGATCGAGTTCTTTAAGGCGCTTAGTCTCTTGTAATTCCAATTGGCGATTTAGCAAAAACCAATACAACCAATAAGCTACAAATCCAATGACCACAATGTAGGATAAATAGGCCCACCCGGTCTGCCACCAGGGTAAAGCGATGACAAATGAAAGTGAGACCTCTTCTTGATTCCACACACCATCACTATTTGCTGATTTTACCTGGAAAATATAGGAACCAGGATCCAGACTAGCATACCGTGCGGTTCGTAGATAACCCGCATCGATCCAGTTTTTGTCATATGGATGGAGTTTGTACTGATATTTATTTTTAGTGGGGCTACTATTATGGATTCCTACATATTCAAAACTTAAATCATTTTGATCATAGGACAATTTCATTTTATCTTGTTTTTTTGCCCCCAAACTATAGAGTTGGCCATTTACCCCAAAGCTCTTTATGATAGTGGTAGGAGGAAAGGGATTCCCATTGATTTGATCTGGATAAAAAGCATACAAAAGGTCATTTCCACCAAAAAGAAATTGACCATCCCTAGCTTTAATATTATTAATGTGAAAATGATCTTGAGGTAAACCTTCAGAAGTGAACTCTTTTGTTTTGGAATTAAATTTTGTTAATCCTACTCGTGTCGAAAGCCAATAAATTCCAGCTTCTCCTGCAATAATTCCTACTACCTGGTCATTTACTAATCCTTCCTTGGTTGTAAATACTTCCCTATTACCTTGTTTGGGATTATAATAAACCAAACCCTGCATGGTAGCAATCCAATAAGCTCCTTTATCATCTTTTGCAAGCGCATTGACCTGATACCCCTCAAGGAATGAAATAAAAGTATCCTGCTCAATATCATACTGGTAAGCAACATTATTGGTGTAGTCTACCGCCCCAAAAAAATTGACTGTGTTCTCACCAAATAACCAAACTTTGGAACCTTCCTTTGTAGAGGGGAAATGATATTTTTTTAATACTTCTTTATTTTTATCAAACCGCAAAAGAGTCTCGGTACCCGTTTCCATCCAAAGAAAATCTCCGACTCCTTTGGCGATAGTATAAATAGTAAGACTGAAATTGGAAGTGTCATCTCTTGGAACCTTATAGTGTTTGAATATTCCAGTCTGGGTATCAAAACGATCAAATCCACCTTTTCCGTCTTCTCCACCTACATTTCCTCCTGTTCCGAGCCCTATCCAAAGGATTCCATCCTGGTCCTCATAAGTTGCTCTAACAGAATTATGGCCAATACTGTTTTTATTCTCTCTGTCATGTAGGAAATTAGTAATGGTTTCTGATTTAGAATCTAATCGAAATAGCCCCTCATTTAAAGTGCTAATCCAGAAAACACCTGGGTAGGTTTGTGATTCTGAACTCCTTTGTACGCCTTTTAATTCAGGATATTTTTTAAATTTTCGGGCATAATTATCCATTTTAAAAAGCCCTCCATTCCTTTGATAACCTAACCAGACCTGACCTTGTCGGTCCTCAAATAGAGTGGTTGATACCTTCCCAATATCAGAAAGATTATAATTAGTCAAAGTACCTTTAGCGGGGCTGAAATGATTTAAACCAATTCCTGTAAGATGGTATAAAGTTCCATCAACTGTTTGTTTTTTAATGGGATCACTTGAACCTGGTCCCAAATCCACTGACCCTATCCAAAAATTGCCATTCTGGTTTTGATATAAAATATTGACTGCCCAGGAACGGACATCTCTATTTTCCCTTGAGTAAGGAGCTTGAAATTGGTTAGTATCAGTAGAATCAGGTGAAAATTGGAGGATTTCGCCAGTTTGAGGGGTATAAACATGGAGGCCATTCTGTACAGTTCCAACCCAAATCTGACCTTTGTGATCTTCAAATAATGAACTTATTCTATTGTCTTTTAAACTATTGGAATTATTTGGCTCATTTAAAAAACGCCGAGTGGCGCCAGTTCTTGGGTTAAAACGGATAAGCCCTCCTGTACTTGTATCTTTATTCCAAAGTCCAATCCAAATGTTGTTATCCTGATCGCTAATTAAGGCGTTAACATAATCGTTTTTCAGAAAATTAGGATCTTCTGACTTATTTAGGAATGAAACAAACCGGTCATTTTCTCTTTCATACATGAATATGCCTCCACCATGTCCACCCACCCATAGGTTATTATTTTTATCCTCAGTTATAGCATTGATCTGTCCTTTATCTACTGGAAGATGGTAATGAGAAAAGCAATCACAATTAGGGTCATAGCGACTTAGATCATTGGTGGTACCGGCCCATAATACCCCCTGACTGTCAACAAATAATAACAAAATAGGATTTTCTCCCAGGTCCAGTAATCGGTGGCCGCCAATTGAGCTAGGATCATTTGGATCATTCCGATAAACTTTTGACTCATAGCCATCATATCTCACCAAGCCATTGCCAGTTCCATACCAGAGATAGCCCTCATGATCTTGTACTATGGAAAAGAAGGTATTAAATTTTTGACCATTCACCTCAAGGCTTACTTCTTCAAAATTAAAAGGGGTATTGGATTGGGCAATTGTTGAATAAGGAAAAATAAAACAACTTAATAAGCCAATTGTAATGGTTCGCCATAAGACAACTTGAATTAAATATAGGTACGTCTTCATAGCGTTTTACGGTTAATCTTTGTTACTTGCTTTTACAAGAAAGATAGTATTAATATTAGATAACCATGGAGATATGTTGCTTGCTGGAAACAAATGAGCTAATTATGGTTTAACTTAATTGTTTAAAAGCGGCTACATTTTTAAAGCAGCCGCCTAGGGATTAATTAATTGAGGGAACCCTCCCACAATGCATTGTATTTTCATTTCATTTTCAGTAAAAATGATAAAAATCGTATTTAGTGCTTTAGGTGTTACAGTATTTAACCGTAAGCTTTATAAAGATGCATAAAACGAGGAAATAAAGTTTTAGTTATTGTTCCAAAGACTTAAGTTATTGTTCCAGTAACCTAAGAAATAGGCTATTTATATTGGCAATGTGATAAAAACGATGCATTTTTTTCAAAGACATGTTGACACCCCTTTTCCTCCCACGACTAAACTCTCGAACACAGGATGGAAACCATCAAAAACAAAATTTAATTTTTGATGAGTCCCATTCTAAAGATGAGCCACCCCCCCCCTCAGAAGCAAAATGAATTAAATTTTATCCCCTCGTATGAAGCTCATCTTCTTCAGTTGTATGAATATTGACCAATTTTTTTCCGTAAAAGTTAAATTACCATGAACAATCTAAGTCATTTTAAATCAATTTTAAGTTGTTTGTTTTTGGCCTTATGTACTTCTTTAAGCGCTCAACAATGGGCCAGTCATCACAATATGTCTTCTGATGCTTACCAGAAAAAATTCAATGAATATAAAGGAAAAGGTTACCGTCTTTCTTTTGTAGATGGATACACTGTAAAAGGTAAAGCTTACTATGCCGCTATTTGGGAAAAGAAAAGTGGCCCTGCTTACGCTACCCACCATGGAATGAGTGGTAGCGATTATCAAAAAAAGTTCAACGCCTATAAAAAACAAGGCTATCGCCTAAAATTAGTAGATGGAGGTGGTTCTAAATCCGCTTTTTATACAGCTATCTGGGAAAAGGCTAAAGGCCCGGCTTATGCTACCCATCATGGAATGAGTGGCAGCGATTATCAAAATAAATTTAATAATTACAAAAAACAAGGATACCGATTGAGTTGGATCAGTGGATATGCTGTCGGTGGTAAAGCTTATTACGCTGCCATCTGGGAGAAAAAGAGCGGTCCTGCCTATGCCACTCATCATGGTATGAGCAGCAGTGATTATCAAAGTAAGTATAACAGCTATTCCCGCCAAGGCTATCGCCTTAAGCAGGTGAGTGCCTGTAATATTGGAAACACTGATTATTATGCTGCCATTTGGGAAAAAAAGGGTGGAAGCAGTTTGTCTGCTCGACATCGTATGAATGGTTTGGGATACCAGAATGAATTTAATAACCACAGATTTACAGGCTATAAGTTGAAGCAAGTGAGTGGTTATGCCCGCAATGGAAAATCAAACTTTGCTGCCATATGGGAAAGTACAGGAGCCTGGAAAACTGCCGACCTTAGACATATCCGTAGAACGATCAACAGTTTTATGAAAAAATATAATGTTACAGGTACCAGTGTAGCCCTCATCAAAGACGAAAGGCTTGTTTATGCAAGAGGCTTTGGGGTGATGGATAAAAATACCGGCGTGGCAGTTGGACCTACCAGCCTCTTTCGAGTAGCCAGCGTTTCAAAACCAATTACTGGAGTAGCCATGATGAAATTGCGGGAATCACATAAAGGACTATTAGGTCAGAAGGTATTTGGTTCCGGAGGTATTCTAGGTACTACATATGGCTCCAAAGCATATGGCAACTGGGAAAAACAAATTACTGTTAAACATCTTATGGAACATACGGCTGGTGGCAATCAATGGAATAATGACAGTGATGGGAATGCCGGAGCACCCATGTTTCAGCAGCTTTCCTATAATCATTCTGAATTGATAGGATGGGTTTTAGATAATCGCAATCCCGAAAAATCTCCTGGCTCAAAATATGATTATTCTAATTTTGGATATTGTGTGGCTGGAAGAGTTATTGAAAAGAAATCAGGAATGTCTTACGAAAATTACGTGCGCCAGAAAGTATTTAAACCTAGTGGCATAAAGCGTCTATATGTAGCAAAAGACAAAGCATCCGAAAAGCGATATAACGAAGTGACCTATTATGGAAGCAATCCATATGGCATGAAGGTTAAGCGCATGGATGCCCATGGTGGTTGGTTAGGATCCGCAGTAGATTTGGCAAAATTTATGGTTAGAGTGGATGGAAAACCTAAAAAGAAAGACATCATCAGCAAGGCCTCTTATGATAAAATGATGGAAACCTCCTCAGCAAATAGTGGTTATGCAAAAGGATGGACCAAAACCGGAAGCAATTACTGGCATAATGGATCATTTGATGGAGGTGGAGCTATTATTGTACAGGCTGGTAATGGTTTGAGTTGGGTCTTCTTAATGAATAAAAGATGGGAAGGAGCAGCTGATGGTATGATGTGGGATATTGTGAATGGAATTAGCACCTGGCCAAGTCATGATTTGTTTTGATATAAAATTAAAATGCTAATTACAACGAAGCCACAAAAAAGCACTAAGGATTAGTGCTTCTTTGTGGCTTCGTTGTAAAATAAAATGTACTACCCTTATCTTCAACACTCTCTACCCATATCTTACCACCGTGATACTCCACAATTTCCTTACAAATGGGTAAGCCTAATCCTGTGCCTTTAGGCTTGCCACTCTGATTATCATCTACTTGTTTGAATTTATCGAATACTTGATCTAGTTGTGAAGCAGGGATGCCGGTTCCAGTATCTTGGACATAGAATATGAGTTCAGCGTTTTGAGTTCTGAGTTCTGAGTTGATTCCAATTTTGATAAAGCCTTGATCAGTAAATTTTACCGCATTGGAAATCAGATTGATCATAACTTGCAGCATCCTGTTTTTGTCAACTTCAATCATTGGTAATTCATCAGGAAGGTCTTTAATGAGCTTTAATCCAGGTTTTTGTGCAAAAAGGGCGGAGGTTGAAGCAATTGCATTTTGGATGACCTCTTTAGGATTTGCTTCTTCTATATTCCAAACCACTTTACCAGCTTCAATTTTGGCTAAATCCAGCAAATCATTAATAAGGATGGTTAGACGCTGGCTTTCGGAAGCAACTACATCCAGATTTTTATCCATTTTGCTGGCAGCTTTATGGGCTTTTGTCTCTCCTTCTTTGATACCAGGCAAGATTCGGTCATGCAAACTTTTTTTATTGAGTTTGGTAAAGCCAATAATTGAAGTTAGGGGGGTTCTAAGTTCATGCGAAACGGTTGATAAAAAGGCTGATTTTGTTTCATTGGCTTCTCGTGCGGCCGCTTCTGCTGCCTCCGCTTTGTTTTGGGCAATGACGGCTTCTTCTTTTTGATTGCGCAGAAGTTTGGTTCGGTAGCCCATTCCAAGAGCAAAAAAGATGATAGTAAGTAGGATACCTAGTTTAAATGCATAATAATAACTGATAAATTTTGAAGTGTTTAAACCTGCCAACTCTCCGATAGATAAAATAAAAATACCTATAAAACAAAATAGAAAAGCCAGTAAGTAATAAACGGCTGGATGATATCCCTTTCGCAAGGCTAAAATACCCAGCAAAACAGCATAAAGAATGGCTAGGATAATAAAGAAATAATGGAAGTATGTGTACCATTCAACATTCGAAGGAGCATCATAGGAGTTAAAAAAATAAGAATGAATTAATACAACTATCCCAAAAGCTATCAGAAAGTAAGGAATACCTTTTGTTACTTTGAAATTAAATTCACTTAAATTCAAATATCTTTTAGTGTATATAAATAGACTGCTTACTGCAATGATTTCTCCGAAAGCTGTAATCCAGGTAGCCCACTCACTTAAATGGAAAAAAGGTTGAATTTCCTCAGTGGTATTGAATAGATTGACTATTAATAAGCCCCATAGGAATCCAGAAAAATAGAAGTGAATTTTATCTTTTTCCATTAAATATAATAGGAGGAAATAAAGAATGGAAAAGCAAAGAGCGCCATAAAATAAACCTGAAAAAAAGGAAGCAAAGGAATGGGGCTTCCAAAAAGTAGTTTGATCAATATGTAAAAAATAAATGATATCATTTTTGGATGGAAAAGTTTTACTCATTTTTTCCAAACGGATAAATACTTCAAGTGTGTCGGATGGAGGGACATCTATCACAAATAGATTTTTCCAATGTCTCCGATATTTTTTCCATACTGGTATGTCATTACCCGTTTTCTGAATGTTATAGCCTCCCTGACCATCCGGACAATAAACACTTATTTTTCTCCAATTATATTCATTTCCATTTCCAACACTAAATAATTGCTCGCCATGAAAAAAAGAATTCCCTATTAATCGGAGTTTTATCCAATATACCGGTTCAGGTGAAAAAAAATTGTATTTACTAAACCGAGCATTTTTACCCCATGATTTAATAACTTCGTCCATTGTGCGGGTTCCTGTGGTATCAGCAAAAACTTCAATATTTCGGCCTATGACATTATGTTTAAAACTATATTGAGTATTTGGAGAAATAAATTGGCCTAAATAGCGATAACCTATAAACTCGGGGGCATTTTCAGGTTTTATATAATGAATATGAAGCCGATCAACTTTATAATAATCATGAACCCCCTCAACTCTGACATATAGCCAAAGTACCTCATTGGGTTTTAATGATATTTCAAACCAATTAAAAGCATCTGGGAAGGCCTTTTTTGAGACGGGTAGATCAAATCCACTTTTTTGATGAATTAAACTATCTTCCTTTTCATAATAGAGGTCAATTTTTTTCCAGCTATAGGCTCCATTCCCAATACTGATCACATGAGGCCCGGATGGACGATCAGATCCCGAAATTTTTAAGCGCATCCAATAAACTGCACTGGTATCAATATTATTTCGAGTGTTATTCTTTTGGAAAGGGGCCTTTTTTATTTGAGGGTAGCCATAAATCTGGGATGTTTCTTTTAGTATTTCCAGCGAATTATACAATTCAAAATAGGGAATATTGTAGTAGGGATATGAATTGCCCATAAATTCTCCTCCCTCTGGATGCAAACCATAGGCGATGGCCAGATTTTTGTGCTCAACACTAAATTTATCTGCTTTTAAACTATCTCCCAACGCCAGATAATATCCTGAAACTAGTGACAAGGCGTTTCTTAAATTTGAAGAATCCTGAGACTCTCGTGCCAGTTCAATCGCTTTTTGACCATAAAAGAGGCTGCTGTCTATATTTTGCAGCTGAAAATATTGTTGGGCAATTCCTATATAAATAATTGTTATGTTAGATGAGTTTGTATCCAAGAGGGCCTTTAAAGAATCTATAGTCTTATCTGACTGAGCTGGAAGGCTTGAAACAGAGAACAAGATTAATAACAGACAAAAAATATTGAATTTCTTCATGGAATTTTTGACTTGGTCTCAAAAAGAGAATAGACACTTCCTCAATTTAACGGAATTGGATGAGACCTAAAAGGGAAAAGAAGTAAAAGGCCCTGAAGGTTCTTAGATGAAGCCTGTTTTAAGCCCAAAAAGCGGCCACCTGTACAGAGTAACCGCCTCCGAGAATTATCCATTTTATGGATATCTCACTAAAGCATTATTCTTGTCTAGTTTGTTTAATTTTTTTGAAATATCTGAACAGTGGCATTAGCATTCATCCAGATATGCATTTCTTTCTTTTTGGTATTAATAGAGGTCATAAATTGTCGAAGAAAATCCATGCCTAGGATACCATCAAGTTTTGAACCCCAAAGCATACTGTTGAAGCGATTAATGTTAATAAAGGCCACATCTAAAGGCGGAAAGCTGAGCATAGAGATATTGATACCCTCCATTTTCCAAAGTTTTGCTGATGTGATTTTTTGATCTGTGCCCTGAAGATGAACATCTTTGAGATACAATAACTTGTCCTTTAATGTGGACTTAAATTTGGGGTGAATAAGAGCTATGGCAGAACCAGAGTCAAGACCCATTCTTAATACGTTGCTCCCAACATTGATCTCTATACTAGGGATATGCCCTTTCAATTTAAAGGGAAAAGTAATGTCGAATAAGTTCTTTTGGTAAGAAGTATTTATTACATTTCCCTTGGCATCAAGTTCAAAAAGAATCAGCTTGCTTGTTTTAAAATCAAACAGAATTTCATATGCATCAAATAACTGAATTCCGGCTAAACCTAGGATGGTAAAGTCTCTGGCTGGCTTTAAATGTTCCAGATCGATAACCAATGCTCGTTGATCATTCCAGGAATGAGCTTCAATTTGCAATTCAGTAGTTCTAACCAATACCTCCTCCACATTCCCATTAAATCCTCTGGCCGTTAAATTTTCTTGGGTGTTTTTTTCATCATTAAAGTACCGCTTGTTCAGGGTTAGTTTTTCAGCTCCTGTATCTAGAATTAGGTATCCTACTTTTCCTTCAATTTTGGAAGGAATTAATATTAAATTATCAAAAGTGAAAAACGGAATAATGCTTACATTCTGAGCTATTGATAGTGAGGATATCGAAAAAATAAATGCAACTACTAAAATATTTGTACGTAACATGATTGGCGTTTTAATGCTTTAGAAATTTTGTTTGCGCCAATCACCGGTGATGACAATACAAATATGTTTAGGTAGGAGAATAGATGATTTAGGCTATTGCCCAAATCTTATGGGCCATAGAAGAAATACTTTAGATTATGGTGCAGAAGGGAGAAAATTGTAGGTCTATTTTGTTGATATTCAGATTTTTACGCGGCTCATTTTGAGATAGTAAATGAATGGTAAATAGTGAGGAGATATTTTTTCCAAAGAAAAAATATCTCCTCACTATTTACTCCCTAATCTCACTAGGCGGCACCCCAAACTCCTCTGAAAAAGCCTGCGTAAAATAAATCGGATTGGAAAAGCCTACTTCATAAGCAATTTCAGAAATATGGAGGTCGGTAGTGTTGAGTAATTCGCGCGCCTTGGAAAGTCGTAAAGTTCGAATGTAAGAAGAGGTAGATTTATTGGTCAGGGATTTTATTTTTCTGAATAATTGACTTCGACTCATGGCCATTTTTCGACTCAGTTGTAGAACGCCAAAATCTTCGTCTGCCAGATTCTGAAAAATTTGCTCCTGAAGTTTGATCAAAAATTCTTCTTCCAGGTTTTTAGATTTTCCTTTACTGAGGTTGTATTGGCTGTAATGATTCTGAAGTTGAAGTCTTAATTCGATGAGCTTTTGCAGCCTAATGTTTAGCTCTTTCTGGCTAAAGGGTTTAGATAGGTAGGCATCTGCTCCATGGCTTAAACCTTCTAATTTGGAATCCAAGTCAGCTTTAGCAGTCAATAAAATGATGGGGATATGACTGGTGCGAAGATTTTGTTTGAGTTCCTGGCAGACTTCAAATCCATTTTTTTGGGGCATCATCACATCACTAATGATAATATCTGGAGTAGCCTCGATAGCTTTATCAATCCCTTCCTGTCCATTTTTTGACCAAAGCAATTGATA
>JANQPA010000056.1 GCA_028285545.1 Saprospiraceae bacterium | reverse complement strand
TACTATCGTTTGCGTCAAGTGGATTTTGATGGAACTGAAGAATATTCCAATGTAATTGCAGTGGATATTGATATGATCATTAATGGAATAAAATTAAATTTATCTCCTAATCCAAGTCAGGATTTACTCAGGATGGCTTGGCAAAGTTCTATGACTTCAGAGGATGGAACCATTCATCTAATCGAAGCAGCTACAGGCAAAGAATTACAACGTTTTGCTATACCACAGGGTACTAATCAGATGGAAATTTCGGTGGCTGATCTGCCACAGGGAGTTTATGTTATTCAAATGATTCAGGATAGACAACAAAAGGCTGTTCAGTTTGTAAAAAATTAAATAAATTGGGGCTGGTACAGCCCCCAATTTATTTATTTAAAATCTCTCTCATCTTTTTCCCACTCAAAAAGGCATTATATTGAAACTCTATTTCATAAGAAGGATTTAAAATTACAAATACCGGGTAAGTCAGTTCTCCCTCTATTGTTCCTAAAGCTTGGGCAAGACTATGTACTCCTGAATTTCTGCCATTGGGTTTGAACTCAAAAGGATGACTGCGAAAAGTAATCGTTCTTTCTTCTTCTGCATCAAAGCTGATAAAATAAAAATCTTCATTAAGCTTTTTTATCACCTTTTCATCCTCAAAAGTGGTGTGCTGCATATTTTTACAGTATCTGCACCAATCCGTATGGATGAATATTGCCATCGGGCGTTCTTCAATCGTTAACAAACTATCTATTTGTTCAAAACCATATAGGATTAACTTTTCCTCTTGTGCATTCAGTTGAGAGGTAGAAAACAATAGAAAAGCTGATAAAAATAAAATATACTTCATCCTTCTACTTTTTACCTTCTACATTTTACTTAACAGAGTATCTAATCCCTAAAAATCCTCTTATTCCCTGGTTGGGGGCATACACGTAGGTGGGATCAAAGCTTAATGCATTGGGGTTGCCAGGTGTTGGTATTACGTTACCGCTGGCATCAAACTCTACTCCTCTATCAAAAGGATCAAAAGATCGAGCGATTATGAATGGATTACCCTTATTGGGTGTCCAATTAAGCAAATTTTTGACACCGCCATAAATCTCTACATCCTCTATCCCTTTATAAGTAAGCTGAATGTTTTGAATACTCCAGGTAGGAGATTCTGCTCTTCTTGGGTCTAGTTCTCCCAATAAAGGCAATCGCATAGGGCCGTATATATTCCCCGTATAATCAACAGTAAATTTATTCTTCAAGAATTTATAGGAAACGGCCCAGGTACCTGCAAAACTTTCCGTCAGGATCTGGCGCTCTTTAATGCCATTCTCTTCAGTTGAAACATCCATCAAAGTGGCTCCGGCTAAAATAGAAAGTCCACCTGGTAAACTCAAATCCAAATTAGCACTTACCCCTTTGGTCACAGCATGCCCATCGAGGTTATCATAGATGATTTGATTGGCATTGGTTTCATAATCTGGCAAGATGACATTGGTAAAATAAGTGTACCAACCAGAAAGGTCAAAACTCATAAAACCTCCATTCTGCATATAGATCTTTTTAATGTAATTCAAATTGACATTATAAGATCGTTCAGGAAGTAAAGACTCGGTGATGACAACATCTCTTGCCCCAGTCAAAGCGGCATGATCTTCAGTAAACAAGTTGACAACTCTAAATCCAGTACCTGCATTCAGGCGCAGGATATCTTTTTCAGTAATCGACCATTTATATGCTATTCTGGGAGTAAAAATATTTCCGTGAATGCTATTATAATCGTATCTCAATCCTAATAACAATTTATGCTTATCATTTAGGTTGATTTCGTCTTGTATAAAAATTCCTGGAAGCCAAATTTCATCAGGATCATTTTCGGAACCGTCTTCGACACCTCCTGTAGCAGGAGTATTATCATCATAAAAAGTATATCTAAGAGCTGAACCCAATAGAAAATCGTGGTTGCCTAATTTTTTATCCCAGGTCAATTGACCAAAACCAATGCGCTGCTTGGCCAAATAGGGAGTATCTCCATATACCGAATTTTGATCATGATTATTATAGGAAAAAGAAAACAACAATTTTTCTGAGGTGGGCAATTGGTAATTTCCTAATAATTCCCAACGTGTTGTATATATGCTTTCCCCATAAACTTCATCACCTCCCCTAAAACTTTTATTCCAATCCAGTTCTCCTCCCCAGCGATCTTCATAATAATACCTACCTGCTAGAGTAAACAGGCGATTGTCTTTTCTTTCAAAATTCCATTTTTGAAAAACTGAAGTCCTTTCTTGTAAAGTAAGATCTGTAAAATTATCATTGTTATTATCTACGACATTATCGAAATTAAAGTAGTTGGCACCTGTCAAAACGGAAACATTTTCCCCAACTTTAAATTTCAAGCCCAAATCAACATTATATTCCTGCCAACCCGTAGCCATTACATCCATGCTAAAAACGGGTGCTTTGCTTGGTGTCTTGGTAATAATGTTAATCAAGCCTCCAATGGCCTCACTTCCATAAAGAGAAGAAGCAGGCCCCTTTACTACTTCCATTCTTTCCACTAGAGAATTAGGTATACCGGAGAGGCCATAAACTGTTGCCAGGCTACTTACAATAGGCATACCGTCTATTAATACCATGGTATAGGGACCTTCCAAACCATTAATGTGAATATCTCCCGTGTTGCAGACCTGACAATTGAGTTGGGGACGTACACCATTTACATTTTGCAAGGCCTCATAAATGTTGGGAGTTGGATTTTTCTTAAAAAATGTTGGGTTAAACACCTCTACAGGTACTGGGCTTTCCAATCGATTGACTTCTTTTAATGTACCTGTTACCACTACCTCATCTAAAACATCGGCTTCTGATTGAAGCACTACATCTTTTAGAGTAAGATTCTCTCCATTCACGATAGAAACAATCTTTTTTAAAGTATGATACCCTAAATAAGAAATGCTAAGAGTATACTTTCCCTTAGGAATATTAGTTAATCTAAACATTCCATTTTTATCCGTAATAACTCCTTTGTTTATTTCCTCAATTGCCACAGCAGCATATTCTAATGGCGAACCATCAGACAGTACTTTGCCTGATACGCTACTTTCCTGGGCTTGTGCAAATTGGACAAGCACAAAAAAAAGCACAAAAAATATGAGTTGTATTATCTTTAAATTCACAGCACACAAATGTTGAAAAAATTATTAGATAATACAAATATAAAAAGTTAGCCTAGTCTAACAAATTATTTTTACAAGTTTTAACCAAATCCTGGATAGTTTAACATTTAGATGGTTCCCACTTTTGATTTCCTGCAATAATAAAATCCTGTATCATTTGAATCATACACGGTTTAAGATCATTATGACCTAAGCCAGGGAGCACAACATGTTTTGCATTAGGCAGGTATCTGCCAATCTCCTGGGCATATAATGGTGGGGTTACATGATCTTTTTCACCTGATAATAAAAGGATTGGTAATGCTGACTTTAAGGGTTCCCAAAAAGAATCGGAAGGTTTATTTACAGGCCAAAGCGAGCATATTTTTTTCTGGACTTTCAACCATTCTGAACTAAAATATCCGCCCGGTTGGTTTAGTATTTCATCCCTCATTCTGGAAAAATCCTCTGTACACGTAATGCAATAATATACGCCTGCAGGTACTCTGGAAGGAGGAGGTGATAAATAGGGTTTAAGTATTGACTGATCACCTTCATTAAGACTACTTAATAAAGCAGGGATAGTGGAAGATTCTCTTTCAGTATATAGTTTAAAATAGAGTAGCCTCCGTAAATCAAAGCTTGAAAAGGATTTAAGCTCAGAGGAAGACTCCACCTTTAAGTATATTGCTTTTTGCTCCAGCCGATTAAAAACGGAATCTGTGGCACTGGCAAGATTGGGATGTGTTCGAAAACATATACTATCTTGTTCACAAGTACGAATAAGATTTGATAAAGCCAATTGGGCAAATATGTTCTCATAACGTTGCATCGGAAAATGTAGGGGTACAATTCCATGTAGAACAAGAGACCGTACATTTTCAGGAAACATCTTAGCATACACCTGAGCCAATTTGGTACCATAAGATGCTCCAAATAGGTTTAGTTGTTTATAGCCTAACCATTTTCGAATTTCATCAAGATCTCTGGCAGCAGCTTCTGTAGTATAGTGTCTTAAATCATTTTCTTTGGCGAGAAGCTCAATTTGGTTTTTTACCAAATTTTCAAAATTAGGATCAGAAATATTTTCTGGTAAATCACACTGAAGAGGGTTAGAACCGAAAGTCCCTCTTTGATCTAATAGAAAAATATCCCTGGATTGCCGAACTTTTTTAAATGCTTTGGAAAAAAAACTAAGAAATGAACTGGCAGGCAGTACTCCGCCTCCAGCTAAAAAAGTTATGGCATCTTCAGCTTTGGATTCACCTAGAGCAGGCAAAACAATAAGGTGCAGGCTAATTTTTCTTCCAGAAGGATCGTGATAGTTTTCTAAGACCTCGAAAAAACCTTCATAAAAAACTTCTCCTTCCGGAGTGGTCACTTTTGTTAATTTATCTTCCAGTGAAGCGCCTTGACCAATTAAATTTCCAGTAAAAAGTAGGACGATTAAAGTAAGTATATAATTGTTTTTCATGCCTGCAATACTAAGTCCTTGGGATATTGCAGGCAAATACATCTCTTCAAAAGTTGTAAGACTTTATAAGCTCGAACACTTTTTATCATAAATCCCTCTTTTAAACTGACTAGGTGTTACTCCAGTATGTTTTTTGAAGGAAGTATTAAAGCTCGATCTGGATCGAAAACCTACTTTATACATTATTTCATTAATTCGAAGGTCCTGCTCTTCTGAAACTTTTAATAACTCCTGGGCCTCTTGAATTCGAAATTGATTGATCCATTCATAAAAATTCATCTGTCCCACCAAATTAATGGCCGCTGAAAGTTCGTGGGTGCTGGTTTTTAGAGAGGAGGCTAATTTGGGCAGCGTTAAATCAGTTTTTGTATAAAGTGACTCCTCTTGAACAAGTTTTTGGGCCTTCAAAAAGAGAGCTTGGTAGAAAGGCAGTTTTTCTTTGGGTAATAAAAGTGGAGCCTTAGCCTTTAATTTTTGTCGGCTTTCTATTTGCTGATGGGAATTTCCCAAAAACAAGGAAAAACTAAGTATCGTCACCCAACTAAAGTCAATAATTAAAATCCCATTATTGATTGGTGTGATCAAATCATAGAAATTGTTAAAAGCCAAATAAATGCTCACTAAAGCCATCGAAGTATTGAATAGAAAGCAAAAAAGAATGATCTTAAGGATAGGTGCCCCATTTGGCATATTAACCTTTTTCCCCTTCTCATTCGGAGCTATATAAAATACAAACAAACTTAAAAGGGTATAAATTAACAAGGAAATTACTGGTGCCCATTCCCAGGAAGGTTGTCTAAGCACATTTATTGCCTCTGGATTTAGCACTAGCAAAATTGAGATGGTCAGGAAGGGGAAAAGATGGAAAATATCAATGTAAAACGGAGATTTTTTTTCTAAAAAAAATAATCTGACAGAAAAATAAAGTGCCGGTCCTATAAGAAAATCAAGGGCATAATTAAAAAGAAAAAAATTGGTATCCAGCAAAAAGTCATTTACTAAGATATTCGCATATTCTATACCAATTACCAATAATAAGATAATTGAAGGCCAAAGAGACTGCCAAGAGGCTTTAAGATTCAAATAAGCCAAGAGTCCAATTATTTGGAAAATTACCAGCAAGCTAATTGAATAGAATAATAAATTCATATTACTGATTATTGCTAGGAATGCGTGCAAAATATTTAATAATAATTCTCAATACACAATACTCATAACTCGCTACTAAGTTGCTGTAGAGCTGTGCATTGATTAGTTATATGATTAATTTTGAAAACATATGGCCACTGAGAAACGCTGATTAAGCTGATCCTCACTGTTTACTACACCATAAATAACAGCGAAAATCAGTTAGACCAGTGTACATCAGCGGCTAATGATAACTAATCAATGCTCAGCTCTAGCGCAACTTAAAATAAAGTACTTTCAATATCGCAAGTTTCAGGTTGAAAACCCTGGTAATATCTGGGATCTTTGTAAAAAAAGAAAATTCTATGTCTGATCTTAATTATGAGAGAGTAGCCACCGCTATTAATTACTTGAGTCAAAACTTTAAAAAACAGCCAGAGTTGGAAGAAGTGGCACAACAGGTTCACCTTTCTCCACATCACTTCCAAAGGATTTTCAAGGAATGGGCAGGAGTCAGTCCCAAGCAATTTATGCAATATCTTTCCTTAGAATATTTACGTGAAAAAATTTTTGATACCTCCAATATAATCCAGGCCGCAGATGCCGTAGGTTATACTGCTCAATCCAGAGTTTATGATCTATTTGTTACCATTGAAGCAGTAACCCCCAATGAGTATAAACGACTAGGTAAAGGGTTGCTCATTCAATATGGTTTTCATCAAACGCCATTTGGAGAGTGTCTAATAGGAATTACTTCCAAGGGAATCTGTGCACTTTCTTTCATTGATGTAACCAATAAACAACAGGAATTAGATTGTTTTTTTGACAAATGGTCTCTGGCCAATTTAGAATTTGCTCCAGAAAATACTCAAAAGGTAGTTGATCAAATATTTAGTCAAAATAACAATAATAAAGCCCGGCTACTGGTAAAAGGTACCAATTTTCAACTCAAAGTATGGGAAGCGCTTATTAAAATACCTAATGGTTCAGTAGCTACTTATCAAAGTATTGCCAATGCCATCCAGAATCCTAAGGCAGTAAGAGCAGTAGGAACGGCCATAGGCAATAATCCCATTGCTTTTTTGATTCCCTGTCATCGCGTTATTCGCAAAGATGGTCAAATCGGGGAATACCATTGGGGAAGAACCCGTAAAAAGGCATTAATCGGTTATGAAATGGCTAGTCAGAATTAAATCTAGTAAGTTGTTTTACTACTCCTGATTCAACATCCATAACATAAATATTAGTTATGCCGCCCTTGATGGCGGCAAAAACTATTTCCTTACCATCGGGAGCAAAAGAAGGCAATAACATATTATTAAATCCGGTATTTAGCTTTTTAGCTTTGAGGTTTTGTAAATCCAGCAAAAATAAAGCATTATTATCCCCTTCATATCGAAGATGTAAAAGCTGGTTTCCGGAAGGGTGGATTGTTGGGTTTGTTTGGTGAGTGCTACTGTTTTGTATTATCTGAACTTCTTCCCCATCCATTGACATTCTATAAACTTGATAATTCCCAGATCTTTTTGATTGAAAATATAGGGTTTTCCCATCTGCTGACCAGGAAGGTCGGAGGTCATTGGCCTTATTCTTGCTAAGGTTTTGAATTTTTTTTCCCTTCGAATTCATCAAAAAGATATCTTTGGCACCATCCAAATTAGATTCAAAGGCAATATATTTTCCATTGGGAGACCAATTGGCTCCATGTTCGTTGCCATCTGTATAAGTAAGCCTTTTAATTTTGGAAGATTTTACACTCAATACATATAATTCTGAATTACCACTTCGGTCTGAACTGAATATTATTTTTTTACCATCTGGAGACCAGCTTGGGGCTCCGTCATAAGCCTCATGTTGTGTTAATTGCTGTAATCCGGAACCATCTTTATTCATTAGATAGATATCATAATTGCCCTTCAACTTGGAGTAAAAGGCAATTTTTTCACCATCCGGAGACCAGACAGGGTCGTAGCTGTGTATTTGGCTTTGAGCTTGAATGGAAAATAAAATTAGACTCCAACAGAAAGATTTAAAAACTTTCATTTCGACTTTTGGTTTGAGAGATAGAGTTCAAATATTCCCTTAAACAAGCTGAAGCTTGTTTTCCAGACACCCTAATTGGTATAGCACTATTATTTTATTATTAATGGACAGTATAGGTTTTGGAAAAAATCCGCCACCCTTCTGCTAACTTGAATAAGGTGATGTAATCAGTATACACCTTTTTTTCTTTAGAAAAGACCTCCAGTTTGACCATTGCCATATTTCCGGTGACATCAATTTCTTTAAATTCCCAAGATTTTGGCTCTATCTTTTTC
The DNA here is from genome assembly GCA_028285545.1 of Saprospiraceae bacterium. Taxonomy (GTDB): domain Bacteria; phylum Bacteroidota; class Bacteroidia; order Chitinophagales; family Saprospiraceae; genus JANQPA01. The sequence continues at coordinate 39,811 of JANQPA010000056.1, read as the reverse complement.
TGATTGGTCTTAAAATACTCCACAAACTGATCATAAGACCAAAGGCTGGACTCATTTTTAAAATGCGAGTACATATGAAAATTAGGATGGAAGCCTTTTTTAAATAATTCAGGAGTGCCATTATTATAAAAGAGGCTTGCATAGGTGCTTTCGACTAAATCCTTGACGGCTTCTTTTTCATTTATTGAAAAAGTAAGTTGTTTAACATTATTCCCATCTAAATCCATTGTGAATATTTGACGGCTTCCAGTTCTACATGAAGTGAAAAGAATTATTTTGCCATTTGGGGAATAGGAAGGAGCCTGCTCCAATGCATAATTATGAGTTAGTTGCTTCCTATTTTGGGTTTCAAGATCAATTTCATAAAGTTCTGCCCCATTCCAGGATAGGGTTCCAGAGCCTGCTACATTGGAAGGCTCTCTAGAATACCAGATGATCTTCTTACTATCAGGTGACCACCTGGGAACTCGGTCACTTCTTGGATCATCCGTTATCCGTTTTTGGTTTTTGCCGTCTAGATCCATGGTATAAATTTCTGCATTACCATCCCTGGTGGAAACGAAGACAATTTTTTTCCCGTCAGGAGACACAATTGGCGAGTTCTCTGAAGCAGTATGATCAGTAAGTCTTTGTTCTTTGCTGCCATCCGCATTCATAATATAGATGTCCTGGTTTTCATCTCTTTCTGAGAAAAACACAATTTTAGCGCCATCTGGAGTAAAGAATGGATCGCCATTAATAGCATTATCCGGAGTGAGTTGTTGCAGGTTGCTTCCATCTATATCCATGACATAAATGACGGTATTAGGACTTCGGTAGGACATGAACACGATCTGCTTACCATTTGGAGAGAAAAAGGGATAATAATTAGGATGCTCGGTGTTTGTGATTTTTTTTGACTTAGTCCCGTCTGCATTCATGATATAAATTTCATTATTGCCAGATATATTGGAAACATAAACTATTTTAGAACCATCTGGAGACCAGGATGCATTCCGGGCATAAGGGAGTTTAGAATTACACTGCGCATAAAGTATTTGGCTACAAAAAAACAATAGGCTAAAAGCAAAGAATTTCATATAGACCAGCATTAATGGAAAGTTAAAAAATTGTTCGTTTGCAATTTGTCAAATACCTTTAATCATAGGCATTAAAACAGGAGTTAAAAAGTTCAAATGCGGGCAGTTAAACGAAAAAGTGAACTTGGCAAAATAAGCAAGCTAGGTTTAGTACTTATCCTTTCTTTGTTTTTATACAATTGCAGTTGGGCACAAACTGCCATAGGTGATCTAAAGCCAATTACCAAAAAGTATGTCTGCCCACCTTGTGGATGTTCACAGGATACTGTACTACACTTCGGGCCAGGATTGTGTGAAAGCTGCTTGATGCCGCTAATATTAGTTCAGGAAGGATGGTTTCAAAAATCCAGAAATTCTCTTAGTTTTTTATTTAACAATGGGAGGGAATATAAAAATTACTATGTTCGTATTTTTTATCCACTCATTATACTGGAGCTTTTTTTTATTCTGTTGATGATTATTCAAACCGGTTGGAGTAAAAAGATTGTATTTCTATCCCTCTTTCTCTTATCCTTTCCACTCTATATGCTGAAATTTCAACTATATGGTACCAATTACGCATTGATGGATGCTCAAAGGGTAGCTTATTTACCAATCTCTCTTTTGGCCTTAAGCTGGCCGGCATTTTACTTTTTTAGCAGATCTCTGGTTTCTGAAGAAAAAATAAAATTTAACTCAATCATCATACATTTTCTACCTGCTATTCTTATTTGCATCCTGTTTTCTATTTTCTTTATCTCCTACTCTTGGAGTGAGCGTCTATTATTTAATGGTTTTGATTCTTTTCTTCACCCGATGGAACAAATACTCTTTATTTTTGGCACCATTTTTTATGGAAAAAAGATTCAAAAAACAGGAAAAACCAAGCTTAACGCAGGAGAAAGGAATTGGATCAATCAATTATTAATATTTCCTAGAATTTTCACATTTATACTATTATTTCTCATCCTAATTAATGCTATTTTTTATAATCTTTTAGCTTCTACAATCGACTATCACTTATTATGGGTTATTATGGCTTTTTCTATTCCCTGGTTTTGCTATCAAATTTGGAGTAAGCCGCGGGAAATATCACTGAAAAGGACAAAAATAATTAAAAGAAGAGTTAATCAAAATCTGGATGAAGAGAAAAAAAAGATCTTGGCCTATATGGAACAAGAACGTCCCTTCCTTGATGCTAATTTTAAATTGCAACAATTTGCAGATGCCATTGGCCTGTCGTCGAAAGAAATTTCTGAAATCCTCAAATATGGCTTCAAATCTAACTTTTACAAATTTGTGAACCAATATCGAATTAGAGAGGTACAGCGGATGTTCCAGGACCCCCAGTATGAACACTTTACTAATTTTGCAGTAGCAGAAAAAGCAGGTTTCAGATCTAAAGCCACTTTTTTATCCTATTTTAAAGAACATTTTGGAATGACTCCTAAAGAGTTTAAAGGAAGGTTGAAGGAGGAAGGTTGAAGGGGGAAGTTGGAAGGAGAATATTATGTAAGTTTATTATTTAAACTCCTGAGCCATTCGAAAAATGGTATAAAAATGATGACTTTCGTGGAGGAGGAAGAATTCAATCCACTTCACAATATCCATTGTTCCAAATTTTGGATGGGTTCCCTTTCGCTGCAATTGAGCATTCTTTAAACTGAAAATAAGTTCATTAATTTTTCTTCTATCTCTTTTAAGTCTTTCCAAGATTTCTTCCTGGTTTAAATCCAACCATTTTTGAAAATCGGAGTCCTTTTCTGCTTTATAGCGACCAAATTGAGGATTTTCAGTTTTTAGTATCAAATTAATTCTGTTTAAAAAAATCTCCTGGTAGCGGCCAAGGTGAGCTATATTTTCTTTAATGGACCACTTCTCAGGTTGATGTCTTTTGATTAAAAAAACTTCAGAAAATCCCTTTATCAGATAAGGAATCTGATGATGTTGAGATAACAACTGGTCTTTTATATAGGCTTTCATCATAATCATTTCTTTCCTGTTCTTAACTAAGAAGTAGCTGAGCTAATTTTATCTTAGATTTAGGTGCCCGGTTAGCCTTAGCAAAGATTACTTATATTTTTGGTCATTTTTTGACGCTAGCTATCGCACACTGACTATTACGCTTGTCTGCCTAAGGCTGAGATTTTCACTGTTTTAGTTGAAGCTGAATAAAACTCATTCATATTATTATAGCTAATTAATATCCTTTAGCGTTAAGCCACATTCACTTTTAGCACCAAATAGTCCTTCTACTTTTTACTTTCTACCTTCTACTTTATTAGCTTCCAGGCAAAAATACTTAAAACCGCTCCAATCGGAGGAGCAACCAAATAAATCCACAGGTGGTTAAAGTTCAAATTCAATAATGCGGGTCCTATAGATCTGGCAGGATTCATTGAGGCTCCGCTAATGGGGCCTGCAAATAAAGCTTCCAATAGAACAGTGATTCCGATAGCCAATCCCGCCATAATCCCTACTTCCTTAGAACCGGTAGCCACATTAATGATTACAAACATCAAAAAGAAGGTCAAAATAATCTCCAATATAAAAGATTGCATAGGACTACCTGTGGGTAGGGTTTCTCCCATGGTAGAGGTATCAGGGAAAAGGAGTTTAAGTAAGCCGCTGGCAAAAATGGCACCAATAATCTGAGCAATAATGTAAGGTAGAACCTCCTTGGCCTCCATTTTTTTAGCCACCCAGAAGGCCAGGGTGACGGCCGGATTGATATGAGCCCCTGATTTTTCGCCAATAGAATAAATCATAGCCGTTACAATCAATCCAAAGGTAAAAGCGATTCCTAAATGCCCGACTGTTCCGCCAGAGATTTCATCGATTACGATGGCTCCGGTACCACAAAATACTAAAGTAAAGGTTCCAATGGTTTCTGCAATAAATTTATTCATGAATTTCTACTTGAGAAAAAGCATAAAATATTTCCCTGCCAATTTGTTTAACGCGTTCATCATAAACGGCTTGCTCCTTTGGAGTACCGTCTCCTGCTTTAGGATCTTCGTAGGTTAAAGATAATCTCATTTCTGTACCCGGAACAAAGGGGCAGTTCTCATCAGCTTGAGAACAGGTCATGATGGCAGCAAAATTTGCAGAAGGATTATAAGGATCATCAAAAGTTTTAGAAAAACATTCCAAGGGTTCATGATCAGAAGCAAAGGATACTTGATAATGGGGGTTGTCTCCTCCTGGTTTTTCTATGCCAAATCCTGCTCGCTCCATAGATTCCACAGCATTTGGATGAAAAGCCGTAGCTTCCGTACCTCCGGAATAAGTATGCACATTTTCCAAACCATAAAAGGCACTTGCACATGCCGCCCAGATCTGACTAATATGGCTACGTCGGGAATTATGAGTGCAGATAAAATTTAAACGTATTGCTTGTTCTTCCTGTATTTTCTTTTGAACATACTGGGCAAGGGCCATTAATGTCTTTCTTCTATCTTCTGAAATCAGATCCGGTTCCTGAAGAAGATCTTCAATATAAGAATGAAGAGGAGGAAAAAAATTTGGCTTATCCTTCGTATTCACCGATAGTAGAATTATAGGTTAATGATTCGATAAATTTTAATTAGTAGTCTTTACCTATGTACATTCTTTGGTATTAATAATTAGAATAAGATTCATTCAGCACAAACTATAACAGTGAAAATCCCTGTCTACCGAAGTAGGTAGAAGTAATAGTCAGTGTACGAAGTCTGTGTCAAAAAAAAATGATTTATAATTATACCTAATCAATGCACTGCTGAATAGACTGCTAAGAAGGACAAAAATACAGTCAAACAAGGATATTCAGGTTAACTAAAGATTATCTTTTTGATATTTAAACACTTTCCACCCATACCTCATGAAATACCTGTTCTTCTTTGAAGATTCTGGATACATATTTCCCTTTTGGTAGATTCCGTGCTTCCAATTTGAAGGTAAATCGTACATTCCCCTTTTTTTGAGGCATTTTTTCAAATACCTCCTGCACCAGTTCACCGGCTTCATTATAAATTTTACAGCTAAAAATGCCGTCCTCCTTCAACTGATATTTGTGAACACCATAAATCATAATAGGCTCACGAGTGAAAGCTCGTTGGCGCTCTCGAGCTTCTTTATATCGAATGGTGTATTCAGGCAATGGTTTACCTGTCAGCTCAGATACAAACTGCTGAACATTGATGGCTTTTTCCGGATCGTCATGATGCAAACCTTTGAGATCGTGGTCATCAGTAATTACCCAAATGGCTTGCTGTACCATATATTCCATATCTCTTTTTTTGGATAAAAACTGCGCTAATTCCTGTAAGGCACCATCAGCAAGCTCTTTGAGTTGAAAAACACTTCCTTTACCAGGGTTTATGTTACTGGCTTGAGTGCAGTAGCTGGTAAATTTAGGGCTGCTAAATTTACCAGCTCTAACCAACACATTCCGCCCTCGAAGGATGATTTGATCTTGCTCTGAAGTATCCTGAGAGGCCAACTGTAGGCCTGTTTTAAAATGAATTTTGAAATCTTTTCGCTTATGCAGGTTTTTGACTTTTATACTGACTTGATCATCACCTACATATTCTATTCCTATAAGTTCAGCAAGCCCTTTTTCTATAGCTTCTTCTAATTCATAAACAGGAACTTTACCATCGGGAAGGATAAATGACGTACTTAAAAAGAAAAGGAAAAGAAAGGGTAAATTTCTCATAGTGTTCTAGTCTTTTAATTCTAGAACGGTGAATATTTGGGGAAATTGTTTATAATCTAGCCTCCCAACTTTTTTAATTCTTCCAGGAAAGCAGTAGTTCTAATTATAGTCAATGGTGGGAATCCGACATCTTTTAATACATTGAAATGTTTATCATCCGTAACCAAAAAGTTAGCTTGTCCATTGAGAGCACAGTCTACGAATTTATTATCATCAGCGTCTTTATTAATAATAGACCATTTAAAATATATTTCAACTTTTTCTACATCAGGAGAGCTTATCAAAAGATTTGAAATATTTTCGGCAATTAGAGCATTGGTTTTTTCCGAAATCTTCTCTACATATTCATTAATAATGTCATTTGATATTAGCAATTTAATCTTTCCTGTCAAAAGAGCATCGAAAATGGGTCTGTATTTTGAGTCTCTACCAATACTAACAAGAAGACTATTCGTGTCAAGAACGATTTTCATCCATTACTAATTAACTCTTTTGATCATCGTCCTTACTCAACCATTCATCCATGGTTTCATTAGTCCAATTGTTCTCCTTCCACAGTTTGTCCATTTCATCAGAAGCTCTTTCTGCAAAAAAGTTTGCAAGCATTCTTCTTACTTCAATTAATTCATCTTCCGATAAATTTAGACTAAATAATTTAAGAAGTTCTAATTGAAGATTAGTTAATGGTTGATCTATAATCGTCATTATTAATGAAGTTTTGTATCCTTATAATAAGCATATTAAATAACATTTTCAATCTTCACTTAGTTAAATAGTTAATATTAATTCCATTGATTTTTCTAGAATCAACTTTTTATTAAGGGTCATTATTATTTATTATTCCCTGGTTAAATCCAATTTTATTGTAGCTGCATACCAATCTTCAAAACTTTTCTCAAGTATCGGAATTTCATCACCTCTATCCTGATCCTTAATTTTGGCTTGCAGAAGCTGGTGATAATCCAATTCTGTTGAGCTGACGATTAGTTTGAAATAATAAATATCTCTTTCCTCATCGGCATTTAGGCCCCAACGGATGCGCTCATATTCTACAGTTTTATCCTCTTCTTTTTTACCAATAGGCTTTTCGGCCTCATGGATAATGATGCCATATCCATGTAGTTTGAACAGATAGCAATACAGTTTTTCGGTTGTGCCTTTAATCTCAATTTTGGGGAACAAATCAAAGTATCGACCTCCAGGGCGACCATCCAATTCCATGCTGTTATCTTCTCTAGCCTTAAGTGTGAGTTCGGCATGAATTTCACCTTCTTGATCGTCTGGCCATTCTAGGGCTATTTTATTATCTCTCCCTTTAACATCCAAGGCAAAAGTAACTTTGTCCTTTAATTCAGATTCTAGGTTGGCATTTTTCAGTTTCAGTAGTCGCTGCCAATTGGTAATTTTAATTAAATCTCTTAATATTTCTTCCTGCAGATCTGTACCAGAAAGCAGTTGGGAATAATCTTTATCTACCGGTCTGCCTTCCGAGACATTTTTTATCTGATAATTATCCTCCTTCATTTCCACCACAAAATTGTGGGGCCGCTCACTTTCATTTCCCTTTAAATAATGGATATTTTTTGCTTTCATTTTGGGAAAATCAAGCCACTTTTCTTCAAAAGCATCTACTTCCTGACTTTTGCCATCCAACAGAATAAATTCCGGAGGTGCTGGAAAAATGTCCAATACTCCGAAATAGGTATTTGTTTCTTCTAATTGCCCATCCGTTAATTCAATAGTGCTATACATTGGCCCAACTTCCAAAAGCCTGGCACTGGCAACTGGAGCGTCGTTCATTTGAGTACCAAAAGCAAAAATTTTCAAATTAATAGTCTCTTTCCCAGTGGTCCCCACTTTTTGAATAGCAGCATTGGATGGTAAACCATGGATAGCACCTACCGAGATGGCCCAGGCACCAGAGATGTTTTTGATTTCATATCGGTCAGGATCTCCTTCATTCGTTCCTTCCAAAAATCTAGAGTAGGCCGTTGTTCCCCCTATTACATTAAACTGAGGAGTCTGATTGGCTTTTAACCTTTTAACTACAAAGCGGGTTCGTACTTGTAGATCGGCATAGCTGATTTCACCTCCTACGCTCTCCAAAGAATCTATTAAACCATTGGTAAAAAATCCACCTCTGCGCTCACCTGCTTTTTCCAGGTTGCTACAGGCCGTTAAAACGATATGCGGCGAAACCGGCACTTCAGGTTTTTCCAGCCCGGATTTTTGCATTTGCTCTTTATAATATCCATTCAAGTATGAATCCAAACTTCGGTTGCTCACTTCCTTTGCTACTTCTGCCTGCCGAACTTTAAAGTCTTCAGAATCACGGGTTAGGCCTCCTGAATGACAGCAATCCATTGTCAAAACTATATGTGGGCAACCATTGGGGCCATTGGCGATTTCATGCAATAGGGCCGCCAGTTCTTTATCAGCCAAAGCATTTTTAAAGGTTTTTTCTCTGGGATTTTGATCAAAATCATGACACATCAGGCATTGATCTTTTCCATCTTCCAGGTTTAGGAATTCCTCAGCCGTAGGAGCTTCAGAGCCATGCCCACTGAAATGAAACCAAACCCGATCGGTAGATCCAGCAGTCCCTAAAAAATTGCGGAATTTTTGGATGATGTTTTCGTAGGTGGCATTTTCATTTTCCAGACGGCATATTTTAAGGGCATTATAATCTTTTAGAGGTATGTTGTAGGTTATAATGCCTCCTTCATTTTCACTTTCCACCTCTTCACTCACTTGCCCTAAAAGTTTACGCAAACGATCCATGAAGGATAATTTCTTTTCGGTGATTTGCCCTATATGATAGCGTTTTTTCAAAAATGCTTCTATTCTGTCCAGGTCAGCAATACAGCCTCCCAAATCATTGATCCGGCGGTATTTGTTGATGCCGACCAGGAGGACGAGGATATTGCCGTTTCCGGGGCGGATGGAGCCATCTTGTTCGCTGGTTTTTTTAACCGATTTCTTTTTTTCTTCTACTTCTGGCATGATATAGTGTTTTTGGAGTACATTCTTTAGAATCTCGGGTTGACAGGCTTTAGGCTGTCTTAAAATTATTTCAGGGTAAACCCTAAAATCCGCCCCCCCTAAAGGGTATACTCCTATATGGTTTTATAGGGTAATTTAATAATGACTCTTGTTCCTTTAGCTTGTCCAACTTCATCTTTAAGATCCTGTATTTCTACCTGCGAACCTTTAATTCTTCCCATCGCTTTAATACGATCTTCTGTAATTTTCATTCCCATAGATTTATGCTGCATTACAGAAGATTTTTTTATGGCCTTAGCTTCATCCCTTCCAATCCCATTGTCTTCGACAGCACAATATAGATATTTCCCTACCCTATCTACATTCACCTGTACATGCCCCCCCTCAGATTTAGGTTTAATGCCGTGCCAAATAGCATTTTCTACATAAGGCTGAAGGATCATGGCCGGGATCTGAACTTTTTCTTGATCTATTTCTTCATCTACATTGATTTGATAAGTCAACTTATCTCTAAATCGCAATTGTTCGAGAGCTAAAAAATGATCTAAAGTTTTTAGCTCGCCAGTCAGCGTAGTCGTAGATGTTTTAGAACCAGTTAGTATTTGCCTAGTTAATCGAGAGAAATGAACCAGATATTTGGAGGCTGCTTTGGTGTTTCCTAAATTTACCAAGCTCTCTATAGCATTTAGACTGTTTGAGATAAAGTGAGGATTGATCTGAGCCCGTAAAGCTTCCATTTCAGCTTTTAAACGTCTATTTTGCTGCCTCTGTAAAGAATAAATAAAGATCATTACCGCGACAAAAAACACACTCAAAATTATCCATAACTGATTCTTTCTTTCATTAGCCGCATTTAACTGAATGTCTCTTTGTTCAATCTTATTAATCCTTTGATAGGCAGTTTTGGCTTGGTTAGTTATAGTATCTACTACTCCAGTATAATTCTCATTCAAGAATGAACCAATTTTTTCTCCTAAAGCTTCCTTATGTATACCACCTCCATAATTATATAAAGTAGCTATATTTTCACTTAAATCATTCATTTGACGAATAGCTCCTGCTTCTCGTGCTCCTGCCATTGCTAACTTATAGTAGTAAATGGCTGAATCTGCATGGCTTTCATCAATGTCAACAGCCCAACTGTCTTGAAAAACGTTACCAATAATTTCATAGGTCCTATAATCATTATTATGACTATAATTCAATGCTTTTTTAAGGTTCCATAAAGCTTTACTAAAGGCATTCTTATTTTCAAATAATGAAAATTGAAGTCCATAAGACAAACCCTTTTCTTGATAGGCCAAGACAATATAGTTTATATCATTATTTTCCAGTCCATAATCAAGGCATAAATCAAAAAGAGAGTCTGCTTTAGAAAATTGGCGATAATACTGAAAAAAAATTCCCTGATCTTTCCATAAATGAGCTCGATCTTTTTTATTATCAATAAGAGCATATAAACTGTCGCTTTCTCGATAATAAGTCACATGAATTATTGAGTCTTTCAAAGAATAAGTCGTCGCTAAATTATGTAAGATCATAGCCTTATCTCTATCTAAAATCTTTTTTTCAGTTTCTAGATGGTCTACTTTTATTAAGGCCTGTTCAAAATAGTATCTGGCAGAATCTAATAGATTGTCACGTTTAAATAAAAACCCGAATAAATTACTTAAATATACCTCCCAATTTGGATTCTCATATCGTTCTAATAATCTTCTACTTATTTTTGCATCTACCATAGCATCTTCAATATCCTCTCCATACTTTGCTTCCCAAACTTTTAAAGATGCGATCCTATATGCACTCACCCCCCTAGGCACATTCCAATTTTTCTCCGTAGCCATATCATAAGCCTGCTGAGCATAAAACAAAGCAATGTCTTCATTGTAATTTTTAATCCACTCTGCATAATAGATGAGGCTATCCACCTGCTTCTTTTTAGAAAAGGTAGCTAGAATAGGAAGTGTTTGACTGGTATCTGCCATGAATTGAAGTGCTGACTCCGATCTAGGGGCCAGCTCACCCAATTGATAATCCTCCAAATCAAAACGGGAGCAGCTGTGAAAAAGGACTGCAAAAACAGTGAAGATGAAGCAAAGGTATTTTATGTAAGCTGTTTGGGTCAAAACACTTGAATTTTCATTAATGTAGGTAATTTTTCCTAAAAATAGGGAGAGCATATGGGGGAAATAAGTCTATCAGGGTAACTGAAAGGGTTTTTAGGGTAGTAGGTTCGATTTTGGGGGTAAGTGGTGGTCTGGTGGTCTGGTGGTCTGGTGGTCTGGTGGTCTGGTGGTCTGGTAAAGTAGATCAATATCATCTATTCTCCCACGATTCCAGTTTAGACAGAAATTCATCCTTACGGCGACGAGCCACACTGATTAACTTTTTGTCACTCATAATGACATAACCGCCATCCTGGCGTACGTATTCATTCATATGATTGAAGTTGATCATGTAGGAATGATGGACTCGGCAAAACCCTTTGTCCTCCAATAGTTCTTCTACCCAACCTAGAGATTTGGTTAGTTTCACTTTCTTTCTTTCAGGAAGATGCAGAATGGCCACATTATCTTCAGCAGAGATATATACAATATCATTAGGATCTAGGAATTGCTGTCCGGTGGATATGGGAAAGCCCAGTTTAGAAGATGAGGTAGTGACAGGGCTTGCATCTTTTTCCAATAATTTGAGTCTCATTTTTGATACTGCTTCAATCAATTCGTCTACATCGATCGGTTTAAGTAAATAATCCAAAGCATTGGACTTAATAGCCTGGATGGCGTATTCGTCATAGCTGGTGGTAAAAATAACCTCAAAAGTGGGTTGGCGAATTCCTTTTAGCACATCAAAGCCGGTCATATCACCCAGCATTATATCCAGGAAGATTACATCAGGAAGGTACCGTAAAATTTGTCGAATCGCATCCTTTCCATTAAGACATTCCGCTATGATTTCTACTTCAGGGCAGTATTCCTGGAGTTTAAAACGGAGGTTTTCTATTCCGGTAGGTTCATCTTCTACAATGATGGCGCGTAAAGGTTTCATTGGAATGCATTTATGAAGTCAAAGCTATTGGTAAATGTTTCATTTTTTTAAAGGAACTGAATAATAGGAAATAAATGGAAATAAATGGGGATATGTTTAAAGTTTTTTAGGTGTTCACGTAATTGCGGGTTCACGGATTCACGTAACCGCGGGCTCACGAGAAAGGGCTTGATATTTTAATTGTGGATTTTAGGATTTTAGACTTAATTTAGAATTCAAAGAAAATAGTGTTCAAAATGACAACATCATCACCCGACATCAAAACCCAAATAGGTTTTATCGTATCCTTTCTTTTGATCCTATCTTTTAGTTGTGGCAGAGAAGGTACCAAAGAACAGTTACCTCAACTGGAGCCACTATGGGAAATCAATGAGGGCTTCCGATCCCCTGAATCAGTCATTTATGATGCAAAAAATGAGGTACTTTATGTTTCAAATGTAAATGGCTATACCAAAAACGGCTTAGGGTACTTGTCAAGGGTTTCATTAGATGGTCAGGTATTGGATCAAAAATGGATGGAAGGGCTGAATGGTCCTACAGGGATGGCCATTTCTGAGGGTAAGTTGTATGTGGTAGATATAGATCATTTGGTGCAAATTGATATCAATAATCAGGAAATTACAGGAAGATTTCCAGCTCCAGATTCCATGCCAGGTTTAAATGATGTGAGCATTAATCCTGATCAACGAATTTTCGTTAGTGGATCTTTTAGCAAGACTATTTATGAATTAAAAAATGAGGGACTAGAAGTCTGGTTTCAGGATGATCAATTCAGGGATGCAAATGGCTTGTTTGCCGAAAAAAATGACTTATATTTTGTAGGCTATTATTTAAGGAAAATATCTTTATCTGATCAAACTATTCAGTCTGTAGTTACCGATAGCCTATTATTCGACCTGGAAAGCGTGGAGCAAGATGGAAGGAATGGTTATTTTATTACAGCTATTGGTGAGCGCCCCATCTGGCATTTAACAAGTGAATATCAACTAAATCCCATTTTGGAACGAGAGACATTTAGTGCCGATATTGAATACATTAATGACAAAAAAATGCTTCTTGTTCCAAGTGGTAATAATCGATTATTTGCTTTCCGGGTAACATTCTCTTCTCAAGGTAGTTGACGGAGTTTCCCTTAATTTATTTGACCTCAGGTAGATCTTGTTTATTCAAAGCTTTAAAAATAAAACCTGGGGCTAAGCGGCTCATTAATTTTAGTTGACTGCTTTGCCCCGGAGTAATTTCATACTGGTTTTTGGTAAAACCCTTCCAAAATCCATCAACAAGTTTTTGAGGGCTAAGCTTAGGGAAGTCTTTTAATTCAGCTACCATATCCGTATCAACAACGGGAGGCATTAACTCAAAAACATGAATATTTGTGGATTGTAACTGCCTCCTCAACCCTTTTGTCCAGGAGTGGATACCTGCCTTTGTAGCACTATAGACTGGAGCCATGGCAAAAGGAACAAAGGCAAGTCCTGAAGATACATTGACAATAGCAGATTCCTGCTTTTGCTTTAATTGAGGCATAAAATAATGAACCATCCGCATAGGGCCAGCAAAGTCAATGTCTATCTCCAATTCCTGCTTTTCAAATGGAAAGTCTTCGTCTGCAACATCAAACATATGAAAAATACCCGCATTATTGATTAAAATATCAATACCTCCAAATTCATCTTGAGTACGTTCAACTAAAGCTTTGATACTTGAAACATCTGTTACATCACCTTGAGCAATGTGTAATCCAGGATTATCTGCCTGGGCTTTTTCAAGTTTCGATAAATTTCTGCCAGTGATGATTATGGTATTTTCATTTTCCAGAAATTTTTTGGCTATGGCTAAGCCGATACCGGATCCCCCACCGGTTATTAAAACAGTATTTCCTGAGCTTTTCATTTTTAAAATTTATTATTGAATGATGTGATTCACAGTGTATATACAACACAGAATGACAAAAAAATTTCTTATTTCATACATCCAAGTTTCTGTAAAACCAAATTTAAGGCCTCCATTCCATCTTCCCCTAAAATTGATTCTGCCTCTTTTTTGGCCTCTTCCCAATCGGGCAAAATGGATTCTAAAAAATCCAGGCCTGCCTCTGTTATGATGAGCGTTAACTTATTAACGGCTCCCTCTTTAATTAAATAATTTCTATCAACCAATCGCTTTAAATCCCTCGTTACTGTGGAGCGATCCAACATCATAATTCTTCCCAACTGAGCTTGAGGAATGGTTCGAAAATGCCCAAGCACCATCATAATACCAAGCTGACTTTGAGTGATTTGATGTTTTCCCAGATGCTTTTTATAGATGCCCATCAAAGCGCGCATAGAAAGAATAGCCTTTGAAGCTACACAGTCTTGTGGCTTAGTCTTTTCAATTAGAGGATATTTTTTTTCTTGATTCACGAAGCAAAGATAAGGTTTTTTATGCTGTATATACAACATAATTTTACTTTAACACTGAGACAGATAGAGACAGATTATCAATTTGTCTCCATATATCTCTATTTATTTTATTCATACTTCAAAGCATCCTTTGGATTTAAATGAGCTGTTCGAACAGCATGCCAGCTTACAGTTGCAAAAGTGAGCAGTAGAACAAGTAAGAACACTAGTCCAAAAAGCAAATAGTTCATACCTGTTTGGAAAGCGAAATTTTCCAGCCAGCGATTAATCACAAACCAGGCAACTACTAAACCAGGCAGAGCAGCTAGTATTACCAAGAATAAAAAATCTTTGGACAGTAAAATCACAATATCCTTAAGTTTTGCCCCGAATACCTTTCGAATGCCCACCTCCTTGGTTCTTTGTCCAACTAAATAGGAGGCCAAACCAAATAAGCCTACAAAGGCAATAAAAATGGTAATAAGGGAAAAGTAGAAAAAGATACTTCCCCTTCTTTGGTCTTCCTCATATCTATCTAAGAGTAGGGTATCTAAAAAATGGTATTCAAAAGGTTTATCTGGAAAGGTCTCTGTCCATGCTTTTTCAATAACTTCGATTCCCGAACGAAGATCTGAACCTAGCTTTACTGTAACGGCATTGGAGGCATTCGCCAGGGTCAGCAATTGTGGTTCTATCGGATGATGTAGTGAATGCTGATGGAAATCCTCTACCACACCAATAATCTCAAAATGATTAGGATTACCCCAATCTCCAAATTTTAATTTTTTCCCAATTGGATTATCTCCCAGATTAAAATCTCGAACCAATGTTTCGTTTACTATAGTACTTCGGAAAGAATCAGAAGGATGATTAGTGGAGAAGTTTCTTCCTTGCAAAATTTCGATATCCATAAGCTCTAGAAAGTCATAATCAATTCTTCCGCGCCGGGTAAATTCGGGCTCTGATCCTTCCACACTAATGGGCCCTCGAATCATCCCGCCTATTCCTGGTAAAAAATTTGAACTGCTTACGGATGTTATTTCTGGGCTAGCTAATAAACTTTGCTTTAATACCGGCCATTTTCTTATTCCTTCAACACCAGAAAGCTCCAGCTGAACACTATTTTCCTGGCTAAATCCCAAATCTTTACTTCGCAAAAATTCTAACTGTTGGTAGATCATTCCGGTACTGGCCAAAACAAAAATGACAACGGCAAATTGAAAAGCCACCAGAAAACGCCTTAGTGGTGCAGGCTTTACTAGTTTGCCTTTCATTACAGCTATAGGCCTGAAGGAGGAAAGGAAAAAGGCAGGATAACTCCCCCCAATAATTCCCAATACAACGATAATTCCAATCATACCTGCCAATATCAGGGGTTGCCAAAGTTGTGAAGCCAGTAAATTTAAATCCAATAAACTATTAATTGGTTCGATCATTACAAAGACAAGGACAAGTGCCAGAAAAAGGGACAATAAGGTAAAAAATAAAGATTCCGTCAAAAATTGCACTATTAACTGTTGGCGATGAGAACCCATAACTTTTCGGACACCTATCTCCATAGCTCTTTTACTTCCCAGTGCAGTAACCATGTTTACATAACTGATAAAGGCTATAATCAATAATAAAAAGCCTACTCCACTAAATATATAGACATAGGCAAGGCCATTGGTATCTGCAAAATGGATTTCTGGCAGCGCAACCAAACCATGTTCTGCACTTACTAAGGTGGGGTCTCGGTCTGCACTATGATACCTTTCATAAATTTGGCTTAGTTTGGGAGCAAAGACTTGAGGGTCAGTTTGGGGATTTAGTAATAAATAAGTTGAAACGAAGAATTCACTAAAATAGTAATCGTTAATTAGTTTATCGGTTTCAGCAGAAACAAAAGCATGGGCAAAAAGATGGGTATTTCGAGGTAAATCTTTATAGACTCCTGTAACTTTAAAAGCATATTCATTTTCTTCATTGGTAGTGCGGTGTACCAGTTGAGATTTAAGTATTTTTCCTAGGGGTGCTTCGCCTGGAAATAATCGTTTCGCCAGATTTTCTGAAATAATGATCTTATTGGGTCCCCTAAGAGCTGTTTTAGGATTTCCTTCAATCAGATCAAAACTAAACACATCCAAAAGGGAAGAATCAACCGTAATGATTTCATCTTCCTCAAGCACTTTATCATGATAATGAAATCTTACACCTTCATTATCATAAAAACTATAAAAACGGACGCTTGCTACTACTTCAGGAAAATCTTTTTCAATCAAGGGAGCTAAATTAGCGGGAGTGTTTTGCCAATCTACATCAATAACTCTTTGCCGAGCATTTATTCTTCGGGTATCAATACGGTAAATATCTTCTGCTTTGATATGAACCCGATCAAAATTAAGTTCAAAATCCAGGTAGAGTAAAATCAATAAGGCAGCAGCAATCCCCAGTGTCAGACAGGACAGATTCGATATAGCTGGGAGGGGACGGCGATAAATGGTCCGCCAGATGATTTTCAAGTAGTTTTTTAACATAATCGTCGAGTTATGATTGTTGATCCTAATTTTTTTCCAGGCAAATGGCCTCAAAAACCCTATGGCCCCAATTAGGTAAAATATATTGGCTTTTAATCTGCCACGATCCAATTGCTTTTCCTGGTATAATTCTTCCAAATCTCCCAAAATGGCTTCCAGACGATCTGGATCACATACAACACTTAAAATCTTTTTGATCCATTTGGGAGGAGAAGTCTGTTTATTCATCTTTTTGCATTCTTTTCCTGTCAAAACTATTGGTCTCTTATTGCATTAACGGGGTTGGCAAGGGCAGCTTTGATGGCATTAACACTCACAGTAAATATGGCAATACCAATAGCCAAAAAGGCCGCCCATATAAACAATCCTATATTTAGTGGAATGCGGTATGTGAATTGAGTGAGCCATTTTTCACCTAAATAAGCCGCCAGCGGAAGCCCTATCAGCAAAGAAAAACCAATAAGCAAGAGCATATCCCGTGACAATAATAGTATTACCTGAGATACCGATGCGCCAAGAACTTTTCGAATGCCCACTTCTTTTGTCCTTTGTGCCGTGATAAAAATGGAAAGACCAAATAAGCCCAGGCAGGCAATTAACAATCCAATAATGGTAAACATTCCAAAAAGTGACCTGGCCCTTCGTTCTTTATCATATTGCTGATAGAATAAATCATCCATCAATTTCATATCGAAAGGAGCATCCGGAAGAATAGCATTCCATTTTTCCTGCATTCTAGGTAGGTTTTGGATTAATCCAGGGCCATTTCCTTTTACAGACAAAAAGTGAAACCGGGCGGGCTGTATATCCATAACCATAGGTTCAAT
The DNA here is from genome assembly GCA_028285545.1 of Saprospiraceae bacterium. Lineage (GTDB taxonomy): Bacteria > Bacteroidota > Bacteroidia > Chitinophagales > Saprospiraceae > JANQPA01. The sequence continues at coordinate 22,276 of JANQPA010000056.1, read as the reverse complement.
TTGAAAATGCAGGGAACGAAAATGAAAGTCTTCAGTTACCCCAATGATCGGGCCTCTACGAATATAATTACCGTTTTCACCTTGAGTGGAATAGCTTATTAGCTTCCCTATTGCTTCTTTTGGAGTGCTTAAACCCAGTCGGCGAACAGCAGTTTCATTTATAACAAAAGCGGAAGTGTCAGTAGTCATTGCCTTATCAAAAGCCCGACCTGCAACCATATCAATATCAAAGGTGGATATAAAATCAGCGTCGATATGTAGCCTCCCCATACTCAATGCTTCTGTCACATTTGGGATTCCTTCAAATTGGTAACGGCCATAATAAGGTTGATCGCCGATAGGACTGTGTGAAGATAAAGTGGCTAATTTCACTTCCGCTTCCGCTTCCATTTGAGCTTTTAGAAGTTCCATATTTTCTAGTGAAAAAATGCTTCCGCCGTTTAATTTAAAGAGGGCTACCTGATCCCTGTTAAATCCAGTATCCTTTTGTGTGATAAATTTAAACTGTGCACTCATAAGTAAGGCACCAGCTATCAAAGCTGAACATACAGCAAATTGAAACACCACCAAGACTTTTCGAAGTGGAAATTTAGACGTCCTGGTATTTTTATTTTTATTGATGATTTGTGTGGGTTGCATTCCAGCCATAAATAAAGCAGGATAAAGACCAGCAATAATTCCAATCAGGATTCCTAATCCAATAATAAAGAATAGGAAATAACTGAAGTTCTGATTCCCAATTAGAGAAATATTTTTCCCCGATAATTCATTCAGAAGTGGAAGTAACAACAAACTTACTAGGATGGTTAAGCCCACTGACAATACAATTTGAAAAAGAGATTCTCCCAAAAACTGAAAGACCAAATTTTTCTTGCCACTGCCTAAAACCTTTCGAATACTGACCTCTTTTACCCTTTTTATACCATTAGCGGTAGTCATATTGATGTAATTGACACAGGCTATCAATAAAATCAATACCGCGATTCCAATAAATAAAAATAAACGACGGCGGCTTCCTCCGGCCTCCAATTCATTTTCCCGATCTTCTGAAAGATAAATGTCATTTAAGGCCTGAAACTGAGGTTTAAAGAAATTATTTACCTCAGCTATCATGTGTCTGCTGATAAAGTCTGGCATTTTTTTCGATAATTCCTCAATATTTCCATTTTCATCTAGTAGAAAATAAGAGTAGTAATATAGAATCTCCCAATCTTCAATGATGGTCCAAAATTGTTTTAGGGTGCTAAAAGAGGCAAAAAAATCAGCTTGAATATGGGAGTTTCTTGGTAGATCTTGCATTACTCCAGTCACAGTTAGATTGCGGGTACCTTCATAGGAGATCGTCTTACCGATTGGGTCTGCAGTGCCAAAATATTTTTTGGCTGTAGACTCACTTAGGACTACCGAATTAGGTGCAGCCAAGGCCGTCTTAGGATCACCCTCCATCAATGGAAAAGAAAAGATGGAGAAAATAGAAGAGTCTGCCCAAATAAAATTTCTTTCGTAAAAGCTTTTGGTAGTCCCCTCTACCAGAATGGGAATTTCCAGTCGATATCGCATAAGGCGGGTATAAGCTTCAACTTCCGGAAAGTCTTCTTTCATAGCAGGTGCCCAAGGCGCTGGAGAGAAGGCAGTTTGCATTAACTCCCCGTTTCTTTGGTGAACATCCATTGCCATCCTGTAAATTCGATCCCCCTTTTCATGGAATTGGTCAACCTGGTATTCGTCTAGAAGATAAAGTCCAATTAATAAACAACTTACCATACCTATGGTGAAACCGAGAACATTGATTGTGGAACTTATCTTGTGACCTAAAAAATTTCGTACGGCCAGTTTCAGGTGATTTTTAAACATAAACATGACTCTATTATTTTTGGCAGATTTCTTTTTCCAGGCAAAAGGTCTCAAAAACCCAAAAGCATTTATCAGGTAATTCACTTTAGCTCGAAAGGAGCCTTTTTCTATTTGCTTTTGTTCATAGATTTCTTCCAGGTCACCCAAAATTCCTTCCAGGCGTTTGGGATCACATACCCGCCTTAAAATCGATTCCAGCCAACGCGGAGGAAAATCTTTTTTCATCATAGCTAATTATTTAAGTTTGAAAGCTATATCCGGAATGTCTTTCCAAAGGTCATTTCTTAAATTCCTATTGGAGTTTAAAGCTTTCTCTCCAGCCATGGTCATGGTAAAAAGCAGCTTTCTTCTGCCGCCTCTTTTGGGAGTTGCGCCATCATATCTAGAATCTACAAATCCTTTTTGCTGTAGTCGATGTAAAGTAGAGTGTACAGTACTAATGCTTACCTTTCGGCCACTTCTTTCCTTAATTTCTTTTTGAATGGCAACCCCATAAGCATTATCAAACAAGACAGCTACCGTTAATAAAACCAGTTCTTCGAATTCGCCAAGATGGGTCCCTTTCATTGAATTTTAATGTTTATTTGGTTTAAAAGTAGGTATTTCTTTCGTAAATGCCAAAATCGGTTTTGCTTCCCCTCTTCTACAAATAATTTGTAGACTTTCATTTTTTCATAAAATATTCTACTTTATTAAACCATTTCTAATTCAGGAAGTCAAAAAAGAAAAAATAACAATGAGGCATATTTTACCATTTTTCCTAATCCTTATTCTTGTAGGCTGCGATAAAGAAAACAATCAGGTTCCTGATCCAGTAGTAATAGAGGATTTGTATTTCCCGCCAATTAATGCTGAAACCTGGTCAAGTGTCAGCCCTAATTCTTTAGGCTGGGATGAAGTGGTGCTAAATGAATTATATGACTTTCTGCTTACCAATAACACCCGGGCATTTATCATCTTAAAAGACGGCAAAATAGTCATAGAAAAATACTGGGGCAATAATATCACCAATACCAAATCATTTGATCAAAATACCAATTGGTATTGGGCTTCAGCAGGAAAAACCCTCACGGCCTTTATGGTTGGTATGGCCCAACAGGAGGGTCTTTTAAACATTGAGGATAAAACTTCTGATTACCTTGGTAAAAACTGGACGAGCATGTCCACAGATAAGGAAGACCTTATCACTATTAAACACCAGCTTACCATGACTACCGGTCTTGATTTTAGAGCTTCGGATGTTCATTGTACAGATCCCGAATGTTTACAATATAAAAAAGATGCGGGTACTCAGTGGTTTTATCACAATGCACCCTATACCTTATTGGGCTCCGTTGTCAGCAATGCTGCTGGAGTCACTTATAATCAGTTTACCAATACCAGATTGGAACAAAAAATCGGAATGAGTGGTCAATGGATTAGAAGCGGATATAATAATCTTTATTGGAGTAAACCCAGGGATGCCGCCAGATTTGGCTTGCTTATTTTAAATAAAGGAAAATGGGACAATCAGGTCATCATGTCTGATATGGATTATTATAATGCGATGATTAACACCTCTCAGGATTTGAATCCTTCATATGGCTATTTATGGTGGTTGAATGGAAAGGGAACTGTAATTTATCCTGGATTGACCTTCCCGATAATTACTGATGTTGCCCCAAATGCACCCTCAGATCTATTCGCTGCAATGGGCAAAAATGGCCAGGTTATTGATGTCGTACCAAGTCAGAATTTGGTAGTTGTGAGAATGGGTGAAGCTCCTGGTGATGCCCTGGTTCCTGTCGAATTTCATGATGCGATGTGGGAAATAATAGGTAGAGTGATGGATTAATTCTTAAATTGAAAGAAGATATTCGTGAATACCTTCTTTCAATTCAAAAACAACCCTTATTGATAAAATTTTCTGAAATATTACCCGATTTAAGGTTAAGTAAATTCATTAAATATTATTGGTTTTTTGAACGTACATATGATGCCAACAAGGCAAGCAAACAGCATATTGTACCCGACGGTTGTATGGATCTAATTCTACAATATCAAGATCCTTTCCAGCTTAATGGAGATAAAACAATTTCTCTGCCCCATGCTACTATTATTGGTCCCACAGACCAATTTAGAGTTTTTAAGGCTTCTGCTACTTCTGCCGTCCTAGGTATCCGATTTTATCCATGGGGTGCATCTGCCTTTCTCTCCAATGCATTAAAAGAGTTTCGCCACGGATTGATTGATGCTCAGGATGTTTTGGGCAATGTGTTGGAACCTGTTATTGAGCTTGCACATATAGGTTATAAAAAGGAGGCTATTGACAAGCTTAATCAGTTTTTTTTAAATAAAATTAAAGATTACAAATCAGTTCCTGGCATTATTCCTGAACTAGTGTTCTATATGCAAAATCAACCTGAATTGAGGATTCAATCCCTTGCTAAAGCATTCGATGTAAATTCAAAACGATTGGAAAGACTATTTAATCAGCATATTGGAATTACTGCAAAACAATTACAAAAAATTTATCGCTACCAATTGGCCCTTCAAATCATTCTTGATACTCCTTTGAGATCTATTTCTTCCATAGCTCATCAATGTGGCTATTTTGATGAAGCTCATATGATTAACGATTTTCATCAACTTCATGGCCAAACTCCAGGGGTCATTAAAAAAAGGAGGCTAAATAATATTTAATGTTACATAGGTTTTGCTATTGGCAAAACCTATGTAACATTAAATATTGTGATAAAAATAGCTTGTCGTTTTTTTCCAAGGCATGAATACTTAAGAGGAATAAATTTGGGGAGAAATTATTTTGTTTCTCAAACCATGTTATTATGAAAAGGACTTTCCTCTTTTTTCTGTCTTTAGTTTTGACAAGCCATATCACCCATGGTCAAAACTCAACCACTACCCTTTATTGTCCAAATCCGGGTGATATTAAGTTAAGCATTTCAATAGAAGATGTCGGTCAGAATAAGAAGGAGGTTTTTAGTGATCAATTTAGCTCTGTTAAGCAAATGCTGGCAGATGAGGAATTAAATTCACTACAAACTCTTATTCAATTTTTGGGCTATGAAAATAAGTGGAATGACGCTTGTTTTCAAATCAAGTTTAAGTCCATGCCTACCTATAATAAGTACTCTAAGGATATCCGATTTGTTTACGTGGAATACCTTTCCGAGAAAAATTTCAAGAGTCAGGTAAAAATAAAATTTGATGCGCTTAGTGGAGACTCAAGCTCCTACATCAATAATTAAAATTAGTATTGAGTAGTGGGTATTGAGTAATGAGATTTGTTTGGGTTTAAAAAATTAAGTAAAGTATGAAACGATATTTTTTAATCATAGGTATTTTATTATTTCTATGCATTGGCTATGCCATAAATTTAAAGACTAGCAATCCACCATCTAAAGAATTAAGCAGCAAGGAGGTCTCCATAACAAATCCTGATAAAGAAACTATCAATAATGAGGGGCTCCATTTTGTATTGGTCGAAGATTCAGAAATCATGAAGAATCGAGCAAGCACTGGAGGAATTTCCTGGGTAGATTTTGATAATGATGGAGACGATGATGCTTTTGCCACCAATGGATATGATGTATCAAAGGACAGTGCAATAGAACAAACCAATTGGTTGTATGAAAATGATAATGGCAAATTTAGGGTTGTTAAAAATGCCTTATCCAATGACATGGGCTTCTCTTCCGGCAGTGCCTGGGCCGATTTTAATAATGACGGGCTTCTGGATGTCTTTATTCCTAACCAAAGAGAGCAGGATAATTTTTTATATCTAAATCAGGGGAAAGGTTCATTTTTAGAACTGAAAAATGCTTTACCGTCTAAAGAAGGCGGGTCCTCATTTGCCTCTTCCTGGGGAGACATTGACAATGACGGATATGTAGATTTATTTGTTGCTAATGGAGGGCTGACCCGAAGGCAAAAAGATTTTCTTTATAAAAACCACAAAGGCAATTCCTTCGAACTATTGGCAAATAGTCCAGTTACTGAAAATGAATTTCAATCAGGTGGGGGCACCTTTGTAGATTATGATTTAGATGGGGATTTAGATCTTTATGTAGCAGGTCGACCGGTGAGAATGTATAAAAACCTTGGCAGAGGAAACTTTGAAAAAGATACTGTTCCCTTATTTACCTATGAAGTTCCTTCAACTGCTTCTTCAGGAATATCCTACATAGGTTTTACAGGCGCCTGGGCTGACTTTGATAACGACGGTGATTGGGATCTTTTCCAATCCTTTAACCGAGCTGAGCCTAATAGGATGTATGCCAATCAGGGAAATGGGCGTTTTGACAGATGTGATTGCGGCGACCTCAGTAAAAACTCAAGTACTGCTTTTCATTCCCTTTGGGCAGATTTAAATAATGACGGCTACCAAGATATTATAGTGGCCAACTGGGGTAGATCTCCTTTTATTTATCTTAATCAGGGAGGGCACACTTTCAAGCGCATTAATCTAGAGACTTTTGAAAAAAGAGCATGGTATGCCTCTATGGTAGCTACCTCTGATTATGATTTAGACGGGGATCTGGATTTAGTAGTGGGGAATTGGCCAGGTAAACCTGGTGAGGGAGAAGAAAATCTTCTTTTTAGAAATGAAAGTACCACAGGCAATTTCATCGCTCTTCGTCTTCAGGGTAGTAAGTCTAATAGCTCAGCTATTGGAACACGTGTGGAGCTTCATTTTCAAAATTCAGAAGGTAAGCACAAACTGATGAGAGAAGTTCGTTCCCAGGATGGATGGCGAAGTCAGTCTTCTATGGAATTATTTTTTGGATTAGGAGATGCCAAAAAAATAGAAAAAGCAGTCATATATTGGCCTTCCGGAACGGTGGAAGAAATTAATTCTTTAGAGGTGGGAGAACGATACAAGCTTATTGAAAATTAAAAAAAAATAATTAGTGAGGCTGGCCTCACTAATTATTTTTTTTAATTTTTTTGTTCAAATTGCAACAACCATTTTTTCCGTTCCAAACCACCTCCATAACCAGTTAAACTTCCATCCTTCCCAATCACTCGATGACAAGGAATAATGATCGAGATGCGATTTGCTCCGTTGGCCGAAGCTACTGCTCTTATAGCCTTTGGTCGATTTATTTTTATGGCCTGTTCCTGGTAAGAACGGGTTGTGCCGTAAGGGATGGTTTGCAGCATTTTCCACGCTTCAATTTGAAATTCAGTACCAGGAGTATCTAAGGATACCGAAAACTGTTTTCTTTTCCTTTCAAAATACTCGGTAAGTTCTTTTTGAGTCTGAGTAAGGTATTTATTAGTTCCTGGCAAAATCACCGCATTTAATCTTTTAGCTAAATCCTTAAACTCCGTTTCTAACATCTTTCGATTAGTAAATTCAAGGAGGCAAAGGCCCTTTTTTGTCGCACAAGCAAACATAGGACCAAGAGGAGTGGTCAATCTGGTGATGTGAATGATGCTTTTTTGCACCTTGCTAGCAGGTTGACCAAGTATATTTCTATAACTACTATTAAATCCACTCAGAGATTCAAATCCCAAGTCAAAAGCTGTATTGGTAACCGATTCACCTTCCGATATTTTAGCATAAGCTGTATTGATGCGGAGCATCCTTTGATAAGAATGAAAGGTGAGCCCATGATGTTTTTTAAACCAACGTCTAATCTTGCTGGGCTCAATTCCTCTTTGTTTTAAATCATAATCTTTGATTTTCTGGAATGGATTATTAGAGAGATCTGTAAGGATTTTTTGAATATAAGGGGGCGTTTCATCCGCAATTTCTAAAGGTTTACAAACTTTACAGGGACGATAGCCATTTTGGATTGCTTCGTCAGTAGAATCATAAAACACAACGTTTTCTATCTTGGGTTTCCGAGCTGTACAGGTAGGTCTGCAAAAAATACCCGTTGTTTTTACAGCAGTGTAAAAAATGCCTTCATACTGAGCATTCTTTTGAAGGATAACTTCATATTTTTCCTGAAATGACAATTTATTTTTCATAAGACAAAATTAAAGTCTTGCCTTTCTTTTGGCTACCGAAAAATGGACATGCATTTTATTTTACTCCCCCTGTACCGTAGCCTGACTTTCCGAGTAAGAAAAAGGAGGATATTTAGGTGGATTCTCTTCCGAACAGCAACTAGGAATACAATGCATTCGGTAATCGGCATCGGCATTGAAGAAAAAAGGAATCGAATACCTTGGTGAATCAGAAAAATTATTATTGGCAAAATGTTTGACACTGATAAAATAATCATTGGTCCACTGCCGAAGCAGCTCTCCTGTATTTACAATAAAAGATCCTTCAACGATTGGTGCCCGCATCCAGCTTTTTTTCTTTTCATTAAAAATGACCAAGCCTTCGCTATCCTGGGCAAGAATGGTTATGAAAGTGGTATCCACATGAGGGGCTATTCCAAATTCATCGGCCTCATAAGCTTTAATAGGGGGGTATTTGGTCATTCGCAAGCGGTACATAGGGCCCTTGAATCCTCCATCAAAAAATTGAGTATCAACCTTTAAAGCACGAGCATAAACAGGAAGCAATTTTAGAGCAAGCTTTTCCAAGGTATTGGCATAGGTTTCAATATTATGTCTAAATCCAGGCAGTGCGGACTCCTGCGGCCATTGATTGTCATTCAAGGTGATGTTTGCTTTACCCAATTGTCGTTTTATGATAAAAGCTTCATTTGCATTTCCCTTTTTACGGGTGGGTAGTTTGCGATTTTGAAAGGGAAGATACCCTACTCCACCAACAGGCCAGTCCTCTCGGTCCATCTTAAGTTGGTTTTTCTCTTCTAGAGGAAGACTGTGAAACCTTTTGGATTCCCTAAAGGTTTGGGAGATAATTTGTTCAGAAACACCATGCCCTACGATATAGAAAAAGCCCACTTTTGTGCTGGCATACAAAAGTTCTTCGGCCAATTTTTCTAATTCTTCTTCGCTTTGTTTGAGAAAATAAGGCTCCAGGTCAATGATGGGAATATCGTCCTGATTTGCTAATTCAATGGAAGAGGTATCCCAGGATTCAGATTCTGTACGAAGCTGTGCTTCTTTAGCATGAGGATTGTAAGGAGTGTTTTTTTTATTTTTCATAAAAGGCAATTAGTTCTTTATTATAAAATTAATATAGAGATGGTTTGTCAGAAGCCTGGTATCTTGATTGGTTATCATATTGATCATTTTTTCTGACACTGGCTATCGCACACAGACTGTTACTGACTTTCACTGTTTTAGTTAATGCTGAATAAAGCTTATCTTAAATATTATAACCAATTATGGAATACCTGAAGTTGCAAACCTTATGTAAATTAAATATTTTCCTTAATCTTCAATCAATTGGAACTTTCCATCAATATCCTACTGTTGTATTCCCGTATTCAAAATAAATAATTAGCTCTACAAAAAACCAAATGCTTAGTCCAACACAACAATTTTCTTATGACTCCCTAATGGAGTTGGTCTCTAAACATAATATTATTGGTTTCCAATGTCAGTATGGTAATGGAAGAACCACTATTCTGAAACAAATTGCTCGAGAAAAGAAAGCCCATTTTCTACGCATGGCCAATTTTTTTGATCAAATAAAAAATCTACATCCCTTTCAAATAGAAGAAGGAATTGCTCACACCATCATTAATGCTTTGGAAGGTCATGATGTCTTGGTAGTAGACGATTTTTCAATAGTTATTTTCTACCTAAAAGATTGTATGGAGCGGGCCCGCCCGGACACCTTAGAACTCGCTTTAGATACGGTTTGCAGATCCTTAGAACAATCTAATAAACAACTTATTTTGGGCTTAACCGAATGGCTGCCTTCTCCCTTAAGCAAGTATGGTGAAGTAGTAGAAATGCCTCCTTTTACGGTGGATGATTTCTCCTTTCTGTTTCAAAAATTTTGTGGAGAAAGACTGCAAAATATTTCCTTTGATAAGGTATTTAGGTTTAGTCCCAGGCTGTCTGCCGCCAATATGGCTCAGGCCTGCCAGCATTTACAAAAAGAGCATTTCCAGGATACAAATGCCTTTATTAAGTTTTTAGAGAAGCATGCACTCAGCAGCAATGTAGATACTAAAGAGGTAGATCCAGTCACCTTCAATGCCCTTTTTGGAGCTGATGAGGTCATTCGTCAACTTGAAATCAACATCATTACTCCCTTGGAGCGAAGCGACTTGGCCCAAACCTATGGATTAAAGCCCAAAAGAGGAGTATTATTATATGGACCTCCGGGTACTGGTAAAACAACCATCGGAAGAGCCTTAGCTCATCGTCTACAAAGCAAGTTTTTCCTAATTGATGGCACCGTAATTAGTGGCACCGGTAATTTTTACTACCAAATTCAACGCACCTTCCAGCAAGCGAAGGATAATTCCCCAAGCGTCATTTTTATTGATGATTGTGATTTGCTTTTTGAAAATGAAGAAGAACCAGGTTTATATCGCTATCTATTAACCATGTTAGATGGATTGGAGTCTAAGTCCAATGCTCAAATCACCTTGGTTTTAACTGCCATGAACATTGGAAGCTTGCCTCCTGCACTAATTCGAAGCGGGCGGGTGGAGCTTTGGTTGGAAATGAAGTTGCCAGATCGAGAGGCCAGAGAAGCAATCATTGATCTTCAATTAAAAGATTTCCCACTTCAATTATCTAAGGAAGAACTATTTTCTATTTCTGAAGAAACCAAAAGTCTTACTGGGGCAGATTTAAAAAGATTGATTACGGATGCCAAAAATCTGCTGGGTTATGATCTTGCCCAAAATCAATCAGCCAAAGGCATGTATGATTACCTGATGTTAGCGGTACATCAACTACGTAAGCATAAACAACAGTTGGAAGATGCCCCGGCTTATACAGCTGCGCATCAGCCTAAGACAAAGATGAATGTAGCTTAAATTCGAATACCTCTATTTTTGTTTCTTTCAAATTTATAATGGGATAGAATATAGATTAAACTACTATTTTTGAATAAAACCAATTTAGCATTTAATCTTTTAACAACTTAGAAGGTATGAGCATATTTATAATCAGGATGCATTTACTATTTTGCCTATCATTAATTCCTACTTTTACTTTTTCCCAATTACCCAATTTAATTTCGATCAAAGGAAAGGATAATATTGCAATAGCAAAAAATGTAATGATTCCAACCCAGGATGGGATTCATTTGGCCACTGACTTATACTTTCCTTTGAAAGACGGTCATCCTGTTAATGAAAAATTACCTGTCTTATTACAACGTACTCCGTATGGTAAAACCGCAGAGCGTTTTAAGCCAGCTATTCACCTTTTTGTAGAAAAAGGATATATCGTTGCCATCCAAGACCTAAGAGGAAGATATGATTCTGAAGGAGAATTTACTAAGTACAATCCATTAGAAGCTTCAGATGGAGCAAGTACGGTAGAATGGTTAAGCAAACTAGAAAATAGCAATGGGAAAATTGGGATGTGGGGAACATCCTATGGAGCACATACTCAGGCTGATGCTTCTAAATTAAGTCCGCAAGGTTTGTCTGCCATGATAATGAATATGGGAGGTATGACCAATGCCTGGGATCATGCTGTAAGGCAGGGAGGTGCCTTTGAACTTGGTAGAGAGTTGACCTGGGCGTGGAAACAAATTCCAGCTGAGATAGAAGATCCTGTTGTACAAGCTCATTTTAAACTAGAACAAATTAAGGATTGGTATGCTGTGTGGCCTTTTAGAAAAGGATTGAGTCCTTTATCTATAGCCCCTAATTTTGAGGATTATATTTTAGAGGAACTTACTCACTCGGATTATGATGATTTCTGGAAAAAAAAGGGTATCAATTGGGTAGAATACTATAAACAAACCGCCGATGTCCCAATGGTGCATGTTGGCGGTTGGTACGATATTTTCTTGAGGGGAACCATTCAAAATTTCCAGGAATTAAATCGACTTCAAAATACGCCAAAATGGTTGATTATTGGCCCATGGACGCATGGTGGTAATCATAAAACCTTTGCAGGTGAGGTGGACTTTGGACAAGCAGCCAGCATTCCCGACTTCAGGACAGGTTATCAATTAGATTGGTTTGATTATTTACTTAAAAATAAAGAAGTATCGCATCTACCCAAACAACCCATACAACTTTTTGTAATGGGAACTGGAGATGGTAGTAAAACCAAGGAAAATAGATTAAACCATGGAGGATATTGGCTGGAAACCGAAAACTGGCCACTCAAAACCATGAGGTCTACTTCTTATTTTTTCCATGAAGATGGTTCATTGACTCTATCTCCTCCTGCCAAAAAGGAAAGCGCCACAACTTTCACTTTTGATCCTGGAAATCCTGTACCTACTTTGGGAGGAAATGTATCCGCCCGAGTGAAAGACGGAGCATTTAATCAAAGAGAACGCCCGGATTTTATTGGTTCAAAAGCTCCCTATTTACCGCTTAAGTCCAGACCAGATATTCTAGTGTTTCAAACTGCTCCTTTAACCGAAGATGTACAAATCATAGGTCCTATTCAAATTCGCTTGTACTGTTCCAGTGAGGCAGTGGATACGGATTTCACAGTAAAACTAGTTGATGTTTATCCACCAAGCGAAGATTTCCCTGGAGGTTTTGATTTAAATTTAACGGATGGAATTGTACGTATGAGTTATCGAAATGATAGAACCAAAAGGGATTTAATCGAGCCGAATAAAGTCTATGATCTTACTATTAATCCTTTTCCAACAGCTAATGTTTTTAAAAAGGGCCATAGAATTAGAATAGATATTTCCAGCAGTAATTTTCCACGATGGGACGTTAATCCCAATACAGGCGAACCTTTAGGAAAACACCGTAGAACAATTACTGTAAATAATACTGTATATCATTCTGATAATTACCCTTCTCATGTTGTTTTGCCGATTGTGCCACTAGATAAATAATCACATTTTAATCCTTCGAAAGAATTTTAGCATGTGTTTCGTTTTCTATTTAATCCCCCATTAATTTAATAATTTACCCCCCTTTCGAAGAGCAGTAAGTTCAAAAGCCTCGATAGTCGATAAAGCTTTGCCTACACTGTTTTGATTGCCTCCAACTACAACTACCCGCTGCCCCACAATTACTGCAGCCAGGTGCCGTCTTGGTGTGATTTTTTGTTCCAACAGAAAAAAATCGCCAGTTCGGGTGTCATAACGGTGTATGGTAGAGCGCTTATTATAGTCGCCAAATATATAGATGAAGTCACCATCCGCAACGGCGGCAAATGCACTTAGTCCATATGGCAAATCTTTCCTTTGTTCCCACTTGGATGTTTTGACATCAAATACCATCACAGTATTCAATACACCACCATTGTAGCCGCCTAAAGCATAAATTTTATCCCCTATTGAAACAACTGCCCCTTCCCTGCGAAACGGCATATCTGCAACATGTTGCCAAACTTGTTTTTTTAAATCTAATTGATAGGTTTTGGTTGAAAAAGCAAACCGCTCACCTGGTTTGCCATCTCCTAAGCCACCAATTGCGAATACCTGATCTCCAATTTTTGCCATGCCCAAAGTCCGAAGACGTTCTGGCAAAGAAGGGTACTTTCGCAAGGTCAAACTGTCCGGACTAAAAAATTCACAAGTGGAAGTTCGGTTCCGATCTAATGCATTTTGGGTTCGGCCTCCACAGGTAAGGATGCCTCCATTGATAAGAACAGAACTATGATTGGCACGGCGAAAGAGTCCATCAGCAAAAAATTCGGATTCCAGGGTTTCAGGGTTGACGCGCTCGTATGCTGCCAGCAAGCCTGAAACGGTATAATCTTTACCTGATCTGGCTCCGATGTGTGCGCCCCCTATCACATAAACCCATTCACCATCTGTTACTGCTGAGGGCCCGTACCTTGGGATGAGGAGCTGCCCGCTGTCCGCACTTTTATTCAATTGGGAGAATAGAAGAGAGGGCATCATCAAAAAAACAATACCTAAACAAGTATAGATAAAACTTCTCATAACCGAATTTTTAGGTGATTTATCAATTTCCAGTCCGCCCAATATTGAAACTCTAGTTTTGCAGTTACAAATAGGGCACATTTAAAGATACAAAACCCAGCCACTGTTTTGATAATGGTTGGGATATTAGAACTGTTAAACACAGTTTCATAAACTTAATAGAAAACAATAATTAGATCGTTCGTGGTAGTCTCTGACTGCCCACCGCTCAGGATTCGCTGTAAGGCAAATCCATTTTAATATATTAAATCTACAACCAAAAGAAGTCCAGAATATTAAAACCGAGTTAAGTGAAGGTCTGTTTGAGCTTGGAGTATCCCACTTCCAAGATGAAGCGTCCGCCTGCCGGATCGGCCGGACCTACAATCAAGGATTGCGCCCTCATAAAGAAAGTTCACAAATTTGAATAGATCTGATGCGAGACAAATTTGATATCTTCATCTGCAATTAAAGTAAACCTATGAAAAAAGAAATTACCAGGCGCGATTTTCTAAATGGAGCGCGTGTTGCCATTGGTGCCACTTTACTGAGCCCGTGGATTACATCATGTGGGGTAAAAGATCCCTATTCTTTTGGCCTCGAAAAGGGCTATTACCCACCGGCAAAAACAGGACTGCGAGGGAGCCACGATGGATCATGGGAGATAATGCATGCAAGGATATTGGGGGGCGAGTGGAACACAAATACCATAGATGACGAATATGACCTGGTGATCGTCGGTGGTGGCATAAGCGGTCTATCTTCCGCTTATTTTTACCATAAGAAGAACCCAAGGGCAAAAATTCTGATCCTCGACAACCATGACGATTTCGGTGGACACGCCAAACGTAATGAGTTCAAACATGGGGATGACGTCCGCGTTACCTATGGGGGAACTGAAGCCATTGATACACCCTCTTCATATGCAGCAGAAGCCCTTGACTTACTAAAAGATATAGGTATTGATCTTGAAAAATTCTATGATGCATTTCAGCAGGACCTCTATTCGTCGCGAGGTATGGGTGTTTCCATTGTATTTGATGCGGAAAATTTTGGCGAAACAAAGCATGTTACCGGTTATGGTAAAAAGTCATGGGAAGAATTCGCTGAAGAAGCCCCCCTAACGGAGCAAGCTCGTGCCGATTTCATCCGTGTTCAAACCGCTCAGGTTGATTATATGGAAGGCACAACTGTTGAGGAGAAGTTTAAAGTACTCAGTAAAACGGGTTATTCAAGTTTCCTGCGTGACTATGTAAAAGTGGACGAACAGGTCATAAAAATCTACCAGAACTGGGGTATGAGTTTCTGGGGCGTTGACATGGAGGAGGTTCCGACTACCTCAGTACAATATTATGATGGTGGCATACCAGGGGTGGACTATACGTTACCACTAAGAAGTGGCCGCGGTGATGATCCTTATATTTTCCATTTTCCTGATGGTAATGCCTCAATCGCACGCCTCCTGGTACGCAAAATGATTCCGGAAGCTATATCAGGTACTACCATGGAAGATGTGGTAACCGCGCGTACTGATTATTCTAAAATCGACCGTAAAAGCCAAAACATTAATATTCGCCTTAACAGTACAGTGGTCCATGTCACCAATACCGAAGATGGAGCAAACGTAGATGTAACCTATGTGCGAGGCGATAAAACCCATAAAGTTCGAAGCAAGAAATGCATCATGGCATGCTACAACAGCGCCATTCCATATCTTTGTCCGGAAATGCCAGCAATACAAAAAGAAGGTCTCGCCTTCAATGTCAAGGTACCCCTGGTATATACAAAAGTATTGATTAATAACTGGAAAGCCTTCGATGAGTTGAAAACCAGTTTCGTGTATTTTACTGGTGGCTTTTATAAGCAGGCTGAGCTAGCTTACCCGGTTTCACTGGGTGACTATAAATGCGCACAAACCCCAGACGAGCCTATGGTAGTCCATATGTGTCATGTGCCACTATTTACTGATATCACCGGCCCTGAACAATGGCGGGCAGGCCGTGAACAGATTCTTACCACCACTTTCGAAGTATACGAGAGCCATGTTAGAGAACAACTCACTCAGGCTCTTGGCAGTGCGGGTTTCGATGCTGATCGAGATATTGAGGCGATTACTGTAAACAGGTGGCCCCATGGCTATGCCTACAGTAACGGACTTACATGGGGTGAGCACTTCGCGGAAGAAGATAAGCCTTGGGTCATCGGCCGCCAACCATTTGGTAATATCCATATTGCCAACTCTGATTCTGACGCATCTTCGACAACGAAAGCGGCGATCATGCAGGCACACAGGGCCGTGTCAGAAATTACGGATTAGCACAAGTTTGTAAAGAACCAACCTCCTTGCATAGTTGGTATATACTTAGGGTATCCCTTTTCAGGGATATCCTATTTACAGGAGTCAGAAACCGCAGGAACCTGAGGGGGGATCTGCTTACATTTCGGGTTGCTTCAGGAACCCTGTCTTATTATTGGTTACACCATTTGTATATATGCTATTCCCTCAATTTTTTTTCTGCTTTCATTCTTACTATTCTGTTATCTCAACCCAGTTTCCTTCACAATCCTCAACAACACTCTCATAATAACCATCTCCTGTAGTTCTTGGCTCTCCTACAATTTTAAATCCATCTTTTCTTAAAATTTCTGTTAATTGATCCACTTTTTTCTTGGTTCCAACTGATATTGAAAAATGTGTCAAGCCAAATGAAGTAGAGTGTTTTCCTTGAATCTTCATAATATCAGGCCGATTCATTATCTCAATTCGGGTAGATTCTCCATTGAACGATAAAAAATATGATGAAAAGTTCTTTACTGAATTGATATATTTTTCACTGCATTCCATATCAAAGTATTTCACGTAGAAGTCTTTTACTTTCTCTAAATCGCTCACCCAAATTGCAATATGTTCTATTTTCATAATATTTCTTTAATATAATTATTCCTCTTGCGGACTTAATTCAAATTACAAATAACGGTCATGGGTATTTAACGTTTAATTCTGATCTATAAAACGCTCATAAATAAACTTGGGCAAATTAAATTCATGAAAAATGTGATGCCCTGCATTAGAAACCTGGATTAAATGGCTGTTTTCAGAAATGCTTAAAAGTGAACTTTGACAGTCTTTCCATTTTTGATCCAAAAGGGTTCTATTGTAAGCTTCTGGCCAATTGTGACCTATGCCATGAATAATATAAACAGGTATCTGCATTTGCGGTATTTGTTCCAAAAAATTACGATTTATTTCAGCAGCCTTGTATTCTTGCCTTTCTATGAACGAAAGCTGAGAACGATTTCTCTTGAGTATAGAATCTCTATCCATATTTTGCTTTTCAGATAAACTAGACCTAAGAAGGCCTTCCCACTCTGTACAGGGAGATTCTATCAAAATCATTGCACGAACTTTGTCACTATGTTGTTTTGAGAAGGCTCGTCCGTAATATCCTCCTGCTGAATGACAAACGAGAATAATCTTATCGTTGACCTTCAAGGAGTCCAAAAGTTCATTTAATTCATTTGTTATCTGAATGACCGAACGAATAGAGTCTTTTGGGGGTAAGCTTCTGCCCAAGCCTGCGCGGTCATATCTTATGGTATTCGCAAAGCTTGCAATGGAATCTATTACTGGGTTCCAGTAGGTGGAATGAGACAATGCTCCTGATTCAAATAAAATGGTTGGGTATTCATTCTTTATACTATGGTGCCTATATTCGAACCAAATTGTTCCACTTGATAGTTTTTGGAATCCTGATTCTAATTCTTGAGCATTTGCATTGAAATTCACAAGCATTAGAAGATAAAAAATTAGTGTTGCGTGTGTAATATTCATTCCGAAAATCAGTTTTCAGATTTTGATTAATTCATTGATTAAAAAAATATGTCTTTGGCATTTTATTTTATTCTTGTCACAGTCCTGCTAGAGAAAAGATAAATATACAGAGTTGCATTTCAAATTGATTTGGCGATCATCAGGAACAAGGGATAAGATTTTTTATCTTCTCCTTCTCCCTTTTCAATTTCATAAATCACATCATAGTAAAAGGGTTGAAATCCAGCTTCTTTGGCTTTTTTCTCCAGGTCATTTCTATCAAAACCAAGGTGTCCATTAAATTCCCTGTCATGGAATGAACCATCTTCAGTTTCTAGATCAATAATGGCCAGGGCCCCATTTGGAGCAATGAGATGCTTAAAACGGGAAAGAATCTCTTTCGTATCAATAATGTGATGGAGGGTGAGCAAAATGAAAATCAGATCAAACCTTGAGCCTGGTTGGTATTCGTCGATCAAAAGATCCATTTTTATAGGATGCAGATGGTTGACTTGAGAAAGCTTGCATTTCTCCATGGCTACTTTGGTCATTTCGATTGACTCATCCATCAAGGTGATTCTTTTCAGGTCATCTTTCAGTGCAAAGCTGAGTAAGCCGGTTCCGCTTCCATATTCGAGTGCATTCTGGTATGTGTTCATGTCCAAAATGTTTCTCATGCTTTGAGCAATGGAGACTGCACGTTCCACTCTTATGGGATCGTCATCCCATGTAGCTGCAAATTCATCAAATTCATTCATTTTTATCTGGATTAAGAGATAAGAAAGATTCGCTATATTAGCTATTCATCTCTCTTAAAGCTAATAATTTTTATTGGGCTAATATAAATGAATAAATAGCGAGCTGCCAGGAACAGAATCTAGGGTTAGTGTAAGCGGAGTGTGGCAATAGCCGTTTACTTGATGAGTAGCTGGCCTTTGGCAATTTTTATTCTTCAGTTATCATAAAATAAATCTATTTCTGGCCAATCCGAAATAGAATTGGCTGCTTTCACCAAAGCTGAAAGTATGTATTCTGAATTTTCTCTACTTCCAGCATTTCCATTTAATAATACGGCAAACTCAACATCACCTGAATGGACAAGAAAAGCGGTGGTTCCTGGAAGATCACCCCTATGAAACCAGATTGGTTGATTGTCTATCATTGCTATTTCCCATCCCATTCCATACCGTGAGTGATTATTCTCAAAACTGCCATAAGGATTGGTCATTTCCCGAATAGATTGCGCAGGCAATATATCTTTTCTAAGGGATAGGCCATTTACAGAAGTCAGAAACCGAAGCAAATCTGAAGCAGAACTAATCCAGCCACCATGCGCTTTCATCGCCTTTAAATTAAAAGCTCCATAAGGTGCGGGTACAATACCGCCACCACTAACAACTGAAGGAAAAGTACGTGAATCGTGGTAAAAAACTTCATTTTTTTGCCGATCTTTTAATAAGATGCGACCAAGCATCATAGTGTTAATTTTATTGGGCTTTAAAATTTCATTCTGAATGAATTTTTCATAATCCTGCCCAGTTATTTTTTCTATTACACGTCCCAAAATCATATATCCAAAATTTGAATATACCTGCTCGGAACCAGGTTTAAAATCCAAAGGCAATCTAAACATATATTTTATAACAGCTAAGTCATTTCCAGGGGGATCATCCCCCATAGCAACTGACATTCGCAATACATTAAAAGCAGGGTCGCCAGAAATATTTCTGTTCCATCCACCAGTATGACTTAGTATATCCTTTATAGTTATGTCATAAATTTGAGGGTCTATTACTTCTTCCCTTGGTAGTTCCATTTTTAAAATATCATAAACCTTGCTACCCAGTTCCAATTTTTGTTGCTCAATCAGATACATAATTGCTACCGCAGTAATGGGTTTAGAAATACTTGCGATTCGAAATACCGAGTTTTCAGTTAAAGGAATCGTATCCTGATCATTTAATTGTGCAAACCCGTGCCCCCGATCATACACCAATCGCTCTTTATACGAAACAGCCAGGGATGCACCAGGGATTTTTGTCCTTACTAATATGGAATCGATGGTGTCGTCAAACAACTTTAGTTTTTTGATATATTCTCCGCTTCTTGGGGTTTTTTCATTGGCATTCAAATTTTGAGCATAACTACAATAGCAGCAAACAAGCATGTTTATCAAACATAGGTATATGGCTTTGATATTCATTTTATAGTTTAAGCTTGAAATAATTATTGCTTGTTTTTTCAAATCTTAAGTTATCGGTATATCATTCACTCTTTAAACTTTCCACTGGATTCGACAAAGCAGATTTCATTGATTGATAACTCACTGTAAGTAAAGTGATAATTAAAGCTCCTAAGCAAGCCAAAGCAAAAAACCACCAGGAAATTTCTGTCCGATATTCATAATTTGCAAGCCAATTGTTTAACCCATAATAGGCAATGGGGACAGCTATAACACAAGAGATCAACACCAGAATGACAAAATCCTGGGATAGCAACTTCCATAAATTATAGACGGAAGCCCCCAATACTTTCCGTATCCCAATTTCCTTCTTCCTTTGTGAAGCCATATAGGAGGCCAGGCCAAACAAGCCCAAACAACTGATGAAGATGGCCAGGATTGCGAAGATACTGGAGAGCTTTCTTATTCGCTCTTCCGTTTTAAATTTTTGGGCATAGGCTTCATCAGCGAATTTATATTCAAAAGGGACGGTGGGCACATGTTTTAACATGACTTGTTCTACAGATGCCAGTGCTTCTGAGGTACTTTTTTCAGGATTGAGCTTTAATTCTATCCAATTGGTATTAATGATATAATCAATCATATAAATGGATGGTTTGACAGCCTCAAAAGGAGATTTCATAACCATATTTTTCACTACTCCGATGATTTCATGCTCTCCCCTTCCCCATCTCATTGTTTTACCTACCGGATTCTCTATGTTCATATATTCAACAGCTGCTTCATTTAGAATGTAGGCAGTTGAATCCGTTTTGAATGCTCTTGAAAAATCACGACCTTCTTTTATTTCCCAGCCGATGGTATTCCCAAAATCATGAGTCACCCAAATAGTGGCAAAACTAGGTTTGAAGTTAGCATCCATTCCTTCCCAGCTAAAGTTGCCGTTAATATTCCAAATATCGGTTAGAGGGCTGGATGATTCCGCCATTTCTAAAACTGCACCGCTCTTTTTCAGTTCATCTCTTAGCAAATGATATTTGTTTTCATAATCCGTACTAGTAATTTCGATCATAATAACCCCATTATTATCATAACCTAATGGGCGATTTTTGGAGTGTTGTATCTGTTTATTAACGGCTATGGTCCCAATAATCAAAATCACAGATACGGTAAACTGTACAACCACCAGCATTTTCCTAAAAGAGGTAGCCGATTTTTTAGCTAAAAAAGTCCCTTTTAAAACTTTCACTGCTTCAAAAGAAGAAAGATATAGTGCAGGATAACTACCTGCCAAAAATCCAGTTAGGATGATAAAACCAAGGCTTATCAACCAAAAAGTAGGCTGCACAAAAGGAAAAACCATTTCTTTATCCGCCAATTGATTAAAAGATGGGATGGTTAAAACCACCAAAAAAACAGCAAACAGGAAGGCTATTATTACGACTAGGAAAGATTCTGTCAAAAATTGGCTGACTAATTGGCCTCGTAATGAACCTAAAGATTTACGTACCCCAACTTCCTTAGCCCGTTTTTCAGCTCTGGCTGTACTCAAATTCATGAAGTTTATGCAAGCAAGGATCAATACAAAAACACCAATAATTCCAAACAACCATACATATTGAACAAAGCCACCTGTATTCACTCCATTTTGCCATTTAGACATAAGATGCCACTTGCTCATAGGGTGAAGCACTACTTCTGTTTTGAGATATTTATTAGCCTCATCCAGCTTATCGTATTTGACATTAATGATCTTTTCATTGACCTCCTCGAAGGTGGTGTTTTCGGCAATTTCAGCAAAGCACTGAAAAGAGTTATTATCCCATTGTGGGTTTTGTTGCTCTGCACGAATCCATGCATGTTCTGAAGTATAAATGGCCCATGTTGACAACCAGTTTATATTTTTAAAGCGGCTATTAAAGGGAAAATCATCGAATACTCCGGTCACCGATACCGGTATTACATTATCGATTGTCATGGACTTACCAATGGGATCTTCTTTCCCAAAAAAAGCTTCAGCTGTTGATTTGGAAATCATAATGGAATTAGGAGAAATTAATCCGTCAAGATTGCCAGATAGCATTTTCAGAGTCAACAGCCTGGGAGCATCTTTTTCCATATAAGCTCCCACTTTAAGTAATTTTTTATCCTCATAAGTCAGAATATGATCATTGAACCAATTGCTCATCACCACATGCTTGAAATAACTACCATACTTATTGCGAATCTCTTCTCCTAAAGGAAAGGGTATTGAGTGTTGGGTATTTAGAATGCCATTATTATTTTGATGTTGTAAAAACTGGGCTACGCGATCATAATTATCATGGCTCTTGTTAAAAGAAAGCTCATCATGAATCCATAGCCCAATAAGCATAGCTACAGCCATCCCCACAGTCAAGCCACCGATATTAATCACGGAAAATCCTTTGTTTCTAAATAAGTTTCGCAGTCCTACTTTCAAATAATTTTTATACATAACAGCATAATTTGAGGTGGGTGATGTTAAATTTTTTAT
>JANQPA010000009.1 GCA_028285545.1 Saprospiraceae bacterium | reverse complement strand
AAACACGTAAACACGTAAACACGTAAACACGTAAACACGTAAACACGTAAACACGTAAACACGTAAACACGTAAACACGTAAACACGTAAACACTTGCAAACTTCCACACGTTATGTCTAAAAGAGAATTATATTATACGAAGTAATAGAATCGTTATATCTTTGACACAGTAAATAACTCATAACCAAAAGCATTAATGAAGAAAATCGACTGGTACATACTGAAATCATTTATACCACCCTTTATAGTGGCATTTATGATTGCAGGGTTTGTATTACTGATGCAAACCCTTTGGTTGTACATTGACGATATCGCAGGAAAGGGCCTTGGCTTTTTTCTTGTAATGGAGTTATTGGGGTATAAGATAGTTGGATTGGTACCTTTGGCAATGCCCATAGCCGTATTAATCTCTTCAGTGATGGTGATGGGGAATATGGCAGAACGGTATGAGCTATCCAGTTTTAAGTCAGCGGGAGTACCTTTATCCAGAATTATGAGGTCTTTAATTTTGTTTGGGGCTTTTGCTGCTTGGGTTTCTTATTTCTGTTCCGATTATGTGATTCCAAAAGCTAATCTGAAGTTTGGGTCACGGATGTATGACATTACCAAACAAAAACCAGCACTTAGATTAGATGCCGGGGTTTTCAATAATGATTTTCAGGGATTTGCCATATATATAGGTGAAAAAGGAGTGGATGGACGCAGCATAAAAGATGTATTGATTTATGATCACTCCATGCAAAATAAAGGCCAGTTTACTCAGATTAGTGCCAAAGAAGGAGAAATGTTTTCAAGTGAAGATGGCAGTTATTTTGTTATGAATTTAAGACAAGGAAATCAGTATGTAGAGACTCGTCCCCGAGCAGCTGTTGGTCCACAACGTGATTATCCTTTTGTTAGAACCTCTTTTAACCAATGGACCAAAGTTTTTGACCTGGGAGAATTTGATCTCAATCGAACGGATGAGGAAATGTTTAAGCATAATCGAAGTATGATGAGCATTTCTCAGATGCGAGCCGCTATTGATTCAATAAGTGACAGGATCACTAATCGGGAAACAACCTATTCCAATTATGTAAGTAATTATTTTACCTTCCTGGAATTAGATAGTTCTGTTCTAAAAACTGAAGCTGAGGATATGCTGGTTGATGAGCAGTCCCCAGCGGCTGAAATGCTAAGGAATGAAAAAATGTCTAAAGCTGCAGCTACCAATTCATACGATCCCAAAAAAAGGAGAGGAGGTATTCCCATCGAACAAATTGAATTGCCAGAGGGTGCTAATACTTTTTTGTTGAGCTTTAAGAAAAATGACCGGTCGAGAATTCTAAATAAAGCTAAATCTTTTGTGCGAAGTATAAAAAATCGATCGATGGCGGATCGTCATTTTTTAGGGGATGTTAAAGAAAGTCGAGTCAAATTTGTCTATGATATGCATATGAAGTATGGAATGGCAGTAGTCTGTTTTATCTTTATATTTATTGGTGCTCCAATGGGAGCAATAGTGCGGAAGGGAGGCTTTGGATATCCTATCTTAATATCGATTATCTTTTTTATGCTTTTTGTAGTATTGATGATCTTTTTTCGAAAAATAGCAGAGAGCTTTATTATTCCTGCCAATCTGGCTGCCTGGGTGCCCTGTATTGTGATGTTTCCGATTGGCGTACTACTTACTTATAAAGCTATGAATGATTCGAAAATTATTAGCTTTGATCGGTTAACCAACTTGATTCGTCGCATTAGCCGAAAGAGAGAGGAAAAGAAAAAATTAAAATCCCTTGAAAAAGCTGCATAATTTTAATCTTCCCTTTTTAGTTTGTTTTTTATTGTTTTTTCTCCTGACTACTATTGCTCTGGTTTTGGTTGAAAAAGGGGATTTGGTCCTTTTTTTTAGTGGAAACCGCACAATTTGGGGAGATTTTTTTTTCAAATGGATTACCCATTGGGGAGACGGGCTTCTTATTGTTGCTGTTGCCATCTTATTTTTATTTTATCGTTTTAGGCTTTCTATTGCGCTAGCCTGCTTAGGCTTATCGGTAATGCTTATAAGTTTTATAAGCAAGTCCATTTTTTCATTGGACCGCCCTTTGCCTTATTTTCAAAAAAGAGGATTGGAAGAACAGCTTAGTTTAGTGGCAGGAGTAGATGTTCATACAGGAGCTACCAGTTTCCCTTCGGGACATACAATGGCGGCCTTTGCTCTTTTTGCATTTCTATCCTTTATTCTGGTAAGAAAAAAATGGCTTGGCATTATATTTTTTACCTTAGCTTTATTGGTAGGATTGTCTAGAGTATATTTGGCCCAGCATTTCCTTCAAGATGTTTATTTAGGCTCCTTATTGGGTGTTGGACTAGCTATGTTTTGGGCGTTTTATCAAAAAAAGTGGCAAAGAGACTGGCTGGACAGCAGTTTGAGGCGAAGAAAACACTTGGAACAGGCCTAGAAATAATGATATGAAAACCTACGAAACGCCTCGTCTTATCTTACGAGAATTTAATCCAACTATTCAAGAATCCCTGAAAAAAGGAACCAAAAAACAAAGAGCTGATTTTTTTGGAGGAGGAGGATCCCTTAATTCTCTTGATTTACAAGCGCAATTTTTGGATTCCTTTGTTGATACCCACAGGTATACTTTTCGGCATTGGTTTATGGTAAGTAAAGAAAATGGACAAGTACTTGGAGATTGCGGTTTTCATCGCTGGTCAAAAATCCATAAATGGGCTGAAGTGGGCTATGGTTTGCGATCTATGGAAGATCAAAATCAAGGATTTATGTCGGAAGCCTTGATAAAAATCCTAGAGATAGGAGTTACAGATATGAAATTGGTTCGTATTGAAGCTTTTGTAGAACCCGATAATATTTCTTCTCTTAAATTAATACACAAAATGGGTTTTCGGGCAGAAGGGCGTCACAATGCCCGCCATGAACAGGGGAAAAAAGCACTTATTACATTTAGATTAGTGCCTGCTGATATGGAAGCTCCGAGATCTGATTTACCACCTGTTGTAGATGCATTTGAAAGACAAACTCTTCCCTTTGTTCACTGGACTCACCGGGCACATTTGGAGGTAGGACTTTGGTACTCCTTAAACCATGACTGGGCCGAGGCCCTTTTGCAGATGCGCAATGGCATTATTTCTTATAATCAAATTGTTGGAACGGAAAACTCTTCCTCTGGGGGTTACCATGAAACCTTAACTCAGTTTTGGTTAAAAATTATACATCAATTCTTAGAAAAGCAGTCAGGTAACTTTCCCTTTGATCAAATATGTGATGCTTTTTGGCTGAGTCGAGAATCTAATAAGGAACTTCCGCTAGAGTATTACTCAAGAGAAAGATTGTTTTCGGTAAGGGCAAGGGCAGAATGGGTGGAACCGGATTTAAAGGATATTAAATAAAATAAAGTCTGGCATATCAATGCCAGACTTTATTTTAATTTAATAATTACTTCGTTCTAGGAATCTCTCCAGATTTAACGCGACTTACATAGCTGTCATAAGCTTTTCTAACATTAGGCATTAAGAAATAGAGTCCCATTACATTCGGAAAGGCCATGGCAAAGATCATGGCATCACCAAAGTTAAATACACTGCGAGCAGTGATTGCAGAACCAACAATTACAAATGCACAGAAAATAACTTTGTAAGAAACATCAGCTGCTTTGCTTTCTCCGAATAGATAAGTCCAGGCCTTAAGTCCATAGTAGGACCAGGAAATCATAGTAGAGAGCGCAAATAATATTACCGCAAGTGATAAAATTACTGGGAAAAAGGATAAGGTCTTTTCAAAAGCTGAAGAAGTTAAGGCAATAGCTGCATCATTTCCTCCTCCCTGACTGAAGGAATTAAAGGCTTGTTCTTGGCCAATATCCCCGTATCCAGAAATGATAATTACAAGAGCAGTCATAGTACAAACCACTACTGTATCGATAAATGGCTCTAATAAGGCAACAACCCCCTCTGAAACAGGCTCATCTGTTTTAACCGCTGAGTGTGCAATAGAAGCAGAACCAATACCGGCCTCATTAGAAAAGGCTGCCCGACGAAAACCCTGGATTAAAACACCAATGATACCACCATACATAGCCTGGCTTGAAAATGCTCCTGAGAATATTTGTCCAAAAGCACCAGGTATCGCTGTAATGTTTGCAAACAAAACGATTAAGGCCGCTACTACATAAATACCTACCATGAAAGGAACGATCTTATCAGTAACCCTGGCAATGGATTTAATACCTCCGATGATAATAAAGGCTACAATAGCTGCCATTACAGCACCAAAAATCCATCCCTGCCCAGCTAAAAAGCTGTTATCTCCACCAGTTACATCAATCAATTGTTGAGTAGCCTGGTTAATTTGTACCATATTTCCACCCCCAAAAGATCCACCAATACAAGCAACAGCGAAAAGAATGGCCAATACTTTACCTAAAGTTCCCAGGCCTTTCCCTTTTTCTGCCATCCCTTTTGACAAATAATACATAGGGCCACCAGAAACCGAGCCATCATCATTCACATTTCTATACATAACCCCAAGGGTACATTCAACAAATTTTGAAGACATACCCAGAATACCTGCGAGAATCATCCAGAAAGTAGCTCCAGGCCCCCCTAGCGATACGGCAATGGCCACACCTGCAATATTACCTACCCCAACAGTACCAGAAAGGGCAGCAGTCAATGCTTGGAAATGCGATACTTCTCCTTCATCTCCTGGTTTGTCATACTTACCTCTAACCACATCAATAGCATGCTTAAAGGACCGAATATTAACAAAACGCATATAAATCGTGAAAATAATTGCACCGGCAATCAGCCAGACCAATACGAAGGGTATTGTAAAACCTCCAAGCGTAACGGTAAAGAAAATAACAGATTCGAGGGCTGTAGTAATAGGTTCAAACCAGTTGTTTATCTTTTCGTCAATGGAACTTTGAGCTTGGGTAATAAACGGTAAGATCAGGCTAAATAATAGCGGTATAAGAGTTCTTTTCATGATATTTTTAGTTAGTTATTCGGGTTTTTATTCTGAAAAACGTCCGTTAAGGTATTTTTTTCTTTTTATTTATTCAAAAGATTCGAGCATTTATATTTTTATGAAAGCCTTGCAAACGATAAAAATTGGCATAATTGATTAAAAATTTCAAGAGCTTTGGTATTTTTCGGAAAACCCTTGTTGATGTGCAAATGTGTAAATATGCAAATGTGTAAATGAGCAGATATGTAAATGGTTTGATTTTGTGATGGTATGATTTTTTAAGGTGCCGAATGTGCGAAATTCTTATCTACTGAAGGCAGTATGATTAATAAATACATTAATTAGTAACTAAACCTTAAATTTTGCTACAACTTATCCGTAGACACGTAGACACGTAGACACGTAGACACGTAGACACGTAGACACGTGAACACGTGAACACGTAATAACTTGAAAACTTGAAAACTTGAACACTGAATGGACAGATGAAGAGCTAATAAGCTTACTTGCCCAAAATAGCGAGTTGGCAATAGAGCGTATTTTCCAGAAATACTATGGTTTTCTGTGCACGGTCATTTTTCGTTACTTGCGGGATTCTAATCTTAGCGAAGATATGGCCCAGGAAGTGTTTTTTGAATTATGGCGCAAACATGAATCTATTCAAATCCAAACTTCTCTCAAATCATATTTAAAAAGGGCTGCTGTTAATAAGACTTTAAATTTTATACGAGATAATAAAATAACTTTTGATGGAGAGGAAGAATTATCTATTTTAAAAGGAAAAATAGTAACTCCTCAAAAAAAACTAGAGGCTGAAGAACTTCAGGAAAAAATTAACCAGGCCATAGATGGCTTACCTGACAGATGTAGAATGATTTTTCTTTTAAGTCGGTTTGAGGACATGACTTACAAAGAAATAGCACAAAAATTAGATATCTCCGTAAAAACAGTGGAGAACCAAATTTCCAAGGCCCTCAAGATATTGAGAGATGGACTTGGGCCATTTATGGGGTTCATTATTTGGGGTATAAGCGTTTTGGGATGAAAAAGGAGAGGGGGTGATGAGGAGGTATTTTTTTCTCTCCCAGCCTAAATACTCAATACGCATTACCCAATACTCAGTACTAAAACATTGTCACTTATCTGACTGACTTTAATTGGAGTATCGATCATTCGTCAGATGACTGACGTAATTACATAAAGGCCACAAAAAAAAAGAGAAAAAAACCTTATCTAGTAGGGGTATTTCACTGAATTAGTGTCCAGGACAATAGAAACACAGGTAAAATATGGACTACGCTAAGTTTATAGCGCTGCTTAAAAAGCAAAGCAAAACAAAAAAACTAGGCGAGCAGGAACGAAAAAAATTAAATGCTTGGAAAGGTGATCAGCCTCAGCTGGCAAATCAAATAGAGAAAATATGGGATTTGGCAGGTGAATACAAGGCTCCCCTCCAGGTGAACACCCAACAAGGACTTGATCGCTTACGCCAAAGAATGAAAGAGGAAAAGCAAACCTCTTCAACTCCTTCCGGAACCCTCATTCGGATGAAGTCATGGTATTGGCTTGCAGCAGCAGCTGTGATTGGATTGATATTCACCTTGCCTTTTATAAATAATAACAATTTGCCGGTATATGAAACGGCCATGCAGGAAGTCAAAGAAGTCCTTCTGCCTGATGGATCACTTATCGTATTGAATGAAAACTCAAAATTGAAGTTAGACAAAGATTTTGTGAAAGGGAAACAAAGATCTGTAACCCTTATGGGCGAAGCTCACTTCGATATCCAATCTGATCCTCAAAATCCATTTAAAATTAATACAAAACAAACTTCTGTAGAAGTATTAGGCACCGCTTTTATACTTCGAGCCTATCCTCAAGAGGATTCTACTACTGTGGAAGTTAATGAGGGAAAGGTATTGTTTGATGATGGAAATAAAGAATTATCCTTAGAAAGAAACATGAGAGGAGCTTGCTATCATATCAGCAAAAAAATGGAAAAAACTGAAGATTATGATTTGGATTTACCTTCTTGGTATAAATCAAGAAACCAGGTATTTCGAAATTCTTCTCTGGAAAACTTTTTCCTTGCCCTCGAAATAAGGTATGACATTGAATTAGATATTTCAGAAGAGTTATTATCTTCTGCTTGTCCAATTACCATTACCATTCAAAAAGATGAAAAACTGGAAAGCGTTATACAACGCCTTGAAACCAGCTTCAATAGCAAAATTGTAAAGACGGGAAAAAGTACTTATCAAGTAAATAATATTGTTTGTTGATCAAAAAAAACCAACCGTGAAAACAATTCCAACCGTCTATTATTTATAAAAAGGATAGAAATTGAAGGAGTTACACGTATTTTTGCCCCAAAAACGATAATTTTGTTATACTACTCTTAATTTCAGACATTTCTATACCCATTTACCTAAACAAATCGTTGAAAAATTGCTTTTTTGTTATCAGGTTCAATTTTATCCCTTTTCAAGTGAATTGAACGGAAGTAAGAGATAGAAGAATTCCACGACTCCAGAATTATCAATAATTTCTTCTTCTTTTGCCATTTACTAACAACAATTAGGTCACATGATGATATAGCAATGAAAAAGAGCCTATACATACTTGCTGTAGTTTTCTTTGTTTCCTGCAAGTTGGTGGGACAGTCTGTTTTAGACCAACCTGTCAGCCTGGAGCTTAGAAAAGCTACGCTTGATCAGGCTTTTTATGCCATTTCTGATGAGACCGGAATCGACATTAGCTTCCTTAATAGTATTCTTCCCAAAGAGAGAATTAATCTAATTGTTACTGAAGAGCCACTAGGTAAAGTTCTGGCCCACTTGCTGGAAGGAACAGGTATTGAGTATAAAGTCATTGGACAAAATATTGCTCTTTTTAAATATATCCCTAAAGAATATACAATTAGCGGCTACATTGAAGATGAACGTACTGGCGAACGACTGATTGGAGCCAGCATATTTGATAAAAAAAGTCAGTTAGCTGCTTTTACCAATAATTATGGATTTTTTAGTCTAACGCTTCAGGAAGGGGAGGTAGATCTTGAAATTTCTTATTTGGGCTACCAAAAAAGGCAAATGGCATTTGATCATCAAGGGAATAAAAAGTTTCGTATAAAAATGCGTACGGATCTGACTTTTGATCCTGTCGAAATTACTGCTTTATATCAATTGAGACGAAATTCCTTGCAAACAGCAGTTAGCGTAGATGAAATAAATATTGGGGATGTTGGATTGCTTCCCTCTTTGGGAGGAGAATCCGACTTAATCCGAACGCTTCACTTATACCCAGGAGTTCAGACTGGGACGGACGGAATTGGCGGAATTTTTGTGAGGGGAGGAAATCCTGGCCATAACCTTATCTTAATTGATGATGTACCGGTTTATAATTTATCGCATGGAGCAGGCTTATTGTCTATTTTTAATACCGATGCCATTCGATCCGCACAATTAATTAAAGGTGGTGTTCCTGCACGCTATGGAGGAAGACTTTCTTCCATTTTGGATATTCGTACCAAAGAAGGAAACTTAAATGAATATAGTGGGAAGGCAGAATTGAGTATGCTGACTGCTAATGCTTCCCTTGAAGGACCCATTATTCCTGGTAAAGCTTCCTTTTTTATTTCTGGTCGACAGTCAGTTCTAAACTGGTTTTTAAAACCTTATTCTCGTCAGTACAAAAGGAATAGAGGAGAAGGAGGACTAACGGGCTATAATTTTCATGACTATAGTATCAAACTCAATTATACACTTGATAGCCTAAATAAAGTTTACCTAAGTTTTTACAGAAATCGAGATGATTTTCTAAATGAGGGACAGAAATCCACTCGTTTTTCTGCAAGAAATCAGGGTGGACAAATTATTCCCTATCAATTTGACCAGCAGTTTAGAGAATCTTTTGATTGGGGAAATACGGTATCCGCTCTCAGATGGAATCATATTTTTACTCCCAAATTATTTGCAAATACCACTCTTACCTACAGTAAAATGTGGGTCAACATTAATTACAATCATAGAGATTCCTTATTGACATTAGGACCTGATCAGTTGATAGCAAGGGCTTATACCCTAAGTCAATATAATTCCAGTATTGAAGATGTGGGAGCTAAAATTGATTTTGAATTAACCCCCAACTCAAACTTTAAGGCGCTTTTCGGCATATCCGCCAACAATCACCTTTTTGAACCTGGGGCCCTACAGTTAAATGAAACATCGGATGAATTGGAAGGCCAGTTGGATTTTTCCAATCAAAGATTAGGCTCTACAGAATATGTCGCCTACCTTGAAAATCATATAAATGTAGGGTCAAGACTTCTGTTAGACCTTGGATTAAGAGCTACCATTTTAAGTGTTACTAACCGCAATTATCGAGTTTTGCAGCCGCGGCTAGCTATGAAATACCGCTTATCTCCAAAGGTTATTTTAAATGCCTCTTATGGCAAAACCTATCAGTTTTTACATTTACTTTCCAACTCTGGATTTGGCTTTCCTACGGATCTTTGGGTTCCTAGTACCAGAACTATAGCCCCTGAAGAAGCCTGGCAATCGGTGCTTGGCCTGGATTGGAAAATTTCAAATGCCTGGTCTTTAAAAACCGAAGTATATTACAAGGAAATGGAAAACCTCATTACCTATTCTGAGGGGGTATTTTTCCTTAGCGATTGGCAACGTAATATTACCATCGGCCGCGGTACCTCCAGAGGAATTGAAACTATGCTTTCAAAGAAATGGGGACGATTAAATGGCTGGCTATCCTATACCTTATCCTGGACGGACCGGCAATTTGCAAATGTAAACCAGGGACAAGTCTTTCCATTTAAATATGATCGCAGACATAATTTAGGACTTGCGATGATTTATAAATTTTCACCTAGCATAAGTTTCAGTGCTAATTATTCACTTAGTTCTGGCCTGGCTTTTAGTCTTCCCTTGCAGAAATATGATTTCCAATTCAGCAATTTTAGCAACCGGCCAATTACTGCCTTAGTTTATAATGGGAAAAATCAGTATCGACTTCCAGCTTATCATCGTTTTGATATAGGAGTAAATGCTTCTTTCAAAACGGCCTGGCTGAACCATGAGGTAAAAGTTGGTGTTTATAATCTCTATAATCGAAACAACCCACTATATTATGATTTAAGAACATCTCTACTTTCCGATGGAGAAAGTTTGAGAGAGGTGAAAAAATTTGTGCAGTTTAGAATGATCCCATTTATGCCTTCGTTGAGTTATTCGGTTTCATTCTAACTTACAATTTTAGTATATTGCAATAATAATTACTGTTTACACTCATTGAGAATCAATATGATTCGGAATTATACATTATTCATTTTTGTTTTATTTCTCTTGGCGCTGGCATGTGAGCGACCTCTGGAGATTAGTATTGATGAGCCGGATCCCCAATTGGTGGTTAACAGTAATTTTACTGCCAATAAAGAAATGCAGGTATGGGTTTCGCAAACTCAGTCGGTCCTCGATCCTAGCCCTACCCTTTATTTATTAGATGCTACCGTAAACCTTTATAAGGCTGAACAGTTTCTTCAAAAATTGCGACTTATCAATGAAAAAGGACAAGCTCGTCCTTATTATACGACCATTAATTTTCAGCCCGAAATTAATGTCGATTATACCATAAAAGTGGATGCACCCGGGTTTGAGTCCGTAGAAGCCATAAGCAAGATCCCTGAAAAAATTGACATTCAGTCGATTCGTGTTTCAGACTATTTGATAGAAAAGAATCCGGAAGGGGAAGCTCTTTATACTTTTTCTGTAACTATTGGATTTACCGACCCTGCCGAAACAGCAAATTATTATCATTTAAATCTATTTCAACAGATTTATGATTATACTCTTGAAGATCAGGATACTCTTTTAGGATCAAGTGTGTTTTTGCCTATTCAATTCAATCAAATTATTGATAATAACTTTATCCTTGCCTATTTTGATGGAGGCGTTCTGTTTGAAGATACACCATTTGATGGAAACATTGTTTCTTATTCTTTTCCCATTAGTTTTAGCATCCCTTCTCTGGAAAAAACACCCGGCAAATTAATAGTAGAACTTCGATCAACCACCCAAGAATATTACCTATACCAACGTTCCTTAAGCCAGCAGCAGGAAAACCCCGGGGCCCCCTTTGCCGAACCGGTTAGTTTATACAATAATATCGTTAATGGTCAAGGTATCTTTGCTGGTTATAGCACCTCTCTGGATTCTATTCGAGTTGGGCGGTAGTTAAATGTTCTTTGGATATACTGCTCCTTGGGTCCATGAAATTATCTAAATTTAATTATTAACTACCTTTACTTCTACTTTACTTCTACTTTACTTCAGGAGTCCATATGGACGACCATACTTCCATTTAATTCCCTTATTCTTTCCTCACTACCAACTATTCTGGAATTTTAAGAATTAATTAACAAAAAACAGGCTTTTTTTTACAAAAAATTGGAGAATTACGTAGGGGTAGCTAACATTTTTAGTGTCTTTTATGTTACAGACGCATATTATTCGTCTTATCTAGACCCCAACCATTTATTTATAGGATGCAAATAAAACTCGACTTATGGATAACTATCTCTTCAAAGAAAAAAGTACAAAGGTTAATACGGATGCCAAAGCTACCTTCCTGGCACAATTCCCACTTTTCAATTCCTTAAATGGCAGGGATCGTGAAAGATTGGCTGAAATGATGGAATTAAAAATAAAGCCCAGATATAGCTTTATTTATTTAACGGACGAACCATCAGATCAGTTATTTTTTCTAGCTAAAGGGACCGTTAAAATTGGAACCCATAGTAGCGATGGCAAAGAAGTAATAAAAAATCTTATCCACCCTTTGGCTGTATTTGGAGAGTTGGGATTAATTGGAGAATCACGTCGTAAAGAATTCGCTCAGGCATTAAAAGAGGATGTTCATTTATATGCCGTTAAGGTAGAGGATTTTAAATCCTTGATGCGCAACAATTTTGACTTGTGTAA
The DNA here is from genome assembly GCA_028285545.1 of Saprospiraceae bacterium. Classification (GTDB taxonomy): domain Bacteria; phylum Bacteroidota; class Bacteroidia; order Chitinophagales; family Saprospiraceae; genus JANQPA01. Next base: position 4,354 of record JANQPA010000009.1, on the reverse strand, counting down.
TAAAGTGATGATGTCTTTTGGTGATCGTTTGGTAAAAGCAGAGGATAAGCTGGAATCTTTAATTTTTAAGGATGCCCGTACTCGTATCATCGATTTTATTAAAGATGCAGTCAATAGGAGAGGTCGTAGAGTGGGGTATGAAATGTTGTTAAAGCACTCCCTAACCCATCAAGATATTGCCAATATTACCTGTACTTCCCGTCAAACGGTAACCTTGGTATTAAATGAATTGAAAAAATCAGACCTCATTTATTTCAACCGGGGGAAAATCCTGGTGAGAGATATGGCGAAATTAATCTAAAATAAATTCACTGGAGATATTAGTATCAAAGGTGTAATCTTGAGCGTTTCAAAAAGCATAATGCAATTTTGAAACGCTCTTTTTGTCCCACCAGTTTGAAAACTGGTAGAATATTGGGTGAGGCCCGTACGGGCCACCAGCGGAATTATTTAAGGTTAAGAATTATCTAATCAGACAAATAATCTAGTCCACAAAATGGTAACTTTAACTCAATAGTCTGATCATTAGGTTTTTTTAATTTAGATTTTTCAGTATTCGACCTTTTAATTATAGAATCTCCAACTGCAAATAAATCTTCAGGATTAATATCTTTAGTCTGGCAAAGATTAAAGGTAACCCTTTTACCATCTTCATATATGCCCAACACGAGTTGACTTTTATTATTCTTTTTCAAATATTTTATTTCTCCCTTTATTTCCGAGAGAAAATAATCAGTATTATACCATTCCACAAAGTGTTTTTTATTCGCTTTTTTATATGAAAAATATAATTGTAGCCAATGATACCCATAAATCAAGAAAGGGATAAGTAGGAAAACAAAAATGATGACTTGCCAATTTCTTTTCACTATGCTATTTTTTCCTAATATGATTATTTATTTCTTTTGAAATAGTAACAAGCATTTTACTCAAATAATTTCCAATAATCATATAAATTCCTTCTCCTAGATTTTTAGGTAAATCAGCTTCTTCAATTCAATTATCTATTATTATTCTGGAAACTGGCACCAGTATGGATTAGTTTAGTTTTCACCAAAGGAGAATACCTTTTAAATTATCAAATTCTGTATATCCAATTTTATTAAACTTAAAAGAGTAGCAAAATAAGTCAAACCCCTCTACACCAATAATCATATGAATCCCTTCAGCTAGATTTTTAGATAAATCTTCTTCTTCAATTAAATCATCCATTAATATCCATTCTTCTATTTCATCTACTTTTATTGGATTATCGGTGGATAGCGTTAAAGAATCACAAGGGATAAAACCAGACTTTGGAGAATCATCCATTGGTTCATTAAAAAGCAATGCTAATGCATAAAGTGTTCGATAAATATAGCACCTTCCAAGATATCCGAGCGTAATAACATTGGAGGTGTAATTGGGAAATTGTAGGACTCGGATGATCTTATATTTTGTTTTTATTTCAGATAAGACTTTTGCTTGTTTGTAATCCATTTTCTCACCTGGCCATTTCATTAGATCATTGGTGTGACCCAAAATAAATGGATTGGATTGAATGTGTAATACACCATAAAGGAGGAAATCATGAAAAACCATTTTATCTTATTGGGGTTGCTAAATTATTCTAAGTCACTAATTTTTTTCCATCCATACTTTTCCGAATCTTCTCTTCTCACCATCAAGGCATAGGCATTATTAAAGCCTAATGGGCTCAACCATTGTATGCCATAATTTTTCTCAAACTCATTTTTTACATAATTATAAACTCCTTCCGGGTCGTCAATTAAATCATTGACAGTCTCTTCCTCTGGGGATAAAATAACCTGAAAGCCAGTACCAGTGTATTCAGCATACAAATCCAATTCTTTGTTGTCAAGAGCTTCAAAACAAATTTTGGTGCCTCCCAAGCCAGGTCTCGCATCCACATCGTAGGGAGTGTGCCCATTAATCAATTGAGTATATAATTCCACCAAAATATATTGCTCTGTAAATATTTTAGACCCGATTCTTATTTTTTCTCCTCCTTGCTGCTGATCGGGTTTCCATAGACTCTGCTCTTTTAAAAAAGTAGTAGCTACCTCTTCCGGGCTTTTTTTCAGGTGATCTACCTGATAATTCAATTCAATCATCAACTCATCCGAAATACGACCTGCTAATAATTCAATGGCCTGTATAACATCTGGATATTCTTCATCAAGTCCATTCCGAACAAGGGGTGCACAAAAATAGGGTGGAAGAGCAAATTGATCATCTTGCAATAGCACCAGGTCATAGGCTTTTACCCTTCCATCCGTTGCATATCCACTTATAATATCAACTTCTTTCTCCTTAATGGCCCGGTACATTAAGCCTGAATTGAGCATGAGGGTATTGAAGTTTACATCATACTTTTTTTGAATACTTGGATATCCATCATCGCGTCCGGCAAACTCCGGATCAAAACCAGCCACCAGACCCGAGGTAAAAAAATTAGGCAATAAATAAAAAAAACAAAAGAGTGGTACCAGAATGAGCATCCTCAAATTTGTGGATGTTCTTGCCTTTCCAGATCTCTTTTGAACAAGTGCTAATAGCTGATCAAAGAATATTGCCAACAAGGCAGCAGGAATAGCTCCTGCCAAAACCATTGGTGAATTATCCAGAGCAATGCCTCCGAATATAAACTCACCTAAACCACCTGCGCCTATATAAGAAGCTAAAGTTGCTACTCCAACATTGATTACTGTAGCTGTTCGTATACCTGCAAATATAACTGGCAAGGCCAGAGGTAGTTCTACCTTGCTTAAAATTTGCCTGGAGGTCATGCCCATACCTTTGGCTGCCTCTCGAACGGACTCATCCACCTCTCGAATGCCCGTATAGGTGTTTCTCAAAATTGGAAGAATAGCATAAAGAAATAAAGCAAAAATGGCCGGCTTAATTCCTATTCCTAAAATGGGAATCATAAAACCTAATAGGGCAATACTGGGAATGGTCTGTAAGACACCGGCGAAACCCAGAACAGCAGGAGCATATTTGCTGCGTCGGGTAATCCAAATGCCCACCGGTACAGCAATAAGTATGGCTAAAAACAATGAGATGAAAGTCAAACCAATATGTTCAAAACATTGTTCCAGTAATTTGCTGCCATTATTTGAGACGAATTCAATTAGATTCATATTAGCTTGTGTTAACAATTATTAATGATGAATTTTGAATGATTAAAAACTACTCATCACTCTTTACCATTAATATATTTTTGGAATGCCGACATCAACTCAGAGATGGACACCAACTTGCTGATTCCATTTTTATGAACTTGACCATAACTTGGACCCGATTCTTCCCTTGTCAAAATAGACATAACTTCCTTTATAGATTGATGAAGTTGCAATTGGATGCTCGGGGAATCCTTCTTTTTACCTTGGTCAGGTAAATGCTCAAAAATTTCATCCAAAGAAAAAAGTCGGAGTTGGAGGTCCAGCTTTTTATCGGCGATAAAAGCTTTGATGAAATCATTGGCCGGAGAAAAAAGTAATTCTTTGGGACTACCAATTTGTTGAATTTTACCTTTATCCAGGACACAAATCCGATCTGCTAATTCGAAAGCTTCTTCAACATCGTGGGTAACAATTATGGTTGTTTTACTGGACAATTCTTCCATATCAATAAAATCCTGGCGTATGACATTCCGGGTAATAGGATCGAGAGCACCGAAAGGTTCATCCATTAAGATCACGGGAGGATCAGCTGCCAGGGCCCTGGCTATTCCCACTCTTTGTTGCTGACCACCACTCAACTGATGTGGATATTTATTGGCAAATTGATCTGGAGCAAGCTTTAATCGTTCCAGGAGATAATTGGAACGCTCTTCAATTTTGGATTGGTCCCAGTTCAGAAGCTTAGGGACAATTGCAATATTTTCGTTTATGGTATAATGAGGAAAGAGGCCAATATTTTGGATAACATAGCCCATTTTTCTGCGCATTTGTTCCGGAGGTAGGGCAAAAATATCTTCTCCATTCAGATAAATTTGACCACTACTAGGTTCAATTAGCCTGTTAATGAGCTTTAAGGTGGTCGTTTTACCACTACCACTAGTTCCTACCAAGGCCAATGTTTGACCCTTTTCTAATTTAAAAGAGACTTGGTCTACTGCATTATATAGGCCATAGGTTTTGGTGAGTCCGCTTACTTCTATCATATTATTTTCGTCTTCATTTTTTGGAAGATAAAGAATAATCTGCTTTCTTTTGAAAAAGGGTGGAGGGAGAGAGTAAATAGAAGAGGCTGTCTCATCCGTACGGATTCGCCAGCCAATAATATTTCTTTGAGGGGTGATTTTTAAGGAAAAATTCCATTTTTCCTTAAAAATCACCCCTCAAAAAGA
>JANQPA010000010.1 GCA_028285545.1 Saprospiraceae bacterium | reverse complement strand
GCTGTTATTTATCGTGTAGTAAACAGTAAGGATCAGCTTAATCAGCGTTTATCAGTGGCCAAATGTTTTCTAAATTAATCATATAACTAATCAATGTACTGCTCTGAAGGCAGTTATTTGTCACTATTTATCTCCCTTTTTAGGTGATTAAGAATGAAATCGTCATTAATCCTAAAATTTTTGGGACGATTCATGTTATATAATATCCACGGCATTCTTATTTAGAATTAAAAAAAATAATTCACCAGCATTAAAGCATTTTAACCTGATGTTATGAAAACATATTAATATGGCTATATTTGTGTCGTTTTTCAGAAAGCTTATGAAAATGTTAAAACAAAGCTTATCTAGATATAATCTAAATAAGTATCACTTTCATCATTTTTTTGTTAAATAACTAGACGAGGTAATATATTTGCCTCCAAGCTAAAAAGACTAATGTTTTAAGCCTGATAAACTTAAAAAACACATGAATAATAGATTTTGGTTGAAAAGACTAAGTATATTCTTGTCTACCTTCCTGCTGACAGCAACTCTGATTGCTCAGGAGGATGCAGCAGCCGGATTAGATTTAGATGCGGGTAAAGCACTTTTCCGCTCCCAATGTGCTACCTGCCACGCCACAAATATGAAGACCGATGCCACTGGACCTGCCTTAGGTGGAGTGGAAGAACGCTGGGTGGACTATCCTCAAGAAGACCTATATAGCTGGATACGTAATTCACAGGCAATGGTTACGGCCGGACACCCACGGGGAACCGCTCTTTTTGAAGAATGGAACGGAAGTATCATGACACCCTTCTTAAATCTGACTGATGAGCAGATTGCTAATATCTTAGGGTATATTGATGGTGTATATAATGAAACATATGGTGTTGTACCAGGAGGACCTATCGGTCCTGAAGTTGAGGAGGAAAAGCCTGATAATACTTTACTTTTTGTGGTTTTAGCTGCCATACTGGCCATCTTGGCCGTTATTCTGGCTCGTATCATTTCTAACCTTAATTATATGGTAGAGGTTAGAGAAGGAGCTACTCCAGGACCTAGAAAAACATTAGTAGAGATATTAACCAGCAAGGGAATTATTGCCTTTGTCATCTTTACATTAGTCGTTTTGGGTGGATATACAACGGTGAATAACGCCATCTCCTTAGGCCGTCAGCAAGGCTATCAACCAGAGCAGCCCATCAAGTTTTCTCATGCTACTCACGCCGGCTTAAACAAAATAGATTGTAATTATTGTCACGATGGAGCCAGAAGAAGTAAACATTCCGTAATTCCATCTACCAATACTTGTATGAACTGCCACCGTGCTATCAAAGAGGGAACAACTTATGGTACAGCAGAGATTACCAAGATTTTCGCTTCTATAGGTTACGATCCAAGTACTGATAGCTACATCAGTGACTATGAAAATATGTCGCAATCAGATATAGAAGACATTTATAAAAAGTGGATTGCTGATACCTACGTAAGAAACAACAACACTGCACCTCCAGGTGGATTTGTGGAAGGACAGTGGAATGATATTGTTTCTTCTCTAACTAATGAGAATAAAACCAAAGTTCAGGGACCAATTGAGTGGATCCGTATTCACAATCTTCCTGACCATGCCTATTTCAACCATGCACAGCACGTAACGGTTGGAAAAGTAGAATGCCAAACCTGTCATGGGCCAGTCGAAGAAATGGAAGTTGTAGAACAATATTCCCCATTATCAATGGGATGGTGTATTAATTGCCACCGCCAAACTGAAGTACAATTCAAAGATAATGATTACTATAAAGCATATACCAAATACCATGAGGAGATAGCGAATGGTCAAAGGACCAAAGTTACAGTAGAAGAGATTGGTGGTTTGGAATGCCAAAAATGTCATTATTAATCAATTTAATTCAAGAACCTAATTAAGAGATCCCAGGATGTATTTCCTGAATCTCAAACAAAATATAGCGCTGTATAAATGAAAAAGCAGAATAAAGTGTGGATTGGGGTGGAGCAATTAGAAAACCATCCTGAATACCAAAAAGCAAATACACAAGAGTTCGTTGAACTTCCTGTAGTTGATCACCTTTCTGAAGAAAAAGCGCTTGAATCGCAAGCCAGTCGTCGTGATTTTCTTAAATACCTTGGTTTTGGCCTTGGAGCGGCTACTCTTGCAGCAAGTTGTGATATTCCCGTTAAAAGAGCGGTTCCTTATGTTGTTAAGCCGGACCAGATCGTTCCAGGTGTTGCTGCTTATTATGCCTCTTCTTTTGTACAAGGAGGAGATTATTGTCCAGTATTGGTAAAAACCAGGGAAGGGCGTCCCATCAAAGTGGAGGGTAATTCCTTGTCTGGCATTACCAAAGGAGGAACAAGTGCTAGAGCTCAAGCTAGTGTTTTAAGCCTTTACGATACCAACAGAATTCCAGGACCTGCTCGTATTACAGATGGTAGAATTCAGTTGCCTGCCAATAGAAATGCACAGGGAACAACCTGGCAAGAGGTAGATGCAGAGATTATGGGCAAATTGAATGCCAATGCTCAAGTGCGTATTGTGACCCACACTCTAATGAGTCCAACCACTAAAAAAGCAATTGCTGATTTTACAGCGAAATTTCCTAATACTCAGGTAGTCACCTATGATCCTGTATCAAGCTCTGCCCTTTTGCAGGCGAATGAAGAAAGCTTTGGACAAAAAGTAGTTCCAAATTACCATTTTGATAAAGCAGAGGTGATTGTGAGTTTTGATGCTGATTTCTTAGGTACCTGGATTTCTCCAACTGAATATGCCAGACAATATGCAGAGAACCGTAAGATCAAAGATGTGAAAAATGCCAGCATGTCTTATCATGTTCAGGTAGAAAGCCACATGAGTTTGACCGGTTCCAACGCCGATAACAGAATTATGGTTAAACCTTCAGAGCAGGGTGCTGCCATTGTCGCTCTTTATAATGAAGTTGCTGCTTTGACAGGTGGATCAAGAGTAAGTGGACCCTCAATTGATGGGGGAGTTGTGGCTAAACTGAAAAAAGTAGCTCAGCGTTTGGCTGACAATAGCGGAAAATCACTAGTTGTATCGGGTTCCAATAATAAGGGTGAGCAGATTTTAATCAATGCCATCAACAACATGTTGAATAATTATGGCAGTACGCTTGATTTTGCTCATGCCTCTATGCAGCGCCAGGGTGATGATGCAGATTTGCAAGCTTTGGTTCGGGAAATGAATGGTGGAAGTATTGATGTTTTGATGTTGATGGATGGTGCAAATCCGGCCTGGGATACTCCTGCGGCTAATGATTTTGCTACAGGAATGTCAAAAGTAGGCACCAAAATTTCTTTCTGTGGAATTCCTAATGAAACGACAACCCTTTGTGATTATGTAACCCCTACCCACCATTACCTGGAAAGTTGGGGAGATGTAAATCCTAAAGTAGGTCATTATAGCCTAATTCAACCAACCATTTCTCCTTTGTTTAATACTCGTGAAGCAGGAGAAAGTATGTTGCGCTGGGCACAAAGTGAAGAATTGGATGCTGCTGCTGAACAGCCCTATTGGGATTACCTTCAAAATCACTGGGAAACTGTTTTATTTCCTCAGCAAAGTAAATTTGCTTCTTTCCAGCGTTTCTGGGATAGCTCTTTGCATGATGGAATTCTTGAAATTGCACAGGATGGTGCTCAGGAGCCTGCATTTGCTGGTGATGTTAACACGGCCGCTTCTAAAGTACGCCGACCTTCCGGAGCCGAAATGGAAATTTCTTTCTTCGAAACAGTGAACATGGCTGGTGGGCAATATGCAAATAACCCCTGGCTTCAGGAAATGCCTGATCCTGTAACAAGGACTACCTGGGGCAATTACCTGGCTATTCCTGTTAGTTGGGATGGAGGACGTCGTTTCCAATCTTTAAATAATTTAAACGAAAGAGAAATATACGGGGAAGCTGACATCGTTAACTTGGATGTAGCTGGTCAAAGCAATGAAATAACCGTTGTTCGTCAGTTTGGACAAATGAATGCCACCGTTTCACTTGCCATAGGATATGGCCGTGAAATGACCGGCCAGATGGGCAAGGCCCTTGGTGACCAAGTTGGAATCAATGTGTATCCAATGATGAGCGTAGATGCAGATGGTAATACTCAGTATTATGCTGATCAGGTAAGTGTTTCCGAGGCTGTGAAAAAAGATAAACTATTTCCGTGTGTCCAGTATCACCACTCTATGGGACTAAAGGGAGTTGATCCAGATTCTGGAGAGACTATTAATGTGGATGAGAAGGCAAGTATGACACTTGGTGAAGGATATCAGGGAGGTATTACTGAACGTACGATCATTTATCAGGCTAATTTAAAGGAAGTGGATGACCTGGTTCACCACATTGAAGAAAGAAGAGAAGAAGCTGACCATTTAAATGAAGCTACCCTTTATCCTTACGAAAAATATAAAGAAGAATTTTATACCCAAGGTCACCACTGGGCCATGCATGTAGATCTAAATGCTTGTATTGGTTGTGGGGCTTGTCAAGTAGCTTGTATTGCAGAAAATAATGTCCCTGTAGTAGGGAAAACTGAGGTAGCTCGCCACCACGAGATGACCTGGTTACGCATCGATCGCTATTTCTACGGAGATTATGAAAATCCCAATGTAGTTTATCAGCCTTTGATGTGTCAGCACTGTGATAATGCACCTTGTGAGAATGTTTGTCCAGTAGCTGCTACTAACCACAGTTCTGAAGGCTTGAACCAGATGACTTATAACAGATGTATTGGAACTCGTTATTGTGCTAATAACTGTCCTTTTAAAGTGCGTCGTTTTAACTGGTTAGATTACACAACTGCGGATTTATTCCCTGCTAATGAATATACCATTGCAGGAGAGGATCTTCCATTTGGAGCGGATAACTTGACTAGGATGGTATTGAATCCCGATGTTACGGTTCGTTCAAGAGGAGTTATTGAAAAATGTAGCTTCTGTGTACAGCGTATCCAGGAAGGTAAATTAACTGCGAAGAGCGAAGGTCGTCAGCTTAAGGATCAGGATGTCAGGACTGCTTGTCAGACTGCCTGCCCAACGGGAGCAATTACCTTTGGAGATCGCAATAATAATAAGAGTGCCGTTAGTGAGGCTATGAAAAATGATCTTAACTATCTGTTGCTTGAGGAGATCAATGTGAAATCTTCAGTATACTATAGTGCTAAGATCAACAATAGAGACGAAGAATTAGACGCATAATAGAAAATGATAAGAAGTAGCCGCCCTAGGCGGCTACTTCCTAATAAAATATTGATATAACCTTTGATTATCATACTATCGCTTAAGGAGCGGTTGCTATAAAAAAAGAATTTATGAGTGCAGTAGTTTCACCGATACGTGAACCCCTCATTACAGGAGGTAAATCATATCACCAAATTACAGAAGACATCTGTTCTCCTACTGAGAGTACTCCAACACCTACCTGGGTGATTGCCTTTATTTTGGCAGTAGCGGGATTAGCCTTTTATGTTTTCTGTGTTTTTTGGACTGTCTGGCAGGGTATCGGATCCTGGAATCTAAACCGTACGATTGGCTGGGGATGGGATATCACCAACTTTGTTTGGTGGGTTGGTATTGGTCATGCGGGAACATTGATCTCAGCGATTTTATTGTTATTCCGTCAAAAATGGCGAACGGGAGTTAACCGTGCTGCGGAAGCAATGACCATTTTTGCGGTTATCTGTGCGGGACAGTTTCCATTGATCCACATGGGACGCCTTTGGTTAGGGTTCTTTATTTTCCCTTATCCAAACACAAGAGGTCCACTATGGGTAAACTTCAACTCGCCGCTGCTTTGGGATGTTTTTGCGATATCCACTTACTTTACCGTATCTCTACTATTCTGGTATACTGGATTGGTACCGGATTTCGCTACGGTTAGAGACCGTGCCAAAGGCTTACGAAAGAAACTCTACAATCTGCTATCATTTGGTTGGACTGGATCTGCTAAGCACTGGCAGCGCTGGGAATCTTTATCCAAAATATTAGCAGGTTTAGCAACTCCACTTGTACTTTCTGTACATACTATTGTATCCTTTGACTTTGCCACTTCAGTAATTCCTGGATGGCATACAACTATATTTCCACCCTATTTTGTGGCTGGGGCGATCTTCTCTGGTTTTGCTATGGTACAGACCTTAATGTTGATCACACGAAAAGTGTTGAATCTGGAGGACTATATTACTCTAGAGCACATTGATAGTATGAATAAGGTTATTCTGTTAACGGGTACCATTGTAGGGGTGGCTTATTTGACAGAGTTATTTATTGCCTGGTACTCTGGATACATCTATGAGCAATTTGCCTTTTACAATAGGGTGCTCGGGCCTTATTGGTGGTCCTATGTGGGGATGATGTCGTGTAATGTATTATCGCCACAGATTTTCTGGTGGCGAAAAATACGAAGGAACATATTGATCACCTTCCTGATGTCCATATTTGTGAATATTGGTATGTGGTTCGAGCGATTTGTCATTATTGCCACCACATTGGCTCGTGATTATATTCCTTCCAGTTGGAGTTATTATACACCAACCTGGGTGGAAATTGGACTATTTATTGGAACGCTGGGATTATTCTCTACCTGTTATCTCATTTTTACCAGGATAGCGCCGGTGGTGGCTATTGCGGAGGTGAAATCCATATTAAAGACAGCGGGGGATCAATACACCGGTCCTAATGCACATGCGCATCAAAAAAGTGAATCAACAGCAACACACTAAATTAAACAAGACAAAAATCTTACAATCAACATAAAGATGGAAAATTCAAATAAAGAGGTCCTTTTTGGTTTGTATGATGATGAAGAGATATTGCTTAAAGCCGTTAAGCAAGCTAAAGATGATCATCTGGACATCATGGATGTATTTTCTCCCTTTCCGGTGCATGGTCTGGACCCACTATTAGGTTTGTCAAGCAGTCGATTACCCGCAGCAGGTTTCATTTATGGAGCCATTGGTGCACTAACAGGTTTTCTTTTTATGACCTGGGTCTTTGTTCAGGATTGGCCAATCATTTTTGGTGGAAAACCTTATTTCTCTGCACCTGCTTTTGTACCTATTACCTTTGAGGTAACCGTATTATTTGCCTCAGTAGGAATGGTTTTTACCTTCTTTATCATATGTGGTATGGGACCTGGGGCTGTCAATCCAATTTTAGATAAAAGAATTACCGATGATAAATTCTGCATTGCCTTTGATGCCAGTTCCGCTTCAGGGGATGAAGTAGAAAAGCTAAAATCATTCTTTTCGGCTACTGGAGCCTCAGAAGTTAATACAAAGACTATTTAAACAATTTCAATTGTTGAAAGAAATGAGACAAATTAAAAACTATATATACATTCTGGCAGCTGTTGTGATCTTTTATTCCTGCAGTCCTGCAGATGCTAATTTTGCTGGGAGTGAATATATTCCTGATATGGGGCACTCTATTGCAGTAGAAGCAAATGTATACACCTATTATTCTTATAATACCTGGGATAGTGCCAGTACCTTTAGGCTAAAAGATCTATCTAACCCTCATCTACCTGTAAAGGGAACAATTCCCAGAGGATATGCCGGAGTATATCTAGATGGAGAGCATTCTTCTGATGAGGTCTTGAATTCTCTAAGAGGAAGTGGCAGCGCTAATGCTATTGCTGTTCCAATCAATGGTAATGTTCCTTATTATTATGAAGATACGGATGCAGATCGGGCACGTGCTATAGCTGAAATTATCGATAACCCATATCCCATTACAGCTGAGGGCTTAGCGGAAGGAAAGGAACTATATGATATTTTCTGTGGGGTTTGCCATGGCGAAAAAGGAGATGGTAATGGAGTTTTGGTAAGGGAGGCTAATCCGGCAGAGAATGATCCTGGTGGAGTTTATCCTGTAATACCAGCCAATTTGTTGGATACCGCCTATGCACCCTATTCAAATGGAAGATATTATCATGCCATCATTTACGGTAAGAATGTGATGGGAGGATATGCTGATAAAATGGATTATGAAGAAAGGTGGCAGGTGATCCACTATATAAGATCTCTTCAGGCTAAAGATCAAAAGTTGGAATACAGTGAGTTGGCCAACACATTGAATCCAGCCTTTGGAACTCCTGTAGCGGATATAGAACCACTGGCTAGTAATGAAGAAGAGGAAGAAGAACATGAAGAAGGAGGAGATGAAGGGGAGGACCATAGCGACGAGGAAAACCATGATGAAGGACACGAGGAAGAAGGACATTAATTGATTATTGAGATTTATCTATTCAAGAAGAATAAAACAAAAGACACATAATGGAGCGTTTCACATTCGATTCCAAATTTAAAACGGTACTATTCGGCTTAATGGGCCTGGGTGTGTTGTGTTTAGCAATAACCTTTTTTACTGATGACGAGTTACATACCCGTTTTTGGTCTAATTTTCTGCACAACTCCGTATTTTTTACAGGGATAGCTTTTATCTCTACCTTTATTATGGCTGCTTTCATTACAGCCTGGGCAGGATGGTATACTGTTATCAAAAGAATCTGGGAAGCCTATGCTTTATTCCTTATCCCGGGACTCATCCTTATGGCAATAGTAGTGATTGGATTATGGGGAGGATTTCACCATCTGTATCACTGGGCAGATGCTGAAGCGGTAGCAGAAGATAGAATTCTTCTAGGGAAGAAAGGCTTTTTAAATAAAGGATGGTATACTTTTGGAACCCTAATCATTGTAGGAATCTGGATCTTTTTTGCCACTAAATTACGCCAGCTATCTTTGAGAGAAGATGAAAATCAGGGCATGAATTTTGCAGTTCACAGACAAATGCGTGTTTATGCAGCTGCATTTTTACCGATTGCTGGTTTCTCTAGTGCTGCTATTATCTGGCAATGGATTATGTCCATCGATGCCCATTGGTATAGTACCCTTTTTGCCTGGTATACAGGGGCAAGCTGGTTTGTTTCAGCAATGACGCTGACCATTATTACCTTAATTTTCCTAAAAGGACAAGGATATTTTCAGAAAGTTACTCCAGAACACCTTCGTGATTTGGGTAAATATACATTCGCCTTTAGTATTTTTTGGACATACCTGTGGTTCTCTCAGTATATGTTGATTTGGTACGGAAACGTAGGGGAGGAGACTATATATTTCAGAGAGCGCTTAGATAATTATCCGGTTCTATTCTTTGGAAACCTGATATTAAATTTTGTATTGCCATTTTTCATTTTAATTCGGGAGGATAATATCCGTAAGAATGGAACCATGATGTTTGCATCCATTTTTGTGTTCTTTGGACACTGGTGGGATTTCTTCCTGATGATTAAACCAGGAGTTTGGCATACGGCTCAGGAGACTTTAGCTCATCATGGAGCTGAAGGGGACCATGGCGCTGCTGATGCAGGCCATCATGCTGCAGCCACTTTTGAAATGGGATTCACCATTCCTGGATTTCTGGAAGTGGGAACCATGCTTGGGTTTTTAGCTTTATTCCTATTCTTTGTGTTTAGAAATCTGGAGAAAGCACCATTAGATGCGGTCAATGATCCATACTATGGTGAAAGTTTACAGCATCATGCATAAATTATCTGGAATCTGATCAGCTATAGCTGATGGTTCTGGTTTGAGAATACATTTTTATAAAAATATTGGACTCAATCCGCAAAAAATAAATAAAATACGATGACAGTTTTGTTAGTATTATTATGTGTGGCACTTATCACCATCATCGTGGTGCAGGTAGGGAAAGTGACAGAATTGGCTTCTAAGATCAGAGGAGAGGAAGAAATGCAGGAAGCTGCCAACCGGCGTCATGGTTTTTACTTGATGGCCTTTATGATCTTATTTTTAGTAGCAACCGTTGTTTCAACTCTATACTACAAAAATTATTTCTTAGGCTATGGACCTCATAAATCAGCTTCTGCTCATGGCGGGACATTAGATTATTTGTTTGATGTTACACTATTCTTTACGGGAATAGTATTTGTCATTACCCAAATTCTTTTGTTCTACTATGGCTATCGATATAAGGCTCAGCGAGGAACTAAAGCTTCTTTTATCTCTCATGATAATAAACTGGAAATAGTTTGGACGGTTATTCCCGCTGTGGTTATGGCCTTCTTAGTAATTAGTGGATTGGATGCCTGGAATGAGGTGATGGCTGATGTAGGTGAAGATGAAGAGTATATTGAAATTGAAGCTACAGGCTATCAGTTTGCCTGGGGATTGCGATACCCTGGAGCGGATGGCGAGCTGGGCAGGAAAGATTTTCGTTTGATTAAACCAGGATCTAATGACCTGGGAATTGACTGGAATGATGAGCGTAGCCTTGACGATTTCCTACCTAATGAAATTGTTTTGCCAGTAAATAAAAAGGTTAGAGTACGGATCACGGCCCGAGATGTATTGCACAACTTTTATCTTCCTCATTTTCGTTTGAAGATGGATGCTGTGCCTGGAATTCCTACTTATTTTGTTTTTACGCCCACTAAAACAACGGAAGAATACCGGCAGGAACTAAGTCAATATGAAGAGTATCAGGTACCTGCTGATCCTACAGATCCAGAAAGCCCCATGCTCTGGGAAGATTTTAATTACGAATTGGCCTGTGCAGAACTTTGTGGACGTGGGCACTGGAGTATGCAAAAGATTGTTCGCATTGTGTCTGAGGAAGAATATGAAGCCTGGAAGGCTACTCAAACTCCTCATTATGAGCAATTAATTAAAGGGACAGATGATGATCCTTATAAAGAAGATACAGTAGAAGAAACAACAGAAGAGGTGGAAGAGAGTACAAGTGAAGCTGAGGCACCAGCATCTGAGGAAGAAACTGAAGAAGCTCACTAAATTGGCACTTTTTTTCAGCTTCAAAAAAGAATATATTCTTTGAACACCTACGCGTAAATACTGTTAAATCGAGGGGTGGAGAAGAATCAAAGAGTGAACTAACTTTCGTATATTCAACAATAATTATCCCTAGTAGGATTGTAAACTATATAAATTTTTTAGTGAAATGGCTAACATAGCAACACAATCACAACCTGAAGTTTTAAGAGAAGACATGTTGATAGAAGAGCTGGGTTTTGATGATCATTTTCACGATCACCACCATGGCGATAAATATCAGTCTAATTTTATCAATACCTATGTATTCAGTCAGGATCATAAGGTGATCGCTAAGCAATTTTTGATCACGGGTATGTTCTGGGCAGTTGTAGGGGCCTTGATGTCACTGGTATTTCGTCTGCAGCTAGGATTTCCCGAAGAAAGTATTGCCTGGTTGAAACCGGTTCTTGGTAAGTGGGTGGAAATTAACGCAGAAGGTTTTGGTACACTGTCTCAGGATTTTTATTATGCTCTGGTAACCATGCATGGTACCATTCTGGTATTCTTTGTACTTACAGCTGGATTGAGTGGAACCTTCAGTAATCTTTTGATTCCATTACAATTGGGAGCAAGGGATATGGCTTCGCCATTTTTGAATATGCTTTCCTACTGGTTTTTCTTTTTGGCTGGTGCTATTATGTTTGCCTCCTTATTCATAAGTACAGGGCCCTTCTCGGGAGGATGGGTGGCCTACCCACCCCTTAGTGCTTTGCCCCAGGCCTCGCAAGGCTCTGGAGCAGGAATGACTTTGTGGACCCTGAGTCTTGTATTCTTTGTCGTCTCTGTACTATTAGGTGGTATTAACTATATCACTACCGTTTTGAATTTGCGTACAAAAGGAATGAGCTTGTGGAGAATGCCTTTAACCATTTGGGCATTTTTTATTACCGCTATTATTGGTTTATTGTCTTTCCCTGTATTGGTTTCTGCATTCCTGCTTTTGATGTTTGACCGAGGAATGGGAACCAGCTTTTTCCTAAGTGATATTTATATAGGTGGACAAGCACTTGATCATGTGGGAGGTAGTCCGATTTTATTCCAGCATTTATTCTGGTTCTTAGGACACCCTGAGGTATATATTATCATCTTACCTGCAATGGGACTGGTTTCTGAGGTGCTGTCAGTGCATTCCCGCAAACCTATATTTGGATATAAGGCCATGGTTTACTCTATTATGGCCATTGCCTTCCTATCCTTTATTGTATGGGCACACCACATGTTTATGTCCGGTGTGAATCCATTTATCTCGAATTTCTTCGTAATCTTTACACTCATTATTGCCGTTCCATCGGCGGTGAAAGTATTTAACTGGATTGCGACCTTATATAAAGGTAACATTCGATTGAATGCTGCCAGTTTGTTTGCCATAGGATTCGTATCGATGTTTATCTCTGGAGGATTGACGGGTATTTTCCTTGGTAATTCAGCTTTGGATATTCAATTGCATGATACCTACTTTGTAGTAGCACACTTCCACATTGTGATGGGAGTAGCAGCCTTCTTTGGTATGTTCGCGGGGATATACAACTGGTTCCCCAAAATGTATGGAAGGTTTATGAATGATACTTTAGGAAAAATACATTTTTGGGGAACTTTAGTTGGTGCTTATGCTATTTTCTGGCCGATGCACTACCTTGGTATGGCTGGAGTCCCAAGAAGATATTTTAGTTTTGATTCCTTCCAGGCATTTGCACATTTTGATGGGATGAATCAATTCATTACCATTGGGGCCATCCTAACTTTTGCTTTCCAGGTGATCTTTATCGTTAACTTCTTCTATAGCATTTGGAAGGGTAAGAAGATGACCACACGCAACCCATGGGGAGCTACAACTTTGGAATGGACAACACCTATTGAGAGAATACACGGAAACTGGCCTGATAAATTGCCAACAGTACAGCGTTGGGCTTATGATTATGGAAAGGACGGTAAAGAATTTATTTCACAGGTTGAGCCTTTAGGGCCTGATGAAAAAGAAGTACATTAAGAAGTGGCAGTAAAAGTAGCAAAAGATAAAGCTGGGATTCGGCTGGTTAGCCAGAAGGTAATTGATTACAAAATGTTGGTCAAACTTCGTTTGTCCCTAACCGTAGTCTTTTCCTCTGTAATGGCCTTTTTGATCGCAAGTGGAGGGCATGTTAATTGGATAGCAGTATTGATTCTTGCATTAGGAGGGTTTTTAATAACAGGTGCCGCCAATGCACTGAATCAAGTGCTGGAAAAGGATTTTGACAAGTTGATGAAGCGTACTGCTGACCGGCCATTGGCTGCCGGTAGAATGAGTGTTTCGGAGGCAGTAATGGCAGCTGGGTTTATGAGTATGATGGGAATCGTCCTCTTAGCTTTATTCAATCCGTGGACTTCCTTTTTGGGAACACTAGCGATGGCCAGTTATGCTTTTGTATATACGCCTTTAAAAAGAATAACACCTCTTTCGGTAGTGGTAGGAGCTATTCCTGGTGCTTTACCAATGCTAATTGGATGTGTAGCTGCACAAGGAGAATTGACCTGGCTGGGATTATTATTATTTGGGATTCAATTTTTTTGGCAATTCCCTCATTTTTGGTCTATCGGCTGGCTCGGATTTAAAGACTATCAAATAGCTGGTTATAAGATTATGCCAGTAAGTGAAAATGGAGAACCCGATAAAAGTGTTGGGTTGCAAAGTTTCATTTATACCCTCTTTTTATACCCTGTAATTGCAGGTTTGTGGTATAATGAAATTTTGGGATTGGTATCATTAATTATTGTTTTGCTTTTGAGTATATCTTACTCTGTATTTTCTATAAAATTTTACAGAAGGATGGATAGAAAATCAGCATTGCAATTGATGTTTTTTTCATTTTTGTTTATCCCGGTGTCTCTAATAGCCATCTATATGGATATGCTTTAGGGGATAATAATTATAAAATAATATGGAAATAGCAGTGGCTAAGGAATACACAAGAAACAGGATACACCCCAAGAAGTTTGCGCTTCTGGTGGCCTGTGCAAGTATTTTGATGATGTTTGCGGCATTTTCCAGTGCTTATATTGTACGTCAGGCGGCAGGGAATTGGCTTGAATTTAGTATGCCATCTCTTTTTTATGTCAATACACTGGTTATTGTGCTGAGCAGTATAACACTGCATGCCTCCTATATTAGCTTCAAAAGGGGCAATGCAAATTTATATAAAGGATTATTGGTCATTACCTTATTGCTGGGCTTTGCTTTTTTAGTATTGCAATACCAGGCCTGGCAACAAATGGTGGCCATAGGTATAGAATTAACAACTAATCCCTCAGGCTCATTTGTATATGTAATTTCAGGAGCTCATGCAGCTCATATTCTTGGTGGGGTAGCCGCTTTATTGATTGCCCTCATCCATGCATTTATGTTAAAATATGAAGTGACAGCAGGTAGAAAATTGCGCTTCGAGTTGACTTTGATATACTGGCACTTTGTAGATTTTTTGTGGATTTATATTTTGCTGTTTTTTACACTACAATCATAAAAAGAAAAGTATTTGGAGTTTTCTCCGAATTTCAAAGACCATAAAAAAATAAATAATGGCAACTACAGATACTATAATCGAACAAGAAGAACTTCAATCAAATCCAGGAGACGATTGGTCGGGTGGTAAACCACCATTTAGGGCAACCTACGGGAAATTAATGATGTGGTACTTCCTTCTTTCAGATGCCTTTACTTTTGCAGGTTTTCTGATAGCTTATGGTGCCTTGAGATTTAGTAGCCCCACTTGGCCTGTTCCGGATTTTGTGTTTTCTACTCATCCATTCGGAGACAGCCACCTTCCTCTAATCTTTGTTACCATAATGTCCTTTTTACTGATCATTAGCTCAGTAACGATGGTGAGAGCAGTACAGGAAGGTCATCGGGAAAATCAAAAAGGTATTGTTTTTTGGATGATCATGACCATTTTGGGAGGAGCTGGATTCCTTAGTTGTCAGGCTTGGGAATGGACGAATTTGATTGCAACAGAGCATATGACGATGACTACTAATCCATTTGGTACTCATACTGTGGATGGGGTCTATATAGATGATGAGCATGGTCATGCTTATGAAGCTGGGGCAGAGGCCGAAACATTTGAGGCTGGAAAGAGTTTTCTTATCCATAAGGTAGAAAACCACGATACTGGTGAAATGGAGTGGGTACAGCGTCGGTTTAAATATACTGGTGAGGACGGTCAGGAACATATTAGCCAACAACAATTTGGACCGGCTGCCTTTGGTGCACTTTTCTTTTTCATAACAGGCTTCCACGGCTTTCACGTATTTTCAGGTGTAATATTTCTACTCATCATCTGTGTAAATGTGGCCAGTGGATTGTATGTGAAACGAAAGAATGGGAATGAGATGGTCGAAAAGATTGGTCTCTACTGGCACTTTGTAGATTTGGTTTGGGTATTTGTATTCCTGGTATTTTACCTGCTTTAAAAGCTGGCAATTATTAACGAACAAAAATTAATCAAGATATAATGGGACATTTAAGTTATGAAGATTCTAAAAAGAGAGTGGTTTTTGGACTAGTTCTCTTGGGTGTTGTGACCCTGGTTGAAGTTTTCATTTCCCTTTTTGGAAAAGGTCATATTTTTAGTGGAGTAGAAAATATCAGATGGCTTTTATATCCAGTTGGACTTGCACTGATTGTTTTGTCCTTATATAAAGCTTACTTCATCATTTTTGAATTTATGCACATGAAATATGAGGTAGGAACTTTGGCAAGAAGTGTGCTTTTACCTACTACTCTATTAATTTGGGCAGTAATTGCCTTTTTGCAGGAAGCAGGGGCCTGGAAGAACAGTAGAGAAAAGATTGAGGATAAAACCATCGAGCCAGCTCCGGCGGTTGAAGAGGGGCATGGAATGCTCAATTCACAGCTCGATGAAGATGTATACATACCCACATTGGAGAGCTAAACATTCACTCGTTTATACTGTTTAAAAATAAAACCAAATGACCCTGTGTTGTTTGGTTTTATTGTTTTACGTGATCATGTATTCAAGTTAAGGAAGATTACTAAGCCCGGAATGAAATGTAGGGATTGGTAAGCTGTTAGAAGTATAAATTCGGATTTGAAATTTTAAATAATGAAAAATAAAAGTTGGATACAAATAATAGTATTTCTGTTTTTTATAGTGGCCATCCCACTGGGGTCTTATTATTACCTGAAAAAAGGTTACGACTATAGAAAAGAGGCTTTGCAGCAGATGAAAAACCTGGGCAATTTGCCCGAAATTGATTTTACTACTGTAGATGGTAGAGTAATAGTGAAGGACAGTTTGCAAGGCAAAATGATCATAGCCAATGCTATTTCTTTAAAAGAGGAAAGGCTCTCAGATGAATTTGGACAAATAATGGCCAAATTATACGACCAGTTTGTCGAAACCAATCGATTGGTGATGCTAAGCTTCGGTAAAGATGCTCAATATGATGGTCAGGAGGCATTGAGTGAATTTGCCCAAAAATACGGCCTTGACCAAAAGATCAGAATGTATTGGATTCCGGCTGATAGTAGTGGCACTGATCAAATTATGAGTAAGCTATATTTCCCTGAATCAGAATTGCCAGGGAATCCCTTTTTTGCACTCTGTGATACCAATCAAGTAGTTCAAAATCATTACAGCATCAAAAATGAGGAAGACATTAGAGCTATGGTAACCCATACCGCTATGTTTTTACCTCTAAAACCAAGAAAGCGGGTCGAGTTTAGAAGAGAGACGGAGAAGTAGGAAATCGGGAGGTGGAAATCGGGAGGTGGAATGATAAATTTTGAATAAAAAAAATAAATGGAAGCGAATATTCAATTAGCCAAGAAATTAAATCGAGTAGCCTGGGGGATTACCATAGCCGTATTGGTATTGGTAACTTTGATGCGATATGTAAAACTTCCTGTTGAGGCGGACTTATATTTTCTTCCTCCTTTTCATGCAGTCTTAAATTCACTGACGGCCATTATATTGATATTGGCCTTATATTTTATTAAGCAAAAAAAGGTAGATCTGCATCGCAAAGCAATTTATATTGCAATTGGCTTGTCCACGCTTTTTTTATTGTCTTATGTAACCTATCATTTTACCTCTTCAGCCACCTTATTTGGAGATGCTAATCATGATGGGGTAGTGGATGCTGCCGAAATTGCGGCTGTGGGTAGTCAGCGAACTATATATTTTGTTTTATTGGCTACTCATATAATACTAGCAGCCCTTATTTTTCCCTTTATCCTATTCACTTTCATCCGAGCTTATACCAATCAATTGGAACGTCATAAAAAAATGGCCAGATGGGTATTTCCTATTTGGTTGTATGTGGCCATTACAGGTCCGATTTGTTATTGGATGCTTATGCCTTATTATTAGTAATGAGTAGTGGGTATTGGGTAGTGATTTTTTTACGGAGTTGTGGCTTTAGTAATTTGTAAGGGATGGGAAATGATGTGTATATTTGTTGGGCGGTTGCAAACCGCCCTGAACGTTGCAAACCGTGCAAGATGAGGTTTGACTCAGTATTTACAAAAGCCGTGAATGTCGGTAAGGGTCAGGGAACGAAGTGCCTGCCTGCCAATATGCAGGAGTTTCAAAAAGGAAAATAAATTAACGATTAACAGATAACGAATAACAAAGATAAATTATGAATAAATGGATTAAGTTTTTTGCTACAATAAGCCTGGTTGCTTTACTTTTGGTGATCTTCCAAGGTGAGGCCTTGGCACAGTGTCCTATGTGTAAGATGGCAGCAGAGAGTAATCTGGAAAATGGAGGATCAGCAGGAAAAGGTTTAAATGCAGGAATTTTATTTTTGTTGGCCACTCCATACCTGGTTGTTGGGACCCTAGGTTATATCTGGTGGAAAAATCGCAGAAAAGTAGCCTAAAAAAAGAATAGGGTTCATTGGCCACGGCCAATGAACCCCATTCTTTTATAAATGATATATCTCTCCAAACTTCTGTTCTGCATAGTCCATAAAGTACTTCAGACTAAGTGGCTCGCCACATACTTTTTCACATAATTCATTGGCTGTATACATTCGGCCATGTTGATGAATATTTTTTCTCAACCAATCCAATAAGGCCTTATTGTCACCTTGAGCAATTTGATTTTCTAATCCTGGGATATCACTTTTTGCCTTTTCAAAGAATTGCGCGGCATAAAAACTTCCCAACGAATAGGTAGGGAAATAACCTATGCTGCCATGTGCCCAATGGATATCCTGGATGACGCCATGATTATCATCTGGTACCTCCACATCCAGGTATTCTTTATACTTAGCATTCCAGGCTTCTCTAAGTTCGCTGACCTTCAAATTTCCTTCGATCAAGGCTTTTTCTAACTCATAACGGATTAGAATATGCAAATGATAATGAAGTTCGTCTGATTCAATACGGATAAGTGATGGTTCAATTTTATTAATACCCTGATAAAACTGATCAAGATTAATAGAACTTAACTGGTCTGGAAATATTTTTTGTAAACTTGAATAATGAGCTGACCAGTAGAAGCGACTGCGACCTACATTATTTTCCCAAAGCCGTGATTGAGATTCATGTATACCAAGTGAGGTGGCCTGGCCTAAGGGTAAACCAAAGTTTTCAATGTTAAGGCCCTGCTCATAAAGCGCATGTCCACCCTCATGAATACAACTCCAAGCCATTGATGATAAATTATTCTCATCTACATGAGTGGTAACTCTTACATCCATGGGGGAAAAGGAGATCGTAAAAGGATGAGGAGAAACATCTTGTCGACCCCGATCGAAATCATAGCCCATGTTTTTTAACAATTCCAGTCCAAAATCCCATTGTTTTTGATAAGGGTATTTTTGATAGAGGAATTCATTGTCGATGTTCGATTTTTCCCTGATTTTAGCCGCTAATAAGGTTAACTGAGATTTTACATCTTTAAAAAGTATGTCTATATCAGCCACTCTTGCCCCAGGTTCAAAATATTCCATTAAGGCATCGTATGGGTGTTCCTCATATCCAAGTTTATCGGTTTCCTGCTTTTTAAGTTCGATCAATCCAGCCAGAGGCTCTTGGAAAGGGTCGAAGTTGTTTTCTTCACGAGCTTTACGCCAGGAATGATAAGCAGCTGAAGTGGCTTTACTCATTGCCAGGACAAATTCAAGGTCTAATTTTTTCTTACGGGTATAGTCTTTTAAAGTAAGTGCTACATTTTTTTGCTCCTCTTTGCTAAGGCTTTGATCTTCTGACAAAGCTTGAAGTTGCTGGCCAAATTTTTCACTGGTTCCCATTTCGTGGGCCATTCCTGAGAGGGTAGCGATTTGTTGAGAACGAGGTCCTGCCCCGTGAATGGGAAGGTTAACTTCTTTATCCCAATGGAGAACGGCGATTGCTGTTTCTAGGTCCGCAATTTTTCGCAGGTGTTCCTTATACTCAGAATATTTCATTCAGATTTTGATTTTCGTTCAGAATGTTGAAAAGTAGATAATAAAAAAAATACCCATCCGGCCATGAATGAGAGCCCTCCAATTGGGGTTACTGGTCCTAGCCACCTCAATTTTAGATTCAATGTATCTTGTATAGAAAGCAGGTACAAAGAACCTGAAAATAGAAGAATACCTCCAAAGAATAACCAGCCAGCAATATTCAACCTTGATTTTTTGCCGAAGTGTAATAAAACACCTATCATTAAGATGGCGAAAGTATGATAAAATTGATAACGTACCCCTGTTTCAAAAGTTGATAATTGTTCGGGTTCTAAATAATTTTCCAGGGTATGAGAGCCTAGGGCTCCTAATGCTACCGAAACCAGGGCTAAGACACTACCAAGTCTTAAAAACGTTTTTCTCATAGATAGAATAATTGAGTGTAGTTTGAATGCATGATAAATTTAATTTTGAATTGTCTGGCCATCGATGCTAATAATCAGATATAAGGTTATTTTATGATGGAAAAACCAGCAGGCTTCTTTAATTAGCGCTTAGGTCAATGAAAAAACAATTCTCAATAGTTTTGCTTTTTTTTGTTCTCCTGGTCTTGGGGGGATGGGGCATACTGAAAAAAAAGATTTCTCCAATACACCCATTCAGGGCTTTACCTCCTTATGTAAATCAAGTTGTTTCTTTTTCATATTATCAACTTGAAATGGCTAAGGACTTGCCAAAAATAATTAAGCCTCAAGCTAAGGACTTTGCCTTACTTAAACAAGCCTTTGAGCATTGGCTTGACAAAGAGTTTACAATAGACCCTATTATTCACTACGCATATGATCGGAATAACCCCGGACTCGTCTCTTCCCTAATGATTCTGCAATGTAAAGAGGCAAGAGTGGATATAAAAAAATGGACCTCCTTTATCCCTGAACAAGAGCGAACCGAACATAGGTATCGGGGACAATCCATTATTCATTTTAATAGAAAGGATGGGCAAATATTTTATTTTGCAATGAAAAAAGGTCTTCTTTTTTTTAGCTCTGATCAACGACTGGTGGAAAGAAGCATTGCCTTACTAGGAAGTCGAAACCCGAATCTTGTGCAAGCCTTAAAAAAAGACAAGTTGAATTTCAAAGGAAAGGAGACTGCTACTAAGATTTTTTTAAATACAGGAGAGCTAAATCAACCTCATTGGAATCAACTATCCCATTTTGAAAAAAAAAGCAGAGATAGTCTAAGTGCCATCGTCTTTAAGGAAAACACTCCTTTTCAAAATATTCTGAGCTCTCAAAGCCGAGTAAATTTTGCTGATCTTTTGGAAATGATCCCCGATCGGATACAGTTGGTGGATATGATTAGTCTAGGCAATCCCCATCTTTTTTTTCAAAATAAAGAAAATATAGGCCCTCAACTTTGGAGGAATGAGTTACGGGATCAGGTCAAGGGCAAGATTTCTTATGTGCAGGAAAATGTGGGTAGGGGAACAGAAATGCCTTCCTTTTTAATCATTCCCTTAAAAGATGTTGAAACAACAAAAGATTTATTAATCCAATTGGGAGATCAAAACGGATTATTGGAACAACACGAATATCAAGCAGAAAATATATTCCAAATAATTGCCGAAAATGTTAGCCTTCCTTTTTTTGGTGATCAATATCCGGATATTAGAAATCCCTATTATCTAATCAAAGATGGATATTTAATTCTTAGTAATAATCCGGACCGATTAAAACTGTGGCTCGATTATTTGTTGGTTCAAAACAATCTGGCAAATGCAGATTGGATTAGTCCATATTTATCCAACTTGGGAGTAAAAAACCAACGTATCATCATCTGGAAAGATTTTGTTGCTCAAGACTCTGATCAACAAGCTCCTGATTGGTGGACCGCCTGGGCTGACCATTATCCTTCAGGAGTTTTATCTTGGAATAAAAAAAGAAGAAATTGGAAGCTTAGTGGACAGGTAGGAAAAAGATCTGATGCAGGTTCATTAGCAAAGGTACACTGGCGTAGAAATTTTCGAAAGCCAATAATTTATGGCCCTTATTTAATAGAGGATCCATTGGCAAAACGGGAGTACAGTCTTTGGATACAAGATGATGAGAATCATTTAGAAGTATTAGATAGAGATGGCCAAACCCTATGGGCTATTGATCTGGATGGGCCGATTATTGGAAAGGCAAAGACCTTTCAAATCAACCCTATTGAATGGGGATTGCTGTTTAATACGAATAAAAGCATTTACAAATTGAATTCCCAGGGAGAATTAATGACCCGATGGCCATTAAATTTACCTGCTACTGGCGGCCTGAGCCTAGCCTCATTTGGAGAGGAGGGAGACCCCTATTTTTTCCTTCCAACTGAAGAAAATAGAATTTATGCTTACAATATTCTGGGAGATGCTGTAATTGACTGGAACCCCTGTCTACTATATTCTACTCCGTCCACCTCAATTTTTCACATTGCCTCCAACCAAAGAGATTATCATTTTTGGTTAGATCAGAATTATAACTTTAAGGCAAAGTATAGAAACACCCAGGATGTAGAATTGGCAGCAGCTCCCGACAGAATACAATCCATTTTTTTATCAGAAAAAAACAAAAAAATCTTTTCTATTTCTGAAAATGGAGAAATTGGCAGCTGGTCATCTGATCTGGCCTATAAAACTTTAAAAAAGGAAAGAACTGAATTCCAGGATTTCCAATTCTTAGAATTAGCAGGGGAAATTTATGTCTTGTTAACAAACGAAAATACCATCTATCGTTATCAGCTGGATGGAGATGATGTGAAAAAGGAAAGGCTTATTCCAAATGATGGCTGGACACATTCATTAGAACTCGTCAATAAGGGAAACCAGCTCTTTACCTTGGTTTTTAATGAAAATAGAGGGCTAATGAACTTAATTGATGATAAAGGAAAAAAACAGTTGTCGGAATCTTTGCCAGCTAGTTCCAATGTAGTGCTGTTTGAACAAAATGATCAATCTTATATTGCTTCTAGAGTGGGGGAGGAATTGGTTGTTTATGGAATTCCATTTTAGTAGTCTAGTGATCTGGTAGTCTGATGTTTATTTTTTATTTTTGGTCATTATATTTAGGGTTTAAAATTCTAGCTATTCTGGAGGGTGTCACATATTAACAATAAGACCTGATAACTAGACTACTAGACCCCAGACTACCATAAAACTATTCAAATGAGTAATGTCAAAATCGAAGAAAGCTGGAAAGCGGTTCTATCCAATGAATTTGAGCAGGCCTATTTCCAGGGGATTGCCTCTTTTTTGAGGAAGGCCAAAGGAGAAGGTAAGACCATTTACCCACCTGGTTCTTTGATTTTTAATGCTTTTAATACCACTCCTTTTGAGGCCGTTAAAGTGGTCATATTGGGGCAAGACCCTTATCATCGGCCGGGAGAGGCCATGGGGCTTTCCTTTTCGGTACCAAGGGGCGTACGAACTCCTCCTTCTTTAAAAAACATTTATAAAGAATTACAATCGGATTTAGGAATACCGGTTGCCGATCATGGTGATTTGACCAAGTGGGCAGAGCAGGGCGTTTTTCTATTAAATGCCATGTTGACGGTGGAGCGCAGTAAGGCGGGTTCTCATCAAAAGATTGGCTGGCAGAACTTTACGGATGCGGTGATCCGAACCTTATCGGAAGGTCGGGAGGGACTGGTTTTTATGTTGTGGGGAAATTTTGCCAAGCGCAAGAAGGAACTAATTGATGAGAGTAAGCATTTAGTATTAGAGGCGGCGCATCCCAGTCCACTGGCGGGAGGAGCGTATTTTGGGAGTCGGCATTTTTCGCAGGCTAATGCTTATTTGGAGGAGAAGGGTATGGAGGAGATTGATTGGAATCTCATGTAGGCCTGGACCGCTGATTTTTGACGGATTATGGGATTCCGTGGATGGGAGAGATTACCAAGCCAGGAAGAAGAGTTAGAGAGTAGGCTAGGATTGGTAAGCTCAATAATCTTCTTTATGAAAAAGAGATGGTCAAACTTAGAAAAAATATCCCTCAGGGTATTGTTCAATCCGAGATTTTATTCTAAATTTGCAACGCCTTTTTAAAGGGTAATGGGTATTGGGTAATCAGTATTGAGTACTATTAACCAATAACTAAGAACTACCCACTAAAAAATTGGTCCCGTAGCTCAGCTGGATACCTGCCTGCCGGCAGGCAGGGAGCAACAAGAGCTAAAATGATGATAGACAATAGATAGATGTACGTATATGTACTAAAAAGTAAGATTCACTTTCGATTTTATGTAGGAATAACGACAGATATTGAAAGAAGGATTAGAGAACATAACTCAGGAAAGACGAAATCTACAAAGGGGTATAGGCCCTGGAACTTGTTTTTCTTTGGAAAATATGAGAGTTGAGTGGAGGCAAGAATACGTGAAAAGTATTTGAAATCAGGAACAGGAAAAGAATTTATTAAAGATAAATGGTCCCGTAGCTCAGCTGGATAGAGCAACTGACTTCTAATCAGTAGGTCCCAGGTTCGAATCCTGGCGGGATCACTTTAAAAAAACAAAGATTGGTATTCGATTGAATATCAATCTTTTGTCTTTTTAAGACGTCTCGAATTGACTGATTTTTTTTGATTTTTTGTACCGGCTTTTGTATCTCGATTTTTACCTTCCTTTGAATTTTTTCCATTCACTAATTCTTTTTGATGCATTAGTCATGAAATATTCAGGCCTTTTGTTTTTTTACTTTTGGAGTTGCCCTGTTTTCAGGGAAGGCTACATTTTGAGGTAAGCTGACACGGGAATCAGATTTACATTTCACTAAGCTTTGTAGTGCCAACTTAAGAAGTGCTGATTTACGTAATGCCCATTTTACTCACGCTAGTCTAAAGTTCACAGATCTCCGTAATGTCGACCTTAGAGGAGCTTCTCTTCCAAGAGCCGATTTAGCTGGAGCTGATTTACGTGAAGCTAACTTGTATAGAGCAGTCTTGAGCTATGCTCATCTTACCAAAGCTGACTTTCACATGGCCGACATTCATAGAGCCAAGAGTTTATATAAGGCATTTGGTATTTCATATTCTATTAAGGTTAAATTAGATCCCAAACTATTTGAAAGACCCAAAGAATTACCCTTATATTTTATTCCTTATCCTATACATACCTAGCAATAACCAGACACCCGTTGACACTTTCTAGGATATCTAATGTAAGGGTCAAACAAAAAAAAATGAAATTCGTATATTTGAAATATTCGAAAACCTTTTATTCGATACCCAATATCCTAGTTATGCTTTCAAAACTCAACCTCCAGTTCCTCTTCGGCCTCCTCATATGCATTATGATCCCCATATTGCTCCTTAACATCCCAAAAGTTATCCCTTCCTTTTTAAGCTTTGCGATTGGCTTTTTATGTGCCTTATTCATGCTTATGCTACTCTTTTTTTTCAGACACCGAATTATTAAATGGCTTGGAGGTGAACAAGTGAAATTGGAAGAGGAAACTGAATCTACCGAAAATACCCGAGAGACACTTCAATGCCTTGGAGAAGCGGCTCTCGACATTGCATTGGAGCGACTGCCAGATGAGAAAAGGAAAACGCTAAAAGCTAAAGGACCAAAGATTGTATCCCTTGCGGTGAATTCTTATATGAGGAAGAGGTTGGAGTCAGCTTTAACAACGGTGTTTGTAGCGGTGGGTGGCTTGGAGGGGACCTTGGCATCAGTGAATCAGAAAATAAGTAATACAAAAAATATAGCTGGCTATCCGGAACTTTTGTCCGCATAGCAAGATGTTCGGCACAAGCAAATAAAAATCGAAAATCAACTTAATAAATATGAATTATGAGTCTAATCAAAATAGATGAAGACAAATTACAGTCTGAAGGTTTTACCGACTCAGGAATTAAAAGGTATGTAAATACTGTTACCGAATATTCTGAATTACTATTTGAGCGGTCTAAAAAATTTGGAGAAGCAAGAAAAGCAAGTGATTCTGACGTAGAAATCAATTACGAAAATGTGCAAGGTGCTGTCAGAGTTATCACGGCAAATTTTGGTACAGAGGAGACACCTAAATGGAAATTGTGGGTGCAAGCAGGAGAATATCTGTTAACTGCCGCCTGTGGATATTTAGGTTCACAAGCAACTACTGAAAATGCTCCTACAAGCTATACATTAATGTTTGTAATGGCGGCTGTTTTTGGAGTTGGTCTTTTCATCGCTCGTAGAACTTCTAAAAATTAATAAAATGAAAAAGTTAATCATATATACTAATTCTGGAGAAAAGAAAATCGAATCTGTTCTACAGAAGCTTAAGTCTAAAATTGAAGAAGACATTAAGGAATCTAAAAATTATCCAGGAGAAGAGTACATAGAAATAACAGCAGCTGATATTGAAGATGTTTATGAACGAGTCTATTTAAGACCAAGAAAGTCTAAAAATCTCACAAGGAATAGAATGCTAAAGCAAATTTTGCCAATCTATTTTTTAGTTGGAATTGGAATGATGGTATATGGTTTATTTTACTCACAAATAGAAAAATTAATGGCTGATAGTCCTGAAAAAATAATTTTTGTTTTAGGTGGTTTTGCATTCAGTCTCGTAACTGCAGTAATGTATATGTTGCTAAAACAAAGAGATGTTGACAGAAGAAAAGAGTTAATTACTTCTAAGTATGAACAAGAGGCTGAATTAATAGAACACCGAATTAAATATGAAGAAATCCTGCAAGAAGTAATAAAACGATTGGAAAACAAAGATAAGCCTGTGCCTAACAAAGGCTATGACGATAATGCAGGCTAAACGTCTGCACCACGCATAGCCAAACCGTTGGCATCAATCAAAAAAAATAAAAAACAAGAACATGGAAAAGAATCAAATAGATATTTGTGTGGGACGCCTTGAAACACCAAATGAAATTGCAGGTGATGATTTGAATTCAATCGGTTGGGAATTACATTCTGCTAATAAATTTGAAGAAGCAATATTAAAATTTGAAGAGGCAATCAAATTAAATCCAAACCACGCCCTTGCGAAAAATAATTTGGGATTATCTTTAAGAAAATTGGGTAGATTTAAAGAGGCGATAAAGTGGTTTGAAAATTCAATAAAGACAATTCCAGAATGTATAAAAGGTTATTCTAATGCAGGTGAGACTTTGGGTTTAATTGGAGATTCAGAAAAAGCAGACGAATACTTTAAAAAGGCATTAAAAATTGACCCATATTATCAAAAAGCAATACAAGGGTTAGAATTGTATTGCAAGGGCAGAATTTCAAAAAATGAATATTTAGAGATAAATGAAGAATTAAAAAGAGTACCAAAAGGAGTCCATTTTTTCATGTTAATGGGTTTTCATCTTGTCAAGGTTGGTCATTCAGAAATTGCTCTTACCCAATTCAAAGAAGCAGATAAATTAGTCCCAAATAATGAAATAATTTTGGAATTAATAGCAGGATGTTACAACAATCTTTATAGATTTTCAGAAGGAGAAAATTATGGCTTGAGAGCTATTAAGGTTAATCCAGATTATGTTCAGGCGTGGTTAACACTTTCTCTCTCAGCTCAATATCTGCCAGAACCTGATTATTACAAGTCAATCGAATATTGTGAAAATGCAATAAAAATTGACCCAGCTACCGATATGGCATGGAATAATTACGGAGGTGCATTGATGATGTTAGGGGAATATGGGGCAGCAATTGAAAAGTTTGAAAAATGTATTTCAATAAACCCAGATAATCCATTCGCAAAATTGAACAGAGGAGCTTGTAGAAGAATGATTTCACCGCCGCCAGTTTTCACATTTATTGGGCATGAAAATTTATCAATGGCAAAGGCAGCTTTTGAACGTAGCTCTGACAAACATGAAAGATTAGGAAAAGGTAATGGGCCAGTAGTATGTCTAATATTTGATTTTACAAGCCCAAGAGATTGGAAAGATTTGATTGAAACTACAAATGACGAGAAGTATGAAAATTTAAAAATTATTGATTTAGTAGAACGAAGTGAAGCAACCATAGAAGATTTCATTTCGCAAATAAATTCAATGGGAGGGAGAAGAATAGCTCTCGACTTGACCATCAGATTAGCACAAAAAAGAAGAAAAAAGTAAATTATAAAAAGAAGACTGATGCCAACAATACGCCAGCGTCCATAGTCAGCAAAAGCTGGCTACCTCGCCGGCCGTCAGACTGTGCAAAAACCACCCTTTAAGTTCTAAAACCTGATAAAAAAGCTGTTAATTAAAGAAACAAAACAAAGCCCATAGACATGCCCGTACTTTCCAAAAGGAGTCGAGATCAGATCCAATGTCATGGTTATACCAATTAATAAAGCCAGGTAACTAAATTCACCTGGCTTTATTAATTTAAGCCTTATTTTTTGTACTCAATTTGTATAGGAATCTTTTTAAAACCTTTAAGTGGTTGTATATCAGTGGATTGACGTTTTTCTGGCGGGATCACCAATTTAAAACGGCCTGAAGGAATGGTAATTCTTCAGGCCGTTTTTCATTTCAATAATCAAGCAATGAATTAATTTTTCAGAATGAGAAACTTTGCCTATTTCAAAAATGTTACTAAATTGTAATTAATAGATTTAGAAATAATTATGGAAAAGTTTATTATTAAACTGAAAGATTATTCCAAAAGAGATTTCTTGTTGGAACTTTTAAGCCAATTAGATTTCATTGAATTAAAAGTCAAAATGGAGGAAGAGCAGGATGCGGTTGAAAATCACGACTATGATTTCTTTCAATCCGCAGGTCTTTTGGCCAATCGAAATATTGATGCTGATCAATTAAGAAAACAGGCGTGGCGAATCAACAACTAATCCTTTGTGATACCAATATTCTTATCGAGTTTTACAAAAATTCTAATAATATTGTTAGTGAGCTTAGAAACATTGGTCAGTCTAACCTTGCTATCAGCATAATAACGGCGGGAGAACTTATCTATGGCGCTTTTAACAAGCAAGAGCTCACTCAAATTCTTAAAGATATATCATACCTTCAATTACTACATCTTAATCAAAAAATTGGCGAATTAAATTTACAGCTGATGACGGAATTTTCGCTCAGCCATAATTTATCTCTTCCTGATGCATTTATTGCAGCTACTGCCATTTTTCATGATATTCCATTATATACCCTTAATCAAAAAGACTTTCGTTTTATTCCAAATTTAAACTTGTATTAATTAGAGCTTTGTTAGTTAAGAAGATCTGTATTTGGGATCGAAATCAATTATTTTGACCTGGGTAGGGCGGCCATGGGCGGCCTACCCAGGTCATTTTTTGTAGATAACTGGTGAAAATGGCCACTATTTTGCCTTCAGTTGTATAGGCTAGCTTATATAACTGAGTTTGCTGGAGAGCAGATTTAGGGGAGTTGTCTGTAAGCTTTTTTTCTGACAGTTGGTTAAAATGGTAATAGAATATCATTCAACTAGGGTGGCCCAGCACCATAGTTGAAGCTAATAATAAGTGGAAATGTTTCAGCTGTCTATTTTCAGGGAGGCTCGAATCAGTAATAGCCAAAAAGGTTGGTTTATGGGCAGTCTTTCCCTTTTTGAGGGTAGCTTTAAAATATAATCATTCCTTCTTTCCAGGGATTACTAATTTAATTTCTTTAAATCCGTACCTTTTGCCTTCAAACAAAATACCAGTACTTCTACCAGGATCCTTATAATCATAAAATTTTTTTAAAAAATCGATTTCAGTACTTAACATGAATAAGTATTGAATATCTTCATCTTCATGGACCTTGTCTTTATTTTTTTCATAAATTTCAATGAAATCCTTATTCTGCCTGCTATACAATTCTGCTAGACTTTCATTGACCCAAATTCCATCAAAGATGGTTCCAGAAAATCTTGTACCTCTAAAATGAGGCTTAAGTAGTTTGGTACCTGATACTTTGACTCCGAAAAATCTCGAAAAATCAAAATTTGAGAAAAAGACCTCAGAATCCGAAAAATCTGCATCCTCTAAATTTGTACCAGCAAAATTTGAGTGATAAATCTTTGATTCAGAAAAATTCGATCCTTCTAGTCGAGCATTTTTAAAATAGGCCTTTTGAAATACTGAATTTTTTACATCTGAATAAGCAAAGTTGGCCTTTCCAAATATTATATCATAAGTAGCAATATCTAAATTGCTTTCGTAGAGAAAAATTAAAAGTTGCCCCCTTTCAGGACTTAAAGGATTTTCTATTAAATCATCATTCTCAAAATATTTGTATGGTTTAAATTGATTTGCTATCGCTATTATACTTGCAATAGTTTGTGGGGATAAATCTCTAATTGAGTTTTTCTGATAGTCACTTTCTAAATCATTGTTGATCCCATCAATTACATTTGATAAAAGTATGGCTGATGAGTTTCTCCTTGATGCTTCTTGTAGAAAGTTTTGTTGTTTAAGTCTTTCATTTTGTTCGATTAACAAATCAGATTGCTTTTCAATTAATTTATTCTGTTCTTCAAATAAAAAGTTTTGGGAATTTATTAAAGCGCCCTGTATAGAGTCCATCTTTAGTTGACTTAGAACTAAATTATTTTGAGACTCAAATAGGCTGTTTTGATCTTGTAATAATAATCCTTGGACAGAATCTATTTTAGTTTGGCTTTTTACTAAATAATTTTGATCATCAAATAAATTATTCTGACCCTGGATTAATGCATTTTGATTACTTAGTAAAAATATTTGAATAATAAGAAATAGGGTAGGAAGAATTACTGCTAAAATTGCAAATACTCCAATTCGGGTAAGTCGCCAAAGAATGTGTTTAGATGTATCTGAAAGAGTTTCTTTATTTATTTTTTTATTGCTGCTTACCTCATCAAAAAGTTTATCGATACTCGTATGGAGCCTATGACCTAGTATTATCTGTTTCCATAGTCGTACCCATGCCTTTTTTTTTAAAAAAAAGTAAATTAAGACTAAAAATATTATTAAGATCCAGGTGGTTATGGCTGCAATTTTCCAGAAGACCATACTGAGGTATTTTATGGTTGCACATGAAAATCATAATTTATTAAATTACCGAATTACAGTAAAGGAAATACAAGGAATTTTTGTGCCACAACTTGTACCACCCTTATAACTAATTGATTTACAATAGGAAATATTTTCCTGGCGGGATCACTAAGAGAAAATTAAGCCTGGTATTCATCTGAATATCAGGCTTTTATGTTTTTGTCAAGTCTTATTTTGACTGATTTTATTTGATTTTTTGCACTTGGTTTTATATCTAGCTTTATAACCTTCCTTTCGTATTCCTTCCAGTTATCAATTTTAAGCTGCTTTAATCATGGAATTCCTTCTGTTTTTTCACTTTCTAAGTTGTCCTATTTTCAGGGAAGACTACAATTTGCTCAAGGCTTTATTTTTTTTAAAGAGGGCAAATTACAATGTAAGCCCACATTTCATTCATTTTTTAATTCAGAATCTTCAAAAGGACTTTTAGCCATTTTGGCACGGATTCTAGCTTCTTCTAATAAATTGCCCAGAGCATTTCTATCCAAATATTCACCTCTCAAGAAGACAGCACTGATACTTTGCGTATTTTGAATATCCTCCAGAGGATTTTTATCCAAAAGGACTAAGCTAGCTAATTTGCCATTTTCTACAGAACCGAGTTCTTCTTCCTTCTCCATAAAGATTGCTGGATTTAAGGTAGCAGCTTTTAAAGTAGACGCAGGACTCATCCCCCCTTCCACCATAATTTGTAGCTCTTTATGCAAACTGAATCCAGGGATACAATAAGAGGCTGGTGTATCTGTACCAGCAATTATTTTAACTCCAGCTTTTTCCAATTCTCCCAATAAGGATTGTTCAAGTTGAAATTCTCTGCGGAAACTCTCTAAATCCTCTAATTTTGGTTTTAGAGAATCCCAGATTTGCTGGAGATACTTTGGTACATATTCTAATTTTAGGCTATTTATCAAAGTAGAATCATTTGAATTGCATATATTCTGATAAGAAATTAGAGTTGGAGTAATCCAAGTATTGCTTTTGGCTAAAGAAATAGCTAGGGAATCGAAAATAGTCTTATCAAATGATTCAACCAGAAAACTAATGATTTTTGTATCAATATTGGAATTACCACTAAATTGGGAAAATTCTCCAGGCTTATTTGTACAAGCTTCTAATATACCATAAAGATGTTCGGCACTTTTCTGATCGGCTTCTATACTTTCCCATATACTTACTGAATGTGGAATGTGCCCTGCAAATGCAACGCCATTTTCTTTACAATGCTTTGCAATTGCCATGTAGACTTCTTTGGATAAGGAATCGTAAATTTTAATAAAATCAACTCCTGATTGAATTTGTTTGTCAACCTCCGCAATTGCTTCTTCCACATTTTGAACTCCAATGGAGCCCTCCCAAAGAGGGGGGAAGCCATCTATTATAGGTCCTGAAGAAAAAATATCTGGAGCAAGAAAAGAACCATTTAAACTCTGCTGTCTAATAAGCTTTATTGTATCTATATCTCCAAACATTTCGCGAATACCTATGATGCCATTAGCTATCAATAAAGGAGATGAGAAATTATAGTTCCAATGATAATGGAGGTGCATGTCCCAAAGGCCAGGAATGAGATATTTTCCAGAACCATCTATAATTTTGGTGGAGTCTGAGGCAAATACTTCACCTTCCATAATCATACTAATCCGATCACCAACAATAGCTACTTGTTTATTAGGTTTTAACGTTCCTGTCTTAACATCAACTATTGTAACATTCGTTAGGAGTAAATCTGCATTTATCTTTTCCTTTTGACATGAGGTAAGCAAGTACAAAATGACTACAATAATGGGCAAATTTTTCATTAGTATTGGGGTGTTTTATTTTAATCCTTTTTAGTTTATAGAAGCCATACTTAAATTTAATAGAATAATAACTACAAACTTAATCTTAACTGAGAAAATCTCTGAATACGAAGACTTACGAAAAAAGGAGATAATTTTTGAATTGGATTGAGAATAATCCTAGTCCAAAGTTGTAGGCGATGATATCCATATATGATTCAGAAGAATATCTTCTGGAAGAATTCTCAGAATTAAGGGTGATTTTCGCTAGGGTGTCGAAAGAATTTAGTATGGGGTTAGGAAATTTTTTGAATGATAAATATTTATACTTTTTGACAGAATGTAGAGTAAAGTAGGCCTTAGAATTTTGTACTGTATGTTGTACCTTTTTGCTTTAAATAATTCCTTCTACTTGCTACCTTCTACCCCAATTGTAGTGCAACTTGAATTAATGAGATAAGTCCTTCTAAAACATGAAATTGATAATAGACTTCATAATAGTTGTTGGTATTGTGCTTAGTATTTTACCCATTATTGGTATCATGCGGCTTAAAGAAAGGAGGGCACCACAGTACATTTTGATTATTTTTTGGATCTTGATTTTGAATATTCTCGTGTATTTCTACGCGATGCTACACGAACTCTCCACCTTGCAGTTTATAACAAACTATCTACAGCATGGCGTGCGGCTTTTGATACCCCCCTTATTTTATGTTTATGTAAAATCCATTTTCTTGGATGGATCTGATCTGGTGAAGAAAAATATCAAACACTTCATTGTATTTTTCGTCTACTTTTTTGCTTACATCATTCCAAACTCTATCAACCCCGATACGAATTACATCTACACCATTCATTGGTACATACCTAACTGGGCAGTGGTTCACGATATATTTGGCATCATTTATTTTTTGATGGCGCTCAGGTTATTTTACAAATTTCGTAAACTGATGAAGCGCAATTATTCTAGGATTGGAGAAGAGGGTTTCTTATGGGTCGAGAAGTTCCTGATTAGCTTTCTTATGGTGCTCGTGGTGGATTTGATCATCACATTTACGGAAATTGCAGTTGGTGTTTATGTAGAATGGGATGCTTACATTACCGTTTTCTTTCTGGTCGTAGCGATGGCTTATATCGGATATTATGGATTGACCCAATCTACCGTATTTTTACCTCGATTTTTAATTGAAAACATTGGTGAAGAGGCTCCCGCAGGTGAATTGCCCAACTCTTATTTAAAACCTTCAGAAAAAGAGGATTTAAGAAAACGATTTAATCGTTGTATGCAAGAGGAGAAAATGTACTTATCCCAGGATCTTAGTTTAAAATTACTTGCTGCTGCTATGGACACCTCAGAGCGCAAATTATCTGCTTTTTTTAATGAAGTTTTGGGTAGTAATTTTTACGATACCGTTAATTCCCTTCGGGTGGAAGAGGCTAAAAAAATTTTGACCTCAGAGGCTTTAAAAAATCATTCCATAACAGGAATTGCACATTCTTGTGGCTTTAGTTCAAAGAGCAGCTTTTATCGATTTTTTAAAAAGAGCACCAATTTATCCCCAATGGCTTATGTGGAAAGGCATGCTAAATAGTCCCACTGCCCGTAAAAGGACGGAATGAAGCCTTTTTTTCTTTACTTCTGATAAATAAAGCCAGATTTTTAAATCAAAAAACAGCCTTCAAGAACCATTAATTCAATATAAATATCGCTTACCCGTTTTATGAAACTTTAAATAACTTCACTAATAAAAAATAATAATTTTGGAAAACAATCTTTTTTCCTTTACAAGAACCATTATCAAACTAATATCGAAAAATGTACTCAGAATTATACCTATCCTTCTAGTGATAGGTTGTACTTCTTCTCATAACAAATCATCACTCTATTTATCTCAGGAGCGGCCTACAACTAAACCCGAAATATTTGCACCTAATCTAATTTCTAATCCAGATGAATATGAGTTTGGATCAGTCTTTAACAAAGAGGGGACTGAATTTTTTTATGGAGTAAATGTAAATGGGAAGGAAGAAATTAGATATACCAAGCTTGATGGAGAATCATGGAGCAAATCTATAACCTTACTTGAACATCCGACTTATGGATACAATGATCCTTTCCTTTCTTCTGATGAAAATCGCTTGTATTTTATTTCGAGAAGGACCCTGAATGGTGAAGGAGACCCCAAAGATTACGATATTTGGTATGTAGAAAAGCAATCGGATACCTGGTCAGAGCCGATTAATGCAGGACCGGAAATCAACACAGATAGAAATGAATATTACATTTCATTTAACAATGAAGGTACCATGTTCTTTTCATCCAATAGGAAAGATTATGATTTTGATATCTATCAATCCCGTTTTTCAAATGGAGTATTTCAAAAACCTACGCCCTTAGGTGATTCCATTAATACTTTCTTTTATGAAGCGGATGTTTTTGTAGATCCAAATGAGGAATATCTCATTTTTTGTGCACAAAGGCCAGAAGGTTATGGTAGGGGAGATTTGTATATCAGCTTTAAAAACCAGGAGGGTACTTGGAGCAAATCAATGAATATGGGCCCCATGATCAACACTAATGGACATGAGCTGTGCCCTTTTGTAAGTAAAGACGGAAAATATCTTTTCTACACCAGCAATGAGGATATTTATTGGGTGGATACGAAAATCATTCAGGATATCAAGAATAATCCCACTCCTAAACCTGATTTAAATAAAAGCTATTCGACTATTAGCAGCCAATCTGCTAAGGATTCAATCGAAGTAGTAAGAGAGCATATCCTAAGTGGTAAGTATCCCAATATCGATGGAATATTGGTTGCACAAAACAATGAGACAATCATTGAAGAGTATTTTCACAAATTTGATAGGGACAGTAGCCATGATATGAGATCTTCCTTCAAATCTATCATAAGTTTATTGGCTGGCATAGCAGTTGATCAGGGCTTTATGTCGGTCAATGATCAGGCAAGCACTTACCTAACGGAATGGAAGGATAGCCCAAAAGGTCAAATAAAAATCAAAAATCTGCTTGAGATGAGATCAGGAATTGCCTGTGAAGAGTTCTTTGATGAAGGCCCCAATTGTGAAGGTGAAATGTGGGATACTAAAGATTGGTTGGCGTATAATTTAGGGGTTCCGGCACGCTATCCTCCTGGCACAAAATGGGAATATTCTTCCTTAGAACCTGATTTAGTGGGTGAAATAATTGCGAGAGCAAGCAGCATGCCACTTGTAGATTTTGCAAAAAAATATCTATTCGAACCACTAGCCATTAAAGACTATTCATGGTACATCACCCCAGAAGGCAGAGGTTACGGTGGTGGATCATTTTTTATGAAACCTTTGGATATGCTAAAAATTGCTCAGTTGGTGCAGGATAAAGGCCTTTGGAAGGGGGAGCGAATTGTTAGCGAAGACTGGATAAATGAGTCTACTTATGCTGAGATACCGGTTCAAATGTCATTTTTAAAGGTAGCTAGAACACAAAACACTAAGACTCATTCTGCCAACTACGGTTATTTCTGGTATAGAGAACTTCTTGAATACGAAGACATCAAAACCGAAGTATTATTTGCCTCTGGAAATGGGGGGCAATACGTGATGATTTTGGAAGATTATGATGCTGCTATTGCTTTTACCGGTAGTAATTATGGGAGATGGAAAGCTAAACTAAGTTTTGAGGTATTATTAAAATATATCATCCCAATTCTGCGAGAAAAAGGGTGAAATATCATTAGTGCTATAATGCTATTTATCAGAAGCAAAAAAAAAGAGCCCTACCGAACTTCGGCAGGACTCTTTTTTTTTCAAGATACTAAATCCTAATAGCTAGAATTCTGTACCATATTTTCATTTGCATCTATTTCTCTTTGAGGAATAGGCAAAATGAAACGATCATTAGGATAAGGAATTTCACAAATCAAGTTGGTACAGTCTGTACGGGAGACGCCTTGTTTTTTACGCATCAAATCCCACAGACGATGACCTTCAAACATTAATTCTATACGACGTTCCGTTGCAATTTCATCCAATAGAGCTTCGCCGGTAGCTGTTACTGCATCAGCGGTAGGTAAACCACGTTGACGAATCAAAGTAACATCCTCCTGAGCGCCAGTGTCATTATTTTGCATAGCACGTGCTTCGGCACGGATCAGATACATTTCTGATAAACGTACGATAGGAGTGCTATTTTGGGTAGCTGGATCTGGAAATTTATCCATACGAACGCTTCCAAGAGCTCCACTTAGGTTCTCATCTTCTTTGAATACCCCTAAGCGAACATCACCCTCAGGAATAAGTCCGATAACGTCTTGAGAAGGTAAATAGTCACCATAGCCTTCAACGATGTACATACGACCTAATGCATCTGAACCATTGTCATCATCATTACGGAAGAAAACGGAAAGGATAGATTCAGAAGTTGATTGACTACTCCATCCTGAAACATATTGATCGGTAGCAACAAGTGAATATTTACCACTATTAATTACGGAAGAGGCCAATTGTTCGGCCTTGGCCCAATCTCCCATATATAGGTGAACTCTAGCTAAAAGAGCTTGTGCAGCTTCTTTAGACATTCTACCAGCAGAAGATTGAACTTCATTCATTAGAGAGACTCCCTGTTCCAGATCACTAATCACCTGGGCATAAACCTGTGCCACTGTACTACGAGCAGGTTTGGCATCCTGATCAAATTCAGTAACGATGGGTACACCAAGATGACTGTTATCATTAGTAAAGCCATAATGCTGGCCATATATTCTAACTAAATCAAAGTGAGCCAAACCTCTAACAGCAAGTGCCTCTCCTCTGAATTGATCCTTTTGCCCCTGGACGGCGGCGGGAACCTCTGTTTCAGCATTAATGACCGTATTGGCTCTGTTGATTACATTATAAAGTGTATTAAAAATACCAGAAGCAATAAAATGCTCTGAGAATCCTACATAATCGGAATACTCTCTGGCACGGTTAGCCTGGGCATTTTGTTTAACATCGTCAGCCATTACATCCGGAACCAAAATAAAGTAACGTCCATAATAATTCGAAGATTGAAGGCCACTATAAACACCATTCATGGCTGAACGGTAACCGTCTATATTCTGGATAGCTGAATTCAAATCAGAAGCACCAGAAGGTTGTAATTCCAAGAATTCTTCATCACATGAAGAAGCTACTAGTAGCGCGATTACAACAAATGGATAAATTATATATTTTTTTAACATAATATTCATTTTCAAAGTTTTTAGATGAATTAAAAGCCTAAATCAATACCAAAGGAAATGGTTTTCAAATTAGGTATTGGTGAAGATACAATACCACTGATTTGTGCTTCAGGATCCAAATAAAGATTCTCATCTCTAGTCCAGGTCAGGAGGTTAACTCCTCTCATATAAACTCTGGCTGAGCGAATACCTGCCTTAGAAATCAAGTTTTGAGGAAGGGTGTAAGCAAGCGTAAGGTTTCTCAATCTGATAAAGGAACCGTCATGTAACCAACGCGTCATGTTAGCAACATTACTGTTGTTATTGCCACCCCATCTGAAAAATGGTACATCGGTAATATCTCCTGGATTCCTCCAGCGCTTAAGATTAAGATTGGTCTGGCTACGAGGAGTCAAACCACCATCTCCCTGAACGAAGCGAGCGGTAGCATCATAAAGATAATTACCAAAGGAAAGAGAAAATTGAGCATCAAGAGTTAAACCTTTAAAGCTTAAATTGGTATTGAAACCACCAAAGAAATCAGGAGTAGCACTTCTTCCGGAAACGAATCTTGTCGCATCATTAATACTTCCTGTTGTAGTGGATTCCGTTTCATCTGTATACCAAAGAGGAGTACCTGTGGCAGGATCTACTCCAGCCCATTCATATAGGTAATAGGACTGGAAGTCCAACCCTTCCCTTCTAATTTTCGTTCCAGTAACGATTTCTTCATCTAATCTGGTTACTTCATTTTTCAAGAAGGTAAGGTTACCACCAAAGCTCCACTGGAAGTCTTGCCCACTGATGAGGGTTGCATCCAGGGTCACTTCTAAACCACTGTTACGCATTGCACCAAAGTTTTGGGTTAATACGGTAAAACCAGTCGTAGAAGAAATTGGGCGATCCAATAATAGGTTGTCAGATTCTCTGTTAAAGTATTCAACAGTACCAGAAAGGAAATTAAACAATCCAAAATCTACTCCAATATTGAAGTTGGTAGAGGTCTCCCAAGTTAGGTTAACATTACCAATTTCATCTGGAAAACCACCAGGAGATCCATCATAATCAGCACCAAAGCCAAATAATGGAAGGTGGCGGAAATTACCAATACCCGCATTACCATTCGTTCCATAACTGGTACGAAGTTTCAAATCATTAATGAAGGTAGCATTTTCAATAAAAGGTTCCTGATCTATTCTCCAAGATGCCCCAACCGACCAGAATGTACCATATCGATTATTAACACCAAATCTGGACGAACCATCACGACGGATAGAAGCCGTCAGATAATATTTATAATTGTAATTATAGTCTAGTCTGGAGAAAACGGACTCGAATGAATATTGGGTAATATCACTGGTTGCATTAGTAGGAGTAGCTGCATTTTCAAGGGTACGAAGTTCTCCATTAGGGAATTGTTCTCCCTGTGCCAGTACCCGCTTACGTCTGTTTTTCTGAGCCTCATATCCAACAAGAGCAGTCAAATTATGGCTCTCATTAAATGAGGTGGTATAATTAAGAGTTTGAGTTCCAATCCAGTTCAACTCATTAATAGTAGATTCTCTATTAATACCATTTACGTTTCTGCCATCTCCATAACGTGGGTTACGGTAATATTCTTCCTGCAGATTGATAAGGTCAAATGCCCAAGCAGTTTTGAATTTTAAACCTTTGGCGATTTCATATTCTCCAGTAAGGTTATCCATGATACGGATCTGCTCCAAATTACGGTCATCATCACCACTCAAACTACCAACTGGATTATTTCCACCCATGAAGAAGTTTTTGTGATCGCCATAGGCACGGCCCTGATCATCATAAATTGGAATAACTGGTGCCAAAAAGTATCCATTATATATTGGATTTGCCCAGAAGGATCCTCCACTGGCACCAAATTGATCGAGTTTCGAAATGGTTATGTTATTAGAAATGGTAAGACGTTCGTTTGCTTTAACACGAAGATTCAAACGAGAAGAATAGCGATCCAAGCCTGAATAAATAATTGGAGATTCCTGACTAAAATAAGCAGCAGATCCATAATAAGTTACGGCATCATTTCCTCCACTTACACTTAGATCATAACTTTGGTTTATTCCGGTTCTGGTAACAGCATCAATCCAATTGGATTCTACATTGATTTGTTGAATTTCTCCATTAGGTCCAAAGTTAACAGCCCCTGGATAGTGATTCTCAAAGCGCTCCATTGCTCTTTCAACAGTTTCTCCACGATTCATCCACCCCTCTAAATACATCTCTGTATACTGCTCTGAAGTCAGTGTT
Source organism: Saprospiraceae bacterium (assembly GCA_028285545.1). Lineage (GTDB taxonomy): Bacteria > Bacteroidota > Bacteroidia > Chitinophagales > Saprospiraceae > JANQPA01. The sequence continues at coordinate 82,804 of JANQPA010000010.1, read as the reverse complement.
TTTAAACGTCTGTTTTCAGATACTGCCCAATCATTGAACCCTATCTGTGTTCTAAGGTCAATTTTTGGCTTACCACTTCTACCACTCTTAGTCGTGATCAGAATTACCCCATTGGCACCACGAGCACCATAAATAGAGGTTGCAGCTGCATCCTTTAATACGGTAACCTGAGCAATATCATTCGGGTTTAAAGATGCCATTGTATTAGCAGTGGTGTTAATACGGCTAATATCACCAGCTGTTACAGGAATTCCATCGATAACGTATAATGGTTCACTAGAGGCAGAAATTGAACCAATACCACGAATTCGAATTTGAACATTAGCTCCAGGCTGTCCACTACCTGCAACCGACTGTAAACCAGCAATATTTCCCTGAAGAGCTTGCTCAACAGAAGCTAAAGGAACTTGCTCAATCTGCTCTGATTTTAGAGAAGTTACAGATCCGGTAATGGCTTCCCGTCTGGTTTCACCATATCCTACTACAACTACCTCAGAGAGTTGTTCAACTGAAGAAGCCAACGTAACATTGGCCGTTGGGTTAGCAGCGCTCACCTCCACTTCTTGATCGGTAAAACCGGTATAAGAAATGACAAGAGTCGCTTGATTAGAACTGACTTGGATACTAAAAGATCCATCAATATCAGTCGTAGTACCTATTACAGTCCCTTTTACTTGAACTGTTGCGCCGATCAAAGCTTCACCAGCTTCATCGGTAATCGTTCCTGTGGCAGTAAACTGTGCATGTGCAGCCTGAACCCCAAGCAGGAACATAACAATGACAAATAGTTTGGAAAAAATCTGCTTCATACGTCAAATTTTTTGTGAATGTAAAAAAAGCAGATCCTTACAAATCAGTCAGGTATAAAAATATTGTCGTGGTAAGTTCGTGGGACTAGAAATGATATATTGGTTAATTCGAGTTAAATATAAAAAAAAGTAGTAACCCTCCTATAAACAAAAGTAAAAATTTCAATCTGAGGAATTAGTACTATTTTTTAAAATTCTGGTATTTTCTTGCTTTTCGTAAGATGGGAAAGAAGTTTGGGGTTTGACACTAAGTTAAGACGAACCGATTCAAAATGTCTAATAAACCTCGTCATTAGACTTCTTTACTCTGTTAAAATAGAGGGAATATATTGAAATAAAAACTAAAATTTTAGTTTTTAAACAAACCCGTATACCGAAATCAATTCATTACTCATACCTCAAAGACTTAACCGGATTTCTTGTAGCAGCTTTTATAGAATGAGTACTTACCGTGAGCAAAGCAATAAGGGTAATCAATATCCCTGCAATTGGGAATAACCACCAATACAGAGGAATATGTTCTACAAAACCGTCCAACCAGTTTCGCATCAGATAATAAATAATGGGCCAGGATATCAGATTGGCTATTAAAACAAGGATGAGATAATCTTTCCATAAGAGAACCAGAATTCGGATCACCGAAGATCCAAGTACCTTCCTGATTCCAATTTCTTTGGTTTTGCGCAGTACAGTGTAGGACGACAAACCAAAGAGACCTAGACAGGCTACTATGATGGCTAGAATGGCAAAAATACCAAACAAACTTCCAAACTGCTGATCAGCATTATACTGCTTCTCGAATTCACGATCCAGGAAAAAGTAGTTCAAAGGATTTCCTACAAAGCTGGATTTAAATTCTTCTTCCACATGTGATATCGTTTGTTGGATGTTTTTGACCGGATTATCTCCAACATTAAACTTGACAATAAAATAATCACTGGTTGATGAGGAGTAGGTGATTATCAGGGGTGAATATTCTTGCTTTAGCGATAAATGATGGTAATCCTTTATCACACCAATTATTTTATGCCTATCTGGGCCAGAGGTTCCGAGGATCAGGATTTCATGTCCGACAGCTTCTTCCGCACTGGGGAATCCTAAAAGACGAGCAGCCGACTTATTTATTATAGTTGAAAGGTTGTGATCTCCAGCTACAAAATTACGACCTGCAATGAGGTCGATATCCATGGATGGAATAAAATCTTCGTCCATAGAGGTGCGATAACAGAATTGAGCCAGATCATCTGTTTCATTGGGTTTTTTATACCATGCAGCAGAGTTAAATTCTCTTCCTGGAATATCGAAAGTTGCAACGACACTGTTTATCGAAGCTTTGTTTATCAATTCAGACTTAAAAGATTGGATTTGGGAATCATATGTGGAATCTGTTAACAGAGGCGCTTGCACAACAATAGCCCTATCCAGGTTGACTCCCAAATCCTGGTTTCTCAGAAAATTCATTTGCAGATAAACAATAGTGGTGCCAATTAGTAAAGCAACAGATGCTGAAAATTGGAAAACAACTAAACTTTTTCTTAAGAACGCTCCTTTTCTTGATTTATATTTTCCTCCCTTTAGCACGTCTACCGGTTTGAATCCTGCCAAGATAAATGCCGGATATAATCCTGAAAAAACAACCCCTCCTATAAACAAAAAGGAAACGGCTATCCAGAACGCTGTATTTGACCATAGGCTTCCAGAAATTATGTGCGCTGCTCCGAATATTTTTAAAAAGGGTTGTGCCGCAAATACCAATCCAATTGCAATAAAAATAGCTACCAATTGAATAAGTACAGATTCGATAATGAATTGTTTGGTAAGCTGCCAACGGAAAGCGCCTAACACTTTTCGGACACCAACTTCATTAGCTCTTTCTATAGCTGTGGCTGTGGAGAGGTTGATGTAATTGACCCAGGCAATTAATAAGATAAGCATTGCAATAATCGAAAAATAATTGACTGTTCTTATATCCCCATTAATCTCTGATTCATGCTCAATATTTGATTTTAGGTGGATATCTTCCAGGGGCATTAGGCCTAGCTTTAATAAAGTATTTGTCTTTTTTAATTCAAGGCCACCAACTTGCTCATCTACAAACTTTGGAAGCTTCGATTTAAATAATTCGATATCGGTATGAGGTTTCATTTGGACATAAAGATGGCCATGAAACCTGGTAATATTGTATTCAGTCCAGTAATCTGGCATTACCGAGTTCAAAGTGGAATGTGACAATAAGAAATCAAATTTCACATGCGAATTAATGGGAACATCCTGGATTATACCCGTCACTGTGAAATTGAGGTCGTTGCCAAGTCTTAGAATTTTTCCAATTGCTGATAATTCTCCAAAATATTTTCGTGCTGTTGATTCCGTAATGACTACTGTAAACTGTTCGTTTAAAGCCCTAAGCGGATCTCCTTCGAGCATTTTAAAGGAAAATAGGGTCAGGAATGATGGGTCAGCATAATATACCTGGTTTTCTTCAAATACAATATCCTGATAAGTAACTACTGATTTTGCGGCAATGGTCCTCATGGGATGTAACCGTGCAAAATCGATAACTTCTGGGAAGTTATCTTTCAGCAAAGGCCCTACACCAGCGTAGGTCAGAACTGTATTAAAGGATTCAACCCCGTCTTTTTCTTTTGAATAGGAAATCCGGAATATGTCCTCACTGTTTTCGTGAAACTTGTTATAACTCAGTTCAAATGAAACAAACTGGAGAATGATCAGGCATCCCCCAATTCCGATAGCCAGCCCCATTATATTTATTAATGAGGAAATGCGATTCTTGGAGATGTTTCGCAGAGATATTTTTAGATAATTGTAAAGCATATTTTTTTATAAAAAATCATAAAACCCCTGTTTATAGCACGGGCTTTTCAAAATATCTGATTCGCAAAACGTCTATTTATTTTTCTAAGACCGTTACTTTTAATTGCGACGGCCTACTAGAATCATGGTAGATCCGGTGTGTCGCCTTCTGGAAATCCTCTTCATCACACTCATAAATATTCACGAACTTCTGCGGATTGCGATCTACCAGTGGGAACCAGGAATTCTGAACCTGAATCATGATTCGGTGCCCTTTTTTAAAGGTATGACCAACATCGGGCATGGTAAATTCAACTTCGGTGACCTTCCCAGGTGTAAATGCCTCCGGCTTTTCAAAGCTGTTTCTAAAACGGCCTCTAAAAACATCCCCTCTAACCATCATTTGGTAGCCTCCCATGGGAACGGCCTTCTCATTGGGCGTGTAGTTTGGCAGCAAATCCGGAAAAACATCTATTAACTTAACCACGTAATCGGCATCGGTACCGGTAGTTGTAACAAACAACTTAGCAGTAATGGGCCCGGTAAGTGTTACGTCTTCTTCCAGAATATCCGATTCATAAACCATAACATCCGGACGGCGGCTGGCAAAACGCTGATCATCGGTCATGTATTCCCGCGTACGATTCATGTGAACATCTTCAGTATAGGGTACGGGGCGATTGGGGTCCGCCACATATTCATCAAAGCTTTCCGAACCTCCTGGGGAGTCAAAAGACAAGCCTCCTTTTGGATGGAAATAAAGAGTTTTTTCGACTGCTCCTTTTGGAGGCCAATCATCATAAGCATTCCATGTATTTTCACCGGTTAGAAATATAGAAGCCTCTGGAAGATTCATATCCCCTTTTTCTTTGAGGTAATAATTAAAGAAAGGCAGTTCAATATGCTGTTTGTAATAATCAGTTGAGTTAAATCCCCAAAATACATTCCCCATTCGATCTCCAGTACCTCGGTACCATTGACCATGAAACCAGGGGCCCATAACCAGGCGATTTTCGGTGTTAGAGCTATTCTGTTCTTCAACAGCCCGATATACTCCAAAAGGTCCAAAGCTATCTTCTGCATCAAAAAAACCACCCACCGTCATTACGGAAGGCGTCACATTTTTGAGATGTGGGCGCGGATTACGAGCTTTCCAAAACTCATCCAGGTTGGGATGGGCCATTAGGTCATTCCAGAATTTGATACTATCGCCAAAATATTTGGTTTTAACATTCTTAATAGGTCCCAATTCCATAAAGAAGGCATAATTATCTTCCATGGTCTGCTCTACCAGGCTAGGCTTTCTTTCCGTTGTGGGCTCCGGACGTGGCCGGCCAAAGGAAGAATAAAAACGGAAGGCATCCATTAGAAAAAAGGCGCCGTTATGGTGAAAGTCATCACCAATAAACCAATCGGTTACAGGTGCCTGAGGCGATACTGCTTTTAAGGCCGGATGTGCCTCCGGTAAGGCCATAGTAGAATAAAAGCCAGGATAAGAAATACCGAAAACACCTACTCTTCCATTATTGTTTTCAACATTCTTAACCAACCAATCGATGGCATCATAGGTATCACTATTATCATCGGTTTGCTTAGCTGTTTTATTGGGGATAAAAGGCCGGACATCTACATACTCTCCTTCTGACATATACTTACCACGTACATCTTGAAAGACAAAAATATAACCTTCAGTCATTAAGTGAGGATAAAAATCAGGGACCCTGTTGGTGTAATCATCAAGACCATAGGGAGAACAGCTATAGGGAGTGCGCATCATGAGCAAAGGATACGACTGTGTTTTATCTTTTGGAGTATATACCGCCGTAAATAGCTTAATTCCATCACGCATCGTGATATAGATCTCCTCTTTTTCATAATTTTCCTTAAAAAATTGTCGGTTTTCATCAATGGTCTGGGCCTGGCTTACTTGAAAACTAAGACCCAGAAGCAACAAAAGGGTGAAAAGGTTTTTTAGCATAATTTGATTTTTTGCAATAAAGATAGATTTTTTAAGTGTAGGTTTATTGAGGAATCTCTTTCTTATTATGGATAGTGGATGGGAAATAGACTGGTTCATAATACTTTCTTATATTAATTTTTCAAACCACCTCACCTCATATAACTAAAGCTCTGGAGTTAAATTTGATAATTTTTAGAAGTGAAGTTTAAAGCCAACCTTTTTCTGCACTATTCTAACTGATTTATTATCTTCAAAAGCCTTTCACATATAACAAGATATTCAGTTAATTGAAGAAACTTAATACTAATTCTTAAATTTCTTCATCTACCTTTTTACTATGGCTCGTGGCCCGTACGGGCCCAACGCAATATCTTCCGCGTTTCCAAACGCATTGTAGTCTTTTATACTTATCCTTTTCTGGTGGCAAACTCCAGTTAGGAAACTGGAGAAAAAAGACGTAAGGCCCGAACGGGCCACGAACGAGTTCAACGCTTGAGAATAATTGCCAATTTTTTATATTTCTCTTCCAAGTATGTGAAGTATTCATCTGAAAAGTTAGGCTCTGGATAATCAGGATCTGAAATTGGAAGAATAATTTCCCCAATTGTAGATGGATATAAAAGTTTCCATTCTTGGTATGCGTCTGGATTTACAGCCTTTTCAAAGGCTTCATCTGTTAATCTAACAATATTATATTCAGAAAAATATCGAGGTGATTCGAGTTTTGATATTGAATCCATAATGGAATCTGGTTCCAATATAAATTCTTCATAAATCTTTTGCCCTTGTAGTATCACAAAACAACAAAAATCCAAAAGATCTTCTACAGAAGCTATTAAATTTATTAATTTAACTATTTCAAAAGTATGCTTAAGAAATAAATCCCTAATTCTTTGTCTCAGTGCAAGATCAAAAAGAAGAGTGAAATAGGAACCCCAGGAATTTAAATAGGAGATCAAAAACTCTTTTTGTTCACTAACAGAATCTTTTTCTCTTGCCATTTCAATTATATCCCAAAACTTTACTGCTTTTAAAATATCCAAATCCATTGATTGATTAATTTTGAATCGGCTAAATATTAAAATCTGATTGTTCCAAATGGAAGCTTTCCTCCATTTCTAACCATATAATAAGGTAGTTTCTTGCTAAGGCTCGTGGCCCGTACGGGCTCAACGCAGTGTTTTACCCGTTTCCAAACGCGTTGTAGTCTTTTATACTTATTCTTTTCTATCGGCAAACTCCAGTTAGGAAACTGGAGAACAAAACGTAGGGCCCGAACGGGCCACGAACCAGGTAGATCAGGAAATATTTGTAGAAAATCAATTAATTTTAAGACTCTAGTTGAAAAAATCATTGTATGAGCAAACCCCATTTCTTACTGTTTTTGATAATGAGCATTAGCCTTTCGTGTGGATCTTCGGAAAGAAAAGACAATAGAAATAATTCTAGCTTTACCATTAAATTTATTGTTGAAAAACGTACTCCAATAAAGGAATTAATTGAATCGTTTGATTTCCACGATAAGCATGTGTATGAAAAATATGGCACTACCGAAGAACTTGCTTTGATAGAAGCCACGAATCAATCTGAGGACACCATTTTTTTACATCTTTATATGCAAATGTACGCGGCAAATCAATCCTTTTTTAAATTAAATAATGATGGAAGCTTAAAATATCTTGGATATAATGGAGGGGGTGGCGGTATCAATACTTTCCCTTTAAGGCCTCACGAGAGTAAAAGGTTTGTAAGTCCCATAGGAGATCCTATTATGTGGGAGGCCGATGTGATAAAATTCTCATTTCCATTTTCATTATTAGATACTATAAATTACAAAAGCACCCTTCGTCTAGATGTATTTTCAAAATATGACAATGGATCTTTAATTTTAATGGATGATCAAGATATCCATTTTGAAAAGAATAATAATAATTAAAACTCGTGCATTTAGAGTAAAAAAGAGCGTTGTTGTATGGATAAATAAAATTTGGTTTGATAATAGATTACTAAGCCCGAAATGGAATGTAGGGATTGGTAAGCTATTGGTAAGGCAAAGGCTTACCAATCTTTCCAAACTTAATAATCCTCTGCCTAACCTAATTTTTCCTCACCTTATACCTTTTTATCTCCTCTTCTGTCATCGTATGCATGTTTTCGGCAGGTGCGACTTCCAATGTATACCAATAAAATGAAGTTGGAACGTCTACTTTTTCATAAAATTCAAGATATTTGGTGTGTACCGGATCCTCTTTGGGTACTTCTGTGGCTGGTACATTGCCGCCCCCCCAGGAATGTACCCCTAAAATGGCTCCCTTTTCAACAATACGCTGCTTTCCGGCCAGAAAAAAATCTGTTCCCCCTGAGGCAACAGCACTCCTTGAGTTTAGTTTAGTAGTCAGTCCACGATCATAAACATATAAACCAGCACGTAAATTTGCTTCATCATCAATAGAACCAGGAACAATAGTCATTTCTATAGTGGTAAGCTCCGGATGCTCAAAAATTAATTGCAACACTTTGGAGGGAAGAGCACTGGTAATCACCCCTTCCATATAGGCTGTAGTCCCTTCTACTGTGAATTCTACCGGTATGTTATCGGCTGTTAAATAAAGGTGGGCTTCTTCTTTGCTGACCTTGCCATCACGGTTTTCATCCCATTGGGTATATCTGCCTAACTTATCACTATCTACTTTTGCCAAATCAATCACATTATTACCATACTCTTCAAAAATGGTATGGATCCTTTCATTGATTTCAACCTCATTGGCAAGAGCTAAAGCTGTAAAGTCAAAATTTTTCATTTCACTGAATGTCACAACTTCGTCGTTGTTAGTGTCTATTTCCTTAGCAAACTCTTCCATGAATCCACCTTCAAAACTATCCAATTCATCAATCTGGATTTCACCATCCTTATTCTGATCCACTTCATTGAACATTTCTAAAATTTCTTTGTCTTTTTCCTTTAGATATGCAGAAGCCTTGCTTTTTAAATCATTAATGGATAAGTCTCCATTCTGTTCCTTATTCAACTGAAGCAATACATCTAATGCTTCATAGGGATTGATGTAACCATTTTCATCGCCATCTAATATTTCAATAAGGTCAGGTATTCCTTCCGATGTAGGTACGCTTTCTGATGGCTTTTCTAATATGTTTTCAGCATTTCCTGCACAGGATGCTAGCAGAATGGCCAATGAAAGTATTTGGATTGTATTTTTCATTTTATTTTAGATTTTACCCGATTCTTAAACCGTTGTGGCTATTTTTGATTGTCTCCATATATCAGTTTGTCTCAAACTGTCTCTGATTAGTGATCACTTTTTTTGAATTGACACTCAACAAAATACTCCGATTTTTTATATATTTTGAGTGATTATATTAACCTAGAAATAGCATTTGAAACCCAGAATCTACAGTTAAATGAACCTTAGACCCTCACTAGCTATACTTCTTTTTATCATCTTAGGCTTTAGTTTTAGCCATGATTTGAAAGGATTTAATAAAAATAGGGATACTATTTCTGTAAGTGATCAGGCTGTAGCTAATATTGTTAATGATTCCTTCCCTCAAAGCAACATTTTCAATTGTGAACCTATTCAACTGGATGTAAGCAGCCTCCCTTCCCCAAAGGTGGTGTCATTCACCTTGATAATGGATACGCTTTCCAAAGGCACAGCCTTTCAGGAGAGAATCCCTGCTAAAATTTCAAGCCAATATTATGATTTTCAGAGTTTGGAAAGCGTAAATCCGATTTCCCCTAAACGAGTAGTAGCAAATGGAAGAAAAATAGAGGTTCCCACCATCGAAAGAGTTGTCAACTTGGTCCCATCCCAGAGAGCGTTAAGCCCTCAAATGAAAAAAGAGGCCCGGCTGGACATACAATATTGGACTGAAGATGAAGGACTTACTTCTTCTTTGATTTTCCACTTATTGGAGGATAAGAGGGGGTACTTATGGATAGGTACCTCTGATAATGGGGTGAGCCGTTTTGATGGTGCTTATTTTACTCACTTTTCAGCCAAAGAAACCTGGTACGGTAAATGGATCAACCAATTGTCAGAAGATCAGGACGGCAACATTTGGATCTCTTCAAAAGAGGATATTCGCTGTTATGATGGTAGGAAATACACTGTTTATCCCTGGAGTCAAGCTACAGGCCGATTTTTGACTCAGAGGGAAGGGCATCTCTGGATGAGTCATCGTGACAGCGGGCTCGTTTATCAACATGGGGGTAACTATCTACATTTTGACACCTCTAATGGCCTTCAAAGTCATTCCGTTAGCGGAATATTTATTGATCAAGATTTGAATTCCTGGGTATATGGAAATGATGGCCTTAGTCAATTTAACGGCACAGAATTCATTCACTATACGACTTCGGAAGGTTTGATAGACAATGAAATAAGAAAAATCATTCAAGACAAGTCAGGGAAGTATTATTTTTTAACTAAAAAAGGCATTAGCAGACTAGATAATCAGGGCATTATCAATTACCCTAGCCAGCAATTTTTCGAAAACAGTCAACTGAATGATTTGCTGGAAGGCAAAAATGGAACTATATGGATCAGCTCCAATCAAGGCCTATTCCAATTAAGTGATGCCGCAGTTTTTCATTACATGATGGATCCCTCATCTGCTGATCAATGGATTAATCAATTTCAGATGGATCATCAGGGGCGCATTACCTTTGCAAAGAATAATGGAATCATTCATTTTGATGGAAAAGCTTTTACAACAATAAAAGCAGAAGATGGACTAAACATCAATAACAGACGTCTGAATGAATGGGGAATAGATCAGCAGGATCATATATGGGTAAGTAGTTTGGGAGGGGGGATCAGTAGATATAAACCTAATGGTTTTCGGCACATCAGTAAAAAAGAAGGTCTTAGTGGAAATCGAGTTTGGACTTTTGAAGAAGATCAGCATGGAAACATTTGGATCGGAACGCTTGACAACGGAATCAGCATTATCACTGCTGACGGAATTGTCCACTTAGGAAAAGAACATGGACTTCCAGATAATAGCGTCCGAAGCATCATAGAAGATAGAAATGGAAATATCTGGATTGGATCTTCATTGGGACTAACCAAGTTTGATGGTCAATCGCTTACTTATTATTCAAAAGAACAGGGTTTTCGAGAAGTAAATGAAATTATGGAAGATGAGAGTGGACGGATTTGGGTAGCTACCTCCAGAGATGGCGTTTTTGTTTTTGAAGAAGATAACATTACTCATTACCCTATCAAGACTTTTGCTGGTGCTAATTATTTCTACAAAGACAGCAATGATCGTGTGTGGACTTCCACTTCCATTGACAATGAGATCCTCTATTTTCAAGACAATTGTTTATTTAGTCTGCTACAGACGCAAGGCATATCCTACAAAGAAATCCATACCATACTGGAAGATCATCGAGGCACCCTTTGGTTTGGTACCCACCAGGGCTTGTATTATTTAAGTGACCAGGGGTTTAGTTTAATTGAGAATAATGAAAAGCTGGCCAATTCAAGCATTATTTCTATGATTGGAGATGCTTATGACCGTCTATGGGTGGCCACCAATGAAGGACTACATCTAATGATTCCAAAGGAAAACACTGAGCAAACTAATGATGATTCCAATTACCAGTTTTTTTTCTTTGGAAAGGAAGACGGGATTAAGAGCTTTGATTTTTCTTCCAATGCTACCTTTATTGATAGTAAAAACAGGATTTGGTGGGGACGTTTACGCAGGGGGGAAGGAGTGATGATGGCTCAGTTGGATTCGTTTTACCTGCAGCCGGAACTCCCCAGGAATTTGCATCTTACCAATCTTCACATCAATCAAAGGTTTATTGACTACCATCAGGCTAATACTTTAGAAAAGCTTTCATTAGAGGTATTAGGAGAAAAAATAGTTTATGATTCTGTAGCTGCTTTCTACAACTATCCACTGGGGCTAAAAATTCCATATGCCCTCAATCATCTCACCTTTTACTTTTCTGCCCTGGATTGGACGGCTCCGCATAAAATAAAATACCAATACAAAATGGATGGGCTCGATAAAGAATGGAGTGAGCCACAATCAGAGCCTTTTGCTGATTACCGAAATATTCTTCCTGGTCGATATACCTTACAAATTCGAGCCATGAGCGCCACCCAGCTATGGGGACCACCCATTGAATACCATTTCAGTGTACTTCCTCCATGGTGGCGAACCAATTTGGCCTATGTCTTGTATGGTCTTGTGGCTATCGCTTTAATTTGGTTATTTATTAACTGGAGGTTAAGATATATGCGTTTGAGTTACGAAAAAGACACTGCCGAAACCAAAGCCCAAATAGCAGCTGAGGCCAACGAAGCTAAATCTAGTTTTTTGTCAACAGTTACCCATGAATTACGTACTCCTCTGACCTCCATAATTGGTTTTGCCAAGATCAATAAAAAGAATCTGGAAGAAAAAATATTACCTGCCATCTCTCCTGACAATAATAAAATGAAGAGAAGTGCCCGTCGAAATTCCGATAACCTCCAAATAGTGGTCCAGGAGGGAGAGCGTTTATCTGACTTAATTAATGAATTATTGGATTTGGCAAAGATCGAGTCTGGCAAAATGGAATGGAAGATGGATTTTGTGTCTCCTTCAGAATTAATTCAAAAAGCCATCAATGCCACCTCCTATTTGTTTGATCAAAAGCCTGAGGTGGAGCGAATAGTAGAAAAAACAAACTTCCTTCCTGATATTAAGGCTGATCGCAACCGCATCTTGCAGGTGCTCATCAATCTTATCTCCAATGCGGTTAAGTTTACGGATTCTGGCACTATTGTAATTGGGGCAAAAGAGGATCTATCCTCAGCAAGTCAAGTCATCTTTTTCGTTAAAGATTCGGGCATTGGCATCCCCGAGGATCATCTTGCTAAAGTATTTGAAAAATTCAAACAGGTAGATCACCATCAAACTGGTAAACCAAAAGGAACGGGCCTTGGGCTTCCTATTTGTAAGGAAATCATTAAGGCCCATGCAGGGGATATTTGGGTGGAGAGTCAAGAGGGTAATGGCAGTACATTTTATTTTAGTCTTTAATCATCAATTAATTCTACCGAAATACCTTTTCCTTTTAACATCATTTTATATAGGATAATAGGGCCCTGGCCCTATACAATTGAATTCCTACCCTTATTTAAAGGAAGGGCAGAAGCCAATACCTTTGGATCATATTCAGAACCCAAGAAAAGGGGAACTTAATTTTAAAAAATAAAATGATAGGATATGAAAAAGGCAATTTTGATACTTACCCTTTTATTTACATTTTCATATTTACCGCAGACCTTCGCGCAAACTGAGGATTACAGTACTGCCAGAGATGCCATGCAGGGTATGAGTGGTCTATTGGAATCTTTCGACGAATTAAAATCAAGTCAAGAAGTAACGGAAACCCTTAGTAAAATAGGGAAAGCAGCCAAAAGCTTTGCTCTGGCTGGAGCGGCATTTGATATTGGACTGGCACTTTTTGGAGGAGATGATGAGCAAACTTTATTATTAAAGGAGATTAAAAATATGCTGACTAAGGTCCAGACAGAATTAAAAAGCGTCAAGTCAGACTTAAAAGCGGGGGTAAAGGACATAAAAAATAACGATAATTTTTTATCTGGTCAGGAACAGGTCTTTTTAAGCCTTTCAAACGTAGAAGCATGTTTAGGTTTAGTAAATAACCTCTTAGAGTGTAGAAGTCCATCTTGTCAGGAAGCTGCAAAGAATCAAATTTATGATCATCAAAACCTATTTGCAGAACTAAGCCGGGATTTCATAAATATCCGTAAGTCTATTTTGGGAGAAACTGCCTCCGTTGGAATACTAGATGCAGCCATAGCCCAATCCTATGGTGATATGTCTTTAGTCAGTAAATTATCCAACCGTTTATTGGGAGCCGCAATATCCTCTGTTTATGCTCGTAATATGTACTATTCTGTAAGTGATGAAGGAAATCCAAGTCAATTAGCACAGCATCGAAAATTAATTTTTAAAGAATTTGAAAGGGATATAGACCATCTTCAGAGAGGGATTGACAAAGCGATGAAGAAATGTCTCCGTTTTAGTACCGTAAAAGAATATGCAAAAGCAGGGGTAAACCAGATTGTCGATAAATATGAATGGATGAGTAATAAGCAAGAATTTTGTGATATAATAAAGCAAGATCTAGCAAAAAAATGGCCTGAACCGATTGTGATTGTTGTAGCTATGAATAAAAAATCAGAAGGTAAATATTATAGATTTTGGAATAATTTTAATGATCATAATATACCAGCCGCTCAGGTAAACTGGGAAACGAAATCAAAGCATGGAGCGGTACTGGTAATTTCACGTCCTGAATATCTTAGGGTAGGGGCCAAATATGATCAATACATGTCTGCAAATAGCGGGAAGAAGTTTCATGGTAGATTTGATGCACTTTGGGAAGCGACCAGAATTTACAGAGATTATTGGAGGGATGGGAACCTGCACCGGTACGGACCTGACGGAGGGGCCAATAAACCCTTTGCCAGTATGCCTTTTTTCCATGTCGGGGAAGTGATGTCTAAAAAAGAAGGAATCAGTCAATTACATAGCATATCCGGTGGACAGTTCATAAATTGGAGAAAGGGATATCAGGGACACGATTGGGGGTATAGGGCTACAACTATGATTTTCCCCAGCGTACTTTCGAATACTTATTATATGGGGGCTAACAACTGGTGATATTATCTATTGTTAAATAATTTGCGTGCCTTCAAAATTTTGCGATGACTCATGTGAATTATGAGCTGAATAGTATCTAAAAAACCCTGGAGGGGTTTGACAAATTAACCAAGGGGGAAGCCCTTGGTTAGAAATAAGAAAAAATAAAAGCCCTGGAGGGGCTTAACAAAATCAAAGCTAATCCTGTTAAGCCCCTCCAGTGCATATAATAATACATTAATCTATGTCCTGGGCTCTTAGCCCTGGGCTCGTGTTGTGTTTGCCTTCCAGGCAAATGAATTATCATTGGGCAATCCTAATTTAGCCCGTGATTCGCGAGACTTATATTTTATGCTAGCCTTAAGATTTAAACTTAACCGATGTGTTGGTAGCGACGTTTTACCAACTGTTTGAGCTCTTTTCTGGCAAAAAAGATTCGGCTTTTTACAGTGCCAAGTGGAAGTTCTAGGCTATCAGCTATTTCATTATACTTAAATCCTTGGTAATGCATTAAGAATGGAATCTTAATACTATCATCCAGGCTATCTACCATTTTAGTTAGTTCATTCATCATTATATTAGATTCTCCCTGGTTGGCAATACTCTTGCTCCCAGAATTGATGTAATGATTATTTTCTGTAGAATCCAGAATTGTATTGGCTCTGCTTTTTTTTCTGTAATTATTGATGAAAGTGTTTTTCATAATGGTAAACAACCAGGCTTTAAGGTTGGTACCAGCTGCAAATTTTTCTCTATTCTTGATGGCACGGAAGGCTGTTTCCTGAAACAAATCTTTTGCATCTTCACTGTTCTTGGTAAGGGTGTAGGCAAAGGTTTGCAGAGAATTTGACAATTGATCTATGCGCTGACTGAATTCAATACCACTCATATTTGTTAGTTTGTTGTATTGTTTAACGATGTTGATACAATATTAAACAAAATTATCGATTTTGGTTCACAAATATGGCATATTTCTGTGTTTAAACATTGAATTTATTTTTAAATAATTGATTTTCAATTCATTGTGTTTAGTTAAAAATTTTCAATAAATTCTGAAAATTAAATTAATTTGATGAATTTAAAATCTATTTTAGACTTGAAATGAAAATGTGGTTTAATATGCTAGTCTTTGAAGAGAAAGAAAATTGAAATAAATGGAGTTGTTTTATTTAGGTTGAAATGTTTTATTTTAACTCGATTCTATTGACCATTTATTCTTAAAAGGATGCAGCCATTACAAAACATTAAAATTGTAGATTTTTCTCGACTATTACCTGGACCCTTAGCCACTTCTATCCTAGCCCGACTAGGAGCTACAGTTATTAAAGTGGAGCACCCAAAAAGATTGGACTACATTAAATTGATGGGTACCCAAGTAGAAGATGCCAGTATACTATTCCATCAGCTAAACCGTGAAAAAGATATTATTATGGTAGATTATTCCTCTGAGGAAGGGAAGGAAAATCTTTTAGAAATAATAAAGGATTCAGATGTTTTATTAGAGCAATTCCGACCTGGTGTAATGGAGTATTGGGGCCTCGGTTATGAACAAGTTCGTGAAATTAACCCTAACATTATTTATGTTTCCCTAACTGGTTATGGACAAAATGGGGACTTGAGAAAAGAAGCAGGCCATGATATTAATTATCTCTCCTATGCTGGCCTCTTAAGTTTATTAAAAGATGAAAAAGGTAAACCTGTTGTTCCCGGATTTCAATTAGCAGATATTGGAGGTGGAGCTTATGCTACTGTCATGGGAATCCAAACTGCATTATTAAAAAAAACTTATACAGGAGAAGGCTCATACGTGGATGTTCCTATGAGTCAGAGTATCTTACCCTTATTAACCTATCCCATGAGCCTTTATTTTGGCAACTTAAGCCATCGTGATCTAAATGTGTTGGATGGCGATACACTCGTTAATTACGCAGTTTATAAATGTCTTGATGAAAAATGGATATCTGTCGGAGCACTTGAATTAAAATTTTGGAATCGCATTTGTGAAATCGTCAATAAGCCTGAGTGGAAGAGACAAAATGCGACTGAATTATTAAATACCGTTTTCCCAAAAAATGAGATAGAAGCTCTCTTTAAAACTAAAACAAGGGATGATTGGATGAATAATTATTTTAAGGGCGAAGATGTCTGCATTGCGCCTGTTTTAGAATTAGAGGAGTTAGAAAAATCAAATTATCATTTATCGGCACAGTCCTTTGAAAATTTTGAAACTGCAGGAGGAGCAAAACTAAAAAGAATTACCCTTCCATTTAGGTTTTTTGTATAAAACTCTAAGTCATCCATTAATAAATAAACCTCAAAACTTCAATCCTGCTCACCAAAAACATCTATCAATAAAGACAAAACATATACCAGCCGATTTATTAATATTACCTTATTTACTACCTTTCGTCATTAAATTCCTAGTTAAAATACTTCAAAATCACATATCATAAAGTAAAATCCATAATTATGAAAAAATTCTTCTTCTTAGTTATAATTTTTGCTATGGTTGCACCTAATTTAGAGGCACAACGAAGAAATCGTAGCAACAACCAGCAAGAAAAAGAACAAACACAAGACAAGGAAAAATCTATTCTTACCAATCGGACCTTCGCCGCACTGAAGCTTCGCAATATCGGTCCCGCTTTCCCTTCTGGCCGAATTGCAGATATCGCCATTCATCCTGAAGATGATAATGTTTGGTATATCGCAGTGGGTTCAGGCGGAGTATGGAAAACGACCAATGCAGGTACCACCTGGAAATCTCTTTTTGATGGGCAGGGGTCCTATTCTATTGGATGTATCACCATCGACCCTAATAACCCCAATATTATTTGGGTAGGAACTGGCGAAAATGTCGGTGGCCGCCATGTAGGATTTGGGGACGGAATCTATAGAAGTATGGACGGTGGAAAATCCTGGAAAAATATGGGATTAAAAAAATCTGAACACATTGGAAAGATTATTGTACATCCCGAAAACTCAAATGTCATTTATGTAGCCGTTCAGGGTCCTCTTTGGAATAGTGGCGGCGAAAGAGGTTTTTACAAATCCACCGATGGAGGTGCCAGCTGGAATAAAACCTTAGGTGATGAAGAATGGACCGGTGTTACGGACATCGTCATTGATCCTCGTAACCCAGAACGTATTTATGCTGCCACCTGGCAACGCCACCGTACAGTTGCAGCTTATATGGGAGGAGGCCCAAAATCCGGTATACACAAAAGTGAAGATGGTGGAGAAACCTGGACTGCCATAAATAAAGGAATTCCAGGAGGTAACAGAGGGAAAATAGGGATTGCCATTTCACCAATGAAACCAGATGTTCTTTATGCTGCTGTCGAATTGAATCAGACTACTGGAGGAGTATTCAAATCTACGGATAGAGGAGCTTCCTGGGCCAAACAAAGCAACACGGTTTCTGGCGGTACCGGACCTCATTACTACCAGGAATTAATCGCATCTCCCCACCATTTTGATCGACTTTATTTAATGGCCCCTCAAACTCTCGAATCTCGAGATGGGGGAAAAACATTTTTTAACCAGCCAGGAAGAGGTAAACACTCCGACAATCATGCCCTTGCCTTCCGCATGGATGATCCAGATTATCTACTTGCAGGTACAGATGGCGGTGTTTACGAAAGTTTTGATGATGCCCAGACTTGGCGTTTCTTTGACAATCTGCCTTTGGTTCAATACTATAAAGTAGCAGTAGATGATTCAAAACCATTTTATTGGATTTATGGAGGAACTCAAGATAATGGTTCCCATGGAGGGCCTTCCAGAACTGATAAGTCAGACGGGATTATGAATGGTGATTGGATTAAAACACTGGGTGCAGATGGGCACCAATCTGCTACTGAACCTGGAAATCCAAATATTATGTACGCTGAATCTCAGCAAGGTAATCTAAATAGAGTGGATATTACCTCTGGCGAACAAATTCCCATCCAGCCACAACCTAGAGAAGGGGAGCCTTATGAACGCTATAATTGGGATGCTCCTATCCTGGTGAGTCCGCACAAGCCCAGTAGAATCTATTTTGCTTCTCAAAGGGTTTGGAAATCAGAAGATCGGGGAGATTCCTGGACGCCTATTTCCGAAGACCTAACCAAAAATCAGAATCGTTTAGAAATGCCCATTATGGGTAGAGTACAAAGTTTCGATTCTCCTTGGGACTACAGAGCCATGTCTGTTTTTAACACCATCACTTCACTGGCAGAATCGCCTTTACAAGAAGGGATCATTTATGCGGGAACAGATGATGGCATCATCCAGGCGACCGAAGATGGAGGATCTTCATGGCGTAAAATACCGGTAAGTAATTTACCAGGCGTACCAGCTAATGCATTTGTAAATGATATTCGAGCAGATCTTCATGATGCCAATACCGTTTATGTTTGCCTCGATAACCATAAAGAAGGAGATTTTACACCTTACATTTATAAAAGTACAGATCGAGGTGCAAGCTGGACTTCCATCCGAGGTAATCTTCCAGATAGAACTTTGATGTGGAGAACCGTACAGGATCATGTAAAACCAGGATTGCTTTTTGCTGCAACAGAATGGGGATTATACTTCACCTTAAATGCCGGAGAAAAATGGTATAAACTTACAGGTGGAGCACCAACTATTTCCTTCCGAGATGTAACCATCCAAAGACGTGAGAATGACCTGGTAGGTGCTTCTTTCGGCCGTGGATTCTTTGTCCTGGATGATTACAGTCCCCTTCGGGAAATCACCGAAGAAAATGCAGAACAAGTGGCCATGTTGTTTAAGCCCCGAAAAGCATGGATGTATCGCGGTAGAAATAGATTGGGAAGCTTAGGAACAGCCGCCTATAGGGCAGATAATCCTACCTACGGGGCAGAATTTACCTATTATTTAAATAAAGAATATCCTTCCCTTGCAGCCGACCGGAAGAAAAAAGAAGCTGCATTAAATAAAAAGAATGAGGACATTCCTTTCCCAGGCTGGGAAGCATTGGAAAAAGAACGGGAAGAGACAAGGCCTTCCATAGTACTGGTAGTTAAGGATAGCAAAGGGCAAGTTGTCAGGAAAATTAATGGTCCTGCCAGAAAAGGTATGCATCGGATAGCTTGGAATTTGCAATTGGCATCTAAAAACATTATCAATCCTGCTCAGGCACAGAGAGGTGGCAGACGCTTTTTTGGTGGCGGTGCCCCTGCATTGCCAGGTACCTATTCAGTAGCCTTGTATGAAAATGTAAATGGGGAATCCAAAATGTTAGCCGGACCCGTTAATTTTGAGGTTGAGCTGCTGCATGAAGGAGCCTTGGAAGGAAATTCTGAGTCCGAAATATTAGCTTTCAGAAAATCTTTTGAAGGTTTCCAGGAAACGATGGGACAGGTGAATACCATGTTAAATGAAAGTATGGCCAGAGTGACTGCAATGGAGACGGCCCTCAACAGGACACCAGTCGATCCGGGTCTACTTGACAAACAGTTGCATGATTTGAAAGTAAAAATGACTGACATTCGGAAACAAGTAAATGGCGGTGGCCCTCAACGAGCGATCGGTGAGCGGACTAACCCTACTATCCAATCCAGAATGTTCAATGCCATGAGAGGATTATTCTCAAATTATGGACCTACCAAGACGCAGAGAGAAAGTCTCAGAATTGCTCAAAAAGAAATCGGCGCAATCAAGGATATGGTGATTACTATGCGGGAGCAAGACATTCCAAAAATGGAAAAAGCCCTGATGAGTGCAGGAGCTCCATGGATTGCTGGTCAGCCCTTAGGAGGTAATCAATAAAGTTTTTCTATTATTATGCAAATGGACCGGCCTGCTTTAAGTAGGTCGGTCCGTTTAAGTAAAGCAGGTTGTGAAGCAATGAGTGTAGAAGGTAAAAGGTAGAAAGTAAAAGGATTGGTGCTCCTAAATTTAAGATTTCTAGTATTTATCGAATTTTGTTCTTCTACTTAATACTTTTTACTTTCAACCAAAAGTTGTATTGCAACTTGGTATATTGAGTAGTCAATACTGGTATTAATTGTTTATTCGCTCAACTAATCAATCCTTTGCTTAATCTTAATTCAATCCAAATGCAGAAAAATCTAATCTTTACTTTGCTTCTAAGTGTATCTGTATGGTCACTTTCGTTTGGACAATCCAGTTCATCTGAACATCAATTTGATGAGAAGCTTTTTCAAACACTGACTTACCGAAATATTGGACCCTTTCGTGGAGGGCGCTCCACCACTGTAACGGGTGTTCCAGGAGATATTTTCACCTATTACCAGGGCACTACTGGGGGAGGAGTTTGGAAAACAACAGATGGAGGAACCAGCTGGCAGAATATTTCCGATGGATTTTTTAATACCACTGGAATTGGATCGATTGCTGTGGCCCCTTCCAACCCCAACATTGTTTATATAGGCACTGGAGAGTCTCCCGTAAGAGGTGTAAAAACTTCACATGGAGATGGATTGTATAAGTCAACAGATGCGGGAGCCACCTGGACCCATATGGGGCTCGAAGCTACTCGACATATAAGCCGGGTTTACATACATCCTGATAATCCTGATAAAATTTATGTTGCAGCTCAAGGCAATCCTTGGGGCCCCAATGAGGAACGCGGAATTTATCTTTCTGAAGATGGAGGAACCAGTTGGGAAAAAATACTTTATGTCAATGACCATTCCGGGATCGTTGATTTAACAGTAGATGCCTCCAATCCGAATTTTATGATGGCCACTTCCTGGGATTTCATGCGTAAGCCATGGGTGGTACAAAGTGGTGGCCCCGGCAGCCGCGTTTACAAAACAACTGATGGAGGGGCCAATTGGAAAGAAATAACAAAAGGCTTGCCTGAACTCAAAGGCAAAATGGGTATTGCTATTTCTCCTGCTAATTCAAGTGTGGTATATATGGCCATAGAAGCTTTAGAAAGGGAAGGTGGTGTTTATCGATCAGATGATGAGGGAGAAACTTTCCGCCAGACCAGTAACGATCCTACTACTTTTGCCCGAGCCTGGTACTACATGCATATCATTGCAGACCCTTCAGATGAAGACGAGGTATGGGTCTTGAATGGTGCGGCTATGAAATCTATCGATGGTGGTAAGACCTTTTCTCCTATGAGAGGAAGCCACCCGGATCACCATGCCCTTTGGATCAATCCCGACAATAGTAATATCATGGTCAATGGTAACGATGGGGGTGGTTCTGTTACCTATAATGGCGGAAAGACCTGGAGTACTCTTATGAATCAACCTACCGGGCAGTTTTACCGGGTCATTACCGATAATCAAGTTCCATATAGAGTTTATTCCGGACAGCAGGACAATACCTCTATTGCTATTGACAGCAGGGCTCAAGATGGAGGTATCGGTCGGATGCATTGGAATGAGGTACGGGCAGGTGAATCTTCCACCATTGCCTTTGACGCCAATAATCCTAGGTTTGTATACTCTACTTATTTTGCTAGTAACTTTGTGGAATGGGACAGAGATACCGACAATACCCGCGAGGTACGACCTTATCCGGAGCGCGTTAGTGGCGAACAGCCCAAGAATCTGAAATATAGAGCCAACTGGAATGGCCCAGTTCTTGTATCTCCCCATAACGGTTCCGTCATTTATTATGGATCGCAATACATGATGAAATCTACTGATCGCGGTGTAACCTGGGAAGTACTGAGTGAAGATCTGACACGTAATAATAAAGATCATCAGGGAAAAGGAGGAATTCCTATTTCCAATGAGCAAATTACAGCAGAAAGTTATAATAACATCTTTAATATCGAAGAATCCTTGGTCAAAGAAGGGGTAATTTGGGTAGGCTCTGATTGTGGCCTGGTTCATGTCACTCAGGATGGTGGAAAGACCTGGACTAATGTTACGCCACAAGGGCTTAAGGAAAGTATCATTAATGTAGTTGAGCCTTCTCCTCATGATCCAGCTACCGCCTACATTGCAGTAGCAGGCTATAAAATGAACGATTTCACTCCACATATTTATAAAACCAAAAATTATGGTAAGTCTTGGGAAAAAATTGTCAATGGAATCCCTGGCAATACCTTTGCCCGTTCGGTGAGGGAAGATCCCGACCGGAAAGGTTTATTGTATGCCGGAACGGAAACTGGGGTCTTTGTTTCTTTTGATGATGGTGAAAATTGGCAGTCATTACAGCGTAATTTACCGGAAGTACCGATTACTGATTTAAGGGTTACCCAAAAAGACCTTATTGTGGCTACTCAAGGCCGCGCACTCTGGATTCTGGATGATTTGACTCCCCTCCACCAGGTATCTGATAAGATGGCAAAAGCAGATTATTTTCTATATAAACCCAGGGACGCTTACCGTGGATTAACCCGCGCTTTTAGTATTAATGGGGACCAGGGGCAAAATCCACCAAGTGGAGTTCAAATAAGCTATGTCCTGAACAAGGAGGTAAGTGAGAAGACCCCCATGTCAATGGAGATACTTGATGATAGAGGGCGAGTAATTTATTCAGAATTCACTGATGCTCCTAAATCAGAATGTGATGAATACCGTAAAAAACAACTGAAGCGTAGTGCAGGAGCTAATGTTTGGGTCTGGAATATGCGTGTTGGTGAATTTGACTGTATCAAAGAACTGGCCATGACCAACCGAGATCTGAGTGCCTATGATGCAGCCCCTGGCCGATATAAGGTCCGATTGAAGGTAGGTGGTTTTTCTCAAACACAGGATTTCGAGATTAAGGTCCATCCCAAAATTAAATCTAGTATTGATAATGCGGCATCTGCTTACAAAGAAGCAGATCAATTGGCAGCATCAGTTTTGCAGGGCGCAGAAGAAATGGCCAGTGGAGTCAGGCAATTGCGTCAGGTGAAGCGACAATTAGATTTTATACTTGAGGTAACTGAATCCTCTCAGATCAAAGAACAGGGAGCATCTTTGAATGAGACAATTGATGATTGGATAGCTAAGATTTTACAAAAAGAACTGCGCACAGGACAGAACAATTATCAGTTTGAAGCCCGACTCTTGGTCAAATTTAAAGACTTCCTGAACACCTTAGGGGGAGGGAATGTGCCTGTAAATGAAGGCACAAAATTAGTGGCCAAGGATTATTTGTTGGAGTGGGAAGGCGTTGACACGGAGTTGCAAGCAATAAGAAGACAAAATATTCCTGCCTTTAATAAATTGCTGAAGGCAGCTGGCTTGCCTGAGATTTATATGTCTAAGAAAAGAGTGGCGGGTAGGCCGTAGAAATTATTAACTGGGTAAAGGTCCCTCTACCATAAACTATGATTCTCCGTAAACAATAGACCTCTATGGTGGAGGGACCTTACCATTTGCTCACCTTTTGAGAATGGAAACTGCAAAGTTTTTAAATAAGAAAAAATGAATACTAAAATCCTTAAATTATCATTACAATCTCTTTTCATATTTGTACTTACACTACAACTAAACAGCTGTTCTAATAATTCTGAACAGGATGATAATCAGGAGGCCAATAATACAAATTATCCTAGCGATGTCATTTCATTTTTCAATCACTGGAATTTGATTTTAGGCGATGGCACCAATGCTGGTCAAGCCATTAATTTTGAGCATAAAGATTTCTTTTATTCTGCAAATGATGAAAAAGGGGATTGGGTCGTTTTTAAAGCGCCCAATTCAGGCGATACTCATGGAACATCCAATAATACAAGGACAGAATTGGCTCAAACGAAAAAATGGTCTGCCCTAACTGATGCTAAATTGACAGCCACACTCAAAGTAATGAATGTGTCCTCTACAGGAGATGCTCGGGTAGCTGCTTCCTACTCTGTGGTTATTGGCCAGATTCATAGTGCCGATGGACATGAGAATGAGCCTCTGAAGATATTTTACAAGAAATTTCCTGGCCATACCAGGGGGTCGGTTTTTTGGCATTACGAAATCAACACCGCAGGCGATGACAATTCCGGAAGGTGGGATTACTCAAATGCTGTTTGGGGACATGATTTTTCTGTGGTTGGTACACAAGAAAACACCTACCCGGAAGAACCAGAAGAGGGTATTGAGCTAGGTGAGGAATTAAGTTATGAGGTCGAGGTGAAGGAAGGTATTATGTACCTAAAATTCATAAGTGAAGGACATGAAACCAAAACATTTACAAAAAACCTGATCGTATCGGAATACCCAAGATCTGCTGATATCCCAAAACAAACGCAAGATCTATTTGTGCCAATTGGCCAAGACGGAGTGGAGCGAGGAAATGCATATGCAAATGAGGGTCTTTTTTTTAAGCTAGGTTCGTACAATCAAACGAATGGAAAATCTCCCGAAGAAAATAGGAACTGGTGCTCTGGTGCGGAAACATATGGTGGTGATATTCAAAAGCAATATGAAACCGGAAATTACGCTGAAGTCTGGTTTAAAGCTGCAAGTATATTTGTAAGTGATGCTGCCGTTTCGAATGAAGGCTATTTCATAAAAAATGATACCATCTAGATATTAGCCTATACAATTCATTGACTTGATTTTAATCTTCAGCAGCTACTCGCATGGTAAAAGTGAAAACAGGTTAAAATAAATTGGCAAACTGACAAAGATCATTTATTCACCATTAGGATGTTGGCAAAACTCATGGAATAAACCC
This sequence comes from Saprospiraceae bacterium, assembly GCA_028285545.1. Taxonomy (GTDB): domain Bacteria; phylum Bacteroidota; class Bacteroidia; order Chitinophagales; family Saprospiraceae; genus JANQPA01. Next base: position 57,925 of record JANQPA010000010.1, on the reverse strand, counting down.
ACATGCCCACCATATCTTTGAACAGACAGGATCAAACCTTCAGTGAATGTTACCTGCATAATTGCTGTAGGTAAGTCCACAATGAAATTATTCAATTAATAATATAATGTCTGTTCAAAAGTATTCTTTCCTTTTGATTTTGTGCGGTGGTATTGGCATGGGCCTGATAGCTCAACCCGATTTATCCCTGGAGTCCTTCACCCAAACACCTGACACAGCTGTAAATAAAAAGGAGGCAAATGAAATGCCTCTAGCAGATCATTCTTATCGGCCCCTAACTTTGCAATTGGATCCCAGTGGAAGCAAATATGTCCGTTTTATCATGTGGCATCAATTCTGGATGACGAGCAATAATTTGGACAATGAAGGGTCAAAACTACAGCTTCAGCCCAGTCTCCGTCGCTCCAGGTTTCTAGCTTATGCCCAGGTATCTCCTAAGTTTTTGATTTTAACCCATTTTGGCTTAAATGGATTGACTCCCGAAAAACTGACCAATCTGGGGAGTGATGGCGATGCCCCTCAGCTCTTTTTGCATGGAGCCTGGACGGAGTTCAAATTGTCGGATGCGCTATATCTTGGTGGTGGATTGCACTACTGGAAAGGCCTTACCCGCCTATCAGGCCAGAGTACCTTGAATATGATGACCCTAGATCAGACTCGCCCATTTGTGCATTGGCATTCTTTGGGAATAACCGATCAATTTGCTCGTCACCTGGGAGTATATGCCAAAGGAAAGATAGGGCGAATTGATTACCGCATAGCCCTTAATTCACCGAGCCGTAACACCCTTGGTGAGGGAAAAGATTATGGCGGGAAAAGTAATTTGATGTATACCGGAGTATCCGAAATGAATAAAAGAGGAGAGCCAACAGCAAATACAATTGTTGAAGGATATTTTAGATATAATTTCTGGGAGACAGAATCCAATAAACTGCCCTATATTTCAGGGACTTATCTTGATGATAAAAAGGTATTTGCTATGGGAGCAGGCTTCTTTCAACATCCAGATGGCATGTTTGATATGGAAACGCGTGAACACCAAGCCGTTAATCATTATGCTTTTGACGCTTTTATTAATCTACCTACAGGTAATGGGGCATTTACTGCATATGGTTCCTGGATCAATTTTGATTATGGCAAAAACTATGTAAGTCGTTGGGGCGGCACGGGAACGAATCTATATGCTCATTTAGGTTATTATTGGAAAGCAATAAACATGATGCCCTATCTTGCTTTTCAGACCAGCAATTATGATGGCCTAGATCAAAATCCCCATGCTTTAAATATTGGAGTCAATTATTTTATCTTAGGACATAATGCCAAAATCACCTTAGAATACCATCAAATTAACAATGATCCTCGAGAGGGTGGCCCCAATGATGTACACCAGGTGCGGCTGCAGGCCCAGGTCTTTTTGTAAGCTATGTACTTCAATTTTTTCCAGCATTCTAAAGGGGTTGTTTTGACCAAAGAAGAAAAATAGAAGATTTTTTGAAGTGTTAGTTTTTCAGTAAAGTGATATTTTTAGCTTATTGCTTTAAATTATACTAAAAAATCATTTTACCAATATGGCTTCTAAAATAAATCTATTTTACCCTAAATTGTTTTTTATCCTTTTAGCTTTATTGATATCCTATGATGCCCCTGCTCAAGAGGTAAATAAGGAGACTCAAATCGACAATAAGATGCTTCAAAGTATCGATTCGCAATACCATCCTAAAGTCATCGGTCTTTCAAAAAACGGACTTGTTGAAGGTCGTGAAGCAATGAAATTATTTCTGGTTGATTTTGATAAAAAACAGGGTTCGACAGTGAATTTCAAAACACTATATCAGGTGCCAGTATACCAAAAACTTGAATACGAAATTGGCTTGTCTGAGACTGCAAAAGGTGGGCAGTTTGCTCATATAATCATCTGGTTAAAAGAGAATGATGCCAAGCAAAAAATAGCCGATGTGGCCTTTGAAAAGACAAGCGAAATAGAGGTTCCTGCTGAACTGGCAAATGCTCGTGAAAAGTGGATGAAATTATGCGCCAGTAAAAATGCCAAAAAATTAGTGTCCGAACTTTACACCAATGATGCTATTTATTATAACCGCGGTAGGATCTTGATAGGCCATGATCAACTCTCAAAAGAATATAGCTATATGAATGATCCTTCCTACTCCCTAAAACTAAGTCCAAAGCATATTGAAATGGTGGCAGAAGACCTCATTTACGAAATAGGCATGTGTAGCGGTTCCTATAACCTGCCTTATATATTGGTTTGGAAAAAGCAGCAAGACGGGAATTGGAAAATTTATATGGATTCTAATTATTAAGGATTGAATTAATTGGATTGCCTCTCAAAAAAGCAAAAAAGGCCGCTCTATAGAACGGCCTCTAAATTCCACTGAAATAAACCCCTTACCTTACAACTACACCTACTGTTTGACGAACATCCGCTGTGTGAATTTTCCTTCATTATTAGAAATTTTCAACACATAAACTCCAGCAGGTATTTGACTTAATTCCAATGAAGTCTGCAATTCTCCATTACCCAAAGATTTACTCATTATTTCCTTATCGTTGACATCAAATATTTGGAGAAAATAAGGGCCAATATCCTGAAGCTCTTCAATACTCAACTGAAGTTTACCAGAGGTAGGATTTGGGTAAATATTGATAGAAACTCCTTCGTTTTCAAGGTCATAAGTGGCAACTGTAATACATTCAATAAGTTCAAAAACCGTTTGTTTTACACAACTACCACAGGTGACTGTCAATGTGTAAATACCTGGTTTGTCAACAATCACCGTTGGGGAATTTGCTCCACTTACTATATTTCCACCGCCAGAGGCTGTCCACTGAAAAGCACAAAATGAAGCAAATGGTGGATTGATTAATGCCCCTACTAGTTCTACTTGGGGAGATGGTGAACTCATACAAATGAAACATGGACCAAGGATGACCGGCTCCCATACAGGTTCTAATTGAACGACATTAGATTTTTCCTCTTGTCCAGGACAGCAATTATCTTTAATGACCACATAATAATTACCATCTAAACCATCTGGATCTGCATAAGATAAAGTAGCGGGACTTGTAGTATGATCCGAAGTGCTTAGTAAAACTCCATCCTTATACCATTCTACCGTATAATCACAATCACATGCGGTTCCGAAAATGCTAAAACAAGGAGCTACATTAACTTCCATTAAGACGATTGAGGGATCACAATGATCATCATATTCAGCTGTAAAACTTGAGATGGTAAGTGGATCTTTCACCTTGATTTTGTATTCTACTCTGTCTTTGGGACAAACCCCATTTTGGATTTCTACAGCATACCAGGTATCTACAAATAGGCGGTTTGTATTATAAACAGGATTAAATGACCCTGCTCCGGGAATTGGAGAATAACTAATCCCGTCCGTACTAATTAACCAATCCCACATAGGAGGATCTCCCGCGCATTCAGGTTCGTAGCGCAAGGTGGCATCTTCTCCAGGACAAAAAGGCTGAGGTTCAAATGGATCCATGATTAGCTCCCCTGTGGGTGCGTCATTATTAAATAAGCGGATAATCCCATGACATTCTCTTACTCCACAACTGTCTGTAATCTGGGCCCTGAAAACGTGGTCGTAATAACAATCCGTTGTATCTCCAAGAAAATCTAGTGCAGGAGGCTGGTAAGTCAATCCGGTTTCACCTGGAATGGGGCCGGAAGAATCAAACCATTGTATCGAATAATCACATTTAGGGGAAGAAGGAATTAAATCAATCATCAATGGTGTAGGCACAATAGATGTACCTGAATAGCAGTATTCCTGATCTTTAATAGAGCAGTTTACTGGCTCGCAGAAGGTTATTTGAGCCACATTGGTCAATAAGCGCCTGCAAGGACCTGCACTGTCATTCAAAATAACTTCCGCGTAGATGCAAACATCACCGGAAAAGAAAGAAGGATTTAGACACAGATCAACACACCCAATTCCAGGAATAGATTTAAAAGGTAATCCAAATGAATCAGGAGGGCATGGAGCAGGAGCTACATACCAATTCACTTGATCTACAAAATCAAGATCATCACATCCGATAATGGATACATAAAACGCTGAATCTGTTTGACAAACCATTTGATCTTCCAAACGGATGGTATCACAACAGGGAGTTTCCAGGCTTACAGGTAGGTCACAACTAACCGTTCCACTCCCACAAATACAGTTTAATCGAACAAATAGATCAAGATTTAAGGGGATAGGAGCTACACTATTGGATACCATTCCCATAACAGTAGCCTGAGTACCAGCTCCGTTCCAGTTGACAGATGTTACATTTACATTGGTATTCGCCTGATTACTTAATACATCAATGGTGCAATTTAAATCTGGATCAGAAGCCCCTGTGAGGTTGTTTACGATAATGCTGTATTTATAGGTATATTTTGAAGGGGTACATTCTATGAAAGCAGTATCGATTGTACCACAACTACAGTTTACATTTACTTTAAAAGAACAGGTAGAAACATTCCCACTCATATCAGTAGCAGTATAGCTTACTGTAGTACTTCCACACGGAAAAAAGCTTCCACTTTGATGAGAACTACTCCAAGATACCATTGGGCAATTATCACTATATACAGGATCCATTAAAAATACCTCTGCCCCTCCATCACAGGCAGGAACATCAATGTTTATATTGGGTGGACAAATTATTTCTGGTTTTTCAAGATCTTCTATGGTTACTTTAAAGGAACAGGTATCTGCATTTCCAGAAGCATCAGTGGCGATACACAATACCTTATGCATTCCTTTTGGTAGCGTCACAGTTGATCCAATAGTTGCTCCATCTATTTCACAAATTACCGTAGGACTATTATCACAATCATCAGTTACGGAATAAGGTATAGAAATGGTAGCTTCACATAAGCCTGGATCGGTGGAAAAAACTACATCCGAGCAATTTAGTATTGGCGGATTATTGTCTTTAACAACTACTTTTTCAGAAAATGTATCGGTACAGCCATTGGCATCTGTAATGGTGAGGCACACTTTATATTCACCAGCGGCTGGAAAAATCAAGGTTGGGTTTTGGGCAGTTGATTCAATAATATTATCACAATTGATGTCCCATTCATAGGTAAAGGGCCCTGTACCAGTGGAAAGATCCGTAAAAGTCACTTCCAAACAATTAGAGGTCCAGGAAAAATTAGCCATACAAGATGGAGGAGGTCCTACATTACAAAACTGTGCACATAGATAATTAAGAGGATTACAATCTAATTTTACAAAAGTAGGTTCCACCACATCATTATCATTAATATTTATAGAGACATTTAGCGGAGGCATAGATTCTCGTATAAATATTTTGTCAAATGCACAATCATCTGTGATATCTAGGTCATAAACACCTAACATTAAATCAAAGTCACCCCATCCAACGGAGTTATTTCTGCCATCTGTATAAAATACGGCATCATGTTCAGGACTGACCCAAATTCGCCCATTCACAATATCTAAATCGGTATTACTATTCCTGATTTCTTTTAAAAAACCATTGGTCAATACACTGCCGGGGCCGTTATAACTGACGCGAAGGATGGCATAGGTGGGGTCAAGAGTATTTTTCAGTTTGGTGGTAGTATATATTCGATTGAGTTTGTCCACTCCAATATCATAAAAGCCACCAAGATTCGGATATCTAGCTGCATCTTCATACCCAAATAAGGAATTAAGCACTAAAAATATTCCTTCATTTGTAGAGAGATCTTCTCCGCCAATAATCATGATCCCTCCTGGTATTTGTACTCCATCAGTTAACCTCAAGCCGCTACCCATCTCATGAGACTCTACTTCCTGTCCAGTCAGGCCATCAGCTCTTAGTAATATCCCAGTTTGATTAAAGTCATTTCCTGTCATAACTACATCTCCATTATCCAGGGCATATAAGCCTCTCCATATTTCAAATCTTTGAGATGGATTGGTCGCTTCATATTTTTTAATCCAATTCACCTGACCCAAAAAATTCACATTATATAAAAAAGATTCATCTGGAATTGATACAGCTGGAGAACTAGTTCTGTATCCTGTTATATAATAGGAAAAGGAACTGTCTTTAGGATTTTCCTGCCGAACGATCCGATGGAAACCTCCTATTCTAAAATCACTGTATCGCCGTGAACTAATATGATTTCCATTTACATCGAGATTAACAATAAGGTATTCATTTTCCAGGCCATTGGGTGATTGGGTAATGGGAGTTCTACCGACCAAGATCAAGCTTTTTTTGACTGGCTCAATTTCAAAATCAGTTATTATGGAAGGTATGTCTAGTTCTATTTGCCATATTAACCCTCCTGTAAATAAATCAAATTTACTCATGGTAGCATATTCTGTTCCATTATTTTGTCGGCTTCCTGTAACATAATATGCATCACCAAAAGCTTTAATTTTAGTAGGTATATTAGATAAACTATCTCCATATAATTTGGTGGTATCCACTGGATTCGATGGAGGTTTTTTACAAGGGACATTTAATTCAAATTGATTTTCACAGGAAGGTTTATTGATATCAGATTCCAAAGCAGTTATAGAAAAAGCTGAGCTTCCAGCTGAAGCATTGTCTAGACAAATTTGACCTAAACTAAACCAATTCCCCAGGCCTGCATCCGTCACTATGTTTGTAGGTGATGTAAACGTGATTTTTTGTTTGCTAGGATCAACAGCTACATTTATCCCGGGAGGGCTTAAGAGTACACTTGAAATTTCCGAAGTAAATCCTGAAACCACATTTGTATTAAAAATAACCGTTCTGACATCAGAGGTGGAACAACCTCTGGTCACGGGAAAACGTAACTGAAGCGAGTAGCAGCAATTAATCGAAGTTGGAACTAGCCTGGCTTCACAATTGCAAAGCTGAGCCTGGACATCTAAAAATGGATAAATTAAAAATAGAAGAAAAAGATATATTCGTTTCATTGTTTTCTTATTTATTGGAGTTAGCAACAAGGTTTGATGAAGGTGGAGGTTGTAATTTCACATCCGGTATTACCATCTTTGATGGTTAGAAAATACTCTGTTCCTTCCTTCGGTGGTGTATCCGTAAGAGTACAACCAGTGGCAGTTTGAGGATCACCATTTGCATCAAGCCATGACCACTCATAAGTAAAAAGACTGTTGTCGCCACAGGTGGATTTAGAATCACAAGCAGATATAGTGATGGGTTCAGTGAATACAGCACATGGATTGGGTGGTAAGGGGCAAGTGATAATAGGTATAATTTCACAGATCTCCAGACAGAACCATCCGGTCTCAACGACTTGACAACCATTCGATATTTCCACCCAGTAGCAGGCGGCTTCGGTAGCGAAATAATCGGGGCCAGTTCCTACTTCTAGTCCATTACACAGCCAGGTATAATCCAAATCTGGATCTGGACTTGAAACGGACAGTAAGGTTCCACCATCTTCTTTGCAAATTCTATTCAAGCCAGTTATCACATCCATAATTGGAGGTTCAATCAACTGAATCTCCAAAATATTGCTGTAACAAGGCTCACATCCTGATGGATCGGATAGAGGCTTACATTCTATTCGATAAAAAATGGAGGTAACTCCTGTTGGCCATAAACTTGAGGGTAGTATATTGGTATTTTGCAGTCCATTTGAAATTCCCAAGGGGGGCCAAACACCCAGATCAAAGGAATACTGCCAATTAATGATACAGTTTTTAAAAGTGTCAGCTATTCCAATTACCCCATCATTTCCGGGGCAGATATAATAAAGATCAGGGTTGAAAGGGTCCTGAGTTAAAGTACTTGGTGACTTGCCTTCAATAGTACCGCATTCTGGTACTGGATCTACCACCACACAAGAAGAGACTCTGGATTCTTTACCACCACAGTTGGTGATAACTGCCTCAAAACACAGTGAGGGAGGAGTAACTGAGTTATAGGTAAATGAGAAATGGGTTTGGTTGCTTGCTCCAGGAATATTGGCACCATTAACAAACCACTCGATCATTACAAATGGACCTGGAGTTAAAACAAAAGGATCACTGGAAATAAGTTGGACGTCTACATCTGTAGTATCTCCTTCACACAAGGGATCATCAGGGGTAATTAAGACACTTGCTGGTCCAATCGGGCAACAAATCCTGAGGGTATCGGCATCTGATAAATAGGTACAGCTTAATCCTGTAATCGGATCAATGGCTGTAATCATGGCCCGATATACTCTGTCAATGAACCCATCTGGATTTGAACTACAGTCTGTAGTAATAGCATTTACTGGAAAACAAAGTCCATTAAAAGCAGGATCAGTGATGTCGATCCAGCCACCCCCTTCATTTTGCTGCCATTGAATAGTTGTACCTGGAGGAATACTTGGAACAGTCCCATTTAAACTTAAACAGAAATGTGCAGGGTCACCGCTACAAATCTCTTGTATCTCATTGTGAGGGGGAGGGTATTCTCCAATGTTAAGTTCAAGCTCCCCATAGTTTGGATACAACAGGGGTATTTGTGAGCAAACGAAGTTACTGGTGTTACCATTTAAAGCAAAGTTGATAAGAGTACCATTGGCATTGCTAGGGGAATGATCAATTACTTGAGTTATGGTTCCATTATTGCCCTGAGGAATTCCTTGGTCCAATCTCCATAAGAGTGCCAGGTTGGTTTCCTGTCCGGTAGGTGGACAAGTTTTGCCTTCGGTAATCTCCTGAAGGCTAAGCGTATCACTCCACAATCGAACTTCATCGATTTGGCCGAGCCAATTTTGATTAAGAGCCAGGGCACCCTGCCATTGTCCTACTCTAAAGCGATTAAAATTAAAAGTTCCTGTCACTGGGGTGGTAAATATCAAAATACAATCAAGGTAAATGCTAATTTGACTACCATCATATACCATCGCCAGGTGATACCAATTATTTAAAGTAAGGGTAGGGGCACCAATTGGAGTGGTTGCTAAACTCCCAGTACTGGTCCTCCATCGAAAATTTAGGACCTGGCCACATTCTCCAAATTCTATAAAGTTGTTAGGACCAACGAATGAAAAAAGCCTCCGAAAATTTCCAAAGCAATTGGTGTTGGTTGAGGTGGAAGTGGAGGTAAACCACATTTCAGTGGTAAAGGCAGTAGTTCCATTTACAGGAGGTCCGTTAAGTTGGATTAGATCATTGACACCGTCAAAATCGAGGGCACGATTTTGACAAATAGTCTGGGCTTTTAAGCTGTACCCTATTATGCAAAATACCATTAGGCAGCATAATTGGAACATAAAATGTTTCATTTTCATTTGTAATGGATTGAAGGTTAATAAGGAGCACGATCATTTATCCTAGCCTATGGGCAAAGGAGTTACAGGCCTTCTGGAGTACTGTTCCAAAAGTCAGGTTGACATAAAATGATTCCGTACCGGTTTCTATAGGTATATAGTAGAAGGAGGGAATTCTTACCCTTCAGCGGAGATTTTTTTAGAAAAAAATTAAAATGAAGAGGAAAGAGAGATTAAATGATATTTTGTATTAAGTACTGTGACAAAATAAAATTTATATTTAATACTAATTCTGCCGCCGGACGGCGGCAGAATTAGTATTAATTTTTTTTGTACACTTACTTAAGCTGATTTTCTTTTTATAAATAAGCCAAACAATATCAAACCCACTGCCAGGAATAGCAAAAAATAGGTACTTGAATTGGCTTTTTTCCCTACTCTTCCATCTTGTCCAATAAATACCATAGAAGCCCAGCGATAAGGGCTTTTTTGATAGGCTTTTAAATCTGAACGCTTCAAATAATCTAATTTGGCCAATCGTAAAGCATCGGGTGTGCTTTTTCCTCTTTCCAAATATTGATAAAATGCCTGGATGATTTCAGAAGTAGATCGATCAGTTACTTCCCATAAAGAAGCAACTAAACTTTTGGCACCAGCATGACGAAAACCTCTGGCCAAACTCATAACTCCCTCGCCTCCAGCATGTTCACCCACATTTGTTTCACAGGCACTTAGTACTACTAGGTTGGCTTTCAATTGCATCGCAAATAATTCATTCAAATACAAGGCACTATCAATGAAATAGATACATGGATTTTTCTCACCTGCATTCAAAGTGGCGTGAGTAGATAAATGTATAAACCCATAATCTGGTCCTCGATTGCGAAATGCATTGACACTAGCCTGCTGGCCCACTAATAATGTTTTGTCAAAGCCACCTATGTTGTTAATTTCAACTTTAGAATAGGGAAGATCAGGAAGGTTAAATTCTCGATTTTCAAATAAAGGAGCAAATGCCAATAAGTGCTTATTATTGTTTTTGATACTCTCTCCCTGAACTAATAAACTAGCAGAGTAGGCCATGCTAAGCAAATAGTCTTCGATCAAATATCTGGCAGAATTATCCGGAGATAGCTCTTGAACCAAAGCATCAAAGGGTAGATATTCTAAATTTCCATCAGGAATAATAAGGATTTTATTTTTCCCAGCATGGGCACTTAGAGTACTGCTAAGAAGGGTTTTAAACAGGTCATTAGACAACTTTAAAAACCGGTCGGGTTGGTTGATAATCTGATGCTCATCTTTAAAACAGTATTGGTACTGAGCCATTAGGTTGATCAGCTGAGTGCTTTGTTCCAGTCTTTTTAAATCAATATTTTCTTTGGATATAGAAAAAATATACAAATGATCCTTGCCTGCAAAAAATTCTATTAATACTCCGTCCTGACCTAATAAATTTTTCTGAACCGATTTTATATCCACAGTTTTTAAAGCATATCTCAAACGGTGATATTTGGGATAAGCTTCAGAAAGTTGGACATTAATGTTTTCAATTTGCTCCTGTATTTTTATTTTCTTTTCTCTTAAGCTGCTAAGCTTTTCATCTTTAGCACGCCTCATTACCTTATCATACATGGCCAGCTCTGTTTTCAGGCTTTGCAACTGATTTCTGATTTGAATAGGAATCTCAGATTTTCCCTGCGCCTCCGCTTCCAACATTGCTTCGAGTAAAAGGGTGGACTTATTTTTTTCACAAAAGGAAAAGGCTTGTTCTAGATATATTGGGTCCTTCGTTTCTTCATAGGATTCAAAAGCGAAAGAAATAGCCTTTTCAAACAGCTCGGTGGATTGATCACTCAATAAGAGTTTGGATTGGTAGGAAAAGATGTCTTTTCGCATATCATAAATAATATCGCTAGCCAATCGGAAGGTATTTCCAGCCTCTTTTTTTTCTCCAAAATGATTTAATGCCTCTGCTTTTAAGGACAATACTTCCAGCAAATCAATTTTGGAAATGATGTCACCCTCTCGATCCGGGTTTTTAAAAACATCAAGGGTGTCATTAAAATTTCGGACAAGCCCGGATAAGGCCATCTGATAATTTTGTAAAGCTTCTTCCCATTGCTTATTGGCCGCAAAAGTTTCTCCCAAAAACTGATAGGATGCAGCAGTGTTACTATGTTTTAGGCCATTTATTTTTCGGTTTTCAAAAACAGCTTCTTTTAAGGTTGTTTGTGCCTGGATTATTTCTTTCTTTTTTAAATAATTTTTCCCGAGAAAAAGCTTGGCCCGGGCATGATAACGAGGTAATAAATCAGGAACATGTTCTATTTTCTTTAAATAAAATTCTGCGCGGTTAAAATCCTTCAATAATTGATAATTAAGTCCGAGATCAATATAAGCTGAGGAGGAATAATTTCTAATCAAATCAGGGGAGATTTCGTATTTAAGAGTCTCCAGACTTTCCAGAAAATAAGCCTCTGCTTCATGATATTTCTTTAAAGTTTGATAATATCGTCCTAGATTTCTTTGGGTATTCGCTAAATGCCCGTATCGGATAGGGTTTGCTTGTTTTCGTTCATCAATTGATTTATGGTAAAAATCCAGAGCTACTTGGTAATCACCCTGAACTTTATTGAGATAGCCCAAATTATTATAAATACTGGCTTTATTTGCCCCAGATCGATCTGCAATTTTAACAGCCCATTTCATTATTTCTGCTGCCTTAGGATAATTAGCCTGATTCGCATAATAGACACTTATCCGCAAAACCTTATCCAGTAAAAATTCATCTGATACAGGTATCGTTTTTAATTCTTTTTCAAAGAGATTCGCATACTCTTTTGATTTATGGAATTGAAAATCAAAGTAATAGGTATTCATTAACCCTAATAGGGTCCAGGAATAGGGTTCCCATTGTTGGGTTGACTTTAGCAAGGGCATTGCTTGCTCTGCCAATTCATAATAGGCTGGAAAATTCATATGCTCTTCTTCAGCAATTGCTTCGGCACGATTGTATAATTCAATGGCTTTCTCAGCTTTGGATTGAGCATTTAATGATAACAGTGGAAAGCAAAAAAATAGGAGGATTAGAGGTGTATTTAGGGTTTTCATAGATTAAAAATAAGTTATTCAGCCAACAAAGAGGTAGCGAATAACTTATTTTTTAATACAATTAATTACTTACTGCTTTTCAAAATCTTCTGGAAAGTAGGGAATTAGAAGGTACCCCTCCTCCTTTTCAATCACTTCAAACTTAGGCCAATCTTCTGGATAAGGATCGCCTGGTGTAAAAGGGAAATTCTCCTTTTTCTTGGATATATAGTCCAAAATTACATCATTTGTCTCTTTAATAGTGATTGGGGTTACAAAACTAATGTCACAAACTGTAACCCGATATTCTTCAGATTGACCATGATCATTTTCGCTGTGAGAAACATCCATGTAACCAGCTTCAGGATAACTAAAAGCTATTCCATATTCGTGTGCGTTAAAATCTATATTATCAATTGTAATGTAAAAAATGAACTCTATGGTACTCTCATTATCGGCATTATTAAATTGGGCATTTTCTCCTTTTAATTGAAGACCTTTATAACCAAGATTGTCTACATCGTAATGTGGAGAGCCACCACTTAACATAACCACACTAAATGAAAAACTAGGAAGCATATTACTACTAGGCTCATACACAGAGGGTCTAATAATAATGTCCTTTATATTCCGATTTGTGTCTCTATAGTCACCCTTATAAGTATATTTACCATAATATTTTATTAGAGCCTTGCTTTTATCAAAAGCATTCCTATAGACACACGATTCTTTTTTTCCTGAACCATTTTCATCCTCCATATCCGTGTTTCCATGTTGATGGCTAGGGGTACAGCTATCGGTAATTAAAGCAAAGAACACCATTAATGATGCGAGTTTCAGTGTTTTCCAAAAATTCCCTTTTTTTACTGTTGTCATGTTTTCTTTTTTTGAGGTAAATGAATAAACCAGGGTTAACCAAATTAAATATGGTTAAAATATCAAACTAAAGGTAAATAATTTTCATAAATACTATGTTTTGAAATATTAACCTGTATTCAGGTGGATAAAATTCCTGATCTCAATAGTTAATCGACAAATTCTATAAATCTTACCTACCAATCTCTTTTTTTTTCGAAATTTAATATTTCAAAAACCTACAGAACCATATTCAAATCATATTTCATTTACTACTTCAATGCCACAAGTACACCAGGACCACCAAAAATACATTGTAGAAGGATTCAGAAATGGGAATCGAGAAAGGATACAAGAGATTTACGAGCATTTTTTTGAAAAAATATTAGCTTGGATCAAAAATCATCAAGGGAAAAAAAAGGACGCAGAAGATATTTTTCAAGAATCTATGATTGTTTTGACCATTAGCGCTCAAAATCCTGCATTTTATCTGACCTGTCCTTTGGGAGGCTTCCTATCGGCCATTTGGAGAAATAAATGGATGGATGTTCTTCGAAAAAGAAAAAAACTGGAGCAGCTTGAAGTAGTTATTTTGGATCAATATAAAGAGAGCCAAATGGAAGCCGAACGTTTAGCAGAAAAAGCTAATGCCGATGCCATTTGTTTTCTTTTACTCGAAAAAACATTCTTTAGCCTTAGCGATACCTGTCAGCGACTGCTCGAATTGTACAAATTGGAAACCCCAGTGAAAGAAATGATTAAATTACTGGAAATGCCTGAGGCCAACACTTATTATAGAAGAAAATCGGCCTGTATTGATCAATGGAGAAAAAATTTGAGAAAAGAACCCGATTATGATCATTGTAAATTTATATCCCAATGAGTAAAAAAGATATTGATCGAATAGAGGATTATATAAACGGCAAATTAACTGAGCAAGAGAAAAAGGCTTTTGAACAGCGATTGACTCAAGAACCTGAACTATCTAATGCCCTGAACGATCAAAAAAAGATGCACCAATACTTGAGTCATAAAATATCAGGAGGCATTACATTGGATGAAATTAGAGAATTGAATAAAAAGAAGTTCTCCTCCGAATCCAATAACTCAATTTTTTCAATATTTAGAAACCGTTACTTTCAAGGAATTGCTGCTGCCATTTTATTAGCAATTACTGCCTTTGTTGTTTTTAAAATTTCCGTTCCTACACAAAATCCAGAAAATTTATATCAGGCCTACAAAAAACCTATACCCTTGGAATTAACCACTAGAGGTGAAGAGGTATGCAGCAATTATCAAGACTTAGTTCGCTTATTTAACTCAGGGGTATATGATCAAACTCTACCACTTATTGAAACCTGTTTGCAGGAAGATCCTTCCCTAAGCATTTTAAAACTAGCCCAAGGCTATTCACTGATGGAAACAGCTGATTATACTGCTGCCAAAAAGGTGTTTTCTGAAATAAGCAATGGTTCAAATTTATTAAAGAGCGAGGCTGAATTTTATTTGGCTCTTATTTATTTAAAAGAAGGGAACTTAGAAGAAAGTCAACGTTTGTTGCAGAGTAGTAATGCCTCAGATGAAGATGCCACCAAAAGGAAACTCCTCAAAGCCATTAATAAATTAATAGAAAAGGGGTGATCCTTTCCTTTAATATTAATAGCTATTCTTTTGATTTCGGATAGGGCCTCCAGGTATAACTTTTATGCACAATTTTCCAGCTTCCCTCATATTTTAAAAGCAGAAAATAATCGGTAAAAATACGCCAGCCCGGAATGACGATTTCTGCCTTGGCAATGGCGGCATCCTTTTCGTAATCTATCGAAATAATTCTGCCTTGTCGAGTATTTTTCACCCCTTTCTTGATTCTGCCAACATAATCTGAACCAGCCCAAACTCTTAGACTATCGTTCTCTTTTACAGAGTATAAATTAAAATCTGGATGGAATGCTTTCTCTAATTTTTCTGGTTCCCCATTGGCGGTTCCATCAATATAAAGCATAATCGTTGTGGTAATTTCTTGAAAATCGTTTTTGTTGCCCTTTTCTTGACAAAATATGGCAGTTATAAAGAATAGGCTGAAAACAGTCAGGGTTGTTTTTTTCATTACTTGCTTTTTAGTGTTTTATCAAAATCATTTAAACATTAAAACAAAGACCTGCTTTGTTGGATAGATAAATAAAATATGACTTGATAGAAGATTACTAAGCCCGCAATGAAATGTAGGGATTGGTAAGCTACTGGTTCGCAAAGGCTTACCAACCTTTCCAAGCTTAGCAATCCTTTGCTTAATCAAATTTTATATTGCTTATGAAAGATTTTCCTTATTATGTTCTTATTCCATTCAATTGGATTTCAAAGATGCCAAACATCTTGTTTCAAGGAGAATAAAATAATACAAGAGTAGTTCGGATATATAGAATCGCACTAAAAACCTTTACTTTTTCTATACTCTGCAGGAGTTTGACCAGTCAATTTTTTAAAAGTAGAATGGAAGGTCGATTTTGAATTGAAACCACTTTCATATCCCAGGCCTTCGATGGTATAGGGGTTTTCAGATTGTAAAAACGCTTTAGCTTTTTCAATCCTCAATTCGTTGATATAAGTGGAAAAGGATTTACCCAGTTGTTCATTTAAATATTGGGATAGGGTATGCTTAGAAATATTCAATTCTTTAGAGGCTTCGGTCAAGGTGAGGTTGGGATTTAGGAACAACTCTTTTTCAATGATGGTGGAGAGGGTTTGCTCAATTTGGGCTAAGGTTTCTGGAGCCATCTCCTTGTTCTTGTACTTCTCTTTTTCTTGAAAAAATGAAGATCCTTTATGCCCACTAAAAATAAAGAGTAAAATAATTAAGTACAACACAAAGGAAAAGGATAAAGCTCCTACAATATAAGAGGTATAAGGACCAATATTATAGGCCAGCCAAATGGCAAATACACCGAGATAGATGCTTAATTTCCAAATATCAATTTTTCTGAATGTAGTATTGATGGTTTTTTGCTTGAAAATTAAGGGCTTTATATACTTGAATGACAAAAGGATATAGACTAACCATTGCAGGTAAATTCCTCTTACTATCCCTAGACTCCATACTCTTCGATGTTCAACATACGGATAAACTATTCCCAGTATCGTAATCCCCACTAAAAAAGGTAAAACATGGACTGCCCAATTCGCTTTTTCTTTAAATGATTTTAAATACAAATACAGGAATGGACCAATCAATATGCAAGCAGACAAGCCTATTTGAATAAATATATTGGCTAAAGATGGGTTAAAATAGAAAAAAACCGATTTAATGGTTCTTATGCTTAAGGTAAGAATTAACAAGGCCAAGAAATAACTGGAAAATTCTTTTTTCCTGGCTTTAACAGCAAAATAAATGGAAAGGATAAAGCCATTGAAGGCTCCTAAAGCACTGAAAAAGAATATTAATTGGTTATCAAAATTCATTAAGACCTAGTTTTTTAGTTTAGATTTATCGGTACAAACCATATCCTCTAACCCATCTAATTTTCGAATTATCTTTAATCTATTCACTTCATAAATGACGGCTTTTTTCATCTCCTCTTTAAATCCTTCTTTATCCTTAGAATATTGAAAGTTCATTAAAATAACATTGGCACTTTATTCTATTGCATTTCTAAATCCTGATAAAAATACAGTGGAATCATTAGGGTATAGTGGAGTCAATTCAGGTTCAAAAAGCCTTCACAACTTATGGTCACTAAACTAAGGATATCTCCAGAGCATTTGTACTTCAACATAGATGATGGAAAATACCATAAATCTCCCTAAATTTTATTTGTAAATAAATAAAGGATATCACTTGACTTATTAATAATAGTGGCAACATGACTGGAATCAGTTTGATCTAAAGAATCACTTGTCTTCATATCATATTTACTGGCAATGTGTTCTAATGAATAGGGACCATTTACTGTAATTTTGACTGCATCTTCAATCCTATTCTCAATATTGTCATTGTTACAATTAAGCAATATTATAAATAGGGCAAAAAAGAGGAGTGCTTTTTTCATTTTCTAAACTTTAATTGTAAGTATTTGAAGGCGGGAACACTAGTAATTTGCAATTCTAAAAGTACTAGTATTAATTTTAACTGGGAGCATAAATGTGTCGTTTCTAGCTTGAACGCATTTTATACATTTAAAATTTTGAATAGATTACAAAGGCACTTTTAAAAAGCACAAAAGATGCTCCTTCAATTAGCTTTTAAATCAAAATAATAAACCTGAAAAAATAAATTGGAATGCCTCCACAACCCAGACCCTTTATCCTAGCAGAAACCAATTGGAAAACCGTAAAAGAAACTTCCTATAAAGTAGCCATATTGCCCTGGGGAGCTACCGAAGCGCATAATTATCACCTGCCTTATGCTACTGACAATTATGAAGCGACTTTTGTGGCAGAAGAATCTGCAAGGCTGGCCTGGGAAGCCGGAGCAAAGACTGTCGTGCTACCTTGTATTCCTTTTGGTATTAATACAGGGCAATTGGATATCAAATTATGTATGAATCTTCGACCAAGCACCCAATATGCTATTCTTAAAGATGTGGTAGATGTTTTGTCTCGCCACAACATGGACAAATTGCTAATCCTGAATTCTCATGGGGGCAACCATTTCAAAAATATGATTCGAGAATTGTCAATTGACTTTCCGGAAGTGTTTGTTTGCAGCATCGATTGGTGGAAGATTGGAAATGCCAAGGAGTATTTTGATGAACCAGGTGATCATGCCGGGGAGCTGGAAACGAGCGCTATGATGCACATCCGTCCAAATTTAGTGCTTCCCCTCCAAGATGCAGGAAAAGGGGCCGAGAAGCGTTTTCGAATTAAAGGCTTAAAAGATGGATGGGTTACTGCTCAACGCCAATGGACCAAAGTGACGGAGGATACTGGGGTAGGGGACCCTATCCAATCAAGTGCTGAAAAGGGAAAGGCCTTTTTAAGCCAGGCTACTCGTGAAATAAGTGAATTTTTGATTGAATTGGGGGAGACTGATTTGGAAGATTTGTATGAAAAGTGAAACATGACCCGTCCCAAATTTTCTAAAAATATTCACAAAAAGTGATCTCAGATTCGAGACAATTTGAGACAAATTGAGATATATGGAGAAAAATTGTCAAATCCATTTACAATTTATATGAATTATCCAGCGTGTTATGGATTTGCCTTTTTAAGTTTGGAAAACCATTAACATTAAAACTATATATCTCTATTTATTTTCCATTTGTCTCCCTGACTGCAGAAGGCAGTTATTTATCTCCCATTTTTTGGTGATTAAGAATGAAATATCCCAAGATTTTCGGGAGGAGTCATATTTAAGAGTATGTTAGAAAATCTTCTGTTCTATGATTTCCAATAGATAAAAAAATCCTGGAAATCCCAGAAGATGAAGGCCATCTTTTGAAAGAATTTTGTAGGGTGAACAAGATCCACATGCACTTAAAATTCGAATCAAATGGAAGCCTTAAAAAAAGAATTACTGTCTTTGGCAAAGAAATCAGATGGAATATTTGAAAAAATTGAAAATAAAGATGCGATTTCAAGGATTTCTTATGATAAGATAAAAAACGCTTTGGATAAATATGACTTCAAAGGTGGAGTGCCTTTAGAAGAAATAACAGAAGATGTTATACAACTTTTGGACAAGTGGACTTTACAAACCAATCACCCTATGCATTTTGGTTTATTTCAGCCTAGTGTTACTTCTTCAGGGGTAGTGGCTGATGCATTGGCGGCCATTTACAATCCTCAATTAGGAGCATGGTGGTTTTCACCTGCTGCCAATGAAATAGAGAAGATTAGCCTCGATTATATTACTAGAAAACTTGGATTTGATCCTAAAACTTCCTTTTCCTATTACACAAATGGAGGTTCAGAATCGAATTTTACAGCTGTCTTATGTGCCTTAACCAGGCGATTTCCGGAATATAGAAAAAGAGGGCTTTTGGCTTTAAAAAAGCAGCCGATTATTTATGCCTCTGTAGATGCCCATGATTCAATTATCAAAATTGCTCATCAGGCAGGATTGGGTAGAGAGGCCGTCATTCGTATTCCTGTAGACGAAAAAAGAAGGTTAGATGTAGGAAAACTGGAATTGCAGATAAAACAAGATAGGCAAAATGATCTGGAGCCTTTTATGGTTATTGCTACAGCAGGTACTACTGCATTTGGAGTAATTGATCCTTTATCTGAAATTGCTTCCCTTGGCAAATCCGAAAACTTATGGGTTCATGTAGATGGGGCCTGGGGAGCAGGCTTTGTATTGTCTGAAAATACCAGATCATTTCTCAAAGGAATTCATGAAGTCGACTCCATTACCTGGGATCCCCACAAAACGCTTCCTGTTCCTACCGGAGCAGGATTTTTTCTGACTAAGCATAAAGAAGCCACTAAACGTACCTTCTCAATCGATGCTCATTATGTTCCCGATGAGCTTGAAGACCGGACAGATTTATACAAAGTGGGCTTATTGTGGTCAAGAAGATTTATAGGACTGAAAATATTTATGCTCCTGGCTGAATTGGGAGAAGAAAACCTGTCCAGGATGCTAAACCACCAATTTGAAATGGGGAATTATTTGAGAAAATTGCTTGTGGAAAATGGATGGGAAATTGTTAACCACACCTCTCTACCTGTAATTTGTTTTCGACATCAAAACCATGAATTTCCTATGCAAATGGTCTTAGACTACCTCTTGGAAAGAAGGAAGTGTTGGATATCCAATGTGGAGTATAATGGAGAAAGTGTTTTGAGGGCCTGTATTTCTAGTTATAAGACAAATAAAAAGCATGTAGAAATGCTGGTTGAGGAATTGAATTATGCTCTGATTCATTTGCCTCCTCACTGTTTAATAAGTTTCCCCCAAAATAACTTTTGTTCGGCATAGACTCGTATGAAATAAAGGCCACTTGGTATCTCCACCAGAGAAATATTAGTTGAACCTAATAGGTTTTTCATACTTCTGATGACCTTGCCCTCCATACTGATAATTTCCAAATTGTCAAGAAACTTTGGGGTTTCAAGAAACAAATTATTTTTTACAGGATTGGGATAATATTGGATGCCCAGCTCCTCTAATCTTCGGGTGCTTACATCAAAAATAGTATTGTGAGATCTTATTACATTTCCTTCACAATCTATTATGTACATTTCAAAACTTGGGCCAGATGGACTACTTGTCGTAAAACCGTACATGCCTGCGATCAGGAGGGTGAACACCCTTTTGTCCGTCTCTGTAAAGTCTAGGTTATAGATGGCATAGGTGTTTTCATTAAGACTCAAGCTATCCAAATGATGCAAATTGTATTTATTGCCTGATGGTAGGGAAATGTATCCAGAAGGAAATATCCCTGGGCTTAAATTACTTATCAAAGGAATAGAATCCCCCTCCAAAAAGATGTTAATAGGAGAGGATCCAATAATGTATTGAAAAAAGAGTAATTCTGTATCAAAAGGGGATAAATCTTTTGCATTACACCGAGATCGAAAGGTGGAAATTTTAAAACTTGTATTGTACCCTCCCCAGGAATGAATGCTTGTATCTCGTACCCCATTTAGTATGGCTAAAAAACTATCCCCATTTTCCTGATTCGTCGAGTCAATTGATTCAGTATCGATAAATAAATCTTGCCCACTCCATGCGGTGTCTGGTGTTTCTAAAAAGCTTGGGGATACCGCCACTCTATTCATTCCTAAAGGAATATCCATTAATGCTGTGCTTTCGCCAAATGCCAAATTGCTGATTATCTTTTCTCCATTGAGATAGATATCTACAATGTCAATATCGTAATCTGCAGAACCATGAATCCATTGGATTTTTCCAAAAAGAGAAGAATCGCTAAACAGTATGTTTAGATCATATTCTATTGCTTTACAGATACTTAATTTGGAGGCTTTTAATAATGAATCCGTGTGTTTATTCGAAGAAGAAAATAAAAAATTAGGAGATGATATTCCTGAGATGAGCAAAATTATAACTAGAAAAGTTTTGTTTGGAGCCATTGACTTTGGGTTTAGACGGTTTTCCAATGATTTTTATTCAATTTAAATTTTTTTTAGACTCTTTTCAATGGTTAATTTTTGCTAGGAAATTTAGTCTTTCAAATTATTAGTGGGAATAAAAATGGCTAAACTTTCATTTACTTCAAAATCTATATGAAAAACATCCTATTATTTCATCCACCTACCTTGCTTTTCTCTTTGAACAGCGCTAGCTCCAGGCTTACTAAACAAAAAAGCTGTCCCCTCATAATCCGTATAATCCAAACTGATACCCATACTTTGGAAGTAACTTTCCAGAGGCAATAGCTCCGCTCCTGAAATGTACTTACCAAAATAATCGCCTGTGTCCGAACCCATAAATTCCTGAAAAGCTACTTTTAATTCATTCAGGCCACATATCTTACCTGGTAAAGCATATTTTTCAAACAGGAAATGCATAAAATCATCCAGGCTTTTGCCAGCTAGTTTTTCGCGGATCATCATGTCCATGACAAAGGCTGCACACCATCCTCCATTATAGACACCAAAGCGGTAGTAGGAATCTCCAGTTCCAGCCTCCATTATGGAAAGCTTACGATATTGACTGTTTTTGAAATAGTAGTAAAGGCCAATTGTCTTCTCAATGGTTCGGTAAAAGGCCGTTTCGGAAAGGACTTTGGACCTGATTAAAGCTAGATTAGAATAATACTCCGTAAAACCTTCCGAAAACCATTCGGTCTCCTCACTATCCGCAGTATTGATCATTTTCCCATTCCAGAAATGAAATAATTCATGGGCAAACAAATTGGCCCAAATAATCTTATTGTCATCACTGATGGGCGATTTTAATGAAAAAGCATTACTCGATTCATAAGCTTCCCCGTCGTTTTGCTCAAATGGAAATACTGTAATTAGATAATTGGAATTGGGGGTTTGGGGGAATAGCTCCAGATATTCTTTTAATACTGCCTTAAATGTTTTCCGAACCCGATTAGAAATTTTTTTATCATAACCTAATAAAATAAAATTCAGCTTAAAGTTTCCTTCCTTAATAGTTTCAGGGCCACGCAAACCCCATACTACTGTGTTGTTCATTAACTCTTGCCTGGAACTGACGAGGAAGCGATTGGATCCGAGGGAAGTCCAGGGAGTAGTGACCACGAAATCTTTGGGGAGATCAAATTTAACCTCGAATTTTTGATCACTGGGAGGGCTCAGAAATAAAGCTCGGGTGGCTACAAACATGGATTGGTCTATGTAGAGTCCGGCCTGCTCGTTGCCCACATCCCAATTTTTTTTCACAAAAGACAAATCTACCTCATAGCTGATCTCTTTTCCCTGGGCAATCCACTTCGAATTACCTAGGAATTTAAGATTTGCCGACTGAGGTTTGATAAATGTCGACCAGCCCTCTGGATAATCATAATTGGGACAACTGGAATGGATGTAAAGAGTGTCAATGGCTAAAGGAAAAATTGCTTTAACCTTAATCTTGAAAGGATCTGCCTGGTTTATTACGATTTGATAATTGGTGACTTCCTGACCAGAAAGGTAGATGGCATGCAAAGCCAGGGAAAGAAAAATCCATTTTTTCATTCGAGAATCGGTGTTTTTAATTGGTTGAATACTCAATATTTAGGAAGACTGCCGTAAACCAATAAAGTTGCAGCCTTACATTAATTCATCCCCATATACCTCAACCCGTCTCATAAAACACCATTCTTTTCTATTTTATATACAAAACGAAAAAAATATCCTCATCTTTCTTGCACTCCAATTTTATTTTATATACATTTATGAAAAAAATGAGCTTGATGAGATGAAATTTATGTTCATTAGCTAAGAATAAATATCAAAATGAAAGGAACTTACCTAGGTGAATTTGAAGAAATTGTCCTACTGGCTGTAGCCATTTTATATGACCAGGCCTATGGTTTAGCCATTAAAAAGGAACTTGAAAAACAAACGGGCCGAACCATCAGTATCGGTGCAGTACACGCTGCTTGTAATAGGATGCAGGATAAGAATTTTTTAGAAGCGTCCTACAGTGAGGCTACCTCCAAGAGGGGAGGGAAGCGGAAAAAATTGTATAAGGTAACCGTAGAGGGTCAAAAAGCACTGACCGCTGCTCGAGAACTAAGAGATCGCATGTGGAGTCAGGTATCTGGCTCGGCTTTTCAATCCAACTTTTTGACATGAATGATTCCATTGATCCTCAACCACCTCAATTGGCCATGCGATTTATCCGATGGCTTTGTGCAGACCGATTCCTGGAAGAAGTTGAAGGGGATTTGTGGGAATGGTATGCCGAACTGGAAGAAATACATGGAAAAAGAAAAGCTCGTTTTCATTTTTACCGCAGCCTTTTTTCTTACCTGCGGCCCTATTTTTTCAGAAAAAGAAATCTAATACCAACCATCCGACTTGATATGTACAAAAATTATCTAACCATCGCATTACGGTATTTTTACCGAAGAAAAACACATTCATTAATCAATATTTTTGGATTGGCAGTAGGCATAGCTGCCTGTTTGCTCATTTTGCAATATGTTAGTTACGAGTTAAGCTTTGACCGCTTCCACTCTAAAGCTGATCAACTGTACCGAGTAGTTAACCATCGTTTTCAAAATGGTAAACTCATTCAAAAAGGAACGATTACCTATCCAACCATTGGCCCCACCATGGAAGAAGAGTTTCCTGAAGTTCGTTCCCATACTCGTATTTTTCCAGGAGGGAGATCGGTAGTGCGATCAGATGAAGAGATTTTTGATGTGGAGCATTCTATTCACGCGGATAATAATTTTTTCAAATTGTTTTCTTATCCTCTTTTGGCGGGGGATTCCGATAATTTACTGGTAAATGATTACAAAGTTGTTCTTTCCCAAAGGCAAGCCGACCGAATATTTGGCCCTCAGGATGGAAACTATCAGACCTTGATTGGCCGGACCATTCGCATTTATCGGGATGAACAGCCTTACGAGATATCGGGGATCATGAAAAATGTGCCCGCTAATTCTTTGTTGCAATTTGATATGGTCATTTCCTATCAGACCTTTATCACCCAAAATGGAACAGATGCTGACAACAGCTGGACCTGGTCAGACTTTCACCACTTTTTGGAGCTACAACCAGGTACAGATGCCAAAGCCCTCGAAGCAAAATTTGCAGCATTTAGTGATCGTCATTTTAAAGGTGACCAAGTGAGTGGCAGTGTAGAAGAGTTTAGTTTGCAACCTTTAAAACAGGCTCATTTGTACTCTAATTTTGAGTACGAGATTGGACAGACCAGCAATGGGCGTTTGATATGGACCTTATTAATAGTGGCTGGTTTAATCCTTGTTATTGCATGGCTCAATTACATTAATTTGTCAACGGCAAGAGCCATTGAGCGAGCCAGGGAAGTTGGCGTCAGAAAAGTGTTAGGCTCTACCAAGGGGCAGTTGATCCAACAGTTTTTTACGGAATCTGTCCTATTGAATATGCTGGGCCTTGGTCTTGCTGTAGTTTTAATTGAGCTTTTTAGGCCTGCTTTTAGTACCATTCTTAATGTGGACCTCTCCTGGATCTCCTTGTTAGGTTTGGGGAATGGAGGATCAATTTTTCCAATTGTGTTTACAGGAGTATTTTTGCTTGGAATATTTCTTTCAGGAGCTTATCCAGCCTTGGTTTTATCCAGACATAATTTATCAGCTGTATTAAAAACCAAATTTAATTCAAGAGGGAGTGGTCGCTGGACGGGAAAGGCCTTGGTGGTTTTCCAGTTTATGGTATCCATCGTGTTTATAGCCGGTACATTATTGGTGTACCAACAGATAAAATACTTTCAGAATAAAGATTTGGGGATCAATCTGGAGGATATGATGGTTATTCGTGGTCCTGAATTGACAGCCTGGGATTCGCTGTTTTTTGAAAACATCCAAAGTTTCAAATCTGAAATGCTGAAAGAGAGCTCTGTAATGGGAGTAACGATGTCGGCAAGATTACCTGGCGATCGTCTGGGGCGCATGTTTGATCTTCAAAGAGAAGATGCTTCAGGGGAAGAAAAGTTTGTAGCCAGTTTTATGCCCATAGATCATGAATGGACCAAAAACTATCAGGCAAAATTATTGGCTGGCCGCTATTTTCGCTATACCGATCACAATATTGATTGGAATGCACTAGATAAGGTGTTGTTGAACAAATCAGCATTAGAATTGCTGGAATTTGAATCTTCTGAGGATGCTCTCGATAAAAGAGTCCGTTTTTGGGATAGGAATTGGCAAATAGTAGGGGTGTTGGATGATTTTCATCAGGAATCGCTCCAAGTACCTATAGAACCGATTATATTTTTCCCAGCCTATGGTACCTTTAATTTTTTCTCTGTAAAAGTCGATTCTCAAAACTCAGAGAAGGCGCTGGCTCATGCGCAGGCAAGCTACGAGAAAATTTTTCCTGGAAATGCCTTCCAGCATTTTTATATGGAGGAACTGTACGATGAGCAATATATGTCAGAATATAGTTTTGGGAAAATCCTGGGCTTTTTTACCTTTTTGGCTATTGTCATTGCCTGTCTGGGCTTATTTGGTCTTTTGTCCTATGCGGCACTGATTCGAACTAAAGAGCTAGGCGTAAGAAAAATATTGGGAGCCTCTACTCCCAGCTTGTTCATGTTGTTAATCCGGGATTTCGCCCGCTTATTGGGAATAGCTTTTATCATTTCTGTACCACTAGCCATTTATAGCATGCAGCAGTGGTTGTCTCGATTTGAGTATCATATCGATATCCAATGGTGGATTTTTATCCTGGCTGGCCTATTCACCCTTTTGATGGCCTTGATCTCAGTAGGGTTTCAGTCTGCCAAGGCGGCTTCGAGAAATCCGGTTGAGGCTTTGAGGTATGAGTGATTAATTTAGAATGATGAATTTTGATTGAGGGGTGATTTAGGATCATTATTGTGTCCCTTTTTTCTGATAAAATTTACTCAATACCAGGAATAGGAGGCCACATGCCAGCCAGGCTGGTAGAGTTAAAAACGAAAGGAATACTCCTTGTGAAACGGAAATAAAATAAAATACCCCGAAACTTATTCCCCAGGCAAGGAGTACAGGTAGGTTAAAGGAAATTCCTGCCTTTTCTGCATAATTTTTTGTAATCCCTGCTTTTTTGGCAAAGAAGTGTTCGAAAACAATAATGGCACCTATTGGGGCCAAAATAAAACCGTAGAGAGCTACAAAGCCAAGTAACTTCATAGCGAAGGCAGGGAACAATCCGGCAATAGTGGCTATCGTACCTGCCAGGATGGTAACCCAAAAAGTAGAAGCCTTTGGAATGATGGCTTGAAATGCTAATCCAGCTCGGTAAATAGTTGGATTGGCGGTGGTCCATCCAGCAATGACAACTGCAATGATGCCAAAAATGCCAATTGCATTATAAGCAAGTGGGCCAGGTGCGACAGGAGGAGCAGTATTATCCGCTAAAAAGGCCTGAGCCTCTGGTGATTTTAAATAAACGGCATATAGTAAGGCAGCAGCTATCCAGGCCATATAATGACCAATATACATTCCTGCAGCCGTGGTCCAGCCAGAATTCGGGTTTTTTGCATATCTGAAAACAGATAAGTCCGACATGCCAATATGCATAGCGGCATTACAAAACCAGGACCATAACACCACATGCCAAAAAGTGTATTTAATTTGCCCGGGAAATGGCTCTGTGCCTTCCCCCCAGATATTCCAGAAGTCAGCAAAACTTTTGACCTCTAACTGCCCCAAAGCCACAATTCCACATGCCAAAAAGGCCAGAACAATAAAAGGAGCCATCCAATTGGCTGCTTTTGAAACCGAATCGTAACCTCTTGCCGCAATAATTGAAATTACAGCTCCCACAACCAGTACGATCAATACCCAGGTAATTCCGTTAGGCATGGTATCGCTTAATTTAGGCATTTCCATATCAAAGGGTACTCCCACAGCTGTAGCCGACACCGTAATCATGGCTCCTGCTAAAAAACAAAACAAAACATCATTGGCTATATTATAAAAGGTAACCAGATTTTTCCCACAAATTTTTTCCAATTGATAATATAAGGTCAAACGATTTTTTACAGCAATTTCAGCCGTAAGAAAGCGCCAGCTTAATACAGCCAGCAAGTTGCCCAGCAATAGGCCAACGATCAAATCAAAAGCACTTACTCCAGCAGTAAGAAAAAGGGGCCCAATCATAAATTCCGTACCCGCAGCATGTTCTCCTGCATACATACCCAGAAAGCTTTTCCAGCTTTTGAGATGGCTTTTGGGAACGGCTTGTCTTTCAAATTCTTCGCTTTGGATGACTTGGGCTTTTTCGCTGGTCATAATTTTGGGTTTTATTATTCGGCAAGATGATTTGGTAAGTCAACAATCTTTTCACAGCAAATCTGATCCATCACTTGTTGGACTTGTGTTTTCAAAATGGAAATGGTGTGGTTGCCTCCTTTTTTGCCTAATGCTCCCACTCCGTACATAAAGGATCGCCCCAAAAAGGCGAATTCTGCTCCACTGGCCAGGGTACAGGCTATATCGGGACCATTGCGTATGCCACTATCCATCATTATGGTAACCTTATTTTTGAACTTTTTGGCAATTCTTTTTAGTGGCTGGATGGTCGACTCACCAGCATCGAGTTGTCGGCCTCCATGATTAGAAACAATAATACCGTCTACTCCCAGGGCAACGACTTTTTCAGCGTCTTCCTCACTGGCCACTCCTTTGATAACCAATTTGCCCTTCCACCTATCCCGAATGGATTTTATGCGCTCTTCATTCAGTCGACCATTAAAAGTTTTATTCATAAACAATCCCAGATGGCGCAGATTCATTCCTTTTGGAATATAGGGGGTCAGTGTTTTAAACTTAGGTTGACCAGCCATTAAGGTTTGGAGGGCCCAATTTGGGCTCCCCAGAATTTGGAGCATATTGGATAAGGTCATTCTTGGTGGTATGGCCAGTCCGTTTTTTATTTCTTTTGGGCGGTAGCCAAAGGTGGGTACATCAGATAAAATAACCAACACAGGATATTGAGCTGCAGCCGCTCTGTTAATCAGGTCATCCCTGAGACTGATTTCCTTGGGGTGGTACAATTGAAACCAGGCATTTCCTTGTGTTATTTCAGCTATCTGTTCTATGCTGGCTGTTCCGACTGTACTGAGTATGTAAGGGATGTTGTGCTCAAATGCAGCCTTTGCCAAAATTTCAGAAGCACCTGGCCAAATTAGCCCCTGTAATCCGATGGGCGCAATTCCGAAAGGGGCATCGTATGTTTTTCCAAAAAGTTCTGTTTGAATGGAAGCTTTAGAGAATGGTTTAAGATAATAAGGTTTTAACTGGATATCTCTTATCTCTTTAGTATTCCTACCCAAGTTAATTTCTGAATTACACCCTCCATCAACGTATTCGAAAGCAAATCGGGGGATGCTTTTTTTTGCCTTAGTTCTCAAATCTTCTATAGAAGGATATTTTGGATTGTATTTCACTTGCATGCTTCAATTATTTGAACTGGATAAAAGGAGGTTGTTTTTTCATGGCATAATGCTTTTTTAAAAATTTCCTGCCCATTTTTTTACCAGATATTATGGCCGCCGCTCCCAGGGCAGACCCCAGAGGGGATTGAGTGGTCCGGATTTTGCATTCTTGAAAATAGAAAGATAACAACTTAATAAATACCTCATTATCAACAAATCCTCCATCCACATAAATTTTGTTGATAGAAGCCTTACCAATGGCTCTTTTGACAGCTGATACTTGCAATTCCACCAATTCCAGCATCAATTGGTGATAGGCCTGTTCATAATTTTTGAATAGTTTTAAATGAGTGCGTTCAGGCTGATCTCTTGGGATATCAATAGATTCAAAATGGAATTGATTTACCTCGTTTTTTTTCAACTTAAAAAACAATTGTTGATCGAAGATAATCCTCTGATGATAATTTTCATCTTTATGAAAATGCAGGTTCAACTCTTCAATTTTCAGCCTGTATTCGTTGCCCAGGAAAAGCCGAGCTGCTCTTACCGTTTTCCCATCTGTACGCAGGAAATTCAGGCAATCATTTTTTAAATCTTCATCATTCAATGGATCATTACTCATTGGATTCAAAGAAATACTCCAGGTACCTGTGGAAATCAGCAGAAATGGTTCTTTATCAACCTTCAGATAGGGGAGGAGAGCGGCTGAACTGTCGTGAATGCCTACTCCTATTTTTATGGGATGTCCCAAATAATCCACATTGATACTGGTATTGGTATCTACGATAGGTGCTAAGATTCGGTCTATTTCTTCAGCATAAACCCAATCATGATAGTCCTTTTTGTTAAAATCCCACAGGCCAGTGTGACATCCAATGGAGGTGTATTCGCTAAGCGGAATACCGGTGAATAAGCAACTTAAATATTGAGGAAGATGTAAGGAATATCTGATTTTTTCAAACTGTTCTGGTTTTGTGTATTTCATCCAATACAGTTGAAGACCGGAATTGAGCATGCCCAGTGGAGGGGAGGCTGTTTCCTTGGCAATTTTCAATTTATCCCCATATTTTTTATAAAATTGATTTAAAAGACCAGCCGGAAAGGGTTTGGTATAATTATAAAG
The DNA here is from genome assembly GCA_028285545.1 of Saprospiraceae bacterium. GTDB lineage: Bacteria > Bacteroidota > Bacteroidia > Chitinophagales > Saprospiraceae > JANQPA01. The sequence goes on along the minus strand of JANQPA010000010.1, from coordinate 28,114 downwards.
AGGGGTGATGGCCTTCCCATATTTGTCAATATGTACAAAACTCGCCCCATATGAAGAAAAATTAATGGCCCGTACATTGAAATTTTTATTTTTCAGCACTTCAGAAATGCTTTGTTTGATCCAATTTTGAACAGCCTCTAGGTTATCTGCCGGGTATCTATCATCATCCAGAATTTCTTCAAATTGGGTATAGGTTTTAAATACTTCCTGATAATTTTTATCAAAAAGGAAGAACTTCTTATTGGTTTTCCCGATATCAAATACTGCTGTTACCTCCATTTTATAAACCAGTTGCAATTGTTTTGGACCCCCTCTTTGCAATCAAGGCCTGCCTGATGCTTAATTTTCTATAGGTACCAATGGGATTTAAAGCACCTCCCACCCTAATTCTTACTTCTCTTAGTAAGGGCCGAAGATCAGTTCGATAAGCATTTTGTAAAATTTCCTGGCTTCTACTCACATCATTTTCCATTTGGGATTCTGACAAGGCCTTTCTATTGATAATTAAGGCTTGAGCATAGGCCAGCCGGATGGCTTCTAAACTTTGGATTAAATCTTCTAAAGGATCCTTAAGATTGTGACTGGCATCAATCATCCAGGCCAGGTCAGGATTGTTGGCCTGGTTATTTTCCATCCCATAAACCAACTCATTGAAAATTAGAAAAAGCTGGTAGGGTTTTATGCTGCCGCAGGTTAAATCATCATCTCCATATTTGCTATCATTAAAATGAAATCCACCTAATTTTCCCTTCCACATAAGAGTAGCTACAATTTGTTCGATGTTGGTATTGGGCAAATGATGTCCTAAATCAACCAGACAATAAGCTTTTTCTCCACAGGCATTGGCCAATAAAAAAGAAGTTCCCCAATCTTGGATAACCGTACTGTAAAAATTGGGCTCATAAGGCTTGTATTCAATGTACATTTTCCAGTCTTCGGGAAGGTATGCATAGATCTTTTCCAAACTATCCTGTGTATTTTGAAGAGCGGATCTCATGTTGGACTGACCTGGGAAGGAGGAACCGTCAGCTAACCAAACCGTAATACTTTTGGAACCAAGTGCCTGACCAACTTCAATTACTTGCTGGTTATGGTGAATGGCCTGTTCCCTAACGAGATTGGAAGTATGGCATAAGGAGCCAAATTTATAACTTTTGTTTTGACCTGGCTGATCTTGAAAGGTGTTGGAGTTAACAGCATCAAAGACAATACCATGGGAAGCTGCCAATTCTTTTATGGCAACAGGATCCTCAGGAATATCCCAGGGAATATGTAAAGAAATAGCTCCAGCCGCCTGGGTAAGAGTGTGGATAATGCCTACATCATTAATTTTTTCCTGCAAATTCCCAGGTTCTCCGCCATAGGAAAAACGCCCGAAGCGTGTGCCTCCAGCTCCTAAAGCCCAACTTGGAATGGCCACTTGTAGATCATGAATCTTTTTGAGAAGGAGTTCCACATCTATTCCCTTTTTTCCAAGAGTATCCTGAAGGAAAAGAAACTGCTCCCGATGTTCTTTTATGCTTTCCTGGTTTAGTGTAGCCACTTGCTCTTTGGCAATTCTCATAATTATAAAGTTATAAATGGGCTTGAAAAAAGATGTTCTTCTAGTTTCAATCTTGTTTTTGCCACTGAAAAACACTGTTTTATTCTCCTAGACCATACAGTGTACATCAGTTAGATCAGCGTTTTCAGCGGCACTCTTTTTACATAACCTTGTATCAATGGTTCTAGAAAAAATAATTTGCAATTGAATAAAGGAAGTACAGATGATCCTTTTACTTTCTACTTTATTCCTTCTACTAATACAATCATCTAACAAAAGCGTTGGCCATGCCGCCATCCACATTGATGGTATTGCCGGTACTTTTATTTAGAATAGCGACTAATGAAAAAACAGCATTGGCAATATCTTCTGGTAAAATAATCTCATTTAATAAATTGCGTTTGGCATAATGGGCGGGCAACTCTTCTACTGAAATGCCATGGGCTTTTGCTCGGCCTTCTGCCCATTCTCCTTCCCAGATTTTGCTTCCAATTATTACTCCATCTGGATTTACAGTGTTAACCCTTATTTTATCCTTTGCCAGTTCTGCTGCCAGCAGTCTGGTCATATGTTGTTGGGCAGCTTTGGCAGTACCATAAGCGATATTATTGGGACCAGCCACCAGACCATTCTTTGAGGCTATGTTGACAATATCCCCCCCTAAACCCTGATTTCTCATTATTTCAGTTCCTTTTTGAGCTAAAAGGAATTGCCCTTGGACTAAAACCTCCTGAACTAATTGCCAATCTTTTAAGTTATGCTCGGTGAGTGGTTTGGAAATGGCTAAGCCTGCAGAATGTACGATGATGTCCACTCCTCCAAATTCCAGACATGCACTTTCATATACTTTTAGAATGGATTCTGATTGTCTAACATCACAAACCACATAACTGGAGACATCTCGTTTGTAGGATTGATTGGCTTTGATGAGACGATCTTCGGAAATATCGGAAAGTACTACATTTGCCCCTTCTTTTGCTAACTTATCTGCTATTGCTTTTCCAATGCCCCCTCCTGCACCTGTGATGAGGGCTACCCGTCGTGATAATGGTTTTTCAGGAGGCTGGCGCTTTAATTTGGCTTCTTCTAACAACCAATATTCGATGTTAAAAGCTTCCTGACGAGACAGAGCAGTATATTCTGAAATGGCCTCTGAACCACGCATTACATTGATGGCATTAATATAAAACTCACTGGCTACCCGAGCTGTTTGTTTATTTTTTGCAAACGTAAACATGCCAATTCCTGGATATAAGATAACCACTGGATTTGGATCACGCATTGCCGGGCTGTTTGGGTGCTTACATGTCTCATAATAGCTTGCATAATCCTTTCGGTATTGTTCAAATGAAGGATTAAGTAATTTTTTTATTGCGATATTATTACTTAAATCTGCATTGGATTCCAAAGGAAGGACTAGAGGTTGAATTTTAGTTCGAAGGAAATGATCTGGACAGGAGGTGCCCAGCGGTGCTAATTTGTCCAGGTCAAAGCTATTGATGAATTCAAGTACTCTATCATCATCAGTGAAATGACCGATCATGCGTTTTTCGCTGGAACAAAGTCCCCTTAGAACGGGTGCAATTCTGGCTGCTTGTTTTTTGCGCTGTTCGGCATCTAAAGGTTGAATTTTTTGTCCTCCAAATACAGGTCCTAATTTACCCAATCTTTCTTCAATGTAAGTAGAGGCTATTTCTATTACTTGCAGGCTGTTAAGATAGCACTCATAAGAAGTGTCACCCCAGGTAAATAGGCCATGACCACCCAATACAATACCACGAATACCGGGGTTTTCCTCCAAACATTTTTCCAATTGTAAACCAAGATCAAAGCCCGGTCGCTGCCAGGATACCCAACCCATTGTATTTCCCCAAATCTCCTTGGTTATGGCCTGGCCATCTTTTGCTGCTGCCACAGCAATGAGGGCATCCGGATGTAAATGATCTATATGTTTGAAAGGTAAAAGTCCATGTAGAGGGGTGTCAATAGATGGTGCTCTACTATCTAGGTCATAAATGCAATGATAAAACAGGCCTACCATTTCATCTTCATGTTGAATGCCACGGTATACATTCTTTAAAGCTCTAAGCCTGTTGGTATAAAGTCCTGCCACCCCTGATCGGGTCAGGGTACCTATGTCTCCACCGGAGCCTTTAATCCACATAACTTCTGTGTCTTCTCCAGTTAAGGGGTCTTTTTCAATAGTTTTACAACTGGTATTGCCTCCTCCAAAATTGGTTATGCGTAGATCTGCTCCCAAGATATTAGAACGGTAGAGGAATAAGGCCACTTCGTCGTCAGCTAGTTCAGCAGCTTTGGCTTCATCCCACAGGTATTGTACATGTTTGAAGGTTTTGATTGCCATGGATGGTTTTTGATTTCGTATTTATTAAAATTTTGGCCAGTCTTTAAGAATAATATCATCCAAATATACGGCAATCTTCGGCTTGGACCAATGTACTTTTTGAATCAAAAATGAAGTGTTGTTAATAGGTAGTATAGTTAAAATTTAAATATCTGAAATGCTTATATAGGCTTTACTATATTTTATACTTATCTTCGCACAAACCAAATTAAGTTCGGAAAACACCTAATGATTTCAAGTTAAATGACTTGTTATTTCATCTCATATATTTGAAAACACACAGCATGAGAATATATCGTATTTTCCTAGTTTTAATGGTTTTTTTCGCTTGGCAACTAAACCTCAATGCACAATGCACACCTGCTCCTCCTTCCGATACCGATTGTTTGAGTGGATGTACGACCAACCTGGTGAATAATGCAGATGTTGGTGCAGGCCAGATTCATTGTTATACCGGAAGCGGAACGGTCAGCAGTGTATCTATGAATGGAGGGACTATTAGAGTTTGTGGGACACTTTCTATTAATACAATCAACTTTAATTCGGGGGGTACCATCATAATAACATCCACAGGCTCCTTAACTTTTACCAACGGTTTTAATATGAATAGCAATTGTATAATTGTTAATTATGGTAGCTTATCAACGGTTAGTGTTTCGATGCAAAATGGAAACAATTTTATTTACAATTATGGAACTTTCAATCAAAGTGGTACCCTGAGTTTCGGTAATCTAAGCGCTAGTTTTATCAATGGCCAAAATGCTACAGCAAACGTCAATTCAATTTCTAAAGGTGGTGGATCTAATGGTACTTTATGTATTGAAGCGGGTAGCAGCCTTAATGTAGAAACCTTTTCTAATGCTCAGGCAAACTTTGTAAGCTATGGTTCTGGGATTCCAAATGGATGTATAAGGATGATCACATCGGCTACTTCCTCAGCGGCTCTCACAAGTAGCTCTTCTGTAGAAGTTTGTTTGGCCACTGGAGTAGGTGCAGGCCAAAACTGGGGGAGTGCTTCTGTGACTACTGATTGCGCTACTTGCGCAGATGTTTTACCGGTTACTTTAGCTTCATTCGATGCCAGATTGGAAAACGGACTTGTAAAATTGATTTGGTCAACTGCCCTGGAATTAAACAATGATTATTTTGCTATTGAAAGGAGTAAAAATGGTTTTGAATACCATCAAATTGGCCAGATTAAGGGTGCCGGAAATAGTATTTCCTTACTTAACTATTCATTCATTGATGAAGAAATTCCTGACCAGGAAATTATGTACTACCGTTTAAAACAAGTGGATAGAGATGGGAGTTTTTCTTATTCCGAAGTACGAAGCATTCGTACGGAGCAATTAAACAGTTTTGGCCTTTATCCCAATCCTGCTTCTGATTATTTCATTATTGAGGTTGATGAACAAACCAGCAACCTACTTTCTATTTTTACCACGAATGGTCAGTTGGTTACACAAATAGAGGATGTGCTTCCCAATCAGCGCATTGACGTTTCAAAACTTCCAAGGGGAACTTATGTAATTAAAATGTTGAGCAATAATAAACTCAAAATGAAGCGATTTACTAAGCAATAGAAATTGCTTCATTTATTCTTGTATACACCTGCAAGGAAGAGCTGAGTTTTTAAAGGCAAGGGGCACTTTAATTTGGACTGATTTCTTTAACCTTTGATCCAATTCAGAAAAGCTTCCCGTTTATGTTTGGAAACAGGAATTTTGGTTCCATCAGAGATCAATAAAAAACCACCTCCGGTTTTAATGTATCGTTTTAAGTAATTTCGATTGATCAAATGGGATTGATGCGGTCTAAAAAAAAGTTCAGAGGGTAGAAGTGTTTCATAAGTTTTAATGTGCTTACTTACCAGAATACTTTTAGTTTTTTCTATAAAAAAACGAGTGTAAGAGCCTTCCGCTTCACAGCGGATGATGGAGTTTATTTTTATGAATTCGAAGGTATTACTAGTTGGGAGGGTGATTACCGGATCTTTTTTGTAAAGGTCTCTATTTGCAACAAAAGCTTCCAAGGGTTGGTTTCTGAAATTAAATGATCTTTTTTCTCTGGCTTTTTTAACGGCTGCTTTTAATTCATCTAGATCTATGGGTTTTAGTAAATAATCCAATGCATTAAATTTTATAGCCTTAATTGCATATTGAGAAAATGCAGTAACAAATATTACCTCAAAATGTAGGTTTTCCAATTGGATGAGTAGGTCAAATCCAGTGCCTTTTTGTAATTGTACATCTAAAAAAATTAGATCAGGTTCGTATTCCTGAATAGAGTTCACGCCATCTTCAATAGTTTGAGCAGTTTGTATTACTTCTACTACAGGGCAGTATTTTTTCAAAATGACTGCCAGACTTTGTAATGCCAGAGGCTCATCCTCTATGATTATGGTTTTTAAGGTATTCATATATCAGGATAATTGGAAAGGTACAATGAGTTCTACAGCAGTTCCACGAGGGGTTCCATCATGCTGATATAGATCAATAATTTGAAAATTTGTGTTTACCTCCATTTGTTCTCCGGCTAATTTCAACCTTGACCTTACGATTTCTGTTCCCTTGGAACCATGAAGAGCGGTTTTAGTTTTGGCAGCAGCGTTTCGACCAATGCCGTTATCTTCAATCAGAATTTTTAATTGTCCTTCACCTGGCTGATTAATGCTTAAATGCAATTTTTTTATTGGCTTATCTGAAGGTCTTAGACCATGGTTAATGGCATTTTCTAAGATGGGTTGGATCAACATTGGTGGTAGTTGTATTTGCTCGGGATATATATTAGGATCTAAATGGGTTTGATAATCAATGGTTTTGGCAAATCTCATTTGTTCAAGGGTTACATAATTATCCAATAGTTGAAGTTCCTCTTCTAAAGGAATGGAAGATTGATCGGCATATTCCAGGACCTTGCGAATGAGTCGACTCAATTTGGTCAGAAATCTCAGGGCAGATTCTTCTTTTCCGGAGGTAATGAAGTATTGAATTCCACTCATTGCGTTGAATACAAAGTGTGGACTCATCTGTGCTCTTAAAGCCGCCCTTTCTAATTCTTTAATTTTTGTTTGAATGGCAACTCGGTTTTTTATGTTTTTTTCTCGCCAGACAATTATCAAAACCAAAAGACTGATCAGCACTAGTCCTGCTAATATCCGAAACCACCAACGCTCCCAGAGGGGAGGTTGGATAAATATGTCTAATTTTTTTGGACTGGGCGTCCAAATATCGTCACTATTTTTAGCTAAAACTTCAAGTGTATATCTTCCACTGGATAATCCACTATAAAATAATTGGGTTTGAGTGGTGTTGATCCAATTTTTCTGAACAGGAAATAGTCTATATCGATATGAAATTTCTTTAGGATTCGAAAGATGAACTGCTTTATAGTTGATTTCAAAAAAATCATTTTGCCAGTTTAAATTCAAGGCAGCCTGCTTCAGGTCTAGATTATTTGCCGAGTGATTATCTATTTTAATATCACTAAAATAGATCTGTGGGGGATATTCATTTTTGCCTACTTCCTGTGGATCAAAAAGAGTAACTCCTTTTCGACCACCCCAAAATAGTTGTCCGGATTGGTTTTGGAAAATGCAGCGCTCATAAAAATATGGGTTTAGAATGCCATCCTGGACATTAAAGTGTGTCCAATTTAAGGTGGTCGTATTTAATTTACTTATCCCACTATTTGTGCTCAGCCAAACTATACTATCATTTTGTAAAGAAAAGGCATTTACTCTACTTCCTTTTGATGGAGAGTCAATTCTAAAATGTCTCCATACCTTTCGGATAGGGTCATAAGACTCCAGCCCTGCATTTGTAGCTAACCAAATTAATCCCTGGGAATTGATTTTAAGATACTCAATCCTATTACCTTGGATGGAGGCCTCTTCATTTTGTTTTTTTTGAAAAAAGATTACTTTTTCACTCAATTGATCCCAAGAAATAAGCCCATTACTTAAGGTGGCTAACCAACAAATTCCTCGTTGATCCCATTCAAAACTTCTAAAGTCATAAGTCTTTAGTATTTGGGTTAACCCTCCTTCCTTATCCCATACCCAAAAGCCTTTACTGCCCGCTAAATATATTTTTCCCTTCCGAATTTTGAGATCATATATGGTTCCTTGGATGGGTATAGTCTTGCCCAAAGTTTCCTTTTCAGTATCAATTACCTGAAATCCTCCTTCTCCAGCTAAAAGAAATTGACTTTCAGAATATGATTTAATGCTATAGATACTATTAGAAAGAAGTCCTTCCTTTTCTGTAAAAGATAAAAACCGGTTCTTTTTTTTCTTCCATAAAATCAGACCACGCCCCCATAGCGCAGTAATTCTGATCTCCTTGTCATCATAGATAGCGCTTGTAGATTGATAGGTAGATAAGGGATGAGTATAGTGGACGAAATGCTTATTGGTATTGGCATATTTGTGGAGGCCACCGCCACAAAACCAAACATTGCCTACTCGATCTACCATGGGATTATTGGTGTAATTAGAAAAATTACCGGTTAATTGATCATAATCTTTTCCTGGAAAGAATTGAGTTTCCTGGGTTTTTAGGTCGTGAATAAAAACCCCTGTTTTTCCTCCTACTACCCACAGCTGACCGTTTTTATCAAAAGTTAAATGTACACGGTTACTATTTTCAAAGTTGGCTACCAAAGGATAGGCAGAAAATTTCATTTCCTTATCGGGCAGAAAATATAGGCCAATTTTATCTTTAAGGCCTACCCAGATTAGGCCTGAATCTGATTCTGTAATACTACTTACAGAACCCTTAAGTAGTTGAATTGAATTAGGGGAAGTAAGCCAGGTTTTATCTTCAATATTATAGCAGAATAAGCCGTCTTTAGTACCTATCCAAAGATTTTTTTTATGATCTGCATACAGACACTCGATTCTGTGCGATTTGAATTGGGCAGTATCTGCTAATTGAATACATGCGAAAGATATAGTGTCCAGGTCCGAAAATTCAAAAAGACCTACGCTGGTAGCTACCCAGATATGCCCATTATAATTATCCTGTGCCAGATGCAGTATCTTATTTCCTATTTGCCCAAATTGATTGTGCATTAATTTTTGATCATATCTGACTACTTCCCGAGAGTATGCTTTAATTTTGCAGAGACCATTACCATTTGTGCCTACCCAGACATTTTGTTCTCGATCTACCAAAACATCACTGCATAAGTCCGAAGAAATAGTTTTGTGATCTTTTGAGTGATGCTGAAAAGGAACAAACTCATAGCCATCATAGCAATAAACACCATTATAAGTGGCCAACCATAGTCTCCCTAGACTGTCTTCATCAATTTTATTTACTAAATGATAAGGGAGGCCAGCATCTTCACGAAGATTTTCAAAAAAATAACTTCGATCCTGGCCCTTTAGAGAATAATGGCACACGATTAATAAGACTAAAAAATACAGGATCTTTAATGTAGTTTTTTCCATTTGCATCCTAGAAAGATACTTGCTTTTTTAGGACTTGCTTTGCTTACCTTATCCTAAAATCTGCAAATCCTTCGAATACATAAAAATTACCATCCTTAATTTTTATCAATAATTTCCCATCAGCTGTATTTTGCCAATCTGAAGAACCCTTTTTTAATTTAGTAGATTTACTGATATCGTTGATATCCGTTAATGGGCGCATCTTCAAATATTCTTGCTTTGGTTTTTTAGGGCCAGTAGCTGGATTATGAACAATGAGGGTGTTTTTTCTGATTTTATTGTTTTCATCCAGGCCATATCCAACTACTGTTACATAATGTCCTCCTACCCGGTTTAAATTTCCACCTCTATCCATTTTGAATCTACCCCAAATTAATATCAGGGTGGATTTAGGATTGATCAAAGCCTTTTTGATAGGATTAAAATCAATGGATCGGAGATTCTGCTTTATGTTTACATAACTAAGGTTTTCCACTTGCCCGCTTGGATCTCCAATGTGTTGTATAGTTACTTGTTTTAGCTGATGTCCTCTGTCAGCAAGATATTTTCTTACAGACTTAGACATTCTGCTTAAACTCGTTCCATTTTTATAAGCATTCATATGATCTTCGTTTCCAAGCACTTTGACCATTTCTACCTGGGAGCCGCGATGGTTTAATTTCTTATATCCAACTTCATTTACCCAATACATGATACCATTAGATACTGCTGTTGGGCCACAAAAAGAATTACTTCCAAATTCAAGACTGGTATCCAATTCACGTGGACTCAATCCTTTTTGCTTTAATCCGGACAACCTAAACTCTTCAATTTTTTTTTGGTGTTGGTGAATATCGGGAGTATCTTTTTGTTTGCCATTAAAAGCTTCTGGAGCCTTTATTTTACCCGTGCCATCATGAATCTCCAGATCAAATAAACGCATACCTTTTTGGCGATTTAAAAACTGCCGATGGGCTTTGAAGCTGTTCCATTCCAGGTTACTCCAGAATGATTCATTTGGGTTTTTGTTAGCAGATTTGAAACTCCTGTACAAACCAAAGTAATAGGTTTTTCCTCCTAGTTTAAACCGTTCAAAATCAAAAAGCCGTTTACCTGCTTTTCTTTGATCTAATCTGTCTTTGTTAAAGCTATTCCAATTTTCAGCTAGGGATAATTTGGTGCTGGTGGCTCCTGATTTAGTGTAGATGGCTAAAAATTGATGCTTACCGTCCTTTGTTCTGAAAGGATCTACATCCGTTATGAAAAAGCCTTCATTCCTGTATTTTAATTCATTAAAGGTAACTTCATTAAAAGAGGTAGATTTGTGCACTTTTTGTGTCTTTTTGCCTTTGCAAAACAAGCCTACATAGATACGTTTGCCGTTTCTGTTTAACATGGATTCAATATCATCCAGCGCATATCCTTGTTTGTTTTGTTCTGTGATAAGGTCCTCAAAAGTCCCCCATCCTTCACGGAGAATAATTCGGCTTGGAATATTTGTTTTCATCCAAATCCCCCAGAATCGACCGGATTTTCCTCTGGCAACATGGCGTCCTTCAACATCTATTAACTGATAGCCTTTTTCCCTCAAGGATTTGTGTTTGGCAATAAAGGCATCCCAGGACATATTATTCCAGTAGGCCATTTGATTAGAAGATTCTCTAAAAACACCTGAAAAGGAATCCTGACCTATTAAAAGGCTGGTCATAAAAATCGACAAGAAAACGGTTAAGAAAATAGTTTTACTCATTTTAATTTAGATTTTTTGGGAAAAATTTTTCCAGAAATATGAGTAAAATATTTTCTCACCGAAAATGGCAATTTATAAAGGGGCTTTCAGAATTGATATTTGGATACTAAACATAATAAAGAGGCTGTCTCAAAAGACCTTCGGCCTTTTTCGCCAGCCAATTATATTCTTTTAGGAGCAGTTTTCCTGAAAAAAACAAAGTTTTTTCCAGCAAAACTGCTCCTAAATAAAATATTCTTGGGCGTTGAATAACGACGAAGGAGTTATGAGACGCCCTCTTATTATGTTTAGTATATCCAAATAATTACTCCTGCTTCAAGGTTCTCGCCGGATTCACCGAAGCTGCCTTTAAACTCTGCAAACTCACCGTCAAAAATGCGATAGATAGAGCCACCAGTCCCGTCAACAAGAAAACCCACCAATCAATACTGATACGATAAGCAAAGCCTTGAAGCCATTTTTGCATTAAATACCAGGCTATCGGAGTGGCCAGTACAACAGCCATTATAACCAGTTTTATAAAATCCTTTGATAATAGCTGGACAATATTTCCGGCCGTAGCTCCCAATACTTTTCGGATGCCGATTTCTTTGGATCTTTGAACCACACTGTGTGAAATCAATCCAAACAGGCCAACACTGGCAATGAATATGGCTAATAAAGTGAAGATGTTAAAAGCCTGACCAAGTCGATGTTCAGATTCATATAAGCGATCAAAAGACTCGTCCAGAAAATGATGCTCAATCGGTATATCTGGTACTAACTGCTTAAAAGTTTGTTGGATATGAGCAAGGGTTTGATCTAGTTCACCCATTCCGATTTTTATAGAGATATTACCATACTTCGTAGAAGTGTTTTGTGCAGTATACAACATCATAAACATCGGCTCAATACTCAAATCCATAGGTTGAAAGTGAAAATCTTTAACCACACCCACTACATGGCCATTTCGAAAACCTTTTCCAATGGCACTTTCTGGAGTCCACCCAATTGCGGAAACAGCTGATTCATTTAGGAGGTAGCTATCCGTAGAATCTATCGGATGCAAGGGCGAAAAGGCCCTACCTTCCAATAATTCTATTTCGTAGAGATCAAGAAATCTGTAATCCACATAGTGGCGGTAACAACCAAAGCCCCGTTCTTCATCATTTCCTTCCCAATTGCGGACTATGCCTTGATTATCTCCATCAATAGGAAGGTTGTTAGACAGGGCAACTTCAGTAATTTGAGGGTGCGTCAATAACTCATTGCGGATCGTTTCATATTTGTCATTTATTTCCTTAAAATAAAAGGGCGCATAAACAACCTGGTCTCTATTATAACCTAATTTTTTAGTTTGTATGAAATGAAGTTGTTGGTAAACAATAATGCTGCTAATAGCTAGCACAACAGCTGCTGCAAATTGACCTACAATTAGGGCATTTCTGAGGAGATTACCTTGACCAAATTTATTGAGAAAACGACCTTTTATCGCTTTGATAGGAGAGACTCCAGATAAGAATAAGGCAGGATATAAACCAGAAAGCCCACCTATCAGCAGTGCTGTAATGAACATACCAATTAAAAACCAGCTGTTGCCTAAGAAACTAAAAGGAATAATTTTTCCCAGTAAATTGTTAAAAAACGGCAACAATGCTTTTACCAGAGCAATGGACAAAACAAAGCTAATGCCAGTTAAAAGAAAGGCTTCCCCCAGAAATTGAGATACCAATTGTGTTTTTCGGGCTCCTAAAACTTTGCGCATTCCTACTTCCTTTGAGCGGTTGATCGATCGAGCTGTAGCTAAATTCATATAATTGATAGCAGCTAACAATAAAATAATAAAGGCAATGGAACCGAAAAGATAGATGTATCGAATATCACTGGTTGCAGAAGATTCAAAATTTGCTTTGGAATGCAAGTGGATGTCTCTAGCTGGCTGAAGAAGCAATTTTGCTCCAAAGGTATTTCCTGTATAACGAGCTTCAATTTCCTTACCAAAGGACAGCAATTTCTCCTCAAATACCTTGGGGTCATGACCCTCACGAAGGACCAAATAGGTTCTATAATTATTGCTGTACCAACGACTTTTATCTCTTTGGTAATGCGGATAACTCTCCAATGGTAGAATAAAATCAAATTTTAAATGTTGATTTTCGGGAACATCTTCAAAAATACCTCTTACCGTTAATAGTTTCTCTTTATTAAAAATCAAACTTTTACCAATCGGGGCTTCCTCTCCAAAATATTTTTTGGCCAAGGATCGACTGAGTAATATGGAATTAGGATCTTCCAAGCTCATTCCTCCAGTTCCTTCCACTATTGGAATTGAAAAAACATTAAAAATATTTTTATCAGCGTATAAGATGCGAGGAGAAAATATCCTATCCTCATAGGCTAGAATGATGGTCTCGTTAGCATATCTTGGATCATTAATGGTAATGGCTTCTTCAACTTCTGGAAAAACTTCCTTCAGGGCAGGAGCTAAAGGAGCGGGATTGACAGCGAAAAGATCTGTCCCACGAAAAACATTACCTTCCTGTCGTTGAATGACTCTATAAATTCGATCCGCTTTTTCATGGTGATCGTCATAGCTGAGTTCATACTGAAGGTATAAGGTGATTAGAATAAAACAGGACATTCCGATGGTAAGCCCGGAAAGATTAATCAAAGAGTAAAATTTATGCTTTAAGAGGTGACGCCAGGCTACTTTAAAATAGTTTTTTAGCATACTTGGTTGATTTTGAAGGTATTTGCTGAATTGGAAAGATCGAATGATACCAGGTCTAAATAATTTCAGAACATCTATGGCAAATCGTCGATCTGCTTTTTGTTTACCAGATTCCCTCGCTCTTTCTCCATACAGTTCAAGTAAATCCCCTTCAATGAAAGAATGTAAATCGGGATCACAGAACCAGCGAAAAAATCGGAGGAAAAATTTAGGTGGAGTAGGGGAGGGCATATCAAATATTAAATTTAGGATCAGTCAGAAATTTTGGCAGAGCAGTCCATAAATTATTTCTGAGCTCATGGTTATATTCCATTGCCCGCTGTCCCTGAGCTGTTATTTTATAATATAGTTTTGGGCGGCCCACTCGCTCCTCTGTTCTTTCTCCTGCATAAGATTCCAGGTAGCCCTTCTTTTCAAGCCGCTTTAATGAAACTTGTAAGGCCCCAACGCTGACTTTTCGATCTGCCCTGTTTTCTATCTCCTTTTTGATGGATACACCATAAGCCTTCCCATATAAAATGCCTACCGTCAGCATGACGATTTCTTCAAATTCTCCAAGTCTGTATTTTTTCATAACTATTAATTCCTAATTGTAGTAATATTGCAATTTAGGATCTTTTTGTATTAATTCCTAATTGTAGTAATATTAATTGCAAATTTAATACCTGCTTAATTAAGATAGTTACCTTTTGTGGTCAAGAAAATGCTATTTAGGATACTAAGTCCTTTTTACTATCCATATTTAAGGTGAATTTAAATACTTCGGATAGCATCATCAATAATGAAAATGAAATTGTTGGAAAACAATTTTTTTTATTAGGGTAGAACCTGTATTATGTAGTGTCCATTTTTTCAGCACTAAATGATAAATCCTATGAAAATTGTCCCAGTTGTTATATTTACTTCATTCATTTGTATAAATTTTCTTTCTGGTCAGACAAATAAATTTTCAATTACTGCAAGAACCAATTTTTTGCAAACCCAAGCTTACCAGACTACCTATCAATATCAATCTAATTTTGCCAGCCCTTTAAACAGTCAGCAATGGCTTGAACAATTGGTTAATGTAAGTGTGACTAATAAACGGGAATATGAGCCAAAATTAGGATTTGAGGTATTTGGCCTTTTCACCATTCGAATTTCTAATAAAATTGCCTTAAGGACTGGTTTGGGGCTAAACTACACCTCATTAAATATAATGGGAGGGGCAATAGATTCAGAATTTGATGTTATCCGACAAGACACTGTACCTGCAAGGGAATTTACTTCCTCTTGTAATGTTTATGAAAATTCAATATCAGACCTTGGTGAAATAAAAAGAGGGGTGGATTTATCTATATTTAATCTTATAGTTCCGATTGGTTTACAGTATCAATTTATTAACAATAAAATAAATCTGGAAATTGGGGCCGTATTACAAACTCCTTTGATTTCAAATGCTAAATCCGAGGCTTTTAGAATTGAAAGGGAAGAATCCCCAAATGGGAACAAGTGTACTTTTGTCAAAATAAAACGAAATGATGGTTCTGGTAATAGCCTCCAAAATTCACAAATTGGTGGAATGGTTAATGTGCATTATTCTATTTTAAATAATATTCGATTGGAACTTGGAGTCAGACAAATGTTTAGCAGCCAATTTGTAAAAGAAGAATGGCAAACATTTCCCATTACAAGAGACTTATTACGGCCTTTAATATTATCTATCGGAATCAACTATGGATTTGAGAAATCGAATTAAGTATTGAAGGATTAAAATTAAAAGTTATTTGTCCTATTACGGTAAAATTAAGGATATGCTCTTCTTTTAGCACCTTTTCTGTATCTTTATATCAAATTAGGGCTTAGAATTTGCAGATTCTTACCCCAACTTTATCCATTCTCTCAATTAGACAGATTTCTTTTATAGAATTTGATCTAGAGTTTTCAGTAAAAAGCTAAATAGCGAGATTTTTTTTTAGCTCAACATGAAAACTGTAGACAAATCTGTATATTGCTTTAATTGAATTACCTAAATCTGTCTTCATTTTCATGAAAAAGGAAGTATGTAGCTGTCTTATATTCTCACTTATTATCCTGGTTCAGGGGTCAATATTGGCTCAGTATGATCTTGATAAACCTAGCCGAGTTGTTCAAATTGAAGATGGACTTCCTAATCACTATCTGCGCGGAATGGTTCAAGATGCTTATGGTTTTGTATGGATAGGGAGTTTTGATGGACTTTCCAAATTTGATGGAAAACAAATTGAGGTATATCGCCACAAGGCCGGAGATTCTCTTTCTTTGACCCAGAACTCTATCATCAGCCTCGCTGCTGATCCCAATAATGGAGAGGTATGGATAGGTACTTTCAGCGGCTTAAACTTATACCAACCCAGCACGGGACATTTTCGAACTTTTATAGAAAATGATAAAGATTCTACTTCTTTACCCTCCAACTATATTTCATGGCTCTATGTGGATCAGCAAAGTACCCTGTGGGTAGGGTCCCGCTCTAACATACTCTGTGAATATGATAAAGTTTACGATAAATTTATTCAATATAATCCAGAGCCCATTGAACTAGAAGATCCTGAAAGAATTGCTGCCATTGAACAAGATAAAGTCAATGACGATGTGATCTGGTTAGGAACCAATGGTCGCTTATTTTCTTTTAATAAGGATCAAAAGACTTTTAATTATGACTACCCTACCTTTTTAGGTATTCGGCAAATCTATGCACATAGCTCTGGTCATTTATACATTAGGGATCAATCCGGTCAAATAAGCGTTTTTGATCCGGAAATTGGAGAAATAATTGACCAAATATATCCACAAGGTGATTGGCGCTTTGGAAGAATGTTTGAGAAGTCAGACGATGGATTATGGGTCAGTTGCAATTCGGGGGTTGCTCAAATCGATACAAAAACCAATAAAGTAAGCTATCCCTGGGCAAATAATCCCGATGAGAATAAAAAGTATGAAATTGATATGATTGATCAGCGCGGCAGGATTTGGGTGGCTGGTACCAAAGGCATTGCCATTTATGACCCCGCCGCAACACAGTTTACCAATAACATCTATGAAACAACGGGAGCTTCTCCTCCTTTTATTACTCAAAGAGTGATGGAAGATCCCAATCAGAAAGCAATTTTTCTTAATGTAAGTGCGGGAAATGGTGCCCAGCGATTTGATTTAGTCACCAAAAAATGGCAACATATTCCAAGCCCCCAGGGATATAAAAATCGCTTGTTTGGCGGAAGTGATTTAGCACTTTTAGAAACAGGAGAATTACTGATCCTTGAGAGGCAAAGCTTGTATTATCTTTCTCCTGATGGAAAATCAATGATAGAGCATCCAGTATCCCAAAAACTGCCTGAAGAGCAACAATGGCTCAATATGTTTTTGGATAGTAAAGGATACATCTGGTTGGGCGGATTGTCCACCGGCGTGCATAGGATCAATTCACAAACCTGGGAGGTTGCCTCCATGACGGAATGGCTTTCACCCTGTCGACAACCACGTTTTCGCTGGATTTTCTACGAAGATAGTCAGGAGCATATTTGGATAACGATTTGTGGAGGGATAGCTTATTATTCCTATGAAGAGGATGATTTTCATTTCTTCCTCAATGATGATAATTCGGAAAATACTTTCAAAACACCTGAAGACTTTGTTGAAGACCAGGAGGGCATCCTATGGGTAAGTAATGAGGAGGAAGGTATTTTGGGAGCCATTAATCCATTGGAGCCTAAAAAGGGCATCTACAAAAAGATATTTTTTGACAAGAATAATTCCTCCGATTCCATTCAAATTCTAAAAGGGGAGCTTGATGCCCCATTGGGGGTTTCCAAATTAGCGGTTGACCGTGCAAATAATCTCTGGACCATCAGCCATACCGGTATTTTAAAAATTTTTCCAGACCGGAGAAGAGTTGAAATTTATAATGAATTGGATGGCCTGCAATGGTTAGATGAAGAACTGACCGTTCCTACCGTAAATCAAATTGAAACCCTATCCAGCGGTGAAATAATAGTCGCCTTTCGTAAGGGCATTAGCATTTTTGATCCTTCAAAACTGAGAATCAACCAGGAAAGGCCTCAGCCTTACCTTACCAGCTTTAATGTGTATAACAATCCCTGGGAGTCAGATTCCAGTTTATTTGTTACCCGGGAGGTCGATTTAAATTATTGGGAGAATTATTTCTCTTTTGAATTTTCTTCCATCGGCTTTACCAACCCCGACCAGCATAAGTATCAGTATAAATTGGAAGGTGTAGATGATGATTGGGTATATTCCGGGCAGAGGTCCTATGCTTCTTACACCAATATAGATGGGGGGAAGTACACTTTTATGGTTAAGGCTGCCAATCAGGATGGTGTTTGGAATGAAGAACCTTTGAAAATAGATCTTTCCGTTGCCATTCCCTGGTGGGAAAGCCTCTGGTTCAGGGGAGCTGTCCTTGTGCTATTGCTGACCGGTACTTATGCCTTTTATAGATATCGAATGCATCAGGTGAGGAAGGCTGAACGATTAAAATCAGCTTTTGAAAATAAATTAGCTGGTGTGGAACTTAAGGCACTGCGCTCTCAAATGAATCCCCACTTTATTTTCAATTGTTTAAACTCTATTGAAAGCTATATCATCAAAAATGAAACTGTAAAAGCTTCCGAATACCTCAACGATTTTTCTCGTTTAATTCGATTGATTCTGCAAAATTCAAGATCCAATTACGTTACCATTAGTGATGAATTAGAAGCTCTTGCCTTATATATGGATATGGAAAACCTTCGGCTGCGGCAAAGCTTTGATTACGATATTAAATTGGATGAAAATCTGGACCCTGACAATACCGAGATCCCTCCATTACTAATGCAGCCTTATGTGGAAAATGCCATCTGGCATGGACTCATGCATAAAAAAGAAAGTGGGACCATCCAGATTGAACTGAAAAAGAAGGGAGAGTTTTTGTTGTGTTCTATAGAAGATAATGGGGTAGGTCGCAAAAGATCTTCAGAACTCAGATCCAAGAGGCATAAAAAAACCTCTATGGGTATGAATATCACTCAGGAACGAA
This sequence comes from Saprospiraceae bacterium, assembly GCA_028285545.1. GTDB lineage: Bacteria > Bacteroidota > Bacteroidia > Chitinophagales > Saprospiraceae > JANQPA01. The sequence goes on along the minus strand of JANQPA010000010.1, from coordinate 9,259 downwards.
TCAATATCATTAATAAAGCTTATAATACGGATACTTCGGTTCGAATCATTGACCTGGTTTCACCAGAGGGGGATGCTTTGGGAACCAGGGTGGAATTGAGGATAATGGTTGAGTAATAACCAAGGTTTAATTTATTCTTTTAAATTAAACCTTAGTATTATCTATTTATTTTCCTTTTATAAGGATCCTTCCTTGAACTTGTTTTTCAGAAGTGAATTTTAGAAAGTATGTACCAGGTGAAAATTTATCTAAATCAAATGTGAAATTGTATTTACCTGGAACGAATTCTTCTTCAAAAAAGGTAGTTAATTTTCTCCCATCTAGATTAAACAATTCCATTCTAGCCCTAAGGTTTTCAAAAATAGAAATTGGTACTATAACCGATGAACTAGATGGATTAGGATAAATATCATGAAAATGAAAAAAATCACTTTTCCCATAAACAGAATTTGAACCAGTTGTTTTTTGCTTCGTCCTATAGACAAGTTCTAAAATGGAAGCAGCGAATACTACATTTGAGGAATTAGTTGTTAAGGAATTGACACCTGAAAAATAAATGGGATCGATAAAAGGAGTCCAAGAGTTGCCATTATCCACTGATCGAAACACACCTCCAAGTGTACCAATATAAACTTCTCCTTCTTGTGTGAAGACAATATCCACTATTCGTTTTTCATTTGGGGATTGTAAACCCTGGTTAATCTTTACCCAGTTATTTCCATTATCGACAGATCTAAATACCCCTTTACCCAATGTTCCTATAAAAATATCTCCTGATTGATTAAAATTAATTGCCCTAATGGATTCCTCCTCAAGAATTTCCCCATCTGCCAGAAAATTCCATGTCTCTCCATTATCATTTGAACTGATAATTCCTCCCTTAGAAGTGCCTATAAAAATATCATCTTTATTATTTATAGAAATTTCTCTAATTCTGAAATCTGCTGTATCTTTAAATATTAAGTCCCAGATGTTCCCATTATCAGAAGACAGATATACCTCATTGATTGATTTTCCTGAGTGACTTCCAGACACACCTCCAAGAATAATGTCTCCTTGATTGTTTAATTCAATTAGCGATAAGGAAGGAGTATTCTGAATTTGTATCCAGGAGACTCCGTTATCAGCAGAATAAATTATTCCATCTGGATTTTTGAAATAAATAATGCCTTTTGAATCAACAGCCATCTCTCCGTTGGGCTCCAACAGAATTGGTTCCCAGGAATTACCATCATCACCAGATTTATAAACCCCATCATTAGTTTTCGCAAAAAGATAATCATCATTCCCTGTTTTTAGATCTAAAGTTCTAAGGTTTGAATAGCCATTTGCCTGATATTTCCAGGAATCCCCTGTATCCGTTGATTTATAAATACCGCTGTATGAGTTTACTAATAAATCTCCATTATTTGCACATATGATATCGTCAATGTAAAGAGATGCTAGACCAGAATTTATCCTGGTCCAATTATTTCCATTATCAGTAGAACGAAATACTCCCTCATTTTCAGTACTTATAAAAATAGTACCACTAGCATTGAAGGTGATTTCTTTTAGCCTTGATTTGAAATCTAAGTTTTCTATCTTATTCCAGTTCTCCCCATTGTCACTAGAACGATAAACACCATCTTCCGCACCAAGTAAAAATAGGTCATCATTAGGTGCGACAGCAAAATCTCTTATAGAATATCGATCAGTGAAGTTCATATCCATGATGGTCCATGTATTTCCATTGTCCTCTGATTTTAAAAAGCCAGATTGATAATGAACAAATATATGATCATTGGCATTTATGGTAATTGTACTTACAGAAATATTATTTCTGCCTAGATATTGCCACGTTAACCCAGAATCTTCGGACCGATATACCCCATTTTCGGTACCTAGGAAAATATTTCCAGAACTATTGAAAGCAAAAGCATTTCCCCATGCATTGCTGTGCAATCCTACATTACGAGTTTCCCAATTTTTTCCACCATCCTCAGAGTAAAATACTCCCCACCCCTGGCTTCCAGCAAATATTTCACCTTTTTCGTTTACTGCTATACTTAAAATTCTGTTATTGACAAATCCTAAGGATTCCCAAGAATTCCCATTGTCTACAGACTTTAATATTTGATTTTGATAACCACCAGCGAGAATAGTTTCCTCTTCACCTATTGCCCAAACAGTAATGTTCGTTCCAGTAGGGCCACTTGTTGGTTCCCAATAATCATTCTGAGCAGTAAGTAAGTAGCAACTTATAAGAGATGCTACAAAGAAGCAATATAGATTTTTCGTGAAGTGAGATGAGAAAAACATGGAAATCAGGTTTTGTTTAGAGTCGTTTTGGTGTCAAATTTTCAAGGATTTTTCAGAAAATTGAATTAACCAGTCTAATTTACAAAATAAAACGTCTAATATTAGGTATCAAATGAAGTTCATATCACTTCTTTTGCTCTTAATATCTTTCGAATACTGCCTGCAGTTGGGTTAATCTCTAATATCTTTCCTTGCTCATCTATTAAGAAGGTTTGACCACTGGCATTAGGTATGTTGTATTTCGACCATATGCCCAATTGACCATCCAAATCGATTAGGTTAATCCAGGGAAATTTTTCTTTTTCCAGGCGCTCGACTAGCTTATCGGTGTTGCCAAATTCCCGGGCTACTCCTATGACAGTAAAGCCTTTGTCTTTATAATCTTCGTAAATTGGGACCATGGTTCTGCTTTTTCCTATACACGAACTACAAGTGGTAGACCATAGATTTAAGAGCGTAACCTTATCTTTGGCCAAAGTAGAGAGTTGATGCTTGTTGCCTCCCAAATCCGGAGCATTAAAGTCAATCAAATCTTTTCCTATTTTTACAGAAGCATAACCTTGGATTCTTTTTTTGAGTAAGGAAGTGTATGGGTGATGCGGAAATTTTTGTGCAAATAGTTCATACTGCTTGAGTATTTTTGCTACTGGGAACTCTCCATTTCTCCAAAATCGTACCTTTCGGAATAGCCAATAATAAGAAAGGTAGGTGATGTGATCATTGATGTATTGTTCACTCCATTCTGATGTTTTTAAGTTATAAGCCTGGTATTCTTTGTTTGCCTTTTTTCCTTCTGGACTCAGGTCTTTTCCTTGTTTTTTTAGTGCTTCAATTTTTTGGTAAGTCTCTGTTTTTATTTGAGGGTCTTTAGTTGACCTAATTTCTTTAAATAAATTGTTAACCTCTTTTGTATAATATCGTTTTTCCCTCATAAGCATCTTCATTTTTCCAAGGACGGTATCCTTGAGATCCCCAAATTTTTCTTTAAAGGAAGCGTAGTAAGCCATTAATTCTTTATTCACAGGACCTCCTGAAATGGTATTTTTTTCGGCTAATTCCCTGGAATGTATTTTAAAATTGACTTCACCATCCTGCGGAAAAAAAATGACGGGCATGAATCCCCCCTTGTCTGTTTCCTCTTTAAATGCTAATATATAAGCTTCAATAAATGCATCTTCAAGCAGGAATTCAAAACGTCCTTTTTCAATAGGGATGACTATCTCCTTTTTTACTTTGTGGTCAGCAGTCCATTTGAAAAGGATAAGGGCTTTGCTTTCCCGATCGATTATCTCTCCTTTTAACAGGCAATTAACTTTGGGCTCCTGATTACTGTGAATAATAGAGAAATAGCAGGAAAAAGTGGAGATTTTTCTACAAGGATTGTTCATGGCTAACATTTGAGGGTTTAGAAAATGTATCTGCAACGAATATTAAGATACAACGAATATTTCGTTTAGTCAACGATTTATTCATCCTGGCTACCAACCACCGCCGCCACCACCTCCACCGCCGCCGCCTGAAGATCCACCACCGCTACTACCACTACCTCCTGAAGAAGAGGGGGGAGTAGAGGAAGAAGCCAGAGAACGACTAAAACTTCGGTCAAAGCTGTGCGTATTGTGGTAAATATTCTGATTATTACTCCACTTGGGCTGATAGACGGATTGTTCAAGTTGTTCTTTGAACTGTTCAGACCAATTATTAGCAACCTTTAAGGCATAAGCAAAAGGCAGCATTTTTTCAAAATGTTCAGGTGTTCGATCAGGAGGATTGAGTAATTCCAATCGATTTTTTTCCGTCATCTCCAGGTACATCTTGAACCCTTCTAATTCGGATCTTAATTTTTGCTTGGGTTTTGAAGGTTTTTGAATAACAAAACGGTAATAACTGATGCTCAAAACGGCAAAAAGGAGGAAGGAGAAAAAAGCAAATAAATTCAAATAGGTGCTGGTCAGCGTATCCCACATAACCTGAAGAAACTCAAAGGTCATGATTCGGAGTAATGGCTCTTTGAGGGAAATGATGCCATCTTTAAGAAGCCGGAAAAGGTCAAGGAAAAAAACCAACTCACCAGAAAATATAGAAGCAATGAACATCATTACCACCATTGCCAAAATAGAACGGAATAGGCCTTTAAAAAGCATCTTGAAATTGCTGAAAAAAAAGTAAAGCATCGTTCCCAAAACCAGCAGGAAAAACAACAAAAATACCTCCCCTTGTGCCTGAGCACCATATCGCCCATTACTGTTGATGATGAGGATAAATGAAAGAAGGGCAAAGAGAATGGTTCCAACTATGGCAATATTGACCAACTTTTTATTCCTGCCCTGTTTTACAATGGTTTTATGCTGATTTTTAAGAGATTTTTTGAATTTTTCAATGGCATGCTTCAGATTTGAATTATACTTCCCATCAATTTTTATCTCGTCCTGGTGATCAAATAAATTAGACATTAAAGTATATTCTTCAGGAGGTAAACCGATCAGGTGGGTTTTCAAGCGACGAATGGTATAGACGGTTCTGTTTATTAATAGTATGCGTTCTTCTGATTGTTCAAGGTAGATGTATCCTTTTACAGCCAAACTAATGAGAGAGGCAGTTAACAAATCAGGATCATATTTTTCTTTTAATAAATAACCAACTGAGGCTGATGAATATCCTTCAGGTGAATCGTAAATGGCATAAACAGCTGGCTTAGGAGGATCGATTCCATATCTGAAAGTGGTAATCAAAAAATAGATGAGTAGACTAAGACATCCTACTGCCAAAACAATTACAGCGATATACCTCTGTCGAAAAGTAGGCGCCTCAATAAGACCCTTTTGAAAACCCAGGGCTATTGTGAATCCTTGACCAACTTCCAGGCTCTGAGTAAGTTCAAAAATGACCTGTTGTTGAATAGAGTCCTTTATTGAATTGCATTCTTGATTTTGTTCGCCAAAATATCCTGTATAACAGGCAGTTTGTAAGACCATCATGCTATCCAGAAGTTGAACAGTACAATTAGCACTATCAATGGGAAAGTCCCATTCCGTACCCACCGCGTTCCAATATATTTCATCAAAATCATCAAAAAAACGGACTTGATTGGGAACCCGATAATGAATAGTATAAGTATAGGTCCCCGGATCAATAAAGGTACTTTCTTCACCTATATATACACTTAAACTATTTCCCTCTGACTGGAGGTGGAAAGGTTCCAATTGACCATCTTTTTGTACTTGTATATTTTCATATCGGACACCTCGTCCATTTTGATAGGTAGGCAGACGTCGGACAATTCCTCGCTTGATGCTGTTACCATTGGCTATGACTTCCAAGTTTTCGGTAACTTCTATGGAGCGGTCCTTATTGATTTGTATGTTGACATCATAATTGGTGATTCGCTCTTCTTGTGCCAGCAGGCTACTGCAAGTGATAAAAAATAAACATAAGAAAAGCTTAAAATGTCTCATGAATGCTTGATGTATGAAATTTAATTTTGACCCGATTTTCCAAGGTACATTTTTTTGCTGAAAGTGTATTTGAAAGTCCTTCTCACTTTTAGATTTCTAGATTTTTTGGATTAAGATCTACAGATGTGAATGACCATAAAGGCTTATCATAGTCTTACTTTTCCAGACTTAGCAATTTAGGCGACAAGTGGAGGCCTCCAATTTCCCCTATCTCAAGAGGTAAATGTCTAACTTTAAAACGATTACCTTGACCCAATTCATCCGACATGTTAAAAAATCTCCTTACTATTGCCTTTCGCAATTTGCGAAAATATAAGCTGTACACCACTTTAAATATATTAGGATTGGCTGTAGGGCTTAGCGGAAGCTTTCTCATTTTTCTATTTGTACAGAATGAACTTTCCTATGATCGGCACTTCGAAAATGAAGCCAACATATACCGATTAGGGGTAGAATATGATTTTTCTGGAAAAATTGATCAATTCTGCAATCTGGCCAGGCCGGTTGCAGTGAAAATGAAGGAAGATTACCCTCAGATTGTGGCTTATACCCGAATGGTTGGTTTGAATCACCTGACTACGCATAAAGCTGCATTTGAACGCCAAAACAATCAAATTCAATCCAATCAGGTATTTTATGCAGACTCCACCTTTTTCCAGGTTTTTGATCATCAAATTCTGGCCGGAGATCCTGCCACTGCCTTGGTGGAGCCCAATTCCATTGTGCTGACTCAGACCCTTGCCAGGAATATTTTTGGGCAGGAAGACCCGCTTGGTCAACAACTTAGAGTTGACGGTGGTAGTCTTATGACGGTAACCGCTCTGCTGGCAGATCAGCCCGGTCCTACTCATATGCCTTTTGAAGCCCTCGTTTCATGGTCAACCCAATATCAGGAAGGTGAAAATGACATCTGGCTGGGCAGGCATGTTTATTCCTATGTGCTTTTACAAGAAGGAACCGATCCGACTATTTTAATAGATGGATTCAGTGATTTTTTCAGTAAATATATGGCAGCCACCTTCCAACAAGCAGGTGGAAGTGCCAAATTGTTAATTCAACCACTCAAAACAATTCATCTGGATTCTAATTTGACCTGGGAGGCCTACCCGAATGGCAATCGGGCCACGGTAAGAATCTTTTCGGTGATTGCCTTATTTTTACTTCTTATAGCTGTTTTCAACTATATGAATTTGGCCCTGGCTCAATCAGAAACCAGAGCCAGAGAAGTTGGGATTCGAAAGGTGGTAGGGGCTGGACGCCTCAGTTTAATGGGACAATATTTGACAGAATCTGTATTGGTGGCCATGATAGCCCTGGTATTTGTGATTGGCTTGTCCTATATAGCGGCCCCTTACTTTAATGCCATTTTGGGTCAGTCTATTTCCATTAATTTTATAAAAAATCCAGGGTATTTGCTGGGACTAATTTTGGTGACCGTTCTAGCAGGTCTTGTTTCAGGCATATACCCCTCAATGGTTCTTTCACGTTTTAGACCCGCTGAAGTATTAAAGGGAGCTAAAATTAAGAGCAACCAGCATTTACTACGCAAAACACTTGTGGTGATCCAATTTGTAGTGGCAGTTTCGATTATTATTGGAAACCTGTTCGTCCGGCAACAAATAAATTATATTCAAGACAAAGAGTTAGGCTTTAACCGGGAAAACATTATGGCTTTAGAAGTATTAGATACTGCGCTATCTAATAAGATGAAGGTTTTGCAGCAGGAGATGGAATCTTTGCCCGGCGTTTTAAATTCGGCCACCTCTCCAAATCTTCCAGGTGAAGAACTAAATCAGACGGCTATATTTGTTAAGGACGAGAAAGGGGAGAGAGTCCCTCAGGGCGTTCAGTTTATGGAAGTAGATTATGATTTTGGAGACCTCATTGGGATGCAAGTTATAAAGGGCCGATTTTTTGATGAAGCTTTCCCTACGGATGTGGATCAAGGTGTAATGATAAATGAAACAGCTGCCAAAACTTTTGGTTGGGGAGATGATCCTATCAGCAAGGTTATTGATTTTGGAGAAAATCCGGATGGTAGTATTGACGAAGTAAAAGTGATTGGGATGATAAGAGATTTTCATATGGGATCTCTTCACAATGCTATACAGCCTGTGGTATTGTTTTTGCCATTTAGACCTGTTAATAAGTTGTTTTTAAAATTACATGGACAGAATCTGGAACAAAACATTACCCAAATTGAACAAAAATGGGCAAGCTTTGGGTCTGCTTTTCCTCTTGAATATACCTTCCTGGATCAGAGTCTGGCCGATCAATATCTGGCCGAAACCAAACTTTTAAAATTGTTGGGATATTTTGCCTTACTGACCATTTTTATTTCTTCTTTGGGCCTATTTGGTTTGATTTCCTTAAGTGCTGCTAGACGCAAAAAAGAGGTCAGTATTCGAAAAATATTAGGCTCCTCTATTCAAAAAATATTTCTCCTGCTATCAAAAGAATTTATTCTTTTGGTACTATTAGCCAATTTACTGGCCTGGCCCTTGGCCTTTTTTGGTATTAGAAAATGGTTGGAAAGCTTTGCGTACAGTATCGATATCAATTTATTTCCATTTTTACTAGCAGCTGTACTATCCGTCATTATTGCTCTTGCAACACTAACTTATCATGCACTTCGGGCTGCTTTTATTAATCCAGTGGAGTCCTTGCAGTATGAGTGATTTTTTTTTGATTGTGGGAAAAGAGGGCGTCTCATAACTCGTTCCTCGTTCTGATCCGCCAAATAGTTTTCTTTTTGAGAGCATTTTTTTAAGGGAAAATGAAATTTTCCCCTAAAAAAATGCTCTCAAAAAAATAATATTGGCTGGCGAAAAAGGCCGAAGGTCTTTTAAGGCAGCCTCTTAATTTTTTTCACTTATTTCTGTAAAATCACCTTCTGATTAATCAGCGCCTTCCCTGCTCTCAATCTGATCAAATAAATTCCGGAAGGTAGTGGCTGGCCATTTTGATCTTTGCCATCCCAAAGGACTCGGTGCTCTCCTTTTGGTGCTAATTCAGATAATAGCGTATGCACTCGCTGCCCCTGAATGTTGAAAATCTCAACGGTCGTTTTTTCCTCCTGACTCAGATTGAAACTCAAATTCACTTCCTCCTGGAATGGATTGGGAAAAGCCTTTAATTCAGTGATGATGTTCTCTTGATCATCGCCTTGCTTTTTCAAACTCCAGCCACCCCATCCTCCTGGGTTTGGATCTGGATTAGCGTTTTCTTCAAAAGCATCTCCTTTGCCATTATTATTGTCGTCCTTTTGATCCGGATTGTAGGTATCTGGGCAGTTGTCACAGCTGTCCAAGATTCCATCATTGTCTGTATCTGTTCCTAGTAGGGTAACCTTAGCCTGACAATGGGCCGTATTGCCCTTTTCATTGGTTACTGAAAGCATTAGATTTTGCTCCTTTCCATCCTTACAGTACAAATCCATGCTTGGTGCCGGAGGTAATGAGTTGCCAAAAATAGACCCACCTACAGGACTGATCATCAGCGTT
>JANQPA010000122.1 GCA_028285545.1 Saprospiraceae bacterium | reverse complement strand
CTAATCGGTATCTGATCCTATCATGAAGCCGGCTTCTTCTCCCCTGCCAAAACTCAATTAGATCAGCTTTGAGATGATAACCTCCCCAATGAGGTGGTTTGGGAAGGACCTCTTCTCCCTGATATTTTTCTTCTAAGTGGGCCACATTTTCTTCCAAAATTTTGCGATCTGAAATTATGGTGCTTTGTGGTGATGCCCAGGCACCTATCTGGCTGCCGCGGGGCCTGGATTGAAAATATTGAGTAGATGCTTCTTCGCTTACTTTTTCGATACTTCCTTCAATTCTGATCTGGCGTTGTAAACCCAACCAATTAAAGGTCATTGCCGCAAAGGGATTGGCTTGCAAGTCTTTTGCTTTGTCGCTATCATAATTGGTGTAAAAAACGAATCCTTCTTTTTCTACTCCTTTTAACAATAGGACTCTTGCGCTGGGACGATTTTGCTGGTTGATAGTTGCCAAAATCATAGCATTAGGCTCTGGTATTTCGCAATCAATGGCTTCTTGCATCCAGGTTTGGAATTGGATAAAGGGATTTTGATCTACATCTGCCTGATCGAGCGTGTGAGCAGTGTATTCTTGTCTGAGTTTAGCGATATCTATTTTCATAATAGCTGTATTTAAGATTCAGAAAACTAAAAACTCCAGGTCCGATAAATTACGGACCCGGAGGGTATATATAACATTGAAGTGTGTGATCAATATTAATTTTGGCGTCTCATAACTTCTACCTGTCGGTAGACAGGCGTACCTCGTTCTGATCCGCCAAATAATTTTCTTTTTGAGGGATGATTTCTATGGTAAAATTTCATTTTACCATAGAAATCATCCCTCAAAGAAATATTATTGGTTTACGAATCCGCCTCAGGCGGCTTCGTAAACCCTTCTATTAACTGGCTTTCTGACTAATCGCTACCTTATCTTTTTTTCCTCGATTTAACAATCCATAGGTCAGGAAATTCAACTGGAAGGACAACCAATACATAACTGGTACCACAATCAGGGTCAGGAATGTAGCAAATGTCAATCCATATATAACCGTCCAGGCCATTGGGCCCCAGATGGCGGTATTATCTCCTCCAATAAATATTTTCGGATCTAAATCTGTAATCAGTGTAAAGAAGTTGAAATTAAAGCCAATGGCTAATGGAATTAAGCCAAGTACCGTTGTAATGGCAGTTAGTAATACCGGCCGTAAACGTGTGGCTCCACCTTGAATGATGGCCTCTTTCAATTCTTCTTTAGCCAATTGAAAACGATTGGCAACTCCTCTCTCCAACATTTTACGTTTAATTAAAATATTGATATAATCGATCAATACAATGGCATTATTTACTACAACTCCAGCCAAAGAGATAATACCTACACCCGTAAAGATGACGGAAATATCTCTTCCCGTTCCTGCATAACCCAGGAATACTCCAATGGTACTAAATAAGACCGAAAGTATGATGATAAACGGTGATGCAATAGAATTAAACTGTGCTACTATGATTAAGAAGATCAGAAATAAAGCAATAGAAAAGGCCGTATTTAAAAAGGCGGTATCTTCTCTTTGTTGCTGCTGCTCACCTGTAAACTCATAAGAAAAGCCATCCGGCAGATCATAAAGTGCCATGGCCGCATCCATCTCTGCAATGATCTCATTGGCATTATACCCCTCAATAACATTAGAGAAGATGGTAATGGCGCGGTCTAGGTTTTTACGTTTAATTGCACTATAAGTTGAAGTATACTCTACGTCAGCCACCGCTGCAATAGGAACCTGCACTATTTGACCACTGGCCTGATTACGGAAAGTAATTTTTTGATTCAATAAATTGTCAATATTGTATCTGTATCTTTCATCCAATCTGACCATAATGGGGTATTCATCTTCCCCTACTTTATACTTAGATACTTCCTTTCCAAAAACTGCGGTACGGATAGCATCGGCAATATTATAAGTAGACACTTCATATCGACGAGCAGCATCCCGATCAACATTTACGATCAACTCAGGTTTTCCAATTTGAACATCGGCCTTTAATTCTTCAATCCCTGGAATATTTTTACTATTGAAGTAGTTGATCAATCGGTCAGAAAGTAAAACTAAGGAATCTACTTCATCCCCCTGTACTTCCAGGTTAATGGGTTTTCCAGTTACAGGCCCATCTGAATTTTTATCAACCACAATTTGAACTCCGGCATATCCCCTCACTGCTTCCCTGATTTTATCCATTACCTCCCAGGTGGAAATCCCTCCGCGTTCCTGGGTAGGAACAAATGAAACAGTCAGCCTCGCTTTATTTGGAGAAGCACCAGGTTCTGGAGGTCCATTTGGATCCGAGGTGTTTTCGCCTATCTGTGAAAGTACGGCCTCTACAATATGAGAGTATGGGGAAATGGCTTCACTTACTTTTCCTTCCAGGTCCTGCATAATCCTGTTGGTGGCCTCAATATCCTTACCAAGAGGTAATTCTACAAAAGCATTTATATATACAGGTTCTGCATTAGGGAAAAAGATCACTTTTGGTGCTCTGATCGAAAGGAGAACTAAAGCAGCTATCAATAAAACAAAAGTGCCAGCAAATACCATCAGTGGTGCTCTCAAGGCTCCACGAATAAATTTGTCATAAACCTTCTCCAGGATGGGTAATATTCTATTTTGAAAAAAGAAAGAGGCAGGGCGTAAAGCAAAGAAATTAAGCAAATTAACCCCAAGGGCAATTCCTAATAAATTTCTGGCCCAATGTGTTCCCGGTCCCATAAAATGAAAAGCTATTGCCAAGAAAAGCATAATAGCAGCTCCAATCAGCACATTATTTCTCTTCCGAACTCTTACTGCTTTTTCATCGGCACGTGCGTCCACCTTCATTAGTCTGGAAGTAAATACCGGATTGATAACCAAAGCCACAAACAAAGAGGAAGCCAAAACAATAATTAAGGTCAATGGTAGATATTTCATAAAACTCCCCATAAGGCCTGGCCAAAATCCCAAAGGAATAAAGGCCGCAAGAGTAGTCGCAGTGGAAGCAATAATAGGCCAGGCCACCTCTCCAACAGCATATTTAGCTGCTGAAGGGCCAGAATAGCCTTCCTGCATATATCGGTAAATGTTCTCAACCACCACAATGGCATTATCCACCAGCAATCCTAAGGCTAGTATTAAGGAGAATAACACCACTATATTCATGGTTACACCAGTGGTATACAAAAACATAATACCCATCAACATAGATAATGGAATCGCTAGTCCAACAAAAAGAGCATTTCTGATACCTAAAAAGAAAAGCAAAACCAATACAACCAGGATTACACCAGAAATAATACTGTTTTCCAGGTTACTTACCTCATTTCGAGTGTAAACAGATTGATCGTTAAAAAGGCTTATTTTTAATTCAGGAGGTAGTCTTTTTTTGGCCTCATCTACTACTACTTTAATTTTGTCGGAAGCAGCTAAAAGGTTTTCCCCTGATCTTTTGATTACATTAAGCGATACAACGGGCAGGCCATCAGAACGAGCAATACTGGTGCGGTCCTCAAAACCAAAACTTACATCTGCAATGTCCTTTAAATAAATAGGCCGTTGGTCTTCACTTTTTACAATCATGTTCTCCAACTCCTCAACACTCTCAAATTCTCCAACTACCCGTATGGCCCTACGCGTATCATTGCGAACGATTTCGCCACCAGACAGGGTAATATTCTCAGAAGAGATGGCATTTTGAATATCGGAAAAGGAAGCTTGCATAGATTCCATTTTGATCAAATCTACATTGATCTTGACCTCTCTATCCATCACACCCTGAATCTCTGCTCTATTGATTTCGTCAATTTCTTCAATTTCATCCTGGAGGTATTCAGCATACTCTCTTAACTCATCATTGGTGTATTGCCCCGACATATTAATGGTCACGATGGGAATTTCTGCCAGGTTAACATCCAAAACAGTAGGTTCCTGATCGAGATCTGTGGGCAATTCACTCTTGGCAATATCCACTGCATCTTTAACCTTTCGAACGGCATCGTCGATGTCCACATCCGATTCAAACTCGGCGACGATCACTGAAAAATCCTGTATGGAAGTAGATTTTATGTCTTTTATCCCCTCAACTGATTGAATTTCCTTTTCGATGGGCCGGGTCACCAGGTTTTCGATATCCGCTGCTGAGTTACCAAAGTAAGGAGTATTGATATAGACAGTAGGGAGTTCAACTTCCGGGAATTGTTCCTTGGGCATCTGTTGATATGCCTGTATCCCGAACAAGAAAATCATAAAGGTGATGATAAAGACACTAGTTGCATTATCAACCGCCAGTGAACTTAAGCGAAACTGCTTTAAATTCTTTTCTTTTCCTTTATTATCCATTGATTGCTTCTTTTTTGGGTGTTTGTACTTGAACGGGTTCATTATGGGCCAATCCTCTGGAGCCATCAATGATCAATGACTCACCTCCATTCAATCCACTGGTGATGACCATTTCACCACGATAACTTTCGCCAGTCTCTACATATACCTTTTTTGCTAATGATCCTTCATCTCCTTGTTCGGAGATAAAAACAAATTTTTTACCCCCTACTTCCTGCTGGATGGCATCTAAAGGAATAATAACGGCATCTTTTTCCGTGTAGTCATTAACCAACACTAAGGCAAGGAGGTTAGGTTTCAGTAGATTCTTATAATTTCCTACATTAATCTCAACCTCAAAGGTTCTGTTGGAAGCATCTATGGTACGACCGATCTGGCTTACTCTTGCATTTTGTTCCTCCGTAAGGGCAGGATACTGAATGGTTACCATATCCCCTCTTTTTACTGAGCGAAGCAAAGACTCGGGAACATCTGCAACTACTTTCAACCTATTGGTATTCAGGATTTGGATAATCGGTGCTCCTGGGGAAGCCAATTCCCCTGATTTTCGAACAACAAATTCCACAACTCCTGAAGCCGGTGATAAGATGTCTCCTTTGGTTAATTGAAACTCTAGAGTTTCTTTTGTTTTTTCGAGACGTTCTTTATTATTTTTTGCTTCGAGGTATTGCATCTCTGAACCAATATTTTGTTTCCACAATCTCTCCTGCCGTTCGTATACAATATTGGCTAACTCCTGTGATTTTTCAATTTCAGCTATTTGCTTGTGGATTTGCTCCAAATCCAATTTGGCGACCAGCTGGCCTTTTCGGATGTAATCTCCTTCTTTCCAAGGAAGCTTCAAAATGATTCCTGGAGTTTCGGAAGTTACATCTATCAGATCATCAGCCTCCACACTCCCCTGTATTTCAGCATAATGTTTAAAATCTCTTTTGATGATCTGAGTGGTGGTTACCAATCTTTTTTGGTTTGCGCTTATTGCAGGGTCTAATTCAGCAATCTCAGTTTCCAACTGATCAATTATTGAAGTCAACTCCTGCAATTCTGTTCGTTTTTGTTTTAGTAAACTTTTTTTGCCATCCAAATCGCTGGGGATAGCTTCTTCCGTTGGTTGAGCAGGATTACAAGCTGCTAATAATATGGAAAGCAAAAACAGTCTTGTGAGGTATTTCATTATGCTTAAAAATTATGTTGGTTTAATGATTTTATTATTATTGTCCCAGAGCTTGATCAATTTTCAGCTTGGCTACTAGAATATCATATAATGCTTGTGTATAATTACTTTGAGAATCATATAGGCTTTGTTCAGCCTGCGTAACTTCAATACTTGAGCCAACCCCCTCTCTATATTTAATTTGAGTAGTGTTGTATATTCTTTCAGCAAGGGCAAGATTTTTCCTTTGATTTTCCAGCCTTCTTTGAGCATTGAAGTAACTGATACGGGCATTGACTACCTCCAGAGCAATTGCATTCATCAGCTCATCTTTCTGGTTTTGGCTCTTTTCAAAATCTAATTTTGCCCGTTGAATTTTAGCACTTTTAAACAATCCATCGAAAATAGGAACACTCAGACGAAGCCCGACAAAGGCTGTTGGTGCCCAAAATCCATCTTCAGAATTATTCCCCTGATAGGCTTCCTGGTAAGCACCATAAGCTCTAAGAGTAGGCAGATATCCAATTTTGTTGAGCTTTACATTCAGGTCATTTAATTGCAAACCTAAATCAGCTTGATTAATCTCCGGACGAGCTGAATAATCAACCTCCTGGCTTAATTGTGCCTCAGAGGGTTCAGCCATAAGGTCGGAAATTCCATCCTGCACATCCAACGGATCATTAACTGGATAGTTCATAGAGAATTTAAGAGAAGATAAGGCCAGTTCTTTTTGACGATCCAGATTGTCTTTTTCTACCTGAAGATTTGCCAAAGAAAGTTCCAGCCTATCCACATCCAGTTGTTCTACAAATCCTTCTTTATACAATTGTTGAGTTTCAAACAAAAGCTTTTCCAGATTGGCAATATTTTTTTCCAGCAATTGAAGGTTTTCATTTACCAGTAAAACCGGAAGGTAGGCATCTACAACATTGTATTTGACGCTCCTTCGTTGTACATCCAGGTCTGATTGCACATAACTTCGATAGGCTTTGGCAGCTTTTAAACCGACAAAATAGCTACCATCAAAAACCATAGCATCCAAATTAAGTCCTGCCGTAAAATTGTTCCTCAGAAAAAAGGAAACCTCCCTGTTAACCTCACTACCTGGATTCAAGGCTTGAATTAAACTAACAAATTCATCAGGTAAGTTTTGTACGGGGACTTTCAGATACCTCTGAAAATTCAATTCCCCAGTTAACTGAGGCAATCCAACTGAACGTTGTTCAATAATTTGCTGTTCTGCATCTGCAATATTGACTTGAGCATTTTTTACGGCCAGACTGTTGGTCCAGGCATAATCTATGGCCTGTTGTAAGCTCATAACAGTTGGCTCTTGCGCGGTCATGGTAGTGATAAATACAAGGATTCCGGCAGCTGTAAGAATCCATGATCTAATGGGTGAATTCATTTGTGTTGGTTTTTTACCTTTTAATACAGTTTCTGTAAGATCATATCGTGCGTACGCCCAATATGATCTTATAAAAACTCTAATCAATTTCTCCTTGTTTGGCTTCAAGGTATTTTTCAAAAAGTGCCAATCCCTGTGGGGAAGCAATTCCATGAATATGATAGATAATATGTTCTTTAAATAGTCTTTCAATATGATACTGTTGTAATGGAAATAATTCCTGATCAGCTACAAGTGAGCTTTTAGCCACATATAGTTTAGAGACAATATCCGGAGAGAGATTTGAACGATAATTGCCTTCCTTAATTCCTCGTTCTACATTTTCTCGGATAACTTTTATGATATGCCTGCTGTGATAGGCTTCCATTTGTCGATAAGTTCCGCGATAATATTTTTGGAGATCATACATAACTGTAGGAGAAAATTGCCTCAACTCTCGAATCACATGACGTGCTATTTTCAGTACTTCATCAATGGCATTTGTTGACTCCTCTTTATATTGAGCCATCATTTTCTGCTCCTCCTCAATTTTCAATCGAAATATATTTTCAATTAAATCTGCCTTATTGGAAACATATTGGTATAAAGTCTTTTTAGACATTCCCATTTCCCTGGCCAGATCATCCATTGTCACACTTTTGATCCCGTATCGCATGAAAAGGCTTTCGGCCTTATTTAATATTTGATACTTTACATCCATAGTTTTAATCCGGTGAATAGTGTTCTTTTTAGTAGTATTTTTTTGTGTTGGACAAAGATATGTGAAATAAACGCAGGAAACTTTGATAATGTTCAAAGTTTCCAAAGTTTTTTCAGTTTTTTGATAAAAGGAAGGTAAAATCCGATTAAGGTGAAGGATCTATCGTTTAAAGTAGCTTATTAAAGGATTTCTATTTTTTGGTCAGTGTCGAAGAAATCGATTAGTAATTATTGTTTAAATTTTTCCCAATCCTCAGGAGTATCAAGGTCCCTGGCTCCTTCCGGAAATTCAATTGATAATAAATCTTTTTCGTGAGCCTTAATCAGTTTCCTTGCCCCTCCCTGCCCTTTTTGCTGTAAAATCTGCGGGAATAATTCTTTTCCAAATAAAGCAGGTACTCCATAAATATCATTATACTTTGCGGCGATCAGCGGTTTCTTTTTTTCAACATGCAGCTCAAAAAAATTATTGATTAAGGAGGTTTTGACAAAAGGCTGGTCCACTAATAAGATAAGCACAAACTGCAAATCTGGTTGACTCTTAAGGCTGTGTTTTAGGCCACATTTTAAGCTAGAGGCCATTCCGGATTCCCATTCGGGGTTATAAAAAATATTGATTCCAGAAGTGTTTACTTCAGGTAAGATTTTCTCCATATGAGCACCAAGGACCACCGAAATCATTTCGAACTTGGACTCTTTAGCGATTCGAATCATTCGATCGAGAAGATTCTCATTCTCTATTTCGAGCAATTGCTTCGGTTGTCCCATCCTACGAGATTCTCCTGCCGCCAAAATAATGATTCCATTCATAAATGGGTTTTATTTCATTCTGCCATATTTTTTCATAAGCTCTAAAACCTTTTCAATGGGAAGTTCTTCAACGGTGTATCCATTCCCGGTACTTGTGGTTGCGGCAAAAAGAGAATTTATAATAGCTTCCTCGGTTGCCTCTATTGCTGCCATAAATAGGGGAGACATGTAATCGTTGTGCAAAACGGATTGATTCTGAATAGAAGACCTGGTCTGGTAAGGAACTCTTATTTTTTCATCAGTAGAAAATGCAATTATATAATCGCCACTTCCATTAGAAGCAATTCCTCCTGATTTGGCGATTCCCAGCATGGCTCGTTTTGCCAGCCTTTTTAAATTTCGAGAATCCAGTGGAGCATCCGTCGCTACTACTACCATAATTGACCCATCGGCATCGTCATTAAGTCGGCCTTTCATATAATAGCGATCTAATTCTTCGCCTACCGGCACGCCATCAATTTGCAAAACACCTCCAAAATTTGATTGAATAAGAACACCTACGGTATACCCACCAGCTGATTTAGGTAATTTCCTGGATGCCGTACCTATTCCCCCTTTCCAGCCAAAACAGACCGTTCCGGTTCCCGCTCCTACATTACCTTCTTTAACGGAGCCACCGCTGGCATTTTTAATGGCTTCAATAACATCTTTTTTCTTTACATGTCTAGAACGGATATCATTGAGTCGACCATCATTTGTTTCTCCGATAACGGGATTAACGGAGCGAACGCGCTCATTGCCTTTTTGATCTAAAACGAAATCGATAACTGCATCAGCAGCAATGGGGACATTTAGGGTATTAGTAAGGATGATAGGCGTTTCAATGTTCCCTAATTCTTCAACCTGGCTATAGCCTGCTAATTTACCAAAGCCATTGCCGATATAAATGGCAGCCGGTACTTTATTTTGAAAGATATTACCGGAGTGGGGTAAAATAGCTGTAACTCCTGTGCGCACTTTTTTACCTTTATCCAGGGTAATTTGTCCAACTTTAACTCCTTTTACATCAGTGATGGCATTATTGGTACCTGGGGTCAAAACTCCAATATTAATCCCTAATTCACGTGGGCGTTGTTGACTGTAAACCATATGTAGGGTGCTAAGGAAAAAAACAATAGTTATGATGTTTTTGAACATGATTTTCAGGCTTGTTTAACAAGTAAGATAAAGTATTCCTATTTGACTAAGGTGAATTCCTTCTTTGTCTTTTCATCTTTCTAAATTTCTTAGGTCCATACCACAAAAACCACCCAGTAAAAATCATAACTAAAAGTCCGATCCCCAACACGTTCATGGATACCAGTTTGAATCCATCGCTAATAATTGAACCGTCGTGAAGCTGCTCGATCCAATCGGAATTTCTCCTTTTTATGGAAAGAACCTCAGCAGTAGTTCCATCTACCTGCACTTCCCACCAGCCTTTTTCAAATAATACTTTGACAATCCCTTTGGAAGGTCGCACATCCATTCTGTCTATACCCGTATTTTTATGATTGGGATGAGCATTATGAAAGGCTTCAGTAGCTACTTCGGCCAATTCTGAAATGGGGCGCCATGTACTTAACTGTTTGCTTTGACCTTTTTGAGTAGGTGGCTGTATAAAATCAAATTCCTTTTTTAGTCCAAGGAAAATTCCGGTTGCAGCACTAATAACCAGTAAAGTTGCAAGAATCAACCCAAGAACTTTATGGATTTTCCGATATTGTCGTAGATTTTGGGTGATCTTATTATTTGTCACAGTATATTTTGATTTAGTTATCCTTTCCTCTAAAAACTCCCAATAAAAATTAAAATTTGAATTTATAAATATTTGCTGACTCCTACCCTGTCTTAAGGTTTTTTTAATTGATTTGGAATTTCTTCACATCTTCCACCTTCCGTCTTCCGCTTTCCGCCTTCCAACTTCAAAATTGGCATGAATCTTGTAATTGTATAAGCAATCGGATAAGTTTTAGGAATAGGAAAAATTTAAATCGGATAAGTTTTTAGGAAAAAGATGCAAATCGGGAACCTTAGTATTTCGTTCCTCATCGATGGCAACAAACGATGGGGAACTTTTTTGGTATTGGGTAGTGAGTATTGGGTAGTGAGGAATGAGAATTAATTTTGAATGACAAATTTTGAATACTTCGTTATACACATTACCCACTACCCACTACCCATTACTCAGTACTCAGTACTAAAATTTAGTAGGCGACATGAAACAAAGCATCCCCTTGATTGACAATGGCGGCATTATTATGACCAATGATAATTCCTTCTCTATTTGCCTGAACATTATAAGAACGGGAACCCATGGGGTCGCCAATCTCTCCAATTATTTCTCCCTTTTTAACTTCCTGTCCCGAGTGTCGGTATAATCGAAACAAGCCTGATTTTGAGGCCCTTATCCAGGAAGTTCGTTCAAAATGACTGACAGCATTTTTTTTGAGGCCAGGGTTGTCTATCATTTCATAATGAAACAGCAATCTTAATATTCCGTCAAGTCCTTCTTGTATAGAAAATTCATCCAGGCGTTGATTTTCTCCTCCTTCATAAATGATTACTGGTTTTTTCATTTCAACTGCAATCTTTCGAAAAGATTTGCTTATAGCAGTTTTAGCCAAGAGTAAGGGGGCATTAAATACCTTTCCAATTTCTGCGCTTATATGGTCGCCGCGAGTATATCTTATTTGCGGGAAATTAAAATGTTCATGTCCGCCAGTATGTAAATCAACAACCAGATCCACTGTAGGTAAGATTTTTTTTGTTAGGGTACGAGCAATTCTTGAGGCTAGAGATCCAACCATATTACCTGGAAATGAACGATTTACATCCTTGCCATCAGGAACTTCTCTGCTTCTGTTAATAAAGCCATAGACATTCACTACTGGGACAAGAATTACAGTACCAAATTTTAAATGATCCAGTATCCGGTTGATGATTAGTCGTCTTAATATTTCTATTCCATTTATTTCATCCCCGTGAATTCCGGCAGTAATAAGAATGACAGGGCCTTCTTCCACAGCTCGGAATACCTTTAAATCCATGGAAATAGAATCGCCGGAAGGTAATGCTCCGATGGGTAATTTAAGCGATGTTTGTTTGCCTGGATGGATCGTAGTTTTATGGATCAGCATAAAAGCTTAAAAAATTTAAAAATTAGTACAAATTAGGTAGCAAGATTACTGAGTAGATTTCTTTCTTTCAATGAATTCAATGATTTTCCCAGCGATATCAACTCCTGTTGTGGTTTCTATTCCTTCAAGGCCTGGGGAAGCATTTACCTCTAAGATTAAAGGTCCTCTGCTTGACCTCAAAAGGTCAACTCCAGCTACATCAAGCCCCATAATTTGGGTAGCTTTAATGGCCAATTCCCGCTCTCTGCTGGTCAAGGGTTCTATTGTTGAGCTGGCTCCCCGATGCAGGTTTGATCTGAACTCTCCTTCTTTTGCTCTTCTTTTCATGGAGGCTACTACTTTTCCGGCTACTACTAATACTCTTATGTCCGTTCCGGCAGATTCTCTGACAAATTCCTGAACCATCACCTTCTCTTTTAGCCGGTGCAAAGCTTCAATAATACTGTTAGCACTATGGAATGTTTCAGCAAGTAAGACTCCTGAACCGTGGGTGCTCTCTGTAATTTTAATGATCACAGGTAGTCCTCCTACTTTACTAATCAATTCCTGAATATCCTGATATTGACCAACAAATATAGATCGTGGTACATCAATGCCGTAAGATGCTAGTTTTTGAAGGCATCTTAATTTATCTCTGGCCTGTAACAAGGCATAGGATCGTGCAACCGTAAAAACCCGCATCAATTCAAAATGTTGGATTACTGCTGCTCCCTGAAAAGTTACAGAACTTCCGATTCGGGGAATGATGGCATCCACATTTTCAAGAAGCTGATCTTTATAAACAATTGTCAACTTCTTTTTTTCCATCAATAGGTTACAACAGGTATGATCCACAACTGTGGCACGATGCCCTCTTTTCAAAGCAGCATTACACAAACTTTTTGTAGAATATAAATGTGGCCCTCTTGATAAAATGACAATATTCATTTTTTATATTAAAATCAGGGGATCTTATAAAGCATACAAATTAATAGAAAAAATTGAGTTTTAGACTATTAAAAGATTATACAATCATCCCTTACTCAATGATGGCTCGGAACTTGGAACTTGGAACTTGGAACTCGGAACTCGGAACTATATTTACTAATTTTGAAAAAAAAAAAGCTGTATGAAAAAAATTTACCCCCTCATCTTTTTATTTTTCCTACTTATAATGCCCTTTTCATTTGGGCAGCAGTATTTAACGGAGCGCCTGGTTGAACTATCTATAGAAGATGAAAAAACTAAAACTTACTTCGAAGCATTTAATACTGTCTTTATTCAATCCAATCAATATTGCAATAATTCTAATTGCCGGGCCAGTATGCTCAAGGCCAGTAAAAAAGCCATTATCTTAGAAAAAGAAGATCTTTTTATGAGAAACATGAATCAATACATGGAGTTTATTTCGATCCGGCGAAAAGGAAATACCGCGGTGGTAAAAATTAAATATGCCAAAGGGGGTAGTTCAACTCTTAAATTCAGGCAAAAAAGGGGCATCTGGCACCCAGAATAAGTCTTTCAGACATATTTTTTTTAGAAAATAGGCAAATACTCAAAATATAGTCGTATTTTAGCAAACAATCTGCTCGGGGGGATGGTTTTTTATATTATATATTATTATTTTTGTAATAGATGCCCCCCCTTCTGAGTCTGCCCTACAGCCATAATCTTTTTCTGGCTGTATTTCAATGATATTTATTTCTGATCGCAACTGTAAAAAATCTATGAGAAACTACATTACCTAAATTGGGTCTGGGGAGGTATGCCATAGGCTCAACAAAACTTCAGCCATGAAGCGCACTTTAGTATGTTACATGTTGCTAACTACACTCATTTTATTTTTTACAAACGCACAGACACAATCATTCATTAAATCAGAAGGGAATAATAGACTTACCGTATTTCATTCATCAAAATTTAATAGTCTAAAATGGAGAAACATTGGTCCTTTTCGAGGAGGGCGTAGTGTTGCTGTTTCTGGAGTCAATGGAGATCCATTAACTTATTATATGGGGACTGTTGGAGGTGGAGTTTGGAAAACAGAAGATGCAGGATTAAGCTGGAAAAATATTTCTGATGGTTTTTTTCATAGCTCTTCCATTGGAGCAATAGCCATTGCTCCTTCAGATCCAAACATCATCTATGTGGGAACCGGAGAGCATGCCGTCAGAGGTGTTATGACTTCTGCAGGTGATGGGATTTATAAATCTACTGACGCTGGGAAAACCTGGAAACATATGGGGCTTATCAAATCTCAACACATCTCAGCTATTAAGATCCATCCTGAAAATCCTGACCTAGTATACGCAGCAGTGCAAGGTGCACTCTATGGACCAAGCAATACCAGAGGAATATATATGTCAGAAGATGGGGGTCTTAACTGGTTGAAAGTTTTATACCTTGGTGAAACTACAGGAGCTAGTGATTTGAGTATTGATTTGAGCAATCCCAGAATTCTTTATGCCGGCATGTGGGATCATCAAAGAACTCCCTGGCAAATTCGCAGTGGTGGGTCAGGTTCTGGTGTTTATAAATCTACTGACGGTGGCCGGAATTGGAAAAAATACTGCAATGGCCTTCCTGACAAGATGGGTAAAATTGGGGTTACCGTTTCTCCTGCGAATTCAAAAGTTTTATATGCAAATGTAGAGGCAGAAGAAGGTGGCGTATTCCGTTCTATTGATGGCGGAGAAAATTGGGTCCAAACCTCCACAGATCGCAACACCATAGGCCGTGCCTGGTATTACACAAAGGTATTTGCTGATCCTCAGGATGAAGAAACAGTATATGTTCTTAATGTCCAAATGCTAAAATCTATTGATGGCGGCAAAAGCTTTGAATCCGTTCCCAACCCTCATAGTGATCAACACAATATGTGGATCAACCCTGACAAACCAGGCAACATCATTCTGGCCAATGATGGAGGTGCATGCATTACTTTTAATCATGGAAAAAGCTGGTCTTCTCAAAATAATCAACCAACGGGACAATTCTATCGGGTAATTGCCGATAATCGCTTTCCTTATTATATCTACGGAGGACAACAAGATAATACTACAGTAGCCATTCCAAGTCGTACAAATGATGCAGGTATCGGATGGAAGGATTGGTACGAAGTCTCGGGGTGCGAAAGCGCTTTTATTGCTTTTGACCCAGATAATCCTAATGAAATCTATGGAGGCTGTTATCAGGGCTATATTTCCCTTTATGATGAACGAACCAAAGAGACTAAAGATGTAATGGCATACCCTGCTATTGGGTTGGCCACCTCTCCAAAAGAAATGAAATATCGCTTTAACTGGAATGCGCCGATTGTTGCTCAGCCGCAAGATCCTAAAGTGATTTATCACGCAGCAAATAAAGTTCTTCAAACACAGGATGGAGGTCTTAGCTGGCGCGAAATCAGTCCAGACCTCACTAGAGATGAAGCAGAAAAACAAGGATTGGGTGGCATTCCTTTTACCAATGAGGGTGCAGGAGGAGAAAACTATAATACCATAAGTTATTTAGCATGTTCGCCCCATCAAGAAGGTACTATTTGGGTGGGTAGTGATGATGGTTTAGTACATGTTACTCAAAACGATGGTGAAAGCTGGGAAAACATAACTCCTCCATCTTTATTAATGCATGAAAGCCTTATTGCAAGTATAGAGGTCTCTCCCCATCAAGAGGGGGAAGCATTTGTAGTAGCCACCAGATATAAATTTAATGATCAAAGCCCTATGATTTTCCATACCACAGATTATGGAAAAAATTGGACCCTAATAACTAAGGGGATTTCAAATAGACATTTCGTTAGAGTGCTTAGACAGGATCCGGTAAAGGAGGATATTTTATACGCTGGTACAGAACATGGTCTTTATATAAGCTTTAATAAAGGGAAACGCTGGTTCCCCTTCCAGTTGAATTTGCCGGTATGTCCCATCAGAGATATGACCATAAAAAATAACGACCTGGTTGTAGCCACAGGAGGAAGGGCATTTTGGATATTGGATGATCTAAGCCCTCTTCAACAATCGATGGGGCAACTATCCCGATCTCAGGCTCAATTATTTAAACCCAGAAATGCTTATCGAGTAGAAGGAGGTACAGATGGTGGTTCTGAAGTAGGTCAAAACCCACTTAATGGACTTATTATTAATTATCACCTGCCTTATAATATGGATAATTCGATCCTTAATCTACAAATTCTTAATGATAAAGGAAGAGTTATCCGGCAATATAGCAATCAAATAAACGAAGATTACAAAAATTATTCAGGAGGGCCTAATCCTTCTCCCAGACTTTCTTCTAATGCCGGTCTAAATCGATTTAACTGGGACCTTAGAGGATATACTATTCCTGGTGTGGAAGAGGTATTTATGTATGGGAATTATCAGGGCAGTCGGGTAGCACCAGGTACTTACAAGGCGCGCTTAGTTACCCCTGACCAAACACTGGACTTGTGGTTTGAAATTCTTCCCGATCCCCGATTAAAGGTGGAAGCCAAAGATTATGAGTTGCAGGAAGAATTGACTCAAAAGATTGAATCTGCTATCCGTGAGATCCATCAATCTGTTAATAGAATGAGAGATCTGAAAATTCAGGTGGCCTTTCTAACCAGTCAACTCAAAAAGGCAGGATGTGTGGAAGCCATGATAGAGAAAGGAAAAGAAATTCAGAAGCGCATTGAAGAATGGGAAGCTGAACTCATCCAGTCCAAACAGAAGACTGAGCAGGATGTGATTAATTTTCCCAACAAACTCAATTCAGAACTAGCAAGCCTCCTCAATAGAGTTGATACTCATGACCCACGGGTAACTGAAGGTGCGCAACAACGGTATGATGACCTGGCCAGTGAATGGCAGCGTCTTTATGCTTCTATGTGGAAAATTTTAAATAAAGATATTGCCGATTTTAATCAAATGTATAAGCAGTATGATGTTCCAGCATTGGTTGTTCCCAACCCCTGAAGGGCATCTAAGCAAAATGATTTTTAACAAAGAGACTAATTTAGGCCGACTTTCAATATAGAATGAGTATAAATAAACTTTCCCTTCCAGTATCTTTGGGAAAGTTTATTTTTTAATTTTGAGGGATAATGATTAGTTATTAAATTTGCGCCAACAAAATCGAAAAACATGGAAGTAACAAAAAAATCTACAGCTTTGGATTGGATTATCTTTTTTGTTTCGTTGGTAGTGATGATCCTGCTTTTGATGTATTCAGACGAATGGTTTTGGTTGGCTCTTCCATTTGTGCTGACCTATTTCGTAAAAGCAATTAGAGTTATTTAAGTAGATATATTTTCGCAAAAAAAATAATCCTGTCTCGCTTTGCAAGACAGGATTATTTTTTAATACTAATATACTTCTACTTCTTATTTTTTAGTCTTAATGGAGCATCCAATAGCTCTGGTAAAATCGGGATCAGGATTTTTCCCTTCCTCAATAGCACCAATTGCTTGTACAACATATTCCTTTTCTACTGCATCTGGGTTGTTAGCATTATCATCTAATGCACCAATGTACTTAACTTCACGATCAGCAGTTAAGAGGAAAATATGTGGAGTACGAGTAGCGCCATACTGAGGATATACCTTCTGTCCTTCATCCATCAAATAAACAAATGGGAATCCTTTATCTTCAGAACGCTTCTGCATTTTATCCATGCTGTCTCCTGGCTGAACAGCAGGATCGTTTGGCTGAATAGCAACTACCGGCCATCCTTTAGCAGCCATTTTATTGTGAACAGCAATCAGTCGATCTTCATACTTAACAGCAAAAGGGCAAGTATTACATGTAAAGGTTACGATATATCCTTTTAGTTCTTTTCCTGCTTTTTCGTATTCTTTTGCAATACTTTCCAAAGAATACATTTTACCATCAATATTTTTTAGTTGAAAATCAGGGGCAGTATCTCCTATTTCAAGGCCATCTGCCTTAACAGGTACTTCAACATAAGTAGCTGCTGTCCATAATCCAAATGCAGCAACCAAAATAAGGGATAGTCGGATTAGATTTTTCATAGTTATAATCTTTTATTAAAAAATGTGATTAGGCTGTTTAATTCCTAGTTTTCTATTGTTTGTTGCCAGTTGTCGGTGAATGGTTATTCGTTATTCCTTATTCGTTATCAGATATTCGTAAATGTACTCAATACCTAATACTGTTTTGGGCGGTTTGTAACCGCCTAAATCATGCTTTATTCATCTCCTCCACCACCTTACTCAGCTCCTCATAAGAATCCATTTCTCCGCTGAAAAACTTACGATCTTTAGCATTATAGATAATAGTTACGGGTATAGCTCCATCCCATGCTTCTTCCACTTCGCCAATCCAGCTATTATAGTCTCCATTGATAAACGCGATTACATCCGAATTCATTTCATGTTCTTCCACAAATGATTTTAATTTTGTTTCCACATCGGTGTCAAAATCTATGCTTACCAGTATTACCCTTACCTTCTCGCCTTTAAATTCTTGGTGCAATTGTTCAAAATAAGGCAGCTCTTTCACACAAGGTTTACACCAGGTCGCCCAAAAATTAATAACATAAGTGCTGTCATTATTTTGTTCAAACAGATTTAGCAGATCCTCAGTTTGACTCCAAACGGGAAAAGGTACATCGTAAGTAGGAGCATCAGTTTCAGATACTTTAACACTAACAACATCTTCTTCAGAGGATGTTTCAGTTGAATCTGCTGCGGAAGAATTCCCGCCACAGGAACTAAATGTAAAGGCAAAAATTAAGGCAAAAACAAATAATCCGGTTTTTCTCATACGATAAATAGTGTTTTGGACTATAAAAATCGTACAAAATCCTGGAAAAGTAGTAGGAATTTTAGTTAATGGTAGGTTAATGTGTTTAAGTTATCACGGGGTCACGAGGTCACGGGATCACGATTAAGGATTCTTGAATTGAATGGATAGTTACCTATTGCAGTTTTTTTTACGGCTGCTATTTGAGTCAACTTGTAATTTGAGAAATTTACCATTCATACGTAGTTTTCCCTTCAAAATTAAAATCCACTTAACGTGAACACGTGATAACTTAAACACTAATTTATTGCATACTTCAAGCCCATCTGATCCAAGACCTTAATAAATTCAATATCCGCATTTACCTTACGGTCTTTTGAAAGTGTCCGGACACTCATTTTATTTTCCTTATCATAAAACTCCAATTTGAGGCGATGTTTCCCCTTACGAGTGGAGCACAACTCATCCATTACATTGATCAAATTAGATTGAAGACCATTAACAGGAATTTTGATGGTAATAGATTCCGTCAGGCTTTGGGCAATACCTTCAAGCAATTTAACATCCGTTAATTTAAATTCCAGATCGTCACGCCATCCTTTTTGGAATTTGCCCTTAAAATACAAGGCTTTGCCTTCTTCAAGCAGGTGTTTAAATTTTTGATAATCTTCGCCAAATAATCGAAATTCCAGCTTGCCATGGAAATCTGACAACTCAAAAATCCCCCAGCCATTGCCATTTTTACTAACCAGGTGACGGGCCATGCTTACCATTCCTGCCAGTTTAAGCCCTCCATTACCATTGGCCTTGTTATTTTCAACCCTGTTTAGGGGGCAGGTGGTGAAGTTTTGAATTTCGATTCGATAATTATCCAATGGATGTCCACTTATAAAAATGCCGGTAACTTCTTTTTCTCTATTCAATTTTTCCACTAATCCCCAAGGCTCACATACTGGTATTTTGGGTTCTGGGATCAGTGCATCTTCAGAAGCTCCGAAAAGGGAAGTAGCAGCCTCAGAGATCTGTACTTTGTAAGCATTCCCATAACGTTGCAGGTGCTCAATAAATGTATCATATTTATCTGAAGGTGCAAAAAACTGGGCGCGATGCAGTTGATCGCTAAAGCAATCAAAACCACCACCTAAAGCCAAAGACTCCATGACCTTTTTATTCACTGCTTTAAGGCTTACTCTTTGTACTACCTCATAAATATTCTTAAAAGCCCCTCCATTTTCACGCTCTTCTAAAATGGCCTCCACAGGCCCCTCTCCTACTCCTTTTAATGCAGATAATCCAAATCGGATATGGCCGTCTTTATTCACCGAAAAGTCAGAAACCGATTCATTGATATCCGGCCCTAAAACAATCAAATTCATTCGATGGCATTCTTCTAAAAAGAAGGTGACTTTAGAAATATCACTTTTGTTGTGAGTCAAAACGGAGGCCATAAACTCCGCTGGATAATGAGCTTTTAAATAGGCCGTTTGAAAGGCCACAAAGGCATAACAGGTCGAATGGGATTTGTTGAATGCATAAGAGGCGAAAGCTTCCCAATCTTTCCAAACTTTATCTAGAGTTTCTTTTGGATGGCCATTGGATTCTCCCCCTTCTATAAATTTAGGGTAGAGCATATCAATTAGCTTCTTTTTCTTTTTTCCCATCCCTTTTCTAAGCATATCAGCCTCACCTTTGGTAAAGTTGGCCAGTTTCTGGGACAAAAGCATTACCTGCTCCTGGTAGACGGTAATGCCATAGGTGTTCTCCAGATATTCTTTCATTTCCGGTAAGTCATAGGTAATCGGTTCTTTACCATGCTTACGATTAATAAAGGAAGGAATATATTCCAGAGGTCCTGGTCGATACAGGGCATTCATGGCTATGAGGTCATCAAAGCTTGATGGCTCCAGTTCCTTCATATATTTTTGCATTCCGGAACTCTCATACTGAAATATTCCAATTGTTTCTCCCTGTTGGAACAACTCATAAGTCTTTTCATCTTCTAAAGGCACTTCCTCCGGATCAATCTTAATGCCATGTGTCTCTTCTACCATCTTAACGGCATCTTTAATGATGGTTAGAGTTTTAAGCCCCAGGAAATCCATTTTTAGCAGTCCTGCATCTTCGGCCACACTATTATCAAATTGGGAAACCAACATATTGGAATCCTTATCTAATTTGACAGGGACATATTTTGTTATATCATCAGGGGTAATAACCACCCCACAAGCATGGATGCCAGTATTGCGAACGGACCCTTCCAGCTTTCTAGCCGTCTGGATCATTTTCCCGATATCATCATTCCCTTCTGCCAGAGCCCTAAATTGATAAGCTTTATCTACATCATCAGAGTTCATAGCCCCTTTCAATTTGATGTCAATATCCCCATCAGCCAATACGGTTCTTAGTTTGGCCTTTAAATGAGTGGGAAAAGTCTTAGCAACCTTATCTACTTCCGGCAGAGGAACATTCATCACCCGGCCTACATCCCTTAAAGACATCTTAGCAGCCATGGTACCGTAGGTAACGATTTGTGCTACCTGATTCTGGCCGTATTTTTCAATTACATAATCGATTACTTTCTGGCGTCCTACATCATCAAAATCAATATCAATATCGGGCATGGAAACCCGTTCCGGATTCAGGAACCGCTCAAATAGTAAATCATACTTAATAGGATCTACATTGGTAATTCCGGTACAATAGGCTACAGCAGAGCCTGCCGCAGAACCACGACCTGGTCCGACCGACACCCCCATCTCACGGGCCGTATTGGTAAAATCCTGAACAATGAGGAAGTAACCCGGATATCCTGATTGCTGGATAACACTCAACTCAAAATTCAGTCTTTCTTCAATCTCTGGGGTAATAGTCCCATACCGTTTTTTGGCCCCTTCAAAAGTCATTTGCCGAAGTAATTCATCTTGAGTATTGATGCCTTCTGGTAGTGGGTAGGCAGGTAGCAATACGTCTCTGGCTAGCGTCAATTTTTCAATCTTATCAAAAATCTCCATGGTATTGTCTAGCGATTCCGGGACATCACTAAACAATTGAGCCATTTGTTCTTTGGTTTTGAAATAAAAATCAGAGCTGGGAAATTTAAAACGCTCAGGATTCTCGAGTAGACTGTTAGTATTAATACACAACAAAATATCATGGGGTAGATAATCATCCTCTTCCACATAATGAGAATCGTTAGTGGAAATGACTTTGATATTGTATTTTTTGGCAAAAACAAGCAATTGCTGATTCACATCTTCCTGGCTAACCCCTAAGCCATCTATATCTTCCAGACCGCGATGCCGCTGTAATTCTATATAATAATCTTCACCAAAATGATCGAGCCACCATCTTAATTTTTTCTCTGCATCTTCCAAGTCTCCTTTTAAAATAGCCTGAGGAACTTCGGCACCGATACAGCAGCTAGTAGCAATAAGGCCTTCCGTATGTTGTGCCAATATTTCTTTATCGATCCGGGGGAATTTGGAATACAGGCCTTCAATAAAACCGATAGAACAAAGTTTAGATAAGTTTTCATAGCCAGTGGCATTCTTAGCCAATAATAGTTGATGAAAGCGATTATCTTTCTCTCCTCTGGCCCTTGAAAATTCTTTTCGGTGGCGGTCTTCTACCAAATAAAACTCGCAACCTATGATCGGCTTGATATCCCGACGTTCTGCTTCAGCTACAAACTTAAAAGCACCAAACATGTTCCCATGATCCGTTAGAGCAACTCCTTTTTGGCCATCCTGAGCAGCTTTGTCCATCATGGCTCCTATGTCAGAAGCTCCATCCAGAAGTGAGAATTGTGTGTGGCAATGTAAGTGTACGAAATCAGGCATATCAGTAGTAGTATTGGGTAGTGAGTAATGGGTATTGGGTAATAAGTGACGAGTTAAGAGTTCAGAATGATGAGTTCGAGGCTTTCGCCTAATCAGGCATTTACATCAAAATTTAAGAACACATTGATCCGTGAATCCATTAACCCGTGAATCCGTGAATACTTAAATTCGTGATCACGTTATAAAACATTCAATTTACAACAAAAAGTTTAATGTAGAGATATATTTTAGTGGAGAGTTTTCCACATAATTTGAAATTATAGTTCCGATGTTCCGATGTTCCGATGTTCCGATGTTCCGATGTTCCGATGTTCCGATGTTAAGGATTTCTATATTAGAGGGGAAGTTGTTTATTCGTGCTTTTTTCTCACGCAAATGACGCAGATTAATTTTATTCATCAAATCATTATACTATTGTAGAATTCTATTATACTCCTAATAGAAGATTATCATCTTTTCAATTGGTTGAGTCTTTTTAAATAGCCATTATTCTGCAAAAAATATATTTCCTTCTGATAATCGGAACTAGTTTCAATAGCTATTACACTTTTGTCTAAATTGACTAATTTCTTTCTGTTCCCACATAATTCTAATGAGTACCGCGTCACAAGAGACTCAATTAGGGTATCTCTTTTGGTATATTCTGTGACTGTGGAATCCAGATCGTATTCCATATTATAAATATCGGAAACTTTTCTACCATCAAAATTAAGAGAAAATAGATTATTCTTAATCGAATATGTTCCTGTGCCAATTGAAATATCTGTTACACAATAATCTTTATAATAAAAGGTACTGTCTTTATTAAAAAGAAGCAGGCCAGAACAGCAATCACATTCAAAATAGAAACTGCAAGTGTCTGTAAAATGAGTGGCATCTCCTATATCAAAAACCCGATTACTGAAATCTATTTGTTTTAATAAGGCTGGTGATTCTTCTTGTTTACCTTTTTCCACAAATACAGAAGTGTCCGCATTTTCGTTTTTGTGTTCATTTTCATTTTTAGTCTCGACGGTTCTCCCACAAGAGAAGAGAATTAAACCAAAAATTAAAAATCGATAGCCCATTTTTTAGTCTTAAATATAATATTTATTGAGTAGGAGGTTCCTTTCCATTCCAATAGTGGGTAGCTAGGCATGAAGCTTATGCCACTATCCCAAAACATAATTTCACTCAATTAGTATTGGTTCACCCATCTCCTATAGCTAGATTGCTTTCGAAAACAAATACTAAATGTTGCCTTAAAAGCACATTTAATCTAATGATAACCTCATCTCTAAATTCAAAGTAACAACCAATGAAAAACAAACTAACTTTTTTTATCGTCACCCTTTTTATCTTTTATCTAAACCCTTTAGTTCAAGCAGCTAATACCCATTCAGAGGCCTGCTCCTGGGCTTCAGGGTTTAAATACCCTCAAAATAATGGTAAATATGACAAAGGAAGAGCCATTTATGTAAGAGTGGATCCACAGCGATATCAGGATATTGAGTACATGGAATTGTATATCAATGATGTGTACATCCGTAAAGAAAGTAAGTACCCTTTTGAATGGGCCAAAGGCACTGGGAATAATGATCCCTTACTTCGTCAGTTAAAACCTGGTACTTATAAACTTAGATGCAAAATCAAGGACCGATGTGGAGCATATCATGAAATCCATCGCACCTTTTATGTAAGTGAAAGAGGCAGTAATGAATGCTCATACATTGCACAGTTCAAATATCCTCAAAATGGTAAATACTATAAGGTTGGCTCTGATGTGTATGTAAATCTTGATGCCAAAAATTACAGAAATATAAAGTATGCTGAATTATACCTTAATGACCAGTTAGTGCGAAGAGAAAACACCTATCCTTATGAGTGGGCCAAAGGACAAGGTACTAACGATAGCGCCTTGAGAAACTTGAAAGAGGGTAAATATAATTTAATTTGCAGAGTCCATGATCAGTGTGGCAGTTTCAAAGATTATTATTCCACCTTTTATGTAAAAAGTAGTGGTGGAGGCGGAGAATGTGCCTATGAAGCAACCTTTAAATACCCACAACCAGGTAAGTATTATGAGGCAGGATCCGATGTATACGTGAATGTTGATGCTATAAATCATCAAAGCATCAAGTACGTTGAACTCTATATCAATGGCAAATTAGTTAGAAAGGAAAATACTTATCCTTATGAATGGGCCAAAGGACAAAGTAATAACGATGGATATCTTAGAAACCTAAAACAAGGTAAATATATTTTGGTCTGTAAAGTCTATGATCATTGTGGAGGTCATCAGAATTATCAAACCTCTTTTTATGTAAAAAGTGGTGGCGGCGGTGAATGCGCCTATGAAGCCACCTTCAAATACCCACAACCAGGTAAGTATTATAAGGCAGGATCCGATGTATACGTGAATGTTGATGCTATAAACCATCAAAGCATCAAGTACGTTGAGCTCTATGTCAATGGTAAATTAGTCAGAAAGGAAAATACTTATCCTTATGAATGGGCCAAAGGACAAGGTAACAACGATGGATATCTTAGAAACCTAAAACAAGGTAAATATATTTTGGTCTGTATAGTCTATGATCATTGTGGAGGTCATCAGAATTATCAAACCTCTTTTTATGTAAAAGGAGGCGGTGGTAGAGAAAGAGAATGTGCTTATAAATCCTGGTTTAAGTATCCTAAAAACAACAGCATTCATAAACAGGGACAGGACGTGTATGTCAGAGTAGATACCGAAGATTATCAGGATATCCAGGAAATGCATTTATATGTCAATGGCAAATTGACTCGAAAAGAGACCAGATATCCTTATGAGTGGGCCAAAGGCAAGGGCAATAATGATGCTTATTTGCGTAATTTGAAAAAGGGCATCTATCGTTTAAAAGTAAAGGTGAAAACAGATTGTGGTGAGTGGTTTGATTACTACTGCAAGTTTTATGTAAGATAAAAGGTCCAAAATAGTGTTGCCGCTGCCGCGACAACACTATTCCTATATTATTAGGGAAGTCGTTTAATAAAAAAGCGAATCTGCCCCATGTGATTGGCTTGATGTTCCATTACGTGGTACCAGGCCCAGTGGTTATTCATGGAACTTCCAGGCACCTTTTTAGCAAACCAAGTATCATCCTTCATTTTAAGCAGTTCCTTACTTTTTTTCCGAGTTTCATCCCATATGTCAAGATAATATTGAATGGGCTTTCCTGTCAATTTTTCCCTGGCTTCAGCTCCCAGATTAAGGGCCATTTCCCATTTGGCAGCTTCTTCTTTATTAAAACCTCTATTTTCAAAGGTATATACCTGATAATAGGCTTCTGTAGCCGCTAAATGTAAAATAAGGGCACCAATCCTGTTGGCATCTTCATCTATTAGAAAATCGGTTTCAGATTGACTAAGTCGGGCTACACTTCTGGTAACTCGGCTTTTCAAATCTTCCATCATGGAGACAACAACTCCTATTTGTGGTGAAAATCCTTTTTCTGGGGTAATTATGGGTTGGGCTTTAATTTCCATTATAAAAAAGAGGTTTACCAGCATGAATGCTAGGATGGTTGAAAACAGTCTTTTGTTCATTGGTTCTTATTTTAGTGATTTCTTATACTTGAGTTATCTCAAACTTTTAAAATAAGTTGCTAAAGGATTAAGGATTAAATTCCGATAATTTTAATTATTTTTTTGGTTCTAGCCTACGCGGGCCAACTGCTAATCCTATTACCCTATACCCGTTACTCACTACCCAATACTGCAAGTTATCAACTAGCTGTACTAGTACATTGTATTATCATGAGCTGCCTTTTCAGGAATCTTTTGAATGGCATCCCAGTGCTCTACAATTTTGCCATGGTCATCAAACCTTAAAAAATCCATGGTGATGTATTCTTCATTTCCTGGCCAGATTTGATGCGTATGCAGGGCTACCAAATCTCCTTCTGCAATACAACGCACAAATTTGATCGATTTGTCTGGGTACTCACTCTGCATTCGTTCAAAATAGTTGATAAACCCCTCTGGTCCATCTTCTACATCAGGATTGTGTTGAATGTACTGGCCGCCAACATATTTTTCGACTGCCAATTTAGGGTTACCTTCATAAGCCATTTTATAAAAGGCAATGGCATTTTTTTTATTTGTTTCTAAATCCATAACTTTTATTTGAGTACTGAGTAGTGAGTAGTGAGTAGTGAGTAATCGGTAGTGAGTATTAGGCTATTTGTCTCAATACACATTACTCAATACCCACTACTGAATGACTATGGGTTGTGTCCAGGCTACTTCAAAGTCACCTTTCTGAAAGGGGTTATATTTTTCTTTATTTGAAATAATTTTGGCCCTTACAAATAATTCCTTGCCTGTTAAACTATAGCTTGAACTATTTGCTGGAACCGCCTCCATTTCGGTAGCTCTTTCATCCCCGTCAAACCAGACGATCATTTGGATTTGATAATTAACCCCCTCCTCTGGCTTCACTTTTACGCTGTATTCATTATATCGAAGGCCAAAATATTCCAATTCCACTCCGGTGCTGGCATAGAAATTTCCAGCCTCTAAGTTTTCTATAATGGATTCAGGGCTTAAGGCTTCTGATTCAACCATTACCCAAGCTCTTCCAGGGTTACTGTAGATGGGGCCTAGTAGATGATAGTGGTGGCTGTCATCAGTAGCAAGACCAAGCATTAATTCTTGATTATTTTTTATAAAATGATGGTTGATGCGATCCCACATTTCCTCCGTACCAATATGGGTTGAATCACCATAATTATTGACCATATTGTGTCCGTTAAATACTTCGAAGAATCGTTCATTCTTTAATTGCATCATCTCTTCTACTGAAATCCCCCATCTGAAATTAGGGTGATTAATGTGAGGAAACATAGGCTGCCCCGTTTCTTCCCTTTGCTTTAGCACCGCATTTATATTGTTTTGCATGACTTCTACTACACTATTTCCTTTTTGGGGAGCAATGAGTTCTCGAAGATTGGTAGCATTTAAATGTATCGGCTTTCCATCGAAACCATCCGTAATCTCTTCGCTTTTGAGAATTAAAAAACGCTTTTCTTCTTCAAATTTAGATCGATATTCTGATAAAGTTTTTAGTTTAACCATCAGACCAGAAGTATCTTCCTTACTTTCTACCCAATCCTCTCCAAATTTTTTTAAATACTTTTCATAAACAGATCTACGAATCTTATTGTCTGGCACCCTGACCCATTTTTCTCCCTCCTGTAAAATATTGTGATCTGAAAGACCAATGAAATGATAGCCCTGAGATTTATACCAATCCATAATCATTTCCGGATAATCATCTCCATCACTCCAAAGAGAATGAGTATGTAAATTGCCCTTATACCATTGAGCATTTTCTTTTTGACCGATTAGCAATGGTTCCTTTTGACAAGAGATAAGCAAAAATATTATCGATAGAACCAGAAGGAAACTGATTGTAGGTTTCATGACGGCATTATTGGGTTATTTCGGTTATTGGGGTATTGGGGTATTGGGGTATTGGGCTAGTAAAGTACTTAAAAATACCGACTCCTGTTATTTCAGATAAGAGAAATATACAGATTATTGATACTATAATTCT
Organism: Saprospiraceae bacterium; assembly: GCA_028285545.1. Taxonomy (GTDB): domain Bacteria; phylum Bacteroidota; class Bacteroidia; order Chitinophagales; family Saprospiraceae; genus JANQPA01. Next base: position 135,252 of record JANQPA010000122.1, on the reverse strand, counting down.
ACAATACTTAAAATCATATTATCATTCCATGCAGAATCAAAAAATCAAAAATTTGCACATCTACTCATCTGCACATCTACTCATTTGCACATCTACTCATCTGCACATCTGCTAATTTGCACATCTACTCATTTGCACATCTACTCATCTGCTTTCCAACTCTGATCTTGAAATATTTCGTAAAGGAAGATACCTTTTTTATAAAATTTTCTGATCTGGCTCGGGCTTAATAGTTTATCCAGTCGATAAAAAATCATGTAATAATTTATACCTTCCAAAAACCATTTTTTCTCTACACTAAAAAACTTGAGAATGTCATCATTCATAACATGGCGGATGTAATCCTCATCCTCGCCCTTAAGGTAATATTGATTAGAAAATTTAGGATGTGATTCGAAATCGATGTCTTCGATACCTAACCAGCTACCAATTTTGTGGAAAAAGTTTTCGGGCCTCATGCGAAAAAAGGGCAGGCCTAAACTTTTTGAATGTACAAAAAAAACAGTTTGCTGAAAGCGCTTGCTGGACTTGCCAGTAGAGATAATGTAACTATAATCAAAAATATAAATATCAGAATTCATCAGCGGGTCAGATTGGTGCATTAGATTGGTTATTTCTCGCCTCCCGCCGTGTCTAAAAAGTTTAAAGTCTTCTAAAAGAGTATGTAAATTCCAATTATCCTTTTCTTTAAAAGAAAATTTTAAATTAAAGGCCACTTGGGACATCTCTTCGGTGCGCTTTCTGGACATTACTTTTTGTGGAAAGATAAGGAAAGAGTATTGTTTGTCTAAATATACCAAATAGTAATTTAGTCAATCATCAATTGATTATTAGACTTCTTGAATTCTTTTGTTCAGTTATTTTGTTTTTGGGAAAAAGTAGGACCACCTGTGATTAGGCAGCATGCCTTTGTGTAAAATAATTACTGGCATCCTTAACCGTTTGTATAGTGGCAACTTCCTCAGGGCTAAGAAAAATTCCATATTGGGCTTCCAGGTCTGCAATTAACAAAAGTTTGTCAATGGCATCCAAATGTAAATCATCGGCAAAATCTGAATATGGGTTGATTTGCGCACTTGGAATTTTAAGGCTCCAGCTGATTAACTCGATAAGCTGCTGTTCCATAGTCGAATAGGTTGTTCTTTTTACCACTTTAGTATGTTTTTTTTGAAAACGCTTATTCCAGCAGATTGGTTGCCTTCTTAACCAAATTTCAGACAAAGTTGACGCACCAATTACATAGAACTAAGCCAAATGATAAATATTTACTCTTTTTTTCAACAAATAATACACTAGTTATAAAACAACTAGAAAACAAACTTCCCTACTCATTTAGAAAGTTTATTTTATTATTTTTTCTTTAAGCCTAATCTACATCGTGGAATTAAGATATAATTTGCAAACACTCAGATTTGTAGTCATCCAATAATTGAAGGACTCCCTACAAACCTCTGCAATAACAATATTATTGTTGCATAAGCCTGCAAATAATCTACTAGTACATTCAAAATGAAGAAACCAACAAGTTGTTTTTGAGGGCACAGTTGCCAAAAAATGCCTTACAGCATTTTATTTAGTCTACTCTTTGTTATATAGATGAAAATTAATGCTCTTTCCCCCTACTCTATTCCTACAAAAAATTTTATAATGTATAATTGGGGATAAGTCCATCTTCGCGCCGCTCATAAAAAGCATTAATCAAATCTATCACTTCTTTTGGCTCATCCACTATTGGTAGGAGATCCAGATCTTTGGGACTAATATTATGTGCCTCTTCCAACATAATTGTTTTAATCCATGATTTGAGTCCCGACCAAAATTCAGAGCCAACCAGTATTATGGGTACTCGGTCAATTTTTTTAGTTTGAACCAGGGTAAGCACTTCAAAAAGCTCATCCATGGTGCCCATTCCTCCTGGTAAGACAACAAAAGCTTGGGCATATTTTACAAACATCACTTTTCGAACGAAAAAATACCTGAAGTCCAGGCTCTTATCCCTATCAATAAACGGATTACTTCCTTGTTCAAAATCCAGTTCGATATTCAGGCCTACTGATTTTCCTCCGGCAAGTGATGCCCCCTTATTCCCGGCTTCCATAATCCCGGGCCCTCCCCCAGTGATTACTCCATACCCCGCCTCTGTAAGCTGTTTTCCTATTTCTACAGCTAATTGATAAAAGGGGTGATTCGGCTTTGTCCTGGCCGATCCAAAAACCGAAACGCAGGGGCCAATTTCATTTAAAGATTCAAAACCTTCCACAAATTCGGATATTACTTTAAACAGCGTCCAGGAGTTTTCTGCCTTAATACTCTTACCCCAGGTTTTCATTTCGTGCTTTTGCATATGTTGGTTTTTCTTTGTTGATGTTATTCGTTATTGGGTTATTCGTTATTAGGTTATTCGTTATTAGGTTAATAACTATTAACCATTAACAACTATCCTAGTTCAAAAGTAAAACTAAAATCCAAATGATCCCTCTTAATGTTTAGAAGTAGTCAGAATTCCAAAAAAATGGGGGCCGATTATTCATCGACCCCTCTTGGGAAACGGTGGGATGGATATTTTTTATTTCTTTCAAATGGTCAAACGGTCACTTTTTCTTTATAACTGTTAAATCGCTTAGCAATAAATTCCTGAAGAGAGGCTAAATTGTCGAACCGATCAAAGAGTTTACTAAACTCTTCACTATGAGGAGCACTCACTGGGCTTACATATTGTTCTACATCCTGGAGAGTTATGATGGGCCCTCCCAGGATAATTAATCGTTCAGTAACGTTGCGAAGTTCGCGAATATTTCCCGTCCAGTTGAGTTTCTGAAGGGCCTCTATTGCTCCTGGGCTAAAAGTTTTGGTATTGCTACCATATTCCTTACAAATCATTTCACTAAAATGATTAATCAACAAAGGAATATCCCCTCTTCTATCATTAAGAGCCGGAACCTGGGCAATAATCACGGCCAGTCGATGGAAAAGATCTTCCCTGAATCGTCCTTCACGAATTTCTCTCCTCAAATCTTTATTGGTGGCTGCTACCACACGAACATTAACTTTTATTTCTTTATTCCCTCCAACCCGGGTAATTCTGTTTTCCTGAAGAGCTCTTAGTACTTTAGCCTGAGCAGACAGGCTCATGTCGCCTATCTCATCTAGAAAAAGAGTACCTTCATTAGCTTCCTCAAATTTCCCAATACGTTGTTTGACGGCTGAGGTAAAAGAACCCTTTTCATGGCCAAACAATTCACTTTCGATTAATTCAGATGGGATAGCCGCACAGTTTACCTCTACGATGGGTTTGCCTCGTCTTGGACTCTTTTCATGTATCCACCGTGCTACCAGTTCCTTACCCGTACCATTAGGTCCCATGATTAATACCCGAGCGTCAGTAGGAGCTACCTGCTCGATGGTTTCTTTTATCTTATTTATGGGTAGGGATTCGCCTACCATTTCCTGAATTTTGGATCGAGAAACTTTGTGTTTTAAAACCTTGGTTTCGGTAATAAGGCTGGATTTATCCTGAGCATTACGCAAGGTGATTAGCAGGCGGTTTAAATCAGGTGGCTTACTAATAAAATCAAAGGCCCCCTTTTTGACCGCATCTACGGCAGTATCAATATTAGCGTGGCCGGAAATCATAACCACCGGGGTATCCGGTGCAAGCACAGAAAGGCGTTCCAAAACTTCCATGCCATCCATTTTGGGCATTTTGATATCAAGCAGGATAACGTCGTATTTTTCCTTTTTTAACTTTACCAGGCATTCCATACCATCTTTTGCCTCATCTACCTCATATTTCTCAAATTCGAGAATTTCTCTTAGTGTCCGTCTGATGCTATTTTCATCATCGACAATTAATATCCTGGCCATAGTCGTCTTAATTTACAATCATTTGAATTGATGTCTAAACAAGGATTTTATGTAAATATCCGATTGATATTTTGTTAAATCCTGCTTTCTCCCCAATCAAAACAAATTTTCACTTATACAAAATAATCGCTATAAGACAAATATAGTAGCAAGAATTCTAATGTGCAAGAATATTGATAATTATCGCGAAATAAATTTATTTTTTTATGATATATTAAAATCACCTTTACACCTTCAGCTCCTGGATAGCCATCCAGGCCATTAATCCAGGGCCAATTTCCAGGCAATCCTCATCTACATCAAAAGTGGTGGTGTGAACCGGAGAGCTTATTCCTCGAGAAACATTTCCTGTACCCAATCGATAGAAACAAGCTGGCATTTCCTGGGAATAAAAGGCAAAATCCTCAGCAGACAAACGAACAGGGAGGTCCACTACATTTTCTTTGCCCAGGTAATCAATGGCAGCTTGCTTGGTTCTGAGAGTAAGACTAATGTCATTATGCAAAAAGGGATATCCCACCTCTATCCTGAAATCACATTCACCTCCCATGCTTTTGACCAATTGTTTAGCCATATTTTTCATTATTTGATGCGCTTCAAATCGCCATTCTTCATCAAAAGTTCTGAAGGTGCCAATTATTTTCACTTCATCTGGAATGATATTAGTGGCTCCGCCCACGGAATTGATTTTTCCAAAAGTAAGAACAGAGGGAATAGATGGATTAGCTCTACGGCTTACGATTTGTTGTAAAGCCGTAATCATATGGGCTGAGATCAGAATCGGATCAATACAATCCTGTGGTAAGGCTCCATGGCCTCCTTTACCTTTGATCGTAACATAAATTTCATCCGCGGAAGCCATAAACAGGCCTGGTTTTAAGCCTACTTTTCCCACTTCCAAAGGAGGATGAACGTGCTGCCCCAGAATAGTACGGGGATTTGGGTTTTCCAATACCCCTTCTTTTATCATAATAGAAGCTCCTCCGGGAAGTTTTTCTTCCGCTGGCTGAAAAATGAGTTTTACGGTTCCCTCAAATTCTGATTTTAATTCATTTAATATTCTGGCGGCTCCCAATAAAGAAGAAGTATGTACATCATGGCCACAGGCATGCATAATTCCATCGTTTCTGGATTTATACTCGACATCATTGGCTTCCATAATGGGCAGGGCATCAATATCTGCTCTTAAAGCAATTACATTAGAATCCGGTTCCCGCCCTTTAATAAGGCCTACCACTCCATTTTCAGCAATTCCATGTTCATGATCAATCCCATATTCTGAAAGCTTTGCAGCAATAAAACGTCCCGTTTCTTTTTCCTGAAAAGATAATTCGGGGTATTGATGAAGATGTCGTCTGATCTGAATAGTATCTTTATGGTACTGCTTAGCTAATTTTTTTACCTTATCAATCAACATATTTATCCTTTCTTTTTTTAAATACAAAAAATATCAACAAGCCTATTCCTGTAAAAATTAATCCTGCAATAGCCTGCCTTGGCCGTTGGATAAGGGTATTAATCACAAAAGCACTTGAAATACTTATAAAAATAGCCGGAATAATTGGATATCCCCAAACTTTATAGGGCCTGGTTAAATCTGGTCTTTTCTCTCTCAAAATAAAAACAGAGGCACCGGCTAAGGCCATAAAAGCAATGTCCATAAAAGTCACATAAGCAATTAGATCAGAAAAGGTACGCCAAAAAACAAGTAGTGCAACGGCCCAAAAGGCCTGTATCATCATGGCATTTAAAGGAGTTCTAAATCGTGGATGCACTTTGGCTAGCTGTTTAAAAAACAAACGATCTTCCGCCATGGCAAAGTATATACGAGGAGCTGACATAGTGTAGATGCTTATGGTTCCAAAAATAGAGATGGCGATGGCCACCGCCACCATTTTGCCACCAGAAGGGATTACACTACCTACCGCATCTCCTGCAACCCGAGCGGAATTCGCAATATCTGAGAGGGGCAAAAGCAACATATAAGCTAAATTGATTAGTACATACATCAAAGTGACAATAAGTGCTCCCAGAACCATGGCTCTAGGTACATTTTTAGAAGCATTGATGGTTTCTCCTGCTAAATAAGAAGCATGATGCCATCCTCCTATAGACCATAAAACCCCAATCAGGCCAATTAATAATCCACTAATCAATGAAGGTGGCGTCCCCTCAAAAAGATTAAGATTTAAGGAAACATTTTCAGGTTCAAAAAACATAAAACCGACTACCACAATGGCCAGCATAGCCAATAGTTTTAAGCCAGTAAAAATATTGGCTAGGGCCTGACTCAAATGCACTCCAATTCCATTAATTATTGTAAGGCCCAGCACAACGATGATTGCAAACAGGACTTTAGTACCAGCAGATAGTGGAATAAAAAAGGTAATGTATTCAGCCAGAGCCATTCCAAGTGCAGCCAAGGCTCCGGTATTAATGACCATCAAAATAACCCAACCATACAAAAAACCGAATGTTTCACCATATGCCTCCCGCAAAAAGACATAAACCCCACCGGCCTTAGGAAACATTCCACCCAACTCAGCAAAAGTTAGTGCCCCTGTAAGAGCAATAACTCCACCCAATGCCCAAATAATCAACACAAATCCATGATGTGGAACGGCTTGCACCACTTCATAGGGGGTTACAAAAATTCCTGAACCAATACATGAACCCACTGCGATCATGGTTAGGCCAAATAGATTGATCTTTTTCTTTAATTCAGTCATAATATGTCTTTATATAGGTGGTCATAAAAGTTTAATTTGCCAACATTTTACAGACCAAAAATTCCAGGTAATAAATACTGAGCTACCAAAGCAATAAGGAGGATAGCCAGAATATTTAAAATTATCCCGGCTCTTACCATTTGTGGTATTCTAAGGTAACCACTGGCAAAAACAATGGCATTGGGAGGAGTAGACATAGGAAGCATAAAAGCACAACTCGCTGCCAGGGTCACAGGGATACACATTAATAAGGGATCTACTCCCATACCAACAGCTATACCCCCTACCACCGGAAGAAATACCACCACCAAAGCTAGATTAGAAATTATCTCGGTTAAAAATAGAGATACGGCCGTTAATCCTAAAATAACAAGCAAACCCGTATTCTGTACCCCTTCGAACTGATCTCCTATCAAGGCAATTATTCCTGTATGATTAAGGGCACCTGCTAGACTAAGGCCTCCTCCAAATAACAGTAAAATTCCCCATGGAAGTTTTTCGGTATCCTTCCATTCCAGGACAAATTTCTTTTTGCTATAATCTATTGGAATGACAAATAATAAAACAGTTGCAATGAGGGCAATACTGGTATCGCTAAATTGAAGGGTAGGTAAAAATATACCAACTAGTTTATTAATTTGGTTGCGAAAGATCCAGAATAAGGCCGTTCCACCAAAGACTATTAAAGTACGCCTTTCACCAGTTTGCATGGCCCCCAGTTTGGAAAGTTCCGTCATGATAACCTCTTTAGCCCCTTTGAATTCCCCAAGGCCATTGGGATACAAAAACCGAGTAATTACGAAATAGGTTAACAAGACCATCAATACTGCAAAAGGAAAGCCAAGAAGCATCCAGTTGGCAAAACTAACCGTGTAGTCAAAAGTTTCTTCCATAAATCCAGCAAAAACTACAGTAGGCGGAGTACCAATAATGGTTGCTGTACCTCCAATATTAGCAGAGTAGGCAATCCCTAGCATAATGCTTACTGAGAAGTTTCTCATTCTCTTATCCTTAATGAGTTGGTCTGGGTTTTCAGAAAGCAAATCAATTACTGACAAGGCTATGGGCAGCATCATCACTGTGGTAGCTGTATTACTAATCCACATGCTAATGGCTGCTGTTGAAATCATAAATCCAAGAATTATTCCATTGGCATTTGTTCCAGTAAGGCGGACTATATTAAGAGCAATTCTTCGATGGAGTCGCCAGCGTTCCATAGCCACTGCAATCATAAACCCTCCCATAAATAAGAAAACTATTGGGTTAGCATATGGGGCTGCGGCTGCTCGTATATCCAAGCCTTCGATTCCAAAAAAGGGGATAATAATAATTGGCAATATGGCAGTTACGGGAATTGGAACGGCTTCTGTCACCCACCAAAATAACATAAAACAAGCCAGTGCAATGGCTTTCCATGCGTCAGCAGTAAAAGCTGGAGGAGGTGGAAGCAGCAATACAATAATAAATGACAAGGGCCCTAAAAAAAGGCCGATGGTTTTCAGATCCAATTTCATTATCTTTTTAATCGTTTCTTGTTGACAATAAATTCTTCTATGTACTATTCTTTATCGATTTAAGCCTCATAGCCGTATCTTAAACAATTCCTTTATAAAAAATCGAGGCTTCTTTGTTTATAGATTAATTTGAGAAAAAACTTATAGCCGTTCCTCCTCCTTCTGCTAATTTTAAATTTAAGGTCATCCCATTATTCACATCCATTTCCTTGATTTGAAAAGCGGTAGGATTTTTATCATAATGTGAGTTTCCGGCATCCTGATAAATTATTGCTTTGTAGGTTTTTTGTTCAGATAAAAAGTCAAGTTTTATTTTTATTTCACGTGCCTGCTCATCCGTAATACTACCCAAAAACCAATTATCTTTTCCTTTTTCCTTTCTTGTTATGGTAAGAAATTCACCAATTTCCCCGTTTAACACTTTAGTGATATCCCAATTTACAGGAACGTCTTCAATAAATTTAAATGCTGGATGGCCTTCATAATGTTCTGGAAGGTCTGCTGCCATTTGAATCGGGCTATAAATGATTACGTATAGAGCCAACTGCTTGGAGAGGGTGGTATTTACCTGATTTTCCTTTTTATATTCATCAAATTTGAGGTTAAAAATGCCAGGAGTAAAATCAATGGGGCCAGCGAGCATTCGGGTAAAAGGAAAAATCACGGTATGTTCTGGTGGATTTAAAATAGGGCTAAAAGCATTAAACTCCTGTCCTCTGATGCCCTCCTGACTAATAATATTGGGATAAGTCCTCCTCAGCCCAGTAGGTTTGATGGGTTCATGAGCATTAACCATCACTTGGTTGGCAGCTGCCAGTTCTATCACTTTCCGGTAATGATTGACCATAAATTGTCCATGATGATATTCGCCCTTAGGCTGGATTTGAGTGACATAACCTGTTTTAACAGCATGGACTCCTAATTTTTTTAATTGAGAAAATGCAGTATCCAATTGTTTTTCATAGCCCCTTACATCTGAAAAAGTTTCGTGATGGCTAATAAGCTTTACTCCTTTTTCTGCAGCATATTCAATCAAGCCAGGCAGGTCAAAATCATCATAAGGTGTTACATAATCAAATGGCACATCTGGTTCCCAACCTATATTCCAACCTTCTGCTAAAACTGCCTGAATACCATTTTGAGCTGCAAAGTCAATGTATTTTTTTGTGTTTTCGGTGTTTGCTCCATGCCTTCCGCTTTTATTATCCCAGGTAGATTTTCCGATATGCATCTCCCACCAAATTCCTACATATTTCATGGCCTGTATCCATTCAGTATTTTCTATTTGCAGTGGCTCATTGAGGTTAACAATCAGTTTAGATTCAATGAGGTCGCCAGCTTTTTCAGCAATTTGAATGGTCCGCCAGGGGCTTTGAAAAGGAGTTTTGGTTTTTACTTTATAAGCTTTTTCGGATCCAACCAATTCACTGATCATAATCATTTCTGTGGTATCCACTTTCAAGGTCATACCAGAATAATCACTTAAGTTAGCTTCATGAAAACTCAAGTACAGGCCTTCTTTTGTTTTCATCGTAACCGGTGTATTAACGGCATTTTCAGGGATATAAGATTGAGCTACAGCAGCTCCTCTTTTTGAAATGGCATCAATTTTAGAAAAAGCGCTGGTATTGTATAAGTGTTCATAGATGTCCCAATCTCCGGGTTGCCACCAGCACGTATGATCTCCGGTAAGTTTAAATTCAGTATTTTCATCCATAATGATGACTGAATCCATTCCTTGTTGTTCCGGAAACAAATATCGAAACCCCAATCCATCATTATAAACCTTAAATTCAAGTTGGAAAATTCGCTGAGTTGTTTTTTCTTCCTGAAAACTGACGAGCAATCGATTATAGTTGTTTCGAACTTTAGCTTGCTCACCTACAACCATTTCCCATTCTTCATCAAAAGAGCTCTTTTCTATATCAGTAATAGTAATCTGATCTTTTATTGGAGCAGCATCCAGAAAGTCAAAACCCATAGAGGAAGTGTCAATGAGCAGTTGATTTTTCCAAAAAACAGAATAGGCGACCCCTCCCTCTTCGGTAAGAGATACATTTAGCCGAATATTTTTATTGGGAGAGAAAATTTCAGGAAGGGTATCGTCATTTATGTTTTTTTGACAAGAAAAAATTAAGCAAAAAAGGAAAATCGGCCATATGTTTTTCATAATAAAAGTGTAGCGTGATAATTAAGGAGTATTTTTTATCTAAACCTCCATTACAACAAACTAATCGTGAACTGCCAAAATTAATTATTTAGCTTTACATTTCGCTCCTCGGGAGCTCCTTCTCGAATTTCCTTTCTTTTTTTATCAACATTTTGCCTCTCCGAGGCTGATTTTGAGTTCCCTTTTAGGATTTATTTGATGACCTATAATTTTTCTCATCTCTTTGGCTCAGGCTTTGAAATATCCATTGGTCATCAAAATTCCATCTTTTCTTCTCTAAACTCTTCTGAAACATTATGGTAAACCTCATCAATTGAACTTCTCTTTCTTTTTTTATCAACATTTTGCCTCGCCGTGGCTGATTTTGAGTTCCCTTTTAGGATTTACTTGATGACCTATAATTTTTCTCATCTCTTTGGCTCAGGCTTTGAAATATCCATTGGTCATCAAAATTCCATCTTTTCTTCTCTAAACTCTTCAAAAACATTATGGTAAACCTCATCAATTGAACTCCTCTTTATTTTTTCGACTTCCATCATTGGCTCTGGAAGAGCCCAATGTTGTAAGCATCAAGAATTTTTATACCCTAAAGCTCCAGAGGAGCGAAAGTTGAAGCTCCTTAATGGAAAATTATTTTATTATTTCCCTTTTCAAAATTTAGATTAAACATCGTTCACATTACTACAATATTTGTTCTTGAAAATATTTTTTACAACATTCCCCAACATAATAATAGAATAACTAAAGCATCCACTATTATTAAAGCCTTTAATAATAAATCCAAATTCAGATCGTCTAAGGGGATGTCGATAAAAGCTCATCTTTTTCGGCGACTACATTTATCCTTACCTTATTAATCTACAACTATGGCAGATACCTTTTTACAAATCGATATTCAAATTGTTTTTGCAGTCAAGGGCAGACAAAGCTTAATTCAAAATTCATGGAAAGAAGAGTTATACCAATATATTACTGGGATAGTTCAAAACCATAAACACAAAGTGCTAAAAGTTAATGGAATGCCAGATCATATTCATATTTTTATTGGATATAATCACAATCAATTACTACCAGATTTGGTACGGGAAATTAAAACATCCTCAAATAAATTTATTAATAGAAAAAAGTTCATCCCTCATAATTTTAGCTGGCAACAAGGTTATGGTGCCTTTTCAAATAATAGATCTGATAGGGATCGGGTAATAAAATATATTGAAAATCAAGAAAAGCATCACAGGCAGAAGACTTTTCGGGAAGAATATTTAGAATTTCTCCATACTTTCCAAATAGCATATGAAGAGCAATACCTATTTGATTTTTTAAATGTTCTAAATTGAGCAAAGCCTAAATTAGAATTTCTATTTTAGCAAAAACATAGATCTATGCAAGGATTATATATTGGTGAAGATGGTCTTTCAAGATGCTGGTGGTGCAAAGGGGATGAGCTTTATTTTAATTATCATGATAAAGAATGGGGAAGACCTGTCACAGATGATAGACGATTATTTGAAAAAATTTGCTTAGAGTCTTTTCAAGCAGGCCTAAGCTGGATTACAATTCTTAGAAAAAGAGAAAATTTCAGAAAAGCCTTTGACAATTTTGACTATCAACAAATAGCTAGGTATACTCAAAAAGATGTTGAAAGATTATTAAGCGATACGGGCATTGTTCGAAACCGTCAAAAGATTGAAGCTACCATTAACAATGCCCAACAAATAGATTCCATTCTAAATCAGTTTGGCTCATTGTCTAATTATTTTTGGCAATTTCAGCCTCCCAAAGAAGAAAGGCCAAAGGAATTTAGTTACGAGTATTTTAGAAGTCTGGCCATCACGCCCACCTCCAAAAAACTAAGTAAGGATCTCAAAAGTCGAGGTTTTAAATTCGTTGGCCCCACCACCATGTATGCATTTATGCAGGCTATGGGCTTAGTAAATGATCACCTAGAAGGCTGTTATGTACGAGAAATAGCAGAAAAACAAAGAATTGATTTATTAAATTCCTAAAGTATTGATCTTATTAGGTAATCTATCAAGCGGATATTTTATTACTTTCTCCCGGTTTAAGGTAAATAATGAACCTAAATTGAACTTCCATTAAAAAATCATACGACTCCAAGGCAACGCCAGGCACGGCATTACGCGTTTAGGTAATAACTTGTATGGAAAAACTTTAAGGCTACAGGGCACCTGTCACCTCACAAACCCGAGGTTTGTATTTAGTTTCATACATTACAATGGTTTGGTTAATAAAAAGTTATATTGATAATCTTTTTCCATCAATATTCAAAAACAAAGCTATACTTGGTTATTAAAAGTCAACAAACTTTTTATTTGATTTGTGTTCTTTATACACTAACTAAGCGCTTTGTAAATCTCACAAATAAGTTACAAAAAACCAAATCGCAGTAAAGAAATTTTGGCAAGACGACAAAATCACAAATAAACATCCGTTCAAAGGCGATCTATTGTTAAGTTAATTTATTGTAAGCCCAAAAAAACATATCTTAATAAATGATGTTGCACCAAGCAAATGCTAATAGCTCTGGGCAAAATCAGTTAATAATACCAAAAGACAATTTTATTACTCACTAGCACTGCACCCTGAAAATGAAAAGACTAATACTATTATTCCTAATAATAAGCTGGCCATTTCTAAGCCATTCTCAAATAAGAGATCTGGAAATTGCCAAAAATGCAGATAGGGTTGAATTACCATTTGAATATGTCAATGACTTCATCATCATAACAGTATATTTTAATGAAATACTACCCTTAAAATTTATTTTTGATACAGGAGCAGAGTATACGCTTATTACAAAAAAAGAAATTACCGATCTCTTACAGATTGATTATGAAAAAAAATTCAGCATTCTGGGAGCAGATCTTTCTACAGAATTATTTGCTTACCTGGCAACGGGGGTTCGACTCCGAATTGAAGATTTTGCAGCAATAAACAGATCTATCTTAGTGCTTGAAGAAGATTATTTCAAATTTGAAGAATATGCAGGCATAAACATTCAGGGAATTATCGGATCTGATTTATTTAGAAGATTTGTGGTTAAAATTGACTATAAGAAACAAAAAATAATTCTAATTGATCCCAGTACTTTTGAACCACCAGGTCCTAAATACAAAAAGCTGGATATCGAAATCTATCGTCATAAACCTTACCTCTTTGCACAGACCCAAATGCAAAATGACACTTCCATTATGGCCAAATTACTCCTGGATACTGGAGCAAGCTTGCCTTTACTGTTGTACACCAATACCAATGAAGCCATTACTATTCCACCAAAAGTTGTACGAAGTAATATTGCCATGGGGCTAGGGGGCTTCATTGAAGGCTATCTTGGGCGAATAGAACAAATTGAAATTGACGAGGAATTTGTTCTAAATGACGTGGTAACCAACTTTCAGGAATTGCTTTTCAATGTAGATAGCCTGCAAATTAATGACCGGAATGGTATAATTGGAAACAAGATCCTCAATCGATTTACGGTTATCATTGATTATGTTAGAGAAACCATTTATTTAAAAGGAAGGAAAAAATTTAACCGGAAGTTTAAATATGACCGAAGTGGGATAACAGTTATCACCAGTGGTGAGAATCTAAATATTTATACCGTTACTAAAGTTCTTCCTGATTCTCCGGCTTTTGAGGCTGGAGTAAAAGCCGGAGATGAGATAAGAGCCATCAACGGATTACCTTCTCTTTTCATGAGTCTTAGCTCCATAAACAAGAAGATGAGAAAAAAGTCGGGCAGGAAAATTAATATGCTTTTGCGCCGAGATGGTCAAAAAGTAAAAGTTAAGTTTTCGCTACGTGATTTAATTTAAAGATTGTTTGTATTTCTTGGTCAGGACTAGTATCTTTGCACACTATTTTAGATCACTTATCAAATAACTGTCGAAAATATGTTCGCAATCGTAACCATAGCTGGTCAACAGTTCAAAGTTGAGGAAGGGCAAGAGCTCTTCGTCCACCAGTTAGAGGCCAATGAGGGAGACAGTCTTTCTTTCGACCAGGTTATGCTCATCGATAATGATGGCAAGGTTGAACTTGGAAAGCCAATCCTCAAGAAAGCATCTGTGAATGCTACCGTTTTAGGACACCAAAAGGGTGACAAGGTTATCGTTTTCAAAAAGAAAAGAAGAAAAGGATATAAAAAGAAAAACGGACATCGTCAAAGATTCACTAAAATAAAAATTGATAGCATCGCCTTGTAATCAGGCATTGTAATTCATGTTTTGTAAACAATAAAATCTCTAAGCCATGGCTCATAAAAAAGGTGTTGGTAGTACGGATAATGGAAGAGATAGTAAGAGTAAACGCCTGGGTGTTAAACTCTTTGGCGGTCAAGTTGCTAAGGCAGGAAATATCATCATAAGACAACGTGGTACTAAGTATCATGCAGGCGAAAATGCATATATGGGAAAAGATTTCACCATTCATGCAGCTGTTAATGGTACAGTTTCTTTCAGAAAAAGAAAAAATAACCGCACGTTTGTAGAAATTATTCCTGATACAGCTACTCTAGAGGCTCCAAAGCCGAAACCTATCAAAAAAGCTCCTGCTAAACCTGTTGAAGAAGCTCCTGTAGTAGAAGCTGTTGAGGAAGTTACTCCTCCTGTTGAAGAAGCTCCTGTAGTAGAAGCTACTGAGGAAGTTACTCAACCTACAGAAGAGGCTCCTGTAGTGGAAGCTGCTGAGGAAGCTGCTCCACCTGCAGAAGAAGCTCCTGCTGCCGAAACTAAAGAAGAAAAACCTGCGAAAGTTAAAGTAGGTGGCAAAAATTACAAATACGACGATCTTAAGATAGTAGAAGGTATTGGACCAAAGATCGCCGAAATATTCAATAATGCAGGTATTACCAGCTGGCAAGCATTAGCAGATGCGTCTGTTGATCACTTAAAAGAAATTCTTGAGGGTGCTGGTAGCCGCTACAAAATGCATGATCCTACCACTTGGCCTCAGCAAGCAAAGTTAGCTGCTGATGGTAAACTTGAAGAATTGGAAACACTCCAGGATAATCTGAAAGGAGGCCGTTCTTAATAGTTCAAGAGGATTAAAAGCATTATTAAATTACAATAGTTTTAGTTTTCATAGCTTTATTGTTAGAGAGCGTCTCATAACTCGTTCCTCGTTCTGAGCCGCCAAATAATTTTCTTTTTGAGAGCATTTTTTAAGGAAAAATTTCATTTTTCCTTAAAAAATGCTCTCAAAGAAATAATATTGGCTGGCGAATAAGGCCGAAGGACTTATGAGACAGCCTCTTTTTTTATTTAAATAAGGCTGACATCCTGCTTTTCCATCCATCCTACCCTACCATCAGACAAGCGGACTTTAAACCAGCTGTTTAGCTCGCTTAGGATTTTACAGGTTGCACCCTCATGCAATTCCAAAATCAATTCACTTGCTGTATCCGGAGCAATCATCATTTCAGCTTTTTTGGTCATCACTACTGCTCTTCCATTTTTAAACTCAAAAGAATATCGACTATAGGCGAAATTGCCAAATAAGATACTCATCAAAAACAATAAGATTCCTGCAAAAAAACCCCACTTGCGAAGTTTTCTGGTTTTCCCTATTCTCCATAAACTTAGGCCGGCCATAGCCAACCAAATAAAAATAATGGATAGAATGGTCCAGGAACCCGAAGACAAACTTTGAAAACTATTATTCCACCATCGTTCCAGAAAAGAGGCAGGAATTACATCTAGCTGATCCTTTAAATACTGAGTTCTTATCAATTTTAAATTATGCTGAATGTCTTTATCTTTTGGTTTCAAAAGGGCGGACCTTTCCAAATACAAAACAGCTTTTCCCAACTGCCTTTGTTCAAGACATGCCAGGCCCAGGTTGTATAATAAGGCGGAAGACTGCAGATCTTCTCTCAATAATTGTTCATATAAAGAAATGGCTTTTGAGTAACTTTTTTGTTCGAAAGCCTGATTGGCCTTTTGAAATAGCATTTCGGGATTTGCCCCTAAGTGATTGATACTTAGCGTAAACAGGGATAGTATAAATAAATAATGTTTGTATGAATTCATTCTTTCCGATTTGTAAATAAGTCTTCTTTGGGTTTAAACAGATCTTCTATCCCTTGTGGGCGGGCCTGAAAAAGCCATTTAAAACCATCTAAGCGAAGAGTATTATGATCAACTGATTGCATTGGATCAGCAACCCCTTCTGGTTCTACTAAAAATTTAATACGATCTACCTGATTATCTTTAAAATACAGTAACATTTCACTGCAAGCTGTCTTATTAACACCAACATAATCTCCGGCTTCATCCAAGCCATAATAAATAGATTCTGCATTCCCTTCCACCAACATTCTGGCAATGGCCTGATCCTCAAAAAATGCGGTGATGAACTTTCCTTTGATTTGGTTAAAATAACCATCATCTCGAGTATTGACAATAATTGCTTTTTGGTCTAAAAAAACCTGATCAATAGCTCCATTTTTTAACTGGATATCAATAGTATCAGAAGACATTTGAGTGGTATCTGCCCACATTACAGGGCTATTGAAAAAAGTAAAAATTGAATCTTTAGTATGAAAAGTTAAGGAATCTGATAATGCCTGAATATTGCTTTTATAGATTCTCACATCATTGTAGGCTATCAAAAATCGACTAGTATCCTCCTCAGGGCCTATCAATAAATTGCTGTCTAATACAACTGAATCCATAGCAATACTATCTAATGCAATTGAATCCATGTTGATGCTATCTATAGCCATTTGGGAAGTGGCAATATTGGTGGAATCTAAATTTTCAGAAGATGGTTCTGACTCAAAAACCTCTCCAACTTCACTTTCCTCCATATTTGACAATTGGAGGCTGTCTTTAGCATTCAGGGCTAAACTGTCGAGTTGCTCAAGGCTATCCAATTGGATACTATCATTTGTTGCTGTCAGTTTTTCCAGATAATTGGCCCTTACTGCCAACAAGGTATCAGCGGCCATAAACATGGTGTCTTCTTCGATTACAGTGATGAGTAATGGTCTGCCTCTTAAACCACCACTTGCTTTAAGAAAATCTTCACTTTGATTGTATAATACTTCTCCACATTTAATGGTCAAGTCAGCAGAAGTATCTTGCCAGATTACATTTCCAAATGCATAACCATATCCATTTTCTTCACTAAAATCTACCCGATTGGCCTGCAATAACTGGGGGGGATCACTTATGAATGACCGGCCTTCTGTATAATAGGTTTTATCAGCAGCGTTATAAAAGATTTGCTCAGCTTCCACCAGGCGAGGGCCATCGTTAAAACTGGCATTGCCACTTATGCTAAATATTTCCTGATTTTGTAAATAGGCAATGGTATCCCCTACTGCTCTTTGCCCTGGTGCTTCAATAAAAGCATTACCGATCAAGGTAAAAGACGTATCTTCTCTGAAATATTTAATAACATCAGCTTTCCCCAATTGATCTCCTCTCCGAAATTGGGCATTCTGAGTAAACTCTGCCAAGCCATTTTCAGTATCGTAAAAACCACCCTCACAATAAATTTTACTAGTATCGCTTGTTATAAGCGTTGAGTCAACGAAATAAACAACCCGTGTTTCTGTATTAAACTTGAGCGTATCCGTTCGGAGATTAAATTGCGGATCGATTACCACTACACTATCTCTAAAATAGGCTTCTTTACTTTCAACATAATAGTATCCTATTTTACTGCTTAATTGTGTTTCCTGATTGTAAAGAGTTGCACCAGTATAGTAAGTGGCTACTTTGTTTTCCAAATCATAGGTTAAGCCATTCGTAAACAGTCGTTGCTCTCCATTAACCAGGATAACGGTATCTCCCATTAATACTGCTTCTTTGAGTTCAGCATCATATTCTAATGAGTCAGCAAATACGTTGATAGAATCCGTCTGCTGAATGATAATATTACCAAAAGCCCAAACTTTAGAATCATCTTCGATGATAGCAGAGTCACAATAAAAAAAGACACTATCCATTTTTAATTGTACACTTCCCTGCAGTTTCTGAGTAAACTTACCTTCTGACTGAATAATCTCAGAGGAATCGGAGTAAATGATGTCTACCTTTTTGCTATCCTCTTCTCCAGTGGAATTATCCACCTGTGCCCAAAGTCCGCTACTGGAAAAGCCTAAAAGGAGTAGCAATATTATTCGAAATAAATACACTCGCGCTTATTTGCCTAAATAATAAATCAAAACACAAAAGTATTCATTCTATTGGTAAAGAGGTGTGAAAATTGTATTAAATGTGGAATAGTAGCTGTGTAAAGGGTATTGAGGAATGAGTTTTAGTTAGAATTCAATGTGAATATCTTGCTATTCGGATGAAAATCCAGCCAGGCCCTTTTATAAACCATAGTATTTTGCATTAATTCTCCATTTCTTTTTTCTGCCCAGGCCGTGTGCTCTTCCAGATTAAAATAAACACTGAATTCAGCCTTTCCCTCTCGATAGTGTAGTGGAGATACCATTTTTTGTAATTCAACTAAGGGAAAAAATAACTGCTGCTCTTCCATTTCAATCCCTAAGCCTAAATCGGAGATATCGTGCTCATTGACGTTTTTTCTATCTGATGGCTGCCCCGGTATAAAATTCAGGTAATAATCTTTTCGAAAAACTTCAGCTGGAAAAGGCGCATTGCTCGTATCTTTATTAATAGCCACTTTTGTATCAGGATGTCTGGTTTTCCAAAAGGTCCAAGTCGTTTGAATGGTTGGTATGGATTCTAATTTTTCACCTTTCAGGGGTCCGGTAAGTGCTTCGCATGATAATTGTGACCAAACACTTTTTGTTTTTCTATCAACGATCAAAAGATTATCATTGACTAATCCCCATCCAAAATCAAAGCCTGAAGTGTCACCATTTACAGAACCATTAAATAATCTAGCGGTCCCCACTAGAGGGCACCAGGTAACAAGGTAGGGGGCATCCTCAATTTTCACATTAGCTACTTCAAACCCACTTAAATATCGAATAGGAATGGCTATGGGTTTTTCGCTAAATTCAAGGCCAAGTACCAGGTCATCTTCATCAATTCCGGATTCATTTTTTTCAACAATACTCAGGTAGTCCAGCCCTTTTTCGCTTGGCATATCAAATTCAAAAGCTTCTCCTCCAGGTCTGTCTTGAGCAAAAACTCTGATTGTCTTGGACGTTTCCTCTCTTGAATCATTAATTTTTTCTTCAGGGGAATTACATGAAAACAAACTAAGGGTTGTTATTACAAAAAACAAAGTGTACTTCATTGCTAAGATTATAAATGAATAAATTCTATTATTTGCCTGGTTTATAAGACCTTAATTTCTTTTTTAATTTAAATTTCACTTTATTATTCCATTCTTCCTTCAGTATACTTAACAAGATAATATCCATTCGACCTGTCCCATCTGGTTTTGGACTAAAGCTGCGTAGCATACCTTCTTGTTTACATCCCACACTTTCCATAGCTTTTATACTTATGATATTTTCTGCACTAGCTCCAAAGCCGATTCTCGACATACCTAGTGTTTCGAAAACAAATTCAAAAAGCAAGTATTTGCAATTTTTGTTTAAACCTGTACCGTGAAATTGTTTACCAATCCAGGTATGGCCAATTTTTAAATTGCCCAATTCTGGAATAACTTCATAAATCCTGGTCATACCAGCATATAAACCCTGAATCTTATCATAAACAACAAAGGGATATTCTTTTGCGCTATTCCGGTTTTCAATGGCTCTATGAACATATTTACTAAGATTATCAAAACCACAGCCATTTTCAAAAAAATGTGTCCAGATCTCTGGGTCATCCGCTGAAGCCAATAATTTAGGAATGTGTTCTATATTTAAAGGACTTAATTGAATAAAGTCATTTTCAAGAATATATTTTTTGGAAAAATCAAAAGGTGCTGTTTTCTTCATTATCCTTAATTGAAGTTCAAATTTAAATCTAAGTTCTTTTTTGTAGCTCCACAATAATTTGCATCTTTGTTAGAAGCTGTTAAAATTTGGTTTTCAGAAATTGTTATAAACCATTTTTGTGCTAGTTGAGGTGTCAAAACCGAAGTTTAGCAGCGCTAAATGAGGATTTTGGTAATAAAAAGTAGCACAAAAATGGCCATAACAAAACTGAAGGATAATATTTTAACAGCTTCTCATATGAGGATAAAAAAAATAGTCAATCTTACCGAAATGCCTTGGGTGTTAATTCCTGGCTTATAAGCTGTCGAAATTCTCATTTTCTTTAATATTCTCCATAAATTTCTTGGAATAATTTTACCATTGAGTGATCCAATTAGGGGTCTCACAAATTTGTTTTTCATTTCATTTTAGATCTCTTTACAATATGATATTATGCCAATAGAAACTCCTTTTCATCCCAGGACCTCAGAGCATAACAAAAGCCTTGACTGGAAGGATTGGGGAGGGTATTTTGCTGCAAACTCCTATAATGTAGTGAATGACTTTGAATATTTTGCCTTCCGCAATTCTGCTGGCCTGGTTGATGTTACCCCCCTTTTTAAATATAGGGTAACTGGAAAAGATGCTGCCAAATTTCTTACCCGAATTATGGTTAAAGACATCAACAAGTTGAAAATAAACCAGGCTACCTATTGCTGCTGGTGTGATGATCGTGGGATGGTAGTTGATGATGGTACCGTAATGCGTTTTGGGGAACAAGAATATTTTGTGACAGCAGCAGATCCTTCTTATTCCTGGTTTTCCAGATTGGTAAAAAGATTGGATGTACAGATTGAAGATCTCACAGACAGTTATGGTGCTCTTGCCCTCCAGGGGCCCACCTCAAGAGATATACTAAAAAATATGTGTGATGCTGATTTGGATAGCCTAAAGTTTTTCTGGACCAGTAGTGCCAAAGCTGATGGTTTTGAATTCAAGATTTCGCGAACGGGATACACTGGGGATCTGGGATATGAACTTTGGGTCAGAAATGAAGATGCTCTAAAATTGTTCGATGCGATTTGGGAGGCTGGCCAACACTATAATATTAGAATGGCAGGAATCAAAGCCCTTGACATTGCCAGAATAGAAGCTGGACTAGTTATGAATGGAGTTGATTACCATAGTTCATTGCATGCTTTAATCCCCGAACAAATGAGTACTCCTTATGAACTTGGATTAGGCTGGATGGTCAATCTTGAACGAGATCCATTCATGGGACAAAGAGCATTAAAGGAAGAAAAGAAAAATGGATCACGGTGGGCTACAGTAGGTATAGATATCAACTGGCCAGATTTGGAAGCCTTATATTATAAACATGGGCTTCCTCCACACACCGAAAATGGTGCCTGGCGTCGTTCTATTCCTATTTATCACAAGCAGTCTAGATCCAAACAAATAGGATATGCAACCAGTGGAACCTGGTCTCCTTCTCTGAAAAAGAATATTGCTCTTGCTACCATTGAAATCGATTATGCGGATCCTGGAACCGAAGTAAATTTTGAAGTAACTGTCGAACATCAAAGGAAAGCGGTTAGAGCAATTGTTGGGAAACCTCAATTTTTTAACCCAAAAAGAAAAAGATCAGTCCTAAAAAAATAAAATAATGAGTACAAAATATGATGCAATAATAATTGGAGGTGGCCATAACGGATTGATCAATGCAGCCTATTTGGCTAAAGCAGGCAGGAAAGTTTTGGTTTTAGAAAAAAGACATGTCCTTGGAGGAGCTGCCGTTTCAGAGGAAGTTTTTCCTGGGTTTACTTTTTCAGTCTGCAGTTATGTAGTTAGCTTATTTCGCCCCCACATTATCAGGGAGTTGGACCTCGTAAAACATGGGTATAACATCATTCCTATGGATGCTTCCTTTCAACCATTACCGGATGGAGATTTGGGCTTATGTCGTTGGGGAGATGCCTCACGATCTCGAAGGGAAATAGCCAGATTCAGCAAGAAGGACTCAGAAGTTTATGGTGAATTTAGTAAGGTAATGACTCACATGGCCAAATTTGCCAAGGAAGTTATTGATCATCCTGCACCTGATGTGGCTTCCATAAACCCCAAAGAGCTTTCTTCTCTTTTACGGATGGGAAAGGTTTTCAAAAACCTAGGGCCTGAGTTATTACATATGAATACCAAATTGCTCACTATGAGTAGTGCAGATTTTTTGGATCTATGGTTTGAATCGGAGATTTTGAAGGGGCCTATGTCTGTTAGTGGAATAATTGGTACATTTTTGGGTGTTCGTTCCCCTGGCACGGCTTATGTTCTTTTACATCATTACATGGGTGAATTGGATGGAGCCTTTCGCTCCTGGGGATTTTCCAAAGGCGGGACCGGCGGAGTAAGCATGGCTTGTGCAAATGCAGCGAAAAGTTTTGGAGCCGAAATCAGAACCAATGCCAATGTGGCTCATGTCAAAATAAAAAATGGACAGGCTACTGGAGTAGTCTTGGCCAATGGTGATGAAATTGACTCCAAAATAGTGGTTTCTAATCTGGATCCTAACCGAACCTATTTGAAGATGATTGGGGAAAAGCATCTGGATCCGGAAATAACGGCTGAGATTAAAAGATATAAATTGCGAGGCAGCTCTGGTAAGGTCAATTTTGCCCTAAGTGGAGTTCCTAATTTCTGCAAAAAGCGAGAAGGCCTGGATTTTATGAAAGGAGATATTGCTGTGGTACCTAATGTAGATTATGTAGAACGAGCATTTGATCAGGCTAAATACGGAGAATTTTCAGAAAGGCCCTATATCAACATAGTTGTTCCTTCTCTAACAGATCCTACCCTGGCCCCTCCAGGCAAGCATGTCATGTCATGTTTTGTTCAATATGCACCGTACGATATCAAGGAGGGACCAGAATACTGGCCTAAACTTTCTGAAAAATTTGGTGATGCTGTCCAGGAAACCATTAAAGAATATGTTCCGGATATAGATAGTTTGGTGGAACACAGGCAAGTAATTACCCCCTGGGATTTGCAGGAAACTTTTGGATTAACAGAGGGGAATATTTTTCAAGGAGAACTTACTTTGGAGCAGCTCTTATTTCAACGGCCGATTTCCGGTTATGCCAAATATAAAACTCCTATTAAGAATTTGTGGATGTCGGGTTCGGGTACTCATCCGGGAGGAGGAATAATGGGTTCCGGAGGTGAGCTTTCTGCCAAATTAATCTTAAATGAAAGAGCAATATGAAAAATTACGATATAATTATTATAGGAGGAGGACATAATGGCTTGACAACTGCTACCATTTTAGCTAAAAAAGGTAAAAAAGTACTGCTGGTGGAGAAAAGAAATGTATTGGGAGGAATAGCAGCTGGAGAAGAATTTCATCCTGGTTATTTTACCAGCGGGCTATTACATGACACCAGTGGTGTTCGACAGGATGTTATTAAAGAACTACAGCTTGAAAAATATGGTTTGGAATTCCTCAATGAACGAGCAGATGTTACAATACTTTCCAGCAGTGGAAAGCATGTAACGATAAAAGCTGACGAAAATGCTACATCGGCTAGTATTGCTAAGTTTTCACAAAAGGATGCTCAGGCTTATAAAGATTACAAGGATTTTCTCAATAAGATAAGTAGAGTTATCAATGATTTGATGGATAATCCACCACCGAATATTAATGTTGATAATTTAACAATGGCAAGCCTGGTGGTATTGGCCAAAAAGGGACTAAAACTTAAAGGTTTAGGTAATAAGACCATGATGGAGTTACTCAAGGTCGCCCCTATGTCTGTAGCGGATTTTTTAGATGAAAAATTTGAAACTGACTTTCTCAAGGCAGGATTGGCTGCCCCAGCCTTATATGGATCTTATGCGGCTCCGAGATCTGCCTATTCAACTATTAATCTATTATTATGGGAATGTGCTTCCAGGAATCATATTAAAGGAGGCCCCCAGGCACTGATCAATGCTTTGGAAAAAGCTGCTACAGCAGCAGGTGTTACCATCAGAACGTCTGCAGAAGTAGAAAAAATTGTGCTAGAAGAAAGTGGCAGTATCAAGGGTGTTCGATTGAAAGGTGGTGAAGAAATTTATGCTTCTAAGGTAGCTGCTTCCTGCACACCTAAAGAAACTTTTTTAAATCTTTTTGACGATTTTGAAATTGACTATGAGCTCGATTTTTGGATCAGCAAAATTCGGAGCAGAGGAACTACTGCTAAGGTGAATTTAGCAGTAAATAAAATCGTAGAATTGAATGGACAGAACATTGAATATGCTCGCACGGGGAATAATTTTAATGAGATGGAAAAAGCCTTTGATCCAGTTAAATATAAAGAGGCAACCAGCAATCCATTTTTAGACATACATATTCCAACTGCTACAGATTCCTCTTTGGCACCTGAAGGGCACAGTGTTGTTTCGGTATTGGTTCATCATATCCCCTACGATTTTGCAGAGGGTTGGTCAGAGGCAGCAAAAAACAAGTTGGGAGAGGATGTTCTAAACATCTTAGAAATATATTCACCAGGAATCAAAAAGTCAGTGGAAGGGATGGAAATTCTCTCTCCCGAGGATTTTGAGCAAAGATATACGCTCACTGAAGGACATATTTATCATGGAGAGCATTTTGTAGATCAATTGATTACGCGGCCTATTCCAGCATGTCTGAGTTATTCTACTCCGGTTAATGGTTTGTACTTATGTGGTAGTGGCTCCCATCCTGGAGGGGGTATAACTTGTGCTCCGGGGAGTATGGCGGCGGCGGCTATACTAAAATAACAGCAATATTGGATTCAGGGATATTAATCGAAATTTAAGATGATCAAAGGTAGAATGTACTTATCTTTGTTGCCTATTCGCAAATTCTTAAATCAAAAATATGATACAAAGAATTCAAACTATTTTCTTATTGCTGGCTTCAGGAGCATCCCTGGGATTATTTGGGCTACCTTTTGCCAGTGCTACTGATTCTGCTCAGACAGAATTATTGGCAGATGGAGCTTTTGCTTTGAATGATCATGTTGGTTTAATGGCTGCATTTGCAGTAGCAGGTGCATTATCATTGATTGCCATATTTTTATTTAAAAACAGAGGCCTTCAAATAAAAATATCCAGGGTAAGTTTATTTTTTATAGTAGCGGGAATAATCTTTGCCGCATATTTGTTATTCATCAAGGCATCCATACCGATAAATAGCTTAAGTTTAGGCCTGGGAACTTTTCTGCCTTTAGCCGGCATTATTTTAACCATTTTGGCCAATAGATATATCAAAAAAGATGAGAATTTGGTTCAGTCGATGGACAGGTTGAGATAGCAGCAAAAATTAGAGAGGGTAAAAAACAATGTTTTTTACCCTCTCTAAAATAACAAATAATTAGCGGCGAAAGCCTTCACGAAGAACTAGTGAAGAGATAAATAGGCGCTCACAATTTTAAGGGAGGCCTGGATAAAGCTCAATCACCAGAAAGCAATCCTAGCTATTAGGATCCTTCTTAGCCGAATAGTTAACTTTTAATTGTCCGGACTTTCTTAACTCAGTTTTTACGTCCTGAACGATACCCATAGTTACATCGCCATCAACACGAAGGGAAGAAGTAATTTTAGGTCTTTTAGCTTCAGGAACTTTTACTTTGTGTTTTTCAAGAAAGAGCGGAATATCAGCCACAGTAGAAAACTTGTCACCAAGCTGGATACGTGGCTTTGTACCATATAGGTTTTGATATTTTTTTACAGGTCTACCTATATAGAGGTAATTAACCAAGGACTTCTCCTCCAATTTAGTCAGCTCACTTGCGAAAGGAGTGCTAACCTTTACCTTCAATTCAGCATCTCTTAATACAGTTACAACCATAAAGAAGAAGAGTAACATGAAGATAATGTCTGGCAAGGAGGCTGTTGAGACCTCCGGAGAAGCTTTCCCTCTTTTTTTGCTAAACTTTGACATAATTCTCTTTTTTAAAGCATCTATTTAAAAAATGATGCAGGTAAAGAAATAGCGGTAGTTTTCTGACAATGGACATAAAGGTCCGAAGAATAAGTCCGTTATTCTTCACCAAAGTTTGTTGGTTCTGCCTCGGAAAGTACAAATGGAATTTCGCCTTTTATAGCTTTGCGGTATGCCAGAGGCAAGTCATCACTATAAGGAACTCCGAATTTCCTGCGCGCTAACTCATCCCAAAGTTCATTATAAGCTGCTTTTAGCTCATTATAAACCCTCAAATAAGTATCATAATTTGTACCCCTATCGTTTTTTAATGAAATAATGGCTTTTGTAGGTTTCTCTGCCAGATCCGATCTTTTTTGCGGATTGGAGATAAATTCCTTCGCATTTTCCATTAAATCTTGAATACGCATAGGTTCGCCACGGACTAATAATTGGTTTTGAGCATTTACCAAAACAGCATATACGTTACGCTCTTTAAGTCTGGTAATGTCAGGTTCTTCTTCAGACCATGGTGGGAGTTTAACGGTTATCCCCTTATCCTCCACGATTGTTGTGGTTACGAGAAAGAATATTAATAATAAGAAGGCAATATCGGCCATAGAGCCGGCATTGATCTCATTTTTCATCCTATCTCTGGTCCTAGATTTAGCCATAGCATCAATTATTTAAAAATGTTACGAATTTCTGAAAGCAAAAAGGAAGCTGCTGCCAGCCCGATAAGAATCAAAGCGGTCGTAATAGCTCCACTGATAAACTTAAGGTTACCAGCGGTAAGCCCACCTGCTTTATCAGCGGCCTCAGCCACAGCACCTGTTGCTTCACCACTAGCTGCGGAATAAGTAACGAAGAAAACAATAACCAACACTACAAGGCCGATAATGCCTTTCAAAGATGATCTGAAATTAGTAGCAACATGATAGATGCCAAATAAAAGCATGGCAACCGCAGTTATGATAATTAACGCAACAGTTGCTTTTAATCCAAAATCAAAAATAGTAGTGGTATCCTGTTCTTCATCAGCTAACATGTTGAATTCACCAATCCCTGAAAATACACTTATCAGAAAAATCACAGTGATGACAACACCTAGTAGAAAAGCGACCAGCTGACCGTTTTTAACTAGAAAATTATACATAATTTATGGTTTCTTCTTAGTTTTTAAATACGTTATTCTCTGCCATGATATCAACCAAGGCGATGGAAGCATCCTCCATTCTGTTTACGATACCGTCAATCTTATTCACGATATAGTTGTAGAAAATTTGAAGAATAATCGCTGTAATCAAACCAAATACCGTAGTCAAAAGGGCTACTTTAATACCACCGGCAACAACTGATGGAGAAAGGTCACCCACCGCTTCGATACGGTCAAATGCTTGAATCATACCAATTACCGTACCCATGAAACCAAGCATCGGTGCGATAGCGATAAACAGAGAAATCCATACCAGTCCACGCTCAAGAAGACCCATTTGAACGCTACCATAAGAAACAACAGCTTTTTCAACCGCTTCTGGTCCGTCATCCGCATTCTTAAGTCCTTCATAAAGAATACTGGCGGTAGGTCCAGGCGTTGACTTACAAACTTCCATTGCACCATTGATGTCATTATTTTTTAAATTCTCATCAATGCGAGCTAACAGTTTGTCCGTGTTGGTGGTAGCAATGTTCAAGGTTAGGATACGCTCAATACAAAATGCCAAACCAAGAATTAAACAAACCAATACAAAACTCATGAAGATCCAGGAACCATCGATGAAATATTTTTTCAACAACTGGTAACCTGACAAATTAGCTGTAGACGAAGCTGTATCATCCACCTGCGCTGGTGGAGGAGGAGCTGGAGCTGTTTGTTCTTCAGAAGTCGTTTCTTCCGTTTGTTCTTCAGTAGCTTGGTTATCAGAATCCTGCGCGTATAATGCGTTTCCAGAAAATACTGCCAAACCCAAGACAAGCAGTAGTGCTATTAATTTTCGCATAGTCAATAAGGTTTTACGATCAATTTGTTGTAAATAAAAAATTACTTTCTAATGAAATTAATGTTAAACAATATAACAGCGGAGAGAGAGGGATTCGAACCCTCGATACCCTTTAGGGGTATACACGCTTTCCAGGCGTGCCTCTTCAGCCACTCGAGCACCTCTCCAAATTCTTTCACTCAATTAACTTTTTTCACCTTGAAGACTACTCTTTAAGGCTTCTTTAACAAAAAGCAGCAGCCACAAAAATTGTAAAAAGATATTACAAATCAAAATTTTTTGCAAGGCGAGAACTCAAACAAAAAGATTCAATGCGTTCTCAGTCGTAATTCTTGCAATTTTTTTAAGCTCCACTTTCTTGATTTCTGCCAGCTTTTTGGCAACGTTTAACACATAAGAACTTTCATTTCTTTTACCTCTAAAAGGTACCGGAGCCAAATAAGGTGAATCGGTTTCTAAAACCAAATGTTTCAAGTCAACCTCCTGAATGGTTTTATCCAGTCCAGCGTTTTTAAAAGTTAATACCCCACCTATTCCAAGCAAAAAACCCATTTCAGTGATGGCATTGGCCTGCTCTACTGTTCCCGTAAAACAATGAAATATTCCTCTGAGTCGTTCATCAGCAACTGGGTTTAGCAATTCAATAATGACATCGGTGGCATCTCTTGAGTGTATTACGATTGGAATACCTAAAGATTTAGCCCATTCAATCTGCCTTAGGAAAGCATCTTTTTGTTGTTCAAAAAAACTCTTATCCCAATAAAGATCAATTCCTATTTCTCCAATAGCGACAAATTTCCTTTTGTCTAACCATTTTTTTACAATTTCTAATTCTTCTTCATAATTCTCTTTGACTGAACAGGGATGCAAGCCAATCATAGCAAAACACTTTCCAGGGAATTTTTTTTCCATTTCCAGCATTGAATCTATGGAGCTACTATCGATATTAGGTAAGTAAATTCTTTCCACTCCATTTTGCAAAGCTTTTTGCATTACCTCAACTCTGTCCTCTTCAAATTGTTCCAGGTACAAATGCGCGTGTGTATCTATTAATTTCATCTTGCCAATACATTCTTTGCCTCAAATGTATAGATTATAAACCGAATTCTTTTGGCGTGTATCTTTAAGTTTTAAAAAAATTAGTGCATAAAAAAATTATCATTACACTAAAGAAGTTATAATTATTCCATTCTTACAATTAAAAACATATTCTAAGATAGCTCTAAAATTAAAAATATTATAATATGGCAAAAAAGAAAAAGTATTATGTTGTATGGGAAGGAAATGAACCGGGGATTTATTCCAACTGGACGGATTGCCAATTACAGATTAAGGGCTACCCTAATGCCAGATATAAATCCTTTAGTAGTTTAGAAGAAGCTCAGGAAGCTTATGGTGAAGGAGCTCCAAGCCATATTAGTCAGGGTATAAAGAAAAAAAAGGTTTCAGTTGCCGAGCTTGAAAAAAATAAAGCTGATATCATTTGGAAAAGTTTATCCGTTGATGCTGCATGTAGTGGGAATCCAGGCAAAATGGAATATCAGGGTGTAGATACCGCTTCCGGTGATCAAATATTTCACCAGCAGTTTGCTTTGGGTACAAACAACATTGGCGAATTTCTAGCATTGGTGCATGGATTGGCTTATCTACAACAAATTAAAGATGACAGCCCCATTTATACTGATTCAAAAATTGCACAGGGCTGGGTCAAAAACAAAAAATGTAAAACCAAGTTGACAAAAACAGCAAGAACGGCCCGGCTATTCGAATTGATAGAAAGAGCAGAAAATTGGCTTAAAAAGAACGATTATACAAATCAAATTTTAAAATGGGATACAAAAAATTGGGGTGAAATACCTGCGGACTTTGGACGTAAGTAATAGAATTGCTTATTTTAATTTAGCAAACTTCATCCGGTAATCCACGTCTATTTTCCCTTTTCGTATATTTTCAAGGCGTCTTTTTACCAAACGCTTTTTGATGGGTTTCAATAATTCAATAAACAGGATGCCGTCAATATGATCATATTCATGTTGAATAACCCTGGCATTCATCCCTGTAAAGGTCTCTTCATGCTCAACAAAGTTTTCATCAACATATTGAATGGTGAGGGATTCCGGCCGCTCAACATCACCTCTGACTTCTGGAATACTGAGACAACCTTCTTCATATGCCCACTCCTCCCCAGTCTCCTCTATAATTTGAGCATTGATAAATACCTTTTTTATGCCTTCACTTTTGCCCTCTTCATCTTTTAACTGAGTAGTGTCAACCATAAAAAGTCGAATCGATAAACCTATCTGAGGAGCAGCAAGCCCAATCCCTTCTGCATGGTACATCGTTTCCCACATATCCTCAATAAGTTTTTTTAACTCAGGATAATCAGGTTTTATATCTTCAGCTAATTTTTTCAGGACCGGTTGTCCGTAGGCATATATTGGTAAAATCATAAAAGCTTGTTGTGCTTAAAAAACTTGGCAAAAGTAGTAAATTATTTTGTTCTACTTTCCATAAATTGCTGAAGAATCAAAACAGCACTGATCTTATCTACCAGGCCCTTTTCCTGTCTCTTTTTTTTCTTAGCTCCACTTTTTAAAATAATCTCTTTCGCTTCAACAGAAGTATAGCGCTCGTCAATAGTAGCAATTTCAATATCAGGAAACTTTTTTTGCAAAGTTCTTACAAAACCAACAACCAAATGGGCTATTTGTGCAGGTGAGCCATCTTCATGTAAAGGTTCACCTACAACAATGCATTCTACTTCCTCTTCGGCAATATATTTTTCGAGAAAATCAATTACTTCGGAGGTAGCTATTGTATCCAGGCCACTTGCAATAATTTGTAAAGGGTCACTAACAGCAATACCCGTCCTTTTGGTTCCGTAATCAATTCCAATTAATCTAGCCACTTTTAGGAAATTAAAAAAGGTGAGAAACAGGGATAAAAAAGTTGCCAGGTACTCGGAGTCTCCGGGCTTACTCCTGGCAACCGTTCCCCCTTACTATTAAAATAGAACGCTTTCCGTATTTAAGGACTCTATGAAAATCATCTATAAGATTATTGTTTTCCTTATACATAGAGTCAATTGCTAAATTAGTAACTTTTCTAATAAAAGACAAAGGTTGAAGAGAAAAACTGGCTATTTCACCAAATATTTTTTTATAATATGTACTCAGTTTATCATATATGGATTTTTCGTAAAGTAATAAATACCCTAGACAAGGTATTAACTTTATTTTCATATATAAAATCAATAGAGCTATGCAGATAAACATATCCGAACATAGCTCTATTGGTTTGAAATGAAATGGCTAAATGGCATTCATTTCCATTTGGAAAGACTAAATACTTATCGTCGATAACTCAATCCACCACCTATTCCTTTGAGTTTTACATTTTT
This sequence comes from Saprospiraceae bacterium, assembly GCA_028285545.1. Taxonomy (GTDB): domain Bacteria; phylum Bacteroidota; class Bacteroidia; order Chitinophagales; family Saprospiraceae; genus JANQPA01. The sequence continues at coordinate 103,757 of JANQPA010000122.1, read as the reverse complement.
CAGGTCATAGGTTTTTCCATTTCTATAATACCTCAAATCGATGGTATCACCTGGACGATAACGAGCAACCTGTTCTTGCAATTCCGGGACGGTAGATATTTTCTTGTTATTTATACCAACTATAATATCTCCACTTCTCAATCCTGCGGCAAGAGCGCTACTGTTGGGATTCACTTCATTGATATATGCGCCTCCGATAAAGGGTAAGTTTAAACGATCAGCCAAATTTCCATCTACTTCTGCAATAACTACCCCAAGGACGGCTCTTCTTACCTCTCCATAATCTTTAAAATCTCTCACTACTTTTTCAACCAGATTGGAAGGTATAGCAAAAGAATAGCCTTCATATCCTCCGGTTTCGCTTAAAATTGCGGTATTAATACCTACTAATTGACCACTGGTATTAACCAAGGCACCTCCACTATTACCAGGATTCACCACTGCATCTGTCTGAATAAATGATTCAATTGAATAAGACTCTTCAATGATATTTAAATTTCTTCCTTTTGCACTTACGATACCTGCCGTTACTGTGGAAGTCAGATTAAAAGGATTTCCAACTGCGAGTACCCACTCTCCTACTTGGACTTGATCAGAATTACCTATTTGTATAGCGGATAGTCCTCTGGTATCAATTTTAATAAGAGCAAGATCAGTAGTCCGATCTGTACCTATTTTCTTTGCACGAAATTTGCGTTTATCTGAAAGCGTTACTTCCACCCAATCGCTACCATCGATAACATGATTATTTGTGATGATGTACCCATCTGTTGAATAAACTACTCCGGATCCATTAGCTCTTGGATATCCATTGTTGCTGTAAGTGGTAATATTGACAACTGAATTAGTAACTCTTTTGGAGGTATTAATAAAATCTGATGGGAAAGAAGGAGTTGGAAGATTTACATCTGTTTCAGCATATTCTTTTGCCAAAACTATTTTTCCGGGCTCTTCATTTTGTTGTACAATGAAATTAGGTGAATTCGACTGTATCAAGAAAAAAGTTGCTGCAGCACTAATAATGGCTACTAAAGAACTCTGGACGATTTGTCTCATAATTGGGTGATTTTTTATTGCTTAAATGTGGGTTCCATTCGGGAATTCATTTATATCAACGAAAATAATTTCACTTTGGATCTATTTTCCCTGCTGATTTAACAGAAAATAAACATTTTTGCCAAATATAAAAAAGACCGTCTTTTTGACGGCCTGCTGAACACACATGAGAAAACCACTTAGTAAAAAGGCAAGTTCGTTTAATAATAGTCGGTTGCTTTAGTATTGCATTAACTCCTGATCCAGGAGAAATAGCTGATATCTTTCAATGAGGTTTAACATTTTTTTATCAAAATTTCGGTCAGAAGAAACATCTGCTTTGTCAAGCGCTTTTACCCAAGATTTATAATCATCTCCACTATGAAATAAACCACTGTAATTAGATTGCAACATCACGCTATGAAGCCTCCAGTTCTCCCAGGCAGTAGTAAAGGGTTGTCCCTCCATTAAGGCTCCGAAGTGATTATTATCTGCTCGTTCCATTCCTCCTTGAGTTTCCAGAATTCCCCATGCCATTTTTATACTGGCAGGAATTCCAAACTTTTTCATCTCCATTAAGGCTACTTTCCTGAAACGTTTGATGTAAGATTCTACTGTTTGATCATTAAATGGTGGAGTGGCCGTTTTTGCTGAAGAAGATCTTGATTTCTTTCGGTCCAAAAGCGAAATGGTTTGAGCTACATTCATTTGCTGAGCGTCCCCATTACCTTGAAGACTGGCAGTTTTGCTGGTGGAGTTGCTTAAAGGGGCCTTCATATTAAAAGAAAACTGAAAATCTTTCTGTGTAAAGAGAAAAATTACAATACCAATCAGAACTAGTTTAACCCAGGGAACTTTAAATTTGCCAATCCCGATACTAGCAACACTTCCAGAAAATTCCTGCTGAGTATTTTTGAAAACTTGATATTTCAACGCTACAAAAATCCGCTTGATTCCCATGAAAAGCTTGTACAAAATATCAACAAGGGTCAAATTAATCACAGGATGATACCACTGTCCTCTGCTCACTCTTTTTTCATTGGAACGGTATCCATTTCCTCTGGACTGATCATTATGATAATAGGGTTGATGTGAATATCTCGTTTTCATAATTATGGATTTATGTAATATTTTGTATCTTCTCAGCCAGTTTTTCAAACATTTTGAATGATTGAGCTGGTGATGACACAAATATAAAACAAATAGTTTCACAAAACAACTATTTAAAACATTTTTGTTTTAAAATTATGGGCAATTTCGAAGAAAACATTGTAAACCAAAGATTTAAATTGGTGTATTCCTGGTTGGAAAAAGAAGGATTGATAAAAGGCAAGTCCGATATAGCCAAAAAACTGGGTACATATAACCATGTAATCAATAGTATTCTAAAAGGACAGAGAAACATAACCATTGATCAACTCCAAAAACTTTTTGAAACCTTCCCAATTAATGCCAATTATGTTTTTGGAATGAGTGAACTTATGTTTACTTCCTCTCCTACCGATAATGGAGATATTCCTTCTCATTCAAAAGATACCTCTGTCCATTCAGGCAGAGCCAATATCACACTGGTTCCCGAACGTGCTTTGGCAGGCTATGCACTCGAACATCAAAATGACAACTACCTGGAAGGGCTTCAAAAGTTTTCTGTCCCAAACATGGAGGGCTCTCTCATCGCTTTTGAAATCAGTGGCGATAGTATGCATCCTACCATTACAGATGGAGATATTGTCATATGCGAAAAAGTAGAACGTGGTGTTCCCTTAAGAGATAACCACGTTTATGTCATTGTTTCAGATGTGGTAGTGGCTAAAAGAATCCAACAATTAAAACAAAACAATAAGGTTACCGAACTACGCCTCATTTCCGATAACCATGCTGTTTACCAGCCTTATGACATTGAATTGGAAGACATTCGGGAAATTCTTAAAGTCAAGTGCCGATTGACTTCGCATGCTGTTAGATGATTATTTGATGCTGTGATGCTACAATTCTATGATTTTTTGATATGCAAATGAGTAGATGAGTAGATGTGCAGATTTCTTGCTGTTGTTGTCGTTTAATTTTTAGATACTATAATTCTACAATGGTATGATGTTTTGATGAATTATGTCTTGTCCTGAAATACGTCTACAAATATTAGATTTGCTGAATCTGCGGTATCTGCGTGCCAAAAAAGCCTTAAATAAGCAACTATACTTCCAATACAGTAATCCCTACCCGTGAAAACGTGAACACTTGAACACGTCAACATCTGAACACTCAATACTCCAAATTTCCCTATATTGGAAGGAATTCAAATCATACGAGCTGATCACCTAATTTTTCCACCTAAGCCAATGTCCTAAATGACAAATTTCCAGCTTAATATTAATAATTCTATCCTGTTTACTGGTCAAAAACTATTATTTCCCTTAGTCTACTTTCTACTAATTCCATTAGGCATTAATGCGCAGTCTTCCTCTATGCGTTTTGAAAATATTACCGTAGTAGACGGACTGACAGAAAATTCGGCAAGGGCCCTGCACCAGGATAAAATGGGCTTCATCTGGATCGGCACACAAAATGGTCTTCTAAAGTATGATGGTTATGAATATACCATTTATCAACACGATCCTTCAGATTCAACAAGTATAGGTGATAATAGAGTGACCCAAATATGGGAGGATAATCAAGGAAATATTTGGGTCTACCTTCCTAGCGGTGAAGGCGATAACCTGGTCAGCGTCTTAGATAGAAAAACAGAAAAGTTCCGGCAGTATAAAAATCCTTTTCTATTTCATCAAGGTTGGTACGATTCTGTTACCCCAACTTCAGTTTTATTAACTCCCGACACACTTTTCTGTCTATCCACACGTAAGGAGGGCCTTAAGATAATAAACCTGGAAGGTAAACTCATTAAACATTTAACTAAATCAACTGGATTATTATCCGACTCAGTAAGCCACATAATGTATGAAGAAGATCATTTGATTTGGATAGGGTATTATAATAATGGGCTGAGTCTTTACAATTATAAAAAAAATCAATGGATCCATTATCCCTTACCTTTTGATCATTTTGCAAATGCAGCTACAGCTATCCGAAATATTCAAGTTTATAAAGACAGCCTCGCCCTCATAAACCTCCAATTTGCTCCAAGTCGGGAATTCAATATTTGGGCATTAAACCTCCAAGACAAAACCTGGGAACTTTTCCATTCCGATATAAAATATAATTTCAATCCAGTTATATTCTTAGACCAATCCAATAATTTGTGGTCTTTTTTTTCTGAAAACAGCCTGTTAAAGAAAAATATTCTTTCCAAAGAACAACAATACATTCCCTATTCATGGGACGGGTCAGGTGAAAGTATAAAGGGAGCTCCCAGGGTTTATTTAGAAGATAGATCTGGTGTAATCTGGATTGGCACCCAAAATTATGGAATTTACAAGTGGCACCCCTACCAGGAAAAAGTTAAACAGATTGATATTCCTCAAAAGGCACAAAAAATACATACCGTAAATGGCATCCAAGAGGATACCAAAGGTAATATTTGGTTTGGAGATGATGAAGGTGTTTCAAAAATTTATGGAGGCATAGGTAATAAAGCGGAAAGACTAAATTCCATGGGAACAATTTCTCTTTTTTCTGACAACAAAGGAACGACCTGGATATCTAACTTAGTCATACCTGGAATAAATCCTTCAGAAATTCCATTATGGTCTATTGATCCTGAAAGTCAAAATTTAATTCCACATCCACTTAACGAATTAAAGAAAACTTTTCGCCTGGGTTTTTGTGGTTTTACTCAGGATGAGAATGGAGCCATTTGGTTAGCCAATTGCCATCGTAGAGGTTTATTTTTTTATGATCCATTTAAAAATAAAACCAAAGCCTATTCCCACATCCCAGGTGATTCCACAAGTTTACCGACTAATGTCGTTTCAACCATACTTTGGGATGATGATGAAGATTGCCTTTGGGTAGGAACAGGATATGGAGGATCGCGTTTTTGTAAATTTGATCCCAAAACCGGGATTTTCCAACGTTTCCCATTACGTCCTACCAAAGTCAATGATTTTTATATTGAATCCATTTATAATGACCGCCAAAAGAGACTCTGGGTAGGGTCATTCTCAGGGCTATTCTGGGTTGATAAAAATACAGGAGAAAATAAAAAGTATGGATTAAAACAAGGCTTACCGCAGGAAATTATTTACGAAATCATGGAAGATGATTCTGGAAATTATTGGTTGTTTCATGAATTCATGATCAGCAAATTGCAATTTTCTGAAGGTGATAAGCCTGAAATATTATCAATAGAGGTTTTTGATCAATCTGACGGGATACCTAATGAACGTATTTTTCCCTATTCCATTTCAAAAAGCCAGGATGGACGACGGGCCTATTTTGGGGGAGCTGGAAAGATCAGTTATTTTGATTTTGATCAAATGAAACCCAGTCCTGTTAAGCCACAACTTGCGTTTACCCATTTTAAAATAAAAGGTAAAGAGGTTCCTATTAATTCCAATTCTCCTTTAAAAGCTCCTATCAACCTGACCCAATCCATTGACCTTTCACATTTTCAAAATGATATTGCTATATCCTTTGCAGCTCTTCATTTCACTCAACCCAAAAAAAACGAGTACTCTTTTAGGTTATTACCTTATGAAAATGAATGGAGCATTCCTTCCACCAAACGAGAAGCAGTTTACACCAATCTCGATCCAGGAAAATACACCTTACAGGTAAAAGGTAGTAATAGTGATGGCATCTGGAATGAAGAGGGCATTAGTCTAAAAATTGTTATTTCACCAGCCTGGTGGGAAACTCGGCTGACTTATTTTTTCTACTTTTTATCTGGTATTGGGCTTATTTGGGGCTTCATCCGCTGGCGAACCCATTATTTAACAATCAATTTTGAGAAAAGAGCAGCTTTCGCTGAAGCTACAGCTGCCAAAGCTGCTAATGAGGCTAAATCCAAATTCCTTTCTACCGTTAGCCATGAATTGCGTACTCCATTGACCTCTATCATAGGCTTTGCAAAACTCAATAAAAAAACCCTTGAAAATAAAATCATCCCAGAAATCAAAGAAGAAGCTCCAAAAGTCCTAAAAGCAACTCAAAAGATCAATCAAAATATGGACGTAGTGACCTCCGAAGGAGAACGCCTAACCAGCCTCATCAATGATTTACTTGACCTGGCCAAAATCGAATCCGGCAAAGTAGAATGGAAAATGGAACCTTTAGTCCCTAAAGATTTAATCAACAGAGCCATTAATTCTACTAAAGGCCTCCTGGAACAAAAGCCCCAAATCAAATTAATTACCGATCTCCCCGAAAATAGTCCTATCCTAAGCGGCGATAAAGACCGCCTTCTGCAAGTTTTAATCAACTTGATCTCCAATGCCGTTAAATTCACTGATCAAGGACATATCAAAGTCGGAACGAAAATGGGAGGCGAATCTAAGAACCAAGAACTAATTTTTTATGTAAAGGACACTGGCTCCGGGATCCCTCCTGATCAACTCAACCTAGTGTTTGAAAAATTCAAACAAATTGCATCCAACCAAAATGGAAGATCTAAAGGTACAGGACTGGGACTGCCCATTTGCAAGGAAATTGTGGAACATCACGGGGGAAAAATATGGATCGAAAGTAAGGAAGGAGAAGGGAGTGTTTTTAGTTTTACAATACCGATTAGTGAGTAGTCTGGTGGTCTGGTGGTCTGGTATTATAATATTCAAAATTCAATCATTCAAAATTCAATCATTTTAATTTGCCCCAAACACCGTGGAACTATGGAACTATGGAACCGTGGAACTATTGAAGCTGTAAAACAATCCTTTCAATTATCGGTTCTAAGTACAAAGAAAATTTTCTTCACTTTTCATAAAGGTCTAAATGAACAGACTTCAACACGAAACCAGTCCCTACCTTCTCCAACATGCCCACAACCCGGTAGACTGGTACGCCTGGAAGCCTGAAGCCTTTGAAAAAGCGAAACAAGAAAATAAACCCATTCTGGTAAGCATTGGCTATTCCACTTGTCATTGGTGTCATGTTATGGAAAGAGAATCTTTTGAAAATGAAAGAGTGGCAGCTTTTATGAATGAGAACTTTGTGAACATAAAGGTAGATCGTGAAGAAAGACCCGATGTAGACCAGATTTACATGGAAGCATGCCAGGCCATCTCTGGTTCCGGTGGTTGGCCTCTTAATTGTTTTTTGCTGCCGGATGGTCGACCCTATTATGCTGGCACCTACTATCCCCCTAAGCCAATGCGTAATCGCCCTTCCTGGGTTCAGCTCCTGCAACATATGATAAAAGTGTATAAGGAGGAACCTGACAAAGTGCTGGCACAAGCCAAACAGCTCACCGAAATTGTTCAGAATTCCGATACTACTTTTTTTCCGGGTTCAAATTTGGGCTTAGAAAAAGACGATCAGTTTGATTTAAAAAGTCTGGACGGTATTTTTCAAAAACTTAAACAATCTTTTGATATAAAAGATGGGGGCTTTGGAGGTGCACCCAAATTTCCAGGGACCATGTCACTGGAGTTTTTGCTGCAGTATCATTTTTATACCAAAAATCAGGAAGCCCTTGATCATGTTCATCTCTCTCTAACTAAAATGATAAAAGGCGGGATTTACGATCAGTTGGGCGGAGGATTTGCTCGTTATGCTACCGACAAAGCTTGGTTAGTACCCCATTTTGAAAAGATGCTTTATGATAATGCCCTGCTGGTTTCTCTGCTTAGCGATGCCTATTTGGCCAGTAGCAAAGGGATTTACAAAAATACCATTGAAGAATGCCTTGATTTTATAAAAAGAGAAATGACTCATCCGGATGGAGGCTTTTATTCGGCCCTTGATGCAGATTCAGAAGGAGAAGAAGGAAAATTTTATGTTTGGAGTAAGTACGAAATAGAATCCTTTCTGGATGATAAAAAAGTAAGTGATATTTTCTGTTATTATTATGGTGTAAGTGATGAAGGGAATTGGGAAGGAAAAAATATCCTATGGAGGCCAGTAAATCTGGATCATCTGGAAAAAAAGTTCGAGCTTTCCAAAGAAGAGATTAAAGATATATTAGAGAAAAGCAGGCAAAAATTATTAGAAGAGCGTTCGTGGAGGATAAGGCCTGGATTGGACGACAAAATTCTCCTCAATTGGAATGCCCTGCAACTCATTGCTTATATCAAAGCATTCAAAGCACTTGGCCATAGAGAATATCTGGAAACAGCCTTAAAAAACCATCATTTTCTAAAAGAAGCATTTATTCAAGAGGATGGGCTCCATTTTTTTCATACCCATAAAAATGGGAAAAGTCAGTATGATGCCTTCTTAGATGATTATACTTACTGGATTGCCGCTTTATTAGAATTGTATACCGTAACTTTTGATTTAAAGCTGCTTGAAGAAGCAAAAAGATATACTAACCTTGTGCTTCAGGATTTTTATGATGAAAAAACTGGCTTCTTTTTTTATACATCAGAAAAACAGAAAGATCTGCCTGTCCGTCGCAAGGAATTATTTGACTCCTCTGTTCCTTCTGGTAATTCGACTATGTTGAAGAACTTAACAAACCTCGGAATTTTGTTAAATGATACTAAATACCATGAGGTGGGACTAAATATGTTATCTCATTTAAAACAAGCTATTGAACGCTATCCAAGTTCATTTTCCAGATGGGCTCAAAACTTACTACAACAAACGATGCCGTATTACGAAATTGCTGTGATAGGATCGGATGCAGAATCTAAGGCTTTGGAATTACAAAAGAGGTTTTTGCCTTCGATCACCATAATGGCTTCAGCAGATGGAGACAAACCCTATCCATTACTGGAAGGCAGAAAATCTACAGAAGAAACACTTATTTATATATGCCGGGAATATGCCTGTGGCCTTCCGCAAAAAAATGTTGAAGCTGCAATTCAGGAAATTGTCGGTCAAAATGCTTAATTAATTAAACACTTTTTCCGAATTTGTTTAAATTAGGAATTAGTTAATTAACTCAAATTGTTAAACAATTTGAGTGTAGAAAGTCAAAAGTAGAAGGTAAAAAGATTTGAGGAGCATGCTTAATTAATAAAAAATTACTTTTTTTATAAAAACTATAGTCCTTCTACTTTATACCATTTACCTTCTACTGAACATTAGTTGGCAATTGTAAAAATTTGAATAAGAAATGAGGAAACGTTTACCCGTTATTTTTTACTTAATGCTGCTGGGAGGATATGTATGGGCTCAACAAATGCCACAGTACTCTTTATTCATGTTTAATAAGCTAAATTACAATCCAGCCTATGCGGGTTTGGATCATTCTATTAGTTTGACTGCGGGACTGCGTACCCAATGGACAGATATTAATTTCAATCCACAATCACAATATGTCAATGTTCATGCGCCCTTACTATTTCTTAGCAGTGGTGTTGGGATAGGCATTGAAAATGATGAATTGGGAGCGGAGAGAACCACTTCCATTCAATTATCTTATAATTATCAGTTAGAATTGGGTAGCGGCTTGTTAACCTTTGGGGTAGCAGGAAGAATGGTTCAGAAAAATCTGGACGGAAGTATCTTAAGAACTCCGGATGGCAATTATGAAAATATAATAGACCATCAGGATCCTTTACTACCTATTGTAAATGAAAATGCCAGTGGCATGGCCTTTTCTGCGGGCATTTACTATTATAGTGAAGTATTGGAAGGAGGAATTTCGGTGGTTAACATCAGTGAACCTACCATAGATTTCACCAATTTTCAACCGACCTTAAAAAGAACCTTTACTGCCTATGCAGGTGGACATATGGAAATAAACAGTAGTCTGACCTTTCATCCATCTTTAATGGTTATGTCAGATTTAGAACAAACCCAACCTCAAATCAGTGGTATTTTCAGATATAATGACAATATCTTTGGTGGCGCTTCGTTAAGAGGTTATAATCAAAACACACTGGATGCCGTTTCAGTGATTGCTGGTTTCAAGTTGGGAGAAAACATTACTTTTGGCTACGCGTATGACATTTCTTTATCTGGGTTAAGGGTGATCAGTAATCAATCTCATGAGATTATGATCAATTACAATTTAAATACAAGCCTGGGACAAGGAAGACCGCCAAAGATTATTTATAACCCCAGAAATCTTTAATAATTTTTATTTACCTTTCGCCCTCGTTTTAGCAAGCCTAAGGCATTCAAAAATTAAAAAAGTTGAGAAAACCGGCGTTTCTGCAATTAAATTAACAGAAAGAGATAATATCTGCCAAATATTGGCGTTTTTCGGTTATAAAGTTGCCTAATGCATATATTCCAGAGCAATCTGAATAATACAATGGACAAAGTAATTGAAGTATCATTCTAATTAGATTCCTTTCTTTTACCTTTCCATAAACTGATTTAAAATCATTTACACCAGGTTGCTCCGACAATTTTTGAAATAATTAATTTTCATAATTTTTCTAAAGAATCTATCTTTACGTCGCATTAATAGATTTTTAATACATTAATCTGAAGGAAAACTTGGGTGTTAACATGAAAAAATTATTTAAAATTCTATTGGTATTCCTGATTTTCGTTACTTCCTGTGGTAAACAACAGTCAGGTGAACTTCTCGGTGTACTTAACAGACCACAATGGAAAGGGATCAACCCTTATGGAATGGTTTACGTGCCTTCAGGAACCTTGCATATTGGTGCAAGTGATCAGGATGTAACCAACACATTCGTTCAACGACCCAGGGAAATTTCCATCCAGGGTTTCTTTATGGATGATACAGAAATCACCAATAACGAATATCGTCAATTCGTTTTTTGGGTAAGGGATTCTGTTATTGTTTACAATATCTCCGACAATGATGAATATTTCATTGAGGATGATAATGGAAACAGACAAATCGATTGGCCTGTAGATATTGACTGGGAGAATGAAGATATTAAGGATCTTTATCTTCAGGGAAGCAACCAGTTTGCCGGAAGGAATCAATTTGATGTCAGCAATCTGAACTACGAATACATGTGGTTTGATTGGCAGGCAGCTGCCCATGACAAAAAAGATACTCCCCGTGAACAATTCATCAAGAGAAAAGAAGTTAATGTCTATCCAGATACCTTGGTTTGGATCCGTGACTTTAGCTATTCTTATAATGAGCCGATGGCTAGGAACTATTTCTGGCACCCAGCCTTTGATGATTATCCGGTAGTTGGAGTTAACTGGCACATGGCCAACGCTTTTGCCTACTGGCGTACACAATTCTGGAATGCCAACCGTCCTAAGAAAACGGTAAATACGGAAAACTTCCGTCTGCCTTCTGAACACGAATGGGAATATGCTTCACGTGGTGGGCATGAACTAGCTCCTTACCCCTGGGGTGGATATTATATCCGGAACTCCAAAGGATGTCTTTTGGCTAACTTCAAACCCGGCCGTGGAAATTATACAGAAGATGGTGGTATGTATACTGTAAAAGCAGACGCTTATTTCCCAAATGACTATGGCTTATATAATATGTCTGGAAATGTAGCGGAATGGACGCTTTCTGCTTTTGATGAAAATTCATACTCTTTCTTGCATGACTTGAACCCGGATATGCGTTATGATGCGTTGGATTCAGATCCTGAAGCTTTTAAGCGTAAGGTAGTAAGAGGAGGTTCCTGGAAGGATGTAAAACATTATCTAATGACAGCAACCCGTAATTGGGAATACCAGGATACGACTAAGTCGTATATTGGATTCCGTTGCGCACTAACCTTCCTGGGTAGATCTATCAACGATCAATTTTAATTGATTCGTAAAAAAGAGGCTACCTCATCCGCACGGATTCGTCAGCCAATATTATTTCTTTGAGGGCGATTTTTCCTGAAAAAATCGCCCTCAAAGAGAAAATCATTTGGCGGATCAGAACGAGGAACGAGTTATGAGACGCCCTCTTTTTTTACTAAAAAATGGGTATAACCAAGACGTTATACCCATTTTTTAGGTTTATCTGAAATTTTTTTAATTTTTTTTTCGATCAAAATGTTACTTTTGGGCTTTTGATCATTATGTGTGTGAAGAATTCAATCGTTAAATAAATTTAATTAGCTAACCTTTAAATTAAAATATTCCCAAAATGAGTTTTCTTAAGTCAAAAGGTTTCAAGTATCTTAAAAACTTGATTATTGGTGTTGGTGCATCTGTTGTATTGTTGGGTGCCCTATTTAAATTGGAAAGCTGGGAAGGTGCCAGTACCATGCTTATTATCGGTTTGATGACAGAAGCTGCGATCTTCTTGTTGTTGGGTATCATCGGACCAGAAAAAGATTATTACTGGGAAAAATTATACCCAGGCCTTGATAAATATGGCTCAAACATCCAACCTTTAAGTGCTGGTCCTGTTCTAGAATTGCCTGACCAAACTCCTGGCCTTAATGGTGAAGTAGTTGAACAACAATTGGGTGGAATGCTTACCGAACTCCAAACCATGTCTCGTAGCTTATCTTCCTTGAAAGCACTTCAGGAGGTTGACTTTTCCGGTACCAGTGACCAGATCAGAGCTATGAACAATTTCTATTCAAAATTAAACGAGGCAATGGCTGACCTTAGTGATTCTTTGGAAGATACCAAAGTTTACAAAGAGCAGCTAAATACCCTTAACAAAAACATCGGACAACTGAATAATACCTACAGTTCTTTGAATAACGTGTATGGTAATATGATTTCAGCTATGGCAAATGTTCGCCAAGGATAGAAATGATAAAATGTTGTTGCTGGCAGCAACATTTTATTAAAAAAATAATCAAATAATAAATTAAAAATATAAATCATGTCTATTCCTAAGGAACCCCGGCAGCTCATGATCAACCTGATGTATCTGGTTTTGACAGCGCTACTGGCCCTGAACGTGTCTGCTGAGGTGATGAATGCATTTTTCTCCCTGGACGACAGTATCAGCTCAACCAATGAGGTACTGGGTTCAGCCAATGATAAAATAATAGAATCTTTAGATGCTACCGTCGAGGAAAAGCCTAATTATAAGCCAATTCTTACGGCATCAAAAGAAGCTCAATCAGTAGTTAAAGATTTTATCTCCTATATCGACGATATCAGAGATGATCTGGATGAGCAGGCCGGTGGCCTCTATCCTGATGATTTCAAAGATAAAGCTAAGGCAGGAAAGCCAAAGCGGTTTCGCGATAAAGAAATCCCTACCCGCTATTTTGTAGACGGTCAGGAAGCACTTGGTGTGAAACAAGATCCAGTTGGGCCAATCATCAAACAACGCATCATAGATACCAGGGATAAATTAATCCAATTAGTGGATGATGTAGCTCAGCTAAAAATCGAAGGGACTAACATCACTCAAGAGCAAATTGACAATTTAAAAGATCAAATTTCTCTGGCAGTTGATGATGACACCTGGCAAGAGTATAAAAAGCCTAGCTGGGAAGATTTTACCTTTGGTCATATGCCTGTAGCTGCTTGTTATCCTATTCTGAGAAAATTCCAGAATGATGCTAAAAACTCTGAGGCTACCATTCTTGGTTTCCTAGCTCAGCAAGTAGGGCAAACCGTTATCGAATTCGATGCTTTTGAACCAGTGGCTGCTACCGAAAAAGCCTACATCATCAAAGGAGAAACTTATAAAGCTGAAGTATTTTTGAGTGCCTTCTCTAGTCAGGCAGCTGAAAATATCTCCATGCGTGTAAATGGATCTCCCTTGAAAATTGTAGACGGTAAAGGTCAGTATAGTGTTACTCCTGGATCTATCGGTGAAAAAGAATATAAGGTAGACATCTCTGTTACCAATCCTTTCACCAATGAAACAGACACCTACACTAAAACCTTCCGCTATGAGGTAGGAGAACGTTCTGTAGCTGTTTCTGCTGATAAAATGAACGTATTCTATATTGGTGTGGATAACCCATTATCTGTTTCTGCAGCGGGTGTTTCTTCCAATGACCTAAGAGTGAGTATTTCTGGTGGTGGTGGAAAGATCAGAAAAGTAGGTAGCAATAACTTCATGGTGAATGTAACTACCGTAACTCAGGATTGTAAGATCAGTGTAAGTGGTGGTGGTTTGAGAGACACTAAGAATTTCCGCGTAAAAATGATTCCTGATCCGATTGCCCGCTTAGGTAACCTGGATGATGGATCCGTTCAAAACGGAACTTTCAAAGCACAGGCCGGTATCATCGGTTGGTTGGATAATTTCGACTTCGAAGCCAGATGTAATATCGTAGGTTATGATGTCGTTTACCAGCCTAAAAATCAGGATGTAGTTACTAACAAAAATGCAGGTGCTACTTTCGATGCCAAAACTTCTAGATTGGTTAGAGGAGCTAGAGCAGGTGATACATACTACTTCCGTAATATCAGAGCCAAGTGCCCAGGGGATAAGATCACACGTAAGATTAACTCTTTAGTATTTTCTATACGGTAAAATGTAAAAGGTAGAAAGTAGAATGCCTCTGTTTTAAAATGGTCTTTCTACTTTTTACTTTCTACCTTCTACTAAAAAAGATGGAAGAATCAAATGGAAAACCGTTTGATTCTTTTATTTTTGATAATTCTTGCAAGAAATGTAATAGCTCTTCATTTTTTGCGTTTTAAATGATATCACGTTGTACTTTTAAATTGAAAATAAAATGAAATACACAAGACTACTATTTTGTAGCCTGCTCGGAGTACTACTATGTGGTTTGGCCTTTGGACAACCCGAAAACATCATGACAGAATCTGGTGAGCCACTCCAAAAGCGCCCTCCTCTTGATGATATCGTCGAAAAAAGATTGGTCAAAGAAAGACGCCTTCTTCCTTACCAACAAATTCGTGAAGCAGACATCATGTGGGAAAGACGTGTGTGGAGAGTCATTGATACTCGTGAAAAATTGAACCTGGTATTCCGCTATGAGGAACGTCCATTTATCACTGTTTTGATGGATGCTGCTAAAAATGGAGAGATTACAGTTTATAGCCAGGAAGATGATAAGTTTGAAATTCCATTGGCAAAAGATGAAGTGGCAGCCATTGGTGCTTCTGTTGATACCATCCTGAGGATCAACCCGGAGACCTACGAGCCAGAACCCGAAATTGTAGTCAATACCCTAAATCCACTGGAAGTAACCCGCTACCGTATTAAAGAGGTGGTATTTTTTGACAAACAAACCTCCAGGCTATATCATAGAATCCTTGGTATCGCACCTATCCGCGATGTGAAGGATGAAAATGATAATTTCCTTTATGAAGAGGTTCTTTTCTGGGTCTATTATCCTGAAGCACGTCAGGTTTTAGCTAGAGAAGAAATATTCCTTCCTGGTAATGATGCAGCTCCTATTACCTGGGAAAACCTGTTTGAGATGCGTTTGTTCTCCAGTTACATTTATAAAAGATCTAACGTCTTCAATCGTCGTTTGGAGGATTACCTATCCGGTATGGATCTACTCTTAGAAGCAGATCGTATCAAACAAGAGATCTTCAATTTTGAACACGATCTTTGGACCTATTAAGAATATATATTTTTCTAAAAAAAGGCGGCTCAGTTGAGCCGCCTTTTTTTATGTATTCCTCATATATTCCCAGGCAGTTTTATAAGCTCCATTCTCATCACAGTATTCCAAAAAGCTCTTATAAAATTCGGAGCTTCCAATTGTAGCGCTGTCTCCCACCACAACCAACTTCTTTCTTGCACGGGTCATGGCTACATTCATCCTCCTTACATCATTTAAAAAGCCTACCTCCCCATTATCATTGGATCGAACTAAAGAAATATAGATGACATCTCTTTCCTGCCCCTGAAATCCATCGATGGTATTAATAGACATGGGAACTGCCTGTAGTATGGGATCCTCTAAAACGGTACTTTTCATATGTACTACTTGCTCCTGATAGGGGGAAATTAAAGCGATACTCGGCCTTTCAGATTCATCTAAATTTTGAATGGCCTCCACTAACTGATACAAATGTTCGCAAAGAATCTGGAACTCATCCGGATTGTATTTACTCTTATAGGTAGCTTGAACTTTTTCTTCAAATCCACAACCAGCTGTATCGATAAATTCTAGAGGTTCATTTTCAATAATCTCTAATTGATGATTGCGTACTGACTCATCAGCCTGCAGTTGATTGTTGTAAAATTGAGCATTTGAAAATCCCATGATGGTTTCATGCATCCTATATTGAATGTTTAACAAACTGGTTCTCCCAATTCTTTTTAAAGATTTTTCTATGAGCGTTGTGTTAAACCCCTCTCTTTGAGCTTTTATAGATTTTACGGTTGGAGGTAATTGAAAGGGATCTCCTGCCAGCACTACCCTATTGGCCTTTAGGATCGGAATCCAACTTGCTGGTTCCAAGGCTTGTGCTGCTTCATCAATAAAAACGGTTTTGAACCGCCGGTTTTCTAATACTTTTTGAGTAGCCCCTACCAAGGTGCAACTAATCACTTGTGCTTCGTCCAAAATTCTGTTGATTAGTTGATCTTCCAATCGATTGGCCCAGTCCATTAATTCATTTGCCTCTTGATAAAGCTGGCGGCGATTTTGATATTCTTCTTTCCCAAATTTTCGCTTATAACGAGCAGCACTCCGCCGAGCTTCAGCGGCCTGTTTTTTTATTTTTTTGATGTTTTTGGCATCTGGATGTTTATTGACCTGAACTTCTAATGAGTGATTTACAATTTCTTCATCTACACGTGAAATATTCCCAATTCGAACTACATTAATCTCTTCCCTTAACAACCTTTCTGTCAAAAGATCAACCGCTGTATTGCTTGGTGCAGTCACTAATACTGTGTTTTCCCTCTGGCATAAAATTTTGACAGCCTGGACAATGGTAGTTGTTTTCCCGGTACCAGGAGGACCATGAATAACGGCAATATCCCTAGCAGAAAGGATATCATTAATGGCCGCATTTTGTGATGAATTCAAGCTTGGTATTTCAACAGGCGCTCCTGTTTTTTGAAAAAGAGCCTTCTGTTTGCCCATAATCACCTCTTTGAGTTCCGATAATCGTCCATTTTTGGCCTCCAAAACTTTCTTCAATGCCTTTTCCATCTCAACATAGGTACGCTCATCGAAAAGTAAGTCAACCCCAATTTGGCCCATACTAATCCATTCTGGTAGCTCTCGGCTATTCAAGATGACCTTCATCTTATTTTTATCCACATAATGAATGACCCCATTGCGATCTGATCCTTTAGCAGCTGGCAATTCAGAAAACAAACGAACCGTTTTTCCAGATCTAAAATGGTGTTTATCATCTACACTCCCCCCCTTTTCGATAATTACAAAGGCCCGATCACCAATCGTATATCCTTTTTTCAACACATTAACAGGATACCAGGTGTAGCCCTTAGCTCTGCGCTCATGCAGGGCTAAGCTTTCAATCAACTTTTTATATTGATCCAGATCTTCTTCACGCTCTAATTGTAGCAGTTCGAGTAATTTCTCCAGTTCTTTTTTCATCTTTGACGTGTTCACGTTATCACGGATATACGGGTTTACGGGTTTACGGGTTTACGGGTTCAAGTTAGGGATCTCAAAATTAGAGGTAATGTTTCTTATTTAAGCTTTTTCTCACGCTGATTTCGCAAATCTTGCAGATAATATTTAAATAATTTTCGTTATCTCTGCGATCGAAAGTGGCAGAGTACCAAATAAAGCATTAATAAATTACTACACTTTCAATTTAGCATTTTCTAAACGTAAACACGTGAATACGTAAACACGTGTTCACTTGAACCCGTGAATCCGTTAATATGTTTACAAAAGTAAAAAACTAGAATGCCCAAAGAAGCATTATCCAAACAATTTTCAGCCCTCCGTAATTTGCCCCGTTTTTTTAAACTGATTTGGAAAACCAGCAAATCTTTAACCATTGGTAACCTGGCCCTAAGGTTTGTCAAAGCAGGTATTCCCTTGGCTAAATTATGGGTGGCTAAAGAAATCATTGACGAAGTGATTCGCTTGATAGATGTTGGGGCGGCCAATACACAATACCTATGGTGGATGGTAGGCATTGAATTAGGCCTGGTTATCCTTTCTGATTTGATTAATAGAATTATTACGCTATTGGATAGTCTACTTGGAGATTTATTTTCAAATACAACTTCTGTCGAATTGATCCGACATGCAGCCATCCTAGATATGTATCAATTCGAAAATCCTTCTTTTTACGATAAGTTGGAAAGAGCCAGAAGACAAACCACCAGTCGAACGGTTCTAATGTCTATGGTGCTTTCTCAACTCCAGGACATGATCACTATATTATTTCTCGGAGCAGGCCTTATTGCTTTCAATCCCTGGTTGATTTTATTATTAATTATTGCGGTGATTCCTTCCTTTCTGGGAGAATCTCATTTTAATCAAAGAACCTACTCTCTAACCATGAGCTTGACCCCAGAACGTAGAGAATTGGATTATATTCGATTTATTGGAGCCAGTTACAAAACAGCTAAAGAGGTTAAGATTTTCACACTATCTGACTTTCTGGCTCGCCGATTTGAAACACTAGCAAATGAGTATTACAAAGCCAATCGAAAAATTGCCGTTAGTAGGGCTGGCTGGGGTATTGTGTTTTCGGCAATTGGGTCCCTGGCTTATTATGGAGCTTATGTATTTATTATCATCCAAACCATTAATGCGGTAATAACAGTAGGTACTTTGACTTTTTTGGCTGGTTCTTTTAATCGCATGCAGTCCATGCTGCAAATGATCATGAGCCGCTTTTCAAGAATTGCAGAGAGTGCTCTTTATCTTCAGGATCTATTTGATTTTTTTGAATTGCGTCCTCAAATTGTATCTACTGACAATAGTTTGCCTTTCCCTAAGCTTAAGAAAGGCTTTACCTTTGAAAATGTTGGTTTTAAATACCCTAATAGTGATAAGTGGGCAATCCGCAATCTTTCCTTTCATTTAAATGTAGGTGAAAAATTGGCATTGGTTGGGGAAAATGGAGCAGGTAAAACAACCCTGGTTAAATTGATGGCCCGGCTCTATGAGCCTTCCGAAGGTAGGATTTTGGTAGATGGAATAGATATCAAATCTTTTGACTTACTGGATCTTCGACAAAATATTGGTATTATTTTTCAGGATTATGTGAAATTTCAATTACCTGTAAAAGAAAATATTGCCATTGGGAACATTGAAGGACTAGAGGATAAAGAACTAATTCAAGAAGCTGCTGTCAAAAGTCTGGCAGATAAGGTGGTGGAAGAGCTACCCGACAAATATGAGCAGGTCCTGGGCAAGCGTTTTGAAAATGGAGTTGAACTGAGTGGAGGTCAATGGCAAAAAGTGGCCCTGGCCAGAGCTTATATGCGCAAGGCTCAATTGCTTATCCTTGATGAACCAACTTCAGCCCTGGATGCACGGGCCGAGCATGAAGTATTTCAACGTTTTGCTAAACTCATCGAAGGGAAATCTGCAGTCCTCATTTCACATCGCTTTTCCACCGTGAGAATGGCCGATCATATTTTATTTTTAGAAAATGGACAAAAGTTGGAATATGGAAGTCATGAAGAACTCATAAAAAAGAATGGGAAATACGCGGAGTTGTTTAATTTGCAGGCGCAGGGATACCTTTAGATGGTATTGAGTAGTGGGTAATGAGTATTGGGTAAACTTTGGGAATTTAAAACATATTATTTCTACAAAAGAATAGAGATTTTCATTTATTATTTTCATAAAATTAGTAAACCTCTATTTTTCACGAAAGCCATGAACTATGGAACTATGGAACTATGGAACCACGGAACCACGGAACTTACTTCCTAAAAAGAAACTATTTTTGAAAAAAACTTAAAAATGAGTTGGATAAAAAAACTCTTGGGCATGGGAGATGCCCAGATGGCCAAAAAGCAAATGAAAAAAGGCTCTGCTGTTATTGATGTAAGAACTGTGAAAGAATTCCAATCTGGGCACCTTCCCAATTCTATCAATATTCCTCTGGATGAGGTTCATCAAAACCTGGATCGGATTAAGGAAATGAATCAACCCATTGTCTTATGTTGTAGATCAGGTGCACGCTCTGGAATGGCAGTCAAAATCCTGAAAAAAGAAGGTATTGCTGCTTTGAATGGAGGAAGTTGGAATGGACTACAAGAATAAATGAGAAGGCGGGCAACTATTTAAGCTTGAATTATAATACCCTTAATGAAACCCTATGAGCATTAGAAAACGCTTTTCATTTATCCTCTATTTGGTTTTTCTAACTTTTCAATCTTTTTAAGAAAAAAGAAATGAAACACATAATCGGAATAATACTAATAATTGGATTGTTGTCTTGTGAGAAAAACAAACAAAAATTTGAATCAATTGTAGATATAAATTTAACAGTTGAGCAAATTGATTCAATTTTGGAAGAGTTTCAATTCGATTATGAATCGCCAATAATAATTGATAGCTCAAATCAGGTAATTATTCCTATTTCAACTGAACTGCTCGAAAAAAGAACCAAGTTTAGCAAGAGTGGATATTATTCAAATGAATATCCACGATACTGGAATATTTTATTTTACAATCGAAAAACAGGTGAAACAAGATTATTGACAGAAGATAAAATGAGAATATCTCAAATTCATGTAAGTAAAAATGACAAATACGTAGAAGGCAATAAAATAATGAATGAAAAAATTTTGTATCAAATTGGCAATTTAGACTTTAACCAAGACGGTAAATTGAATAATGATGATCCAGAATTTTTATTCTCATCTGAAATTGACGGAACAGATTTAAAGAGAATTTCTCCATTGGATGAAGAATTACAATATTTTGAGGTGATTCCAAATTCGACTCAAATTTTATTAAGAACATTGCGAGACACCAATCAAGATTCAATTTTTGATAGTCAGGATGAATCAATTTGGTATAAAGCAGAATTAAAAAATCAAGTTTGGAGAATAAATGAAATTATTGATTCGAATGGAAGAAAGAAAATTGAAAAACTGTATTTCGAACAGTGGTTAAAAAAGAAAAAGTCGGATTAGTAAATTAGAAATATTTAGTACTTCTGCTAACTGTATTATGAAAATACCAGACCCAATTTTCGAAAATACAGACATCACTGATCGAGAAATTTTCAGCCTGATGCCTGCTGAATTAAAGGAATTCTATTTAAATCATAACGGAATTGTTGCTTTGAAAGGCGGAATTCAATTTAGAGGGTGTTTAAAAGATCCAGAACATTTATCCATCAGAAAAATCTGGAAAGGAGAAGCTAAGCTATATGGAATTTATTCTAATGTACTAGAAGAAGATATCCCGATTGCTCAAGATGCTTTTGGTGATCAATTTCTCTATAGGAATGGAAGTATTATTAAGCTCTATGGTGAAACCGGTGACCTTGAAGATTTAAATTTATTCTAAAAAACCCTGGAAGGGTTTGACAAATTAACCAAGGGAGAAGCCCTTGGTAAGAGATAAGACTAAAAAATGCCCTGGAAGGGCTTAACAAGTTTAAAGCTAATCTTGTTAAGCCCTTCCAGGGCAGATAATGATGCATGAATCTATGCCCGGGGCTAGTAGCCCAGGGCAAATGCTATGTTTGCCTTCCAGGCAAATGAATTATCATAAGATTGTTCAATTAAGCTCGTGATTCGCATGACTCATATTATTAAAACTGGTATCGAAACATAATTACCATGAAAAAAATCACCCTACTCCTATTATTTAGTTTCACTATCCAACTAATTTATGCACAGTATCAAATTGGAATCATACCAAGAGTAAGTCCAGACAAGGCCGTTTATCAAAAAATTGGCTACACTGAAATTGAGATACGATACGGAAGCCCTTCGGTCAATAACAGAAAGATTTGGGGTGATTTAGTTCCTTATGATAAAGTTTGGAGAGCAGGTGCCAATTCAGCCACAACTATAGAACTTAATGCTCCCATCAATATTGGGGACCAAACCCTGGATAGTGGTATTTATTCTTTTTTTATCATACCAAAGGAAAATGATAAATGGACTGCTATTTTCAACAAAACATCAAAACAATGGGGCGCATTTAGGTATGATGAAAAAGAGGATGCCCTCAGGGTAGAGGTAAATCCTCGAACAACTAAGTATAAAACAGAAAACCTTAGCTATTCCATCAGTCAAAATGGATTTAAATATGGAAGCATTATCCTTTCCTGGGATTTTATGGAAATAGAAGTACCTTTTGAAACCAATTATCTAGCCGCATTCGAACAAGAAATAACTACCAGGGCAGATGCTCAGCCGGAATACATTAAATGGATCCCCTACTTGCAAGGAGCTGAACATTTGGAACAAATAAATAATAAGCTTGAATTAGCATATGGGTGGATTAATAAGGCTGAAGAAATCATGAATGCCACTAAGGAATGGAATGACCAATTTTATCCAAGGGAATACGTGCAAGGTCATTTATTTTGGACAAAGGCAAAGATTTTGGCATGGAATAATAATTATACTGAGGCAGTGAAATATATTGATAAGCTTAAAAGTATGGATGGCGCTGGTTTTTACAGTAAACAAAATGAGAATGAAGGAATTGATACTCATTATGAAATGTGGAAAAAAAGGGGCTAAGGCAAGAAATTTGCGATAAGGAATGGGCAACCAAACTCAATTAGAACGATATAAAAAATTACTTTCCTTTCTTGATGCACATTTTAAGGAAGCAATCAATATTGAAAAAATAGAGCAAATAAGCCATTACTCCTATCGTAACATCAACAGAATTTTTGAAGCCCTCCATCAGGAAACCATCGGAAAATATGTTAAAAGACTACGCCTTGAAAAAGCAGCACAATATTTAATGTATTCCCAAATGGGAGTTTCCGAAATTGCTTATGAGGTAGGATTCGAAGAGAGGGCTGCTTTTAGCAAGGCATTTAAAAACAAATATGGAACCTCCCCTTCCACCTTTCGAAATAGCAGTGAAGCGAATCGGCAAATTATTGAAAAATCTTTACTTACCCAGGAAGGAGAAAAAAGACAAAAACTTCCCTTCGAAATAGAATACTTACCAGATTTTGAATACCTCTTCCTGGAATATCGAGGAGCTTACGAAAATATTTTAGCCATTGAAGAAGTCTGGAATCAATTGTTTGACTACACTACGACTAAAGATTTGCTACCCAACAATCCCATTTTTATGACAGAAATTGTCGATGATACGGAGATTAGTGATCATTTAAAATTTCGCTACAACCTGGCCCTCATTTTGAATAGACCTCTAAGTTTTGAACCCGACGGACTATTTAGAACAAAAAAGCATAAGCGACAAAAATATGCCAAGTTTATCTACAAAGGCCCTCACGAAAATTGCTTTGATTTTTATACCCGCATATATGCCTTTTGGATGGTAGATGTGGCCTTAGAGCTGGCAGATCTCCCCACTCTAGAATTTTATCCCAATTTTGATGAAAGTATCCCACAAGAGGACCTACTCACCGAGATTTATATTCCTGTAAAGTAAATTGTCCAAAAAGGACACAAAGACTGCTAATAATGCCCTTAGTTTTGTTCATATGAGTCATCCTCTATTTCTTTGAACAAAACGAAAGGTAAATCCTTCATTAGCTTTTTCCGCATTACATCGCCATCAATAATTAGTAATCTCTCAATTATTACGATCCAAAACGCGGAACGGGGAACATGGAACGGGGAACAAAAGCTACAAAGGGGATTGCACTTCAAATTGCTTCTAATTCAAAATTCAGGATGAGTCACCTAAATCTGAAAAAATAAAAACAAATGGAAGCATTAATTCAAAAAATGAACATCCTCGGTCTTTTAAAAGAGTATAAACTGAAATTCGGACTAACGCTATTTTTAATTTTATTGGAAGCAGGCCTTGCCATACTATTCCCTCTATTTATTGGTTATGCCATTGATGGGGCCATAAATGGAAATAATTATGGAGCTATCCAATTAGGGCTACTTGGTTTAGCTGCTCTTATTGTAGGGGTGGGAAGGCGGGTTTTTGACTCTCGCTTTTATGCCAAGGTATATAAGAACTTAGGGTTAAAAATCATTTCTAAACTACAAGATAGTCAGTCTTCAAAAAAATCAGCCCGCTTAGGTATGATTGGGGAATTGATTGAATTCCTAGAGAATTCCTTACCTGAATTAATTAGTAGTATTATAGGTCTTGTAGGCGTAATTGTCATAATTGCTAGCCTAAACCTTAATGTATTTTATGGTAGTTTAATCGTTACATTAATCATTTTTGTGGTTTACAGGCTTAGCAGTAAAAAAACCATAAAGCTTAATAAATCGTCTAATGATGAATTTGAAAAACAAGTTCAGGTCATATCAAATAATAACGAAAAAGAACTAAAGCTTCATCTTCAGGAAATGATGAAATGGAATATTAAATTATCTGATTTAGAGGCCGCTAATTTTTCCATTTCATGGATTGTGCTGATTTCATTTCTTGTTGGATCCATAGTAGTGGCAGTAAGCGATGGAATAGTTCAATATGGTGCCCTTTTTGCTTTGATCATGTACGTTTTTCAGTATATGGAAAATGTGCTTAACTTACCTTTGTTTTATCAAAATTGGTTGAGGTTGAAGGAGATTAGGGAGAGGTTAGAGAATGTATAACCCAGGAGTGAAGAATTGCCTATGAAAAGATAAATCAGTTGGTTGAACAGGCCCCTGTTAGATTTAAAATTCATGATATTCCCAGGTGTGGTAATAAAGTTGGTTAAATTAAAGGTCATTGTACGATAATTCAATTTGTACGATTTAAAAAAAATTGTATATTTAGCACATGGAACAAGAAATGCTAAATATAGCCATCGAAAATTTATCTTTAGCATCTAAGATAAAGGTAGAAGTGGATCAAAAAGACTTAAATTTTGATTATTCCAATGGTGGGCATTTAAATTTCTTCCTTGATAATAAATCTTTCCGCTTAGCATTCACTATAAAAAGGAAAGTTTCAACAGCTCAATTACCCTTTTTGAAAGATCTTGCTAACCATAAAGGCTTGATTATCTTTGAATATGCTACGAAGACCATCAAAGAGCAATTAAGAAACTTAAGAGTCAATTATTTAGAAATTTCTGGAAATGCATATATCGTATATGAAAATACATTCATCTTTATTGACACTAATAAGCGGGTTAAACTGGACGATTCTAAATCAAATACAGCGTTTTCAAAAACTGGTCTAAAAGTTACATATCAGCTTTTAAGTAACCGTGAATCTATTCATCTAAGTTATCGCCAATTGGGCCAATTATCTGGCGTATCAATTGATACCATAAGTCGAGTTTACAAGGAATTGGTTCGTGACAAATATTTAATTAAGATAAACGACCGCAATTACAAAATAATAGACTATGACCGACTATTCATGGATTGGGTAACATTGTATAATAAAATCCTAAGGCCAAAATTAAAAAAACGGTCTTTCCGGTTCCGGGATAAAAGATTTTTAAGAGATCTGTTAGATCATAAAGTCAAGGGTAAAATTAGTGGTGAATTGGCAGCTGAAAAATTATCTGACTACATCATTGCGGAAAAAGCGAACATATACCTAGCTGGATCATTTGTTGACTTAGCTCTATCACTAAACCTAATACCTGATAAAGACGGGCCTATCACAATGATTGAACAATTTTGGAATGAGCCATCAGAAAAAGTTAAGTCTGATACAATAGCAGACCTCCCGCTCATCTATGCAGATTTAGTCTCTGATCCAAAGCCAAGAAATCTCGAAACTGCAAAACTCATCTATCAAGAAAATGTCTATCACTCTATATGAAGCATTGGGCAACCCTAATTTAAAAAAGATCATTTCTGATACTATTCAAGCCTCTAACGAATTAGAAATTGAGTTTTTCGGAGTGGGTGCCTTAGCACGAAATTACTGGTATCTTGAAAATGATTTACCTCCTCAAGGCACAAAGGATGTTGACTTTGGTGTTTATCTACCGGATGAGAATAGATATATTCAATTAAAATCCAAGATGATTCAAAATTTCGGCTATGTACAGTCCCAGGAAAATGTATTTTGTTTAATATCACCTGATGGAACACCAGTAGATTTTTTGCCTTTTGGAGAAATTGAAAACAATAGCAAATTATTAATTGAGAGCAAAGGCTTAACTAATATTAAGCTAGATGGGTTTAAAGAAGTTTATCAAAATGGCATCAGATCCGTTCAAATTGGAAGTCAAACACTTAACATATGTACCATTCCCTCTGTGGTTCTGCTGAAATTAATTGCATTTGATGATAGGCCGATATATCGATCAAAAGATCCATTAGATATTGCCTATATTATAAATAATTATCCTCATGTAGAAGCAGATTTAATCTGGAATAAATATCATAACCTTTATGAGCAGGAATTATCACATGAGGAAATTGGCGTGATTGTAATCGGTCGAGAGATGTACCATTTAATTAAAGATAGTAATAAGCTTATAGCAAGAGTGGTGGATATACTTCAAAGAGGGATAGATCTATCTAGTTCACTAGCTGAGCGCATGATTATTGACAATTCTAAAGAGACTCTGGAAGAAAAACAAGGATTATTAAAACTATTAAAAAGAGGTATGGAGGAGGAGTAAATCTTTAAGCATTTGCCATTCTCCTCTTTGTTTGATGAATGAAAATCTATTTTTTTCTCAAAATTTATTGCTCCATTCAGTATGGAGATTGAGAGAATTTCTCCTAACACTATTGACTTCGGAATCGAAAAATTAGTTTTTAGAAAGGAAGAATCATAAAACTTAATGTACAAAGTAAAATATTAACCAATAAGGCTAAGACATCCTACTTTAATTTTTAAAACCATTATTTTGATGTTCTATAATAAAAGAAAATGGAGGGTAATCCGAGATTACTGCATTGGTTGGACGCTTTCTTTTATTTTTCTTGCCATTGTGAGAGGAATGGGTACTATTGAGCAAGGGAGCCTAAAATTCGACTTCAATTCAAGTATAAAAATCGTCTTTACCCTGGGACCAATTATGGGTCTGCTATCTGGCATTACCCAGGTATGGATGGAAGAGAAAATCTTCAAAAGAATTCCTATTTTGCGTTTCCTTGCCTTGAGGTTGGTTTATGCTACAATTTTCCTTTTACTGCTCATGCTTGTTTCTTTTGCTATCTATCGGTTTTATTTTGGAACCGGTTTTGATATGATGAGTTTTTTATTTCAGAAGGGAAGTTTTGCTGTTTACTTTTATGTCCTTTCAGTAGATCTTTTGATCAACATTATCCGACAATTTAATTTGATGATAGGGAGTGGTAATCTTTCTAAATTATTGATGGGTAAATTTTATCATCCAAGAGAAGAAACACGAATATTCATGATTTTGGATCTTAAATCTTCTACTCAGCTGGCTGAAAAATTGGGGCATAAAGTGTATAGTTCTCTTATCCAAGACTGTTTCAATGACCTTGGAGTAGTGGTTGAAGATGGTGCAGAAATCTACCAATATGTTGGTGATGAAGCTGTTCTAACCTGGAATTTATCTAAAGTAATGGAAGACAATTTCCTCAAAGCCTTTTTTCGTTTTAAACATCAATTAGATCAAAGAGGAGAATACTATCAGACTAAATATGGTGTAAACCCATTTTTCAAAGCTGGAATTCATGTCGGAAAAGTCATGGTCACAGAAATTGGAAAATACAAGAAAGAAATTGCTTATCATGGAGATACTATAAATACAGCAGCAAGAATTCAAGGGCAGTGTAATAATTTAGGAGCGGAACTTCTGATCTCTGAATCGCTCAAAAATCTTATCAAATCAAATCATTACCAATTAGACAATGTAGGTTCTATATTATTGAGGGGAAAACAAAAGAAAGTAAATATTTACTCTGTTTCTGAATAAAACTGAGATGTTATCGGATTTACCTCAAGAGGGATAAAGTGTTTTTCTTTTCTTCACATTTAAGTAATTTTTTCTTTATTAGCAGTATTATTAGTTGGGGAAACTAAAGGCCTTATTATAAGGATATATGAAACTTGGATACAATTAGATTACTAAGCCCGAAATGAAATGTAGGGATTGGTAATCTACTGATTCGCAAAGGCTTACCAATCTTTCCAAGCTTAGTAATCCTTTGCTTCCCTGAATTTGATATCGAAAATGGAAGTAAAACTAAGCATCATAAACTTCATTATCTTATTTGGAGCCATCCAGGGATTTATGCTTTGTGCCGTCTTGTACCAAAAAAGAAAGGCCAATCCACTAGGAATGAATTATTTCATTCTCTTTCTCTTTTCATTAAGCTTTCTCAACCTTTTTTATTTTTTAATTGATGCTAAGGTTCTCGAAATTTATAAACCTTTGTATCTGTTTCCCTTTCCTTATAAATATTTAATCGGGGCTAGCTTTTTCTTATTTGTAAAATATAGCTTTATCAATAAGAAAAATAAAGTGGCAAGAAAGATGGATTTGTGGCTTTTCCTTCCTGCTCTCCTGTATGCTCTTTTACACCTTTATTGGTTTTCAATTTCGGTCTTTGAAAATAGTTATCGCATAGCCAGAGTCGTGATTAATTCCAACTTCTTCCGAATTAATGAATTCTTCTACTTAGCGTATACCATAATACTGGTGATATTGGCTTTGGGCCTATTGAATAAAAAACAAATTTCACTTAAGGATCATCCGAAGAAAATTAAGAATATTAACTGGCTGAAATTGTTTTCCAAGGCATTTTTAGGAATGCTGATCATAGATCTGGTGTTGTATGCTACAGATCTGATTATCCATAATGGTCAGGAAACCCTCTTGTTTTACTACCCGAACTTCATCTTAAATTCTGCTTTTATCTATTATATCGGTTACATCGGCTATGTCAAACCACGTCTTTTGTCTACTGGTTTTAGTACGGAAGAGATTAATCGTTTACCTGCCAAATCAGATTTTATAGAGAAAAAATTGATGGACTTGATGGATGTTCAGGAGATCTATAGAAATAAAAAAATCACCATTTCTGAAATAGCCCTTCAATTAGGAATTCCTGAAAAGGATCTATCCAATCATATTAATGAAGTGCATCAGCGAAATTTTTCGGATTATATCAATCAATATAGAGTCAATAAGGTCAAGGAACTGATCAACTCTAATGAGGGTCAAAAATATACTTTGGTAGCGCTTGGTGAGCAAGCAGGATTTAGTTCCAAATCTTCTTTTAATCTTACTTTTAAAAAATTAGTGGGCCTCACTCCTTCAGAGTATAAAAAGGCCCAAAAATCGGATTAAAAGCGTCCAACATCCCTTTTCTTGGACGTCTTTTACTCGATTATACTTGGTCACCCACCGAAACACCTGGATATTATCGGCAAAAAAAATTTTGTTTCTTATGAAAATATCCAAGTCATCTTATTTAGCGATAAAAACATTTTTTCTGCTCTCAATAATGTTCATTTTTTATTCAAAGGCTTTTTCTCAGCAGCTTTTAAATCTAAATTTTGAAAAAACCAGCATCGAACACCCAGTAAGACCCTGGGGATGGGAAGTGGAATCGGGTACCTCCACCACTTTAAATATGGATAGTGTAATAAGAGTAGAGGGAAAATACAGCCTAAAAATTAATAACAATACCCAAGATGCAAGCGAAAAAATAGTCTTTGGGATCGAGCCATTTGAATTTCGCAATAAAACCATAAATCTCCGAGGCAAAATAAAGACCAAAGACTTAAATGGTTCAGCCTACGTTTCCCTAAATACTTCTACTGAGGATGATAAAGCAAAGATCAGTCAGCAATTTTCCAACACCACAGATTGGCAGAATATTTCTCTTGATTTTTTTGTTCCGGATACCACCACTTCCATCTCTTTTGGTCTTCATTACCAGGGCAGTGGTAACGTTTGGTTTGATGACTTTCGTCTTTCATCAAATAACAAAGAATACACTGAAGTCCAAATTGCAGAACCCTTTTCAAAGAAACAATTGAACTGGATCAAAAAGGCTTCCTCTCCCCTACTAGCTGTTGATGCCCTTCCAAATCATTCCTTTGAAGATCTGGCTCCTCTGAAAAAGATGATTGGAAATGCCAGGATAATTGCCCTGGGTGAAGCGACCCATGGCACCAGCGAGTTTTTTCGGCTCAAACATCGAGTTTTGGCTTTTGCAGTAAAAGAACTTGGGGTTAGAATCTTTGGTATAGAGGGCAATATGCTTACGGTTGAAAATATTAATCAATACGTATTGAGTGGGCAGGGAACGGCAAAAGGAAGTATGAGAGGCATATTTATGGTCTGGTATAATACCGAAGTTTTAAACATGATCGAATGGGTACGGGATTATAACCAACAGCATCCTGAAAATCTTGTGCAATTTGTAGGATACGATATGCAAGATCTATATACTCCTTTAGATAGTTTGTTTTCATTTTTGGAAAAAAAATCCCCATCCTTATTAAAATCAACCTCTGTTTTACTAACAGATTTGAAAAAAAATGGGAGCAATCAGTTCACCGTATCCGAAAGTGTTAAACTTGAATGGTACAAAAATGCTTCAAAAGCTTTTGAAAGTATCCAAAGTCAAGAAAAACAATGGCTAAAGGAGGTCAAAACAAAGGTAGACAGCAGCAAGGTATACTGGGGTATTCAATACGCTAATCTGGTAAAACAATTTGCAGAAAACGCTCATAAAGGCTTTCTTTCCTTTTACAGAGATGAAGCTATGGCCGAAAACATTTCCTGGTTTTTATCTCATGAAAAACCAGATACCCGAATGCTAATCTGGGCACATGACTATCATATTAGCAGAGGAGATCATCCTGATAATGACCTGAATATTTATTGGGGGCGCTCTATGGGAAGGCATTTAAGTCAAAAATATGGGGATGATTACAAAGCCTATGCCATTTCTACTTATGAAGGTGATTACCGAGGAATGATCAATTATCAAAACTTCAAACAGGTTAAGTGCCCCCTTCATAAAAGCCCTCAAGGTACCTTGGATGAAGCTTTGCACCATTTGGCCTTAAAGAACAAATCTGCAGGAATGATCCTGGACCTGAGCAAAGCTAAATCTCAAAAATGGTTAACAAAAGCCCTTCGCATGCGATTTGCCAACCACGTCAACATCGAATATGGTTACTGGACCCGCTATTCTATTCCATATCAATTTGATGGTATCTTATTTGTAGACCAAACCACCTCAGCAAAAACCCTTAAATAATTAACCTAAGTTCCACTTAGCACTGACCAAAACAGTAAAAATCTGTGTGCTTTAGCCCGTGTCAAAAAAATTAATACATCATGAAGCATCTTTTGATCCTGTTAATATTTATGTCCTCCATTTTAATCTTTGGACAAAAGGAAGATCTAAATACCCAGCAAATTTTACAATCCGCTATCTCCAAAACAAAAGAAATCTCTTTTTATTCCAATACCGTCAACTGGGATTCTTTGACCGCCAAGATAAACTCAGCGGCCAGGGAAGCCACTACAACAGAAGAATTAAAACCGGCTTTTGAAGCCCTATTAAATGGATTAAGAGATCATCATGGTCATATTCGGAAAATGTCAGACTACTCCATCTTGGCCAGTTTTACGGATCATCAAAATACCCGGAGAAAAGATGATAGAACATTTGCCCCTGAAATATGGAAAATAGTCAATGATGTCAACTCCAGGTTTGAGCATGACCTTCTTGGGAACAACATCGGCTATTTAAAAGTGGTAGGTATCGGACCCAATGTTGACGGACAAAAAGAAGCAGAAAGAATAAGAAATGCCCTTAAAGAATTGCATCAAAAGGGAGTGAACCAATGGATTATTGATTTGCGATATAATGGGGGAGGTAATGTCAATGTCATGCTGGCAGGTCTGGCGCCGTTACTGGATACTCAAAAAGTAGTAAGCATCCAGGATAAAAATGGAGAAATTCAAGCTACCGCAGAAATTAAGGATGGGGATTTTTGGTATGCTGGAGTCAAAGCTTTTGAAATGGATGATCAACCCAAAATTCAAAATCCTAAAATTGCTATTCTAACCAGTCGATGGACCTGGAGTTCTGGTGAATTTGTAGCCGTCGCTTTTAAAGGGCAAAAGAACACCAAGATTTTCGGCGAAAAAACAGGAGGTTTTACCACTAATAACAGTTGGGAGATCATAGACAATAAAATTGCTTTAGTAATCAGTACCGGTGTATATTGTGATAGAAATGGCAATCCTTACATGGATCATGTCAAACCAGATAAAGAAATTGTTTTCGAAGTAGAAGTTGATAAAGAAAAGGATATAGGAATATTGGAAGCCCTTAATTGGTTAAAACATAAATGATGATAGCAAAATATCTTTGGATACTAGGTTCCTTGATCCTTTTAATTTTAGGAAGCATTCATTTGTTTTATACTTTCTTTAGCGATAAATTCTCCTCCAAAAATGAAGGTTTAATTTCTGAGATGAAAGTTTCCCATCCGATTCTTACCAGAGGGACCACCATGTGGAAAGCATGGATAGGTTTTAATGCCAGTCATAGTAGTGGTGCCATGTTCATAGGGATAATGAATATTTATTTGGCAGCTGTTTACTTTCCCGTTTTCCAATCTGACCATTTCTTTTTTATTTTCAATATCATTACGGTAGGTTTTTATGTATGGCTAGCTAAAAAATATTGGTTTAATATACCCTATATGGGGGTTTCCATAAGTTTGGTTTGTTATTTGGCAGCCTACCTTTTGATACTTGTTAACTGACCTTTCGCAAGCGAAAGGTCAGTTAATAATAAATTTTTAACAGGTGGAACTCACTTATTGAATTAAATAAGTGCTTATTCATTGCATCTGCTAATTATAGGATTATAGCAACAAAAAGTCTTAGGATCAAAAAAAAATCAACCAATAATCGAACTGCTGTGAAAATCTTATCTTTAAAGGTGTCCAATTTGAAACTGCAAAAATTGGAGTTTCATATTTTGGTGAGACAAAAAAACCTTTATTATGACAAACAAGTTGGCTACCTTTTTCATTATCCTCATCTCTAATTTTTTGTTCATTAATCCCCATGAGACTTACGGACAAGAAAAACTGAACTTAGATCATCTCAAACAATTAAAACAGTTAAGCAGTCCACGACTTAGCCCGGATGGTTCTCACATATTATTGGTCTCCAGAAAAGCAAATTATGAAGAAAACAAATACATCAACACCCTATTCCTAATTAATAAATCAACTGGTTACCATCAAACCTTAACACATAACCGCCCTGGTGTGAGTCAGCCTGAATGGTCTCCTGACGGAACCCTGATCACATTCCTGGCTGCCGGCTCCGATCAAAAAACACAGATCTTCGGCCTGCCTGTGGAAGGCGGAGAAGCTCGACAGTTGACCCAAAATGAGACTGGTGTGATAGCCTATCACTGGAGCCCGGATGGTACATCGATAGGGTATCTGTCCCGAGACAAAGCGCCCGAAAAAAGCGATAAAGATAAGCACCTGAAAGCTTTTGAAGTGGGTACAGATTGGTATCTGGCTGAAAATCCAGCTCAACCGGTCAATCTCTGGCTATATAATATGGATGGTGAGGAACGGCGGTTGACATCAAAAGAAGGGGGGCTAAATGTTTTTACGGGTGGCTTCGAATGGTCCCCGGATAGCAAAAAAATTGTTTATCTGAGTCAGGAAAAGCCTCATTCCGGAGAATTTCTAGGGAGTCGTTTGGAGTGGATAGAGGTCGAATCAGGTGAGGCCCATGAGCTTCCTGAAAATTTTGGAGTAATTGCTCCTATTTTCTCAAAAGATGGCAAACGAATTCTTTACCGAAAGCCCAACGGGGATGAGCCTTTTTTCGTACCAAACGGATTATATACATATAATTTAGAAAACGCTACTGTTGAAGGAGCCTTATTTGATTTGGATCGCAATATCGAGTTCTGTGATTTTCTGGCTGACGGCAGGGTTTTGGTCGTTGCCAACCACGGCACAAAAAAAGGCATGTGGGTGGGCAAATATGATGGCAGCTACAAACAAATTAATCTTAAGGGCATCATAGCCAATGATATTCATATTGGGGCAACCAATGAGCTGGTTTTTATTGGATCCAGTGGAAACCAGCCGTTGGAGCTCTACTATATGAGGAACATAGACAGTCAGCCCAAAAAAATAACCTCCTTCAATCAGGCCTTAGCAGAATTTAAGTTGGGGAAGGTTTCTGAAATCACATGGGAAACAGATGGTTTTCAAGCAGATGGTGTTATTACCTACCCACCCGATTATGAAGATGGCCAAACGTACCCTCTTCTCCTTTACATTCATGGCGGGCCGATGAGTGCCTCTTTAACTGGTTTTGATCCTTATGCTCAAGCGATGGCTTCTGAAGGATGGATTATTTTCCGCCCCAACTACAGGGGGAGTAATAATCTGGGTAAAGCCTATCAACGAGCCGTCGTAAATGATGCGGGGGCCGGTCCCGGCCGCGATGTAATGGCCGGAATTGAGAAACTAAAAGAAATGGGAGTCATTGATGAAAATCGAATGGCCGTCTCAGGTTGGTCGTATGGGGGCTATATGACGGTATGGTTGACTTCTCATTATCAGGTATGGAAAGCAGCAGTAGCGGGAGCTTCTGTAACTGACTGGTTTGACTGGTATAACCTGGCAGACATGAATCGTTGGTCAGGATTTGGACTGGGAGGCTCCCCCTGGCTAAACAATAATGCTCAGAATTACTGGGATCAATCTCCAATTACTTATGCACACCAGATCCAAACTCCCATGCTGATTTTACACAATACCAAAGATCCCCGCGTCACTGTCACCCAGTCATTCAAACTCTATTATAATCTAAAGGATAGAGATGTGGAAACCCAATTCATCGCCTATCCTTTGCCTGGGCATTTTCCGCAGGATCCCGTACATAGGCTTGACGTTTACCAACGTTGGATTCATTGGATAAAAGAGCGTTTGTAGCAATCCTCTTCTTTTATTAATTGTGACAAACTTTTTATTTTCCTCATCCATAATTCACCAAACAGATGAAAAAATTCAAACTACTTTTTATTCTTACCACTTGTTGTTTGCTCCCTTTAATTTGTCAGGCGCAATCCAACCAGGATAAAATGTATTGGGACTATGCAAAAGCTTCTTTCCCTCAACTAAAAGACTTATTATCTATCCCCAATGATGCCCATTTTCCTAAAGAAATTGAGCGCAATGTCCAATGGTGTGAGCAACATTTTGCCAAACGAGGATTTACCAACCAAAGACTGGAAACACCTGGAGCTCCACTTCTATTAGCCGAAAGGAAAACAACCACACCCAATGCACAAACCGTTTTAATCTATTTGCAAGTAGACGGACAACCTGTGGACCCCTCCTTTTGGTTCCAGGAAAACCCCTATCAGGCAACCTTGAAAGAAAAAGACCCAGAAGGCGGCTGGAATAAAATCGACTGGGATTTACTTGAAGGAGATAATATTGACCCCGAATGGCGCATTTTTGCACGTAGCACATCTGATTCCAAGGGAGCTGTCAATATGTTTTTGACTGCCATGGATATCCTCAATGATCGTGATGAGAAGCCCAATTACAATATGAAAGTCATCATGGATTTTGAAGAAGAAATGGGATCTCCCAATTTACCTCAGGCTGTAAAAGATTATAAAGCCGCACTGGCTGCTGATATGCTCATCATATTTGACGGTCCTCGCCATATTGCCAATAGACCTACCCTTACCTTTGGTGCACGAGGCATTTCTGATATAACACTCAAGGTTTTTGGTCCTATTTTTCCACAGCACAGTGGTCATTATGGCAATTGGGCACCCAATCCAGCAGTGCGTTTGTCACAGCTTATTGCCAGCATGAAGGATGAAAGAGAGCGAGTGACCATCCCTGGATT
The DNA here is from genome assembly GCA_028285545.1 of Saprospiraceae bacterium. Taxonomy (GTDB): domain Bacteria; phylum Bacteroidota; class Bacteroidia; order Chitinophagales; family Saprospiraceae; genus JANQPA01. Next base: position 67,964 of record JANQPA010000122.1, on the reverse strand, counting down.
TTATGATGGTATTGAAATAAGTGATGAGGTCAAAAAAGTACTGGATGCCGTACCTGATGATGAGGCTTATATCAACTACAAACAACTAGGTGTTGCAAAAGGAACGGGAGTGGCACCTACCTATCAGGAATCCCTACAATATCCATCACTCAATGTTAGGGGTTTCCGTTCTGGTTGGGTAGGTGATGAAGCGCGCACCATCGTACCTTCAGTTGCAATCGCTGAGATTGATATCCGACTGGTTTTGGAAAGTGATCCGGATCAGCTAATTAATTTGGTGCGGGACCATATTGTGGATCAGGGGTATTATGTCATTGATCGTAAACCCAATTCTCGAGAACGTGCTAAATATGACCGAATCTGCCAATTTAATAGCAGTACTTCATATCTCGCCTTTCGAACTGATTTTAATTCTGAAGTAGGATTATGGTTAGATCGGGCGCTAGTCAAAGCATTTGGAGAACCACCCGTCAAGCAGCGGACATCCGGAGGGAGTATTCCCATTTCTCCTTTTGTTACTGAATTAGGTGTTCCAGCGGTAATGATTCCTACTGTTAATCGAGATAACAATCAGCACAGTCCGAATGAAAATATTCGAATTGGTAATTACGTGGATGGAATCAAAACCATTCATCGTATTTTGATAGAAAAATTATGACTTAGATTGTGTTTAAATTTTCATGATTGATTAAATAAAGTATGGACCCTTCCACCTCTAATAAAATTAAAAACCAGGTAGTGAAAATCTTTTGGATAACGGTGGCCTGGACAATCATTTCAGTATCTCAATTTTTTATCGGATACACAACACTAAAGGATTTCAACTGTGACTTGGGTGATCTTGATGTAACAGTTTTTCTATTTGGTAGCATCTTAACAGGAGTATTAGCGGGCATTATTGGCGGAAGTGGAGAAGTATTACTTTGGGAAAGGTGGTTAAGAAACAAAAATTACGGAGCTGCTTTAATCAATATATTTTGGTCCTACTGCTTGATATATTTAACCGTTGATACACTAATGGGGCTATATCAATATAGTCATGCATTAGGGCTTTATTTCTTTGAACCCAAGGTTTGGGAGAGAGCTGTGATTAGCCTTTTTGAGATAAATACATTTTACAATTTCATATTCTGGTTAATCATAGTATTAGCCACACTGATTGTATTACAAGTCAATGATAAATATGGTCCGGGGATTTTCCTCTCCTTTTTACTAGGGAGATATTTTCAACCAAAACGAGAGGAACGAATATTCATGTTCCTTGACCTTCGTTCTTCTACGACCATTGCGGAAAAATTAGGAGAAGAGCGATATTTCAATTTTATTAAAGATGTTTTCAAAGATGTTACTCCCGCCATTATTTACGCAAAAGGTGAAATTTATCAATATGTTGGCGATGAGATTGTGGTCAGTTGGAAAATGAATAATGGCATTGAAAATGCCAATTGTATACAATGTTTTTTTGAAGCTCAATTGGCGCTCCGCCAGAAAAATGCTTACTATAAAAAAAATTATGACGGCATCACTCCCGAATTCAAGGCAGGTTTGCATTATGGTAATGTCATGGCTGGTGAAGTTGGTGTGGTGAAACGGGATATCGTTTTTTCTGGAGACGTACTCAATACAGCAGCCCGTATTCAATCAAAATGCAATGAGTTGGGAGTCAACATTTTGCTATCAAAATTCTTACTGGATAAACTCTCACTAAAACCACATTTATTTAATCCGCAAAGAATCGGGAATATGGTACTTCGGGGAAAACAACAAAAGGTTTTGTTGTATACCGTTTGAGAAACCACTTCCAGCAGTAATGATTCATACTGTTAATCGAGACAATAATCAGCACAGCCCCAATTAAAATATTCGAAAGGGTAATTAGGTGGATGGGATTAAAACCATTCATCATATTTTGATAGAAAAAATATGAATTAGTAGAGAGAAGCAAGAGAGTTTGTAAGATTAAAGGAACTTTTCCAATAATAGGATTGTATTGTTAATGCACGTTGGTCTATGGGGCTGCAAGGGTGGCCACTACCTTGTCACGGTAGCGTATCAGCTCGGTTCGATTCCGGGATAGACCGCAAAAATTAAAAATGGATCAAAATCAATATTTATCGCTCTGTTCTTTTAGTTGGTCACTGATCAGCCAGGGGCGATATTTATGTAAACGAAACTAATTAATTCGTTGAGATATACAAAAGCTCCTTGGTTGATTTCAAGGGGCTTTTTTGTTTTATGGAAATACTATGCGGATGTGGGCAAATAGGCAAAGCCGTCCGGTTTAGGCCCGGAAGATTTTGAAGGTTCAAATCCTTCCATCCGTACATAGGGTGACGTAGCTGAGTTGGCCTAGCACCTGGTTGAAGCCCAGGAGACGGTTGTTCGAATCAACCCGTTACCACAAAATTTACGCCCGTAGCCCAATTGGCAGAGGCATCAGGTTTAAGCCCTGTGTAGTGTGGATTCGAGTTCCACCGGGCGTACGATACGCAGCTAAGGCTATGGTAGCCAAACGGATTCCAACCCCGTAGGACAAAGTTCGATTCTTTGTGGCTGTGCAATTGGAAGTTGAACTAGCCAGGGTGCTAGACTTGGTTGCTAACCAATGGGTTCTTTCGGGAATGGGTTTCGAATACTCCGACTTCCGCTAGAAGTTGACGGATTCGCCTGAGGCAGATTCATCAACCAATATTATTTTTTTGAGGGGTGATTTTTAAGAAAAAATTTCATTTTTCTTAAAAATCACCCCTCAAAAAGAAAATTATTTGGCAGCTCAGAACTTTTCGACCGACAGGTAGAAGTTATGAGATGCCACAATATGGCACTATACCCAATATTGGTTTCGGGGCTGGATTGCAAACCCAGTTTAATAAGAGTTCGATTCTCTTTAGTGCCTCTAACTGGAAGCTAGCACGCAATGGTGCGTAACCGGATTTGAAATCCGGGCCATCTTCAGGGATGAGGGTTCGATTCCTTTAGTTTCCGCAAATAATTTAACCAACTATTACAAGTTGGTTTTCAATGCCCCTACCTTATTCTGATAGGACACCTTCCTATTAAACTTCATTATTGCTATCCAAATCACTCAAGCTATTTTTTTCATGTTTTTTTGATGTAATTTTGATGACCTTTCCGTTTTTCACTTCAAATCTGTAAGGTGATATATCTAGAAACAATTTTTGAATTTAGACAAGATATATATCCCCACTCTGGAAAAAATTATAAGTATCGATTATCTTCTCAATCTTGATGTAATATTGAAAATAAAAGCCTCGATAAAAGGAAACAAGAAATAACTGGATTAAAATAAAAATTATGGCTAATAATAAACTTTTGGTTGACGAACGGCAAACCGATCTTGGACAATTCATTGTCGGAAGATTATTGCCATTTAGGAAAAAACGTCAAGTAGGGCCTTTCACTTTTATTGATCACATGGGGCCCTCAAAAGTTGGAAATGGTAATTATATGGATGTAGATCAACATCCACATATTGGTTTATGTACTTTAACCTATTTATTTGAAGGAGAAATTGAACATAGAGATAGTACCGGAAGTGTAAAAATTATAGGTCCAGGAGATGTAGGCTTTATGACTTCAGGAAAAGGGGTTGCTCATACCGAAAGGACCCCATTAAAAAATAGAGGTGGTGATGAATTTATGCTGCACGGATATCAAATATGGGTTGCTTTGCCCAAAGAAAAGGAAGAGATGGATCCAAAATTTGATTTTATTCCCAATGAAGATATCCCAACCTGGAAGTCAGGTCCATTGACGATTAAGCTTGTTGCAGGAAGTGGCTTTGGAAAATCATCTCCTCTACAGGGATACTCTCCCATGTTTATGGTCGATATATTTACAGATCAAGAAACCACTTTAAACCTAAATGGAAAATTGAAAGGGGAAGTTGCATTCGTTATTGTAAAAGGATCTATAAGGGATGAAGAGCAACAAATTAATGCCGGGCAAATGCTTATAAGTAAGATGAATGAACAATGTGAAATTTGTCTCGATAAAGGAACTCAAATTTTGCTTTTCGGTGGAGAACCATTACCTGAAGAACGCTTCTTAATGTGGAATTTTGTATCACACAATAAAGATAGATTAAAGAAAGCCAGGGAAGATTGGAAAAATAAAAAATTCCCTAAAGTGCCTGGTGATGATACCTATATTCCTTTTCCAGAATATAAAAAATAAAGAGACTTTCAAGATACCACTAACTGAATTCTGGCACCATCTATTCAACGTGGTGCCAGATCAGGGGTCACATAACCAGTCATTCATTTCTTTAGTTGAGTAACTTTTCTATTCTGCAAGGATTTATAAATCCAGATTACTTTCTCTTAATCATTTCTATACATCCAACGTGGGTCACGTTTTGGTCGGCCATTCTTTTGAGTAGTTTTCTTTGGCTTAAATAAAGTTTTAATGACCTTAAGAAGTGTAGGTGAATTGTTTTCCTTTTTCATGTTTTGAATTGTTTTATAATGGTGATTAAATTGATACTCCATGTTATTTCAACAATGCTATTACATTTGATATGAGCTGCTAATTTCTCCAGTATTATGTTCCACTAATTAGCTCAAAAGAGGCTGCTTCTTTAAAAGAGAATACTTAATAAAAAGCTTAGGATAATGATTAATGCGCCTTTTAGGTCAAAAAATAATAGCTATACTATTACAACTCAAGGTAACACCATTATTTTAGTTTTGTTCACTATTTTTCTGAAAAAAAATTAAATTACTTTAATTAAGCATAGTTTTACTATTAAATTATAGTGTTTTACAATTATTTTCTATCTTGTGAGATTTTTTATCAGAAATATCCACAGGGAAAGCTGCTGATCATTCATAAAAAAATGTCTTGTTTAATAATTGAGGAAAATGGTCGTCATTCCTTTCTTTTTCCCGTTTTGCGAATACAAGCAAAAACATCTTTTGCCATGATTTCCAAATAATTCCGAATATTTACTATTTTATCATCTTTAACCGGGCAAGACATTTTAAAAACAAAGGGTAGACAAACAGATGGAAATTTCACCAAAAAAGGGTATTCAGGGGTTAATAGAAAATTGGCAAAGTGATTTAATAGCAGCAATAAGTGTGGCCTTGATTGCCTTACCTCTTTCTTTAGGTATTGCTTTAGCAGCGGGTGCGCCTGCAATGTCAGGCATTCTTTCAGCAATTGTTGGTGGTGTGGTAACAACCCTTTATCGAGGTGGTCATATTTCAGTCAATGGTCCTGCAAAAGGAGTCATAGCCGTAATACTTTTAGGGATCACCCTAATGGATGATGGCTCGGGGCAAGCCTTTAATTATGTTTTAGCCGCAGTAGTCGTTTCAGGAGGAATTCAGGTCTTATTGGGCTTACTCAAATTGGGAAGTTTGGCGGATGTTTTTCATTCTTCTGTGATTCATGGCCTGTTGGCAGCCATCGGAATTATCATTTTTGCAAAACAAATTCATGTAGCCCTGGGCACCTATTCCGGAAGCCCTAGCATCATACAAAATCTTATTGATGCAGTGTTGTATTTACCCAAAGCAAATCCCTTTGTAGTTATCATTTCACTGATAGGATTACTATTATTGTTATTCCATTCAAAGATTAGTTATCGTTTTTTCCACCTTTTGCCTACCCCTATGTGGGTTATTGCCCTTTCAATTCCCTTTGTGTATGCTTTCAACTTTTTTGACCAGCATACTCTCGCATTTTTTGGTAAGGCTTATAAAGTAGGCCCCGATTTATTATTGGATATACCCAATAATATCATGGACTCAATAATGTATCCCAATTTTGGTAAAATTGATAAGATAGAATTCTGGACTACGGTATTGACCATTTTAATGATTACAAGTATTGAATCACTGGCCATTGCTAAAGCGATAGATAAAATTGATCCTTACAAACGAAAAACTGATTTAAATAAGGATTTGACAGGTATAGGCTTGAGCACCATGGCTGCTGGCCTAATTGGAGGTTTACCTATTATTGCAGTGATAATTCGAAGCACAGTCAATGTCCATAATGGCGCCAAGACGAAATGGTCAAATATGTATCAGGGGCTTTTGCTTTTGCTGTTTATCGTGGTTTTGAGTCCGGTCATGCAACAAGTTCCACTATGTGCTTTTGCCATTTTGCTGGTTTATACCGGATTTAAGCTGGCCTCCCCCGCTGTATTCAAACAAATTTATGGTCATGGGATTGAGCAATTGATATTTTTTGTTAGTACCATGGCTTTAACCCTTTATACCAATTTATTAATAGGATTATTTGGAGGTTTAATTTTGGCATTGGTCAGTCATTTGTTATTAGCGAGGGTTTCCATTCCCCGGTTTTTTAAAATGATTTTTGCCTCCGGTTCCAATTTGGTCATGAAACCAGATGGCAGTTACGAATTAAAAATTAGAGGGATTGCAAATTTTTTAGGCATTTTAAAAATCAATAATTTGGTTACCCAAATTCCTTCTGGTGCAAATGCCACTATAGATTTATCCGAAACCCGTTTGGTGGGAACTACCGTCTTGGAGGATTTATATGATTTTCAAAAAATCCACCAAAACACTGGAGGAAATATTAAAATAAAAGGCTTAGAGGAACACATTTCTTCCACTAATCATAAACTGGCCACAAAAATTAAAATTGATACCGTCCAGCCGCTTAACCGACGGCAAAACAAACTAAAAGAACTGGCTGAAAGTTATGGCTGGGATTTCCAAGTTGAACCCTTGGAAGATTTGGAATATTTTCAGTCATTCGATTTTTTCAAAACCCGCCCGGTAGAGGCAGAATTAAATTGCATATCTGACCACGATAAAGATATGCACATGGAATTAATTGATGTGACCTTTGAAGAAGGAGCGGATATTTTTCCAGATGAATACAGAACCACCCTTGGATTATTAAAACTACCCTTCCCAATTCCAAAATTCACTATCGAGAAAAAGGATTTCTTAGATAGATTTCTGCATATTTCAGAACATAGAGATATTGATTATTCCTTATATAAAAATCCACCAAAAGATTACATCATTAAAGTGAAAGATGTAGAGGCAATGGATGCCTTTTTGACTGACAAATTAAAGGTGTTGATTGAAATTAGTGGCTTACATCATCTGGAAAGCAACGGAGAGGCAATACTAATTTTCAGCAATAATTTTGCCTTTGCCCAGGCTAAAGATTACATCATGATGATTCAATTTGTCGAAAACTTTAAATCAATGATCAAAGAAGGCAAATAAATTAGCCTTTAAAAGCTATATAATCTCTTAAAAAGGAGAACAAGTCAGTTCAATTGGTCGGTTCTGGAAGCAAGAGGTATTCTACTGGGTAATTTTCTAAAGAATTCCATGCCCATAAACATAAACAAAACCAGGTACTCTATTCCCACCACCCACAAGTTTTCGTAATAAGGGGTATAACTATAATTAATGTAAGTCATAAAAATCAATCCTGACCAAAGAATAGGATAACGCAGGGGAGTAAAAATACATAGAACAACAGGAAGACTTAAATACCAGGGATGAACCGTGGTGGTCATTAATAAATACACTGTGATGGCAAAGAGAGCCCTTCCCGGCCAGCTTTTCCAATCAGACGATCTTTCCAAAAGGGCAAACAGAGTCACAGAGATTAAAGTCACCATTGCTAAGGCAGGTCCAATAAAAGCAATCAAATTATATCCTTCCCATTGATAGCCAATCCATCTGCTAAGAAAGTATATGCTTCCATTAAATTCAAAACGCCTGAAATATAAATCCAGGCTTTCTGAAAAATTAGCGATAAAGGCTGCATTAAACAAGGGCACAAAACTGGCAATGCTTAGAACCCCAATCAGGAAAAAGCTAAGCAAACTTTTTTTCCATCCCAACCTTCTAATCACAAAGGGAAGAAACATTAAAGGCAATAGTTTGGACACAATAGATAAAGTCATGGCCACAGCCCCTTTCCACCAATTATTCTGACTCCAGTACCATAGAGCCAGTAAAAGAAAAAATATCATGGCACCTTCGAAATGAAGATTACCCGTAATTTCCAATATGATAAGTGGATTTAAGGCATATAATAAGATCAGCTTGGGAGAAAGCTTAAAATGTAGCAGTAACTTTTGAATCAAGATAAGACTTCCTATCTCGGCTGCCAACAAAAACAATTTCATCATTATGGCACTACCCAAAATACTATTTGGAAACAACCAACAAGAAATGATGAATACCAACTGTGCTGCAGGTGGATATATCGTAAAATACTCAGGAGAATTTAGCTGTTCATACAAGCTAAGCTCCAGGCCAGGGATGTTTATTTCATTTTGGATATAATAAATGGGCTTATGATCAAAAGGATTGATCCCATTCAGCCACAGCCGTCCGTCCCAAATAAATCGATAAATATCATCGGAAAGCGTAGGCAAACCAAATACAAGTAATAAACGCAGGCCCAGGCCAAGCAACAGCAGGATTTGTAATTGCTCTTGATTTGATAGTTTATAAATTATCCAGAAGGCCAAAAACCAGGCTCCATAATGGCTGATAATCCAGGCAAAATCCGATTGAGTGACTTGATATCCAAGAATAAAAGCACAATATCCGGAAAGTGCTCCAAGGAGGCCTATCAGCCATATATTTGATTGTACGGAGGTTTTAGGTCTGTCCAAAGAGTTTTATTTTATGCTCAAATGCTTTAAAGTGTAAAAGAAAATCCCTCCAAATCCAATTGCCAATAGCAAATGATAAAACATAAAAGTGGTATTCTGTACATAAATGGCTCCGATCACGGCAGCGAAAAAATATACTGCCAGTAAGCCTTCTATGATGGTTGTCCAACTGATTTTTCGGTTGATGTACTGATTTTTTGAAAATGAATCAGTAATATTTTTGATGTTAAATTTCGGCGTTCGTACAAATGGAGATTTTTTTCCTAAGAAACCCTGAATTACAGCTATGGTATTATGAAGGGAAAGTCCCATCGACAAGGCCAGAAATAGAGGGAATAGAAATACAAATTTAAGAACGGATCGACCAAAGGCCTCTTCCTGATGCGTCGCTTGTACATTTGCTACATAATAGATAGCCGTGATAGAAAGCAATCCTATCATGTAATAAGCAAAAAAGTCTTTATCAAAGCCCATTTCAATTAAATCACTCAAGAAAAACAAAAGGGGCACACTAAATACTCCCGCCACAAATACAAACACAAATATAGTACTAGCCAATAAGTGGGTACTAGCCTGCATTTTTTGATAAAAACTAAGGCTTGAACGCCACACAGTAGGCAACATCTTTTTAGCTGTTTCTGCTCCTCCTTTCATCCACCTAAACTGCTGGGATTTTAGGCTATTCATTTCAGCAGGTAATTCAGCAGGTGAACCAACATGTTCCAGGAAGTGAATCCTCCACCCCTTTAGTTGTGCTCGATAGCTGAGATCCAAATCCTCAGTTAAAGTATCGGCTTCCCAACCTCCGGCATCTTCAATAGTTTCACGCCGCCAAACTCCGGCAGTCCCATTAAACTGTAAAAGGTAATTTCCGGCCATTCTTCCTCTTTGTTCTACTGTAAAGTGTACATTCAACTGTAGAGCCTGAAGCCTGGTGATCAAAGAGTAATCCTCGTTGATGTGTTCCCAGCGGGTTTGTACAACCCCCACCTTTTGGTCTTCAAAATAAGGAATGGTTTCACGCAAAAATTCACGACGAGGCAAGAAATCGGCATCAAAGATGGCAATAAACTCTCCCTTTGCGAAAGGCATAGCATCTTTTAAAGCTCCTGCTTTATAACCCTTTCTATCTTTGCGAATGATTTGCTGAATTTGATATCCCTTTTTTTGGTAATAGGCAACACTCTTTTTTACAATATCGACTGTCTCATCAGTAGAATCATCCAGAATATGAATTTCATATCTACTTTTAGGATAGTCAAAATCTACAACGGCATCAATAAGCCGTTCAATAACATATTTCTCATTAAAAATGGGCAATTGTACTGTTACAAAGGGTAAATCTGAATCCCCTTCTCCTGTATCCTGCTCGTGATTATCAAAGTCTGAATCAGCAAAGGTGGAATCTACCATCGCTAGCGAGCCTACCTTTTTATGTTCCTTTGTTTTATTTCCTGCAGTTTTATTTACGGAAAGATCTTTATCCTTTTTTTTGTAATGGTATAAAAGAGAGAACTGCATGACACAGTAAACCGTAATATAAAACAAAGCAAGGGTGTAAACCGATAGAACAAAATATCCAACTATTGTCATGTTTCTAATAGTTTAGCTTTTAACTTTTTTTGATTTCAAAAAGTAATTTCAAAGCAATTTAAAAATCGTCCACAGTATTTTATGTCCTGCCAAAATAGTTCCTCGAATGGTTCCAGATACTTTTGACACGCCAATCCTTCGACGATACGTTACGGGTACTTCTTCAAAAGACAATTTGTATTTTGCAGCTTTCACTTGCATTTCAACAGTCCAGCCAAAATCAGGATCTTCCATTTTTATATCCAATAGTTTTTGCCATTTAATGGCTCGGAAGGGTCCCAGATCGGTAAAATTATAATTATAAAACAACTTTATGAGGCTAGTTGCCAGCCAATTGCCAAAAACCTGTTGTGGCATCATAGCTCCTTTTTCTAATTTGCCGGTAGCTCTGGAGCCTATCACAAGATCTTTATCTTTTTCAATAATTGGCTTTACCACAAGTGGCAATTCCTCCGGATGATCGGAATAATCTCCATCTAAAAAAACAACAATATCAGGCTGCTGAGCCTGAGGTTTATTTTTTAAATATTCTATACCCTTCAAACAAGCGCTTCCATATCCTTTTTGGGGCTGATCCAATACCACCGCACCAGATTCTCTAGCCACCTCGGCTGTTCGATCGGTACTGGCATTATTGCAAACTATAATCTCTCTAACCCACTGTCGGGGAATATCTGCCAATACTAAACCTATGGACTTTTCTTCGTTATAGGCTGGAATAATGACATCTATTATGCTATTTTCCAAACTAACATTTTTTAAAAGGGAAAATTAGGTTGATATGTTCATTTCATTCCTCATTGCAAGCAAACTAGTAAGTACTAAGACAACATATTATGGCAGCGGCCGCTGCCATAATATGTTGTCTTAATTTTATTTACTTATACACTCACCATTTCTTTTAAATGGTTGTTTTTACATTCCTTGTGACGTAAAACGTCCACAAAGTTACATTATTTATCAACAATTACTGTCCGTGTAATAACAGATTGTTTTTAAAGAAAATAGGACCTCAGACTTTAATATTTTATTAACTTAAAATTTCTGTTTAAATCTTTGTTTATCCATTAACCTTACAATTTTATTATTTTCGCAAGAAGAAAAAATCCAAATTTATAATGGGCGTAAGTAATTGAAAAAAATAAGGATTATCTATAAAATCTAAGCCCAACAAACAAAAGGGTCATTTAATCACAAAGAAATTCTTACTAATTTCTATAGCAATTATTTGAGATAATTCTTGCCTCCGAATGCTTATTCCCTCAATTCTGTAGAAAAATGAAAAAAATAATCACCTTAATTGGATGTAGCTTATTCCTAATTTTTTCAGCCTTTGGGCAAAAACAAAACATGAGTACTGATGACGGCCTGAAAATGGTGGGCCTAAACAGCCCTATGATCAGTCCCAATGGTCAGTCCGTCGTTTACGGAAAATCCAAACTTAATTGGGAAAAGAACAAAAGGGAAACTAAATTTTACCACGTTTCGGCTGATGGCGAGCATGAATATCAATACATCGGCGAAGATGGGGCCAGTAGTCTTTCCTATTCTCCCAAAGGTACTTTTATAAGCCTTAAACGTACAGTAGATAAAAAACAGCAGATTTTCTTGATGAGGACTACTGGAGGAGAGGCTGTTCAGCTAACAAAACATAAAGCTAGTGTAGGATCTTATGTATGGGCCGAAGATGAAAGCGCCATCTTTTTTATTGCCAGCAAAGCTCTTTCTAAAGAAGAAGAGAAAAAGAAAAAAGATGGATATGATTCTTATTATGTGGATGAGGGCCCTAATGGTCAAACGCCTTCTTCCTGGAATAATATCTGGATGATCGATTTAAAAACTAAAAAAGAAAAACAAATTACCAAAGGAGAACATCGATTGGGCAGTCTGGCTGTATCTCCCGATGGCAAACAATTGGCTTTTACCAAAAGAACAGAAAATCGTAGAAATCAGGGCAATCTCTCTGAGATCTATACCTACAATCTGGATAATAGTCAAATGACTCAGCTTACAGATAATAATGCCCCCGAAGGAGGCTTAAGATGGTCGCCGGATGGCTCTAAAATAGCTTATTCAGCAGCAGATGATAAAAACTGGGAACTACGAAATGGCAAAATTTGGGTAATTGATCCCAAAACCAAGTCCTACGAACAACTTTCCGGTGCCTTCGAAGGAAATATTAGAGGTTATGAATGGGCCAATGATGGAAAGTCAATTTATTTTGCCGGCCTTCAACGTACTCAAACCAATTTATTCCAATTAGATGTGGCCAGTAAAACCGTTAAAAAATTGACGGACACTCAAGGAGGCATGAGTTTTTATGGTATGAGTAAGGCTCAGGATAAAGTGCTTTTTAGTTTGAATGATACCGATAAACCTACCGAATTATACATTTCGGATCTGAATAATTTCCAGCCAAAACAATTGAGTAAATTGAATCCTGGAATCCAGGATAGTTTTCATATGGCTAAAACGGAAGTTATCAGGTGGAAAAGTAAGGATGGTACCGAAATTGAAGGTTTACTATATCTTCCACCCAATTACGAAAAGGGGAAGAAATATCCTTTACTATTACATATTCATGGAGGACCTGCTGGGGTTTTCACTGAAAATTTCAGCTACCGCTATCACGTTTGGGCTGGCTTAGGCTATGTTCAACTGGCCCCTAATGTGCGAGGTAGTTCAGGCTATTCTGACGAATTGCTCCGAGGCAACATGAAGGATATTGGAGGTGGAGATTATGAAGATTTGATGAGTGGTGTAGACAAACTTATCGAAGAGGGTATTGTAGATGAAGACAAAATGGCCGTAAGAGGATGGAGTTATGGTGGTATTCTTGGGGGAACGACCATTACCAAAACAGATCGCTTCAAAGCTGCTTCGCTAGGAGCAATGGTTTCAGATTGGACTTCTGAATACGGCATCGGATTCAATTTTGATGTTCGGCTCTGGTATATTGGTGGTACTCCCTGGGAAAACCCTGAAGGATATCGAGCTAAATCAGCCTTGACCAATGCCAAAAATGTGACCACCCCTACCCTATTGCTCCATGGTAATAGTGACCGAACCGACACGGAGCCTCAAAGTATGATGTTTTTTGCCGCCCTAAAAGACATGGGTAAGGATGTTAGATATATTCGATTCCCACGAGAGCCCCACGGTTTTAGAGAACCTCGTCACCAGAGAACCCGCGATGTTGAAGAAATTAAATGGGTACAAAAATATACCCTTGGAATTGACTGGAAGCCTACAGAAAAGTTAGATAAAGATAAAAAGAAAAAGGTAGTTAAACCTTAAAGATCCCCAAAAGGAATTAATATGAGTCATCCCTAATTTTAGGGAAATAAGCACTGACAGATCCTTCGGATCTGGTCTGTGCGAAATAAAGTAGAAATAAGATAGAAATATATTGTCCCTATATTAAAAACAACTTATTTCTACCTTATTTCGTCCGCCTCAGGCGGCCTTACTTCAATATATTTCCCTATATTTTGACTAATCTAAGGTTATTTACTTGTCTTCAAAATTTCGGGATGACTCATGTTTATTCCTTTTCCCATCCTCCTGTCGTGGATTTTCAAAAATAATTCACCTCCACACAATGAACTATCCACCAATTCGTAATATTTTTGGACTTCCATTAATTGTGGATAAGGAAAATCAAAGTTTTTGATGAAGAATTACATATTGACTTTTTTTTGTGGCCTATGTTTAGTGACCGTTTTTTCCTGCCAGCAGCCAGATGAAATTACGACTTCAAGCGATGCAAAATTAGAGTTCGAGTTAGATACTTTACGATTTGATACGGTCTTCACCGAATTGGGATCGGCTACACGGTTTTTTAAGGTATATAATCGAAATGATAAGGCAGTACAAATTTCCAGAGTATTTCTGGAAGGAGAAAACAATTCCTTTTTCCGCATGAACGTGGATGGGGAGCCTGGTAATGTGGTGGAAGATGTTTTGGTTTTGGCCAATGATAGCATTTACATCTTTGCAGAAGTGACTATTGATCCAGATCAGCCTTTATCTTCCAGCCCTTTTGTCATAGAAGAAAATGTGGTCTTTGAAACCAATGACAATGTTCAAAAAGTTCTTTTAGAAGCTTGGGGGCAAAACGCCAATTATTTTCCCAGTCGCTTCAACAGGGCAATACCCACCGTCCTCACCTGCAACGATCAGGAAGTTATTTGGGATGACCCTAAACCCTATGTCATTTATGGAGAAATTTTTATCGATTCCTGTATGTTGACCGTGATGGAAGGAACCAAAATCTATGTACATGGAGGCATTGCCAGGAATGATGTTTTTGGAGTCTTTAATGACGGAATATTGTACACCCTTGGACGTGGAAAATTAAATTTTAAAGGCACCCTTGAAAATCCAATTATCATACAAGGGGATCGATTGGAAACCCCATTTCAGGATGATCCCGGTCAATGGTTTGGAATCATCATTGGGCGAGGAAGTAAAGGCAGTAATTTTGAACATACGATTATAAAAAACTCCAATATAGGTGTTTATGTGGATTCAGCAGGTTCTGCAACCCTTAAAAACACACAGATATTTAACACCGCCGGTAGTGGTATTTTAGCCTATCAAAGCTCTGTAACCGCTGAAAATTCATTGATCTATAATAATTTCGGAAATTCAGTACAACTTATTAAAGGAGGAAATTATAGATTCACTTATTGTACCATCGCCAGTTACGGTGTGGATGCTTCCGCTTTGGCCATGAGCAATTTTTTCTGTTTTGACGATGCCTGTAATAATTTCCAAACCAACCCACTCAGAGCAAATTTTGTAAATAGCATCATTTTTGGAAGTTCCTCTGATGAAATTATTCTTTCAGATGCTTTTGATGGGCAAGGTTTTGCTCAATTTGAAGTCAATTTCAGAAACTGTATTGTTAAGGTAGATGATTTATTAGAACAGCAAGAAGGACTATATGCTGACTTCCTTAGCAGGCAATGCGGAACTTGTATTAATGGTGTCCGAACCGATGCTTTATTTATCAACCCCAGTGATGATGATTTTCACTTGGACACTCTTTCCATTGCGGAAGGGCAGGCATTACCTGTTTTTTCTCCTAATGCCATTAGCTTGGATCTGGAGGGCAATACCCGGGATACCCAAATGCCTGATATCGGATGTTATGAATATCAGAATTGATTAGCAGATGTGCAGATTAGCAGATGTGCAGGTTAGTAGATGTGCAGATTAGTAGATGAATTAGAATTATTTCATTGATTTTTTATGAGAATATCTATTTTGGGAGCAGGTTGGTTGGGATTGTCTCTGGGGAAGGCATTGATATTAAATGGTCATGAAGTTAAAGGCTCTACCACATCTGTCGAAAAGATAGAGCAACTTCAAAATCAAGGCTTAGAGCCATTTCTCATAAACCTAAACACAAAAGAAGCCTTACCGGAAGAATTTTTCTTATCTGATCTCCTAGTCATTACCTTACCACCTGGCAGGAGAGATCCTGAGGTTTTCAAAAATTATACAGCAAGGATTGACAAAGTAATTGAGGCATTAGGAAAAAGTACGATCAAATATATCATGTACACCAGTTCGAGTGGGGTATACGGAAATCAGGAAGGTTTAATCACAGAGGATGCTCCTCTCCTACCCACTACCTCTTCTGCTCAAGCGGTTAAAGCTGCTGAGTTAATGCTTCAAAAAACAGGCTTACCTCTAA
This sequence comes from Saprospiraceae bacterium, assembly GCA_028285545.1. Classification (GTDB taxonomy): domain Bacteria; phylum Bacteroidota; class Bacteroidia; order Chitinophagales; family Saprospiraceae; genus JANQPA01. Next base: position 52,017 of record JANQPA010000122.1, on the reverse strand, counting down.
CTATTTTAAGGCTTGCAGGTTTGGTTGGAGGAAATCGCCAGCCAGGGCGTTTTTTAGCTGGGAAATCAGGCCTACCAGATGGTGAAGCCCCCGTTAATTTGGTTCACCGGGAAGATTGTATTGGGCTTATCAATGCTATTATTGAGCAATCCAGATGGAATGAAATATTTAATGCCAGTGCAGATGAGCATCCCAGCAGGGAATTATTTTATACTAAAATGGCCTTAAAGTTGGGATTGAAGCCACCTCAATTTATTGAAGGAAAAAAAACCAAGCCTTATAAGATTATTTCTAATGAGAAGGTAAAAAGCGTTTTGGGATACACCTTTAAGTATTCAGATCCGATGAGGTTTTAGGAAATAGTGTGGAAGGGATGAAGAAGAAGTTATTTGATGCCTTTGTTAGCACGCAGATTTCGCGGATTTCGCAAATTCTTCCTAAAAATCATCTGCGATATTTGTGAAATCTGCGTGCTTAAAAAAAGCTACAATTAATAACGACATGCAAAAGTTTAGCAAAACCTTGCACACCATTAACAATTACTTCACCTTAATAGGAATACTAATCCGAGTCGTTTCCCACTCCAAATTAATATTTGCAGAATCATCACGGATGTTATTGACATCAATGCGGAAAGTTTCCACCATATCTTTTAGTTCTGTAACAGGAAGAGTCCAACTTGCAGCAGGATCTTTTTCGCGATAGTTACCCCATCTTGCACCATCATAGGCATAGGCCATGATAGTCCATTCAGATTTTCCAGGCTTAGCCAGGATGGTATAAGCACCCGCTGGAATATCCTTGCCACCCATTTGAATGTCTTTGCTGAATTCTAGTTTAGTAGCAGAATTAGCTCCTACTCTCCAAAATGCACCATAAGACTGCAAGCCATCCGCAGCAAAAATAGTACGTCCCTTCACTCCTGGGCGGGAGTAAGTAATCGTAATATCTGTTGTACCCACTCTTTGTTCTAGTTTAGAAGCAGGGCTAGGTGCCGGTCCATCTTGAGCTTGAATGGTAAAAGTAAGGGCCAAGGCAGTTAGCATAAAGCTTAGGCGTAAAAAAAGTTTTTTCATGTTAATTCGGTTTAAATTTTATTAGTGATATATTCCGGACTAACATCCGGAATATATTATTGTTTATTTCTTAGCCCACTCTTTTAAAGAATCTTCATTCATTTTAATGAAGGCTGTATTATTAGCTTCCTTGGCAAGTTTCAAAGACTTTTCAGCTGCTGCAATAGCTTCTGATTTTTTCCCAAGTTTATTTAGGAGAACAGCTTCCAGGCGAACATTCCAGAATTGTGAGTTCATCTCTACCACTTTTTGAACATATCCCAAAGCCTTATCCAGGTCTGTGTCAGTAGAGTTCAAATAGTTAGCAGCCGCCCAATACTCCTGCCAGCTTGGTCCAGCCATCACTCTGTCGATATTAGCCATTACTCTTGATTTCACTTCTAATTCAAGAGGAAGTGTAATACGAGTGTTTTCCCATTCAATGTTAATATCGGCGCTTTCATCACGAAGATTATTTACATCAATACGGAATGACTCTACTTCATCATTTAATTTAGTTGGCTTAAGAGTCCAACTTGCTACTGGCTCCTTTTCTACATAGGCAGGCCATCCACCACCTTCGTGGGTATAGGCATTAACCAGCCACTCAGTTTTACCAGGCTTAGCTAAAAGAGTGTAAGCGCCTGCTTCTATTTCTTTACCTCCTATTTTTACTTTATCGCTAAACTCTATCTTAGTAATTTGATTAGCACCTACTCTCCAAAACTCTCCGTAAGGCTGAAGTCCGTCTTCAGAAAAAATAGTACGTCCTTTCATTCCAGGGCGGGAATAAGTTACTTTAATTTCGGTAAGTCCCACAGTAATTTTAAATTCCTCAGTAGGGCTGGCGGCAGGAGTTTGGATTTGAGCATCCAAGTTAATAGCCAAAATCATGGCGGCCATAACCACACCAAGACGTAAAAATACTTTTCTCATTTCAATTAGATTTTAATGATCGATTGAGTAAATTTCGGGCTAAAGTTAGTAGATTAAGATGCAGATGAATGAAAATTAAGAAAGTTTAATATTTTCTTAAATTGGTATGTGAAAATCAGTTAAAGGTCTTAACTATAGAAATATTTACGCTTAATCAACCTCCAAAGACCATGGAAAACCAAGAGAAAACATCTGTTGATCCTAAAGTAGAACGGATCAATATGAAAATGATTTACCGATCCATTTTGGAAGCGCTTAATCTGGAGAAAGGTATTTTTTATACGATATATGAATTTGGATTGAGGCCTGGAAAAGCCGCTTATGAATATTTATATCGGGATCGAACTAAATTAATACATCCCTTAAGATTTTTGGTAATCGTTGTAACACTTGCAACCATTGCTACCTTGAGTTTTCTTACTCAGGAGGATTTTATTCAGGCTTTTACTCAGGGAATAAGTTCTACTGCTGATCCTCAGGTTTTAGAGAATTTAACTCCAGAACAAAGGAGCTTTATGGATCTATATTCAAATAATATAACCGTTCTGAACCTCAAATTCTTTAATGTTTTTTTGATGATAAGTGTTCCGATAGCCGCTATTGTCACCTTATTGGTTTACGGCCGCAAACAATATAATATTGCTGAACACCTGGTTATTAATGCTTTTATTTACTCTAACTCCACGGTTATATATCTACTTCTCACTCCATTGTTTTTTTTGTTACCCTATTCAACTGTTTCAGTCTGGTATCTTATAGGAAGTTTGATTTATTATACTTTTGGATGTTATCAAATTTTTCCTCCTAAAGGCTGGAAGGCCATTTTAAGATCATTCCTAGCCTTTATGCTTCAAGGATTACTGGTTTTTATGTTCATGTTCATAGCCTCCTTATCAATTGCTATGATTATGGCCCTTAATGATTATAAATTAGAGATGTAGTCTGACAGCTTGAGTTTTTTTTATTTAACAGCGTGAATATCAGGGGAATAATCTTATCTTCAGAAAAGATAAGTTCTTCCTATTGAATATTGGCAAACTGAATTATTCTCAGAAAATCCTTCACTGATGAAAAACTTGCTAACACTTTTTTTTCTTATCGCTGTAGCTGGCCTTTTCCTCTCTTCTAATGAGCCTTCCAATAATTCATTGCCACCCATTATTCTCATTTTGGATGGCAGCGGTAGCATGTGGGGACAAATAGAGGGAAAAACTAAAATTGGAATAGCCCGAAATGTTGTGGGCGATTTATTGGATAAAATGGATCCTGCACGTTCCATCGGCTTAGTGGCCTATGGCCATCGAAAAAAGGGAGACTGTGAAGACATAGAAAATTTAATAGATACAGGGACGAATAATAGAAATGAAATAAAATCTGCCCTAAAGAATATTAACCCTACCGGAAAAACGCCTCTGGCCAATACCGCCTTGCAAGTAATTAATAAATTGAAAAAAGAAGGAGGAAGTGCTACGGTCATTCTCGTTAGCGATGGAGCTGAATCTTGTGGTGGAGATCTATGTGCTGTGGTTAAAGCTGCAAAAGAGGCAGGTGTAGATTTTGTTTTACATATTGTTGGTTTTGATATAGGAGAATCAGACAAACTAGCCCTTCAATGTGCCGCCAAAGAAGGAGAAGGAGTATATATTGATGCTTCCAATGGAGATGAGCTTAGTGATGCATTAGACAAAGCCTCCGAACTTACCATAGAATCTACTGATGCAACATTGAGTGTCCAGGTAAGCAAGGATGGAAAACTACATGATGCCACCGTTCAACTATTTAAAGGAGATGAGCAAAATTCCTTCACTTCTCTTCGCACCTATAATACCGAAAAAACGAATCCGGGAATATTCCATATCCCACAAGGTGAATACCATATTAAAGCTTTTCTAAATGGAAGCAACGTTCAGGAAATTTGGCGAAAGAATATCATCGTTCCGGCAGATACTCTAAAAAGAGTTGAAATCGATTTTACAGCTGGTGAAGTATCCATTTTAGCCACTGCTAATAATGAACTTTGGGACTGCGTTGTAAACATTACTAAAGCTGGAGACAAAAAAAGTATCTCCGGAGGCCGTACTTATCGATCGGCCAAACATAACCCTATGATCAAAGAATTGAGTCCAGGATTATATGATGTGGAAATATCTGCAGGGAAACTAGCAGGAACAAATACCCGTCATTTTATCAGAAATGTAGAAATAAAAGCAAAGGAATTAACCAAGCTTGAATATAATTTTGAATACGGTGAACTATCCGTTTTAGGAACCAATAATGGTGTATTATGGGATTGCGTCATTGATGTTTTCAAGATGGAGGATTCCAAAAAAAGCTCCGTAGCAGGTGGCCGTACTTATACTTCAGCCAAAAGCAATCCTCTAAAAGAGCTTTTGACCCCTGGACGGTACAGCGTTCATTATAAAGCCAACAAAATCCATGGGCAGAAATGGGAGCATATTATTGAAAATTTCGAGGTGAAAGCCGGGCAAACAACTGAAGCTTCTCACGATTTCCAAACAGGAATTGCCAGGATAGGAGGCAAACATAAAGGGGAATGGTGGACCAGTGATATTACGATTACTCAAAACGGAAAAAGGATTTATTCGAAAAGAGCTTCTGCCACCTCTGCCAAAGCACGAGAAATAGTTCTCACTACTGGCACCTACGAGGTAAGCGTAGAAGCAGTGAAATTAAATGTACCAGCAAAAAAATTCGCCATTACAATTAAAAAAGGTGACGACATGGAAAAAATAGTGGAGTTTTAGAGATTCCTTTTAATTAAGTCCTCTCTATCAATCGATTACCTACAATACGCTGGTAAACCTCTTCTTTCAGGCGTCGGCTAATGGGCACTTTTTTATCGCCCAAATGCAATAGATTCCCTTCCATTTTATTTACATGACTTAGACCTACCACATAAGATCGGTGGACTCTAACAAAGTGTTCATTAGGCAGTTTTTCTTCCACCTGCCTTAAGGGGACGAGGGTCATATATCTTTTATGAAGGGTATGGATGAAAATATAATCCTTAGCTGTTTCGATAAAAAGAATTTCTTTCAATGGAATTTTGACAATAGAGCCATCGCATTTGACAAAAATATAGTCTGATTCTGTTGATTTAGATTTATTGTTAGGCATAACTTTCTGTACTGCCTTGAGAAACCGCTCATACGAGATTGGTTTTAGCAAATAATCTACCGCATTTAACTCAAAGCCATCAATAGCAAATTCCCGATAAGCAGTAGTAAAGATCACTTCGGGTGGGTTTACTAAGACTTTCATTAACTCAAGCCCTGTCATATCCGGCATTTGGATATCAAGAAGTATTAAATCTACTTCATTTTCTCTAAGAAATTCCATGGCTTTAAAAGCTGAACCAAAAGAACCACAGTGTTCTAAGAAAGGAGTTTTTACTACCAGTTCTTCCAGTCCTTCTCTGGCTAAAATTTCATCATCCACTATAATGCACCGCATGCTCATTCAACTTTAATTTTAAATTAACTTGGAAAATGGAATTTAATTTTTCTATACTCAGTTGGTGTCTGCCAGGATAGATCAATTCTAATCTCCGTTTCACATTGCTTAAACCTATCCCTTGATGATCAGACTCTTCCTTCTCGGTATAACTATTCTTTACACTGAATAGCAATTCATTTTCTTCATTCATATCCAATCTTACATCAATCCAATACCCTTCACTACTCTGTCCGTGTTTAAAAGCATTTTCTACTATGGGAAGCAAAAGCATGGGAGCGATGTGCTCCCCATTGATATCCTCGGAGCATCGAAGTTCAACATTTGCCAGATCATCGTGCCGAATTTTTTCTATCCGGATATAATTTTTTAGATTTTCAATTTCTTTTTGTAGAGGAACTTTTTCTTTGCTTGCTTCATAAAGTTGATGGCTCAAAATTTCAGAAAATTGAAGAAGCATTTTTCGACCGGCCTTAGTATTCTTACCAAGCATGACATAAATGCTATTCAATGAATTAAATAGAAAGTGAGGATTAATTTGAGACTTCAAAAGGTGCAATTCCGTCTCCAATCTTTTCTGTTCCATTTCTCTGGCATACCTTTCTTTTTGATACCATTCTCTTAATAGATATAGGATCATAGAAACCCCTACTACCACCAACATTTCAGTTAGGATGGCTATTTTACCTTCCGAGCTGTAAAAGAAATTGGCAGTATCCTGATGATTTCGAATTTCTGAGTAATAATAATAACTGTTGGCGGAAGCCACAAAGGTTGTAATTAAGAGGCATAAACCCATAATTAGGATATAAGGTGCATGCTTTTTCTTAAGCAAAAATTTGGGCATTAACCAATACAAATTCAAATAGACCAGAGGGACTAAAGGAAATAGAGTAAACAAATTACCCCTAATTAGTATAAAAAAATTATCAAAATATACCAGGTCATGAGCACTCCATAATAGAATGAAGACAGCCCAGAATAGTAAGTGTTGCAAAATTTCCTTTAGTACCATAACTATTTTCTTATTGAAACAGACATACCTGCAAAAAAGGACCAATTAGTAGTTGGTGTAATCGGCTCTCGAAAACTACCATCATCAGAATAACGATAACCAAAAACCTGCTTAATAGCAAATGGGTTCTTTAAAGAGAGATAAATAACTGTAAAGTTGCCCCAAAGACTAGTCAAATAACTACTGCTTATGTTTAAATTATGGTAGTCAATGGTTCTATCTCCCAAGAAATCAGGATTATTAGGGTTCAGGTAAGGTCTTCCAGAAGCATAGGTATAGGCTCCTCCCAACCTCAACCTGGGTGTAATGCGATAATTGGCAATCATACTCATGGTATGGCGTGATACAAATGTAGGACTAGTTTGTATAGGAAAATCCTGATACAAACGTTGAGCGTCAATAAAAGAATAAGAGATCCAATAGGTAAGATTGGGGATCGTTTTTTGATCTCGCCAAAAAACATCGATTCCTTTAGAGAATCCAAATCCTTCATTATTCAAACTCCTATCTATCCCATTTTTTATCAAATTATCATAATCCTTTAAGTAAGCCTCAATCCTAAAAATTTGTTGGTCGGTTTGCCACTGATAATTTAAAATGTAATGGGTGGCCTTTTCAAAAGTAAGGTCAGTAGTTTGACGAAGGAAGTCTACTCCTGGTGTTTGAAAAAATTGTCCATATGCCAGCGACACCATGGAGAAACCTCCCGTTTTGTAAGTCAATGACAGCCTAGGCATTATATTAAAGGCTTCCAGTATTCCAGCATATTCTCCTCTAATACCAATCCGCCCTGCCATTTTTTTGCCAATCTTAATATCTGATTCTGCATAAAAAGCAGCCAATGGACTCTCTAGAGCTGATGAATATTCATTGAAAAAATAATCTCCCTGCTTCAATTGAACTTCACTTCCTATGCGAGTGAAGACTTTCCCCATTTCTCTACTTAATGTAATCCGGCCTTGGCCAATCCATTCTTTTTCTCCGAAAGAATTCTCTCCGAGTTGATCATTATTATCGTCATAACTAATGGCTGCAGCTGTAAAAAGTCCCCATTTCTTTCCCAGGGACCCGCGATATGAGTTATTCCAAAAAAAGTTTCGATTTTTATTTTGAAATTCACTATCAGGGCTTTGGCTTCCATTGGGTGCAAAATTCAAGGCAATCCTTCCATTTTGAAATTGTAGGTAAGATTTAAAAAGTCCCCCTTTTTCAGTTAAGTGCCGAAATCCTAAGGCCCCACCTACTCCTGTTGGTGGTTTTACCCAATTTCGATTTTGGGGTACTATTGCGAATAAGGCACTCAAATTAGTGTACCCAACATTTGCAAGAAAAGCTGTACGATCTTTCCATACTTTAGTCAGCCCGCCTCCAAATCCAGCCATACTCGTGTTAATACTCCAGGAATCTTGCTGGGGAAGATCTTGGGTATTTAATATTAGAACAGAAGATAAGGCCTGGCCATACTCAGCAGAATATCCACCGGTACTGAATAGCGTTCCTTTAAACAAAAAAGGATTAAAACGGCCTCTTGCAGGGACATCAGGAACGTCCCCAAAGAAAGGCTTGTCTACCAAACTTCCATCTATAATCGTTTTTGTTTCGGAGGCTTCACCTCCCCGAACAAAAATTCCGGTTTCATCATTCACTGGTGTCACTCCCGGCAGTGTGGCCAGGGCACCATAAAGGTCACCACTGGCAGCCGGGTTAGTTACAATATCTAAAGGCTTCAGAATCGTTCCTTTTTTTTCATCACTGGCTTCAAACGCTCCTGCAGAAACTACCACTTCCGCCAACTCATTACCTCCAGGCTTCAAACGCAGATTATAGCCTTCTGAGACAAGATTGTTTAAATCAATTGGCAGCTCAAGAGTTTGAAACCCTAAACTACTAGCTACCAAAACTTGCTCACCGGAAGCATCTGTGGTAAAAGAAAAATTCCCCTCTTCATCAGTGGACCCTCCATCAAAAATATCCTTAAGATACACGTTGGCGAAAGGGATGGCTTCTCCTTTTTTATCTACTATTTTCCCTTTAACAGTCGTTTGTCCAAAAGAAATAATGGGAAAGAAGCATATAAAAATCCATATACCTCTTTTCATAATTACTGCAGTTTAGCTTGCAACGACTGCAATAAGCGATAATTAGGATAGGCTTTAAGTCCTTTATTGCAATATAATTTTGCCTCACCTGTTCTGCCTTCCCGCTGATAATAGCTTGCTAAATAGTAATAGGCTTCATTTTTACCCCAACTTGGTGCATTGGCTTCAGCAGAGCTTTTATCTGGCATACCTATTGTTTTCTTGAGATAAGATTCTACTTTAAAACCTCCACCATATTCTACTGGCTTATAAAAATCGCTTTTGCCTATTCCTAGGTTGGCACGAAGATTATTTTCATTTAATTTAATGGCTTTATCATAGAGGGAAGCGGCTTCTCCGGAAAGTAAGGCGGCCATCTCCGGTTGGAAGTTTATCGACAAACTCAACATTGAACCATGCAGGGCCAGGTCTTCCGAAGTAGGATTTTTCAATCCTTTCATTCTGTCAATAGATTTTTTCAAAATTTTACTGGACTGGGCATCTCTATCCGTGCTCAAATAGAAAATACTTTGTCTGTAAAGGGCAAAACAAAGCCAGTAATTAGTCGAATTATCCTGACTTTTCTCGTAAGAAGCTTCCAATTTTTCTATTATAGGCTCAAATTGGTCTTGTTCTGTTGCAAAAGATTTGCCATGGGCTTGCAAGATCTTCTGTTCGATATTCTCAAGTGAATTTTGGCTAAAGCCCACACTAAGGCAGACAAAAAAGAAGAGTGATAATAATTGAACCTTCATAATTTTTCATTTAGGTGATAAAATTCTAGATTCAATTAGTTAGAAATTAAGCTGAAAAGAAAATCTAATCGCTGGTCGGTTAAAATGAGTAGCTGAGTGGTCATTTGCAATTTAAACGCCACTTTTTAGTGGTTTTTGCTTTCCATATAAGAAATAGAAGGTTACAATAAAGCTACTTCTCAACGATATATGGGAACCAATTTGTTCAATTTACCCTTATTTGTAAAAATTGAAAAAATATACAGTCCATTATTGAGTGTTTGAAGGCCCGTGCTTTCCAAATCAAAACCTTGTTCCGTCCTTATCACCTGCCCCTGAAGATTTAAAACTTCTATTCTTTCTATTTTTCCAATTGAAAAATCGAGGTTAATTATATCCCCTGCTGGTACGGGATATATTTTTAGATACTGAGCTAAATGCTGCTCTTCAGAAGAAGAAATCATATAACGAACAGGAATATTGGTAATTTCTCCCTGTGTTGAATACCTGCCTTCTTCTGCATCCATGATAATAATATTTTCAAGATGTAAAAAGATGCTATCAATTTCAAAATTTTTGGGTTGCGCAAATAATTCAAATTCTAATTGACCCAGAATATCATTTGAAAGGGTACCCAATTCATTTTCTGCAAAGATGGCCACTTCAAAATGCTGTTCATCGATTTGTTTTGCTAAAGAATATATCTCATTATCCAAACCAAAAAAACCATCAGAAGGTGTAAATTTTAGAGAATTGGGCTTAACCCAGGTAGTATCTACCTCAAATGTAAAGGCATACCCTATTAAATTTTTGACCAGGTCATGGTTTTCTAGTTTAATAGGTATCTGAACGCTTTGTTCGGCCATAAAGGAATCCACCTGAATATCAAATTGCAGGGAAAGAGGTTCAGGGCGAAATAAGACTGGTTTTTGGAAAGTAAAAGGATATTCAGTTGTATTTAGGCTATAATTATCATGAATCAGGCTAGTATCTGCCAGATCAATAAATCCATCTCCATTAATATCTGCATTTTTGTGGTTGAGCTTGGAAAAAGGAAAGGTGGAATTCCAATTTAGACTTGGCGTACTTTTCCAGCTGCCTGTAACATCAGTACGATTAGGACCAGAGAAGTCTTTTGCTAGTCCAAAATAGAGCCAATCTTCACTATTTACGATACCATTTCGATCCACATCTCCGGGCCAGACATTTAGGTCTAGTATTTGGACACTACCTGGTTTAAAAAGAGGGAATACTGCATTTCCATTTTGAAAGCCTGTTTCTGTAAAAGCTTCAACCACTAAAAAATCATTACTCAAACCCAAAAATGCAATCCCCTCCTTTGTCTTGGTCCTGAATTTGATTTTAAAGAGGGTTTCATTATCGTCGATGTTTACCACCTTACTGCTAGCAGCAATAATAGCTAGTTTACCTGAATTAATAGCTGCATCAAGGTTTATATTATTATTTAGATTCTGTTCTAGGGCCGGATGGGTCTCACTAATTTCTATAAAGGTGAGTAAGTCTGTTGGCCAGGTAAAAGTAGCTGAAAATCCAAGCAGGTCATTGTAATTTTTTACCGTCAGTGGGACCTCAATAGGAATATCCGGAAATGCTTGAATGGTTGGAAAGGAAAAAGTAAGTTGATTCTCTACATCATAAGTTTTTGCATCTCCACTAAGTTCTGAATTTACTTTTTCAATGATTTCTAATGAATTATTAACAAGGTTAAGAACTGATGTTTGGCCTGGCGAAAATGAAAAATTAAATGGTTCATCAATTGTTCCCGCTATATCAAATACTAAATAACAAAGCGTATTTGTTGAAATAACTTCACTACCAATTTTACTATCCCAATCCAGGTTAATGCTTTGTGTGCTGTTAGAAAAATAGCTAAAAGCTTCAGGAAACCTCAGGGCGTTTCCAAAACGTACTTCAGACAAGGAGAGCTGTGGATTTTCCCAATTAATTTGCATTTGCAAAGATTTAAGAAAGGAAGGAGATGAAAGTGTAATAGGTAATATAAGCGTATTTAACTCACTCAGTAAAGGGGTTTCAAGGGTAATAAAAATAGAACCATCAAGGCTTTCAAGGCACTTCAAATTGACATCCTGAAAGGTTTGACTACAGGAATTAGCGTTTGTAACTTCCAAATCATATAACTCTTCGGCAATTAAATTAACAGTGCTTATGGCAATTGGCCCCTCAGCAAATTGAAAGATTTCCTTTTCTCCATCTTTACTAGTCCATTTGAAACTAACTGGAAATGGGCCATCCTCGGTACTAGCAGTAATGGAGGAGACAAGGTTTCCATTTTCGATAACACAATCCTCCTCAAATTGAACGTCTAAAGAACGTGATTTTACTTCATAATTTTTTACGGCAAAACATCCGTTTTCATTATTTGTAATAGTAATTTGATAGATTCCGGAATTTAAATTTTGCAATTCGGTTCCTTGTTGGCCATTAGACCAAATAACATCCAACTTGGAAGTATCTTCTTGAATCAATAAAGCGATACTTCCATTTCGACCACAGGGGGCATCATTAATTGTGGCTTCCATGTCAATATCAAGAATATTTGAATCTACCAAACTAAAGAAATAGGTTTCTCTACATGATTCCCAATTAACTTCCACCTCATAATTTCCTGGAGGCAAGTCCTCTTGTACAGGTTTATTTCCTTCTAAACCATTGCTCCATTTATAACTAATTGGATCAATTTCCTCTTCAAAATCTAAAATGATAAAGCCATTTGATTGTTGACAGCTAGGAGATTTTACTTCTGCCTTTAAGGCCGGTGCATCGACCGCTTCTATTTCTATAAAAAGAGTATCTACCAGATCACATGTTTTATTTTCAAAAGCTACATAATAACTTCCTGGTCTTAAATCATTCCTACTTAATTGGTTGACAGTATCTGACCAGACAAAATCAAACTCCCCCTGCAATTCAATTTCCACTTTGCCGAATTGATAGCAGCTATCAGGTTGGGTAATTGCTGAGGAGTAATTTATTTCTACTGGTTCTATGACTTCCAGGGTATAAGAAGCGCTTACGCTATCCCCATTCGCATCCGTAACAGTAAGCATATAGAGATTTGCTTCTGTTAGCTTAAAAGTATTAGACAAAGAATCGAAAGGAACCATGTTGCCTCCTGTTGCCCAGTTATATTTATATGGGAGTGTTCCTCCTTCCATATCTATAGTAACTAATTTTTCGCCCGAACAATCTTCCGGTAGTGTAGTCACACAAAACTCATTAATTCTCAATGAGCTTGTTGAAGCTGAAGGCCATACATAACCAGATATTCCAGGCATAGTATATCTATTTCCATTTAAATCCAGTAAATATTTAGGTATACCAGGTATACTAAATTGTAATTCCAACCGATCCTCAATTTCCTTAATCACCTCAAAATATAGGGTATAAAAAGGCTCAAAAGGGGAAATACTGTAGGGGGTTTCTGAGAGCTTAGGAATGGACTCTACCATTACTGTATTCACAAATTCTTCTCCCGGATAAAAGATATCAAAGCTCCTTTGTGTTTCTTGCAGGTCAACGAAAGTCAAAAACTCAGGATCAAAATAGATTGAATGATAAAAGCCAGCTACCGCCTCTACGCCTGCATCCATAAATACGGGAACAGCAATAGTATCTCCTAATTTAGCATTAAAAACAGATCCAACCCTAAAGGCTGGACAGCCACCGAGTGGAAGATCAATTTGAGATTTTAAGGATAAAAAACAAAAAAAGGAGAGACAAATGATAAGAAAGTATTTTTTCGTCATGGAACTGGAGTTTAAGTAGACTTATATTGTTTCATCCAATTTATAGAAAAAACAAGCCACAATCCAATTAAAATGTCTAAATTCCCTCACTAGGCAATTAGTTTAACATTATGAATCCTGAGGAGTCAAAAATCAAGCGCATTTCCTGGAAAAGCCTTACCGAATCTTTTTTAGAACAGCTCAATCTAGAAAGAGGCCTGGGCTATACCGTAAAGCAGTTATTATTACGCCCAAGGATGGCCATAGAAGAGTATTTGTTTGAAGATCGGCATAGGATGGTAAAGCCCCTTGGATTCCTATTATTGGTGGTGGCCATTGCCGCCTATTTATCTTCTTTTCTACTCTCATTTGATACTGATATAGGAGCTCTAATTGCAAATGATGCAGCTTTTAGCAGACTTCCGGAGGATATTCAATCGCTGATCATCAGGTTTTTCAATCTCTCACAGCAATATTTTAATCTTTTCCTGATGAGCAATATCCCTACCACCACATTAGCTACCTATCTCATTTTCCGTGATCAGGATCTTAACTTTCCTGAGCATCTGGTTATCAATGTTTATATTTTTTCCATTCAAACCCTACTAATTATTCCATTGATACCATTCATGGTTAAAGTTCCTTTATTGTCTTTGCTTATCCTGGTTCTTAATATTGGATTTATGTATTATGCCCTCACTAAAATCTTCAGGCAAAGTTGGAGAGATGGAGCACTGAAAACCCTGGTTGTTTTTATTTTTGCCCAGTTCTTGCAAGGCATTGCCGTTGGACTATTTTTAGTCATCATGGCATTAATTACCTATCTCTTTTAAGTAGCCTATCGTTAAAAACACAAATAAGTGCCTAGAATAGGGATTTGGACCTTCTGCAACTTCTTTTATAGAATGGTCGTTTAGATTATTGGCGATAAAATCGTACTTTTGCACCGCATTTAAAAAATCCAAAAAAAACTTGTATATGAATACGGTTGAACCAAAATTAAAATACAAAGTTAAAGACATTTCATTAGCAGAATGGGGACGTAAGGAAATCCAATTAGCAGAAGCAGAAATGCCAGGCCTGATGGCTTTGCGCGAAAAATATGGTGAGTCTAAACCATTAAAAGGTGCCCGAATAGCTGGCTGCCTTCATATGACTATTCAAACCGCAGTTCTAATCGAAACTTTAGTTGAATTAGGAGCCGATGTAACCTGGTCTTCTTGTAATATTTTTTCTACGCAAGATCATGCCGCAGCTGCTATTGCTGCCGCAGGTATTCCAGTATACGCCTGGAAAGGAATGAACGAAGAGGAATTCTGGTGGGCAATTGAACAGACGCTGTTTGCCTTTGAAGATGGACAACCTTTAAACATGATTCTTGATGATGGTGGTGACCTTACCAATATTGTTTTGGATAAGCACCCTGAATTGGTAGAAGGGATTAATGGCCTAAGTGAAGAAACCACAACTGGTGTTCACCGCCTATATGAGCGTATGGAAAATGGAACCCTTCCACTGCCTGCGATCAATGTAAACGACTCAGTTACCAAATCGAAATTCGATAATAAATACGGTTGTAAAGAATCACTTGTGGACGCCATCCGCAGAGCTACAGATGTTATGTTGGCTGGTAAAGTTGCTGTAGTGGCAGGTTATGGTGATGTAGGAAAGGGTTCTGCGGCTTCCCTTCGTGGAGCTGGCTGCCGGGTTATTGTAACCGAAATCGATCCTATTTGTGCTTTACAAGCAGCTATGGATGGCTTTGAGGTAAAAAGAATGGCAGATGCTATTCCAAGAGTGGACATCGTTGTAACTGCTACCGGCAATAAGGATATTGTCTCTGAAAAGCATTTCAAATTGATGAAAGATAAGACCATCGTTTGTAACATCGGGCACTTCGATAATGAGATTGATGTGGCTTATTTAAACGAAAATCATGGAGATTCTAAAATCACCATCAAGCCACAAGTTGATAAGTATACCATTGATGGTAAAGATATTCTTCTTTTAGCAGAAGGTCGTTTGGTTAATTTAGGATGTGCTACCGGTCATCCATCTTTTGTTATGTCTAATTCTTTCACCAACCAGGTATTGGCTCAATTGGAATTATGGCAAAAAGCTGATAAGTATGAAAACAAGGTTTACATGCTGCCTAAGCATTTAGATGAGGAAGTAGCTCGTTTGCACCTTTCCAAAATTGGAGTTGAATTAGAGGAATTGTCTGAAGATCAAGCCAATTATATCGGTGTGAAAAAAGAAGGACCTTTCAAACCTGAATATTACCGTTATTAATCGTATTCAAGGGTTCAGGGGATCACGAGTTCAAGGGTTTAGCCGAACTTGTGATCTCCAATGTCTAAGGTTTCTTGCCATAAATTAGCAATTTGTCAAGTTAAGAAGTTAGCAAGTTATTACATTTTTAATTTACCATCTTTTCAAGATTCCATATATCTTTGGTGACAAATAACTTGACAACTTGCTAACTTGTTAACTTACATACAATGCGCTCGACTTTTGGAACTTATTTACAATTGGGATTTGAACACATTTCTGATCTCAATGGATACGATCACATCCTCTTTATTGTTGCCCTTTGTGCCATTTATAGATTAAAAGAATGGCGAAAGGTAGCCATCTTGGTTACTGCATTTACTATTGGACACTCTATA
The DNA here is from genome assembly GCA_028285545.1 of Saprospiraceae bacterium. GTDB lineage: Bacteria > Bacteroidota > Bacteroidia > Chitinophagales > Saprospiraceae > JANQPA01. The sequence goes on along the minus strand of JANQPA010000122.1, from coordinate 36,289 downwards.
ACCTTGGCTTTAGCTGCCTTAGACATTATTCCGATAAAAGCTGCTCTCATTGAATTTCTTATTCCGGTGACCATTGTTGCTACTGCCTTGTATAATGTGATTGTACATAAAATGGAGGATGCTGAAAACGCAGAAGACAATAAGACCTTTAATCGAAAGATCAACCTCAATTACCTTTTTGCCTTACTTTTTGGGCTAATACATGGAATGGGCTTTTCCAATTTTTTTAAATCCATGCTTCTCCCAGGTGAAGAAGGCCAATTAATCTCCCAATTATTAGCTTTCAACATAGGCGTTGAACTTGGTCAGTTGACAATCGTTTTAATTATATTGATCTTCGCTTATGTTGCATTTAATATTTTGAAGATCAAACAGCGCGAATGGAATTTATTCGTTTCGGGGTCAGCAGCAGGAATTGCTTTGATAATGGCTTTGGAAAGGATTCCGTTTTAACCTGGGGTATTAGGATATTGGGGTATTGGGAATTGACCTAATACCCCAATACCCCAATACCCTAATAATTCAATAGCTCATGTGGAAAATACTCATCTTAAACATTTTACTTAGCAACTGGGTAACACCTCCTGCCCTCGACCACGAATTTCACATCAGTAAGTGCTTGGTTGAGTTTAACGAATCAGAGCAGGCCTTACAAATGAGCATGCATATTTTTATTGATGACTTGGAAGAAGCTTTGCGTCAAAAAGGAGCAGATAGCTTGTTTATCTGTACTGAAATGGAAGCTACAGATGCTGAATCCTATATGAAACAATATATTGAAAAAAACTTCTTAATAGAAGTTAATGGCCAACGCTTAAAGTTTGAGTTCTTAGGGAAAGAAATATCAGAGGATATGGCAGGGGTCTGGTGCTATCTGGAAATATTAGAAGTAAAAGGCATCCAAAAATTAAAAATCACCAATAATATCCTTTTGGAGGTTTTTGAAGATCAGAAGAATGTGATCAGCATCATTGGGCCTAATAGCAGAAAGGGGATGATGTTATTACAGAGGGGGCAAAATAATGAGACAGTTTCTTTTTGAGTGTTCAAGTTATTACGTGTTAACGTGTTCACGTTTAAGGACTGATTATCCTTTAAGTATAGCTGTTTATTTAAGTTTTTTTTCTCTCGCAAATTTCGCTAATAAATCTTTATAATCTGGGATATTTGCGTTATCCCTGACTGCCGGTAGGTAGTTGCGTGCCTAAAAAGAGCTAAAATAATTAGCATCACCTCCAAATTTCCCAAAACTTAACCCAGAACTCTGAACTAACAAAATGAATCAATTTTTTAAAAAACTAGTAATACTACCTATACGCTTTTATCAAGGAGCCATTTCTCCTTTGATAGGCCCTCGCTGTAGATATCAGCCCACCTGTTCGCATTACACCATTAAGGCTATCCAGGAATGGGGAGTTTTAAAGGGAGTATGGATGGGGATCAAGCGAATCAGTTCATGTCATCCTTGGGGGGGATCAGGTTATGATCCAGTCCCGGAAAATCCTAAAAAACACAAAAAAAATGTTGAGAAGACCCAGACGTAACCGTCAGTCCGCCGCTGTAAGAGCCCTTGTTCAGGAAACCCACTTAACAACCGGTCATTTAGTTCAGCCTATTTTTTTGGTAGATGGTCAAAATATTAAGAAAGAGGTCAGTTCTCTTCCAGGAACTTATCGCTTGTCAGCAGATAATGCCTTAAAAGAAGTAGAAAGTTGTTTAGAGTTGGGTATTCAATCCTTTATCATGTTTCCGGCCGTTGAGGAATCACTCAAAGATAAAGAAGCTACTTATGGATATCATCCAGATAATTTTTACTTAAAAGCTGCTGCTGCCTTAAAAAAAGAATTTCCTGAGATTTGCCTGATCAGTGATGTAGCAATGGATCCATACAGTTCAGATGGTCATGATGGTTTAGTAAAAGATGGCGAAATCCTAAATGATGAATCTTTACCTATTCTTTCAAAAATGGCGGTAGCCCAGGCAGAAGCTGGTTTCGACATCATTGGACCTTCAGATATGATGGATGGACGAGTAGAAGATATCCGATATCATCTGGATGAGAATGGCTTCACAAAAGTAGGAATCATGTCCTATACCGCTAAATATGCCAGTGCTTTTTATGGTCCATTCCGTGATGCCTTAGATTCTGCCCCCAAAGCAGGAGATAAGAAAACCTATCAAATGAATCCTGCCAATAAAACAGAAGCGCTGATTGAAGCCGAATTAGATACTATGGAAGGCGCTGATTTTTTGATGGTAAAACCAGCTCTGAATTATCTGGACATCATCCATTTGCTCAAGCAGGAGCATGAACTGCCCATTGCAGCCTACCATGTGAGTGGTGAATGCGCCATGTTATTAGCCGCAGCCGAAAAGGGATGGCTGGATTTTAATCAGGCAATGCCAGAAACATTATTGAGTATTAGGCGAGCAGGTGCAGATGTTATAATCACTTATTTTGCAAAAGCTTTCGCTACTTTGAAAAGCTAGGCAGCGTCCCGCTGCCTAGCTTTTCAATTATTATTGCAAAATCACTTCTTTTTCTTCGATCATCTTACGGATGTTGATTAGGGCATAACGCATACGTCCAAGGGCGGTATTAATGCTTACGCGAGTGAGCTTGGCAATTTCTTTGAAGCTCATATCTGCATAATGACGTAGGATAACCACCTCGCGTTGTTCGGGAGGCAATAAATCAACTAATCTGCGAACTTTATCATGAGTTTGAGAGCGGATAATATTTTGCTCTGCGTTGAAGTCAGGCGTTTGTAGGACATCAAAGATATCGAAGGTGTCTGTTGGAGAAACCTTAGGACGGCGTTTACTTCTGCGGAAATAATCTACACACATGTTATAGGAGATACGCATTGCCCACTGTAGAAATTTCCCTTCGTGGTTGTATTTTCCTTTTCTCAGGGTGTCAATAATTTTGATAAATACCTCCTGGAAGATATCTTCTGCCAATTCAGTGTCTTTGACGAACAAATAAATAGACGTGTAAATTTTTTGTTGATGGCGGTTCAATAATTCCTCAAAAGCCTTTTCATTTCCTTTAAGGTAGGTAGCAATCAACTGTTGGTCACTTAAGCATGTAACTTGCTGCATAACTAAATAATTTAGTAGTATTATGGGATCATCGATTATTTAGTGTAGAAGTTACTTTCTATAGTCAACAGTTTTATTTAGGAATGAATTTGATAGACAAAAATTCTATTTTCATCGGTAAAGATATACTTATCCATCAATAATTGAAAATTTGTCGCTAATTTTTTTCAGGATTAACACAATATTAACCGGAATGATATAATAATCATAAACTTATGTGGTAGAAATTTGTAAGCGGGGAGACGAAGTACCTAATCTCGAACCAATAAAATTCACAGGATTTTCAATATTATTGGCATTATTTTGAGCAAAAAATAGAATTCTTATACAAGAAACCGCATTTTTGAAACTGCTGATCATGCAAGAAAAACACCAAATCACCTGGCCACTTTGGCGCAAAATAACCTTTCGCTTTTTATTCATCTATTTCGCTCTCGCCATATTCTCTGGGCTTATGCCATTCCTTGGGTTTATGTCCCCGGTTTTGGCCTTTATCGGCAGAATTTATACAGCAGTTAATAATCCGGTAGTCACCTTTTTCAATAAACACATATTACATATAAAAGAAACTCTTGTGCCTCCCCTAGGCTCTGGTGACACCTCTTTTGGTTGGGCCCAATTATATACTTATATCTTGATAGCTTTCATTGGAAGTATTATCTGGAGTTTATTTGATTCTAAACGCCCTAATTATCTGACTTTGGATTTTTGGTTGCGGAATTCAGTTCGATATTTTGTATCTGCGGTAGCTTTTATATATGGTATTATAAAGTTATTTGCCCTGCAGATGCCTTTCCCCAATCTCAGTCAACTGGCTACTCCCTTAGGTGATTTTTACCCTATGCGGTTTTCTTGGATGTTCATGGGTTATTCGGCTTCTTATCAAATATTTTCTGGCGTAATGGAAACATTGGTTGGATTGCTATTGCTCAATAGAAAAACGGTTACTACAGGGGTTTTGCTTGGTATTGGAGTTTTTGCCAATGTGGTTTTATTAAACCTGAGTTATGATATTCCAGTGAAAATATTTTCTATGCAAATTTTGTTTGCCTGTATTTATCTTGCTCTTTGTGATTGGCGAAGGATTGCTAATTTTTTCATTTTAAACAAGCCGGTTGAAGCTGACTCTGCTTATCAAATTACACTCAACAATAAATGGCAGAAATGGGGAAGAATTGCCGCTAAATCCTTATTTATCTTTGTATTTGTTATCATGGGCTTTTATCAATCCTGGAATAGATATCAGAGAGTAGCTTCCAGAGCCGAGGTCCCTCCTATCAAATCAGGCATTTATGATGTCCAGACTTATGTCCTAAATAATGATACCCTCCCTCCTCTGACAACAGACTCATTGCATTGGAAAAATATAGTTTTTGATAAAGGTGGATCAGGCAGTGTAAATAGTAAAGATCCAATGTTCCGGCAGAGATATGGACGTGGATATTTTTCTTATCAAACCGATACAATAGCTCAGACTTTAAGTATAAAAAGGTTCTTAGCAGATTCTACTGATCTATTCACTTTTAAATATGAATTGCCAAACTCTGAAAATATAATATTGAGGAGTGAAAATAGGGGGGATACCATTTATATTCATCTTAATAAAAGAGAAGGAGCATTTCCTTTATCTAAAAAAGAATTTAATTGGATGACAGAGGCTATAAAATAAATTTAGCCTCTACTCCCATAATTAATTTCACTATATCAATAAGATTGATTACTTTACTATCCAAGAATATGATTAGTATACATTCTCTATATGTAGAATAGAGAATAAGTCAAGTTATTTTTCACAAAATCAAAACACACAAAAGCCACTTACCTGCAATATTTTTTCTATTTCAGAAAAAGCATTCCTTTTAAGGGGTTCCTGTTTAAAAGCAATCTATATGTCAAAATTAAAGATCGGGGTTATTGACCTTGTCAGTAAAGCTCCTACTAAAGCCTTATATGCTAGAATCATGAATGCCAACTTGGCCAGTATCATGCCGCAAGTGGTTGCGATATGGTGCCAGCATGAGGGACACGATGTGAAAATGGTTTGTTATACTGGTCGAGAGCAATTGGATAAAGAATTACCTGAAGAAGTGGATTTAGTATTTATTTGTGGTTTTACTCAGGCGGGGCTGATCTCTTATGCATTAAGTAATTATTTCCAATCAAAAGGTGCCATCACCGTTTTGGGAGGCCCACATGCCCGCTGTTATCCTGATGATGCTGCCAAGTACTTTGATTATGTAACCGGCTTCACCAACAAGGTAGTAATCAAGGAAATTTTAGATGAATGCGCCCAACATCGCCCAATTGGCCGTTATATTGCCGCTCCTAATCAGCCTGTAGATATTCCTGGAGTTGTAGAACGCTGGCAATTTATTGAAGAAAATTTAAAAAAGGCACCATTCCTTAAAATGGTTCCTATGATCGGTAGCATGGGCTGCCCTTATACCTGTTCTTTTTGCATAGATTCTGTAGTTCCTTACCAGCCTTTAGATTTTGATTCGCTAAAAGCTGATCTTCGATTCTTACAAACCAAGTTTAAGAGTCCTTTAGTAGGATGGCATGATCCTAATTTTGGCATTCGATTTAACGATTATATGGATGCTATTGCCGAAGCCGCGCCCAATGGAGCAGTCCGTTTCTTGGCAGAAAGCAGCCTATCTATCCTAACCGAACCAAATCTAAAACGCTTGAAAGAGAATGGTTGTGTAGGTATGTTGCCTGGTATTGAATCTTGGTTTGAAATGGGTAATAAATCAAGAGCTTCCCGGATTACTGGAATGGAAAGGGTAAAACAAGTATCGGATCATACCAATATGATTATGAGTTATCTGCCCTACCTCCAAACCAATTTTGTAATGGGCTTAGATAGCGATGAGGGTGATTTACCCTTTGAATTGACCAAAAGATTTGTGGATTTATCACCGGGTTCTTTTCCAGGTTATTCAATTTTAACCGCTTTTGGGGAAGCAGCCCCTGTCAACCTGGAGTATCAAAAAGATGGAAGAGTACTACCTTTTCCTTTCCATTTCCTAAACAATCACCTGGCCATGAATGTGAAGCCCAAAAATTACGAATGGGTAGAATTTTATGATAAAGTAATTGATCTGACAGCATATACCTTTTCCAGAAAAGCCATCTACCGCAGAGTGAAAGCTTCTAATAATTTCACTGTCAAATGGATGAACGTTATGCGAGCCATCTCTTCGGAAGGATATGGTCGATTGAGGTTTTTCAAGCAGGTTCGAAAAATGCTAGTTGAGAAAAAATCTTTTAGAGATTATTTTGAAGGTGAATCAACTGTTTTACCTGAATTTTATATCAATATTATAAAAAAAGACCTGGGAAAATGGTGGGATTGGTTGCCAGAAGGAGCTATTTATCATGACCAAAACGCCTATCTGAAAAAGAATGGATTGGTTGGAAGTGATCTAAAGGTTGCAGGAAAGAGACGTGTTAGCGAATAATTTTATATGCTTAAAATAAATTAAAATGGGGCCGCATGCGGCCCCATTTTAATTTATTTTAAATCCTAATTTTTTTTCTCCAAACAAAACACTAAGTTTACTTTTCTGTTTCTAATTAAGTAATCCAAGTTGCGATGCAACTTGGGGTTTAAGGAAAAAAGTATAATGTAGAAGGACAAATACCTTTATTTCTCATAATTGGCTTATAGTTTTGATGATAAATCAAAAATCTTTCTACTTTCTACCTATTACATTCTTCACTCAAGTTGCGATGCAACTAGAGTCATGTATACAAAGAAGCTGCGTGTAATGGCATTAAAAAAAACTGAAGAAGTAGCCACTGAGGTTCCAGTGACTAAGCGATTATCAAGCATCCATATCAAGGGAGCGAAGGGTAACAACTTAAAAGATATTGAACTCCATCTCCCTAAGAATCAATTAATTGTAGTAACAGGCGTATCTGGTTCAGGGAAATCTTCCATTACGATGGATACCCTATATGCCGAAGGTCAACGCCGATATGTAGAAAGTTTATCTTCCTATGCCCGCCAGTTTCTTGGGAGGATGAAAAAACCAGAAGTAGACTTTATAAAGGGAATCTGTCCAGCCATCGCCATTGAACAAAAAGTAAGTACTCGAAATGCCCGATCCACTGTAGGAACCCTAACAGAGATTTATGATTTTTTGCGATTACTTTTTGCCAGAGTTGGTAAAACCTACTCCCCTATTTCCGGAGAAATTGTTCGAAAACATGAGGTTGCTGATGTCACAGATTTTATACATCAATTTGAAGAAGGAAGTAAAGTCCAATTATTCATTCCATTACCCATAAAATACCAGGAACGAAGTGTAGAACAAGAGTTAAATTTACTCTTGCAAAAAGGATATACCCGCTTGTGGTTTGAAGAAGAGTTGAAAGATTTGCAAGACCTGTTGGAAAGCAAACACGCTGTTTTGTCAAAAAAAATTGGGGAGCTTCAAAAAAATGAGATACTTATTCTCATAGATCGCTTTGTCATAAAAAAAGAAGATGAAGAAAACGTCAAACGAATAGCTGATTCAGTACAAACAGCTTTTTATGAGGCCGAAGGCGAATGCCTGGTAGATATCATGGGGCAGGAAAAGCGGGGTTTCAATAATCGATTTGAATTAGATGGCATACTCTTTTTGGAGCCAACACCTCAATTATTTAACTATAACAATCCTTATGGAGCCTGCCCTAAATGCGAAGGATTTGGATTAGTAATGGGGATAGATGAAAATAAAGTTATACCAGATCCTACTTTATCGGTTTATGAAGGAGCAGTGGCTTGCTGGAAAGGAGAAAAATATGGCCGCTGGAGAGACAAGTTTGTTGAAAATGCCCATCATCATGATTTCCCTATTCACAGGCCTTATATAGACCTCAGCAAAACTGAACGTAAATTGCTTTGGACGGGTAGCGAGCATTTTTGGGGAATTAATGAATTTTTTGCGGAGCTGGAAGAAAAGACTTACAAAATTCAGAATCGAGTAATGCTTGCTCGTTATCGCGGTCGCACACGCTGTACAAAATGTGACGGTGGTAGATTGCGTGAGGAAGCCACCTACGTAAAAATACAAGGTAAGGACATTACCGATCTCGTGGAAATGCCCATTGATGAGCTTTTAGGATTTTTTGACCAGCTTGATCTTTCCGAAACTGATCAAATCATTGGTAAGAGGTTATTCCTCGAAATAACAAATCGACTGAGGTTCATGAGTGACCTGGGATTAACTTACCTGACTCTAAATCGCGTCTCTGCTACATTAAGTGGTGGAGAAACGCAAAGAATCAATTTAACCAGAACCCTAGGTAGTAATTTAACCAGTTCGATGTATATTCTGGATGAGCCCAGCGTTGGGCTACACCCAAGAGACACTCATCGTCTGGTTAATGTATTGAAGGCATTAAGAGATCTCGGAAATACGGTCATCGTTGTTGAACATGAAGAAGATGTAATTGATAGTGCAGATTATTTGGTAGATATTGGTCCGCATGCCGGTATTTTTGGAGGAGAAGTTGTTTTTGCTGGTCCTTTTGAAGAAATTTATGATCAGGCTAATGACAGCCTTACGGCTCAATATATGAGTGGCAGAATGCAAATCCCCGTCCCTAAACAACGCCGTCAATCCGCCAATTTTCTACGATTAAAAGGGGCCCGTCATAATAATCTCAAAAACCTCGATGTCAATTTTCCGCTAAATACATTAACAGTAGTGACTGGGGTCTCAGGTTCGGGTAAAACTACCTTAGTAAAGCAGATTCTTTATCCGGCCCTAAAGAAAGAGCTTGGAGAAAACTATTCCAAATCAGCAGGTACTTTTCAGAGTCTGGAAGGAGATCTGGATATTGTCACCCAAATTGAGATGATCAACCAAAATCCCATTGGAAAATCCTCCCGCTCTAATCCAGTGACTTATGTCAAAGCCTATGATACCATCCGGGCTCTGATGGCGGATCAACAATTGTCAAGGATAAGAGGATATAAGCCCAAACATTTCTCTTTTAATGTGGATGGCGGCAGATGTGATTCCTGTAAAGGAGAGGGAGAGCAAATAGTAGAAATGCAGTTTTTAGCCGATGTGCGTTTAGAATGTGAGGTATGCAAGGGACAACGCTTTAAGCAGGAGGTGCTGGAAGTTAATTATCAAGGAAAAAACATCCATGATATTCTGAACCTTAGCATTGATGAAGCACTAGAATTTTTTGCCAGTGCAAAAGATGTCGTAAAAAAATTAAAGCCATTGCAGGATGTAGGCCTGGGGTATGTCAAATTGGGGCAATCTTCCAGCACCTTATCAGGTGGGGAAGCACAAAGAGTAAAACTAGCCTCATTCCTGGGTAAAGAAAACAGTAACGAGCACATCCTTTTCATTTTTGATGAACCCACCACGGGTTTACATTTTCATGATATTCTCAAATTATTGGATGCTTTAAATGCATTGGTTGAAAAAGGGCATACGGTACTGGTAGTAGAGCACAATCTCGAGGTCATTAAATCAGCCGATTATGTGATTGACCTTGGTCCCGAGGGAGGAAAAGAAGGCGGGCATTTGCTTCATCAAGGCACTCCTGAAGACCTGATTAAAGTTAAAGGCTCCTATACTGCAAAGTATTTGAAAGAAAAATTAAAATGAGCCGTTTCAAATTTTGGTTTAGATAAAATAGACAACATTGAATCTTAAAGACTTATTGAAACAGTCTTTATTAATGATGATGCCCAGCTTCCTCCTCCCCTTTTTTGCTTTCAGCCAATAAGAAAAATGCGCCCTCTGTCACTATCTGCGCGTCTGCTTCAATAGTTTCCATTGGCTTTACAGCAATATACCCACCGTCGCTTATACCAGCGATGACTTGCACTTTCTTAAAAGTGGTTTCGTAACCGTGCTTATGCTCTTCGACAAAAATGTAATTCAATCCCTTATCTGTCGTTACGGCGTCGGTAGGCAGACAGGCCACAGTCTCCTTGCCAATTGGGATACGAACTTCTATATACATTCCCGGCAATAATTTTTTATCAGGATTGTTAACCTCAGCATGTAAACTCACCGTTCGGGTATTTTCATCCATAACGCGACCAATAGCAAAAATACTGACCTTGTGAATATCTGATGGATTGCTTTGTAAGAAAAATTCCGCCTCCTGATCTTTTTTAATATGCGGTAGATCTTTTTCGAAAAGTTGAATATCCGCATGCAAATGCCGGTTATCGACAATGACAAACATTGGAACATTGGGCTCTACATATTCGCCCAAATTTTTATGAACAATCTGCACCATACCGCTGATTGGTGATCGCACGGGCAATAAAGATGTAAATGGCTTTTCACCAGTAGGTGGATTAAAGTTAAGGAGTTGAAACTGTGCTTCCAGAGATTGTTGTTCTGCCAATTTTACTTCTAATTGCGAAGCAACTTGTTCCAGTTCTTTTTGGGCTGCGCTTTGTAGTTTGACCAATTCCTTTTTCCGCTCTAATTCTTTTTGCAGGTAAATTATATCTGCCTTGTTTTTCTGATAGGTTTCCTGTTTTTTGATCAGATCGGGAGCTTCAATATAGGCCAAAATTTGTCCTTTTTTAACTTCATCGCCAAAGTGTACGTGTATATTTTGGATATTTCCAGCCAATCTGCTGGATACCGCTGCCTGCTGATCTGGAGGTAAATCCAACACGCCGTTTGACCTGATTACATTGCTGAGATTGCGATTTTCCATACCACCTACTTTTAACCCGATATTTTTCATCTGCAAAACATTAAGAGTGACCTCTTCCTCAGAATGAGCATGATCGTCTTCCTCAGCCAGAACATGATTATCGTCAACAGCAACTGGATTGGTGTTTTGACAAGCTGCAAGCAAAAAAATAGATGTGCTAGTCATCAAGGTATAAAGGATATACTTTTTCATATTGCAATTTTTTAGTAGCGTTCGATGATGTTAGGGTGATTTATTGAATATTAATTATGTGTAATTTTATTGGACGACCGCAAACGAACTCCCTCTTCAACGTAATAATATAGAATCGGCAAAAGAATCAATGTTAAAAAAGTAGCACTGATTAAGCCACCGATTACGACTGTAGCCAAAGGTCGTTGTACTTCAGCTCCAGTTGAAGTAGAAATGGCCATAGGTAAAAAGCCCAAAGAGGCAACAGCTGCAGTCATTATAACTGGTCGAAGGCGAATGCGAGCACCCTGATAAATACGCGATAAAGTGTCTTTGACTCCTTCTTGTTTCAGGTGGTTAAATTGGCCAATCAAAACAATACCATTGAGCACTGAAACCCCAAAGAGTGCTACAAAACCAATTCCTGCCGAAATACTAAATGGCATATCTCGCAGATAGAGTGCCCAAATACCTCCAATGGCTGAAAGCGGAATAGCCGTATAAATTAATAAGGATTGCCTAACAGAATTAAAGGTGAAATATAACAGGACAAATATGAGTACGAGTGCTGCTGGCACAGCGATCAAAAGACGTGCCCGAGCCCGCTGCAAATTTTCAAACTGCCCGCCATAAGTAATGCTGTAACCTACTGGGAGATCCAATCCATCGTCTAATCGTGTTTGAATTTCATCCACTACAGTGGCTACATCTCGGTTGCGGGCGTTTACGCCTATGGTAATTCGACGCTTGGTATCGTCCCGTGAAATTTGAGCAGGGCCTTCTTGATAAGATACTGTGGCTATCTCGCTAAGCGGAATTTGGCCGCCCTCAGGCAAGGAAATGTATAAGTTGCGAATCTGTTCTATATCTTGTCGAAAGGGCTCATCCAGACGTACAACTAGGTCAAAACGCTTTTCTCCTTCGTAGATATAACCTGCGCTTTCTCCGGCAAAACTTGTACTGATAGTTCGGTTAATGGTAGCGATATCCAATCCGTGTTTAGCCAATTTGACCCGATCAAAATCGATGATCAACTGTTGCAAACCAGCTACGGGTTCAACCTGAATATCTCCAACTCCCACTATCCTATTGATAATTGCTTCTGCCTCTTCTGCTTTTTGCTGTAGTGTACCCAGGTTATCCCCATATATTTTTATGGCAATATCTTGACGAACGCCAGTCATCAGTTCATTAAAACGCATTTGTATCGGCTGAGTAAATTCATACATAACGCCAGGAAACTGGTTCATGACGGCTTCCATTTTTTCGAACATTTCCTCTCTGCTTTTAGCGCTCGTCCACTCTTCTTTAGGCTTCATAATGACGTAAATATCGCCTGCTTCCAATGGCATTATATCTGTGGGAATTTCAGCGGTGCCAATCTTGGTCACGACTTTTTCTACTTCAGGGAAATTCTCTAGCAACATTCTCTGTAAATGAGCAGATACTTCGACACCTTGCGCAATAGAACTCCCTGGTGGCAAAATCTGATGTAAAGCAAAGTCTCCCTCTTCTAGCGTAGGTATAAACTCAGCGCCCATTCTACTGAAGGTCCATAAGCTCATCGCAAAAAGGGCAATAGCAAAGCCTATAACTAAGCCTTTTAGGCGAAAAGAAAAACGCAAAACTGGCTCATATAAACGATGAAAAAATGCCATAATCCGGTCGGCAATCGTTCTTTTTTTTACCCATTTTTTAGGTAAAAAGAGAGCGGACATCATAGGTACATAAGTAAATGAAAGGATAAAAGCGCCCAGGATAGCAAAACTCACTGTCTGAGCCATAGGCCGGAACATTTTACCCTCAATACCACTGAGGAACAGAATGGGGAGGTAAACTATCAAAATGATGATTTCACCAAAGGCCGCTGATTTTCGTATTCGAGTCGCCGCACCCAATATGGATTCTTCCAGCGTGGCCTGTGTTATTATCCGACCGGAGTGCTGTTGTTCAAGACGATGCACAATAGCTTCCACGATAATAACCGCCCCATCTATGATCAAACCAAAATCGATAGCACCCAAGCTCATTAGGTTTGCTGAAATGCCAAACAAGTGCATCATAGAAATAGCAAACAGCATCGACAATGGAATGACGGATGCAACGATTAGCCCTGCACGTAAATTACCTAACAATAAGACCAATACAAAAATCACGATTAACCCACCTTCTAGCAGGTTCGTGGTCACCGTTTTTGTCGTTCTATTGACCAGTTTTGATCGATCCAGGTAGGGCTCCAGGACAATCCCTTCAGGTAAGGTTTTTTTGATTTCCTCAAGCCGTTCCTTCACCCGATTGGTCACTTCTGCAGAGTTCTCTCCTTTTAACATCATAACTTGCCCAGCAACTACCTCTCCGATACCATTCATAGTAACTGCGCCAAAACGAGGAGCATGGCCAGTTTGAATTTTTGCAACATCCTTAATCAATAAAGGCACCCCATCCCGAACACAAATAACGACATTTGCTATTGCTTCCTTGTTCTCTAATAAACCTTCGCCTCGGATGAAATAAGTATTGTAAGTTTTCTCGATATAAGAACCGCCAGTATTGGCATTATTGCGAGCTAAAGCGTCGAAAATGTCGGTGAGCTTAATATTCTGACTGTTTAGTTGCTTGGGATCTATCGCAACTTCATATTGTTTCAGGAAACCACCCGAACTATTGATTTCAATAACTCCTTCAACGTTTGTAAGCTGGCGTTTGATAATCCAATCCTGCATCGTTCGCAAGTCAGTAGAAGTATATTGATCTTCATATCCTTCAGCAGGAAAAATTACATATTGGTAAATTTCTCCCAGGCCAGTGGTTATGGGCCCCATTTCAGGTCTACCTAAATCCTCAGGGATATCCGCTTCAGCATTTTTGATGCGTTCGCTAATGAGCTGGCGACTTAAATAGACATCCATGTTTTCTTTAAAAACGACCGTTATTACTGACAAGCCAAAACGGGAAATAGAACGGGTTTCTATAACCCCTGGAATGTTGCCCAAAGCAATTTCAAGCGGAAAGGTGATCAACTGCTCCACCTCCTGAGCGGCCAGAGAAGGAGAGGTCGTAATAATTTGTACCTGGTTATCTGTAATATCCGGTACAGCGTCAATAGGTAAATGCTGGATGGAGTAAATTCCCCAACCAATGAGCCCAAACACAAACAAGCCGATCAGGAGTTTTTGACGTACGGAAAAATGAATAATTGCCTCAATCATAATTTTTCATCTTGATCATAGATAAGGAAGAAGTTAGAAATAAGTATAAATGGGTCAGGCTGCAAAAATCCAAATTCTTAAGATTAATCTCTGACTATCAAATACTTACTTATTTCACTCACGTACTTATACTAAAGTTCAAATGTTAGGTTAAAAAAATTGCCTGTGCATCTAAATTATCTAATTTTAAAATCCAGTTCTCGAAACGAATTTCCAAGTCAACAACTTAAAATTGACAAAAAAGACATACTACAGGCTGACAAATAAGATTGCTAGACAATAGGAGGCTGAAAAATGTTATTGGCAAAACCCCTGAGGTAAAACCCGCAAAAAGAAACCGGCTGGTTGCGTTCGCACTTGAGCGGAACTAATGAGGCCTGGGCCAAGGATAAGTTAATAATTTGATCAAAAGAGCTATCAATCTGGTGAAACGGTAAATTATGGTGATCATGTTCTTGATTGCTTTCATGAACACGAGTATTAATGTAGTGCATTTCGAAAAAATTCCAAAAAGAAACTTCACCACCGCTCAAAGCCGTTTCCTGAATATGCAAACGATAGTGGCTTCCCAATTCGGCCAGGCGAATGAGTTGAGTGTAATCTCCATTAGGGAAACAGCTCCCTATAAGGAAATAAACAGCCAAAATGTAAGCATAAAACTTCATGAAAATACTCTTCTTTTATTTCAGTATTTTTTAAAAGTATGATCTTCTATCTCTTAATACTAAAAACAAGTTGTAATAATACAAGTATACAATAAGAAATGGGAAATATTTTCATATCCAATTATTATTTTGACAATAGGAACTACATAATAATGAAAATTTAAGACCTAATTCTCTTTTGAAAAATTTATTTACGATTAAAAGTCTAGGACAATAAATGCATTTTCTAAAAGCTGAAGAAGTTTCAAAAATTGAAGGAATTTATGGGCTATTCTCGTGCCCATACCCATCGTCTTTTCAATGAATGGTTTGGTTTATCTTCCCATAAAAAATCGCACAGTCACAGGTATGGCTGATGGTGATGCAAAAGTACCCTATATCGCTTGTAAAGACATCAGAATTTTTCGAAAAATGTGGTCGTCCGCCCTATCCTGAAGAAATGATGGCTGCTCTTATCAATTGTATTGGGACAATTTTGCCAAACCTTGCAACATTACTGTCAACATGGCAACTGACATCACACTAGCTTTGAGTCATTCATTTATATCGAAAAAATATCACTCATCATGAAATTATTCTTATTAGCCTTTAGCTTTTTGTCTATCTCTCTTTATACAATAGACAATGTACGAGACAGTTCCCCTCAGGTGGAGCCATCCTGCAAAACGGTAACCGTTTGTCTGGAGAATGGAGCGTGCTACCTTTTAGAGATTTGTGGAGTGGATAAAGAACTGCAAAATTATCCCAGAAAAATAGGCGGAACTATGGGAGACGAGCCTGCTATGGTGATTTCCGGATTTCCCTACTCAGCAAATAAAAAGTTGATTATCATAAAACCCAATACCTCCCTTAGACTGACCAAAAGGGGCAAAACTTCTCGATCACTTCAATCGATGTCTGTGGTCGCAGGAAGGTATAAGATAATGGGTGGTAAAACGACTTTGAAATTGAAAGATCCGAGAAGATAGCATCAAAAGTTCTTTGAGGAAGTAAAAAAATGGGGTAAAAAAGGAAAGAATATTTTTTTAAAAGTCAATTTTTGGAAAAAATTGACTTTTTACACAACCCCATGAGCGGGACAGATGTAGAGGTGATGATCTTTAGGTAGCCTAAAAAAGTATCCTTACACTATCAAGACAATTCTAAAAATTGACGATATTGGTTTTTATTGCTTTAAGAGCAGCAAAAGAAGAACAGGACAGAAAACCTTGAACTGTAATGAATAAAAGTGCTACTGAAAAACCAAAACTTAAATCGCCAAAAGTCAAATATTTTGGTACTTTCCAGGGAGTATTTACACCTACTGTTTTGACCATACTTGGTGTGATCATGTACATACGTCATCCCTGGGTGGTAGGAAATGCGGGAATTGTAGGAGCCATTGTAATTGTATGTGTTTCGGTAGCCATTACGCTATTTACCAGTCTTTCTATGGCCTCCATGACCACTAATATTCGCATTGAATCAGGCGGTGCTTTTTCTATTATTTCCCAATCACTAGGGCTAGAAATTGGTGGGAGTATTGGCATTCCCCTCTACTTTTCTCAGGCCTGTGTGGTAGCCATGTATATTTTCGGATTTAGAGAAGGGTGGCTTTGGATATTTCCAGATCATCCTCCCATATTAATTGATGCTGCTACCTTTGCTGTAATTGCCTTAATCGCAGGCATCAGTGCTGATTTAGCTTTCAAAATTCAGTACCTGATCATGGCCATCATAATAGGGTCCATTGTTTCTATAGTGGTAGGTGTTTTCCAATCGCCCATTGATTTTGATCAGGTCAGATGGTTTGGTAATTATGAAGGTGTTCCTATTTATGATACCAATACGGGTGAAGTGCTAGGTTTTAAGCCGGCTAGTTTTTGGATTGTTTTTGCAGTGTTTTTCCCGGCGGTGACTGGGATTATGGCGGGGGTAAATATGTCTGGGGAGCTGAGTAATCCTAGGAAAAATATACCTACAGGCACCTTATTGGCAGTTGTGTTAACAGGAATTATTTATATAGCCTTAATTTTTGTAGCAGCGCTAATGGCCACACCAGAGGAATTGGTAAGTGACTATTATATTTTTATTGACAGAGCCTGGTGGAAACCCATTGTCATCGCAGGATTATTAGGTGCCACCTTCTCTTCGGCCTTAAGCTCCATGGTGGGTGCGCCAAGAATCTTATTGGCATTGGGTCAAAAAAATATCCTGCCCAAAAGTCGGTATTTCTCAAAAGTCAGTTCTTCAGGTGAACCTCGCAATGCCATTTACTTTTCTATCCTGGTTGTTATTTTCTCTTTATTATTTAGGGATTTAAACGCTATTGCTCCCTTAATCACTATGTTCTTTTTGATTACTTATGCCATGATCAATGTAGTGGTATTGATTGAACAAAGCTTAGGATTGCCCAGTTTCAGGCCTACTTTAAAGGTTCCCATCATCATACCTTTATTAGGTACCATTGGTTGCTTTTTTGTCATGTTCATCATTAATCCAACCGTTTCCTTGGTATCCATCTCTATTGTAGTGGCTTTTTATGCTATGTTGCTCAACAAGACGCTTATCCGTACCAAAGGAGACGTACGGAGTGGTTTATTCACCGCCATTGCCGATTGGGCCACCAAAATTTCCAATGAATTATCACCCCAAAAAGAAGCCAGGGCCTGGCAACCTGAATTATTAGTACCGGTTGAAGCTCCCAAAGAAATAAAAGGAGCCTACCGCCTGATCTATGCGTTGACCTATCCAAAGGGATCTATTAAAGTATTAGGAATGTTGTTAGGAGGCGAAGAAGATAGACTACAAAAATATTTACCAGAATTAATGGAGTCTTTTCAAAAAGCAAAAATCTCTTCTTCTTATACCCTGGTAGATGGTGAAAATTTTGGAAAAACGGTGAGTATAAGTATGCAAGCCCTGGAAACGGCCTTTTTTAAACCCAATATCATTTTTTTAAAATTGGATGAAAAAAAGAGAGGCCTGCAGGAAAAATACATGCCCATTATTTATGAAGCCAAACAAAGAAAATGGGGACTGGTCCTGTTAGCCAATTATGAAGGGGTAGGTTTAGGTATCGAGAAGACCATTAACCTATGGCTCGATGTCATCCCAGATGAGTGGGAAGATCAACTTAACCTTGGCAATAATGACCTGGCCATATTGACCTCTCTAATTATTCGAAACAATTGGAATGCCAGGTTAAATATCATTAAAACGGTGCGAGCAGAAAGTCCTTTAAGCGATGAGAAGATCTTAAAAGAAATGGAGCAAATAAAAATCCTTGCTCGAATGCCAAAAAACACCAACATTCAGGTTATTAGAAGAACCCCTGATATGTGGGCTGAAGCTCCGATAGCCGATCTTAACATTCTGGAACTACCAGATAAAGAAGACCTTGACCTTAAGAGGCTCCAGGAAATCCCCAATAAATTAAGAACCGCTTGCTTGTTTACTCTGGACTCCAAGATTGAAAATGCCCTGGTATAAATCAGTTCATTATCTTTGTAGAGAATTTTTGTAATTACATACAAAAAATAATTTGTTTAAGGATTTTGCTTTGTAAAATCCTTAAACAAATTATATATAATCCAATCGTATTATGAAAAGGATTTTATGTTTACTTTTTAGTTTTTCCTGCATCTATTCTTTCGCTCAGGAGAAAGACCTTCAAAATATTCGTGTTGACATTATTTATTTGGCTTCCGATTACCTGGAGGGTCGAGAAACTGGTAAAAAGGGAGAAGAACTGGCCGCTCAATACATTACCACCCGGTTTAAAGAAATTGGATTAAAGCCAAAAGGCTTAGACAATACCTATCATCAGGTTTTTGATTTTAACTACACCGCCAATCCTCATGCTACCTCTGGTGAAGAAAAAAGAGGTAGAAATATCATCGGCTTTATCGACAATCAGGCAGAAAATACAGTGGTAATTGGTGCTCATTTTGATCATATTGGCAGAGGGGCCTTTGGTTCCAGATATTTAGAGGGGCCAATCATCCACAATGGTGCTGATGATAATGCCAGTGGCGTAGGCGCCTTATTATATCTGGCTCAACAGCTTAAATCTTCAGATGCCAAAAACAATAATTACCTGTTCATGGCTTTTTCCGGAGAAGAAATGGGTTTAATTGGCTCCAAATATTTTGTAAAAAATCCTACTATCGACCTCAGCAAGGTGAATTACATGCTCAATATGGATATGGTGGGCCGTTTGGGAGAAGACAAATCCTTTGTCATTAATGGGGCAGGTACCTCCCCCAGTTGGAAAGAAACCTTCCCCAAAATAAAATCGGGAGGTTTAAAAATTACGACCACCGATAGTGGTGTAGGGCCTTCTGACCATACCTCTTTTTATTTAGAAGATCTTCCGGCGCTGCATTTTTTCACGGGCAGTCATGAAGATTATCACAAACCTTCAGATGATAGTGAAAAAGTAAATTTCAAAGGGGTACAAGAAATTGGTGATTGGATGTTGGAGCTGATTGAAATACTGGATGGTCAGGGAAAACTGGCTTTCACCAAAACCAAAGACGACAATCAAAGAAGGGGAGCAAGTTTTAAAGTTTCTTTGGGTATTATGCCTGCCTATTCCTATGATGGAGTGGGTATGTTGGTCGAAGCTGTTTTGGATGACAAACCCGCTCAAAAAGCAGGGATTGAAGATGGTGATGTATTAATCAAAATTGGCGACCTGGACGTCAAGGATATTTATGATTATATGGAAGGCTTAAGCAAATTTAAAAAAGGAGATTCCACTACCCTTGTCGTTAAAAGAGGAGAAAAGGAGGTTAAGGTAGAGGTTACGTTCTAGAATTTAATGAGGAAACTTTCAAAACATTTTTAATATAACTACTGCGAAAGAAGAATTAAAATAAAAACAGGCGCTTCCCGAGCGCCTGTTTTTATTTTAATTCTTCTTTAATAAATCTCTTATCTCTTCTAGTAACTGCTCTTCTTTACTTGGCGCTGGTGGAGCTGCTGGTGCCGCTTCCTCTTCCTTGCGTTTCATTCTATTATATGCTTTTACCACCATAAAAATAGCCAGTGCTACAATAATAAAGGTTATAATATTATTAATAAAAGTACCATAATTAATGGCTACCTCCTGAATAGCAGCTTGTACTTCAGCCCCCGAAGCATCCATTACAGCAGGGCTTCCCTCCTGCAATATCATTTTTAAATCTGCAAAATCTACTCCACCTAGCAACATCCCGATAGGCGGCATAATAATGTCATCAACAAAGGATTTAACAATAGCACCAAAATATAATGCCATGATCAGGCCCACCGCCATTTCCACTACGTTCCCCTTAGTAATAAATTGTTTGAATTCTTTCAACATAATCGTAATAATTTAGGATTAATGAATAAAGCGCATTTTGCTAATTACTTCAATTGCGAGCTAGCTCGCAATTGAAGTAATTTTTTTCTAAACACGTGTACTTAATACCTTGAATGTACAAAAGGATCTTCTCATTTTAAAAAATCAGTCTTTCGACGGTCTCAAAAACCCTTCGTCACATTTTTTCCTGGCATGCCTTTTTTTAAAAATTCCTTACTTTAGCCCCGAAATCAATGCGATTCAAAAACTTTCACGAAAAACTCTTAAAAACATATGAGCTTATTACAAGATAAAGTGGCCTTAATAACAGGTGGTTCCAGAGGTATTGGAGCAGCTATTGTCCAAAGATTTGCCGAACAGGGAGCCACAGTTGCCTTTACGTATCGTTCTTCCAGCGAGCAGGCTAATGCAATAGTGGATGGTATTAATGGTAAGGGTGGTACAGCTAAAGCTTATCAATCAGATGCTGGCTCTTTCGAACAAGCGGAGGCACTTGTTAAGCAGGTTCTAGAAGATTTTGGCAGAATAGACATTCTTATCAATAATGCTGGAATTACGCAGGATACCTTAATGCTGAGAATGTCTGAGGAACAATGGGATAAGGTCATTAGTACCAATTTAAAGTCCGTGTTTAATCTTACCAAACAGGTGCTTCGTCCAATGATGAAAAATAGAGGTGGCTCAATAATTAATATGAGTTCAATCGTAGGAATAACGGGTAATGCAGGACAGGCCAACTACGCAGCCTCTAAAGCAGGAATCATTGGATTTTCCAAATCTATTGCAAAGGAGGTAGGTTCCAGAAACATTCGTTGTAATGTAATTGCCCCAGGTTTTATTGAAACTGACATGACGGATGCACTAAATGACCAGGTAAAAGAGACCTATTTGGCTAATATTCCACTCAAAAGATTGGGTAAAGCTGAAGAAGTAGCAGATGTGTGTGTATTTCTTGGTTCAGACCTAGGGAATTATGTGTCTGGTCAGACGATTAGTGTGTGTGGAGCGCTTAATACGTGATAGTTGATTGTTGATAGTTTTTAGTTGTTAGGGAACATTCAACTATCAACTAACAACTATCAACAATAATGAAAAAAGGGACTCGACAGCAAATCAAATCCCTTCAGGCATGCCAAAATTATTAAACAGTACAAATTAATCCGTAGTTGAAAGTATGATCCTTTGCTTTACTTATTGTCTGGGCAATGATCATTACCTGATCTACTCCTCGATACAATAAATAAAGCAAATAAGATCCACTTTAAATTTCGAATTACCTACGAAAGGAGCGCTACCTCCAATTCATTATCCGGTCTGAATTCTGCCTGTACGAGCAGAATTACAATAAATGGTAATTCATCACTTCAAAATTGAGTTAGACCTTAACTTTTTAAGATAATCTCAATAAAGGATTATAAAGATAAGATGCTTATGTACCTCTAACCAAATTAATTTATCCACAGAGGTCATTTGTAATAATCCACAAGTGTGGATAAACGAAACATAAAAGAGAAAAATAAACCTTCCCCATTCCAATTTACCTGACTTAGTAATACACTGACGAGAAATGAAGGTGTGGAAAAGAGACTTTTTCATCAAAAAACTGTGAATAACTCTGTTGATAATTTGCTAAAAAGCATACTGAGAAGTATTCCAAGAATAAAATTGATCCGTGGCTTCAGATAAATCAAAATGAGAATAAAGACTTTAGGTGTTCTTATTTCTTAAAATAAGTATTCCAAATTATCCTTCTGCATGATTTTATTCAAAAGGCTATTCCTATTGCATTTTAAAGAAATGACCTATATGGTTGAGTTATTCCCAAAAGCTAGCTAGCTTTCTAGCAATCAACTTGGCTTTATTTAACTCAAACAAATTAAGAGAAAAACATGGCTCTAACTGTGATAAGTCTACTAATAGGAAGTTATATTTGTAAAGATCATTAAGATATTTTTCAACTTTTGGCAACTCAAGGCCAGTATGGATGAAAATGTCGAGCAAGGAAGCATTGTTGTAACTACTTAAAAAATTCAGAATTGATTGAATTTCCTTTTGTTCCAGTAGTTCTAATTTGCCAATAGCAAGAGTGAGTTTATCCCCTTGGATAAGTGTTATAGTGTTCAAAGTGTCCATGGTGTTTTTGTGTCTTTAGGTAGCTGTCTTATATTATGATAAATACAAATATAAAACTATTCACGTATATAAAAAATATTTAATGCATTCTTTTTTTTATCATCCGATGACTTTTAATTTTTTTTCCGTCAAAAGAATAGTTTCATATGACAAAATTTATTTTAATACTTCACAATTCAGAAGGCAAAATTTTCTATTTTCAAAGTAGATCTGAAAAAAGGATTTTGCAACCATCAAAACCAATTGATTATGCCAATAAGAATGGAGAAAGACTCCCCAAATAACCAAGGAAATCGTTCTGGAGGTAAAGGAGGAGGACTTAATGCTCTTATGCGGTGGTTACCGCTTATATTATTATTTGTATTTAAAAAACCCAAAATATCCATCCCTATTTTAATCGTAGCAGGTATATGGTATTTCTTTTTGGGAGGTCAGGAAATGCTAGGTGGCTTCAGTGCTGACTCTGGCGGAGATAATTCACTCTTTTCCATGGGGGCTTCATTAAGTCAGGAACGTTTTGATCAGGCCAAGGTTTTTGAGCCGCTGGCTTATGGTTTTGGGGGACGAAATCAACTCCCCTCTCGGGTAAGCCTGGACCGATATGCCCCTCCAATCCAGCATCAGGGTCGGCAAGGATCTTGTGTAGGCTGGGCCAGCGCCTATGCTGCTCGTTCCATCCTACAAGCCAGAGCAACTGGGCAAAACCCTGCAAATGTGGCTTTTAGTCCTTCCTATTTATATAATCAAATTCATTTGGAGGGCTGCCAGGGAGCTTATATGCTGGATGCGATGAAAAGCCTTCGCCAAAATGGTTCCTTACCTTTTAATGAATTCCGATATGATGAATCAAGCTGTAACAACTACCCTTCCCGAAACCAAATAAATCGTGGAAAACAGTTCACCATCAAAGGATATAATCGACTTACGCTCGGAGCCAATAATTATAAGCCGGATATCACTGCTATTAAACAAAATCTGGCCCAGGGAGCTCCTGTTGTTATTGGTATGATGGTGGGCGGTACTTTTATGAGCAGGATGGTTGGACAAAAGGTCTGGTATCCCTCCCAAAGAGATTATAGCATGGCAGGATATGGTGGACATGCTATGTGTGTCATAGGGTATAATGATAATTTCGAAGGTGGTGCTTTCCAAATTATGAACAGTTGGGGAGAACGCTGGGGTGATCGGGGAATTGCCTGGGTAAGATATCGTGATTTTGAGCATTTCACTAAGGAAGCTTATGGCTTATTTCCCATGGGCAATACAGAAAAAAAGACTACCTCCCAACGATTTGAAGTGGAGTTTGGCCTTGCCGATATGGCTAGTCAAACCACTATCGCCCTTCAAAAAACCTCTGATATTGTTTTCAAAACGGTAAGTCCAATACGCAAAAGTGATAAATTCAAAGTTCTATTTGCCAATAGTGAAGAATGTTATGTCTATATCTTTGGCCAGGAAACGGATGGCTCGAGTTATACCCTGTTTCCCTATACAGACAAACACTCCCCTTATTGTGGAATTACAGGAACCCGGCTTTTCCCTAAGGATTACTCCATGACTCCGGATGAAATCGGTAACAGAGACTACATCGCCATTGTAGTTTCTAAAACGCCAATGGATTTTAATGATTTTAAAAATCGCCTAAGTCGAAGCAGGCAAAGTTCTTATGCCGGAAAATTGAGAGAGGTATTGGGTAATGACAGAATTACCAATGTGAATTTTAATGCAGGAAAAACGGTAGCTTTTTCAGCTAGCACTCAGGGGAAAAATAAAGTGGGGATGGTTATTGAAATTGACAAAAGATAAAAAGTAAAAAGTAGAAGGCAGAAAGACAATCAGTCTTTCTACTTTCTACTTTCTACTTTTATCATTTTACTTAAAAGACAATACCTGCAGATACAGAAAAGACATTATTTTTTGAATCTTGATTGCTAAACAAGTTGGTCATACCAATCTCATAATTAAAGTCTACATTTATGAAATTCAGGATATCTACTCCTACTCCAAAATTGGTGCCCATGACCAAAGTATTTAGATCACTTTTATCGAGTTGAAAGTCTGCTCTTTCCTTGACACCTAGTAGAACGGAAGGGGTAACTCCTCCTTTGGCATAAATTCCAAGTAGGCCACCATCGCCTGTTAAATCAAGGGCAACGTTTAATGGTACCTTCAACTGTCGGATGGTAGTTCTTTCAGTCAGATCAGGTCTTTCCTGGTCAATATTGTCACGGCTTATCAGATCAGCGGTATAGTTATGATAGTGAGCTCCTGGATGTAATTGGAAAAAGCCATCTCCAATACGAAGATCAAACCCTATATTATATCCTACTCGGGCTTCGGTTTTAAAGTCAATTAATTCTTTATCTAAGCCGGAAAAATTCATACCTACTTTGGGGTTAAATCTTACGCGTTGTGCCTGGGCTGAAAAACTACCTAGTAGTATAGCCAGCACGGTCATGATCATTAGATTGCTTTTCATGTTGTTCATTTTTGTGAATGAATTGGTTCTTTTGGTTAAAATTGATTGTGATTTCGTTATAGACCTCATTAAAAAATTAGATTGTTTCATAATTAGTTTTCATTTGCCGTTTTTACACGGCTAGTTTTCTTTTGCAAAGAGCTGAAGTCGTCGGGGGTGTGTAAAAATTAAAATTTTATAAAGTTTTATTTTTTACACAATCCCCGACCCTTTTACCCTAATTAGTTGGTTACTATCGCCTGTTTAGTGTGGGCGTTTATATGATGGTACCCACGGGTACTCATTTTTTTTAAAAAAAAGTGAGACGACCTGGAATCAGCATTCGTCAGGCCGCCTCTGCCTAACACCCTAAAACCTATTAAACATGCGAGTTAAAGAGTATGATTTCCTTTCATTTCCTAATTCTTTTGTTACGCCGCCTAAAACGATGGAAGGCATTATTTTTCGTCTTTTATGAGGAAATAGAAAGAAAAGTTTAAATGTTTTTCACAGAATTTAACAGTAAAGAGTGACGGGTGATGAGTACCGAGTGATGAGTGAAGTAGAACTCGAGACTCGTCACTCACCACTCGTTACTCCTCACTCACCACTCTTTTTTTTACATTTGTTTCAAAATATCCTTATATCATGAAACAGATACTCAACTCTATCATAGAACCTACCTTATTACTTGATGAAAAACGTTGTAGAAACAACCTTCAAAGAATGGCCGAGAAAGCTAAAGCCAATGGCATATTTCTGCGTCCACATTTTAAAACTCATCAATCAAAAACAATTGGAGATTGGGCTAAAGATTATGGTGTCAATCGTATAGCAGTAAGTTCTATTAGGATGGCTGCTTATTTTGCCGAGGCGGGTTGGGAAGACATTATAGTAGCTTTTCCAATTAACACCAAAGAAATAAGCCGAATCAATGAAATTGCCAGTAAGACCGGATTGAATCTGCTCTTAGAGGATTTGGAAAGTGCCCGATATTTAGAGCAGTCACTCACACATAGTATTGGGATCTTTATTGAAATAGATACCGGATACAATAGAACTGGACTAGGTTTAGAGGATTTGGACACTGTTGATGAACTCCTAGAATTCGTTTCCAAATCTTC
This sequence comes from Saprospiraceae bacterium, assembly GCA_028285545.1. Lineage (GTDB taxonomy): Bacteria > Bacteroidota > Bacteroidia > Chitinophagales > Saprospiraceae > JANQPA01. Next base: position 10,397 of record JANQPA010000122.1, on the reverse strand, counting down.
CAAATTGGAATTAAAAGGTTTGCTGGCCCATGCGGGTCATAGTTATAATGTCCAGGGGAAAAATAAAATCGCGGAAATTCACGAAAATAGCCTATCTGTCTTCCGCGAATTTCGCCTTCGATATGAAAGTGCTTACCCGGATTTAATTTATTCAGCCGGTGATACCCCTACTTGCAGCACCATGGATAAATTCCCGGGCCTGACCGAAATGCGGCCTGGCAATTTCGTTTTCTATGATCTTTCACAGTGGGCCATTGGTTCCTGCCAATTAGAGAATATTGCGGTGGCGATGGCCTGTCCGGTGGTAGCTAAATTTCCGAGAAGAAATGAAATCGTGGTATATGGAGGAGGGGTTCATTTTTCTAAAGATCGCAAACCACATCCCAATGGGTCTGATTATTATGGACTTATGGTAGATTGGAAAAACGGGACCTGGTCTACCAACATGGACAATGCATATATAAAATCGCTTTCTCAAGAGCATGGTACCATTTCTGTTAGCAAAAAATTAATGGATGAAGTTAAGGTTGGAGACATCCTGGGTTTTCTTCCCATTCATTCTTGTATGACAGCTAATTTGATGAAACGATATCTAAGCCTTGATGGAGATAGAATTAGTATGATGGCATATCCATAAAAAAAGACTTTTAAGAAATAATATTGGCTGTTTCAGGCGGCTGAAACAGCCAATATTATTTCTAATCTTATTTATTTCTATTCTTTTCAATTATTTTATCTCCGGTCCCGTGCATTTTCATTTTTTTATAATCATCTATGTCAAGTCCTTTAACGCCTGCATCGTTCAGCTTTTTGATATATTCCGGAGTCACTTTATGAATTTTAAGGTTAACCAGTCGATTCATGGAGAGATCAGAAAAACCTAGATCTTTAAATCCCTGGGCAAAATCACCATCTACCTTATGTATTTTGGCCTGTTGGATTTCTTTGGCAGACAAATTTGTATAGCCAGCATCTGCCAAACCTTTAACGTACTCGGGAGTAACCTTGTGAATAGAAAACTGGGTTATATCTCTTATGGACATTTTACTAAATCCAGCGTCATTTAGTGTTTTTATTAACTCAGGATTTACCTTGTGAATTTTGGCCTGTTGAATTTCTCTGGCAGAAAGATCTTTATAGCCATATTCTCCTAGTTTACGGATAAAATCCGCGCTTACCTTATGAATGGAAAATTGAGTAATCTCTTGCATTGTAAAATCATTATATCCCATACTTTTTAGATCTTGGATGAAAGCCGGGGAAACTTTATGAATTCTGGCCCGAAGGATTTTTTCAGCAGCAATTCCGGAGTATCCTGCCTCCGACATCCCCTTAACATAATCCAAGTCAACTTTATGAATGGAAAATTTGATCACCTGATCCATAGTAAGATCTCCAAAACCAGCCTCCTTTAAACCTCGAATATAGTCTGCACTCACCCTATGGATTTTAGAACTCACTACTTTATCTATTGAAAGGCCCTGAAAACCTAAGGCTGACAATTCGTCAAAATACTTTGGACTAACCCTATGGATCTTCATTTTCACAATTTCATCAACCTCAGGATCATCATATCCATACCTCTTCAATGTAGTGCTATACTCTTTCATCAAGTCTAAAGTTAGCCCATGAATAGCCAATCTACGCAGGGCTTTGTCTGACAGCTCATAATTTTCTCTTTTAAGATAACTTATATAATCCTTTCCAATTTTGGTAAGAACAAAATGCAAAAGAGTTTCTTCCTTGACATCTCCCAGACCTTCTTGATTCAAATAGGATCTAAAGGAAGAGTCTTCATTAAAAGTATAAGTTCCCTTCCCTTCATTTCCACTAAAACTTCCTTTCATTTCTAAAGTCCCTGCCTCTCCTTTAACCGAGAAAGTTCCTTCCTGATTGCCAGGTAAGTTTCCTAATTCATTACGCTCAAAGCAGTGGGTGTTCATATTTACACTACCATTTTTTCTTTTGATGTAGGTTATGCAAACTTTATTGTCCCTAATTTCAGCATTCCAAACACCACTCACTTCTAACATTTCCTGCTTGGAAACCGCTGGAAATTCGTTTTCTTTTTTTTCTATAAACTCAGATGGTTTTTCTGAGGGATTCTTTATCGTTTTGAAATCCTTTTGAGATGCTTTCTCCTCTTTATTTTTTTCAGCCCTTATCTGATTATTATTAGATAATTTTTTATTAGAATTATCTTCATTGATGGTGAAATGGCTTAGGTCTCTTTCTGAATCTTCAAAAGCATTCATAGTCACCATAGATAGGGCAAACAATGGTAAAATCAACAAATACTTCCAACTTGAACTTGCGGATGATTTTTTGGCATTCATCATAAGAATACGTTTTTTTAAGAAAGATTGATTGTAATTGGTGGCTAGATTGAGCGAATGATGAGGAACAGATACTTTAAGCAAACTCATTTGATAAGATTCTTTGTCTGTCCCTCTGTTGATCATTTCATTGTCTGTCAGATACTCAAGGTTATTTTCAACGGCTTTGCGGAATTTCCAGGCAAAGGGATTAAACCATTGGAAAATGACCACGAGTTCTGTCAGAATAATATCCAGGGTATGAGCTTGGGAAATGTGGACCTTTTCGTGCTTTAAAACCTGCTGAAAAGTCTCAGGATCATATTTCTCAGGATTGATAAAAATGCAATTTGCAAAGGAAAATGGAGCATAATCCCCTTTTAATTCTATGATCCGAAACCTTCCATCTATAATTGAGGGCCGACGAATCATTTGGTAGATCAGAATACTAAATTGTATGATTAGGTTTAATGAAAAAATCAGTATGCCAGCCATATAAATATAGCTCAAGAGTAATTGGTAATTAAACCCTCTCCACCAGGCCAGTGAAACGGTGTGAGGAATAAGGCTTTCTTTTTGGCCTTCTGCAACTGTTGGTTCAGTATTTTCCTCAATAATTGGACTGATACTGAGTTCCCCTCCCGAATCTCCGTCCAGCCTTTGATCGCTATTTGACCTCATCTTATTTGAAAGATCTGATGAAATATGATTTGGAGTGACATTTAATTCAGATTCAAGGGCTTGAGAATTTGTTTTGGCTATAGCGCTCGTCTCAATCTCTTCATTTGAGAGAATGGGATTAGGGACCATTGTTTTGCTCAATATTGGGGGTGCTTGCCATACAGACCAAGGACCTGGAATAATGATGGTAGGCAAAACGAAAGATAAGGCCAGACAAGTCATTAAAACCCAGCGATTAAATCTGAAAAAGGTTTCTTTTGTGAGTGCATATCTATAAAACAAATAACTGCCGCTTAGTAAAATGGCGGTATGAAGGATATATGGTATCATTTTTTATTGCCTTTTATCATTTTAAGTATTTCTTCTAATTCTTCTGGGCTAATTTTTTCTTCCTGAGCAAAATGAGCTACCATTTTTTGATAGGAATTATCGAAGTATTTTTTCAATACATCTCCAACATCTCTTTTTTGGTAGGCCTCTTTGGATATTTTTGGAAAATACTGATGGGTATTGCCATAAGATTTATGACCGATAAATCCCTTTTCTTCTAAAATGCGAACAATCGTTGATACGGTGTTGTAATGTGGTTTGGGCTCCGGAAATTCCTCAATAATTTCCTTGATAAAAGCTTTATCAAGTTGCCAGAGGATCTGCATAATTTGCTCTTCCCGCTTTGCTAATTTTTGCATAATTATTCTATTTGAAAACAAACATACAACTAATCGATTAGTTTTTCAACTAATTGATTAGTTTTTCTACGAATTAATTAGTTGAACTATAAAGTAAAAAGGTCTTTAAGCGGCTGTAGCCGCTTAAAGACCTTTTTACTTTATAAAAGTGTTAAACTACATTTCTTTTAATTTATTTACTAATTGCAGCATTTTAGCAGCTACCGGACTGGCACCTCCATCATAATTTGACATTACGGCTATAATGTAGCCTTTGTCTAAAACGATATCCAAATTAGAGTTAAGGCCTGGAAATCCCCCACCATGTCCTACTACTTTACCACTAGAATGCTCTTCCACACTAAAACCATAGCCATAATTAGCATTGGCTTGATTGGTCCACATTTTGTCGAGTGATTTTTGGCTAACTAGTTTTTCAGCTTTTAGGGCTTTGGCATATTTGTACAGGTCTCTTACAGTAGAGAAACCTCCACCTGCAGGTCCTCCTTTCAAAACATGCTTATAAATATTATTCTCCCATTTCCATTTGGTGTTATTAGGAACATAACCGATGGCCAAATTCTCTACTGGTTTATCCATTTCATAACAATCGGAATTGGTCATCCCCGAAGGATTATAAATGTGTTCTTGGATGTAATCGAAGTAATTTTCCCCACTTGCTTTTTCAATAATTACCCCTAGCATAAACATTCCAGTGTTGCTGTAACGAAAGCGGTCACCAGGTTCAAAAGCCAAGGTTTCATCTTTAATCAGCATTTTATAATCATCTAATTCAACAAACATTTGTCGAGAACTTTCCCAATAAGTCTGATTGAAGTATGAGCCTAGGCCTGAGGTATGAGTCAATAAATGATGAATGGTAATTTTATCCGTTATGGATTTAGGAAGCCAGCTTTCATCGACATATTTACTCATTGGATCATCCAATGACACTTTTCCTTTTTCTACCAATTGCATGATGGCTGTACAGGTAAACATTTTATTCATACTTCCCAGGTTAAATTTGGTATCGATATTATTCGGAACATGAAAACGTTTACTTGCCTCACCACAAGCAAATTCATATAACACTTTATCATCTTTAGCAATAAGTAAGGTACCCGAAAATATATCCTTGTCTTTAAGCCGTTGCATAATTTTTTTGGCCTTTTCCAGCATCTCTACTTCCGAAAGAGGGCTTTCTTTCACGTTACTTGGAGTGCGAGCATTATTAAAGGCCAGGCTAGAAATTTTTCGCTCATCACTCTCCTCAAATTGTAAACTCATGGCCCGCCAGGAATCAAAATTTCTATCCCTTAAAATAATGACCATTTCGTTTTCTCCCCGAGCTGGAGTATAATTTCTGATACTGTGAAAACTTTGCCTTCCAGTTCTTCTAAAGGTCCCCTTAAAAGCCGCAATGTGCTGATCAAGTGAAACCATTTCCTGAAAGGATTTGGTGCAGTGCTTTTCTAGAAACTCGCTGATCTGATCAGAATCATTACTATTAAAAGCATTGATTAACTTTTTGACATGTTCCCCTTCTTTTCCATCCGGCCATTCGGAGACATCTTCATAACCTAGTTCACCAGGCTGTTGTGCAGCAGAATTATATTGTAAGGCTACAAATAAAAACAAGCTGCTTAATGTGATAAGTGTTTTCATAATGGGTGATTTGATTGATACGAAATATTTCGTGGAATAATTATACGAAAGATTTCGTATTTAGACAAGTGATATTTTGAATTATAAGAGACATGTCATGTTTAGACATGACATGTCTCTTATATTCCGACATAACAATATAATAGTCCTTTTTTTTAAGTTAATCTGCTCTTAAAATATAAGAGTAGGTAATAAAATCAGCTTGAAAAACACTAATAGATGTGAAATAATCCAATAATTTTAGAAAAACAGAAGTAATTTTTATCTTCTAAGAATTAAGTCCAAACCATACAGACATGACATATTTAGACATGTCATGTCCGAAAATACAGCACATGTCATGTCTAAACATGACATGTCTTATCTCCCCCCTTTTAATTCACCCTACTCTTCTCATCCTCCAATCCAGTTTTTCTTTTGCGAGTAGCTTTAACTTGAGAATTACCTAATAAGTAAGAGAAATTAACTCTAAACTGTCTACTCTCCCATCCGCCAGATCCATCAATGGCTAAGCCTCCAAATTCTTGATCTGCCCTCCAAAAAGCAGTGTAAAAGATATCACTTACAGAAACCTTGATATTAGCACGCCCATCCATTATTTTTTTCTGGATACCTGCATCAATGCTCCACATACTTCTGGTCTTATAGAGTGCACCCCAAATAGATGGTGAGCTATACCAACCAGATACCTGTATTGAAAAATCCTTAGGTAATTTGAAAGTAGATTGATGATAAAGATTGAAACTAGTTTGTTGAATATCAATCTGACGTCCTTCTCCAAAATCAGCCTTATTCGAAGTATTATTTAAACCAATATTACTATAAGTGCTCCACCATTTAGTTAAACTGACAGGGTAACTCACATTAAAGCTTAATACTTTTCGATTTCCAAGATTTACCGTTTCAAGAAAAGTTCTGGATACTTCCGTAGTATCGGACAGCTCTGTAAAGAAATCATTGGTATGGCTGTATGCCAAACTAGTGGTTAAGGTGTAATTAAAGGTGTGTGACAGTTGTATATTATTGGTATACTGAGGTCTCAAGAAAGGATTTCCTCTACTGTAACTCAATTCGTCTAATTTAAACTCAAATGGATTTAAGGACTGATAATTTGGTCGACTAATTCTACGGCTGTAATTTATCCTAAATTGATTTTTACGATTTAACTGGTAACTGATTCCTCCCGAAGGGAATAAATCCAGGTAGTTTCTTTTTACACTATTATTATCGGTAGCTTTATCACTGGTCAGGTTGCCCTCCGAATTGGTTTGTTCTGCTCTTAGGCCAAAGGACAAATTAAATTTTTTGACCTGCTTAGAAAAATTAACATAGGCTGCGTTTATATTTTCATCATATATAAATTGATTACTCCGGTCGATATCTCTAATCGATTCTCCATTGGTTTCCTGGAAAAATTCATAAGCATTATCAGTGCTAACTAATGAGAATTTTGCACCAGCACCTAATTTACCTCCCAAGAAAGGCAGTTCATAATCTAATTTAGCAGTATAAATATTTATATCTGTGGGTGCCTGAGCCGTAAAAATACGCTCTTCAGTAATCCCCTGTCCATTAGGATTCAAATAAAAGTTAGGCTGGTAGGTATCCGTTGTATTCCGAAATAGACCAAAATCCAGGTCGATATTCAGTGTTTGTCCTTTTTCACCCCTTCTTTGATAGTTTAAATTAGTATTTAAATTGTTTCTTGCTCCATCGTTTTGTGAAAAAGCATCCAGTGCCGAGATCTGTTGATTGGTGTTCAGATCGATTATTGGTGTAAAACTATAATTGGTCCAGTTATTATCATTCAAAACGGTACTCACTAATACGCCGATAGTACTTTTTTTGGAAATAAAAAAATCACTACCTAATCGTACGCTATGATAAGCTCCGTTGGTAAGCGTACGAGACTGCTGACGATAAAAAATATCATTCTGGGTGCGAAATAGGTTCATCCAGCTTCTATTTTCTCCATCATTAAAACTGTAGGTCCCAAAAACGTTGGCCTTTTTTGTGCGATTATTAAAAGTGGTGGTGGTATTGTATTTTGAATAAATACCCGCTGTATATCCAAGATTAACATTTGCATTCAACCCAAGGCTTTTATCCTTTTTCAGGCGAATATTTATTATTCCTGCGTTTCCTTCTGCATCATATCTGGAAGATGGGTTCGTGATTATTTCTATAGCTTCAATCTCAGAAGATTGCATAGATTTAAGTAACATGGCAAGGTCAGCTGCTCCCAGAGGCGACTGCTTTCCATCAATATAAATGCGGACGCCATTTTTTCCCATCAACATAATATTATCATTATTATCCACTACCACACCTGGCGACTTCCTTAATAATTCCAATGCCGTGTTTCCAGTAGCATTAATACTATTTTCAATATTAAAAACTGTTTTATCGGGTTGCACCTCAATAAGGGCTCTTTGTGATTTAACCTCTACGGTTGCCAGATCTACAGCTCCAGATTCTAGAGTAATAGTGGGGATGTTCATTTTTTCACCTTTCTTTAGGCTAAAAGCCGGGGAATTATAATCCTGGTTGCCCACAAAAGAAACCTTTAACCAGTAATTACCTTCTGGAATACCAGCCAAAAGGAAAAATCCATTCTCATCAGTAGTTTCTACCTTAATCAGGCTACTATCAGCAGCAGAGTTTAATAAAACATTAGCATAAGACACTGCTTCATTTTGGGTGTCCAATACTTTTCCAACAATTTGTCCAAGGTCTGTAGTCTGAGCAAATAGAACTTGTCCGATAATAAGCTCAATAAATATGATAAGACCGTGTTTTAATGTATTTTTTAGCATTTGTTTCATGATTGAGTTGTTCTTGTTTAGTAAATAATCAGTCGGATGAAAAATAACAGTCGGATCGTAAGCATAAAGGAAAACCTTACATCCCTGCTTACGGTTACAAAGTTGGGAGGAAATGAGTGGAGACTCAAAGGCTTTCCGATAAGTGGAAAAATGATTCGCTGAATGAGGGGTTACTCCATTCGTCGGTCTATATTGCAGTTCATCGAAACAAAAGACACATTCAATTAAGATTGTATTTAATTTGAGGCCATTAAAATCTTATTATGAACAGCACCAATTTTTGGCATCGAAAGGTATTTGGGGTCCGGCTATTTGAGTTGGGGCTCTTATTTCTGTTTTATTTTGTCTTTGGTAGCGCCTATTTTATGGCTCTTTATACGACTTCAAATGGATATGCCGAAACATGGGATAATACCACCCTTGATTATTTACTTAAAGCAGTATTTACCATTCCCATCTGGTGGCTAATTTTTAGAAAGCTATCTGGCTGGAAAATCTGGCAAAAATTAGTACTGAATGTATTATTACTTCCCGTTTATGTGATTGGATGGCAACAAACCTATTATGCCATTTGTAATGCCATAGGCTGGGGGCACCTTGACTGGCCTTTTGCCTGGTGGGACATTTATATACCCGGTCTTTTCTATATCCTTCAATTTGGAGTATTTCATTTGTACGATTATTATCATAAGCTTCAAAAACAGCAAGCCCTGGAATCTGAGCTTCGGGAAATGGCTCTGAAAAGTGAATTAACTGCTCTTAAAGCACAATTAAACCCACATTTTCTTTACAATACCTTTAATACCATTAGCGCTTCGGTACCTCCTGAGCAGGAGAAAACCCGCGAAATGATAGCTCAACTTTCAGATCTTTTCCGGTATCAGTTAAAAGCTTCCAAAACAGATTTAATTCCTTTAGCAGAGGAAATCGAATTTGTAAAAACTTATCTAAAATTAGAGAAAGCCCGCTTTGGAGATCGCCTGCAATTTGAATTCGAAATTGAACAAGGCCTGTATAAAGCCAGGGTCATGCCTATGATACTGCAACCACTGGTTGAAAATGCCATTAAACATGGAATTGCCCCGAAAATCGAAGGAGGTAAAGTCCTCATAAAAGCTCATAAAAAGGAAGATCACATCCATTTTGAAATCGAGGATTCAGGAGTAGGACTTAAGAAGAATGTCGACATTTTTAATCAAGGCATCGGTTTGGCCAATACTCAAAAAAGGCTTGAGAAAAAATACGGTACTTTTTTAGAAGTAATTGAAAATGCCTTTAAAGGAGTGACGGTTTGTTTTGAGGTCCCCTTAGTTTAAAAATCGATAATTTATTTATGAAAAAAGTAGTAATCATTGATGATGAGGCTCCAGCAAGGTCTCTCTTAAAGGAATATTTATCTAATTATCCCTCTCTTGTGATTGTTGGAGAGGCCAATAATGGAGTAGATGCCATAAGAACGATCGAAGAATTCAAACCGGATATTGTTTTTTTAGATGTACAAATGCCCGGCATGACGGGATTAGAAGTCTTGCAGAGGCTTAAAGAAATGCCCAAAATCATTTTTTCAACTGCTTACGACCAGTATGCACTGGATGCATTCGAACATAATGCCATCGATTTTTTACTTAAGCCTTATACCCGGGAAAGATTTGCCAAAGCTGTTAATAAGGTGATGCAGTATGGTGATGAAAATCTAAGCAGCTTAAAGGCCCTTGCGGAAAGCTTACTCCAAGGAGCTGGTTCAAACAACTCTAAATATCCAACTAAGATTTTGGTGCAAAGCAAAAACAAACTCATTACCCTGGATACCAAATCAATTATTTGGATAGAAGCAGAAAAGGATTACTCTAATTTAGTTACAGCTCAGCAGACTTACCTTAGCAATTATGGCATTGGACAAATTGCGGCCAAACTGAATCCAGAAAACTTCATTCGAGTCCACCGCTCTTCTATAATCAACCTGAATTATATAAAAGAGATTTTTAAGAACCCTTCCAGCTATGATATCAAGATGGTTAATGGGGACGTGGTAAGGGTAAGCAGGTCCTATCTCGATAGTATCAAACGATTAACTTTTTGATTTGCAGATTTGCGGATGAGTAGATTTGCAGATGAGTAGATTTGCAGATGAGTAGATGTGCAGATGAGTAGATTTGCAGATGAGTAGATTTGCAGATGAGTAGATTTGCAGATGAGTAGATTTGCAGATGAGTAGATTTGCAGATGAGTAGATGTGCAGATGA
>JANQPA010000072.1 GCA_028285545.1 Saprospiraceae bacterium | reverse complement strand
CAAAGGATCAGAAGTGGTGGCAACAATAGTTCCTCCACATTGGTCGGTAGCAGTAGGAGTCTGAGAAACTGTAAGTCCACACTGGGCTCTGAGAGAAGGTAGTGTTTGTCGATCAGGAACCGGCGCTACTTCATTCTTAATAATAATGGTTTGATCTTGAGAGGAAGTATTTCCATTACCATCATCGTAGACCCAGGTAATGGTATAGGTGCCTTCTTTATCAAAGTAAAGCGGATCAGAGGTGGTCCCAATGATTTGAACGGCACAGTTATCGGTAGCAAAAGGAGGTTCGATACCTGCTTCACAAGATGCGGTGATGGTGGGCAGGTTGGCTACATCCGGCACAGGAGCAGTAACATCTTTAACCGTTACTTTGGCAGTACACTGATCTGATAATTCTCCATCGCTGGCGGTAAGGGTAACGAGGTGGTCTCCTAAACCTAGAAAAGTTTTATCCAGGCTTAATGAAACTTTATCGCCTATGTCTGGATCATAAGAGCGGCGATCAACCTGGTAGGCTGTGATTGTCGCCAAACAGGAATGTCCTGCCGAAACAGTTATGTCTTGGCAATTGGCTATGGGAGCCGAATTTATCACCTCCAGAGTAGCGAGCTTGGTATAAGCAATAGGGCAGGAAGTATTACTTCCGCTGAGGGCAAATTCCCTCCCATCCCAGGTTCTGGGTACGTTTTTTAAGCTTAAAGTATTGGTAGTAGCACCAGAAATGAGCGGTTTATTTCCTCCATCATTCAGGAGATTATAGGTGTTGCCGCCATCAGTGGTATATACCCACTGAACATCCACTGCGTCATTAAAAGCTGCGGAGAAAGAAGCATTGCCTCCACTTTTTATGCTTTGCCCTGAAGGATGAGCGTCTGCTGTAGGAGGAGGAATAACCGTAAGAGTAGCTGCGTCAGTATAGGTCGTCTCACATTCGGTGGGGACCTTCAAACGATATTGTCTTCCAGAGAGAGAAGCGGACACATTTTTTAAGGTCAGTGTTTCCCTGTCTGCTCCAGAGACGTCTGATGAGTTGACCATATCCGTCCAGGTACTTCCACCGTCATCAGATTCTTCCCATTGAAAAATATCTCGGTAGAATATTACTCTTGTTTTGAAAGTTACATCATCACCAATACAAACTGTTTTAGAATTAGGCTGTTTTTTGACTTCAGCGACATAACCCACATCGAGTCTGACACTCTTGGAAACTACCTTCTTCGTTCCGTCGCAATCACCAGAAACTTCCACTCTAAACATAACTCCATCCCAGCTTGAAGGAATGTTTGACAAAGTAAGGGTTGAAGTATTCGCACCTGAAGCTCCTGGAGATCCTGTTCCATTAGGCATTGGATCCCAGTCATATCCGAGTGACAAAGAGTAATACCATTGGTAATTTTTTTGATCATTACCCTCAACCGTTACACTAAAACTTGCATCCTCTGCAAAAGCGCAGACGCTAACATTACGAGGTTGTTTTTTAATAGTAGTTGGAGTATTAACCGTAAGAATGGCAGCATCAGTATAAGTAGTTTCACATTCGGTGGGGACCTTCAAACGATATTGTCTTCCAGAGAGAGAAGCGGACACATTTTTTAGGGTCAGTGTTTCCCTGTCTGCTCCAGAAACGTCTGATGAATTGACCATATCCGTCCAGGTACTTCCACCGTCATCAGATTCTTCCCATTGAAAAATATCTCGGTAGAATATTACTCTTGTATTGAAACTTACATCATCACCAATACAAACTGTAGTGGATTTGGGGTGTTTAAGGACTTCAGCGACATTCCCAACCTCTAAGCTAGCACTGTTAGAAACTACCTTCTCATCTCCATCACAGTTACCAAAAACTTCCACTCTAAATATAACTCCATCCCAGCTTGAAGAAAAATTTGACAAAGTAAGGGTTGAAGTATTCGAACCGGAGGCTCCTGGTTCATACGGTCCATCAGATAATGGATACCAGTTATATCCGAGTAAAGAATAATACCATTGGTAATTTGTTTGATCATTTCCGTTAACGGTTACTTTAAAACTGGCATCCTCAAAAGCACAAATGCTAACATCACGAGGTTGTTTTTTAATTGTAAGTGGACCGCAATAATCAACCACTAAGACTGATCCTGAGCGCCGAATTTCACTATATTTTTTTGAATTTCTAATAATTCCGATTTGGAATTTATTACTGTTAAGTCTATCTATAAAATGCTGCAAAGCAGATTCCCCAAGGGTCCAGTAAATGCTTGGATCTTCTTTTAGGGGTATGGAAATATATTTACCATTCTTAAGATCCTGCCAAACCTTAAAAATTTGATCTTTGGTATAAATTCCATAAGCTCCTGTGACGTCATTAATAGTTAAACCTTGATTAGTCTCCTCGTCTTGATCATAATCAAGTTTGACCCCAACGTTTTTAATTTCTGTGGATTTGGGAATAGATTTAGTATTGAACTGCATCCATCCCAAAATAATTGGGCCTTCCAAACTAGTGCTAGTGCCTCCTACGGAAATGGACTCCTTGTCATTATCAAACTCCCTATCTCCAGCAACATCATACACGATGCCCGCTAAATTTGCAGTTAAATACACCGTAGGATCCAAAATCACCGGATATTCCCTACCTGGATCTTGTAGCCAGGATTGATTTACCTGCATTTTCAGATCTAGCTGAAGACCTTTTTGTTCCAGTATCCATCTGGCAGGTACCTTGTTTTGAAATTTGCTGTTTTCATTTTGATCAAATACCTCAGGAGCGGGAATGTATAATTGAATAGAGCCCTCTTCATCTACCAGCTCAAAACCTCCTTCTATCATTTTTTCTCCTATCAAAGGTTTGTCTTGTACTTGCACCTGCCAGCCTTCAGGAAGGTTTAATTGTTCTTTTAAAATCAAATAGTCTCCTCTGGCATCAGGTTTTTCATCCAGGATGACCTTATTTTTAATTTGGTCAAAGCCTACCTCAAATTCATTTTTTATACCCGGAAAAAAGGAAGGGTAAACCAGGATATTGCCTTTTACTTCAGGATCCCGGTATTTGGCTGATTGGGAAAGCAAGATTTTTCCGGTGCGGTCTACCCAGCTTAATTCCATTTTTTCAGCCAGTGATAATTGCTGGCCTTTTACCTCCATCAAAACCGCCTTTTTTCCATTGCCATTAGGGTACCAGCTTTTGATACCATTGGTGGTATTTTCATAGGAAAAACCATTACGGGAAGATTTTTGCAGCCTTGGGTTAATCTCCTGCCAGGCCCCGTCCTCGGCTTCGTAATGAACAGCACCATTGCTAATTAGAGCTGTCATAGTGCCGTCTTCATTGGAAAAATGTTTGGCATTTTTGTCCCGGTAGCTTACTAATTCTGCTTTAGGAGAAAAACCACTAAAGGGCCCTTTTTTATTCCAAAGATCAGGGTTGAAAGGAGCCTCTGAGAGACTTGTTTTTTCTTTTTGTGTAGATGTTATGTTTGCGTTTTCTTTTTTGAAAATTAAAAAAATGATTAGCGGTAAAGCGAAGATCAGGATTATCCATTTTTTATTAAAAACAGATGGCTGACTGTTGCTTGACTTTTTGTCGATGGTCGATTTAAATTTGATTTTAAAAAAATTCATGGCAAATAATTTTTATTGAATGTGTTTTTTGTTCGATTTTATGTCACGACTATCTGATGCAAGCCAGGCTTGCTGATCAGCGTATTTTGTCGATTTTCAAACTCTTTTAGTTCTTGTATCAAAGCTTCTGATTCATCAGTTGTTATGAGCTGTAATTCCAGTAATTTTTCTTTGAGTAAGCCAAGCAATAGGGATAGGATGGCCTTATGCTTTTTTTCGATAAATGCAGGTGGTGAATAATTGATATCTAAGACCTTAAATCCATTTTTTTCAAAAAGGTCAACATATTGTTGGCTTAGGTCGGCAGGACTTGTAAAGGATTGTTCGATTTGGGATATTATTTCTGCCGCCCGGGAAAAGCTAGGATGGTAAGGGTAGGCAGAAAACCCTGATAGCTTGAATACTTCCAGAATTAATTTCCCTTCCTCCTTTAATTCTTTTCTTAGCTTTTTAAGGAAAGTTATTTGTTCTAATAGATCGCTTATCCAAATTTCACTATAAATAAATCCATAGGCTCGCTCTGATTTCTTTAAAATAGAGGGCTTTTTGGGGGCTTGAACTTGCCTGTTTTTTTGAGCTTCTTTGATTTTATTTGCCACCTCGGTCAGGATATCAGGCTTCTTAGCACCAGGGTAGATAAGCTGTTTGCTCAAGTCAGAAGTCTTGACCAGTTTTTTTTCTTCCAACTCAAAACCAGTAGATATACCGATTACGCTCTCTTCCTGGGGAAGGTAACTATTCAACCAATGCAGTCTGGTCTCCTGATAAATTAGCCCAAGCAGCGGGAGTAAGCTCTGCCGTATTGTGAAACCTAATTCTTGCATTTTATCACTATGTTTTAAAATCTTAATCATTTGTTTAGGGAGTTGAATAAGCTATAATTCTTGAACCATAATGGATGGCCTTACAAAGGTGAGAGGGAAGGCATAGGACTGCTTTACCTGTGGTTCCAAAGACTTTACTTGGTGTTCAAAACCGGAAAAAAAACTTTACCTATTGTTCAGAAAAGCTTTAAGAATGGATTACAAATATTTGATTTATAGTTGCTTACGTGTTCCGCGAGGAGTTTCCCCAAATTCTTCGGAATATATGCGTGAAAAATAGGCTGGATTATTGATACCTACCTCGTATCCAACTTCAGAGATGTTTAAGTCGGTGGTTTGAAGCAGGTGTTTGGCATGGTGGAGGCGAATGGTACGGACAAATAAAGTGGTGGGCAGACCTGTTAGTGCTTTTACCTTATTGTGCAATTGAGTTCGACTGACACCCAGTGCGCGGCAAAGGTGAATGACCCCAAAATTTTCTTTAGCCATATTGTCCATTACCAATTGATGGAATTTTTTGATAAAGGCATCTTCCATAATATGCTGAGAAGAAGAGGGAAGAGATAGACCCTGCTGTTGATTTTTATATCGATCCTGCAATTTTTTTCTCAATATCAATAATTGTCCCAGGCGGACTAATAATTCCTCTTCCTTAAAGGGTTTGGTCAGATAGACATCTGCTCCTTTTTTAAAGCCAATTAGTTTGGAGTCAAAATCTGCTTTTGCAGTCAGTAAAATAATGGGAATATGGCTGGTGCGCTGGTCATTTTTTAGCGTATCGCAAAGTTCAAAACCATCCTTAACTGGCATCATAACATCACTGACAATGAGATCGGGTACTTTTTCAATAGCCAGATCAATTCCTTCCTGTCCGTTCTCAGCCATCAATAATTCATATTTATTTGCTAGAAAGGTGGACAGATACAGCCTGACTTCCTGGTTGTCTTCTACAATAAGTAAGGAGGGTAAAGGAGCAGCATTGGAAAGGTTTAGTTTCGCCTGTGTTGTCTTTTCTGTTTTTGGTAAAAGCAAGGCAGTTGAAGATTCCTCCTTGAGAGGAGAATGGATTTTGCCCAGGTCAGAATGGCTTGGTTTAGGTTCGGGACGGCTTTTTTGCATCCTGGCATTATGCGTAATTGGAAGGCTTAAGGTGAAGGAAGTTCCTACTCCCCATTTACTATCCACTTTAATAGAGCCATTCAGCAAATGAACCAATTCCTTGGTTAAGGCCAGCCCTACCCCTGAGCCCTGTGCCTTTTGAGAAGCCAGATCTTCCACCTGGTAGAAGCGGTCGAAAATATAAGGGAGGTGTTCTTTTTTTATCCCTTGCCCGGTATCTTTTACCACTATTTGAAGCTCCTCCCGATCCTGATAATTCTTTCTGTCAATTTGTACATAAATGTCTCCCTCGCCAGGTATGTACTTTATAGCATTGGAAATAAGATTGGACAAAATGTGTATCATTTTATCCGGATCATAATCCATGATTACCTTATTTTCCTGGGAAAGCAGGTGAACTCTGATTCCCTTGGATTGGGCAACAGGACGGAAGGAATCAATGATATAGGATAGGTAAGGCAGGATATCTGCCTGAACAGGATTGAGTTTTAAGGCACCGGACTCTAATTTTCTAAGGTCAAGAATTTGGTTGATCAGGGATAATAAGTGATTACTATTGCTTTGGATCATCTCCATTCCCTTTGTCATCCATTTATCAGGATGGTTTTTCATTTGAGGGATCATTCCGGAAATAATGGTAAGCGGGGTTCTGAATTCATGGGAGATGTTGGTGAAAAAGCGGGATTTCATCTCGTCTAATTCGAGTAGTTTGGCTGCCTGTTCTTCGATCAATTCTTTGTCTTTGACAATTTGTTGAGTACGTTTATTAACTTCTGCTTCCAGCCTTTTTTTCTCTGTAATTAATCGTTGATACCAAAAATAGGCACCCATTAAAAAGGGGAGGCTACACAATAGGTAGAACCACCAGGTATTGTAAAAAAAAGGATTAACCTTAACCGGAATAGCAAGGTGCTGTTCAGTCCATTTTCCTTTGTAGCTACTCCCTTTAATGTAGATGTTAAATTCCCCCACGGGCAGGTCAGTTAGTGTCAGTTTAGGATTGGCACCGATATTAATCCACAGGTTCTCATCATCAATTATGTTTTTTGCTCTACTCCGGTGAATACGATAGGAAAAGCTCATTTTTTCGGGGTCTAAATATTCAGAAAGTGCAAAATTTAGTGTGATATAACGGTGAGTTGGGGCTAGCCTTATCTGTTTTAATTTGTCAAAAGAATTTCTAATGACAACATGGCTATCTGTTTTTTTATTGAAAAAACTGATTTCTGATAAATAAATATTAGGTTCTTTTTTTTGACTGTAAAATTGTTTGATTTTCTGGGGCTCAAAAATGTTGACACCCTTAATACCCCCAAAAACTAGTTTTCCATCCCAGGTTTTTAAATAGGAATAACGGTTGAATTCTTTATGGGAGATGCCATCTTTTTCATTTAGTTTAAATAATACTTCTCCCTTTTTCGAAAGAACAGTAATCCCATCAAAAGTAGATAACCAAAGATCACCATCCTCATCAGAGAGAATTCCTACCACTGTATTATTGGATAATCCATTACTTTGATTGATGATCTTTATGGTACCCTCTTTTGGATCATACATTTGTAGTCCTTCCGCAAAGGTGCCAAGCCATAACCTATCTTTTTCATCTTTATGAAAACACATGAATTGGTCATCGGTAAAGCCCAGCTCTTTCCCCAATCGGGTAACGCTTCCTGAATTGGGATCAATTTTCCACAGGCCATTTTGGCTGGCAATCCAAATGATTCCATTATTATCACAATGCACATCATTGGCTGCTTTGCCGATGTTGAGTGGGATTCCATTTTGGAGGAAGGGGCTCAGTTTTTTTTGTTCAAGATTATAGATAAAAAACTCATGCTCCAGGCTGACCAGAGCAATTTCCTTTTCATTAATAAAGTCGAATTTATCAAACTCCGGGCCTATCGGGTATCTTGTACAGACTTGATCTTTTATATGATAGGAAAATAAATCTCCATCCGTTGAAGGAAACCAAATTTCCTTTTTATCCCTGCTAATCAATTTTGAGAAAGCTCTGGTATTTAAATCTTTATTGCAAATTTCATATAGAAAAAAATCGGAGGTTTGTTTATTGACTATGTCGATTTCAGCTATCTTTTTTCTATCACCTTTTACCCACAAAAGATCATCATTGATTTGGACTATTGCTCGCGAAGGCCATTTTTCAAGAAGAGAAATTATTGATAAGTCGGCCTGAATATCTGCTCTCATTATTCCACTTCCTGAAGCTATAATTACTTCCCTTTTTAGATCAGGGCTATGGAGTTCTCTAATGATATCGCGATTAAATCTACTTTTTTTTCTTATTTCATTTATAACGGGGTTGTAGTTGAATAGTTGACCATTATTATCCAGCAATAGGTGCGATTCACCTAACTCCCAATCCCTTTTATTTAGATTTTGGTCATATCTAATATCGGTAAGTATATTTTTTTGTTCATCTAAATAAAATTTAATCTGCCTAATTTTAATCTTGCCAAGTTGACGAAGGTGGGAATTGAGCTTGCGGTGCAGAGAAAATTCTTCAGATTGGGTGTCGAAATGGAAAAACCGACTTTCTTCATTAATAAAAAAGATCAGGTTCCCTTTCCCATCATCAGTCATTTTAATGAACTCATTAATGCTGGACTTTTTGATATAGTCAGGTATTTTATACCCCAGGATATCCTGCCAGGTGAATTCTTTGATAATTTTACTTTTTGTATCAACACTTAAGAAACCTATATTTTGATGAAGGAACCAAATTTTTCCATCAACAATAAAGGTTGGTACCCAATCTAGAAGGTAGTCCCCTTTTATTTCAGACTTATTAATAGAAGTAAGTAAAGTTTTCTGATTAAATGAAAGATCATATATAGAATAAGTTCCTGTTTTCCGGGTTAGTGCAAATATCGAATTGCCTTTATTTACTATTAAATTAATAATGGTCTCCTCTTCGGAAAATGAAAAGACTTTAGATTCATGGCTATCGGGATCCAGGAAGAAAGCTTTAGTGTTTTTGGAATCTTTTCCATAAAGCAAACCTTCCGGAGTGACCCCACTTAAAAACCAGGTGGAAGAACCAGGTTCACCACCGGCCTCCTTAATAGGGACTTCATACGATTTTTTTCCGTCAAACTGATAAAAACCTACTTCCTGATCTTTAAAAAAAATAGCACAGGGATTGAGCCAAAGACGGCCTTTAGGGTCAACAATGATTTTATTTACACAAGATATCGGTAAGCCCTGATCTATATCATAAGCAGTAATAAATGAGGGATATAAAGATGAAATAGAAAGACTATCGGAGGCAAGGCACACCGTTAGGAGAAGCTGAAACCATATGGAGAAGATCAAGGGTTTCATTTTGAATTCAAAATTTCAAATATTGCTTATTTCAGTCAGGCTAATGCTTAAATACTTATAAATATAAAGATAAAACTTCTTTGTGGGAATGAAAGACCTGTCTAGACATAACATGACATATGCGAATTATGAGCTAAATTAGAATAGGCTAATGAGAATTTATTTGCCTGGAAGGCAAACATAACATTGCCCCAGGGCATAGATTTATGCATTACTATGTGCCCTATGGGCCGTATGGCGGGAGCTTTCAATTGATTCAATTCCCATTCTAAGTACATCATGCTTCGCTGAAGCATTTTTGCCTATGCAGTCATTGTAAAAGGAGCAGATTTGACTTTTCAATCGCTTTTAAAAAAGGAAGAACATGACCTGCTACAGGCCATGTCTCCCCAAAAAACATTAATACGTACTCTTATTTATCTTTGTAAAATCACTTTCTGGTTAATCAGCGCCTTGCCAGCCCTCAATCGGATCAGATAAATACCATCTGGCATGGGCTGCCCATTTTGATCTTTTCCATCCCATTGGACACGGTGCTCTCCTTTTGGTGCTATTTCTGACAATAGGGTATGCACCCTTTGCCCCTGGATGTTGAAGATCTCAATAGTAGTTCTTTCTTGCTGATCCAAGCTGAAACTCAAATTGACTTCTTCCTGGAATGGATTGGGGAAAGCCCTCAATTCGGTGATGATATTTTCTGGATCACTGCTCTGCTTTTTCAAACTCCAGCCTCCCCAGCCACCAGGATTTGGATCAGGATTAGCGTTTTCTTCACAAGCATCACCAGTTCCATTATTATTACTGTCCTTTTGATCGGAATTGTAGGTGTCAGGGCAGTTGTCGCATTGGTCTAAAATGCCATCATTATCGCTGTCGGCTCCCTCAAGGAATACGGTGGCCTGACAATGGGCGGTATTTCCTTTTTCATTG
>JANQPA010000071.1 GCA_028285545.1 Saprospiraceae bacterium | reverse complement strand
GTACATTGATTAGTTATATGATTAATTTAGAAAACATTTGGCCACTGATAAACGCTGATTAAGCTGATCCTTACTGTTTACTACACGATAAATAACAGCGAAAATCAGTTGGACCAGTGTACATCAGCGGCTAATGATAACTAATCAATGCACAGCTCTACCGGTAGTCAGAAATTTCATAAATAATTTTTTACTTAAATCGATGGGGTTGAGCTTCAAAAATCAAGTCAAATATAGCCTGGTATACATCTTCTGGATTGGGTTTAGAAAAATAATCTCCATCATCTGTAAAAGCGGGCCGGTGAGCTTTGGCGGATAAGGTCCTAGGAGGCGAGTCTAGGTGGCTATAGCCGTTTTGTTTTTCCAGTACTTCCTGCATCATAAAGGCCGTCGCTCCACCAGGAACATCCTCATCCAGGAACAAGATGCGATTTGTTTTTTTAAGAGACTCAATAATTTTTTTATCCAGATCAAAAGGAAGTAAAGTCTGAGCATCAATCAATTCTACTGAAATCCCTTTTTTTTCCAGTAAACGGATACCTTCCTGTGCTATTCTCACACATGAACCATAAGTAACCAGAGTGATATCTACTCCCTCCTGGAGGATTTCCACCTTTCCAATGGGGACTGTATATTCCCCAATATTAGAAGGCAATTTTTCTTTTAGGCGATACCCATTCAGGCATTCAATGAGGATGGCGGGGTCGTCAGATTGGAGCATGGTGTTGTACATACCAGCTGCCTGAGTCATATTCCTTGGCACCAACACATAAATACCACGCATGGAATGCAAGAGCATCCCCATTGGAGAGCCTGAGTGCCAGATTCCCTCCAAGCGATGGCCACGAGTTCGGATGATGACAGGAGCAATTTGCTTTCCTTTGGTCCTATATCGCAAGGTAGCCACATCATCGGTTAGGGGTGCGAATGCATAAGCCAGGTAATCCAGATATTGCATTTCAGCAATAGGTTTTAAGCCTCTCATGGCCATTCCCATGCCCTGCCCCACTATACTCCATTCGCGGATGCCGGTATCAAAGACACGCTCTTCTCCATATTTGTTTTGCAGTCCAGAGAAACCCTGGTTTACACCACCTATTTTTCCCAAATCTTCGCCGAATGCAACTAATTCTGGGTATTTACTAAAGGCTTTATCAAAAAAGGAATTGATTATTTCAAAACCATTGAGTTCTAAAGCCTCTTTATCATATGTGGGATTTACTACTGACACTTGCAAAGCGGATTTTGGACCTTCGCTGTAAAGATTTGAGGAATAGTGTTCCTGTCCTTGGATTGTAATTTTTGCAATCCATTCTTCCAGATGTTCTTTTCCTTTAAGATTTTTATGTGAAATCATAAATTGCAGCCTCCTAGCTTGCTGTAACATATGACTAAAAACAGGGTAAATCATTTTATCCAGGTCCTCTTGTGCTTTTTGGAAAGGCTCTTTTTCAGAACTTTCTGCTTCCAGCAAAGAATAAATTTTCAATAAATTATTTCGTTCCTTTTCGATTGGATCTCTAAAGATTCTCCAGGCATTCTTTCTGGCAAGTCTTGTTCTTTTTAAGGCCTCTTCTTTGACTTGATCAATTTCTTCCTGATTGGCAATATTATTATGTAAAATATGCTCTTCCAATTTTTTTATTCCATCAAATTCTGCCTCCCAGGCCAGGCGCTCTTTAGATTTATATCGCTCATGTGAACCAGAGGTAGAATGTCCTAGTGGCTGGGTGCATTCTTGAATATGAAAAATAGCAGGAACATGGGTTTTTCTAATTTTTTCTATTCCATTCACAAAAGTTGTACATAAACTATCATAATCCCAGGCCTTCAACTGGTATATATCCAGTCCATCCCCATTTTCATTGATGCGGAAACCTTCCAGCACCTCAGAAATACTTCCTTTTGTTGTTTGATATTTAGTAGGTACAGAAATTCCAAATCCATCATCCAGGATGATAAAGGCAATTGGTACTTTCATGACCCCTGCTGCATTTACCGTTTCAAAAAACACCCCCTCGGTGGTAGCAGCATCTCCAATTGTGCAAAAGGTTACTTCTTTTCCCTTATTGGAAAAACCAGCAGTCTCTAACATAGGATTTTCGCGAAAATATTTAGAAGCGGAGGCAAGACCGATGGCATGAGTCAATTGCCCGGCAACGGGAGCCATGGGAGAGCTGATATTATATTGATCTAAAAAGTCTTTCCAGTTGCCCTTTTCATCTACAAACGGGGTAATGTAGTGGTTGCTCATTTGTCGTCCTCCTGAGTGAGGATCATTAATGGCGTCACCATAAAGTGTGGTGAAGAAATCCTCGGGAGAGGCTACCTCCTTAATAAACATAAAAGTCTGATCCCGGTAGTAACCTGCATAAAAATCGCCTTTTTGGAAGGCTTTGGCCATGGCAATCAGGGGAAGTTCTTTTCCGGAATTACCTGCCCCAAATTTAGCGCGTCCGGTATGCACTTCCTGGCGTAATAATTGACTTAGGGAGCGGCTTAAATGGGCATAATACAAATCATTTAAAAGGGTCTCTTTATTAATCTGGATATCAGTCTTGGCAGTTTTATTACTCATAGGGAGGACTTAATTAAATCGTAGAGCATAAAATAGGCAATCCTTTTAAATTATGGTAGTGAGAGGTTCTTTAAAATATCAAATTAAGCGATTTGCTTGAATCCGAGGTTAATTTATTTTTGGAAGTTTTTATTTACGTTGGTGGATACATGAAAAATCAATCTATTGAAACTCAACCTCTGGATTTTATTAATCAAAACCAATTATTCCGCTACTCTGTAGCTCGAATATCATCTTTTAATTCACCGACGGCTTACGCCATCGGCTTATTTGTTTCGCCATTCTATGGCTAAAATCACCAAATCTAAATAGCAATGACAATTCCAATTTTAACTGAGTATTGAAATTGTCATTGCTATTGATATTGCCATTGCAATTGTTTAAGGCTTTTTCTTCTTAAATCCTACCGGAGGCATATCTTTAACCAAGGCATTTAATGCGGCAATTTCTTCTCTAACCACTTTTTCAAATTGCTCGGCAGCCTCTGTAACCTCTGTTTTAAGCTCAACACTACGGTTCTTTTGTGCGCTTGTTGGCTTAGCGGTGGCACCATCTATGGCCCAGGCTAAAGATCGTATCTCTTCTCTAAGACGAGGACGCTGACGATAGCCCATATGCGGCGGAGGCCTTGTCCACTCATTTTGTAGAGCTTCCATTTCCTTCCAGGCCTCTTCCAAGGCAGCCAAAACCTTTTTGTCGTCTGACTCTTCTACATTTTCAAGTCTTTCCTTTAAGGCTTTCAACTGAGAAAGAATATCGTGAGAATTATTGAGCATTTCATGCGTTTGAGACATCAAACCTTGAATTCTCTTTAATTCTCCATACTGTTCCATATAATCATCCTTGGTCATATCAATTCTAGGATCAGCTTTCAACTGGAAAGTTGATTGTTGTTTTTCACCATTAGCATGTAAGATAGCGGTGTACTCACCAGGAGGTACCATAGGAGCCCAGGAACCGCTGCGCCAGCCACCACCAGGATCATTTTCCCATTTAGTACCTTCATCGGCTCGCAAATTCCAAACGATTCGATTGATGCCTTCCTTACAATCCTTGTCCTTAATAGTTCGAACGAGCGTTCCTTCACCATCTAAAATTTCTACTTTTACCACTTCCTCGGGTGCTTCTTTCAGATGGAAATTCACATAGGCACCATATTCAGGGTTGGGAGCAACATAAGTGCGCTGTCCCAGGTTTTCGATTCGGCCATACATGTGCCAGCGGGTAGTATTTCGAACAGGATAGAGGTGGACATTTTTCTGTTGAGCTGCATTTAATTCAGCAATGGGTCTGGCATCATCTAAAACCCAAATTCCTCGACCATGAGTAGCCACAATAATATCTCTTTCACGAGGATGGATGCGCAAATCCCGTACTGAAGCCGGAGGCAAATTATTATTAATTCTGGTCCAGTTACCTCCTTTATCCCAGGAAATGTACATACCGCATTCCATTCCGATGTAAAGTACATTTTCTAGGTTTGGGTCCTGACGAATAACCTTCACATAATCATCAGCAGGAAGGCCATTAACTATTTTTGTCCATGATTTTCCGTAATTAGTGGTCATATAGGCATAGGGTGCAAAATCATCACTTCTATGGTTATCAACGGCTACAAAAGCAGTACCACCATCATGTTCTGAAGCATGAATTTTAGCTATCCAGGAAAAATCCGGAAGGCCAGGTAGGTTTCCATTAAGGTTTTGCCATCTTTTTCCACCATTTCGGGTTACTTGTAGGTTCCCATCATCAGTACCGATCCAGATCACATCCTTTTCTACAGGTGATTCGGCGATAGTCAGGATCGAACAGTGGAACTCAGCAGCGGTATTATCCTGATAAATGGTACCACCAGATGTTTTTTGTTTACTCTTATCATTAGTTGTTAAGTCACCGCTAATTTCTTGCCAGTTATATCCACGATCAGTACTTCTGAACAGGACATTTCCTCCAAAATAAACCGTATTAGGATCATGGGGAGAAATGTGGATAGGAGAATCCCAGTTGAAACGATACTTATGGTTTTCAATAGCATCTCCTGCAGATCCGGTAATCTTGGGATAGGGGTGGATATTCCTAACTACCCCTGACTTGGTGTTTACATGAAATATAACACCACCCTGAAGATTTGCATAAATTTCATGCTCTTTTCCAGGGATGGGAACAGCATAATATCCATCTCCGCCTGCCAGTGCTTTCCAATGGCGTTTGAGGATTCCTCTGCTGTGTAAAGAATTACTAGGTCCTACCCAGGTACCATTATCCTGCAGTCCTCCATAAATATTATAAGGCTCCAGGTTATCAATATCCATTTGATAGTACTGTGACAATTCCACATTATTGATAATGTCAAAGGTTTTACCACCATCGTATGATAGCTGGTAGCCTCCATCACTGCCACTAAGGACTCGATTAGAATTCATAGGATCTATCCACATGGATTGATGATCTCCATGAACGTCAGCAGCTATCCTTTCAAAAGTTTTACCACCATCAGTAGATTTAACCAGGCGTCCTGACAAAGAATAAAGGGTTCTATGATCATTAGGATCTACTCTTATATCGCTATAGTAAAATGGACGGAAGTTGATATTAGGATCATCATTGACCATAGTCCAGGAATTGCCGCGATCATCGGATCTGAAAAGGCTACCTCCCTGATCAGGGAATTCGGTAATCAAATAAACGGTATTGGGTTGACTTTGTGCTACTTGAATGCCTGGGCGAGCCATGTCTTCTTCTGGTAGGCCTTTCATTATTTTTTCCCAGGTCTCACCTCCATCTTTAGATCGGTAGATGGCCGTTTCTTTACCTCCATCGTCAAAGCGCCAAGGCTTGCGACGGAAAGTCCACATCCCCGCATATAGAATTCTTGGATTTGAAAGATCAATGTCTAAGTCGGAGCATCCTGTATCCTCATCAATATAGAGTACTTTTGACCAATTTTTGCCTCCATCTGTAGTTTTGAAAACGCCTCTTTCATCATTTGGGCCCCACTCTCTTCCCAGGGCACATACACAAGCTACATCTGGATCATCAGGATGGACAACGATTCTTTTTATTCGTTCAGTTCCTTCCAAGCCAATGTGTTCCCAGCTTTGCCCACCATCAATGGAACGATAAACTCCATTACCATAGCCTACACTATTTCTTGGGTCTCCTTCACCAGAACCCAACCAAAGTACATTTTCATCAGATGGAGCAATCGTTAATGCTCCTACTGAGTATACCCGCTGATCAGTAAACAAGTCTTCGAAAGTAACGCCACCATTCGTTGTTTTAAAAACCCCTCCATCTGCACCGGATACATAAAAGATACTTGGGTTACCAGGGATTCCGTCTATATCGGTGACACGGCCCCCCATATTAGCAGGTCCTATGGCTCTCCATTCGAGTTGTTTAATCGCTTCCTGAACTGATTGCCCCCACAGTGCCAGGGTCATCGTTGCCAGAAATAAGGTCAATATGGATTTTTTCATACAATAAATAATTTATTTTGATGATAATTAGTAAAAGGATTATAGTAGAATGTAGAAAGACATAATCATTCAGAAGCTGTTTAAATCAACTTTGATAGATAATGATTGAGTGGTTAGGATCTATCGATTATATCAATTTTTGACATAGACAGCACTGACTGTTACTTCTACCTACACCAACGGTTCGGTAGACAGGGACTTTCACTGTTTTGCTCTAAGATTACCTCAAACGGCATCTTATTATTTAAGCTTTTTTGGACAAGCAAATTAATTGCGCCTTACAGGTCAAATCCAGTTTTGCATTGGCTCTATTGCATTTTCATCCTTCAACAATTGAATGGGTGTGAGTATTGAAAATACTAAATGCCTGTGAAAAGAAGTAATCTGTTCAGCAGGGTAATTTTCAAAATAGACCAAGGCTAATTTTTACGAGATCAAGCCAGAAATTTTAAATGAGAAAAAATGATCATTCTTTGGTAAAAACCAAGGCTTCGATTTCTTTTTCTCCGGGAGCTAATTGTGTAAAATTGAGGGCGTACTTTTCCTGTTGCTTTTGGTTTAAAATGCGTTCAGGAGCGATGCCTTTTAGTTGAAGGTAGTCAACAATGGCTTTTATACGGCCATTGGATAAGCGAGCATTGGCGTTTTGAGTATCATTTGGGCCAATATGTCCATTGATGGCTACAATGCGATCAGGAGATTCTGCCAGGTATTGGTACAATTTATCCATTTGGGTATAGGAGTTAACACTAAAGCGAGTGGTACCTGGGACAAATTCTACCCCGGCAAGGGCTGAATTGCTTTTCTTTTTACTGGCATCCGTAAACAATAATTTTTTGATACAAATTTCATGGTTGTTGCTCAATCGGCCAGTTGCAGCTGTGACGCCCCAGTATACTACTGAGTTGCCACCAAATACACCAGTGACAATGTCTCCATTAAAGGCTACTTTCAGTTCATTCTCAAAAAACACCTGCAAAATGCTGGTGGCAGGATCCCAGGTGATGCGAATAATATGGCGTTCTCCATCTTCTACATTACCAATGGAAATGGGTTTGACCAGGCTAGCATAATGATGCGTCTGGCCATTGGCCATAACAGCTATGTGATCATCCTCCGGATCGGCCAAGTGATAATTTAGATAAGTATCAAATTCAATGCCTAGTGAAGGTCGCAGCCCTGAAAAGCCCATTCCTTCTCCTCTAAATCCGGTAGTAATTCGAGGATGAAAAACAAATACGATACCATCTGCACCATCCAAATCTTTTTCGCCAAAAACCAGGCAGACCTCCATTTGAAAAGGCGAATTTAAATCGATCGGTTTCTTATACCAGGCAGAGCCAGAAACGTACTGAAAGTCAGGTACCAGACGGATACATTGGTCATTTACTTTAGTAGCGGTGCCGCTGAGTTGGAAATCTTCAAGCTCAAATTGAGCGGATAAAGAAATAAAAGAAGCAAACATAAGACTGGAAAGTAACAATCCTGACTTTAACAATTTCATTAGAGGGTGATTTGAAATTTTGAATTTTGAATTCTGAATGGATAACAAGTTAGGGAAAAAGTAGAATTACAGCAACTGTAGAACATCATTCATGATGTTGGGTTAGCATCATTTATGATAATGCTAGTATCTATTAACAGATGAAAATGATTACACATAATTGTATAAGCTAGCAGGCTATAATATTTGCCATCAAAACGATGAAATTGTTCTTTTAAGATTTCTGCTATTTCCTTTTGAGCTAAAAATGTAGGCCCGTTTAATGCCATGTCCAAATATTTGTCATATTTAAGAAAGTAGAGCCGTTGAATTAGAGATATTTTGCTTTTGTAGTTTTTAGGTTTTGCAATTATTAATTCATTTACTTTTTGATGGTAATCTTCGGATAAGCTTTTTAATACAGATTTAGGGATTGTCCCTTTAAGATTAGAGGTAACAAAATAAATGGAGCCTGCTGATAGGATATGAGGCAATTTCCGCCTTGAGAATTTGGTTGCTTTTTTCATGCCTTGATTTTTTAAATTGCTTGAAATATATTAATCAAGGCATTGGGGTTGGTAGTAGACACATCCTAAAGGATGTAATTCAGACATCATAAATGATGTTCTACAAGTTATAAAATAAAAACATAACTAACAAATAACCAATGAATTACACAATAATAATGGATTCTATTACTTAATTATTAAATTAAACCTCACTTGTTTAACATCAAGGTCTTCTGACAATCCTAAAGCCTAAATCTGTATCATAATCTGTGGCAGCATAATTTTTTCGGGCACTAACTCTGCATTCATTGGCACTTGAATACCATGAACCGCCTCTGGTGACTCTTTCGGGTACATTCCCTCTAGTAATTCTTGCGGAACCATCCGTAGGTGCGCCATCATAACTTGTAAAATATTCATCAAGGGTCCATTCTCGCACATTACCACTCATATCATAAATGCCTAGTTCGTTTGCTTCTTTTTGGCCTACTTGTTGGACTTTTCTCTTGGCATTATCTAAATACCAGGCAAAATCATCCAATTTGCTAGTTCCTGCATAAACAGCTGAATTTGCATTTACACCACCTCTGGCAGCAAATTCCCATTGTGCTTCTGAGGGCAAATCATAATTTAAGCCTGTTTTCTGACTCAACCAATTGACGAAGGCCTTGGCACCATGCCAGGTGATTCCTACGACTGGGAAATTGTCACTTCCATTTTGTACCACAAATTCATTTCCTAATCTTGTAATACTGGTAACTTGATCCTCTATATAAATCAATGGATCATTAAGGCGCCAAACATTGCCATCTTGAGAAAGATCTTGTTGCACATCATTCAAAAATGCGCAAAACTCAGCATTGCTTACTTCATATTTTCCGATGTCAAAATTAGGCACAGATACTTGTCGGACCGGTTTCTCGTTATTTTCGCAATCTGTTTGCTGTTCTTGAGTACATCCCATCTGGTAAGAAGCCCCATTTAGGGATATCATATTTTCTTGAATTTGCTTGAGTATTTGATCTAAATCTTGTGTGCCTAAAGTAGAACCTCTGAAAGGATTTAGTTCATTACTTTGCACCGGCCTTTGAACATCTTGATGTTGGGTTCGTTTTACAAAGCTGATATCCACTCTTCGATTTTGGATGGCTTCTTGTGACAAATTATTTGGAGCTGTCTGGTTGGTGTTTACCTGTGGGGATTCACCAGCCGCTTCCACTATTTCTATTACTCCATTGTTAAGGTATGGTTGTAAAATTTTGTTTTTATAATTGGAAATGTAAAAAACCAAAGCCTTCACTCTATCATTTACTATTAAAAATCGCTCATCTGAATCACTAAATCCTTTTATTTCAATACTTGTTCCGAAATTATTTTCCAAATCAGCGATCATATTATCCAATAGCTTATTTAACCTTCCTATTTGATTGATTAAAAAGGTCGGATAGGAAGTAGAAGGTTGAGCCATTATTTTATTCACATAGGCCTGATGTGTTTCTTCAAACTGATAATTATCAGCTCGGCTAGTAGGTACATTTACATCAAAATAATAGGAAAGGATAAAGTCTCCAGGGTTCATTCTTTCCAATTTAGGCAGAGACAAATTAGTGATGATTACTTCATCCATAGGAGGCCCATTCTGTTCGATGGTAGCAATCATCTGCCGTAAATTATTGGTTCCCATGCTTTTTTCCAGGCGGCTATAGACATTTTGGTTTGCCTTAATACTGTTGATATATTCCGTAACCTCTTTCCACCCGCTATTTGGAATAAAAGGGGCTGCTCGTGCATAAATGGGAAGAAGGGAATGAGCAATTTCATATTCATCATTGGCGCAATTCTGCCGATCCATAATTTCATCGGGATAATACAGAACGGTGAAATCACCGGTCAGTACAAAAGCCACATCTTCAGCTTTGGCTGTCTCCAATAGATATTTTTGGTGCTCTTCCCGATTATTGACATCGCAGGTAGCATTCACCATGGCATTAAAAATATCCACATAAGGACAATTGGTGGTACACTCTCCATCTACATTAATATAAAACTGGACAGTATCCTGGCTAATGGGGTTGCGAATGGCTACCTTGGCCTGCCCATCTTGATAGGATTCTGCATCCGAAAAATTAAAAGGATGTTCAATATTTCCGGCAGTATTGATATACCCTAGTTTTCCATTATCATCTCTGGCCAAGGCTAATCCGCCAGAATAAAATTCAAGTAAGGGGTATATTGCGGGGACTACTATCCTTCCAGATTGGGTGTAATATCCAAATTTGGTGCCTGCTCTATTGGCTCGAGTTTCGGCTCGGAAATAACCGGTCTCTGGATCTATTTCTATCCTACCATATGTAGCTGGGATGATGGTTTGACCATCCTGAGTTCTTACGCCTTGGGATCTAGTTTGAGGATCTGTAAAAATGACCACATCTTCCTCTGAACCCACAGGAGGAACAGATCTTAAAATGATAGTTTGAACCTGATCGCTGTTCTCATCAATCATGACATGCTGAAGATTTTGTCTTAGGAACCCAGGCTTGAAATAATTTAGAGAGACAATATTATCCGTCCAGCCAGCAGGCAAATCCATATGAAATTGTCCTGATTCTTCGGTAAGAACAACAATGCTATCTCCAATGCTAACTTCCACATCCACTAGAGGAATTTCGTACTCATCTGTTACAAAACCATTAATTACTGCTGGGAATCGTTGGCTTGGGTCTTCACCATATACCCTAAGTAATGCTGATAAGATCTCGGGTTGATTGGTTTGCAGATCTTTGGCCAACAGAAGATTAAAAGCACTATAATCCAATAAGGAATCAGCAGGTTCAGTTGGGTTTTCTATTAGTCCTTCCTGGATGTCCAGATATCGATTAAATAGAATGACGCCTTTATTATAAAGTGCAGTCGCTAGATTTTCAATATACTGATCTCCAAGGGCTCGAGGGCGATCATCTACTGGTTTTTGATTAAATGCTTGTAATGAATCTTGTAGTGGGGTGATCATTACGCTTTGTAATTCTAAGGGGTCTTTTAGTCGAGAGGGGAGATAGGCTTGGTAAAATGCAGGAAGATCTGACAAGAGAGAATCAATTTCCTGGTCATATATTTTTGAATAAAGAGAAGGCTCATTTGGGTTTTCAACCAATTGAAAAGGAGAATAAATATTATACTGGTTTTGCAAAGGAAAGATTTGGTTTGTAATTTTATATATAGCAATTAAAGGGTTTAATTGCTCATTAATTTTGTTCAATATATTTGGAATCAGAAGGACACTAATCTCATTAGGATCCAGATTGTTTAATTCATAAGTTTTTAAAGAAAGCTCGTTATCCTCATCATCCGTTAAGAATGACTTCACCACAGAAGGATTAACCTCTTGATTATAATCACCAGTTAAATTAAATTCAATGCCCAAATTTTTTCTCACCTCGACTATACTTTCCCCAGGCTGGAGAAGTTCAATAAGGGAATCGGTGGAATAAATCAAAAGGTTGGAATTTCTCCTTAAATCATTGATTAATGTTTGTGTAATACTTTGACCAAGCTCATTTTCACTTGGATCAGCATAAACATTATTAAAATCTTGAAAGGTGATTACGGCCATGGTGGCTTTTTTGAACCCTTTCAAATTATCATTTTCCCGAATTATTTTTCTCGATAAATGATCATTATAAATAATTCGATCTTCATCTGTTTGAATACATATCGATTGACCTTCGAATAGCACTAATTCCCCTTTGCAAGTATTAAATTGAGGGTTAAATAATAGTATCAATGCACTTAAAAGCAACCATAAAGGGGCTGCCCAAACCCAGCCTTTCCAGCCAAAAATGGTTTCGCCCTCTCTAAACAAATATTCTTTCCATCGGTCAGATAATCCACTAGCTAAAGGAGGAGTATTTTCTTTTTCCAGAACCTCTAGTGTAACTGCGTCCGGTTGATAACCCGCTTCCAGATAATTTTTGAGTTCTTCTTTCAGTTTTCTTCTTTCCAGAGAAGGAGGAATGACTTGTATTTCATTAAAAAGCTGGTTGACCTTCCACTTTTCGTAGGCGACAGAATCTGTGCTTGGCTTAGGTGCTTTATCAAGTAGTTTTTTGATGGTGGCTCTTATTTCCCCTTCCAGACCTTGCTCTTTTAGGTAATCAATTAAAAGGGTTCTGACCGGATCGGGGATTTTACCTTCTACAAACCAGGGTAGCCGGACCAGGGCTAGGATATTTTCTACCGTAAGCAAATTGAAGTCCTCAGATGATAATTCTTTTCCTAAATGGAGGGTTAATTTCCATTGCAATTGAGGGTAGACTGCGCAAGCAGCAATCCAGTTCCTCATGGCAGGTTCTGGATAATAATATTCCAGAGTAGTCATCAGGTCATCTCGAAAAACAATGTTTTCTTTGCTGGCATCATTAACCAATTTGACCATTTCCTCCCAGGGTTTGGGTTCAACCAATTCAAACTGTTCAATCAGTCGATCTACACCTTGAAGTGAAGCTGGAAGGAGTAAAAATTTCTTGGCTAACAATTCTTCATCATAGGCCCATTTATTCAGTGGTTGTGTACTTAATAAACCCCGTGCTTTCCAATTATTCAGTTCCTCCACCCAATCGGCCCATTCTCCGTCGTTTGGATTAAAGAAGGCTTTACCATCCCCAACTATTAGAAGCCTGGATTCGCTATTGCTGTGTTGCAAATCTTTTAATGAAAGGCCATTGGGATATTTTTCATTAAAAACAACCTGCGGACTGGCATCATAGAAATAACGGGAAATATGTACTTCTTCCTGCTTAAAAGACTCATATAGATTGTCAAAAAGAAGGGCCCGATGATCCTGCATGGCATTGCGATCAATGAGTAGCAGGTATTCAGAAGGTTTGGAAGGTTGACTGTATTGTAAGTGTACCTGTCCTGCGCTACGAGCCGTAGCTTTGACCGTTTCTGGAATGTTGATGCGATGGTAATCTTCTAGTTGTCTTTTTCGTAAACGATTGGTCAATTGTTTGGCCTGAATGCCAACAGCCAGCTCTTCAGGTTCATCTAGATCTACTGTCCACACATAAGGAGGAGTTTGGTGAGCTCTTTGTAATTGAGCGACCGCTTTCCTTTTTCTTCGTTCCAGCCATTGCACCAAGGACCATAGTAAAAATCCCAGCAAAAGAATCAGGAGACTTTTGATCCACCATTTATTGT
This sequence comes from Saprospiraceae bacterium, assembly GCA_028285545.1. Taxonomy (GTDB): domain Bacteria; phylum Bacteroidota; class Bacteroidia; order Chitinophagales; family Saprospiraceae; genus JANQPA01. Next base: position 42,472 of record JANQPA010000071.1, on the reverse strand, counting down.
TCTGCCAAAATTCAGCTTTTTGGATGGCTGCTTCATCTGGCAAAGGTAAATCGTGGGCATAAGGAATTTCTTTGGTTTTAAGTCGGGGTGCTTGTTTTTCGGGGGTTTCTTTTTCCTCTTCTTCTAAATCCGGTGCCGGTAATTCACGCAAATGGATGATAAAATGCATGGAATCAAGGCCAGTATTGTACAAGGCTCTGATGATAAGGGTATCTACAGAACGTCCTATGGTATCCCCTCCCCTAATAATTAATTGATGAAGGCTATCTATTTCGTATTCCCCCCAGATAGAATCAACTGCATATAATTCTCCATCTAAAAATGCCAGGTTTCGTAAGGTATCTTCTTCATTTTTTCTCAAAATAGGATCATGCACCAGGGTGTCTCCTCTATTCAGATTAAGTGGAATTTCACGAAAATTATTCACAGGGCCAGTTACATCATTAGCTCTCCAGAAAATAGCTAGAAGAATTAGGGTTAACAATCCAGCAGCTCCCAAAAGTAACCACCTCCAGTTTTTTTCTTCAATCTCTTCTTTGGGTGGAAGTTCTGACTTAACTTCTTCTACTTTTTGGATGTTTTGGACTCGCTTAAGGCTTCTATCAAAAAGGGTGTAAAAACGTTCTTGCTCCTGTGGGTTGGTGGCAAAAACAGGGGTAAGAATGGTTTTGAGGCGTTCAGGTTCTAAATCTTCTGGCAGTTTACTCCACAATTCCTGCACTTTGAGGTGCAAGCCGGTCCCCATAGCAATCCCTTCCTGCTCCATGCTGCGGAGGAGGTCGGAGATGAGGGCGTGGTGGAGTGGGTTGGGCATTGATTACTGGTTATTCGTTATTCGTTATTTGTTATTTGTTATTCGTTATTTGTTAGGTTGTTTTAAATTGAGGGTGTTTTTGTTATTTGGGGGAATTTTTGGCACGCAGATCTCGCAAATTTAGCAGATTCTCCATTCGATCCTGCATTTCTATTTGAAAACAAGGAACATGGAACTAGGAACATGGAACCATGTTTTAAAACTTCCGTTCCCGTAATGCTTTCAAATCCTCCTTGGTTTTTGCCAGTACAGAATAGGAGCTCATTAGATTACGGTGTTGGTCTCCTTTCAATTTTGCTGGATTGCTCAGCAAGCTTGGGTCGAAGTTCATTTTTTTCAAGTAAATGGTCCAAAAGATCAATTCTGATGTAGCAGGTTTTTTCTTCAGTCTTAGGGCAGTATCCTGACGAATATTTTCAAAATGGTCGATCAAAGTTTTTAGTTGGTTTTCATTAAATCCTTCCACTTTTGAGCTTACAATTTTTAGCAAAATTTCATCATCCGGAAAAGGGATGTCAAAATAGATGACACGTCTTAAGAAAGCATCCGGCAGGTTTTTCTCGGAATTAGAAGTCATGATAATAATGGGCCTCTTTTTATCGGAAGTAACATAACCTTTGTCAATTTCAGGTACTGAAAATTCAAGGTCTTCCAGTGCTGCTAGGATGTCATTGGGAAGATCTCTGGGTGCCTTATCGATCTCATCGATTAAAACCACTTGTCGCTCTTCAGATTTGATGGTCTGACCCAGGGCTTGATATTTGATAAATTTAGCCTCAATTTCTTCATTACTCAATAATTCTTTTTGATTTTGGGCAAATTGGAAATGAGCTAATGCATCATATTTATAAAATAATTCTGTGGCGGTGGAAGTGGTTTGAGCATTAAAAACCAAAGGCTTACCCAAATTAAATTTCCAGGCTACAAAATGCGCCAATTGAGTTTTGCCGGTTCCAGGTTCACCGGTTAACAAAAGCGGCAGGCCCAAAGAAACGGCCACTTGCACTGCATCAGCCAAGCCGCGAGAAGGCAGATATAAATTAGGAGCATTAAGTCTGGTATTCAATTCAAAATCTGGCAGTTGGATCTGCTCATTATTTTTCAGTAAGTCAAGATGGTCCATTTAATCTTTTGTGTGTGAAATTTGATAGATAATATTCTGTAATCTTTGAATATCCGTCATGTCGAGCATTTCATTTTCTTTGGCTTGTTTCTTTTTTTCTTCCGGAAGACAATCAATGAAGGTTTTTAATAGATCTTCAATTTTGGAAGCACTGTTTTCTTCATCTACTTTGAGAAGCCACTCTTCCAGGTAATCCATTTCAACAGGTTCCAGTGGTGTAAGCAAACTGGATTTTTCAGGTCTGGATTCTACTAAAGAGTTAACCTCTTCAATAATTTTCTTGTATCTTTTGGATAAATCCTCCTTGTGTGCATTTTTTATAAAAATCACAAACATGAACCAAAAAGTAGGCACATGATCATGAGCTTCGGAGAAAGTATCAATCAGCCATTGCAGATAATCCTTCATCAATTTAGAATTCCAATCGCCCGCCTGAATTTCGAATGTTAGGGTTACATACTCAAATCCCATAGTAGGTAATCCTGTATCCAGGTATTCCTCAAAAGAAGAATTGGCCTGGTGCAATCCGAATCGTTCACTAAAATAAGTTTTAAAGGCATTTTGAGATCTAACCAGGTTTCGACCCATGGGAAGCTCATCAAAAGCGACTCTTTTTCCATCAGAGCGACGTTTAAATAGTATGGCTTCAGGATGTTTCTTCAATTCATCTTTTCTAAGCTCATAGACCATCCTTTCTCCAAAAGAATCGGGCTGTTGACTTGGGCAAGCTAGCAGAAAGTAAAATTGATAGGGATTGCTCCTCTCCTGGTGATCATCAAAGGAATCCCAAAAATCATTAACTACCTCTGAGCGATTACAATTAACAAGATAAAGCTCTGGCAGTCGTTTTTTGATGCGAAGTTGAGCGGCCATATCGTGGAGCACTCCACCATCTTCAAAGGTATCCAGGCCTGAGGCTCTTTTTATTTGCCGTTCAATTTCGTTAAGCGATTGTTCATATTGACCAATTTTTATTCGGAGCGCAGCCTTCTGTTCGGGATCTGTCGTAAGGGGCAGTTCCTCGTAAAAGCTACCGAGCATGGCTTTCAAGTCGGTTTTGCGGTTCTCCAAATTTTTCAGTTGGTCAGCCATAATAAGTTAGCAAGTGTTCAAGTTAGCAAGTGTTCAAGTTAACTTGTCAACTTGAACACTTGCCAACTTTATTCTTTTTCTTTTATTGTTTTTATGATTGCATCATATTTTTTTCGAGCCTCTTCTAATCTTTTTTTCAGCGCAAATTTTTGACTAGAATCTGTTATAAGTGGCTCTTCTTCTTCAAGATACGTTATTTTTTCCTTCCAGGTTGTGGCCTGGCGTTGCAGGCTTTCCAAATCTAATCTTTGAATTTTTTCCCAAAAGGGATCAGTACCGATAGTCGAAAGGATATTAATATCAGGTTTTTTCTCTTCGGGCAGAATGGTAAATTCTTGTTTCAATCGATTAATTTCATAAAATAGAGCATCCGTAATTTGATTATAGGTACGCTGAGCAAAATCGTGATCGATAACACCTTTTTTATGTTGCCTTTGGATGCCATTATACCTTCCCTGCTGGAATATCCAGTCGTTATAAACTTTTGAATCAGGTTTTAGAAATTTATCTATTAAGTCGAAAGTATCTTCAAATTCTCGAAGCTGAACACTCTTTTTAAGCGCTGCTTTAAAATCCCAGAAGGAGCGGATGACCACTTCAGTAGGGGAGTATTCAGGTTCGGACTCTTCATTAGTTCCAGAACGGTTGGTTCCTTCTGATCTAAGAGGTTCTTTTCTTTCAGGAGCTTTAGGGGCAAACCCTTTTTCAAAAAAATAAAACATGCCGCCGCGATCTCCAATACCATGAACGGAGCCATACCTTGGAATTTGTTTCACATTAGAGCTAACGTCTTTTTTTACCCTTTCGCACAGCTCCGTTACACTAATATGGGGCCCCGGATCATTCTCAAGGTGCCAGAGTAGGCTATCTGCAAAGGGGCTATTATCTCCGGGTTTGCCATCGGACACGACTTCATTTCTTCCTGCAGTAAGAATATATCTTGAAGGAATAAAAAAGTCTCTAGGAAGTGGTTCTTTATGGATTGATCTATCAGAGAAAAGAGATCCAGAATAACAAGAATCAGCAATAATAAAGGTATGCAGTGTTTTGATGGCCTTTATATATTTAACGATGCGACTAAAATCGAGAAAAGACCAGGATTGGCCGCCTTCCCCATCATAAGGTATCCAGGAGCCTTCATCCAAGTCTTCATCATATTCACCATGACCAGAAAAATAAACCAGCAAGCTATCATTGGGTTGGATTAAGCGTCTCAGCATTTCTAGCTGAGTGAAGATATTATCCAAGGTAGCTTCCTTATCAAACAAAGAACGTACTCGACCTTCTTCAAATTGATAACGTGAGGTCATTAATCCAATGAAATCTTTAGCATCTTTTACGGCATTATACAATCTGGGAAAATGCTCATATTGATCAATACCTATGACCAATAGATAGTTTTCCCCTGTTTTTTGCCCTTTATTATTATCAGTATTGGCAGGTTTTCTACGGCCTGCTCTTTCATTAGGATGGTCTGGCATGGGTTTATTTTATAGTAAAAAGTAGAAGGTAACAAGTAGAAGAATAGAGTTTAACATTTAAATGGAAGAAATCTTTCTACCTTTTACCTATATAAAAGTGTATTTTTCAAATATAAGGTGCTTGGTTTAAAATTAAAAGGTTTTTTGGGTTCAGCGTTCCGTGTTCAGTGTTCTGAGTAATAGGTCTCTGTTTACATTTAATTTTTTGCTAAAAAGACAGCATATAATTGTTAAATCCAATTAGTATGTCGCTGTGTAAGTCTGTAAAAGTCTGTGTTGTCTGTGTCAAATAAATTTTGAAGCCATTAATAATAGCTATTAGAAGAAAATGGCATCCTAAATTTTGTTTTCTTTTTCATTTATTGAAAATGAAGCAGGATTGTCATTTATCTACGGTTAATTTAGTAATTAGTGTCCAAAAAACGGAAAAAGTCAGTGGTTTGGGGCTTTTTTGCATGCAAATTTCGAAGATAGTGCAAAAATATCCAGTCTATTCCATGAGTCCGTGAACCCATGAATATGTGAACCCGTGAATAGGTAATAAAATATTCTTCAAAAAACAAGCTCAAAAGTTTGACAATGTTAGATAATAGTGTGTAAATTTGCCCTGCTTCAAAAAAAGGAGCAATTTGAAATAAAGGAAATGCGGATGTAGCTCAGCTGGTAGAGCGCAACCTTGCCAAGGTTGAGGTCGCGGGTTCGAATCTCGTCATCCGCTCGAATGCCAATTGCCCGGGTGGTGGAATTGGTAGACACGCAGGACTTAAACTAATTTGAGTGCCCCTGGGGAAATCCAGGGAGTAGAACCTGTCAAATTCGGGGAAACCTTACTTTGTTATTAGTTATTAGCAAAATAAAGAAGTTGGCAATCCCGAGCCAAGTCCGCCTTAGGCGGAAAGGTGTAGAGACTAGACGGCAGGCAGCTAAATTGGTGAGTTGTTGTTCGTTGCTGGTTGTTGGTTTTCATCATAAATAACTATCAACAATCAACCAACAACTATTAACTGACATGCTGAAGAGATAGTCCAGACCACAAATCCGCCTTAGGCGGAGCAGCGAAAGCTGTAGTTGGTACGAAAATCCTGTGGCCATTGCGGCCGTGCGAGTTCGATTCTCGCTCCGGGTACTAGAAACCTCTTTTAAGTCGTTGACTTTCAATAGGTTTTTTTAACAACAAGGTGTAGTCTTCTCTTTTTTAGGTTCAGCTAAAAAAGAGAAGACTATACTATCATATTACATCCTATTATATCAAAAAATTAATATTAAATTTTTCTTGTTTTTCAATTATCTAAAATAGAAGATAATTGAAAAACAGTTTCTGCCAATTTCATTTTTAACCCCATACGAATATCTAGTTCTTCTTCCTCGGATATCAACCCAAGTGCTTTCTTTTTAGATATATTTTTTAGTTTTAAAATGCTCATTCTAAATTTAGTAAATTCCTTAGGAATAATTTTTTCAACCAGGTTGAGTAATTTTAAAAGATCCTCTAAAGATATTTCCTCAAATTCATCCACTTCTACCGAAGATTTAAATTTTGTAAATATCTCGTCCTTAACATTTTTATCATATATCACCGATTCAATCAATAATTTTTTTAAGACAATATTATCCACTATTGCCAAAATTTCCTTTTGAAGGTTTTCTAGTAGAGTAGCATCCGAATCATATAGATTTTCCCATTTAGCAAAGGGAAGCTTATCCTTTAATTCCTTATTAAGTGGAGGGGGATCAATATTATTAATCTCACATACCTTTTCTAAATATGTTAACAAATCCTCAATCTCTTCATTAAACATCAAATTATAAATATTAATTTTTATTAGATTGGCTGTAGAATTTTGTATACTATTTTTTAAATCTTCGAAGGCTGTTTGATATGCTAAATCATCGATTATCTTTAGTATTTTATTTTTAAACGAATTCATTAAATGATCTGAATTAGAAAAATCTTTTGATCCAATCGAGTCAGTAAAACACTTAATAGTTTCATCCATTGCAGGAAATTGTATTTTCTTATCTTTTTTTAATGTATTAGTATCCCTGTTTTGTTTTTTTTGAGATTTGATTCTATCAATCTTAACCACAAACCAATCCTTATTATTTTTTTTCATAAAAAGACTAATAAAATTATCTTTCAAATTTGATTCAAGTCTCTCTAAGAGCAATAGAGTCATCCATGAAATCTTATTCATTAATAATACAATTTGGTTGGTTTTCTGCGTATTTCTATGACTTTCAACTAGAATTTCATTGTAATTTTTTATTAATTCACATGTTTTCTTATAATAAAAATTATCCTTGATAAAGTAAAAGGTATACGCAAGGGAAGCTAGATAAGGTAGAAAGTTATCATTATTCATAATTTTTTTGTAAATAATCTCTCTTAAAAGAATATTCGAACAAATCCAATAATCATAGGGGTTAGAAACACTGTTTGTAGTCGCTTCCCAGGACTTTAATAAATCATCTATTAAAGTACTTTGGGATTCAGAAGAAAGATCAGAAATATTATTTCGTATTAGTAAAATAAGATATTTTAAACCAAGGACTCCATTATTAGGATTTAATATTGGGGCAAAATTCTCTAAATGAATATCTGATGACAGTTTAATATTAGCAAGTAACTCTTCCTTAGTTAAGGAAAAATCAACTATATAATTAAAATTGCTTTCTTCATTTTTCATCCAATTTAAATTATCTGTTTTAATTGAATAAAGAACTTCAAAGATTAGTTGAATTAACCTTTGATATTCAATGCTGTTTTCTTCAGAATCTAATACCCCTAAAGATTCTTTTGTTATAAATAATTTTATATCATAAATCAATTCATTTATTTTATTTGTTGGAAAGTTTAAATACTGTGAAATATCTCTAATCTGTAATATTGTTTTTTCAATGTCATAGTTTTTTCTAAAAGCTTCAATAATTTTATTTAAGTGAATTTGAATTCCATTTTTTGTAACACCTTCATTTATATTGAATTTTTCATAATATGTCAACTGCCTAAGTTCTTTTGGAAATTTCAACGAGTATAATTTTTCAAAAACATTAATCTTATATTTTTCACCAAATTTTTGACAAAGATGAGTAAGTGACAATAATATTTGATTAATTTCTAATTCATAGAAAAATTCACTTTGCAAAAATTTTTCATCAAATACTTTTAAATAGTTTGATCTTATCAAACTTAATTCATCAATCATCTGCTTTTCATCACAATCAATTAATAATTTTTCAAAATTTTCTATGATCAACTCAAAATCTTTAGATTCCAACAATTCAACTAATTGAAAATCTTTAATTCTTGTTGTAACTTGATTTTGATCTAATAACAATAAATTATCTGAAATTTCGAATATATTTTTTTCTATTTTACCTAGGAATTTTTTAAACGATCCTCTTGAAAGAGTTCCTAAGGCCTTTCGACGCTGAATCATTTTTAAATTTGAGTTTACAAGCCAAGCATCGAAATAAACTTTATCATGCTTTTTATTTGATGACTTGTGTATCAAATTTATAGCATTCTCAATACGATTTTCTCTTAATTCATATTTAATGAAAGACTTAATGTGTGCCTTTTGACTCCTAATTAATAGAAGATTTAACTCTTTTGTAAGTTCACCAAACCAATCTGACCATTGATTAAAAAATAAAATTTCATTAAAGCTAATTAGAGTTTGATTTTGAAGGTGAAAATTAAATATTCTGGACAATTCCTGGATGGGATAATTTGATTCATTGTACATTTTTCTTATTGCGGGAGCAATAGAATCATGCATTAATTTTAATATAACATCATTACCATAAATCAAAGAAATGATAATTTGGGTTCTTTGAATTTGCTCAATAAGTTCCTGAAAAAATCTTTTATCTATTGAGAAAAATTTTTTTTCTAAATCACTTAATTTACATTGAGCTGCAGTATCCTTTTCAGATACAAATTCAATTAACAGTTTAAGTAGAAAACCAGACTTAAATCCCTTTATTAAAAGATTTTTATCAATTATTTGTTTTGCATATAAATTCCGTTCAATTGTCCTAAAAGAATTTTCTAAAAACGCTCTCAAACTATCATAACCTCCTACTTGATTATATAAGTCTATATTGAATTTCTTGATTTCCATATTTGATACATGATCCCACATTTTTTTTAAGAGCAATTGTAAAATAGGACCGACTGGATCAATTTCAAAAGTTGCTCCATTGTGAAAATTTAGTATTTTGAGCGCAATGAATTCGGGTAGATCTGGTTGAAACCAAATTGAATATTTACTTTGTGTATAATTATCTGAATCTATTCCTTGCACTGCCTTCATTATCCCTTCTTTTCCCAAAGGTTCAAGAAATACTTTTGAAAATGGGATATTAAAGGATTTTAATTCATTTTCAATTTCTGATTGATATTCCTTCCTAAATGAAAGCACTAACTTCCCTTTAAGTGAATCATTTTCTTTAAAAAGTTCTATAATTTGAATGCATAGCCCTCTTAATTCTTCTTTCGGGCTTACTTTATTTAATGGTTTAGTAAAAGTTTCTTCAATTTGATCTAATATTAGAAGGATAGGTTTACTATTTTCATCTGTATTTTCAAGTTCATACCACCTTTCAAAAAAAAACTCTGGTTTTTCTCTTTTTCTTTCCTGCACCCATTTTGAGAGGAGTTTGTCTTCATTTTTGGCTTTTTTACTAGAATTCGTTCGAAAGCTAATTCTTTTTAATTCATATTCAGTAGTTGAGAATTCTCCTTCAGCTGAATTTTTGTGCTTATCATTTTGATTTGTTTGAATTTCTAAAGCTTCAAAGAGCATATTTGTTAAACCAAAATTAGGATTTCTACGTAAATAGATAACATTATAGCTATCCTTTACTCTAGGCTTTAAACCGGCCTCTAATAATGAAGATTTTCCAACACCAGATTGTCCAAAAAAAAGAACAACAGGCAAAGGGTTTTTAATTGATTCAAATAAATTTCGAATTTCCTTCCCACGACCAAAAAAAATACCTGCATCCTCTTCCTCAAATCGTTTTAAACCTTTATATGGAGCATTAGGTAAGTTTAATTTATATCTCTTAGGTAGATCCAAACCAAATAACGGATTAGCTGATGCTTCTGGTAAACTCCAGTACTTTATTCTTTCAGCCCCTTTTTGGAATTTGATATACCATTCGTTTCCTCTTCGTATGTTTGAATTATATTTGCCAAATACTACCTTTTTTTTAGTGGTGTTTAATTGATATACTGCTTCTATCCATGCTCTTTCAATGGGAAGACCCTCAGCAAGTCCCTTATAAAAATTTGGAGCTAATTCTGCAGCTGTTAAATCAGAAATTAGCTTTTTTGTACCAATAGCTGCAGGTATTCCCTGCAAAGTCAACTCGGTAACGAGATCACCTGTCTTACAGCCATTTAGAAAGATTAATTTTAGATTTTTTTGATTTGCTAAAAATGATATAAGTCCTTCACCTAAAGCGACTTTAGGTTCTCCATCCCATGTCTCTAACATAAGTTGAAAACCATCAGCATGTCCTCCAAAATGGAAAATACAAATCCGATCTCTAAATTTTTTACTTTGGAAAATTTCCCAGATTTTACCAATTGAGACATCTGTTTCAATATGCAGTTCGCAAATTGTACCATTTACCTTTGCTAATGCCTTTTCAATAGCATTTTTTTCTTTTGTTATGTTTTTCAAATATCGGCTCCGCCATCTTTTATTATTTGCAAATGCTATAAAAATAACCGGAAGGTTTGAAGACCCCATTTTGAATCATTTACTTTAAAAAGAATTTTAAGATATATAAAAGTTGTCTCCAATAAAAGAGTAGGAAGTAAAAAACTATATTGAATAATACCGAGTAAGCCCATTTCCTAGTAAGTCCATAATATAATCATGATAATTAATATTCAATTTCCGTTTTTTTTTGTTTGAAAAGTTAATCAAGGTTTATTGAAAATGGACACTTTTATTATCTTAGGGAACTAAAATTAATTAGAAATTAATTATGAATGAATATTTATTATTTGGATTTCTCGGAGGACTTCTTCCTGATGTAATTAGATTTGTAAAAAATTATACAAATCCAAATCTTCCAGAATTTTATGAGTCTTGGGTTTTCTATTTAGGGTTATTGTTTTTAATAGGGTTAGGTGGGCTTTCGGCGTTTTTATTTGAAGCTAACTCAATAAAGGAAGCAATTGCATTTGGTTATGGGGCTCCACAATTAATATCATCATTGGCTGGGAAAAAGGTAAACGAGGAAGCCGATAGAACTCGTGGAGGAGGAAATGGATTATTGCAATTACAAAGGTGGTGGGCTATTTAGTTTTTGAAAATATAGGATCTTATTACAACACTTGACACTTAGTTAGATTTTTGTTTCAAATTTTATTCGGCTAAAAAATTAACCATTTCGCTTTGTAATTTTCAACCTAAATTAGAATAAATCCTTATCGAGTTATGGCTTCAATCGATAAAATTAAATATCACAAAATAGGACTTGCAGTATAGGCTCAATTTGAGAATGTCACAATCCTTCTACATTGATTTTTTAAAGAATAATCCAGTATTATCGTTTATCAATAATTTCCTTTTCAAGACATATTTTAATTACATTTTTCCATTTTAAGCAATTGTCTAAAACTATCACTTTCATATTGGCTGATGTTGTAGCTTTCCCATTTTCCCTAAAAATTTTTGACAAAATGTGTACGGCTCTGAGGCCTGCGATGTTGGCGGTAAGGGCAAAAACAAAAATTACCCCCCCTCCTTCTGGATTGCTTTGTTCTTGATCTTCCAGTAAGGCTCCAATGCCGTGTATATATCTGCTCGATTTGTTGGCAAGAACTCGCCATAATCTCCCTGATAATCTATTAATATATCCTTATGCTTCTCCAGTGCTGATTTAGTGGCATGGCAGGGATCACAAAGGGTCATGAGGTTTTCAGGATCTAGCTTCGATCCTCCTGATTCATGTCTTATAATGTGATCTACTGGCTTGCCAGCTGCTATTTTATTAAAATGTTTACAGCACTCACATAAAGGGTTTTGATCGTAATAATATTGTCTGTTTGTTCTCCACAAAGTAGAGTTATAGAACGATTGATTAGATGTAGGTATGCGCTTGGTATTTGCCTTTTTTGGTTGTTTTCGCTTTGGAAGATAGGTCAAAATTCAGTATTTTTTGAAAGAAATGAAAGAAATATAACTAATAAATTCTTAATATTTACCAAGGGACTTAATCTAGGAGGGATTATTTCTTCTATATTCTTTAATTTCTTCAGCCATTTTTTTGTACATTTCAGCTTTTTCATGTTGGCCTAAATCTTCATAAGTATAGCTTATATTATTATAGGACGTCGCAAGAGATGGGTGCTTCGCTCCAAGCACTTCTTCAAAAATTGCTATTGATTTTTCATAGTAGGTTAAGGCCTCTTCATGGCGACCCATGGCGCGGTATAATACACCTATATTATTATAGGACATCGCAAGATCTGGGTGCTTCGCTCCAAGTACTTCTTCTCTTATTGCTATTGATTTTTCATAATAGGTTAAGGCCTCTTCATAGCCACCCATGGCGCGGTATAATACACCTATATTACTATAGGACGTCGCAAGAGATGGGTGCTTCGCTCCAAGTACTTCTTCTCTTATTGCTATTGATTTTTCATAGTAGGTTAAGGCCTCTTCATGGCCACCCATGGCGCGGTATAAGTTACCTATATTATTATAGGACGTCGCAAGTTCTGGGTGCTTCGCTCCAAGTACTTCTTCTCTTATTGCTATTGATTTTTCATAGTAGGTTAAGGCCTCTTCATGGCCACCCATGTCGAGGTATAAGTTTCCTATATTATTATAGGAGGTGGCAAGAAATGAGTGCTTCGCTCCAAGCACTTCTTCAAAAATTGCTATTGATTTTCCATAGTAGGTTAAGGCCTCTTCATGACCACCCATGTCGCTGTATAATAAACCTATTTCATTATAGGACACCGCAAGATCTGGGTCCTTTGAACCCAATACTTGTCCTGCTATTAATATTCCTTTTTTATGATACTCTAGTGCTTCTTGGTATCTTCCCATGCTTCGATTAATTCTACCTAAATAGTCTTGTAATATGGCAACATCTTTATGAATTACATCCTCAATAAATGCTTCTACTGCCACTGCATACTCTAACCAGGGCTTATTTTTAGTAACAAAACTTTCATGAGCATCCGGTCTCATTTTATCAATCATACTATCCAACAGACTTTTAATATCATCAAATTTAGGCTCTAGTTGATATTCTAATACTTGTCGAATTAGTCGATGAACTGAAAAAGTCTGATCTTCATGTTCACTTAACCATCCTTTTTTAGATAAAGAATTTAGCTGTTCATTCAAGAAATGATCTTCTTCTCCTAATATTTCTGCTAACTTTCTAACTTCATATCTCTCAATAGGGAGTACCACAAATTGCTTTAATAAGCTCTTTTCTTCTTCTTCTAAATCTGTTAATTTAAAAGCTTTTAATAGGTGTAAATAGGTACTTTGCTCTTCTTTATTGTGATTGGTCGAAACTTTAGTCTGAAGCTTATTATCATTCAGTTTTTTTGACTTCAAGATATTGGTGAGTTCAGATATGCTTATTAGTTTATTTTTTTTATTTAGAAGTTTTGCAAGCAACTCTATTGTTAAAGTGTGATAGCCAATTTCCTTTAATAAATTTTCTACTTCTTTTTTTATATACTCTCCCTGAGAATGAGATTTAAAAAGAGTATGAGCATCCTTCGGATCTAAAACATCCAATGAAAAATGATTAAACCCTGGCAGCCTTTTTCTGGAAGTAGATAATACTTTCCAATTGGGAGGTCCGGGTAATTTTTCAAATATCTCTTTCTTGGCTAATTGCTCTTGAGCATTATCAATGACCAATAAATTATTTCCATTAAGATTTCTTAGGTGCAAAAGTATTTTCCGAAAGCGATCCTCTTGGCTTTCTTCTTTTTGGTAGGGGATTTTTAGATTAAAGGCCAGGTCATCATTATCTGCAAAGGAAGTTATCAATTCTTCCCCTCGATTGATCCATACCAAATGATCATATTCATTTCCAAGAACATTTACATAGGCCGTGGCTAAAACCGTTTTGCCAATCCCTCCCAAGCCATTTACCAAAACTACGTTTGAAGTAGTATCCAGTTCTTTTATCAATCGTTTTAAATCTTCGTCTCTTCCTATAAACTCTTTATCCAAATCAATACGTGGGATTGGAGTAAGCCGTACAGCTCTTCGAAGAACCCAAGACCGCACTTGATCAGTTGGAGGGCTTGCAGGATAAATTTGCCAAGGAAAGGAGTTTTTTTCATTCTCCAGAAAATGCAAATTTCTATTCGTGTCCCATATACCCTCTTTTTTAAGTATGGAGGTTCCTGCCACTGCTTCCTGGTAAGATTGCTTAATACTTCCACCAGTTACAATGCCATTATAGAATAGTCTGGCAAATTCTCTGGCAGCGCTATCTCCTATTTTATTATCGGTAGCTATTACCGTACTAACTCCTGCATCATGATAAGCTTTTGCTTGATTTAGACTCAAACAGCTATTGAGAAATACCAATTCTAAACCTTTTTGTAAGGCTAAAAAATCGGCTAGATCAGTAGCCTCAACTGCATTATTATCCTGGTAAGCTCCTTTTAAGAAGATTTCATCTTCTCCTGAATGACCAGCATAGTGAAATACTTTGATTTGATCTCGGTACTTTTGAAAAGCATCTATTATATTTTTGGGAGTGGTAGCAGCCCTAGAAACTATCTTACATCTATCCTCTTCTTCAGCTTTTTCAAAAATATCTCTTAATTGATCTTGTTCCCTGGCCAGTTCCCTTAAAGGATTGTCAGCATCATTGGCAAAAGCCAATAAAATGATAGGTTTTTTATGAAAGGTTGAAGGCATGGGGTTTTATTTCTTATTCTGTTGAAAGTTAAGAAATAAATACAATATGTGCTTAATTTTTAAATTTCTAGTTCAGATACTAGTTTTAAAGTCCCTAAAATGTCTTTTATGGGTTCGATTCCAACCCCGCTCAGAGTACTGCACAAGCCCTTGATAACCAATAGTTTTCAAGGGCTTATTTTTTATATATTAATCTTTTTTCTTGTACTTAATCATCAGTGCTGCAACAAGTTCTGTATTTTCATTATATACACTGCTTTCAACTATGTAATTTCCATCATCATCAAAAAAGATAATATCCATCATCTTTCCATCTCCATTTTTATATTCTGTAATCCATCTTTTTCCAGTAAATTTTACGTCCATCTGACTTGCCATACCCTGCTTTCTCCAATAAGAATAGAGTAACTTTTTCTCTGATTTGCTATACATATATCTAAAGAAGCCCTCCTGCTTAACTTCCTTATTGTTCACCTTAATTATATTCTCATGTCTTCCATTAATTCCAATCCCATTTTCCATTTTCTCTAGACTAAAAGAGCCACCTACCAATTCAAATTTTTCCTCTTCCGTTGAATATATTACTTCCATATTTACGAATTCCCAATCGCCGACTAATTTTTCAAAAAAATCTAGAGAAGTGGTTAACAAATGATCATTATCATTCTCTTGTGCTGAAAGTTTTGAGTAGACCAAAGTGGTAAGCATTAAAAATAACAGGGTTCTAAAATTCATCGTTCGGATTTTTAGGTTAGAAAATTTATTATAGGAAATTAAGGTTTTCTAGCCTATTTCCGAAGGAATGACTGCCATTTATTTGGCCTTATTCATCTGCAAACACCTCTTCTAAATCCAATTCAAACTCTGGAAAAACAAGTGTTTTAACCTTTTCACCTTTTGTAAAGGGTTTTGGGAAACCTTTATATTTTCCATTTTCCAACCTATAGATTAGTAAAGTCGCTTCATGAGGATGAATTAAACAATATTCCCTTACGCCAGCAAATTGATACAATTCAAATTTTTCATTCAAATCTTTACTTGAGGTACTAGGTGAAAGGATTTCAATAATCCAGTCAGGAGCTCCTAAGCAGCCTTTATCATCCAGTTTAGATAAATCACAGATAACACTGATATCAGGCTGAACAACGGTATCAATCTGATCATTTTTCTTTTTATTTGGCGGTAATGGTAGGCGTACATCAAATGGAGCGGCATAGGCCTGGCATTTTTTACCTTTTAAAAAATTAAATATCAATCCAGAAATATTCATAGATACTTTCTGGTGCTTACGATCAGGAGCGGGTGACATCCTGAAAATCTTACCTCGAATTAATTCGACTGTCTCCTCAAAAGTCCAACTCAAATAATCCGCATAGGTATAGTGTTTATTCATATCTAAATCATCCACACTCATCGGTTTCTTTTTAGTTTTATCCATCATTTTTATCGATTTAAAACTAGTTCCTTAAATAAAAACAAACACGGACATTTTCGGACATTTTCACCCCTTATCTACGGCGTCCAATCAAGTGAACATCTACATTATCAGGACGGTCGTTCACAAAAGAAAGTCTTATTAAACCTTCTTCTGTCGTATTAATAACGGCTGGCATGGAAGATTGACTGAGGTACCATCCTTCCGGTAAGACCACATCATTGCGGTTGCGCCCAAAACTTCGGTCCCAAATCAATTGATCATTATGCAAAAGATATCTGTGAGGATCGGTATAGGTTTCCCAAATTCTTAAGCGAGTAGAATGACCTTCTTTTACGGGATCAAACCAGATGACGACCACCTCTGTTTCAGCACTTGGGGGGCTACTTAATTCAATGCCTTTGGCTGTGATCTGGTTCCCTTTTAAGGTCTCTACTTTTAATTTTTCTCCTGTATCCAATATAAATGCAGAAGGATCAGAAGCTTTACTTCCGGCTCGTACTACATTGAGGTATTTATCTACTCCAGGCCGGGTTTCAGTGTAGTCATGGTATAATCTGAAGGAGTGAGTTTCTGGTTGTTGTAGATAATAAACAATTTCCCGATCCTGAAAGCTTCGTTCTCTGAATTGATAATCAAGCCGGGCATGGGTTTTATCGCGACCACCAGGTTGAGGAGTGTATTCTCCCCAGGGCGAAGGATCCTTTTCTAGATTGCCTTCCGGCATTGCTCCTGGTAATAAGCGTGCTTCAAGGCGATAAGGAACGCCCTGAGGGCCCCGATTCAAAAAACTTACTTTAATCCTCCCATCTTCTATGGTTTGTACCTGAGAGGGGTAGTTACAGGCTAATAACTCATAACCACTGGGGAGGACTACAGAATTGCGCTTAATTCCTAAGGTCCTGGAAAAAACAATTTTATCTCCTTCTTTAAAGTAACTATTGAGGTCTTTATAGGTCTTATCAATCCGAATCCGTGCTTCCCCTCCTTCCGGGACAGGTCTGGCCAATTTAACTTGCAGGTAATCGGTATCTACACTTGCCCGATTATGGCCATTGGATTTAGCCGTTGCTCCATTCACAACATCCCACTTCAATTCTTTCCCTGTCATTAAGTCATAAACAGCAGTTACAAAATGTTCGCTTCCCTTCCTAAGGGTATTAAAATAATATTCGGCTCCAACAGAGGTAGCACTAACATCATAAATGATCCGAAAACTTTGGCTTTCAGGTTCCAATAATTCATAGCGGGTATAACTATCTGATTGACTCTGGTTAAAAGAGACTTGAGCTTTCAATTCATTACTTGGAATCATGAAAAACGACAGTAATATTCCTAAAACAAAATAGACGGAGTAGGTTTTCATATGGATTATTTTGGATTTAAGTTAGTAAAAAAGTCTATCGGGAAGAAAAATGATTTTGTAAAATATTCCATTGCGGCAGTCGAAATTGATCCTTTTTTGAGGAGGGAATTTATAATTTCAAAGCTGATGCAAAAATGAAGGGCTTATGAATCTATATCATTTTTTCTTGTTTCTAAGTTTAATGGGGGTTTTTCACGGCTTACTGATGACTTTTTTGATCTTATTTAAAAAGCAGCACAATCGCCTCATTTCATTATATATCGCTGCACTATTATTTATTGGTTCTTTTGGGATGTTGATCATTACCCTTCCGAACGCCGGACTTATTCCTCAATATGGGTGGATTGAAGTTTTAGAAAATGTTCTGGGACTCAGCATTGGCCCTCTCCTTTACCTGGCTGTAAAATGTTTGAACAGCAAGCCCGGCCCCTACTCTATTCTTCATTTTGCCCCTGCACTTGCCTATCTGCTTATTTATTTTATTTCAGGAGGTAATTTCCGCTTGCCCATTCTTCTGCTTATGTTTTTTGTTCAGAGTTATACCCTAGTGGCCGTGGTTCAATATTTAAAAATCCGAAAGAGTAAACGCTCCGCAGCTATGAAAAAATACCAACGGTGGTTAGGCCTACTTTTGGTTTTCTTTTTTATCATGGGTATATCTCAATGGGTTCGGTTTAGCTTTTCCCATTATCAAACTTTGAACCTTATTATTCCCTCTACAGCCTCTCTACATCTTTATATTATCGTAATGTTGGAGTTTAACCAATCCTTTCTTTTTAAAAATTTATCAAAAACAAACCGTACTCTTAATGACTATTTATATGTAAAAAATTCAGCATGGCCTGCTCTTCATCAAAAAGTCATAGACCATCAACTTTATAAAAAAGAAGGACTTACTGTCCATGAATTAGCCCATCATTTGGAAATGACCGCCCACCAGCTTTCCAGTATCCTGAATCAGAAAATCGCAGGGGGCTTTTCCACATATATTAATGGCCTACGAATCGAATTTGCAAAAACCTTATTAATCGATCCCGATTACCAGCATCTGAGCATTGAGGGTATTGCAAAAGAATCTGGTTTTCAGTCCCGATCCAGCTTTTACCGATTCTTTAAACAGGAATGTCAAATGACCCCATCTGCCTTTAAAACTTGTCCGGAATTCGAAAACAAGGACAGCTAAAGGAGAATCAGGACGATTCTGGTCGATCCAGGTCATAATTTGGTATCCAATTCTACAACAATTAAATATCAGATTATGAAGCGATGTATTTTAGGCCTGTGCCTGATTTTTAGTATAATGGTCATAGATATGGATGCACAGGATTTTCCCGGAAAGAGATGGAAAAAATTTACCTCAGCTGAAGAAGCGGGATTTTCATCAGAAAAACTGAAATTGCTTGATGAAGCTTTACAAAAAAATGGGAGTGCCGTTTTTTTAATAATCAAGGATGGAAAAGTCGTTTATGATTGGGGAGATATCAATCGGAGATTTCGCCAGGCCTCTATCCGAAAAAGTTACTTGAATGCAGTTTTCGGAATTTTTCACGATAAAAATAATTGGGATCTCAACCAGACCTTATCCGACCTAAAAATTGATGACATCAATCCTTTGACGGAGACGGAAAAACAGGCCCGAATATATGACCTTCTTGCTTCTCGCTCGGGGATTTACCTGCCAGCAGCTTATACTACTAAATCCAATATCGAAAGGATGCCTTCAAGAGGTAGCCATGCACCAGGCACTTTTTGGTATTATAATAATTGGGACTTTAACACTCTCCATACCATTTTCGAAAAAAAGAGCCAGGCCTCATTTTTTGAAGAATTCCAACAAAAAATTGCCCTTCCTTTGCAGATGGAAGATTTTAGAACCTTTGATACCTATTATCGATTGGAAGAAAACAGATCTAAACATCCCGCCTACTTATTTAAAATGACAGCCAGGGATATGGCCCGCTTTGGCTTGCTGTATCTAAATAATGGCAAATGGAAGCAAAAGCAAATCGTTGGGCAAGAATGGATCAAAAAAAGTTTAGAAAAAGTAAGCACAGATTTGGGTGCCGGATTTGGCATTAGGGGTGCTTATGGTTTACTCTGGTGGATTTCAAAAGGTATTGATGGTCATCCAATGTATTATGCTTCGGGCGCAGGTGGACAAAGGATTTGTATCTTCCCTGATGACAATATGGTGGTTGTACACCTGGTAGATACTTATCAGGACCGAAGTGTTGGCGAGTCTCAGATCCAGGATCTTTTAGCTTTGATGTTAAACGCAAAAACAGGCAATCCTAAATCAAAACCAAAGTCAAAACCTTATGCACTTTCTCCTATTAAATACCATAAAGAACCAATGCCTAAGGATTTAGTCGCCAAGGTAGCAGGCACCTATCAACATCGCTTTTTGGGTACTTTTAAAATGGAAGAATCCTCTCAGGGAATGGTAATGACTACAAATATTGGCCGGTTTCATATCTATAAAGGATCCGGAAATCAATTTATAGTAGAGGATATGTTAATCCCACTTGAATTCCAAAAAGGAACAAAAGAACAGAAATCAAAAATAGAAGCGAAGATGAATCCCACTACCAGGTCACTGGAAAAGGTGATTTTTTATTATTAATTCCATTTTATAAAAAAATAAGGACTGCACAATGGAGGGTTGTGAGTCCTTATTAAAATTTACGTTCTAATAAATTTGATACAGACAGAGGCCCGGAATTGCCTGTCATCATTGAATAAATAAGCAATACAGCTTTGAAACTATTCTTTTGGAATAGTTTGATGAAATTCTTAAATTGCATTAGAATACGCTCACATTACATCTAATCTCGAAATAATGCTTACGGTTAATTTCTGTGTTTTTCAGAAATCAACTTATGCCTTTTAGGTGTTATGGAATGGCAATATCTTTAATCTTCCATTCCATTTTTATTTGATTGATTTTAAATTTTACTCTATATCCTGGGGGTGATTGGATTTTTTCTAATTGCCCTCATTTGATTACATGCTTGTTATATCGTCTATTAAAATAGACACTAAAAGATTCACCAAATTCATAACCAAACTTTTTTGGACATTAGAAAATACATCTACCTTCCAAAAATATGGGTTTGCGAATCAGGGATCATTAACAATTCTCTTTCCAATTAACACTACCTAATTTCAAAAAAATAACTTATCTTATCTACTTATCATATTGTTTTTCAATACTTTAGTATTTCCGATTTTAGCAAATGGATCATTTAATTGAACTTTCTCAGTTGGTATCTCCTTCACGTATTCGCTACCAAAACCTTATTGGGGAGGGCCAGGACAAGGTTGAACGCTTGTATCATTTTATCTTGGATAACAAGGAAATTGATAATGTCCAGGCAAAAGAATATTTATTTAGTAATAAAAATAATAAGGAAAATCTATTATGGAGAGCAAAAACAAAGCTAAATGATCGACTGGTTAATTCTTTGCTTGTCCTCCAATATGAAAAAGGAAACATTTACAAGAACACCTTTATTAAAGCTCAAAAAGAATTGGCTGTTTGTCAAATATTACGAGTAGAAGGAAAAAAAAAGGCCTTTGAACTGATGGCAGGAAAAGTTCTCAAAACGGCCATTGAATTTGATTTTACTGAGATTGTATACCTGCTGGCAAAGGAATTAAGATTCCAGTATTCATTAATTAATTCAAAACCTAAAAAAGCTCAAAAGTTTACCGAATTAATTTCAGAGTATAGACAGTATCTTGACATAGAGGATGAACTGGAAAGAATTTATTGTGAGTTCATTTTACTTATAAAAAGGAGGAAAAATTTCACAAAAGTGCAGATCGATAAGGCCAAAGAATTAATGAAAAACGCTTCCATTCTTTACGATAAAAGAAAAACCTATTGGACGGTAGTTCAAGTGGCCAATATTCGGGCATTCTACTACCAAATGCTGAATGACCATAATAATACCGCCAAAGTCTGCGAAGAAGCTCTTAATACCTTAAATCAATTGCCGTATGCCGTACCCGCTAGTGCGACCTTCTCTTTTATCCTGAAAATGATTCCAGGTCAAATTATGACTCAACAATTTGAGGGAGCATCCATCAATATCCAAAAATGTTTGAAACGCTCACAGCCAGGCCAGATAAATTGGGCCATTACCAAACAGGCAGAAGTGATCAGTCTTTTCCACCAATCCAAATATGATCAGGTATTGAAGATTACTTCCGAAATTCAGAATTTCCCTCAAAATTATTGGTCTAAGGAATCCTGGAGCATCTATCAGGCCTATGCCAGCATCCTGACAGGAAAAAAGCTTCGATTAGGAAAATTTTTAAATGAAGTTCCCCAGTTTTCCAGGGATACCCGCGGAATGAACATCAATATTTTAATTATCCAAATTTTGGAATACATGAGGCGCAATGAAAGGGGGCAAGTTATTGACCGAACGAATGCATTAAAACAATATATTTACAGACATTTAAGACATCAGGATACAATAAGGAGCAACTGCTTTATTAAAATGTTGATTTGTCTGGAAAAAGGGTATTTTAAGCAGATCACAGTAAGCAAATATGCTAAACCTCATCTGCAAAAACTGCTTAAAAACCCTTTGCATGACTCTAAACAGGATTTTGAAGTTGAAATCGTTCCATATGAACACCTGTGGTCATTTTTACTCCAATTAATGGAATCCCAAAAACCAGGTGCACATTAGGATAAGAGTCTTTAATACCAACGACTCTTCACTTTCTTTGGGAGACCAAATGTCAAATAGATTTTTTCCAAATCTATAGGCCTGATTTTTTCTGCTCCTAATGAAACAAAACCTTCATTCTTTAACCACCTTCTCATTGTCCGTGTACAAACTCCATATTCTTCGGCTAATTCTTTCCTGGTTTTTGCCTTTCCTGTCAGGTCTTCCAATCTAAGCTGTAAGCGTTCGTGTGAATTCATATCTATTTGATGATTATAGGGTAAAACAGATCATTTACTTATACTATATTTTTGTTACTTTAATATCAAGTTATCAAGTCCTTAACCGACTGAAAAGGCAATTTTCATCCAAAATCGCCCTTTTTGAAACAAAACCAAATCCAATAACCAACTGATAAACAAGATGTTAATTTTTCAAGCCTTCGCATCATGAAAATGAAAGACCTTCAAAAGGTTGCAGAACAACTTCCTATTAATAGTCGACTCAAACCCAACATCCTTGGTATAAGAAATGATAATGTTGAACGACTTTATCAATTATTAAAAAAAGGAAAAGTTACCAGCGACGAAGAAGTCATCGAACGATTGCTATCTGATTCCAATTACCCCAGACGGTCCATCTGGAAATTAAAAACCAAGTTAATTGAGAGGATGGGGAATAGCTTAATTACCTCCTTAGATGCTTTAAATATAGATACCTACCAAAAAAAACACATCTATGGATATTATCTATTTGTATTACTGAAGATCTCTATCGCTTTAGGAATAAACTCATTAATCGAATCTTTTGGAAAGAAGATAATGAAAATTGCTGTGGAGTATCATATAACAGAGTTGTGTATTTTAGTTACAATTTATTTAAGAAGGTACTTCTTAATACAACAAAACAATATCAAAGAATATGCAAAGTATAATAAATTAAATTTAGAATACCATAATCAATATATTGTAGAATGTGAATTGGATAGATTATATAATGAATTAGCATTAATCATTCGACAGAAAAAATCCTTTAATCAAAAGACAATAAAAATTTCTGAAAAGATATATAAATCGGCAATAACTCTTTCAACAAAAGGACATTCTTACAAAATTTTAGTTAGAACGGCATATATAGAATCAACATATTTGTTATTGAAAATGGAGTATAAAAAGGTTTGCTTAAGAATGGAAACATTACAAGCTGAAATTGCAAAATTGCCATTTTCACCTTTTCCCAAACAAATCTTTGTTTTTGAATATAGAAAAATACCTTGGTATATTATCAGCAAAAAATTTAATCAAGCAAATAATGCAATTAATAATTGTTTTCGTATGACTCCTGTGAACAGTTATAATTATAAAATTACAACCCAAATACTATTTTTAAATCTATTTCACCAAGGTAAATTTGCGGAGGCAAATTCATATTTTAATATGAATTTTTCAAAAACTAGATCTTATAATGAAGCCTTTGAAATTTACCATGCCTATGCTTCAATTCTAACGGGAAATTATTTTAGAGCAGGCCGCTTTCTTAATCAGGTTCCCATTTTTTCAAAGGACAAAAAGGGCATGAACATAAACATCTTAATCATCCTGATTTTAGACAATATCAGAAAAAAATTATATTCCAAAGTTATTGATCAAACAGAGTCCCTAAGTCGATACATCAATCGCTATTTACTTGATGAAGAAAGTACTTTCAGAAGCCGACACTTCCTTCTAATTATCAAATCGCTTGAAAAAGGAGCCTTTCAAAAAAAGGAGGTATTGGAATATGTGCAACCTCATTTAAAAGCCTTGGAAGAACATCCCTTGTCTGAAGCCAAACAGGATTATGAGGTAGAAGTTGTCCCTTATGAAAAGCTTTGGGATTTTATATACAACAATCTACAATAAAGTTGATTAATTTTTATCCATTATGATAAAAAGGCATACTCCTTACATTAAGGAATATGCCATATATACTGGTTATCAAAAAATATTATTTTAATAAGGTCGTCTTATTTAATTTTCTTTAGCTTTAGTTCGGTTTGAGACGCGTGTAAATCTCGCTTGCGTGTTTACTTACTTAGAGGCGATCATTTAATAAAGAAATTCTAAGATATTGATCACCATCCTAAAATATCTTCAATAACCACACAACCAGTAATAATTAGTTCAACAATGCCCATAATTTTTCAGAATTTAGGATTAATAATTGAATGCCTATTAAAGGTATCAAGCTTATTTAAGCCTTCAATTACAATCCATCCTTCTAAAAAATATGGTAAAAAACAACGTATTTTTATTTTTTAATTTACAAATAGCTGATTTTGAAAAATAAAAATACGATCCCCTATCCCTATTCGTTATAGAGTTATTAAAAAATTAAATACGAACTTTTCCAAGAACAAAAATATATTGTCATTCCGAAAAAACAATTTCATTGTTCAAATATGAAAAATACCCTTAAAAATACAGCTTTTTTTTATGTTCTCTAAATAACTATCTGATAATCAACAAAAAAATATAGTAAATCTATCCACAGAATATGGATTCAATAATAGAATTATGTGAATTGGTAAGCCCACTAAAGGTTAGACATTTAAAACTTATTGGGGAGGATCAGGATCAAGCTGGTAAATTATATCATTTGATTAAAAATAAAAAAGTAAAGTCAAATGAAGAAGCCATTAACTATCTTTTTCCCAACAGTGAATATGGTAAAATCTATTTAAATGGCATTAAGGATAAGCTTTCACAAAGATTAATGAATACATTATTATTTCTTGATCAAAATTATAGAACAGATTATAGAAAGGCTTTCTTTATAACTTATAGATTATTTTTAGTATATAAAATTCTATCAACGAGTAGAAAGAGAAAAGCCGCAAAAGAGATTGCTCGGAAGGCCATCAAACAAGCAGAGAAATATCATTTTTTGGAAATAACTGTTCCTTTTGCCAGGGAATTAAAAATTTATTTCGCAACGGTTGAACCTAACAAATCACAATTCCTAAAATATAGCAAAATATTGACGAAGAGCACTGAGCTCATTGAAAAAGAGATGGAAGTGGAAGATATGTTTTGCTATTTAGCTTTATTGCAAACCAAAAAGCAGCATAAAAGGGAGGAGTTGGAGCGTATTGAGCGTTTTGTAAAAAAAGCTGAGGAAATTGTTGATAAATACAGCACCTATTGGCTCCTGTATCTTGCTGGGAATGTAATTGTTATTTGGCATCAGATGAATAATAATCATCTTGCAGTTACTGAGGCATGTAATCGAATGCTAAAAAAATTAGATGCCCTGCCATATGAAGTTCCCGCGCCTGCAATTTTTGGTTTCAATTTTAAAAAGATTCCAGGGCATATTATCAACAAGGAATTTGATGAAGCAGAGGAGGTTTTGAAGGAATGTATTGTCCTTTTCAAACCTGGGCAAACCAACTGGATCAAGGCCATGCAATTTAAAGCCATAATCCACTTTCATACAGGAGAATACGAAAGGGCCTTGGAAATTTCTGAACGCATCAATACTGAATTCAAAAATACTCCCCGTGATGTTGAAACCTGGCAAATTTATGAGGCCTATGCAAAGATCATGACCGGGAGTAAACTCCGATTGGGAAAATTATTGAATGAGGTGCCCAAATACTCCAAAGACAAAAGAGGAATGAACATCAACATTTTAATCATCCGAACCCTGGAGTATATTCGCAGAGGAAAATTTGATAAGGTGATTGAAAATACCGACGCCTTGAATCAATATGCTTACAGATATTTAAGACAAGACGAAACTTTTCGGAGCAACTGTTTCATCCGGATGCTCCTCACGTTGGAAAAGGGACATTTTAATCAGGTAGGCGTCCGAAGACATTCAACGGATTTTATTGAAAAATTAAATTCAATGCCTATTCAAGAATCCAAACAAGATTATGAAGTTGAAATTATACCCTATGAAGCCTTGTGGGAATTTTTATTTAATTTTTTACCTGAAAAACCTTAAGCATTTATGATCTATCCAATAAGTACCAATAAAGCTGCTACTCCAGCAGGACATTATTCTCAAGCCATCACTTACAATGGCCTGGTTTTTGTTTCTGGTCAATTACCCGTTACCGCTTCCGGTGAAAAGATAAACGGTTCGATTGAAGAACAGGCAAGGCAAGTCCTGGACAATGTCAAAGCAATCCTGGAAGCCGCTGGTAGTGACCTAAACAATGTACTCAAAAGCACGGTTTATATTTCCGACATATCTCTTTGGGGCAAAGTCAATGAGATTTATGGCGAATATTTTGGCAGTCATAAACCAGCGCGGGCAGTCGTACCTACGAAAGAATTACATTATGGCTTTCTAATCGAGATGGAAGTTATTGCTAGTCAAGTTTGACCTCTTCAAATAATGCAGCTTCAATCTGGTCCATTGATCCTGAAAGCTGTTCGAAAGAATCTATGACATAATATTCTTCCTGGATAACATCCGTTCGGAAGTCGTGCTCATAGATTTTTGAGATGTCAAAATCATGCTTTATGGAATCATTACTTAGGGCATGGATGGTTTCTCCTTTAGAAGAGATAATGCCAGCCCCATAAATTTTTATTTGCCCTTCAGACCTGATAAGACCAAATTCAATGGTAAACCAATAAAGTCTTTGCAATTTTAAAATAATTTCTTCTTTATCGATATACTTTTCGGCCAGGAGTCCCATTTTATGGAAAAAGTCGGTATAGGCTTTATTGGATAACAAGGGAGTATGGGCAAACACGTCATGAAACATATCCGGCTCCTCTAAGTAATCTAGTTCACTCATCTTTCTAAGCCAACAGGTGGCGGTGAATTTTTTTTGGGCCAGGAGTTGAAAAAATTCTTTTGCCGGACTAATATTTGGAACTGTTTTAAGTTCCCAACCTGTCGTGGTGGCAAGAATTTCATTGACTTTTTTGAACTCTGGAATTTCATTCCTATTAAACTGGATGACTTCCAATGCCTCCAAAAACTCTTTGGCTACTCTTCCATTCAGCTGTTCCATTTGTCGATCAAAGAGTATTGACCAAACGGAGAAATCTTCCTCAGTATAATTACTATAAATTTGTTCTTTAGGTCTCATGACTTAGCTTAATTTTGTGATTAGGTATCTTTTTGAACAGCAACAAATATTAAAACTTCCCAACAAAAAACTTAACTCCCCAAAAAGGAATTGAAGATAAATGGAAGGAAACGACAACTATGATTTTTTTAAGAATTATTTTATCTACAGTAATTTTTAAAATAGGATGTTGTTTTTTTCGAATGTCCTTCTTACATTTGCCTCACTATTTTAAAAGCGGATGTAGCTCAGCTGGTAGAGCGCAACCTTGCCAAGGTTGAGGTCGCGGGTTCGAATCTCGTCATCCGCTCTAGTTTTAGCGAAAAGATATCTTAATTATGTCTTTTCGCTTTTTTTATACATCAACCTTTACCAAACCCAGTTCTTTTCCCTTTTGAAGCATAAACTGATAAGCAGCCTCGTATTCATTAGGAATATCTCCATCTAGGATGGCCTCGCGAATTGCTGTTTTGATAATACCCACTTCCTTTGAAGGTGAAATATTAAATGTTTCCATGATTAATTCGCCAGATACCGGAGGTTGCCAATTGCGTAATCTGTCCTTTTCTTCCACCTCACTGATCCTTCCTCTTACCATTTCGTAATTTTCCAGATAACGAGTTACCTTTTTAGGATTTTTGGAGGTAATATCTGCTTCACATAATTGCATCAATAAATCTATATCTTCTCCAGCTTCAAAAACCAGCCGACGAATAGCAGAGTCGGTGATATTATCTTTGGTCAAGCTGATGGGGCGTTGATGCAATTGGACCATTTTTTGTACAAATTTCATTTTATGATCCATGGGTAGGCGCATCCTGCGGAAAATCCTGGGAACCATATTGGCACCAACTGCCTCATGGCCGTGAAAAGTCCAGCCTTGCTCGTCATCCCATCTTTTTGTAATAGGCTTTCCAATATCATGCAACAGAGCGCTCCATCGCAACCACAAATCATTAGTTTTTTTGCTGATATTATCGAGTACCTGGAGGGTATGATAAAAATTATCTTTATGAGCTCGGCCATTTTTCACATCAACCCCCTGCATTGCCACCAATTCCGGGAAAATAATCTGTAATAATCCTGATTGGAATAAAAGCTTAAACCCAATTGAAGGTTTAGGAGCAGAAATGATCTTGTTGAGTTCGGTTATAATGCGTTCTTGAGAAACTATATTTATTCTATTTTTATTGAGCTTTATGGCATGAAAAGTTTCCGGGTCAATAATAAAATCTAGCTGAGTAGAAAATCGAATGGCCCGCATCATCCGCAATGGATCATCAATGAAAGTCTTATCCGGCTCCAGTGGAGTTTTTATTAGTTTCTGTTCTAGATGTTGTAATCCACCAAAGGGATCTAAAATATACCCATAATCTTCATCATTTAAACTTACGGCAAGTGCATTGATGGTAAAGTCTCTTCTATTCTGATCATCCTCAAGGGTACCTTCTTCTACTGAAGGCTTCCTGGAATCATATCTGTAAGATTCCTTGCGTGCTCCTACAAATTCAATTTCTAAGCTTTTATGCTTAATCATAGCCGTACCGAAACGCTTGTATATAGCAATCCTGGGGATGGGTCTAAGCTTTGCGGCTACGTTTTGAGCCAGTTGGATGCCACTCCCTACACATACAATATCAATATCTTTTGAAGGGCGGGCCAATAAACGATCTCTGACGTAACCTCCCACTACATAGGCTGGAAAGCCCAATTCTTGTGCAGTTTCGCCAATTAAATAAAAAATTTTCCGCTCGTTCTCTTGTATATTGAATACCACTAGCTATAAAATTTACCGGTAGTTGAATGATCAAAATTACCAAACCGACAGGGTAAAAAATCCTCTTGCTGCTAATTTATCAACAAAGTCTTTAGATATTAGCTTTTATTTGGAATTTGCTTTTGAGATCCCAAATAGCCCCCTTATCAAACCCAGAGGTAAGACCCTGGCACACTCTTAAATGGTAGAGTAATCATTTACAATTGTCTGGGAATAATGCTCTTCTATCCTATTTAAAACTCCTAGCAAGTCATCCGGATTACTTAAGGTGACCAATTCCTTGCGAAAGGGTTTGATATGAGGATATCCTCTGAAGTAATTGGTATAATGACGGCGCATTTCCAATATTCCTAGTTTCTCTCCTTTCCATTCAATTGAATGCATTAAATGCTGTTTAACAGCGCTAACACGCTGGTGGATATTAGGTGGAGGGAGAATTTCTCCTGTTTTAAAATAATGCTTGATGTCTCTAAAGATCCAGGGATAGCCAATGCTGGCTCTGCCAATCATAATCCCATCAACCCCATACCGATTCCTGTATAATTTAGCCTTTTCAGGATTGTCAATGTCACCATTACCAAAAATGGGGATATGGACACGTGGGTTTTCTTTGATTTTACCAATTAATGTCCAATCTGCTTCTCCCTTATACATTTGCTTGCGGGTGCGGCCGTGGATACTTAAAGCTTTGATGCCAACATCCTGGAGGCGTTCGGCCACTTCTTCAATGTATTTTGTATTATCATCCCAGCCTAAACGGGTCTTTACAGTCACAGGTAATTTGGTAGATTTCACCACCGCTTCCGTCAGGCGAACCATTCTATCCAGGTCCTGCAAAATACCTGCACCAGCCATTTTACAAACAACCTTCTTAACCGGACAGCCATAATTGATATCCAAAACTTCAGGCTGTGCTTCTTCTACTATTTCAGCAGCCCGCATCATGGAACTCATCTCTGCCCCAAATATCTGAATTCCTATCGGCCGCTCTTCATCATATATATCCAGCTTTTGTACACTCTTAGAGGCATCCCGAATTAATCCTTCAACGGAAATAAACTCAGTATACATCATATCACAACCTTGCTGTTTGCAAAGTGCTCTAAAAGGAGGATCACTGACATCCTCCATGGGCGCCAGTAACAAGGGGAATTCTCCTAAATCTATATTGCCAATTTTCACCATAATGTATCAAAGTTGCTGTTCCCGCTATCGGTTTAATCTTAAAACCAAAAGCAGATGGCGAAATTACAAAATTTTATAGGATAAGGCTACCCTTTTGCCTTCTAAAACAGATATTTTAAAGAAAGCACCTTAATCATCTGCACAATTTCCAAATGCCTGGAATTAAAGCCATTATAAATCCTTGCAAAATAAATTTGCTGCTTTTCTTAGCAGGAAAGAAATAAATTATATTTTTGTAAGCATACTGGTAGAAGAAAAAATGGTTTTTTTGAAATCTACCTAATAGTATTTTCCCATAAAAGTTCTCAAAACGAATTACCAAACCAGTCAAACACTTCATACATGCTCACAGGTATAGTACTCTGTTTCATTTTAGGTTATATAACCATTGTCTTTGAACATCCACTCAAACTTGATAAATCTGTCCCAGCTTTGCTCATGGGCTCATTATGTTGGGCTTTAATTTCTTTAGGACATGCGGACGTGGTGGATCACCACCATACTGTAGCTCCTCTAGAAGGTGTTTTATTACATCATCTAGGTAAAACTGCAGAAATCCTGTTTTTCCTAATTGGAGCAATGACCATAGTAGAACTTATCGATTTGCATAAAGGATTTGCAGTCATAACAAACCGAATCAAAACAAAAAGCAAAACATCAATGCTTTATTTGATTTGTGTTTTGGCCTTTTTCCTTTCAGCAACCCTTGATAATCTTGCTTCTACTATCGTTCTAGTTTCTTTACTTCGCCGTCTAATTCCAGAAAGAGAAACCAGATTATGGTTTGTGTCAATGGCCGTGATTGGAGCCAATGCCGGTGGTGCCTGGTCCCCAATTGGAGATGTAACAACCACCATGCTTTGGATAGGTGAAAAGGTATCTACACCGGGCTTAATCACCCGTTTAGTTGTTCCTTCGATCGTTTGTATCGCTGTCCCAGCCTTTGTTGCTTCATTTCTTAAACCTTTTAAAGGTACTTTCGAGGGATCGGATTATGATCATGAAAAAGGTAAGCAGGAAGAAAAACTTCTTAGTAGCCGAACCATGTTAATGGTTGGTTTAGGTGGATTAATATTTGTTCCTATTTTTAAATCATTGACTCATTTACCTCCTTATATGGGAATGATGCTTTCATTAGGCGTTGTGTGGCTGGTTTCAGAATATATCCATCCAGAGGAAGATTTTACGGAAGAACGTCGACAACAATATTCTGCCCATAAAGCCTTATCTCGGATCGAACTATCCAGCATCATATTTTTCCTCGGAATTCTGATGGCAGTGGCCGCCCTTGAATCCGTTGTGGTGCAAGGAGCTCATGGAGATACTGGGTTTTTAATGAATCTGGCTGAACAACTTCAGGCAGCCATTCCCAACCAGGATGTGGTGGTAATTATATTAGGATTCCTCTCGGCCATAATTGACAACGTTCCGCTGGTTGCAGCCTCCATGGGGATGTATCCAATGGACGTCTTCCCAATGGATAGTAAGCTATGGCATTTTATTGCATATTCTGCAGGTACAGGTGGAAGTATGTTAATTATCGGTTCTGCAGCAGGAGTTGCAGCGATGGGAATGGAAAGAATAGATTTTATTTGGTATTTCAAAAAGATGTCATGGCTGGCCCTCATTGGATTTTTAGCCGGAGCCATAACATTCATCTTAATGAATCCACTATTTTCATAAAATAGTCATAGATTGTACTTTGAATGGGGACCAAATCGTAAAGCATGATTTTATCGATTTGGTCCCCATTCTAATTAGTGACATATTTACCGATAAAGAAGCATCATATCTATCTCGCAAATAAAAAGAATGAAAAATGAAAATTCGACCTTTTCTGTTTTTCCGGCTATTCATCCCAGGTTTAATGATAATAACAGCATGCAGCAATCAAGAACCCTTATCCCTGGCTGGTGCCTGGAATGCTACCAAGCTTCAAGAAGAAGGAAAAACTTTAGATGTTCAATTGGATAAAATTCGTTTTTCTTTTGATCAAAACAACATTTATCATTATGAAAGCACTCTGAATTATAGGGAAGCCGGCCACTATATCTTAAAATCTAAATATTTATACACCACGGATACCTTAAATCAAGCATCTACTGAGAAGGTAGTTGAATTGGTAAAAATTTCAGATGACACCCTTGTAATTAAAATGAATCAGGCAGGGAAAGAGAGGCTTTTGACCCTAGCAAAAGAATAGCACTTAGATGGAGCTGAGTAAAAATTCCGGTAGAATTTTTACTCAGCTATAAATATTTGATTAATTCAGTCCTTTAATTTCCACGTTGAGTTTTCCTGTTATCATTACGTCCACTTTCATTCCTGCAGGAGTCATTACAGCATCTTTAATGGCCAAATCCTGCAAATCTCCATTTAATTTAACCCCATTGGTTACATTGTAATTCCCCAATTGTTCCTTAAGCTGTTTTTTTGCAGCATCTAAATTATAATCCAAATAAAAGTTAAGGGTTTCTTCAATTTTATTTTTAAAGGTACTTTTCAGGATCCAACCTGCTGTTTTATATAGTAAATTCTTTGTCTTTAGGGTGTATTTCAGGTTTTTGATGACTATTGCGTTATCTCTTTCATCATACTTCGGTTCGCCAGTTAAATAGATGTTCCCTTCATAACTACCTGATAATAAAACATCAACAACAAGCTTTTTCTCTTGACCATACAGATTAATATCTTCTACAGTAAAGCTGCGCTTACCATAATCATAAGTTTCCCCAGCAGCTTCCTCCCTGGCCAATCGTTCGGCTTCAGCATAGGTGATTTCCGCAGACACCAACAAAGCAAAATCTTCATCCACTTTTTCATTTGAATATTTGAATGGAGGGACCAAAAAGCTTCCTGAAACCGGGCTGGGCCTTGGACCAACAGAAATAGATGGCTCAGATTCAATTAAAATGGTACTACTGATAAACCTATCCTTCGTTTCGATGGGAGTCATTCCAATACCAATAGGATTAACCGTAAGCCAGGTATTATACTCCTCAGCTACCAATATGGGTTCTCGCAATTGGGTCCATGTTTCTTTAATTCGTTCATTCAAATTGAGATTTTCTTTGACCATGGTATCAATGGTGCGGGTAATAGCCACTCGGCTGTTACGTACAATCATATCCCCCAGGAATCCTACTGAAAAATTGATGCCAGCCAGCTTCAACTTTGGTTTCTGAATCCAGTCGTATTGCTCGATACTGGTAAGGGTTTCTAGCTCCCAATTCGAAGATATAGAGTATTTGGTTAAAAAATCTAACTTGATAATTCCCTGGGCTTCCACATAGGTAATCCCAGCATCATACTTCACCCAAACCTTTAGAGGCAGTTGGTATTTCAGGCTAGAAGTATCTGCTAAAATATCAATGGTCCCATTTTTTTCTAACTTCATCATGACACCATCATCATTAATATCTTTGTCTTCATAAATAATGCCATCCATATCTCTGTCGATAGATTTCTCGAGAGACTGGATGTCAATTCTGATAGGGATATTCAAATAGGATATTCTTGTTTCTAAAATTTCATCGTACTTTTCCATGGGTCGTTCTAGTTTTTTTGAAGAACCGCAAGAATTCAGCCCAAACACTCCTAGGGTTATGATCAAAAAGACAATTTTATCGATTTTCATATGAAGTTTTTTTTCTCCAATTTAGAGTAAAATTAGTAAAAGGAATTTTCGTTTTTTAATTATACTTGTTTTCAACAGAGAAATATATCATAAAATTGTGCAACCCTTATGCTCGTCAACTGTCATTAGGGTAAAATAAAGTCAAATAATCATGAATAGACTTTCGCTATTTTTAATTGCGATGGTTCTTATTTGCCAAACAACTAACACAAGGGCTTCGGAAGTTAAATTAGATGTTGGTTATCTAGGGGTATCTTCCGAATCCATTTCCAAAAAAAAGGCAAAAGTACTGGGTTTTGATAACCTCTATGGTAGTTACATTACCAGGATCTGGCCCAATACACCAGCTGCCAAAGCTAATTTGCAGGTGTTTGATTATATCTTCGGAATCGATAATCAGATTACAGAACACCACCAGGATATGGATGATTTGATGCGAAATAAAAAGCCTGGAGATGCGATCACTCTTCATTTTATTCGAAAAAATGTTAAAAGAGCAGTCCGAGTAACTTTAGGGAAACGATCCAATTCATTTTATTTCAGCACCTCAGACGATCAAAAAGCTTTTTTAGGAGTGACCGATGATTGTTCGTGCCCGGAAGGAGAAATTGGCGTTCAAGTAGGCATCGTTTATAATTCGACAGCCCAGAAGATGGGCCTCAAAGATGGGGATATCATTACAACTATTAATAATTATCCCATGTATGATTGGGGAGATATAACTACTGCAATCTCAAGTTTAAGACCAAATGAGCTTATTAAAGTGGCTTATACCCGCGCTGGCCGCAATTATACGGCTAGCGACAATGTAAAAAGTTACAAAGCCACTAAAGAGGAAGAAAGAGCGGCCAGAAATAATGCCCGTCCTGCATTCCTTGGCATTTATTCTAATGTGGTTTCTAAAGAAAAGGCCAAAAAATTGGGTTTTGAAAACATACATGGCAGTTATATTACCAGAGTAATTCCTAATACAACTGCCGCCGAAATCAATTTAAAACCTTTTGACTATGTCTATGGGATTGATCAGTATAGAGTTGGCGAAAATCAAACCTTAACTAATATTTTGGCCAAATATCATGAAGGAGAAGAGGCGAAGCTTTACTTTATTAGAAAAGGACGCCTAATGACCAGCCAGATTGTATTTGGTGCAAGATCAAGAAACAATAATTCCACAGATCGAGTGGATGAGTGTGAAGATCCATTCCTGGGAGTCAGAAACAACTATAGCAAACTTAGTGAAATGGGGGTGACAGTAAGTATTGTAAAAAATTCTACAGCTGAGGAAATGGGGATGAAAACTGGTGATGTAATCACTCACATTAATGAGTACATGATCATTGATTGGAGTGACCTTTCAATAGCCATTAATAATACCAAAGTGGGGGAGCCCATAGAAGTGATCTACATCCGAAACGGACAAAAGTTGCAAAGTAGCAAACCCATAAAGTCACAATGTGATATGGATAACAGAAATGGCAAAATCCTCTACCGGATTAACCCCGACGAAGATTCGCAAGTAATCATAAAAGGCAATAGAAGTCGAGGAGAGAATAGTAGAGTACGTATAAGAATAGAAGATGCTACCCAAAGAGATTTAAATAATTTATCTCTGGCATCAAGACGAAAGATTTTTTCTAATAACCAATTGAAAATAGAAAACCTAAGTTTAATCGTTTCTCAAAACAGGGAAAATGTAAGTCTGTCTTTCGAAATAGATGGTAGAGGAGATACCCAAATCCAGATTTACAGCCAAAATGGAAGATCCCTGTATAATTACGAATTGGATTCATTTTCCGGGGTTTTTATGGATGAATTAGACATTGCGCAAAATGGATCGGGAATTTATTTCTTACAAATTCGACAAGATGAAAAATCACTAATCAAAAAAATATATCTGCAAAAGCAGTAAAAGTATCTGCAAAGCAGAAAAAATTGAAGCAAAGGCGAGGTTTTTCTCAATTTAACTGAGCTATTCTAGTCATAGAATAGCTCTTTTTATTTTTTGTTTTTATGTCCAATTACATATTTTTATTAGGAAATAGAATAAAAACCTAAAAATAAAAGCATGAAACCAACTAGTGTCACAAAAGTTATCCTCGCTTTATTATTTTTTGGACTTGTCACCCTGACAGTCGAAGCCCAAACCAACAGCAGTGCTTCTAACGTACAATATGAAGAAGAACTCTATAACTCCATCAAATGGAGAAATGTCGGACCCTTCCGTGGTGGCCGTTCCGCAGCGGTAACAGGAGTACCTGGCAAACCGAATCTTTATTACTTCGGAGCTACCGG
Organism: Saprospiraceae bacterium; assembly: GCA_028285545.1. Taxonomy (GTDB): domain Bacteria; phylum Bacteroidota; class Bacteroidia; order Chitinophagales; family Saprospiraceae; genus JANQPA01. Next base: position 6,585 of record JANQPA010000071.1, on the reverse strand, counting down.
TGGAGGAGTATGGCGCACTCAAGATGGAGGCCAAACTTATAAAAACATTTCCGATGGCTTTTTTGGTGGTTCTATCGGATCGATAGCTGTTGCTGATTCTGATCATAATACCATTTATGTAGGAGGAGGTGAGGTTTCCGTCAGAGGAAATGTATCCTATGGATATGGTATGTGGAAGTCAATGGATGCAGGAAAAACATGGAAACATATAGGTTTAGAAAATTCACGCCACATTCCAAGAATCAGAATACATCCCAAAAATCCCGACATCGTTTATGCGGCAGTATTGGGAGACCTATTCAAAGACACCGAAGAGAGAGGAGTTTACAAAAGTACAGATGGGGGTGAAACATGGGAACGCATCCTTTTTGCCAACGCAGGAGCTGGTGCTGTGGAACTCATCATGGACCCTAATAACCCAAGAGTACTTTATGCTTCCACCTGGAAAATCAACAGAACCCCCTACAGTTTGAACAGTGGTGGTGAAGGTTCCGCACTTTGGAAAAGTACTGATGAAGGAAATACCTGGGAAAACATCTCCGAGAAAAAAGGCTTACCTGAAGGGCCACTAGGCATTATTGGCATTGCCGTTTCTCCAGTCAATTCTGAAAGAGTATTTACCATAATGGAAGCTAAAGATGGTGGCGTTTTCCGGTCTGACGATGCGGGTGAAACCTGGACCAAAACCAACTCCGATCGTTCCCTCCGCCAAAGAGCCTGGTATTATTCCAAAATTTATGCAGATACCCAGAATGAAGACGTAGTTTATGTAATGAATGTTGCCTATCACAAATCAACGGATGGAGGCCGTACCTTCAAGGCTAGTGTTGCACCTCATGGTGATCACCACGATCTCTGGATTGCACCAGAGGATAACAAAAGAATGATCATAGCCGATGATGGAGGTGGACAGGTATCCTTCGATGGCGGTGAAAATTGGTCTACCTATATGAACCAACCCACAGCTCAGTTTTATCGGGTTACGACTGACAATCATTTTCCATATCGAATTTATGCAGCCCAGCAGGATAATTCTACTATTCGTATTGCACACCGAACTGATGGTGGCTCAATCTCAGAAAGAGATTGGGAACCTTCCGCAGGTGGTGAAAGTGGTCACCTGGCCATCGATCCTACTGACAATGATATTGTTTATGGTGGTAGTTATGGTGGTACCCTGCAAAGAATTAATCACAGAACTCGTCAATCACAAAGCATCAATGTATGGCCAGACAACCCAATGGGATATGGTGCCGAAGGAATGAAGTATCGGTTCCAGTGGAATTTTCCTATATTTTTCTCCCCTCATAATGAGAAAAAATTATATACCACTTCCCAGCATGTACACGTAAGTTATGATCAGGGAAGATCCTGGGAGATTATCAGTCCTGACCTTACACGTAGTGTACCAGAAAAAATGGTTTCCTCTGGAGGTGTAATCACACAGGATAATACAGGGGTGGAATATTACTGTACTATTTTTGCAGCTCTTGAATCCCCTTATGAGGAAGGTTTGATCTGGGCTGGTTCTGATGATGGTTTAATCCATGTGACCAGAGATGGTGGCAAAAAATGGGATAATGTAACCCCTAAAGGAATGCCAGAGTGGATGATGATCAATAGTATTGATGCAGATCCATTCAATAAAGGAGGAGCCTATGTAGCAGGAACTCGCTATAAAATGGGTGATTATACACCTTATTTATACCATACTAAGAATTATGGAAAAACATGGGAATTAATCACCAATGGAATCCCTTCTGATCACTTTACCCGCGTGGTACGAGCTGATCCTAAGCGTCAGGGATTACTATATGCTGGAACAGAAACAGGAATGTATGTTTCTTTCAATGATGGAAAAGATTGGCAACCTTTCCAATTAAATCTGCCTATCGTACCAATTACAGACTTGACCATTAAAAACGATAATCTAATTGCAGCTACCCAGGGAAGAAGCCTTTGGTTGATTGATGATCTTACTCCACTTCACCAGCTAAGTGATGCCGTTGCTTCCAGTGATTTCTACCTATACAAGCCTATGGATTCCTATCGCATGGGCGGTGGTGGAAGATTTGGAAGACCCAACCCACGAGCTGGTCAAAATCATCCTGGAGGAGTAATGGTTAATTTTTATATGAAAGAAGAGTTGGGTAAGGATGATGAAGTTACATTGGCCTTCCACGAAATGGATGGAGACCTAATCAAAGAATTCTCAACCAAGTCTAAAGACAGAAACAGCAAACTGACTGTCAAAAAAGGAGGCAATGTATTTAACTGGAATATGCGTTATCCAAATGCCAAAGACTTTAAAGGAATGATATTTTGGGCAGGTAGCTTAGCGGGGCCCATGGCTGTTCCTGGAAAATACAAGGTGGCTATTAATGTAAATGGCAAAAAGCAGGAGCAGGAATTTGAAATTCTTAAAGACCCTCGTGCTGAGGTTTCCCTACAAGGCCTCCAGGAGCAGTTTGATTTTGTCAAAGAAACCAATGAAACCATTTCTGAGGCGCATCAAACTATTATTGACATCAGAAGCATTCGAGATCAATTGAACCATTATAAAGGTCTTTGGAAGGGCAGAGAAGATATGAAGGATCTTATTGAAAAAGCTACTGAGATCAATAAGACCATGACAGAAATAGAGGAAGCCCTGTACCAGACTAAAAACCGGAGTCGTCAGGATCCACTTAACTTCCCAATACGCTTGACCAACAAACTATCTGGAGTTAATTCTCTTACCAATAGGGGAAATAATGCTCCCACCAAGCAAGCTAAGGCAGTTAAGAAGGAGTTGACAGATAAGATCAATTCCGAAGTTCAAAAGTTCCGCAAGATCGAAGGAGAAGATCTTCCTGATTTCAACAGAATGGTTAGAGAGAAATCAATTGATGCCATCGTATTGGATAAAAAAGACAAGAAAAGTTCTTAATGTATAATATATGCTGGCGGCTGCGCCGCCAGCATACTATTTTTTAATTCGATAATTCCCATAACCAGTCACCATCACTATTGAAATATCCTACCTCATCTCCTTGTTCCACTCTGAAAACTCCATTACCGGCATAACTGATGTATTCATAATTGGGTTGGACAATTAATTCGCCTTTTAGATTAGAAAGGCCATTAAAGCCATGGATTCGGACCTTTGCATATCCATTTTTAAAGTCCTCAATTTTATCATATTTAGGAGCGATAATGGTCAATCCTCTTTGGTTTATGATCCCCCATTTGCCTCCCTCTTTTACAAGAGCAACTCCGTTTTTGAAGGCAGAAGCTTTTTCATAAAAGCCATCATACATTTTGGCTGATTCAGTGATGTAATAGAATCGATACTGACGATCTCTGACCAGTCCCCTACCCTCGCTGAACTTGAGCAGGCGATTAACGCTAGGCTCTAAAACCATATTGCCGCTCAAATCAACCAAGCCGGCCTTACGTATTCCCTGATAAACGACTGCCCTGCCATCCTCATAGTCCATGCATTTGGTAAATTGATAGGCAACCACAGCATTACCACTTAGGTCAATATATCCACAGGCACCATCTTTCCGAACAGCTGCTCTATTTTGGGAAAAAGAAGAAGCTTTAGAAAATTCCAGCGGAATAACCACTCGGCCAGTGGTATCAATATAACCGTAGGATTGCTTGTCTTTAACCACAGCCAAACCCTCTGAAAATGGGAGAATTTCCCGATAGGGGTAAGTGGTTACCAATTGTCCTTTCAAGTTAATGATGCCATATTTCACCTGCTGGTTTCCATAGGTGACAATGGATAAGCCATGTCGATCAAAAGGGCCAATTTTAATAAACTTAGGTTTTTCAATAAATTTCCCTTCTGAATCTATTAAGCCATATTTTCCATCTAAAACCACTCTGGCCACCCCTCTATAAAAGTCAAAAGCCTGATCAAACTGCGCTTTTATATGCCAGCTGTTGTCCCCTTTTAGGTAGCCTGCCTTTTGTCCATCAAAGGCAAAGGCAAGGCCTTCTACAAAATCACCCACGCGTAAATATTGGAAGTCAATAAGAACTTCTCCCAGCGGATCAACAAAGCCCCAATATCGTCCCAGTCGAACAGCAGCAAGCCCTTCGCTAAAAGGTCGAACCTCAGCAAATCTACAAGGAATGACTTCCACTCCATCAACATTGACAAACCCCCACAAACCATTTCTCTTAACTGCTAATCGGCCTTCCCTAAATAGGCCAATTTCATCGTATTCTGTTCGTACCGTTAGATTTCCAGAACTGTCAATCAGGCCATATTTTGGTTTATTAATGTATAGCCTGAGAATTTTATTATCGGTATTTTCCAGAAAATGGAGTTCATCATATCTACAAGGGATCAATTCTTTACCTTTTTTACTAACAGCTCCCCACTTACCATTCTTTTCAACAATCCCTACATCGTTAACAAAATCATTGGCAAAACTGTAAGCTGGTTTTACTTTGGTATTTCCCAGGGTATCGATATACCCCCATTGGCAAGATTCACAGCTTAGGTTGGCCTGATGTCTGAATAGTCTGTCATAGCTGGTATAATCTACCATATATCCCGAAGACAATATCTCTTCCAGGAAAATAGATAACTTACCCAGTCCTCTGGCTTTTCCCATACTTCCTGAAATACGACCATATTCACTCATCCGGGCAACCCCATCTTTAAATTCTCCAATATAGGCCAGCTGCCTCTGTAATACGATACCTTCTTTGTTGACCAGGCCAAATTTGCCGTCAGTAAAAAGACATCGGGCCAGGGGCAATCCTTTTTTAAAATCTTCCAGGCGCAGGTCTAAAAACTCAACCTTGGTAATCAACATCCCCAGATCATTGTTTACTAATCCATAGGCTATATCAAAACGAAAAGTAGTTCGCTCAAAATCATAAAATGACTTTTTTTCCATTCCAACCAGGGTAAAGCCTAATTCTTTGACCGTCATGATGTATTGAAAAACAGGTTCAATTTGAATTCCCCCATCAGAGAGTCTTCTTAACCCCCAACGCCCTTTCTCAGGATCAAAAAACCATTCAAATTTTTCCAGTTGATAAATATGATCTGAAAAAAGTGGAGCTGCTTCTTTTTTTTGCGAGCCAATTTTTATGGTATAATGAGCATCGTATTCGTTTTGCTCCTTCAAATTCCCCTCCTTGTCAAATTTGAATATGGACAAAGATTCCTGCTGATCACCAGATGATTCTTTTTGGTAAGCTTTAATGGTCTGATCGCCAAAAACTATCCGGTCATATTGAGTAGGAATAATTTCTTCTCCCTTTTTATTAACAACACCAAATTTTCCACTATTTTTCACCAGGCATACAGGTCCCTTCAAAGGCGCTATGTAATCATATTCAAACGGGATAACAATAGATCCTTCCGGGTTTAATACCCCCCACCTTTTTTGAAAGTTGACTCTATAATATTCGGCCATGTAAGGTTGGATATCCAAATATTCATCAGCTAAAAGAATCTTTCCATCCGCATCCATCAAGCCCATTTTGGACTGCTTCTTGGTAAGCACTCGTTCTGCGGAAAAAGCAAAATAATCATCATGGCTTTTTGCTATTATTTTGGAAGAAACAGTAGAAAACAGGTAGTTTTCCTGTTCAATTTTTAATTTGATAAAGGAGTCTGACAATTTGCTATACAAGTCATACAAAGGTTTGAGTAAAACCCTTCCCTTACTATTAACAGCGCCCCATTTTTCATTTTGGCGGTAAAAAATCAAATCTTCATTAAAAGATTTAACCTCGACACTTTTGCAGTCTAAAATCAAATTTCCTGCCAAAGAAACAAGCCCTAAGAATTCACCCCTTCGAACAATAAAATAACGACCTAACTCCAGGATAACTTCGTCATAAGCAGGCTTAACCAATAATTGGCCCTTTTGGTTTACAATTCCCCACTGCCCTTTTTGCCTAAAGGCTATATATTCTTTATTCCAAACTTCAATCTCTTCGTATCCCTCAGGTACAACTGTATTCCCCTTATGATCCATTACCTTCCAGTCACTATTCTCTACAGCAGCCACCAAGGTGCTGTCCAACACTTTCAATTCTTTATATCTTGCCGGAATTACTTCATTGCCAAATTTGTCCAACATACCTACCAAGTGATTTTTCTGCATAATGGCATAGCCAAAATGATCAAATTCACTAATCAATTCATAAATTGGTTTTACTTCTACTCTTCCGTTGGAATTTATCAGGCCCCATTTATTATCAATTTTGACAGGATAGAGCGATTGACAAGGTGCAGGCAAGCCAAGCAAGAGACAAAATAAGAGCTTTAAGATGAATCGCATATCGTACAGCTGTAAATTAATCGGTTGTTTGAAAACTTGTAATTGGCAAAAAGTATAAGACAGAAAGTATAAAGATATACAAGTAGAAAAGTTCAAGTTAGGGTCTACATTTAGCAATTTGTTAGCAATACTATTTATATTCTACTTTTTACTTTCTACTCTTAGATATTAAAAAAACGCAAATCCTTAAGATTTATTAGGCATTTACCAATTATTTAAGATTTGGGGCTTATTAAATTATTAGGTTCAAAACTAATATATTTAAATTTATTTTATAAATAATTTT
>JANQPA010000092.1 GCA_028285545.1 Saprospiraceae bacterium | reverse complement strand
AAATAAAACCGCGTAGCGGTGTCAAGCATAAGCCTTGGGTGCTAACCCAAGGCAGGAAAATAGGCAAAAATGAGCGGCGTAGCTGCGACACAAAGACCTAATTTTAAGGCTTCATTTTACTCCTTCAATTTTATAGAGTCATTTTATTCGCAGTCTAAGATTGCCATGAGCCATCAATGTATTTTGAGATTGACCTAACTGGGAGAATAGATATCTTAAAAGGAAAAAAAATGATCCAAAGGGTAAAAATATTTGTGTTCATTATCAGTATCTTTTTAACATCCACTGCCTCTCTACAAATACCCCGAGCCCTGGAAATTCCAAAGTTGAGTCAAAAATCTCAGGTATTACAAAGAATTGGTTTTACCGATATTATTATTGAATACCATAGTCCTGCAACCAGGGGAAGAGATATTTGGGGGTCGAGAATTATTCCCAAAAATGGGAAACCATTCCCTTGGAGAGCAGGAGCAAATGAGAATACCAAAATATCATTTACAGATAGTGTAATGATACAAGGGAAGAAAATAAAAGCAGGAGTTTATGGAATGCATATTATTCCCTCAGAGACTGAGGCGACCATCATTTTTTCAAATAATTCTACTTCTTGGGGAAGTTTTTTTTATAACATTAATGAAGATGCATTAAGGGTTACCGTGAAAAAACAGAAAATTCCTCATAGAGAATGGCTGACCTATGATTTTGAAGTAAGAGAAAAAAATCATGCTATTGTAGCCTTGAAGTGGGCTGATGTAAAAATTCCCTTCGAAATTAGAGTTGATGAACAAACGACCCTAAATCATATCCGAAACCAATTAAGATCAGATGCTGCCTTTACTTCAGATGGATGGTCAAACGCTGCCAAATATTGCTTAACCAATGGCGTCAATTATTCTGAAGGACTCCTTTGGATAGAAAATGCTTTAAAAAATGATAAGTCATTCAATAATTTTATTATTAAAGCAAATTTGCTGGTAAAATCTGGGAAAAAAGAAAACTTGGATGAAGTAAAAAGGGCTTTAATGAAAGCTTCTACACCTTATGATATTTATAGTTATATCTATAGAAATAAAGAAAAAGATAATTTAAATATAATCGAAGAATTGAATACATATAATTTAAAAACCAACCCCAAAACTTGGGAAGCTAATTATGGTTCTGGTATTTATTATTTGAGTGTTAAATCATATAAAAATGCTATTAAATATTTTGAAAAGGCACTTAAGTATGTAGCCCCAGAAAGTAATAATCTAAAAAAAGCCATTCTTCGAGATATGGAGAAAGCTAAAAAAAATCTATAGCAAAAATTGAAAATAATTATAAAAACTAGCAGGTCTAAGGTTTTACCTTGTTAAAACACCAACACCTAATTTTTTAATTGAGAAAAGGTTGTCTAAATGTTGGACAACTAAAATATAAAGCGTACACTCAAATATTCCTGGTAAAAGGTGAATTACAAAAAATGAAGATTTGCTAGAAATGAACTACAAAATTAAAGAAATATATTACACTCTTCAAGGAGAAGGAGCCCAATCAGGTAGGCCTGCTATCTTTTGTAGGTTCACCGGATGTAATTTGTGGAGTGGTAGGGAGGAAGACAGGCATAAAGCGATTTGTCAGTTTTGTGATACTGATTTTTGGGGAACGGATGGCGAAAATGGAGGTAAATATTCATCAAAAGAGCTGGCAGAAAAAGTAGCCAGTCTTTGGCCCATTTCTTTGAATATTGGTAAACCTTATGTTGTTTGTACAGGAGGTGAGCCCCTTTTACAACTGGATGAAGAGCTGATTGCAGCCTTTCATGAAAAAAACTTAGAGGTAGCCGTAGAAACCAATGGGACCCTTCCTGCCCCTCGGGGTTTGGACTGGATTTGTATGAGCCCCAAAGCGAGGACAGAAATCGTACTGCGAAAAGGTAATGAATTAAAATTGGTATATCCACAAGCAGGTGCTGAACCAGAAAAATATGAAGATCTCGATTTTGATCATTTTTATCTACAGCCCATGGATAGCCCTGAACAAGAGCAAAATATTCAGCTTACCATGGAATACTGCCTTCAGAATCCAAAATGGAGTTTAAGTTTACAGACTCATAAGATCCTGGACATTCCCTAAAATATGTCTCATAAAAAAAAGCAGGATATTCAAGAAACCCTTTGCCTATATATTAGGTCTTTATAATAAAACAATCCTGACATTATGAAAAAGATCTTAACAATTCTAACGATGAGCATGCTATGCTCCTCCCTTTTTGGTCAAATTGAAAAAGGAAGTCTTTTACTAGACGGTAACTTTCAACTTCTAAATCGCTTTGTCGAACCCAATAATGCTTTTGGTATTGGTATAGATGCTGGCCTGGGAATATTTTTAAGCGACAAATTTGCCATAGGCTCAGGTATTAGATCCAACTATTTTAATGAGGGCGAATTAAGCGCAAGCAATCTTACCATTGCACCATTCGGTCGATTTTACCTGATCAATAAAGAAAGCCCCTGGAAATGGTTTTTAGAAGCCGGAACAGGTATTTATTTGGGTTTTGGTGATAATAATAACGATCCTGTTTACTCCTATAATGCAGGAACAGGTGTCAACTACTTTTTGAATTCTCAGGTGGCCTTAGAGGGTATTCTGCAATACATCAACCAGGACGTGGAAAACAGCAGAAATACCAATCAATTGGTTTTCAACATGAGGGTTCGTCTATTTTTGAATCCAAATCAGGAAGACGAAAATACTGGGGTAAACATCGTCAAAGACAATAGTTTCTTCATTGGTGCTTCCGTCATGTCTTTGGATATAAGTACCTTATTAGATGATCCTAATCTGTTTGGGATTAATTTAAATCCAAACATCGGTTTTTTCTTATCAGAGAATTGGGCGATAGGAGCCGAGCTGATTCTTGCTCATCAAACAACGGATTTTTACCGGGGGACTACTTTTGGTATAAACCCACTAGTTCGATTTTACCCTCAATCTAATCCGGGGCGACTACAATGGTTCCTCTATGCATCAGGAGGAATAAATCGCAGTATCAACAAATTTGAGGAAGGTTTTGGCTTTCCACCTGCAGTTGATCAATCGTTTTGGGTTAAAAATTTCAGATCTGGAATTGGATTAGATTTATTTTTATCGGAAAATCTGGCCGTTGAAGGCACAGCTGGGTTTAATTATTTTGATGGAACTCCAATTTCTAATTCAGAACGGATACTTAGCCTGGATGTGAGTTTTCAGTATTTTATAAGATAATCTTTTGGCCACTGATCTACGCTGGTTAAACTGATTTACACTGTAAAGTTTGAAGATTTCACGGTACAAATCAGCTTGATCAGCGTAGATCAGCGGCAATTATGCATTCATATATTTGCTATGAAGTACTAAAATCTATTAAGCTCTTATAAATAGCTTGACTGCCCAGTAATTTTTCATTTCCCAGGATAATCAATTGCTCACGGGCCCTGGTAAGGGCTACATTTAATTTTCGATCTACTCCTTCCTCTGAAATAGAACTCAAGGATGCCAATTGGCTCAATGTATTGGTGCAAAGAGAAATGATGATAATTTCACGGGCCCCTCCCTGATATCGCTCTACCGTATCTATTGTTAAAGATTCCGGATCGAGTTCTAATTCAAGCAAAGTATGTCGAATTTGAGCGATCTGTGCCCGAAAAGGAGTAATTACTCCAATTGTTGAGGAGTTTATAGTTTTATTATTTTTCGAATATAGTTCGTGAAAATATTTCACCAGTTGTCCCACCATTTCTGCTTCGTAAAGATTGGTTTTCAGGCCATGGCGAAGATCATCTGCAGGGGTTGGGAGGAATAAAACTCTTTTTTCACAAAGCTGGGTGCCCAAATTCTGGAAAGCTAATTTTTCCTCAAAGTCTAAAGGTTTAATCTGTCGAGTGTGGGCACTTATTTCCGAAGGTAAAATGTGCAAAGTTTTTTTATAAAAATACTCATTGGGAAAATCCATTATTTTTTGATGCATCCTCCCCTGGTGGCTTAATTGAGCATAAGCCCAATGCCATTCGTTTTGTTGAGCCTGGATAAATAAACGTTCGAAAAGTGAATTGGCGCAGCTTGTCAATCCAATATTGTTCAAATCCTCATCCCTGATGATGGCATGATGTTTATCTTGAGTCACTACTGCTGGCAATTGCTGATGATCGCCAATTAGTATAAAACTTGAAAAGCGAGTTAATAAGCCTGCCAAAAGGGGCTCGAGGATCTGGGAAGCTTCGTCAATAATTACTCTATCGAACTTTTTTAATTTAAACAAATCAGATTTACCAGCCATTGAACTTACCGTTCCGACTACTATCCTATGTTTATTAATAATCTCGATCAGTTCTGCTCTTTTATTTACACCTTCTGTTTTGGAATTTAAAAGCTGAGATCTAAATTGATCTGAAGTGGAATATCTGGAACCAACTCTGAAATAGTGTTCTCGCATTTCATCACCAATTGATTCAATAGATTCACATATTTCGTCAACTGCTCGATTGGTGTAGGCTAGCAATAAAATATTTTCATTGGTTTGATTTAAGAGATAATCCACAATACTCCTCAACATAATACTTGTTTTTCCTGTTCCGGGAGGACCCCATAACAGAAAATAATCCTTAGCTCCTAAGGCCTTTCTAAATATGGAGGACTGCTCTTGGGTTAGGTCTGAGGGGGCATCTACATCTAATTCTTCAGAGATCATAGGAGCCTCTATCCCCAAAAGCAGCTGTTTTTTTCGCTTTGGCGCTTTTGCCCATTCATATAATGCACGATACATCCCAATAAAACTGCTGTCTAATAAATCGTGCTCAAGGTTCCAGTATTCGATTTTTTCAAATATTTGGTCATTGGACTGCCTCGACCTTAAACGAACAACTACTTTTGAGGGGGTAATATCTATGATACTGCATTTAAATATTTGATTAGACAATACGGCATTTCCTTTGCCACTATATGGGTACAATACTGCAATATCGCCACGCCGAAAGTTGGCAAGGTTATTCGTTAATTCCGTTTTACGAAAATGCACCAAAGGTTCTTCCTGGCCCGCTTTATTGTCCAGGATGGTAAGATGGCTGATAATTTCAAAATTTTCCTGTTTGTCTTCAAAAGCATCCAGCCAGAGGGAAGCAACACCATTATTGGTGTCGAAGTTTTGTTCTCCTATTTTTGCCATCTGATGCTCTCGTGCAATAAAACTTGAAAAGGAGGTAAAGTAAGCCTTTTCAAGCTCTGTTAACTGGTCCCAGGTATGTGAAAACTCCTCTAAATCTCGAAGCATAAATCCCTTTACTTTTGGAAAATGGACAGGCCTTAGCTGAGCAAAAAATCTATGCCCTACTTCCGACAAGGGTTCATCGGTTTCTAGCCCCAGTTTGGCTAATTGCTTTTCCACTGCCAGTAATTGATTTCGCAGTTGCAAGGCTTCATATTGCTGGGATCTTATTCGAGGTGCAAATCGCAGGTTGCGATCTTCGACTCCAGAGTATAAAATATAATTGGCTGGCTCCGTTTTTCCTTTAAAAACATCTCTAATCATTAAATCATACAGGAGAGTCTGAGTAAAATGATTAACACTTAATCCATAAACATTGGGGCGGAATGGTTTTCCAGATTTTAATTCTATGATTGTGGAATTTTCTTCCTTTTGGGCAAAAAGATCCAGTCTACCCTGAAGGCCATAGGATTCTGAAAAGAAGGAAGGTTCTAGAAATACTTCCCCCGCATTAATTCCCTGGTTTGGAAAATCTTGGAGCACTATGCGTTTCAAATTAACATAATGAAATTGCGCCCTTCCCATTATTTCCCGAATATGAGCATTATCCAATAGGCAGAAAGCCATGGGGTTCAATTGAAAAACGCGTGGAAATAATTCTTTGAAGCTGGTTTCTGGATTATTCACTAATTCATCTAAAAAGAAATTGGCAATATGTCCAAGAAGCAAATACTTATTTACATTCAAGGGAAGAAAACGCTTCAGTAAGTGTTGGATAGGATTGGAATCAAAATCCTTAAAAGATTCTGCCACCGCTGTTACATCAATCAGATAATCCGGTTCAACCACAAATGCTGCTGGGCGATAGATTCCCTCCTGGTCAACTTCTACATCAATCAAATTTACACTCACCGGAAAACCAAAAACGTTGCGGATGGCTTCTATGCTTGGGTCAAAATTTTCATTTCGATCCGGAATATGATATTGAATTCTAATTAAATCTTCGTCTTTATCAGAAGCTCGGGCAATCAGTTGATTTACCTCCGGATCATCTTCTAAAATAACCACCCTTACCTTGGCCAGAAATGCTTTGATATCTTTATACTGACTTTTTACCGGCCAGTCTTCGTCTAATAAATAATGAAAAGACTCAGGTGGCAATTCACCCAATAACTGCCTTAACATATGAGTTAACACCATGGCTCCCAGGAGCGGCAATTGGAGAGTCTCTGATTCTTGAATTTGATCCGCTACCTGTCGGCGAAACCAGTGGGCATAAAATTGTAATTTTTTAGGCAACTGGTATTTATGTCCAACATAAGCCATCCGAGCAAATAGGGTAGAAAACTGAATTCGTTCTTCTTTAGTCACCTCTATTAAAAGGAGGTTCAAAAGGCGGTGTATGCTCCTAGTCTGTTGAATTGGGGAAAGCTTGGTCTCGGGGAAAACCTTTTGGAGTTCTTGGAAGAATAGTTTTGAGAGTGCTGGTTTGTTCATTGAATAGTAGTCTAGTAGTTTGGTAGTCTAGTAGTCTGGTAGTCTGGTAGTCTGGTGTTTACTTTTTTTCATATCTAAATATTATTTTACTTGTTTGAGTGCCGGATAAATCCAAGTATAAGTTTATGAGTATTTTCGAGCTTAAAAAATAGCGATTGAAATTCATCTTTGGATATATAATTCAATCGTTCTATTAAATAGAGCATGCTTTTTACCTCGCAACAAGAAGCTTGAGAAATGTTTAAAAATCTAATTTTATCTTTCTTCCCAAATCGGCCGTATCCTTCTGCAATATTGTTCATAATGGATATTGAAGCCCGAGACAGTTGGTCTTTAATTGTCCAATGATTATTAAATTTCTTATTATCTAATATAGTAAATGCTTCAATATTGAATTCAAATGCAGATTTCCAACAATTTAGATCTTCAAATTTGTATGCCATTTTTTCTATTTCCTATCAATAAAAAGGAAAAAAGTGATAACTCCAACTATCTTTAATCCCATTATAGTTAAATATAATAATTCAAAATTTCACTACATTAATGTTAATTTAAGAAGGAGTATATTATATTTTTTTCTTTAACAGAACATCTCAAATACCAGGTCACCAGACTACTAGACTACCAGACTACTGTTATTTCATTAAATTTTACTTCAATCAACAATCACAGCTCTATGAAAAATCAACTCCTAATCCTAACCATCTTCCTTTCCCTACCAATTCTATTAATTAATGCCCAATCCATACCAACAAACATCCAAAAACACATCAAAAAAGCATCCGGAGATAAGATAAAAGATCACATTGCTTATCTGGCCGATGATAAACTGAAAGGCCGCCTACCTGGAACACCTGAATATAAAATGGCCATCGAATATGTAGAAAAACAACTCAAAAAGTTAAACATTCAGCCTGCAGGAGAAAATGGCACGTACCGCCAGGCAGTGACCATCCGAAATTCGACGGTTTCAGCTGAAAAGTCATTTATGAACTTCCAAAATGCCCAGAGAGAAGAAAAATTGGAGTCTGGAAAGGACTATGTTTTTTTGGCAGATTTAAATAATACGTCCAGTGAAATAAATGCTCGAATAGTTTTTGCGGGTTATGGCATTTCCGCTCCTGAGCAGGGATATGATGACTATAAGGATATTGACGCAAAAGGAAAGATTGTATTGATATTATGGGGTGTTCCGGAAGGTAAATTTGGATCTGCGGAAAATGCTCATTTTGATCGATTTTTCAGCAAATTCGAAATGGCTCACAGCCAGGGGGCTGTTGGGGTAATCATTGTAGCACCAGCTTCTGTTGGCAACAATTTTTCAAGAATAGCGGGAAGATATGCTCGAGGAGCACGAGGAGCAGTAGGGCCTGATGGAAAAGGCAGTGGACTACGATCCAATCCATTTTCTCAGATTAAATTTACAGCACTAATGTCCTGGAGTGGAGTAGGAAAATTATTAGGAGAAACAAACAAGAGTAGTCGAGAAATTGCAGGTATGCTCTATTCCCCTAAAGAAAGAATTAATTTCAGAGGAACATTAAACGCCAAAATCGTTTCTCAGCACAGTGATTTTACCACTTATAATGTGGTGGGAATGCTGGAAGGAAGTGATCCTGATTTAAAAGATGAGTATATCATTCACTCCGCACATCTGGATCATGTTGGTATTCGTGGAGCAGTCAGAGGGGATTCTATATACAATGGTGCCCATGATAATGCTTCCGGCTCAGCCAGTTGTTTGGAAATTGCTCGATTGTACTCCACTTTAAAAAGGAACAAACCCAAGCGGTCGATTTTATTCCTTTGGGTGACAGCTGAAGAAATGGGCTTGCTAGGATCTTTACATTTTGGACAATATCCAACAGTACCTAAGGATAAGATCGTAGCGGACATCAATACCGATATGCCAACATTGATAGCTCCCCTTCTTTCCATCGAACCTTTAGGAGCAGAGCATTCCAGCCTAATGAAACAGGTCGAAACCGCCGCCAAACACCTTGATTTGGAAGTGAGGCCCGATCACATGCCGGATCGAGTTCGTTTTGTACGTAGTGATCAGTATAGCTTTATTCTTCAAGGAATTCCTTCCTTACACATTAAATATGGCCTAAAAACTGAAAACCCCGATAAGGATTTAAGCGAAAAAATCGAAGCTTATACCCAAAACACCTACCATAAGCCTTCAGATGAATTGAATGATTCTTTTGATTTTAATGCTGCCAGGAAATATGTGCAACTCAACTTTCTCATCAGTTATCAGGTAGCTCGAAATCAGGAACGGCCAGAGTGGAATAAGGATAGCTTTTTTAGGCGTTTTGCGGAATAGGGGCCTGGACCTCTGATTTTATCCCCCTAGCATCTCACCAATTCTTTTTAACTTGTATAGAAAGAAAACCCTAGCCCTATGAGAAATTTATATTTATTTAGTTCTCTACTCCTGCTATTTGCTTTTATTTCTTCCTGCAATAACAACGAAATAAAGGTTAATCCAAAAAACAATCAAATTCTTTCAAATCCGGTTTTTAAAGTTTCAAATAAAGATTCACTTCCAAGCGGTATACCTATCCAAATAAAAGGCAGGGTAATGAATCCAGAATCATTGAAGGTGCCTTCCAATTTACCATCCAAAACAAATCCAAAAGTAATCCCAGTACCCACTAACAAAGTAAAAGCAGGACAACCTAAGGAATTAATAGTGGAGCAAAAAACGATTAGTATTTCAAAACAATCAACTTTAGAAAAGATTCCCATGACCACAAAAGTGATTCCCGCAGGACAACCTAAATCCATTCCTGCCCTCCCACCTCAAATTACAGATAAGGAGCGGTCGAGCATTTATTCCTTGGATATGTCTAATGGGATGAGTTCTTCTGTTGTAGTAGATATGATTCAGGATCAGCGCGGAGATTTTTGGATTACTACCTATGGGCAGGGAATTATGCGATATAGTGGTCAACAATTTGAATATTATACTACTGAAGAAGGACTACCAATCAATACAACATTTATGGCCTTTGAAGATAAGAAAGGGCATTTGTGGTTTTCATACACCAACGGTTTTATGAGATATGATGGGGTTTATTTTACTCTATTCAATTTTGTTGATAATTTAATATTGGAAGCACAATTTATAGAAGATCAAAAAGGAAAATTATGGCTTACTGCTCGTGCAGGAACTTATAGTTTTGAGCCACCCAATGAAAAAACAGATACTGTTTATTTAACCAAACATTCCTCTGAGATAAATCTTTTCGTTGTTGAAGACCAAGAAGGAGATATTTGGTTTAATTCAAAAGAAGGATTGATTAGAGAAAAGGACGGTGAGCATACTATAATTTATCAAGCTAAGGATATAGGGCCTTTGTTTCCTACTTTCAACGACCATGAAGGCAATATATGGTTTACCACTTTTAATCAAGGTATTGTAAAGTTTGACGGAAAACGCTTTCTGAATTTCACGACAAACGAGGGGCTTCATAATAATTGGATTTATAGAATTTTTCAGGATAAGCAGGGCTTATATTATTTTGGAGGTTGGCACCGGGGAATCAGTATTTTCGATGGTAAAGAATTCACTCATTTAACGACCAATAATATCCGTCTTGGAAATATAAGATCCATCATCGAGGACGACCCAGGGAATATTTGGATAGGATTATATGGTGGCGGGGTTAATTTACTTCATCACAATAGACTCACTCATTATTTTTCCGAGGATGGACTGCCGGAAGCTTATGTTAGTCAGTCAATTCTTGAGGATAGCAAAGGCAATTATTGGTTTAAAAGTCTAAATGAAATCTGTTATTTTGATGGAAACACCATGTTCAATTATCCACAAGTTTCTGATTTTCTAAAGGCACAATTTTGGCTTGACGAAAAAAAGAATTTGTGTTTTATCGGGGCAGATAGAAGTTTAATTCGAATCAATCCGCAGAACTTATCCAAAAACGATGAATTATTAAAACTTTCAGGAACCTGGTGGTTTACAAAAGATCATTATGATAACCTTTGGTTTGCTCGGGCTCGTTATGAAAGTGGTGGTAATCATTTTATATATTGCCATAATGGAGAAAATGTCATTGAATACCCGATAGAGTCTACCATTACCAACATGTTAACTGACAAGCGAGGAGATATTTGGCTGGCATGTGGAGGTGGGCCCAATGGAATGTATAGATTTAGACCTACTCAAGATGGACAATCTATTGAAATCACTAAATTTACTTCTCAGGAAGGTCTTATCCACAATATGGTTTGGACTAATCATGAAGACCATGAAGGAAATCTTTGGTTTGCCACCATGGGAGGCCTCTCCAGGCTTGATTATGATCAACTTGAAAAGGGACAAATCGTTTTCAAAAATTATACTTCAACTGATGGTCTTAGTCATACTTACACCTTAGGCATTAATCAGGATAGTCTGAATCGATTATGGGTAACTACGCTTGACGGGGTTAGTGTTATCAAGCCACTTGCAAATGATGAATACCAAATTTATACCTTAAAAAGGGAAGATGGATTTAATGGAACTTCAATAGTTGGTAGCTATTTAGATAGTAAAAATCATTTATGGTTTGGCTCCAGTCAAAATGTAAGCCGCTTGGATCTCAATCGCTTTAGGCTTCCTGAATCAGCACCCAAAGTCAGGCTGCACACCTTGGAAATTAACCAACAATTTATTGATTATCGCAAATTAGCAAACAAGGATTATGTTCAATCTCATACCTTGGGTAAATTCTTGCAAGATCGATTTGATTCTGTCGCTGCATTTTTTAATTATCCACTCAACTTAAAACTACCCCACCACCTGGATCATTTAAAATTTGATTATTCTGCAACTGATTGGTATGCACCACAAAAACTTAGATTTAGCTTTATCCTGGAAGGTAATGACGAGGATTGGAGTCCCTATCAAGCTATAACAAGTGTAGAGTATCGAAATTTAAGTCCAGGTTTTTATACCTTTAAAATAAAAGCAAAGGGAGCTAGTCTTAATGAAAGCGATACTTTTGAATACTCCTTCCGCATCCTACCTCCCTGGTGGCAAACCATTTGGGCTTATATTGGATATGCCTTAATCATTGGAGCCCTAGCCTACTTCTTATATCAATATTTACTCAATCAAAGACTAGCAAAAGAAGAAGCCAAACGCCTCAAAGAATTAGACAGCGTCAAAACCAAACTCTACACCAATATCTCCCATGAATTCCGCACGCCTCTTACCGTTATTGCGGGCATGTCTGATAAAATCAAGGAAAATCCCAGAAAGTGGGCCATGGAAGGCACGAATCTCATCACCAGAAATTCTAAACATCTCCTCAAACTAGTCAATCAGATTCTGGATTTAAGAAAGTTGGAGTCGGGTACCCTGAAGGTCAATCTCATTCAGGCTGATATAGTGGCTTATGTTCAATATCTACTGCAATCTTTCCAATCCCTGGCAGAGGATAAAAATATTCAAATTCATTTTTATGCTGAAAAAAAAGAACTTATGATGGATTTTGATCCGGATAAGATGCAGCACATCATTAGCAATTTGGTTTCTAATGCTGTTAAGTTTACGCCGAAGGGAGGGAATGTTTATGTTAGCATTCAGCGTTCTGGGTTCAGCGTTTTGAGTAATGGCCATTCTAATAATAAAGGTCCGTTTTTATTCATTAAAGTGCGAGATACAGGGATTGGAATCGAAGAAGAAAAATTAGCTCATATTTTTGATCGTTTTTATCAGGTGGATGATTCCTCTACTAGACAGGGTGAAGGTACAGGGATTGGATTAGCACTGACCAAAGAATTAGTTCAGCTATTGAATGGGGATATTTCGGTAAAAAGTGAGGTGGGTAATAACACTAAAAATACTGGAACGGAATTTACCATCCTTCTACCTATTTCAAATGATGCGATTTTGGAGGAAAATATAGTTTTTTCAAAAGAAAGTTCTGGTTCGGCTACCATTCCAATCGCCCCCTCTCCTACCGTCTCCAGAGCAATAGCTTCCTCTTCAAAACCTCTAGCACTAATCATTGAAGACAATGCTGATGTGGCTAAATACTTATTTACCTGTCTGGAAGATGATTATCAATTGCTTTGGTCAAAAAATGGACAGGAAGGGATTGATAAAGCTATCGAGGCTACTCCAGATATTATCATTAGT
>JANQPA010000081.1 GCA_028285545.1 Saprospiraceae bacterium | reverse complement strand
ACTTACACCATCACCGGCGCAAATGGTTATTTCCGTAAGGCTATCGGTAGTAGTTAGTGTTCCACCATCAACACCTGTACGTGTGACAGTAATCGGGTTGGAAAGATCAAAGCATCCCACCAAATCAGCAGCATTATTGCCAACTGCAGCACCTTCCAGTCCGTCTTCAAAACTCAAATGCCAGATCAAACAAACGCCATCCCCAGCCCCTTCTAAATCAAAAGGAGGACCTGCGGGTAGGTCAAGAATATTTCCGTCGGCATCGGTAATGACCCATGCAGAATTAGAACCTATATTTCCTTCTAGTGTAACATCAAAAGCATCACTTACGCCATCGCCAGCACAAATGGTCAATTCAGTTAGGCTATCCGTAGTAGCTATAGCTCCACCATCTACACCCGTACGTGTTACCGTTATTGGATTAGACAGATCAAAGCAACCCACTAAATCATTAGCATTCATACCTACCTCAGCACCTTCCAGTCCATCTTCAAAGCTCAAATGCCAGACCAAACAAACCCCATCTCCGGCTGGTTCCAAATCAAAGGGAGGACCAGCAGGTAGAGCCAGTATATTCCCATCGGCATCCGTAATCACCCAAGCAGAGTTGGAACCGGTATTTCCTTCAAGAATAACATCAAAAGCATCGCTAACACCATCACCCGCACAGATGCTTAATTCTGTTAAACTATCTGCTGTTGTAATCGTACCACCTTCAATTTCAATGCGATTAACGGTTAATGGATTGGATAAATTAAAACATCCTTCTAGATCATTAGCATTCATACCTACCTCAGCCCCTGAAAGTCCATCTTCGAAGCTTAGTCCCCAAATTAGGCAAACTCCTGGTCCTGCATCTTCAAAACTAAAAGGAGGAGCATCTGGAAGAGCTAGAATATTTCCATCGGCATCCGTAATAACCCAGGCAAAATTAGAACCTACAATATTTTCAGCTACAACATCTAAAGATTCGGAATTTCCTTTTCCTACGCAAACGGTAGCCTCTGTAGAACCATCAGCAAAGGAGATATCTCCACCACTGCCCTTATTTCGATTTACAGTAATGGGATTAGAAATATCATGGCAACCTTCTATATCATTGATGTTTTTGCCTCTGACAATACCTTGTACACCATTAACAAAACTTATATGGTATACCAAGCAAACACCATTACCAGCTCCTTCAAAATCAAAAGGAGGCTTGAATGGGAAGCCAACAATCTTTCCATTGATATCTGTAATAATCCAGGCCGAATTTGGACCCGAAGCATCGGTAAGAATAACATCAAAAGCATCACTGGTTCCATCACCCGCACAAGTAAATATTTCAGTTTGGCCGTCAGCAGTAGTTAAAGTACCACCATTCATGCCTATTCTATTAACTGTTACTGGATTAGACAACTGGAAGCATCCCTCAAGATCACTGGCATTATTGCCTATCTCAGCCCCTGATAGCCCATCCTCAAAACTCAAATGCCAGATCAAACAAACACCACCACCTGCGCCTTCAAAATCGAAGGGAGGGCTAGCAGGTAGGTCAAGTATATTTCCATCCGCATCGGTAATGACCCAGGCAGTATTTGATCCCTGATTTCCAGTAATAGTAACATCAATAGAATCAGGTTCACCATCACCGGCACATATTGTAATTTCTGTTTCACCATCAGTGGTGCTTAACTCTCCGCCTTTGATACCTGTTCTGTTTACAGTAACAGGATTAGACAAATCGAAACAACCACTTAGGTCGCTGGCATTATTTCCAACAGCGGCACCTTCTAGTCCATCCTCAAAGCTCAAATGCCACAGTAGACAGATGCCTTCACCTGCGCCTTCTAAGTCAAATGGCGGGGCGGCAGGCAAGCCAAGTATATTTCCTGCAGTATCTGTAATAACCCAGGCTGAATTAGAGCCTAGTTCACCTGAAAGACTTACGTTGAAAGCATCACTTATACCATCACCGGCACAAATGGTGATTTCTGTTTCGCCATCAGCAGTGGTCAATTCACCCCCATCAACACCGGTACGATTAACACGGATAGGATTGGATAAATCAAAACATCCTTCAAGATCACTGGCATTATTACCTACCTCGGCGCCTGTTAGTCCATCTTCAAAACTAAGATGCCAAATCAAACAAACTCCTTCACCTGCACCTTCTAAATCAAAAGGAGGTCCGGGGGGAAGACCGAGGATATTTCCTTTATCGTCCGTAATAACCCAGGCAGAATTGGCTCCTCTGGTACCTGATAAATTCACGTCAAAAGCATCGCTAACACCATCCCCTGCGCAAATGTCTATTATTCGTAGCCCATCAGCTGTAGTAAGCTTACCTCCATCAACACCAGTACGGTTTACTGTGATGGGGTTAGATAGATCATGACACCCTTCCAGGTCATTAATATTTTGACCGCGAATGATGCCTTGGACTCCATCTTCGAAGCTCAAATGGTATAACAGGCAAATTCCGTTGCCAGCTCCTTCAAAATCAAAGGGAGGTTTAAATGGAAAGCTGACAATTTTACCGTCTTTATCAGTAATAATCCAAACAGAGTTGGAACCTTGTGCATTTGTCAGTGTAACATCAAAAGCGTCACTGACCCCATCACCTGCGCAAATAAATAATTCTGTTTCACCATCAACAGTAGTTAAATCACCACCTACATTGGTGCATTGGGCATTTAACAGATTGAATTGTGAGAAAAGAAAAAATGAAAAGAATAGAAAGAGAAACGTAGGGTTTTTCTTCATGGTTTGTGGTTTATGGTTTGTGATAATAAGGTACTTACATATGCAAAATACTCTTATCATATCACCAGCCTTTCACGAAATTATCACAAAAGTATCACAAGGAACCAAATTGGTTCCGAGGAGAGGAAGTAGTTCATTAAATGGTTTTTAATAGGCTGATAGCCAAATACTTAGGCGTCTCGTGTTGACAGGTGAATGAAAAAGAAGTATATTAGAGATAACATAATTTGTCTCAGTGGAGACATATTATATTTAATCATTTTTTGACTCTGAGACCACATCTTTAAGTGATATTTCTCCAATTTTGACATCTACTAAAACACTTTTACCATTTTTAATATGCGTTACGGCAAAAGTTTGCTGTCCACTATCTCTTAAAGCGCGTTCAAATGCAGCTTCCGCTCTTGGGGCTTTAGATTCTTTCATATAATATCGCTTAAAAGGAAAATCAAGACTTATAATGGCCTTACCATCTGCGAGATAAAAACTCTTAATTCTGCCTTTAAAATAATTTGAGTTCCCGGACATCGGCTTTCGACTTAATCTTTTTACTCTCGCAAATCCATCTACTCCTTTGTCTATTAAAATGTAAACCGATTCATTTCTCTGCCACAAGCTGGTATCCAAAGTCTCAAATTCTTCTTCTTCAAAACGCAAGGTTACATATTTACCACGAAAAGGATCAGAGGGATCTAGGGGAATTGTTTTGAATAGAAACTCACTTCCCTTGTAGAGAACCATTTCATTTTGGTAAACAGTAATGGCAGGTACGGATATCTGTATTAAAGCCACCATAACCAAAAGATAAAAAAGGCTTAGTTTGTTCATTTTTTTTGTAAAAAAATTTTTTCCAGGCTTAAAAAATCAATTTTTGCATCATCAAGTAGCAGATTTTCTTCTTTTCAAAATTCGGTAATTGGCAATAAAAAATCCGATTCCTACAATTACAAAAAGGGCTCCCCTAATGATAAATGACCACTTAGTATCGAAAAAGCGACATATAATTAGGGCGGTTATGATAAGCAATCCATAATTCAGTATTCCAAGGTGATCTTTTTGCATCCCCCTGTTGATGTATAAAAGGCCTAAAACAAAAATTAAAATATTTACGAAAATGAGGGATTGTACAGGAGCATATAAGCCCGAAAGAAAAATTGCCAAAAAAATCAGATATAAAATATCCAATAGATTGATGGTTTGGATATTAGATTTTTTGATTAATAAGAACAAAAATATGCTGGCTAATAAGGTTAAGACAATACTCAGATAAATTTCTGGAGCATCCCACCAATCTGAAATATAACTCCTTTGATAGTATAATTCATCCCAGAAAAAATCAAAACTGAGTATAAGCAATAAAATTACACTACCCAGAGATCCCAGAACTAAAAAGCCATTATTTTTGATGGCTTGCTCTTCAAAATAAGTCAGTCTGCCCACCAAATATAACCATCCAAAAAGACTGAAATAGGCCAAAAACATTAACATTTCTTCTTGTTGACCAAAAGTGCCAAGCGTGATAATCAGAGAAAGAGGAAGCAGCCAATGATGAAATACAGTAAAATTGCTTGTGGGCTTGTTTTTTATCAACCAATAATAATGAGGCAAAACCAATGCCAGGAATAGCCAGTAAAAGTAAGGAATATGAGAGGGGTACTCTGAGTATCCAATTAAACAGGCATAATAAGTAATTCCCGAGATGTAAATAAATGAAGCAATAGAGGAGGAAAGCAAATAAACCAGGGGTAAGCCCAACAACATCCACAAAAACATTAAATCACTAATTTTTCCTGGGATATTATAAATCTGACTTACCATTGAAATACAAGCGCCTATAGCTAAAAATAAGAAGGCAGCTGAAGCTTCCTTCCAGACTCTTTGTTCTGTTTTTTTGTATAGGGCCCATCCACATGCCAGCTGTCCAAGAATCATTGGTAAAAAGGCAATTATGATTTTGATGAATTTCGGTAATTGATCCCAATTGTGAGCGATAATTAGGATAATTCCTAAACCAATAAGGATGGCTCCCAGAATCCCAAATACCAGCAAAGCCCGAGCTCCTGATTTATCTGGCCGGGAAAGATAGTATTGTTTGATTTTTTCAGCATTTTCCTCACTAATGATACCAGCCTCTATTAATTCCGGCAATGCTCTTAATACAGGTTTGCTCATAGTTTGTGATTAGCTTTTTAGAATTGGGAATTTTTGGGCCAGTTTTTCTTGTAAAGAATAAGGAAGCATATCATACATAATGGATTTTTGAGGATTTTTTACAAAGTAAATGACAGATTCTTCTATATCGTCTTCTAAGATTTCTGGCCGGATGGTTCTGCTAATATTTTTATAAACCCTGCCGTAAACCGTATATTCAAATTCCATTTTATAGACATAATTATTATTTATTCGGGTATTGGTACGGCTGGAGTTTAAAAGTTTTCCTTTAGTAACTGCGGCATGCTGCAGGATTGCGATATAATTGAATGTTTTGCTGATGTTGTAAAGCAGAAACATCAAACCAATTCCCGGAAAAATAGAAATAAACAAAACAGGCCAAAAGCTAAATGGACGCCGTTTCATGCCTTTAATTCTGGATACTTTGTGGTTGAAAGATAGATATTCAATATCGACCTCTTCGTCCATGGATAGGTATTTGGAACTACTGTATGACTTACCATAATGTTTTACACCCTGGATTTCATATTCGTATTCATATCGGGTTACATTTCGGTCGTTTTCACTAAAATTAGTGCCTACAGATTCAATAATGATTCCTTTTGTAATGTCTTTCGAGGATAACCAGAATCTAAAAACTGAAAAATCAGAGGCCGAACCAAAAATGACCAAAAATAACATACCAAAGAGAAAAAAAATGATTCCAAAAAGAGCGGTGGGACCTTTAAAAAAAAGGGCAAATTTGTCTCTTAGACTTAAGGAGTAAATAATGCTCATGAGTTTTTGGTATTGAGGTTACATCTCAATATACAAAAAATATGGCGGTCTTCGACCACCATATTTTTTGTATTCAAATTATGTTTACTTTCTTATTTCTGTATCACAAATCTTCGCATAACCCTAACTTTATTGGTGGCAAAAGAATAAAAGTAGAGACCATTGTTGAGATTAGATAAATCTAAGATTTCACGATGTTCTCCTTGCAGTCGATTTCCAAGATTGTGATTCTGCAGTAACTGACCATTTGCACTATGGATTCCAATGGTAATGTTATCTCTTTGATCCAAAGTATAGTTGATATTAAGATGATCAGAGGCTGGATTTGGAAAAGCATTGGCTAAATGGAGACCTGCTTCTTCGGGGCTTAAATTATTGGTATTGTCAACAATCAATTTTTCCAATATAGCAAACGCAAATAAGTCGACATCAATTTGCCAGGAAGATTGATCAGTAAAGGGGACCCAGGTTGTACCATCACTGAAAAGTTCCCAGGTAGTTGTTCCATTGCCACAGTCTGGCCGAGTGTGCCAAATACCCACTGTATCTTGTTTAGTATACAGATCTGAAAGATCAACACTGACAAAAAATTGACTGCCTGAAAGTGCTACAATTTCTGGAAAGCTGAATAGGGTAGCGGCGACTCCTTGGCTAGGAACTGCTAACTGGCTTGTATTTATTGGTAAACTTGTTCCTAATAGTTCATCTGGTCCGCCATTAGCACCTACATCATAAATTTTGATGGTAACCTCACCATCTCCAACCACACTGGCCTGATGAAAGGATATACCTACTTGTGTAACCCCAAATAATTCTCCATTAGGATAATCAAAACGTTGAGCTTTTTCCAAATCTCCAAAACTATTGGTTCCGGCTACAAATCCCCAGCCATCCTGGACACCAAAAAAAGTAACGGTTTGACTACAAGTATCTCCAAAGATAGGAGGTAAAATAGTATCGTTTTCTTCTATTACAATATCTTCTAGTTTTTCTACAACAACTACTAATCCCAGATCTGCATTCAAATCCCAGCTATTGACATAATTATCCCAGGTAGTTCCATCTCCAAATAACTCCCAAGTGGAGGTACCATCTCCACAATCATCTGGAGTATTGAATAATGCTACGGTATCCTGAGTGGCATATAAGGCAGTAAAATCTACGCTTACAAAAAATTGATTGGACATAACTGTAGGAGGAGTTTCGAATTCAAAAGCAGTGGATAAAAGTGGATCATCTGGACCTGGGACAGCAATTTCGCTAACTTTCATGGATTCACTACTTCCCAGCAAGGCACCGGGGGCACCACTGGGGCCAACTTCATAGATATTTATTTTTAATTCGCCATCCCCTACCACATTAGCTCTACTAAAAAAAACGCCTACTTCATTAACAGTATAGGTTGAAGCTCCATCATAATCAAAACGCTGGGCTTTTTGAAGATCCATAAATTGATTCATTCCGGATACATTTCCCCAATTATCAGTGATGCTAAAACTGGCCACCTGGCTACCACAATCCAAATCGAAAGCAGGAGGTAAAAGGGTATCCATTTCCATTCGAAATTGAATGCCATTAGGAGAAGGTTTGATAAAATCCTTTATCTCGGATCTGGGATAATCAATTGTTCGTTGTTGTGCCCAGCCATTGCCCAGAATACAAAAAATTAATAATAAGGTAAGTGTACAAAATCGGTTCATAAGTAAATTGTTTTTGATAATTAATTAGTCTTGTTCATACATAAGGATTGGAAATATGAAATTTAGATTTTTTTCTCAGACGAAGCTTATTTTGAGCTTCATACCCATAGGTCTGAAGCGAAAATAGCTGATGTATGAGAGAAAAAGATATTTTCATATACCGATATGTTATGTATGAACAAGACTATTAGATCCTTCAATCCTGAATATATTTCTTTTTAGGTGGAATAGGTGAATGAAGTGGCTATCCTTTGTCACGTAACTTACAAAAGATGGCGAATAAAGAAAGGCCGTCAGGACGTTAATTTACATTTTTTAATGATACCTACAGGTGGGAATAGTAAAAACTTTTAGTTTAAAAGAAAATTAAGCATTTGCTGAAATCCTTGTTCCGGGCAAATTTTATTGTTTTCAATACCTGGAAAAAAGCTTTGATAAACAAGTTGGTTAGATTTTTGAAAATGTAAATTCGCTGAAGGAAAAAAAGAAAGAAGACGTTTGGAGGTGCCCAGATTTTTAGTATTGGTGTATAATGCTAATATGGGTATTTTAATTTTTCGAAAATTGCTATCTGGAAATAAATCAAACAGGCCATTTGTTTTGAGGCTCCATTTAAAGAGGCTTGAAATAATTCTTTTCTTAATGACGGGCCTTTTATTTTCTTTACTAAAAAGATTTAAAAAAGAATATTGCCACTTTTTTAAACCATACTTGACGATGTTAAACCAACTTTCCAAGCTACGCTGGGTCATATTGCCATTAAAAAACACCATTTTATGAATAAAAGAAATAGCTGGTGACAAGCCCACAAATTGAGCACTACCACCATGGGCAAGTAACAAAAGTTCATCTTGCGGATATTGCTGATGTGCAAATAGTATTATGGCATCCAATCCTTGGGTTGCCCATTCGTATAAGGGGGATTGATCTTGGTGTTGCCGTACCGTATTTCTATCATCAAAGGTAATAACGCGGATTCCATGTTGGGTTAAAAATTGAAGCATTGGGGTGTAAAAAGAAATAGGGTAGCCAATTTCTTTACAAAGAACCAAAGTCATTTGTCGTTTAAATAGAGGGATGGTTTCACTGATACCAATGATCCTTCCATTTCGGGTACTAATCTTTCTTTGAATACTTTTCATCCCATACGAGCATTTTTAACAAATATGGAAAAGATGAGCCAGAAAGTAGAGGGCAAATGATTCCTTGGTAGGGTTTATTGAGTAGAAGTCTACATTAAGCTCAATAAACCGTCTTTTCGATTTTTTGCAACTGGTACTTTCATTTGATTTTCCATGACTAAATACCCACCATCTGCCCTCATATACATTTTTATTTTTTCCAGATTAACCAGATAGGAATTGTGAGCCCTGTAGAAACTATAAGGAGTTAGGATCTCCTCAAATTCTTTTAAGGTTTTGGAAATGATTTTTTTTCGGCCATCGGCCAAAAAAATGAGGGTGTAATTACTATCTGCATTACAACAAACGATTTGGTCTGCATCCACAAACTCAATACTTTCTTTAGTAGCCAGGGCAATTTTGGCTTTTCGACCAGACTTTTCTGCCTGAATATTGATTAGCAGGCCCTCTAATTGATCCTTTCGGTTTTCTGGATTGTTCTTTTGTTCGAATTTTTTAAGGGCTTTGACCAACTCTTTATTCTGCACAGGCTTTAAGAGATAATCTAAGGCGCTGGCCTTAATGGCTTGAATACCAAAATTGCTATAGGCAGTGGTGAAAATAACATCAAAAGTTATTTGAGAACCCAGTTCTTCCAAAATATCGAACCCACTAAGCATTGGCATTTCTATATCGAGAAAAAGTAACTCAGGTGGTGTTTTCTTAAGATAATTTAAACCTTCAACAGGATCTTCAAAGGTGGAAATAATCTTTACTTCCGGGCAATAATTGTTCAGTTTCCACTGTAGTGTTTCTATGCTATCCGGCTCGTCATCAATTATAACTGCTTTTATCATGATCGCGTTTTTTGTGTTGAATTTGTTAAATAGGAATTTTTATTTCGACCTTTGTTCCAATTGCTTTTCCGTCTTCATTTTTTAAATCAATTATCTTAAGAGAGGTATTAAAATTATACAATTGGTTTATCATTTTAATCCGATCTCTGGTAATTTGCATACCTACAGACTTTTTTCCTTTGGTTGCTCTTTGCTGTTTGATGATTTGTGCTCTTTCACGTCCTATTCCATTATCCTCAATTTGTCCGATCAGGTGCCCGTTATCTCTAAATAAATTTATGAGAACACACCTGGATTCACCATCTTTTTTATGCATTAATCCATGCCAAATGGCATTTTCAACAAAAGGCTGAAAAAGCATGGGAGGAATATCAATATTGCTGGGTTTAAGCCCATTTTGCACTTTAATTTCGTAATCAAATTTTCCTCGGAAACGCATGGATTCCATTTGTAAATATAGATCTAGCGCTTCAATTTCATCAGATAAAGGAATGTAATTGGATCTGGAATTTTGTAAAATTAACCGGATTAGTCTGGCAAAGTTATTGAGATACTCTGAAGCTCTTTTGGTGTCATTAATGATGATATATCTTTCTATGGAGTTTAAGCAATTAAAAAGAAAATGGGGGTTCATCTGGGCCCTTAACGCGTTCATTTCTACTTCCATTAAGCGCTTTTCAAAATTAGCCTTTATCCGTTCTTCCTTAACGGTTTGATTTATCCGGTAGCGATAAATGGTATAGATGAGAGCAATCATAAATAAACCCAGAAGACCTAAAAACCAGGTGGTAGCATACCAGGCTGTTCCAATATGGACTGGGATAGAAAGTTGATGCTCACTCCAAATTTCCTCATTATTGGCTACCTGAACTTCAAACTGATAATCTCCACTAGGTACATTGGTATAATTGGCAAAGCGGCGATCGCCTGCATCTATCCATTCTTGGTCAAAAGGATTTAGACGATAGCGAAATCGATTCTTTTTTCCTAGAGTGTATCCGATTGATGAAAAACTGAATGAAAAGAAATTCTCCCAGTATTTTAAGTTTAAAGAAGGAAGATGATTGGGTACTAATTCTGATTTTAATTCTTTTTGAAGAACGGAAATTCCCGTTAAATAAGGCTTTGGTTGTTCCGGATTAGGCTTCAAATCTTTGGGGTCAGCTA
>JANQPA010000059.1 GCA_028285545.1 Saprospiraceae bacterium | reverse complement strand
AGCCTTACCTGCTCTCAATCTTATCAAATAAATACCCGCTGGCATAGCCTGTCCATTTTGATCTCTTCCATCCCATAAGACTCGGTGCTCTCCTTTTGGTGCTACCTCTGAAAGCAGGGTATGCACACGCTGCCCATGAATGTTGAAGATCTCAACGGTAGTTCTCTCTTCCTGACTCAAGTTGAAGCTCAAATTAATCTCTTCCTGGAATGGATTGGGAAAAGCTTTCAGTTCAGTGACGATGTTGTTATCCTCTTGTCCTTGCTTTTTCAAACTCCAGCCTCCCCAGCCTCCTGGGCTAGGATCAGGATTAGTGTTTTCTTCACAGGCATCTCCTTTTCCATTATTATTATCGTCCTTTTGATCCGGATTGTAAGTGTCGCGGCAGTTGTCACAACTGTCGATAAGACCATCTGAATCTTTATCTGGCCCCTGAAGACTTACCTTAGCCCTGCAGTAAGCAGTATTTCCTTTTTCATTGCTTACCGAAAGCAGCAGGTTTTGCACTTTCCCATCCTTGCAGTATATGTCCATACTTGGAGTAGCAGGTAATGAGTTGCCAAAAATTGAACTACCAGCCGGACTGATGAGCAGGGTGACTGAACTGCAATCATCAAAAGATCCATTGTCAATATCAGATGCATTGATGCTAACTTTTTCAGCAGATCCGAGTGGTACAGAAATATCTTTACACCGGGCATTAGGAGCAACATTTCCTCCTACTATCACCCACTGACTTTGAATGCTGGTATTACCATTGCCATCATCGTATTTCCAGAGGATGGCATAGGTTCCTTCCTGATTGTATTCCAATGGCTGATCAGTGGTAGCCGTAACTGAACCGGCACAATTGTCAGTAGCGGTAGGGAAATGGGTAACCATAACTGAACAAGAACCCGTCAAAGTAGGTAGAGCAGACTGATCCGGTACAGGTGCTTGATTATCTCTGATGATCACCCTCTGAGTTTGCATAACCGCATTCCCATTTCCATCGTCAAAAGTCCAGGTGATGATAAAAGTGCCTTGAGTGTTATAAGTCAAAGGATCCGAGGTAGTGCCTACAATCCTTCCAACACAGCGATCCGTAGCCGTTGGTTTTGTAGAAACCGTAAGTCCACACTGAGCTCTGAGGGTTGGCAGATTATTTCGATCGGGAACAGGAGCGATATCATCCTCAATGATGATGGTTTGAACTTGTGAGGAGGTATTGCCATTGCCATCATCATAGACCCAGGTTACCGTATAAGTTCCTTCTTTGTCAAAGTAGAGTGGATCAGAAGTAGTGCCAATAACCTGACCGACACAATTATCAGTAGCAAAAGGAGGTTCCAAACCAACTTCACAATTTCCATTTAAAGTAGGTAGGGTAGTCACATCAGGTACAGGAGCAGTTACATCATTAATGATCACTGTTTGAGTTTGGGTTTCTATATTACCATTACCATCATCGAAAGTCCAGGTGATGAGGTGAGTTCCTTGGGAAGAGTAGGACAAAGGATCAGTAGTAGTGCCTATTATAGTACCTTCGCAGTTATCCGTGGCTGTAGGAGTCTGAGAAACGATCACAGAGCATTCTGCACTGAGAACAGGCAAAGAATTCTGATCAGGAACTGGTTTGGTCACATCATCAACGATTACAGTTTGAGTTTGAGTTTCCACATTTCCATTACCATCATCAAAAGACCAAGTGATGATATGGGTTCCTTGGGTAGTATATGTTAGTGGATCATTAGTTGTGCCGGTAATTTTGCCTTCACAATTGTCGGTAGCAGTTGGAGTAGTAGATACAGTTGCTGAACACTCGCCAGTAGCAATAGGCAAAACAGGAACATCAGGCACTGGCTTAGTTACATCATCAACAATCAAAGTCTGTGTTTGCGTTTCGATATTTCCATTGCCATCATCAAAAGACCAGGTAACGATGTGGGTGCCCTGAGTGAAATAAGTCAATGGATCGTTGGTAGTACCAAATATTGTAGAACCATTACAATTATCAGTGGCAGTAGGAACATCAGCAATGGTAGCCGAACATTCTCCTTTAATTGTCGGCAGATTTGTTAGATCCGGAATAGGTTTGGAAACATCCTTAATAATTACATCTTGACTTTGTTTTTCCACATTTCCATTACCATCATCATAGATCCAATTAATGGTATAATTCCCTTGTACAGAAAAACTTGTTGGGTCATTGGTTTTGGCAGTGATCGTACCTTCGCAGTTATCGGTAGCAGTGGGAGGAGAAACACTAGCAGAGCACTCTTCAGTTATTGTTGGTAAAGAAGAAACATCTGGGACAGGCTTTGATACATCATTGATGATAACTGTTTGTGATTGGGTGATGGAATTTCCATTACCATCATCGTAAGTCCAGACAATATTAAAAATTCCTTGAGTGGAATAAGTCAATGGATCATTAGTAGTGGCTTCAATTGTTCCAGCACAATTGTCAGTTGCCGTAGGTTTAGTGACCGTCGCTGAACATTCTGCCGTTATTTCCGGGAGTTTTTTTACATCTGGTTTTGGTGCAATATTATCATCAAAGACCAGATTGGCAGTACAGGAGTTATGATTATTATTATTATCTATAACGGTTAAGACAACAGATTGGTCAGCACATGTAACGGTTGTTTTATTTAGACTTAAACTCTTAATGCCACAGGCATCTGATGAACCATTATTAGCCTCTCGAGCAGAAAGGGTGCCCTGGCCGTTGGCATCAATTTGAACAGTAACTGTTTTACAGAGAGCTGTAGGCGCAATATTATCTTCTACTATAACGATACCTTCACAAGTCGCAGTTTTATCATTATTATCTGTTACCGTTAGTATTATTCTGTTTTCTTCACCGATAAGTCCGCATTCGAAATCATAGAAATCCAGTTCTAGACTCTTAATGCCACAATTATCACTGGAACCATTATTGAGGTCTGCAGCTGTAATAGATCCGGCACCATTAGCATCAAGTTGCACCGTTGTACTTTTACAAAGAGCTGTAGGCGCAATATTATCTTCTACCGTTACGGTGGAGGTACAAGTAGCAGTTTTATCATTGTTATCGGTAACGGTTAAGGTGACCGTATTATTTCCGACATCACTGCAGGTAAAACTGGTATTGTCCAGACTTAGATTCTTGATACCGCAAGCATCATTGGAACCATTATTAACCGCTTGTGCGGTAGTAGATCCATTCCCATTGGCATCCAATTGTACCGTAAGATTTTGACAAATAGCTTTTGGAGCAATATTATCTTCCACCATTACGGTAGCAGTACAGGTTGAGATATTATCCTCAAAATCGCTTACAGAAAGCGTTACTGTATTATTACCAACATCACCACATGTAAAATCAGTTGTATTCAGACTGAGACTTTTAATTCCGCAATCATCAAAAGAACCAATATTAACAGCTTGTGCAGTAGTAGATCCATTCCCATTGGCATCCAATTGAACCGTAACATTTTGACATACCGCAGATGGTGCAGATCTGCCGGAGACTGTTACAGTGGCGGTACAAGTAGCAACTCTATTATTATTATCGACTACTCTTAAGGTAACCGTATTGGCTCCTACATCACTACAAGTAAAGTTGGTCTTATTCAAGCTAAGGCTTTTAATACCACAAGCATCATTAGAACCATTATTGACGGCCTCCGCAGTGGTAGATCCATTTCCATTAGCGGCCAATTGAACCGTTACATTTTGGCAAACTGCATTTGGAGCAATAAAATCCCGAACAAACACACTAGCAGTACAGTCATCGACATTATCATTATTGTCTGTAATGGTTAGTGTGACAGTTGTAAATCCGACATCATTACATGTAAAATTGGATTTGCTAAGACTACGACTTTTAATACCACAGGCATCGGAAGAACCATTGTCGATTTGGTCAGCAGTTAAAGATCCATTCCCACTGGCATCCAATTGAATGGTTTTACTCTGACATCGGGCTACAGGATTAACATTATCCTGAACGTTAACAGTAGAGTTACAAGAGCTAGAATTTCCTACTCCGTCCTTTACGGTTAAGGTAACCGGATTACTTCCTACATCACTACAAGTAAATCTGTCTTTACTAAGTTCAAACAGAACAGCTCCACAATTATCCGTAGACCCATTATCAATATTGTTACCTGATATGCGGCCATTTCCATTGGCATCTAGTTGAAGATTAAACGAAGTGACACAAGCTGGGGTGGGAGCCTCTGTATCTGGAGTAACAGTTGTCTTAGTCACTCCTTTGATAACCATACCTACGTGAGGTTTGTCAAAACCTCTGGCCACACGCCAACTCAGTCTGTTACCGCCTCCCCGTCTGATTCGGACACTGCTTCTTTGTCGATTTGCCCCGAAACCTGCTGTAAAAACAACGGTACCTCCTCCCAGTGCAGCTGGGTTGGGAGTAGGACCATTTCTTCCTATGGTGATTCCGTCAATTAACATATCCATAGTGGCATCATTTGTTAATCCACCAATGGTAGAAACGGGAGTACCTCCAGGTTGTAACTGGGTTCCTCTAGGTCCAATAGGTGTAGTTTGATTAACATGTTGAAAGCTGCCCGCCCATAAAGCTCTTGCGGGAGGACCATTAACATCCACTTCAAAAACACCCGGAATAGCACAGCCGCTTCCAAGTTTTAAAACCAGTAAAGTAGAAGTCCCATTCCAGTTACCCGGACTTCTGGCATTAATTCTGGTGAAGCTTTGTCCATTAAATTTAACACTTCTGACATCTCCTAAGGTTCCAGCGAATACGACCAGGAGCCTATTGGCCCCTTCAGGAACGATAAAATTGGTGCCATTCCCGATTCGCTTCCCATTATTATCGTAGGTAGCCTGCGCTTTTAAGGTATTATTGGAAAAGAGAAAACTAAAGGATAGAAGTAAAATGCATAAGGATTTTTTGTAGCAAACATTCTGGTGAAATAGATGTAGCACTTTCATGGTGATTTTTGTTTTACGTATTATTGTTTTTGTCTTAGCCCGAGGGATGGCTAATGTTGCATAACAAAAATGAGGGCATTCTACAGGCAGGATTTGGACTATAATCCAAAATTCTTGGAGTATAGTCCAAAAGGAAGAAAAAATAGGTTTTATAGGAATCAGATGAGGAAGATGGTGCCGATCGGCACCATCTTCCTCATCTGATTCCTGTTTGTTATTTCATTAATTTCTAAACTGAGTTGGAGGAATACCAAATTCCTCAGAAAAGCAACGGGAGAAATAACTAGGATCATGAAATCCTACCTCATAAGCAACCTGAGAAATATTGAGATCAGAGTTTTCGAGAATTTCTTTTGATTTTTTCAGCCTAAAGGAGCGGATAAGTAGAGCAGGGGAGCGTTGTGTTAGGGCTTTAACCTTTGCATAAAGACTTGACCGACTCATGCCTATAACCCGGGCTAGTTCAACTGCACCAAAATTTTTATCATCCAAATACAGTTCTACAGCTTCTTGTATTTTTAACATGAAAGCATCTTCTAGTTTAAAAGTCGAATCTTTTGACACTGCTGGAGTTTCCAGAGATTTATATCTTTCCTGCAAACGCCGCCTTAATTCTATCAGTTTTTTTAAACAAACAAATAATTCTTTTTTATTAAAAGGCTTGGCAAGGTAGGCATCTGCTCCTTTTTCCAGTCCTTCAATTCTAGAAGCCATATCTGCCTTAGCTGTTAATAAAA
Source organism: Saprospiraceae bacterium (assembly GCA_028285545.1). GTDB lineage: Bacteria > Bacteroidota > Bacteroidia > Chitinophagales > Saprospiraceae > JANQPA01. Next base: position 5,443 of record JANQPA010000059.1, on the reverse strand, counting down.
CTATAGGGATATGACTGGTTCGTTCATCCAGTTTGAGGGTTTCACATAGCTCAAATCCATCTTTGTGCGGCATCATTACATCACTTAATATAATATCCGGACTATTTTGAAAAGCCTTTTCTATTCCCTCCTGACCATCTCTGGCAAAATCCAGATGAAACTGATCCTGTAAGCAAGCTACTAGATATTGGGTGATATCGTGGTTGTCTTCAACAATCAAAAGAGAGGGCAGATAATTACTATTTTCAGACCGTACAGGTTCATTTAAAACTTCAGAATTAATAAGGTCCAAAGCCGAAACAGAATCAATAGGACGGTCTTTTTCGAGAATTTTTGCTTTTTGTGTAATGGGTAATGAAACGGAAAAAGTACTTCCTTTACCAGGCTGACTAGAAACCGAGACAGACCCATTCATGAGTTTAGTTAATTCATGAACTAAGGCCAAACCAATCCCTGTGCTTCCTTCCCATTTTACTTGCCCATTAGTAGCTTGGTAAAAACGATTGAAAATATGAGACTGTTGGTCCTTAGTAATACCGATTCCGGTGTCTTTTACCTGAATCATCAAATGATCATTTCCGGCGGATTCTGATGTGGATATTTTTACAAAAACCTGGCCTCCTTCAGGCGTATATTTGATGGCATTAGAAAGCAGGTTGGATAGGATTCGAAGAATTTTCTCCGAATCATAATCCATCATCAAATTATTTTCTTCAGTGTGAAAATGAAGTTGGATGTCCTTACTATTGGCAAGGGAATGAAAGGATTCAACCAGGTAGCGCAAATAAGGGATAATATTAGCCTGAACCAGCTCCAGCTTTAACTTTCCGGCTTCTAGTTTGCGCAGATCCAAAATTTGACTAACCAGGTCTAATAGGATGCGGCTATTTCGTTGGATGATCTTTATTTCTTTTTCCGGCCATTTTCCAGGGGATTCTAAAATGAGATCAGTTAAACCCGATATTACGGTTAGTGGCGTGCGAAATTCGTGAGAAATATTAGTGAAAAAATGAGATTTTAGCTCATCCAAAGCCTTTAGTTTTTCATTGGCCTGGCGTTGCAGCTTATGTGTTTCGGCTAGCTGTAGGGTATTAGAAACCCGAGCCCAAAGTTCAACCTTATTCACAGGTTTGCGAAGAAAATCTATGGCTCCGGATTCTAAGGCTGCTTGTAAGTCCTCTGCGCTGGTACGCATTCCACTTACCATCAAAACTGGAATGAATTGTGTCTCGGGATGATTTTTGATGGCTTGGGTTAACTCTAAACCTGACATCCCCGGCATCTCCCAATCCGTGATAATGAGATCTGGTTTTTCTGACTGGGCAATGGAAAGTGCTCTTTGACCATTATTTGCTCCCATTACCTTATAGGGCTCCTTCGAATCGATCAATTGTTGAACCATGATCTGAATATTACTTGCTACATCATCAACCACCAATATGTGATGTGTTTTCTTCATTCCACCGAAAGAGCTTTTTTTACTAAATCATCAAAAATATTTTCATTGGATGTATAAATACTTTGTTCTATTTTGCTTTGCCAGTGCTGAATGGCAGGACTGGCATGGCTGGGTATTTTATTCAACAATTCGAGTACCTCACTAATGTGAAAAACTTTATAATCACTGAGGGATCGAACCAATGGCAAAAACCATTCTTTTTCTTCTAAACCAATCGAATTCAGTCCTATCTCTTCCTGACTATAAATCGTTGAAGGTTCCTGACCAAATGAATCGGCCAGGTTTGATTGTTGTTTGATCTTGGAAGCTGGTAAAGTAAACCAAATTTTGGTTCCTGTTTTTTCTGGCAACTCTGTTCCAATAGTACCTCCGTGTGCTTCCACTGCTAATTTACAAAAAGTGAGTCCTAAACCTGTGGACTCTGCTCGACCTGTTTTTCTTTGTTCCACCTGGCCAAACCTGGAAAACAGCTTGTGAACCTGATCTTCAGGAATACCTGGCCCTTCATCCTCCACCATTATTTTTATCATACCCTCCTTTTCCGAAGGAGTTGCATAAATACAAACCTTTTTATTGACAGGAGAAAATTTGATGGCATTACTAAATAAATTTTCAAACACTCTAATGACTAAGTCTTTATCCACTCGTACCCAACTTTGTTGTTCAATATTGACTTCTAGAAGGATGTTTTTTTCTTCTTTTAATAAACTTACACGATCCGCGGCCAGGCTGATAATCCCTCTTAGCTTATAATCCCCCAGGTGTAATTCCATTTTGGCTTCTTCAAACTTTTGGACATCCAGAATATTGGTTACCAAACTCAACATAATGTTGCCAGACTGCACAATCTTTTTGCGTTGAGAATTGAGGTTTGGAGATTCAGTGAAACCAAGGATTGCATTGAGGGGGTTTTTAAGATCATGAACAATCATCCCGGTTAATTCTCGCTTATATTGGTCCAAGGCTTCTAATTGCTCGTTCTTTTCAAGCAATTGCAAGGATTGTTCAGCAATTTCCTCTTTTTGTTGGTTTACTTCTTTTGTTCTTATTGCTACTTTCCTTTCTAACCTTTTTTGTCTCTTTTTTAATTTTTGAACATTCCAGCGATAGGCCCAATATAGTCCAAGGCTAATTAAAACCACATAAGAGAAATAGGCCAGCAAACTACGATGCCAGGGAGGTTTAATATTAAATTGAAAGGTAGCTTCCTTTCCAATAACATCATAAATGTTTTTGACTTTGAGACGGAAAGTATAGGAGCCTTCCGGCAAATTGGTATAATCTTTACGTGTTTCATGGGTCCAATTGGACCAGTCTTTGTCGAAACCTTCCAGAAAATACTGGTATTGATTTTGTCCAGGGACTTCGTAAGTAGTAGCGCCAAATTCAAAGCGCAGCGCATTATCTGCAAAAGCTAATGTAGGACGCTGAAAAGGATTTTCCCTATTGATATTATATCCTCCAAAAATTAAAGAATCTCCATTGGACCAAACAGCTGTTATCAAAGAATAATAATCTGTCATTTGTTTGGAAGGGGTATTTGCGTCATACCAAAGGAGGCCGTTCGGTGTCCCCAGCCAGATTCCATCTGGCCCATTTGGCTCAGCATACATACTAACAAATGGTGATTCAAAAGCCCGTCGGACAAGAAAAGCTTCTTCCTCTTTAAACCCATTTTTTTCATTGGGTGAAAAACGAAATATTCTTGCGGATTGTCCAGGGGGAATATAATTTGCCCAAAAACTTCCATTCTGTCCTCCCACAATTTGATTTACTTGGGTTAGTGTATCCGCTAGTACCATACCTAAACTACTATCAGCGATCAATGCCTTTTGTGAATTCGAAAAATGTTTTAATCCATAATTACTGGCCAAATAGACTTGATTATTTACTAAATAGGGCCTTGATCGAAAGCCGGGCGGAATTTTTTCTTTAGGATATTGTTCTATTTTTGCTTGGATTGGGTCAACATTATTAGAATTGGTAAAATCCCAGGAGGCTATTTTATTTATTTCTGGAATTTCCAGGCGAAAGAATCCATTTTCTCTAGATCCTAACCAGATTATACCATTGGCCTCTTCGGCAATATATCTTATCTCTTCTTTAATGATTGGCTGAGTCAAAATACGCTTCCAACCGTCTTGTTGTTTATATAAAAAACAAAAACCAAAATGAGAAGAACCCGTACCTACCATAACCAGATTACTATCAAATCGGGATTGGATTAATGTAACAGGTATATTGCCAAGGATTTTGACAAATTTTTCATCCTTCAATTCAAAAACTCCATCATAAGGGCAGGCAATTAATAGATCATCTCCCATTGATAACATGAAAAAGACTTCAGTTTCTAATCCTTTTATTTTTTTGAGACTAAATTGTTCATCTTTTGAAGAGGTAAACACACCGGCATTGGTTCCTATATAAAGCTGGTCTTTATGTTTAGTAATACTATAGATGTGTTGGTTAAGTCCAAGAGGTTCTCCAAAACGCCTAAGTGGGCTGGAAGTTTCAACACGTACTAATCCATTATAGGTAATAAGCCACAGGCCACTTTGTATATCCTCCCAAATAAACTGTATATCGTTACTAGGTAAGCCCATGTCCTGGTTGGCGCGATCTATTATTTGCCAGTTTTTATCTAGAATTATTAACCCAGCCTCCGTACCTATGGCTAAATGACCATTTTTTAAATAAACAGCATAATTTAGACTCGTTTTCTCCATAAAGGAAGAATACCCGCCAACTAGAGGTGCCAGATTATTTTCTTTTCTGTCCCAAATAAACAGGCCATAGCGTCGACTACAAATTAATAAAGAGTCGTTATTGTTTTCTTTCCCTAATGGTAGTATAGCCCTAATGGATTTTTCTTTAAAGAACGCCCCTATTTCAAGCAATTGAAGCTCCCCATCAAGCCATTTATGAAGACCTGCTCCTAGTATGTAAACAAAAAGCTCTTCACCTATTTTTGATAAGGTAATAATTCTATTTTCATTTTTAACCATGCGCTCAAAAATGGGAGCTTCAGAGCCATCACCTTTTTTTTGAAACTGAAAAATATAATGATAAGAGTGGAAATAAATTTTATCCTCTATAACCTGTATCCCCCAGATATCTCTGAACGGTTCTATTTCTTCTGGTATTTGCGATGCTATGGAAATCAATTGGAGATTTCCTATAGAATCGGAACTTAAATAACCGAAATCATCTTTCGCTCCATAATAAATAGTGCCATCCTCATGGGAAGCCAGATAACGTATTACGGTCTTGTTTGGAGTTTCTGTAAGAGACCATTTAACGCCATCATAGCTTAACAAACCAGAAGAGTTGGCAAACAACATCCTACCTTTTTTATCTTGTATCGCCCACCAATTGGCTCGACTGGCTTGATAATCTCTTGATGAATAAACTTGAAAATAGGGCAGGCCCTGTTGTTGTAGGGTTAAATTTCTTTCATTGGTTTGCCCTCTCATGGGAATAGGATAGTAAAACTGAGCAAGCCAGAAAACTAATAGAATAAATCCGAAAAATTTGTTTGACTTGTACATCCTCGATTCTTCAATTAAGAGAAAAATAAATTGAATTATTTTGAGGGATTAGGTTTAAATAAAATTAAATCTTTCCGCTGATAAAAAGGAATGGAATGGATGAAAAGTCAGGAGATTAACAGACATGTCATGTTTAAACATGACATGTCCTAAAAATTGGGACATATCCCCTGGATTGAAATGGTCTAAACGGCTGATTATATCAGCATTAAGAGGGAATTCTTAAGACATGTCATGTCTAGACATGACATGTCTTAATTTTTCCACTTATCTCTGTAAAATCACCTTCTGATTAATCAAAGCCTTTCCTGCTCTCAACCTGATCAGATAAATACCTGCTGGCATGGGCTGCCCATTTTGATCTTTTCCATCCCATAAGACTCGGTGTTCACCTTGTGGTGCTAGCTCTGATAAGAGGGTATGCACTCGTTGCCCC
>JANQPA010000051.1 GCA_028285545.1 Saprospiraceae bacterium | reverse complement strand
ATAAAAAATTTAACATCACCCACCTCAAATTATGCTGTTATGTATAAAAATTATTTGAAAGTAGGACTGCGAAACTTATTTAGAAACAAAGGATTTTCCCTAATTAATATCGGAGGCCTGACTGTAGGGATGGCTGTAGCTATGCTTATTGGGCTATGGATACATGATGAATTATCCTTTAACAAGAGTCATGAAAATTATGATCGGGTAGCTCAGTTTATACAGCATCAGGATAATAATGGGATAAAAGGCACCCAATATGCAATGCCATTTCTATTAGGAGAAGAAGTTCGCAACAAATATGGTAGTTATTTCAAGTCTGTAGTTATGAGTAATTGGTTCAATGATCATATTCTGACTTATGAGGATAAAAAATTGCTTAAAGTGGGTGCCTACATGGAAAAAGATGCTCCACAGCTCTTGTCCTTAAAAATGCTTGCCGGCCATTATAATGGATTGACATCTCCCAATTCCATTATGATTTCCAAATCCACAGCTGAAGCTTTTTTTGGAAATGAAGATCCCATAGGCAAATCCATGACAATCGATAATGAAGTAGCGGTAGCCGTGACTGGCGTTTTTGAAGATTTTCCCTTCAATAGTCATTTTAAAAACTTACACTGGTTGTCCACCTGGGATATTTATATTTCAATACATGAATGGATTCGGGCAGAGCAAGAAAATCCTCGATGGGATAGTAATTCCTTTCAGTGCTTTGCTGAAATTGCCGAAAACACCACCTTCAAGGAGGTCAATGAAAAGATCATTAATGTCAAATATGACAATCTGGATGAAGCTAATAAATATTTGAAGACGGAGGTGGTACTTCACCCTATGAGTAGGTGGCATCTTAAGTCTAAATGGCAAAATGGAGTGAATACAGGTGGATTTATTCAATATGTATGGTTGTTTGGAATTATTGGTGTTTTTGTATTGATATTGGCCTGTATTAATTTTATGAACTTAAGTACAGCCCAGGCCGAAAAACGAGCCAAGGAAGTGGGGGTACGAAAATCTTTAGGCTCCCTTCGAGGCCAGTTAGTCAGCCAATTTTTGACAGAATCTTTCCTAGTCGTAATAATAGCCTTCCTATTTGCTGGTTTACTGGTGGTTTTAACCATCCCATCCTTTAATCAATTAGCAGAAAAGGAAATGGTTTTTCCTTTTGTGCAGCCCGCTTTTTGGTTAATAAGCCTGGAATTTATCATCCTGACTGGATTTTTGGCGGGTAGTTATCCTGCATTATATCTTTCTTCTTTTGAAGCAGTGAAAGTTTTAAAAGGTACTTTTTTGGCTAAAAAATCGGCTACCTCTTTTAGGAAAATGCTGGTGGTTGTACAGTTTACCGTATCTGTGATTTTGATCATTGGCACAATAGCTGTTAATAAACAGATACAACACTCCAAAAATCGCCCAATAGGATATGATAATAGTGGGGTTATTATGATCGAAATTACCAGTACGGATTATGAAAATAAGTATCACCTACTTCAGGATGAGCTTAAAAAGAGTAGAGCAGTAGTGGAAATGGCGGAATCCTCCAGCCCTTTAACGGCTATCTGGAGTACCAACGGAAATTTTAGCTGGGAAGGAATGGAGTCCAATTTCAAGCCTTACTTTGCAAACATTTGGGTATCTCATGATTTTGGAAAAACTATTGGCTGGGAAATAAAAGAAGGCCGTGATTTTTCAAGAGCATTCAAAACAGATTCAACTGCCTACATCCTAAATGAAGCAGCTGTTAAATATATGAACATAGAGAATCCGGTAGGAAAAACCATGAGATGGGGAAGGGGAAAGCACGAAATAATTGGAGTAGTGAAAAACATGGTTATGAAATCCCCCTTTGAGGCTGCCAAACCTACCATTTATATGCTAAATGTTATCCGTAATACCAATTGGATAGAATTAAAGCTCAATCCTGAAAAAAGCACCTCAGAAGCACTGGCATCTGTAGAACAAGTTATGTTAAAACATGTGCCAACCGTCCCTTTTGAATATAAATTTGCTGATGAAGCCTATGCCCAAAAATTTAAAACAGAAGAGCGAATAAGAAAGCTTTCCAGCATTTTTGCCATCCTGGCCATCTTCATCAGCTGCCTGGGGCTTTTTGGACTGGCTTCTTATATGGCTTCTCAAAGGAAAAAAGAAATTGGCATTCGAAAGGTATTGGGAGCTTCTGTCTATAATTTATGGAAGTTACTATCCCAGGATTTTGTCATTTTGGTGTTGATCTCTTGTGTTTTAGCCGTCCCCATTGCCTATTATGGGTTAAACAATTGGCTGGCCAATTATGAGTACCGAACAGAAATTTCCTGGTGGTTCTTTGCTTTGGCTTGCCTCGGAGCACTAATCATTACCTTATTGACGGTGAGTTATCAATCCATGAAATCTGCTTTGTCAAATCCAGTGGAAAGTTTAAAAAGTGAGTAATGTACCAAGGAAGAGAAAATGATCCAGATGCTTTGAAGCCTCCCAGATTTGCTCAGCAATTCATTCTTTTTTTTCTGAAAAGAGAATTGGCTGAGGAGGTGTTGGGAGATTTAGACGAACAATTCTATACCGTGCTTCAGGATAAATCCTTGTCTGCTGCCAGGAGAGATTACTGGTTTCAGACCTTTAACTACCTACGTCCTTTTGCTATAAAAAATTTAACATCACCCACCTCAAATTATGCTGTTATGTATAAAAATTATTTGAAAGTAGGACTGCGAAACTTATTT
>JANQPA010000023.1 GCA_028285545.1 Saprospiraceae bacterium | reverse complement strand
CTCGTTCCTCGTTCTGAGCCACCAAATAATTTTCTTTTTGAGGGGTGATTTTTAAGGAAAAATGGAATTTTTCCTTAAAAATCACCCCTCAAAGAAATATTATTGGCTGGCGAATAAGGCCGAAGGACTTATGAGACAGCCTCATGTTTCTTAACAAGCTTTCTATTATCCTAACTATCCTGAGATATTCGAATGATGGTGATTAATTTCTAGCTCTTTTCCTCCCACTATTATTTCTTCGTCTTCTTCCATTTCCATTGCCACTATTTCTGGATCTATTGGAATTTAAATGTCTTCGATGACCAATGGTTTCTTTGGCTGGCAGTAACATGTCTTCCTGTAAAAAGAATGGATGATCATTTATTAAAGGGATCTCTTGTTTTGTTAACCTTTGGATACTTTTTAGGTAGGCCTTTTCTTCAGCATCACAAAAAGATATTGCCTGACCACTAGCTCCTGCTCTTCCCGTTCGACCAATTCTGTGAACATAAGTTTCTGGCACATTCGGCAAATCATAGTTGAAGACAAAAGAAAGTTCCTCAATGTCAATACCTCTGGCAGCAATATCCGTTGCCACAAGAACTTGAATGGACTTATTTTTAAAATTCTTCAAAGCACGTTGACGTGCATTCTGTGTTTTGTTACCATGAATGGCCTCCGCTGGAAAGCCTGATCGATTTAGTGTTTTGGCAATCCGATCAGCTCCATGTTTGGTTCTTGTAAATACTAAGGCACTTTCCATCTCCTCTTTTTTCAAAAGGTGCATCAATAGAGCTCTTTTATCTGCTTTATGAACAAAATAAACTGCCTGACTAACACTTTCTGCGGTAGAACTTGTTGGACTTACTTTTACCATTTTAGGATTGGTTAGCATTCGATCTGCCAATCGATGAATAGCTGGTGGCATTGTAGCCGAAAAGAAAAGCGTTTGCCGGTGATTTGGAAGTTCTTTCAACACTTTTTTGACATCATGAATAAATCCCATATCTAACATTCGATCTGCTTCATCGAGTACAAAATGTTGGATTTCTTTTAGTGAAATAAATTCTTGTTTCATTAAATCTAATAATCGCCCAGGAGTGGCTACTAAAATATCAATTCCTGATCTTAAAATTTTCACTTGATTATGTTGAGAGACCCCTCCAAAGATTACGGTATGACGTAATTGGAGATTGCGGCCATAAGAGGCAATACTTTCTCCAATCTGGATGGCCAACTCACGAGTAGGAGTAAGGATCAGAGCTTTAATTTTCCTGGGGCCTCCTTGTTCATTCTGGGATAATAATTGAAGAACTGGCAAAGTAAATGCAGCAGTCTTGCCAGTACCCGTTTGTGCGCAAGCAAGTAGATCTTGTCCTCTTAAGGCAAAGGGAATTGCTTGTTCTTGAATTGGAGTTGGCTGGGTATAATCTTCGGCTTTTAGCGCACGAAGAATGGGCTCGACGAGCCGTAGTTCATTAAATGACATGTACAATATTTTCTTAAACGGAAGACTGGCTAAAAGATGGCGAGATTGAAGAACAGTGTCCGGATGATATTTTTAAAATTTGATTTTGATTCAATCCGACATATAAGGATTGTCGCCAATAATCACGCGCAAAGATAGGTGAAATTAATGACAGTTGCTTGTTTTAAGTGCTTTGACAGAATAAACTTAACTTAACCCTGCGGCATGGTTTTTTATTAAGATAATATTTTATGGCATCGGCCGATGCCATAAAATATTATCTTAATTTTGTCCAATTACTTAGTCTTTAATTATCACTGTGAAAAACCAGCAAAGTACCTCATATCCATCTTTCTATCTTCGACATAAAGGACTTTTGATCAATCTGTTTTCCGTATTGACTTTTTTGGGCATTGATAAGATTTTGGATACTGGTGATATTGACCAATTAAATACAAGTCCCTGGCTTGGCTGGCTATTTATTCTCGCATATGCTTTTGAACCTTGGGCAACCTACTATAGTATGGGAGCCATGAATGAACGTAGAGAAAAGGCAGGTCTAAAGGTTATCTTTCTGCATCAATGGTTGAATAATATTCCTGTAGGCATCCTTTTCTGGGCAGGTAGAATTTCAATATTAGGTGTAGTATTTATGACTAGTCTTCAAGCGGTTGGAATTAACTATAGTCTGCTCAGATTTGATATTTTTAAGGTCATAATTGTCATAATTTTATTGGTAAGAGAAATATTCGTTGTCTATTACATGGCCAGCAAGAAACCTCTGCCCAATTTTAAGGAAAGTTACGATTTCACTGCTGACCTCATTCTTATGATCATATTGGCCTTCGGCCAGCTTATTATTGCTGAATTATACCGAGACCTTGGTTTAAAAGGAATGAATAGTGCCTTAGATTTCATCTACTTTTTATTTCCTATTCTGCTGCTGTTTTTTGTGTTCTATCTGCCTATTCGATACCTCTATACCGTCGAAGATTTCACTTTTGCTAAATCGGGGTGGGATAAAGCGGAGCAGGTTCTTAGTTTTTTAATTGTTTTTATTGGCTTTATAGTAGCTGCCTGACGTGTTCAAGTTACCAAGTGTTCACGGATTCACGGATTCATGTGTTCATGTTTTGGGAATGCTGTTATGAAAGTAATGCTATTTATTGGAGCTTTTTCACGCTTATTTTGCAGATTTCACAGATGCATTTTAGGATAATTGATAAAATCTATATGCAAATACTCCTTAAAATAAATAACTCTACATTCAATATTTAAAAGAACTTAACCAGAACACTTGAACACATCTACCCTTTCCCCAAAAAAAGTTATCTTGTTTTAACAGGCAACAAACTATCATCCAAACTAAAACCAATTAAATATGAAAAAGATAATTCCAATTTTTACAGCCTTAATGCTGGGTTTGTCTATGATACTATTGGGTCAACAACAATCACCTAATATTAAATTGGAAATTTCACCATCTCCATTGGAAGTAGACGTAGAAGGACAAGCAAAAATTAAAGTAAAAGCATTTGACGAAAACGGAAAAGAAATAACAGGTGGAGTTTTAAACTTTCTCAACCTTAGAGATGAAGGGGCAGTACCTACAAGTGGGATTCAAGTCGATCCTGATGGTACTGTTACTGGCAGAGTTCCTGGTCCCTATCGAATCGTGGTAATGTGGGCCCATTTAGATAAAAATTTATTTAAAACCGAATTTTTAAAAGCCAATGTAAAATTTGCTGAGGTAAGCAGTGTTGAGATTAAAGATTTTCCAGAAAATGTATACTCAGGATCCGTCATCCCTCTAAATTTAGAATTGAAAGATGCCAAAGGCTTTCCTATGCCTGAATCAAATTTAGGGATAAGTACTTCCAATAAAGAAGTAGCTGAAGTAGATCAATTACTGAATTTATACGCTAAGTCTCCTGGAAGATCTTCTTTAAGCATAAAAACTTCTGACGGTAAAGAAGAATTATTGAAAATGACCGTTAATGTCTTAAAAAATCCAGTTACTACTATTGATATTTCTGTTGAGAAAAGTATCATTCGTACTGGAGATGTTCTTCCGTTCAAAGCTATTGGAAAAGATAGAAAGGGCAAGATAGTTAAAGACGTTCCTCTATCTTACGCGGTTAGCGGTGAAGAAAAAGAAAAGGGGGCCGGAGCTAGTGCCATGATCGAACAGGATGGCCGTTTTGTAGCGGAAAAGCCGGGCACTTATACGGTTATTATTTCCTGTGGAGATAAATCTGCTGTCCGTACCATTAAAGTTGTAGAGCGTAATGTAAGTCGTGAAATTAAAGTAATGGGGCAAGGAAAAGTCCAAAATAAGCATACTTCAGACTTTTGGGTCTGGGAAGGGGTTGATGGGAAAGATTATGCCGTCACTGGTACCTGGGGAGCGGATGGCAAGGCCTATTTCTGGCATGTCACCGACCCAAGTAATATCACTCTTATTGATAGTTTCCAAGTTGACGCTCGCACAGTTAATGATGTCAAAGTTTCTGCTGATGGCAAAATATGTGTGATCAGCCGGGAAGGAGCTTCTAGCCGTAAAAACGGAATTGTAATTCTAGATGTGACCAATCCATATGATGTTAAGCAGCATTCTACCTTTACAGAAACACTGACAGGCGGAGTGCACAATGTTTTTATCTACGAAGATCATGTTTATGCCCTGAGTAATTCCCAGCGCTATGATATCATTAACATTGAAGATCCGAAAAATCCAAAAAGAATTGGCAAATTCGAAATTGACAACCCTGCCCGTTCTATTCATGATGTATGGGTAGAAGATGGCATTGCCTATTCTTCAAATTGGAATGATGGGGTCATTATGGTAGATGTAGGCAATGGAATTGCCGGAGGATCACCTTCCAATCCTGTTGAGATCGCCCGAGGCCGTGTGGAAGGAGATGCCAATCATGCCGCTTTTCCATTTCGTAGTGAGTCAGCCGAAAAATTTTATGTAATAGCAGGTGATGAGATTTTCCCTACCTATTTTTTCACTAAGCCCAATGCAGACATGGATGTATTTGCCCCAAAAGGTTATCTCCATTTCATGGATTTTTCTGATCTAAGAAACCCTAAAGAAGTAGCGAGGTATGAAGTTCCCGAAGCAGGATCTCATAATTTCTGGGTACAAGATGACCTACTATACATTGGTTATTATAACGGTGGTGTTCGAGTGGTAGATGTATCTGGTGATCTAATGGGGGATTTATACAAGCAAGGCCGAGAGGTAGCCCATTTTGTACCTACCGATCCAGAAGGATATGTCCCTAATCATGCCATGACATGGGGGGCTCAACCCCACAAAGGTTATGTGTTTTTCTCCGATTTCAACAGTGGCTTGTGGGCAGTAAAAGTCGAACCACAGGTTAAAGAAGGGTTCAAAAATTAATCTTTTATGAAGGCCGTTGATAAATTTTGTTCCTTTTTATTAAAAAAAATTAAACAAAGTTTATCAATGGCCAAGATAAATGTCAAAATATGGGGGACATGAAAAAAACACTACTATTTTTTTTGTTCAGTTTAATCACGATTTGGGGTAACACTCAAACCTACTATGTATATGTAGCTGCAGAATCTGAAGATGAAGTTGCGCTTATTAGTTTTGATGGAAAAGATGCTCATTTAGAGCAACGAATACCGGTTGGGTATATTCCTAAAGAAATTGAAGGCCCACATGGAATCGCAGTCGACATGGATGGCAAACATTGGTACTTGTCCATGGCCCATGGTAATCCTTATGGTTATTTGTATAAGTATTCTACAAGCACCAATGAATTAGTGGGTAAAACTACACTAGGCTTATTTCCTGCTACCATGCAACAATCCAAGATCACCGGCATGATTTATATTGTCAACTTCAATCTCCATGGCGATATGGTGCCAAGCACTGTTTCGGTTGTTGATCCTAAAGAAATGATTGAATTAAAAAGAATTGAAACCGGGGTCATGCCACATGGCTCCAGAATTTCTCCTAACGGTCGCTGGCATTATTCCCTGGCCATGATGAGTGGTGAATTATTCGAAATTGATGCCCTTAGAATGGATCTCAATCGAACTTTAAATCTGGACCTAAAGGCCGGATTTATTACAGAAGAAGAATTGGCAAAGATAAAAGAGGAAGAATCCAAACATGAGGGTCATGAGGGTCATGAAAACATGTATCATTCCACTGTAAAACCCACCTGGGTAATACCGCATCCCAGCCTACGCAAAGCTTATGTTGCCGGTAATGGCTGCGATGAAATATTTGAAATTGATTTGGAAAAGTGGGACATTAGCCGCCGTTTTGAAACAGGAAAAGGACCTTATAATGTAGAGGTTTCTCCTAACGGAAAATATATGGTATCTACTTATAAATCAGAAGGATATACCGGGATTTGGAATTTGGAAACAGGAAAGGAATTGGTCAGAATTCCAAATACCAGAAAGGTTTGTCATGGAATTACGATAACTCCTGATAGCAAATACGCTTTTGTCTCTGTAGAAGGTATAGGAGGTGAGCCAGGCACTGTAGACATCATTAGTTTGGAGCGGCTTGAAAAGGTAGATTTTGTAGAAATTGGTAAGCAAGCAGGCGGAATAGCTTTTTGGAAAATGGAAGATAAGTAGGTGAGTAGATGTACAAAAATAACTTAATATCACCCCGCGGCGCGGGGTGATATTAAGTTATTTTTGTACAAGTATATAGGTGAGCTTATTAATCTAAAATAGTTAATGAAGGGATTTATGCAATTATTCAATATGAGATTTACATTATTGTTTTTTTTAATAACTATAATTTCTTGTACTCAGCACAAAAAAAGTGGAGAAAACGAAGAATTATTAATTGAATACATTGCTCATGCAAGCTTCAAATTGGTATACAAAGACCACTCTATTTTATTAGATCCCTTTGCAGATCATATTTGGATTGGCTATGATTTCCCAAAAAATATAATGGCGGATGCTGTATTTAGCACTCATCCGCATTATGATCATGATGGAGGTTTATTTCGTGGGCTCCATCCTTATTGGGAAGGTAAAATTCCACTTTACCAGGATCCAGGCATTTTTGAGATCGAAGATTTTAAGGTTACGGGTCTAAAAGGCAAGCATTGTGACCCGTATGGAAAAGAATTTGGTCAGAAAAACACCATATGGATTATTGAAGCAGCTGGATTGCGTTTAGTTCATTGGGGGGATAATGGCCCCATAACAGATAGTCTTGCTTTAGAGCTAAAAAACGTTGATGTTTTAATGGTTCCAATTGATGATGAAGAGCATATTTTAAAAAATGAGGAATTGAACACTGTTTTACAAAGAATCAATCCAAAGATTATTATTCCCATGCATTATAAAATAGCAGAGTTGGAAAAGGAAGAAGGTAAACCACAAGATTTGGGAACCATAGATAATTATTTAAAAGGAAAATCTAATGTAAAATTCCTTAAGCGAAATTTTTCAGCCCTTTCTATAGAAGTTCTCCCTGCTTCGCCCCAATATTGGGTGTTTAAACATTCTCCTTTAGTAAAACCAGCAGAGGAATCGGAGGAAGTAAGTATGCCTAAAAAGCAATGATTTTTAATCCAAACCTATATTAGGGTAAATCTGGGTGTAGATTTACCCTAATTTAATAAATTGAAGGTCTCGCCTGAAACCATATTTAATTTATTGAGTCTTTCCTTTAATTAAGTGTGAATTTAGGGACCACCCTATTTCTTAAGTAGTTATTATTTATTCACGATCTTCAATTTTACCCGATGCTACTCAATTACATTAAACTAGCCTTTCGATTTATTCGAAAAAGTCCTCTACTATCTACTATTAATATCTTCAGTTTGGCCCTTGGAACTGCGGCCTGTATATTAATTTTTCTTTTCGTGCATGATGAAAGAGATTTTGAAGGCTTCCACAGTCAAAAAAATAACATCTATCGACTAAATGAAATCCAGAGTTTTCCAGGTACAAATACCCAACATGTGGCTCTTTCTATGCCTGGATTGGGGCCAAATTTACAGAAAGACTATCCTGAAGTTATCCAATACACTCGCTTTTGGAGTTTAAACAAACGGCTCTTCGAAAAAGACGACAAACGATTCATGGTGGAAAAACCCATATTTGTGGATAGTACTTTTTTAGAGATGTTTGATTTTCCAATGATATCCGGAGATCGGGAAACCTGCCTCGATGAGCCATTTTCCATTGTGCTAACAGAGTCCGTAGCTCAGATGTTTTTTGGCAAGGAGGATCCTCTTGGTTCTTCTCTAAAACTGAGAGAGGATTTATTTAAGATAACTGGTGTTTTAGAAGATGCTCCTGAAAATTCGCATTTGCAATATGAAATGCTGGTTTCGGCTAATACTATGTTGGCTCAAGACCCTAACTTCAACAATATTTTTGGAAATAACTTTTTGCATACCTATCTATTAATGGAGCCAAATACAGATGTTGAAGCCTTTGAAGCAAAAATGCCTCAATTTTTAACCAGGCACATGCCTCCAACTCCAAATAACCCTAGTGATGTCAATGATTTTTACCAGCTGTATTTACAACCCCTCCAAGATGTTCATTTAGCTTCTATGCATGTGGAGCATGATTATCAAAATTATCGAAAGTTTAATGGTGCTTATTTAGATATTTTTGTCATTGTCGGCATTTTTATTCTACTCATTGCCGCAGTTAATTTTATGAACCTAGTCACTGCAAGGGCGTCCCACAGGTGGAAGGAAATTGGGGTAAGAAAGACAGTCGGTGCTCAAAAAAAGCAATTGTTTAGTCAGTTTGTAACGGAATCGGTTTTGCTCAGTTTTTTTGCCTTTATTTTTGGAATGGCTTTAGCAGCAGCCTGTAGTCCGATGATTGAATTTTGGATGGGCAGAAAATTGTCTATGTTATTTTTCCTTGAAAATCCTTTGTGGTTAATAGCTGCCTTCTTAGTTACCCTTCTTCTAGGATTTATGGCAGGCATTTATCCTGCCATATACCTTGCTTCCTTTAAAACCATAAAAATTCTTAAGGGTGGAGAAGTAAAAACACCTAAATCCATATTCCGAAGTTCGATGGTGGTTTTACAATTTGGACTTGCAGTGGCGATGATCATTAGCACGCTTTTGGTGGTTCAACAACTTAACTATGTACAAAATAAAGATATCGGTTTTAATAAGGAACAAATTCTATTGGTAGACATGGATCGTACTGCTAATCAAGCTTTCAATGCCTTAAAAGAAGAAATGTTAAAAAGCAGCCATGTCACGGGGGTAACAGCCTCTGGTCAGCGGATAGGTAATAATTTTCATCAATGGGGTTTCAAGATACGTACCGATTCGGTTCGTCAGATGACACCTAGTAACCTCAATGTTGATTTTGATTATTTAGATGTTTATGGTATTCGATTAAAAGAAGGGCGAGGATTTTCGAAAGATTATGCTACTGATGATGGATTAGCCTTTGTTGTCAATGAAAAATTTGCAGAAGAACTTGATTTAGAAAATGCCGTGGGAACTCAGGCTGGACATTCCTGGTATCCAGACGATTCTCTTGGCACCATCATCGGAGTAGCCGAAGATTTTAATTTTAACTCTTTGCATTATGAAATAAACACCCTGGCCATGGTAGTCCATCCTGATTGGGGATATGATGAATTATCGGTTAAAATTAATAGTCAAAATGTAGAGGCTGCCATAGCAGATATCGAGCGTATATGGACAAAAATGGTCCCGGCCTGGCCTTTTGATTATAGCTTTTTAGATGAACATTTTGCAGAATTGTATCGCTCGGATCGACAAATGAGATCTGTGATAACAATAATGGCCTTTTTAGCCATATTTATTGCCTGTATGGGACTTTTTGGATTGGCAGCTATTAGCATGGAAAAGAGGGTGAAGGAAATTGGTATCCGCAAAATATTAGGGGCTTCTCTGGTTAATATTATGGTACATTTATCTAAGCAGTATGCCCTATTGGTAATTATTGCTTTTTTGATTTTTAGCCCCTTATGCTGGTGGTTTATCAATCGATGGTTAGATAATTTTGCTTTCCGAATTAGCATTAGTCCATTGGTATTTTTATTGGGTTTTCTTCTAGCTTTTGGAATTGCGCTGGTGACGATAAGTTACCATACTTTGAGGTTAGCGAAGGCTAATCCGATAGAGAGTTTGAGGTATGAGTAGTTAAGTGGGAAAAAATAAGACATGTCATGTCTAGATATGACATGTCTTATTTTATGGTAGATATTTAATTTAGCTAGAATAAAAAAGATATTTTCCGGTGAACAACAACTAAATATACAACTCATTTACAACGAATTACAATCTGAAAATAAATTTCCAGGACAATGTGATTCTTTTTGAGTAAAAAAAGAAGGACATGACATATATAGACATGTCATGTCCTTATTTTTTGCAGATGTCATGTCTAAACATGACATGTCTCTCTTCTCTATTTAAGTATAGTTAAAAATTCTTTTCTAATTTGCACATCTACAAATCTGCTAATCTACCAATCAAATCATCTACCAAAAAATTGCATATAAAGCAACCAATATCAAAATAACCGCAAATGCACTGATATTAAATACTGGTTCAGTTGCAAAAGTCTTTTTGGTTATAGGAATTCCTTTTTCATCATCTTTACCCTTACCTTCCAACCAACTCAAGCCCATAATAATACCTATGGTAAGCAAACAGGTGGCAAACATCTGATGCATAAAAGGCCAATTAATAAATAGGGCATTTAGACCACTATCTTCCAGCCAGCCATTTGGGCCTACTTTAAAATACATGGCAATGGGTACTGATAAAATAACTCCCCAAATAGCAGCTTTATTAGTAGTCTTTTTCCAAAATAAGCCGAGTATAAAAACGGCCAGAATCCCTGGGCTTACAATTCCGGTATATTCTTGAATGTATTGAAAAACCTGGCCAAGGTTAGCTAATTGAGGTGCAATCAAAACAGCTATGACTAATGCAATACCTGCCGTAATTCTCCCTACATTCACCATCTGGCTCTCTGTAGCCTCTTTATTAAAATAAGGCTTGTATATGTCCATGGTGAAAATGGTAGAAGTCGAATTAAGCATAGAGGCCAAGGAAGAAACAATTGCCGCCGCCAGAGCTGCTACGACCAATCCTTTCAGTCCTGCAGGGACAAATTGATCAATCAACCATGGAGCTGCATTATCATTGACAACATAATCACCATTCAAAAAATTGGGGTCTAACGAAGATTTGACTAATTCTCCATTTTCATCCAGATTCATCACATAAGCGATAATTCCAGGGATGACCACAATTAATGGAATTATTAATTTCAAAAAAGCGGCAAAAGCAATTCCCTTTTGGGATTCTTTTAAACTTTTTGCAGCCAAGGTCCGCTGGATGATATATTGGTTGAATCCCCAATAATATAAATTGGCTACCCACATCCCTCCTACCAATACCGCTATACCAGGCAAGTCAAACCAGGCATCTCTTTCATTGGGAGTAAATATTTCTCCTTTGGATAATATCATTGAAAATTTTTCTGGCACGGTTTCATATATATGCTGAAATCCATTTAATATGCCTCCTTCCGGAGTCACAGCATCCAAAGCTAGGAAGGTGGTTATCAAGCCTCCAATAATCAATAAGGCCACTTGTATAACGTCTGTCCAGGCCACCGCAGCCAAGCCTCCCCACAACGAATAGGAAGCGGCAAATAAGGCCAGGCCAATAATACTATAAATAATAATAGATCCATCTCCGGAGCCTACGATGGTGTCCAGGGCGATGGCACCCAAAAATAAAACAGAAGTCAGATTTACAAATACATAAAGGCCAATCCAAAATACCGCCAGAATGGTTTTTAGATTGGTGCTAAAGCGTTTCTCAACGAATTCCGGTATGGTATAGAGCTTTTTTTCTATAAAAATGGGTAGAAAATATTTTCCTACAATAATTAGCGTAAGAGCAGCCATCCATTCATAAGAGGCGATCGCCAATCCCAAGGCAAATCCAGAGCCCGACATTCCAATAAACTGCTCTGCTGATATATTAGCCGCAATAAGAGATGCTCCAATTGCCCACCATGGCAATGATTTTCCGGCCAGAAAATAATCTTCTGTCGTTTTTACTTCTCCTTTTTTAGTTCTGGAGACCCACAATCCTATGGACAGGATGGTAATGGCATAAATGATGAATATGATGTAGTCAATAGCGGTAAAATTTCCCATGGTCTTCGTTTGATTGCGTTAGTCTTAGCTCAATTTTCTTGAAAAAAGATGTTGAATTGTATTGACAAATATTAAGGTGTTCGTTTTTATGCGCTCCAATATAATATTTAAGAAATAAAGAATGGAAAAAATTCCGGTTTGGGATAAAGAAAGGGAGTTATTGGATAATATAGGATAGATAAATAACCATATATGCTAAGATGATAAGCAATTCTATACTGATGAATTTTGGGAAAATTAAAAGGAAATAAGGTAGAAATATAGTCGCCTCAGGCTCCTGAAGTATATAGAAGTACATTGTTTTTATTTAGAAACAATATACTTCCACCTACTTCTACCATACTTCTACTGTACTTCTATATATTTAAATAAGTTTCACATCAGCCATCACTTCCACCAGTGCAGGGCCTCTATGCTCAAAAGCAGTAGTCATTGCATCATCTAATTCTTGTCTAGACTCCACTCTAAAGCCAAGTGCTCCGCATGAGCGGGCAAATTCAGCAAAATTTGGGTTGGTTAATTTGGTTTTCCATACTGTAAATTCACCTGCTCTCTGTTCCTTAGATATTTTTCCTAACTCAGCATTATTTAATAAAATGACAGTAACATTCATATTATATTTAACCAAGGTGGTGAAATCCGCGAGATATTGTCCAAAACCACCATCGCCAGCAACTGCAACAATAGCTCGAGAATCACCTACAGCGGCCCAGGCACCGATGGCTGCAGGCAGGGCAAAACCAATAGACCCTAGATAACCAGACATAATAAAGGAATTATGTTTTTTAGATTCATAGTAGCGTCCAAAGGAATAAGCATTATTTCCTACATCCACACACATTACTGCATCTTCAGGGGCAAGTCTGTTCATGGCATCAAATATGGCAATTGAACTAAGTCCCTGCCCTCGGTTGTCTTCCAATCTTCTTTGTTTTTCGGCTTTCCAGATTTTCCACCTATCTGCTACGTCCTTTCGTTGATCCTCTGTAGTAGTATGTCCAGCCAGTGCCTCTTTGAACAATCCCGCTGTGACCGAAATTTCGCCCCAAATGGCGCAATCTACTTCATGAAATTTGCTTAAAGCTAAGGGATCAAAATCTACTTGAATTGTAGGCTTTTTCGGAGTGATCCCTGTATGCTTAGAAAATGAAGCTCCAAATACCATTAACAGGTCGCATTCATTCATAAGCCAGGAGGCAATAGGGGTGCCTGAACGTCCCAATACACCTCCTGCCAGAGGATGATCATCCGGAATTTGACCTTTCCCTTTAAAAGTAGTTAGGACCGGAGCATTCAGCATCTCCGCCAATTTTATGATCTCCTCCATATGGAATCTGGACCCATGACCAGTAATAATAACCGGTCTCTTAGCAGCTTTGATTAACTCTATACCCTGTTCAAGAGATTCCATAGGGGGAGCAATAGTCATTGGGGTAATCCTTCCTTCGGGGCTGCCCGCTTTTTCGCTAGGTGCAGGTAGAGTTTGGATTTCATCAGGGAAAGTCAGATGCGAAACATCTCGATTTAAAATGGCATGCTTCATGGCCAGAGTAGCTAACTCCGCATGTTTACTATCTCTATGAACACGATGATTAAATCTAGCAACTGATTCGAAAGCCTGAACAAGGTCTAATTCCTGAAAATTACCCGTTCCAACTACTTGTGTAGCCACTTGTCCCGTCAAAGCAAGTATAGGTGCCCGATCCACTTTAGCATCCCATAAGCCCGTATACATATTGGTAGCTCCAGGTCCGGCAATAGAAAAACAAGCTGCGGGGCGTCCTGTTAATTTGCCATAAGCAGAGGCAGCAAAAGCCCCTGCCCCTTCATGTCGTATGGCAAAATATCTCAGTTTACCTGCTTTTTCCTGGGATCTTAAAGCATCGGCAAAGCCTAGATTTGAGTGTCCCACCATCCCAAAAACGACCTCTAAACCCCAATTGACCAAAGTTTCAGCCACTACATCACTTATGCTGCGAGTAGGTTCTTCTTCAACTGGAATTCCTATATAGACTCCATCTTCCCTAATTTCAACCGGAAAGGTATCTACACCATCATCATAGTCTCCTGGAGGTTTGCCTGTTAAAGGATCATAATCCCATCCATGCCAGGGACATCGAAGAAGTCCTTTTTCAATAGAGCCCTCTCCTAGTGGACCTCCTTGATGTGGGCATTTATTATCCAAACATCCAAATTTTCCTTGATGATGGGTTAAACAAAAGGTTTTTAATCCGGCTGATACGGTCATAACGCGCCCTTCTGGTAAGCTAGCAGGATTATCGAGCACCTTGTGCCATTCGAGATTTTGTGACATGAGAGTGGTTTCTTGGTTTTAGACAAATTTATTTAGCAATTGAGGGCGGCCGCCCTCAATTGTTAACTTAGTATAATTCCATACTCACTAAAATAGGTAAATCTAAACGAAAGGAATATCAAATTGAAGAACTAATTTGTGTAAAACCCATGCCCCATTACTCAATTTAGGAACTAATAACAGAAGCTGTCCGAAGGCAGACAGTAATTGATCGGGAGGAGTTAAAAAAAGGAAAGGGCTTTTGCCCTTTCCCTAATTCTACATCATTTTTAATGTCACAATGAATGACCTAATTGAACCTATATTAAATCCCATGAACCATAATACTCTTTTCTGTTAGGAGATGAGCCGCGTCCATTGGACGCTTGAGGCTCCTCCCACACATGAGTTTCTTTATATTAAATCCCAAATTAATGGGCATATTTTTCTGTATTGTTACGTTTATTAAATCCTGGTCACCCCGATTCGGTTCGATCCTATTTTCATCTTTTTTTAGAAAACCGAACATTTTTTCAAAATCGAACTAAATTTTACTCTTAGGAGTTAAAAAACAAGAGCACTCTTATAATACCCTGATTATTAGCACATTTCCTTTACGGCTCTACTAAAAGAACAAACCATGAGAAACATAATATTTATTGGAGTCATGACGCTGGGTATTTCTCAAGCCTATTCCCAATCCATCCCACTTTCCTCTTATTGTAATGAAAATTTTGGTTTTTGTATTTTCTACCCTTCTGAAACATTTGATCAGGAAACAATACTAAATGAAGACAAGGGCACTCTACTCTATTCCTCCAAGCATCAATGCGAACTAAATATTACAGGTCATGCAAATACATCCTCCTGGACAATCGAAGACCTCTACTATTTTTATTTCGAAAAAAAGTTGACTGATTCTCCCCAGAATCAACTTTTAGATTTAAAAATGTCTCTTTCCAATTGCACCGTAGAATCAATTATTGATGGAGAAAAAATTTATTTCGAAGCCTTCCTGGAAGATGGATTCTTCATTACCATTCATCTAAAAGTTCCACTTTCACTTAAAGAAAACTACTATAAAAACTTACGGAATTCAATTGGCATTGCTAATACACCTGTGGAAGAGTAGTATTGAGTACCGGGTATTGAGTATTGGGAAAAGTAACTGTATTTCTCAATACGCAATACCCAGTACCTGGCACTCATCAAGCTACTTGTTTCTGGCTCATCAAACGCTTTATATTAGCTCTAGCAAAGCTGATTCTACTTTTTACTGTTCCTAGAGGGATACCTAGTTTTTCGGAAATTTCCCGGTAAGGATAACCTTGATAATACATTAAAAATGGGACTCTACAGGTTGATGAAATACCTTTGAGCATTCCCATAACCTCTTTAATGAATAAGTTTTCCTCTACCTGGCTATCAACCGTTTTATTTTCTATGGCAAAAAGAAAGTCCTCCATTGGAGCTTCTACCGTACTTCTCCTGGCATTCCTCTTTTTGGTAGTCAAAAACTGGTTATACATGATGGTAGTGATCCAACCTTTAAAGTTGGTATCCTGACGATATTTATTGCGGTATTGAATAGCACGGAAGGTCGTTTCCTGTAGCAAATCTTTTGCGTCTTGCTGATCGCGAGTAAGCTTAAGTGCGAATGCAAACAAAGGTTGGTACAGACCTAAAATTCTATTACAAAAATCTTCCTGTGACATACTTGCTTTCTTTGGTTAATAATAGAAAACAAGCTTTTAGATCCCATCTGTCAGAATTTAATTCTGTCAGATCAATCTTCGAATTGAAATCTTAAAAAAGATTCAATGCTCAATTCTATTAACCAGAAGAATAAAGCAGATAAAAAATCTGATTTATTACCTCAGCAAGTTCATTATTTCAAAGAAAAATTAAAAAGTCTGTAAATTATTCAAGCGTGTGTTTTATTCCATTCCTTAACGCCAAAGGTAAGGAGGATATTATTACAAGTAAAGGGCTGGATTAAGGTTTTTTTATTGATAATTTTTAATTTATTGGTTATTAAGCCATTAAGTCAAAAATATTTTTCATTAATGTTTTCTTAAAGACTCAATAACCAATAAACTGATTTACTTCTTATATTTTTCTTTCAAAAGGTGGGAAAAAGTTTTCATTACCTTCTTAACTTTGGGCCGGCTCACCTGTTGGATGTATCCGCTCTGAGGGTTGTGTTCATAATAATCCTGATGGTATCCTTCTGCTGTCCAAAATTCTTTGTACTTGGATAATTTAGTCACTATAGGATCTTTTAATTTTCCAGAAGCATCTAATTTTTTAATATAGGCTTCTGACTTTTCCTTTTGAGTTTTATTATGGTAAAAAATTTCTGATCGGTATTGAGGTCCTCTATCTGGCCCCTGTCGATTAAGAGTGGTTGGATCATGGGCTACAAAAAATATTTCCAATAGTTGATCAAAGGTAATCACCTCAGGATCATAATAAATTTGGATGGCCTCAGCATGTTTGGTTCTATTATAACTGACTTCCTTATAGGTAGGATAGTCTTTTTCTCCTCCACTATATCCGCTAATTACGTCTTTAACCCCCTCTATGCGTTCGAAAGAAGCCTCAGTACACCAGAAACAACCGCCTGCGAAAGTAGCTACTTCATATTTTTTATAATCTTTCCCTGCGATATAATCATTAATTCTTTGGACATCTGATGATTGTCCAGCTTGTTGCCCATTACTGCAAGACAAGGTAAATGCACTAATCAACATGGTTAGAAGCAAAGTGTATCTAATCATAATATTTAATTTTTTGGTGGATTTTTTATTTTGATACGATATGGAAACCTATATCTGCTTGTAAAGGTTATAAAAAATTCCGGATTTAAGATTTTGGTAATACCAGACATGTCATATCTTAGACATGTCATGTCCTTTTTATTTGGACATGTCATCTCATGTATTTTTAATTGCAGCATATGCTTTCCCTTAGTGCAATTAAGCAAGTAACTTCTTAAAACGCTGAAAGTCATACATTTAAAAATCATCAAAAATTCAGCTCCATTCATCTTTCAAGGGCAGACTAATAAATGGCCTAAAATTTAAGACATGTCATATCTAAACATGACATATCTCCCAATTTCCAACATGACATATCTTAATTTCCTTAAACAAATCTTACGAAATATACCAATCCCCAACATATCTTTACATGACATGACTTATCTCGCCAAAATTATTTCCTATCTTCCTAATTCAATTTTTCAATCCTAAATTTTAGTATGAAAAACTTACTTTGCCTTATCCTTATAATTTGCTTCACAAACAGCATGTGGGGCCAGATAGATAGCATTAGCCCAGAAAAATTAGCTTCTTGGGAAACAGCTGCTCAATGGGATCAAGTAGATCAAAAAGCGACTACTGATATTCGAAAATATACTACTGAAGCACGTTATTGTGCCCCACTTGTTAGCTATATTCCCGAGCATGCAACGGTTCCTTCTCCAAGAGATATTTTGGGCCATATTGCTGGAGCGGAAGGGGATCTAACCCGGGTAGCAGATGAATATAGATACCTTGAAGCCCTTGCAAAAGCCTCTCCCAGGGTGAAAATTGAAGAAATCGGTAAATCTGAAGAAGGTCGCCGAATGATTATGCTTATTATCGCTGATGAAGAGACACTCAATAATTTAGATCAATATCGCCAATACACTGCACAACTTTCAGATACCAGAGTGACCAATGAAAAGCAAGCCATGGAAATTAGTGCAAAAGCAAAACCCATCATGACCATAAATGCAGGTCTACATTCCACCGAAACAGGCCCACCGGAAATGGTGATGGAACTGGCCTATCGACTCGCTGTTTCGGAACATCCGGATATAAAAGAAATTCGCAATAATGTCATTACTACCATTATTCCGGTCATGGATCCGGATGGTCGGGATCGCATAGTAGATTGGTATTATCGTATTTTAAAAGATTACAAAAACAGAGATTATATTCCTTCTACTTCACCTCCCTACTGGGGCTCTCATGCCTACCATGATAATAATCGAGATGGAATCCAAATGACTCTTGAGCTTACCAAATCATACAATCGGATGTTCCATAGATGGCACCCTCAATATGGTTTAGATCTCCATGAGTCCGTTCCCTTACTTTATGTATCTACAGGCACAGGACCTTATAATGAAATGGTAGATCCTATAACTGTTAATGAATGGCAGTGGATTGCCAATTGGGAAATTTCAGAATTAACCAAGCAGGGCATGCCTGGAGTGTGGACCTGGGCCTTTTATACAGGATGGAATCCGGGTTATCTGGTTTGGATTGCCAATAATCACAATTCCATTGGTCGCTTTTATGAGACTTTCGGTAATAGCATTCCAAAAACAATGGAAAGAGAAATTCAACGACGTGATGCAGCTGGCAATCCAAGTACTAGCCGAGAATGGTATCGTCCCTCTCCTCCTGATGCAAAAGTCAATTGGTCTCTTAGAAATAACACCAATTATATGCAATCTGGAGTACTGTCTTCTTTGACACTTATGGCTAGGAATAAAAAAACATTCCTTTTTAATTTTTGGAAAAAAGGATTCAACAGCTATCATAAAGGCCTAAATGAAGCACCTTACGGATGGGTCATTCCTGCTGAACAGGCCGCCAAGGATAGAACGGTTTATCTCATTAATCAACTTAGAGGGCACGGCATTGAAATCCATCGAGCTACAGTCAATATTAATTTAAAAAATGACACCATCCAAAATGGAGATTTTGTAGTGCGACTAGATCAACCCTACGCTAATTTTGCCCGAACCTTATTATCAGATATTATCTTTCCAAAAAATTCCAAGTACCGCCCCTATGATGATGTGTCCTGGACTTTGGGAAAATTATATCGAGTTGAAACCAGAGCGATAAAGGATAAATCCATCTTCGAGATCACTACCCTGTCAAAAATTGACCAGAATGTAAATCTAGAAACCAATGAAGAAAGTGGTCGAGTTTTCATCATTCCACATAAAGGGTCTAATTCTTTGATCGGCCTGAGATTTGCTATTAAAGGCTATCCAGCCTATGCTTCTGATACCGCTTTTTCGGTTGATGGCAAACATTTTCCGGCAGGAAGTATGATCATTCGCAATGATAGAGGTTTGGAAAACCCATTAAAAGAAGCCGCCCAAAAGGCCATGCTTGATGTTTATGCCTGCCAGAATATGCCAGAGGTGGCTATGCATGAATTGGATCTTCCCAGAATTGCCTTATATCATAACTGGACCTACACACAGCCTGATGGCTGGGTTAGATATACTTTACAGGATGCCGGAATTGAGTTTGATTACATTAATGATGATGACATCAAAGCAGGAAACCTAAAGCAAAAATACGATGTAATTTTAATGGCTCACCAAAGAGGAGGGCTCAAAACTATGATCCATGGTCGTGATCCAAAATTTGGACCTCAACCTTTTACTGCCTCTGAAGAATTTAAGAGTCATGGTAAAATTGACCAGTCAGAGGATATTACTGGAGGTATTGGCTTTAATGGTCTTGCCAATCTCGAATCCTTTTTGAATGAAAATGGGATGTTAATGCTTTTTGGTGGGGCCGGTCAATTGGCTACTGAATCAGGTCTGTTGAGGAACGTAAGCTCCAGAAGCGGCGTGAATACTCCTGGTTCTTCTCTCCAAACACTGGTCGTTCGAAGGGATCACCCAATTACTTATGGCTTCAAGGATATCCATCACGTATTCCGAACCAATGGACCTATGTATTCTGTTCCTGAAAAATTTCAACATTGGATCGTTGTCCAATATGGCACCAAATTATCTGATAAATTAAAGGAAAAAATCAAGCTACCTTCCAGTGCTAAAGGCAAATTTTTATTGACTGGATATGTTTCCGGAGAGCAGCAGATGCAAGGTCAAGGGGTAGTTTTAGATGTCCCTAGACATAAAGGCGGAAGAGTAATTTTATATAGTTTTAACCCACTGCACCGTCATTTGAATCACTCCGATCACAATTATGTGTTTAATGCTTTGTTGAATTGGAATGATTTTCCAACTCCTAAAATTGATGGGCCAAAAGGATTGCTTGTAGATTAAGGAAAGAGATTTTTTGAGCTGTATAAAAATTATTTTTTGAAAAAATAATTTTTATACAGCTCAACCTAATATTTTACTTTACAACAAATGGTACCTCAAACATCGTCCCGCCCCACTTTAATTGAATCGCTCCACCTTCTTCCTTTTCCACCACATCAATCGTAAACAACTCCACTTCCGGATTTCCATTGGAAATAGCCATCGGGACCCTTCCCAAATCCATTTCTTCCTTATACGATCGACCATTCTGACCAGTTTGCTTATTGATAATTAAGGTTCCTCCATCCGGGGCCGGAATGGTAAACAAGGTATAATCTCCTGCCGGAACTTCCAATTCACCAATAGTCAGGTCTTTATCTGTACTAAAATGTGTGGCTCGGTTTGCTCCTGTTCGCCAGCGCTGATTCCAGGGAACTATGCCACCAAATAATTCACGACCTCTTTTAGAAGGTTGTCCGAAGGTGACCACAAAATTTGCTCCTTGTACGCTAGACTCAGTTTTTGCGGCTCCGGAAAGGGGACCAATTCCCTTTCCAGCTTCTTCTAGTTTTTTAAATCTTTCCAGAAGACCGGGGATATCCAACTCATCAACTCTGTTTACTGTTAATTTTCGAGTCGTTTTACTGGCGTCAAGAGAAAGCAGTTCTCCATTTTCACCAACCTTACCAAACATAGTACCCCTACTAGGATGTTGAAGTGAAAAGGAATCAGAACCAATCATATTAAATACAAATGGACGAGTCCTGGTGCCAGCTATTAAAGGTTGAGATAGATTGGTTTTTCCTTCCTCCTTCATTTTTTTCAGGACCAATTCAAAGGGCCAATGAATCATATCTATAAAGGGAAGAGCGTTTGGTTCAGCAGCCATCATTCTTTCCTGAATCTCTCCATTTCTGGGAAAAACAAGTTTTAGACTATCTCCTTCAGTGGTGATACTCCGCTCGCTAACCAAAGAGCCCTCTGCAGGTAAATCTGTCCCATAATTTTTGGTTTCCAGAGATGCTAATCCAGCAGACTCATTAAATACCAATTGATAAGTAGTCAGGGAAGTTCTTGGTGAGCGTAGGATAACAGTTGCCTCTACTCCATCATCACCAAAGCTAAAAGATTCCACAGCCATGGTATCCGAACCAAGTAAGGTTACATATGCCCCTGAATTACCACTATCTTGTTCGGTAGTGCAGTTATATAAAATAAAGGGAAGAAGGAGAATCATGCAAAATATTGGGCGTAGGTTTTTCATATTTTTTAATTAGAAATTAAAAAATTGTTTTAAAGCTTACCAATCCCTCCATTTCATTTCGGGCTTAGTAATCTTTTGTCATTTGCAAATTTATTTGTCAATACAAGTAGAAGGCAGAAAGACTTTTGAGTCTTTTTACCTTCTACCTTCTACTTTCTACTTTCTACTTTCTACTTTCTACTTTCTAAGGTTGTACTTTCTTCGTGTTATGCTTTTCAAACCAGGCATTCAGATAGCCAAATGTTCTTAAGAAATTTGAAGGCTTACTGCTGGTCCCATGAAACTCTTCGTTAAAACGAATCATCACGGTTTGAACTTTATTCATCTTCAGGGCCTGGTAATATTCTTCTGTTTGAGAAATAGGAGTCCTTAGATCATTTTCTCCACACATAAGCATAGTAGGCGTTTTTACATTGCCTACATACATCAAAGGAGATCTTTTAATGTGCTCTGAAGGATCTTCCCAGGGATATTTTTCAAAATTATAATACCAACCTGCACCATCAGTAGTGCCCACGAATGAGAACCAATTGGTTACGGGATAATTTACAGAGGCAGCAGCAAAACGGTCTGTTTGACCAACAATCCAACTGGTTAATACTCCACCACCACTACCACCATATACATACATTTTGCTTTCATCAATGTAACCTTTAGCTACGACTTCATCTACTCCTGCCATCAAATCATCATAATCATTACCTGGATAAGAATTCTGAATGGCATTGGCAAAATCATAACCATAACCGGTTGATCCTCTTGGATTGGTATACAATACGACTTGATCCTGGGCCGCATGTAGCTGGAAATTGTAGTTAAAACCAACGTGATACATACCATGAGGTCCACCATGAATGCGAAGTACTAAAGGATACTTTTTGTTTGGATCAAATCCTGGAGGTTTAACAATCCAACCATGTACTTTCTTTCCATCTTTGGAGGTATACCAGATCTCTTCAACTTCTCCTAATTCTACAAAATCAAAAATATCACTATTCACATCCGTAATTTGACTAATATCCTTAGGAGAATTCAAGTTAAAGGCAACGATATCAGATGGATTATGAGGATCACTCCAGGTAGCTACAGCCTGGCCATTATCCGCAATATCATTGGTACTAAGCATATGATTACCATCTGTAATTTTTTTCACTTTCCCATTCAGGTCGGTAAAATAAAGGTTGCTATTTCCAAATTCGCGGACGTTAAAATAAACTCCGGAGCCATCGGGAGCCCACATCCCTGCACTGGGTGTTTGATCCAAGCTTTCAGAAATCATTTTAACATCACTACCATCAATGTTCATCACGAACATCTTACGATCCTGGTAAAAGTTTTTGGTATACAAAGAGCCGACAAAAGCTACCTTTTTACCATCAGGCGAAACTTTGGGGGCACTTTCCGCGCCGTCTCTTGTAGTTAGCTCTGCAATTTCTCTGCTTCTCAGATCTACTGCATATAAATTACTATGGCCTCGAGCATATTCTGCTTCTGGATGACGATAACTACTAAACAAAATCTTTTTACTATCCGGCGTCCATTCCAATCCACCACTTGCATTCCAATCTCCGCTTGTAATTTGACGAGCAGTACCGCCATCAGAAGGAACTATAAAAATTTGGCGATATCCTCTTTCCAGAAAACCAACTCGATCTGCACTGTAATCTACCTGGTCAATAACTCTTGGTGCTTTTGTCCATTTAGCCCCTCTTGGAGGCTTTGGAATACCAGACAATTTTAAGGCAGGTTCAATGTCCACATGCATGGTAAAGGCAATATATTTACCATCTGGAGACCACTTCATTCCTCCTGGAGATTTTTCCAATTTTGTAATTTGGGTGGGGTCTCCTTCTACTCCTAAATATTTAATAAAAATCTGTGTTCCTTCCGGTTCTCCTTTACGAGTAAAGGCTACTTTGGTACCGTCAGGTGACCAACGTCCATTAGATCCGTTCAAAAAGAAACGATTCATAGATCCATCAATATTCATGATCCACAGATCGGTTTCTCTTCTGTCATCTTTTAAGTTTATCCAGGTACGAGAATACAACACTTGCTTGCCATCAGGTGATAGTTGTGGGTTTGAAGTCCATTCATAATCGGTGTAATGGTCAAGTGAGAGCCTTTCTTTGGCAGGTTGTGCATTTAGCTGGAATAAAAATCCTACTAAAAACAGCCATAAGAGTGTTTTTTTCATCCTAATGTGATTTAATTAATTGTATTGTGATTAGATCAACATTAAGATAAGGAAAAAATGGGATTTACGTGGACACGGATTCACGGATTAATCTCCCCCGTACCCGTGTCCACGTGAATCCATGAACCCGTTAAAACCTTTTCATCGGTTGTCGTTTTCCATATGTTAAGGTGCGCCACAACCATTCAAGCGGTCCGAAGCGATAGCGTTTTAGCCACCAGGGGGAAATGGCCAATTGGATTCCCCAGATTCCCAAAACAATCAGCTGCTGAGGAAATCGGCCCAATTGGTTAAAAAGCCCAAAACCGAAACCGTAAAATATTATTGTGCAAATGATGGATTGCAGAATGTAATTGGTAAAGGCCATACGCCCCACGGCCGCCAGACGGCGTTTAAGGTCAGCCAGAAATTCTGATTTGGACCATAAGGCAATTAATCCAATGTATCCCAAGGCTACAAAAATGCTACCGAAGTAATTAAATTGAAATCCATAAGCGAAAAAATATCGAGTATCCCAATTATGAGCAAAATTTTGAATAATGCCTACCGAAATTAAGGGAAAACCTATGCCAAAACCTATCAGCATAAATCGCTTATAGAATTGTCTGGATCGGTCACCTTTGAGGATACCCATCTTAAACAGAGCCATTCCAATTAACATATTGGCCAACACCCTCCAAATAAAAACAAAAATGGCAAGATGATTTTGTGATGACTCATAAACACGCTTTTTATGGCTATCTAGCCAACTTCCTGTATATGCTGTAACTTCTTCATCAATAGTCTCTTGATCCGGTTGGAAGGAATTCACCATAGAAACTTGTTGTTCCTCTTCCATAAAATCCCAAAATAATTCGACTGAATAGAGAAAAGATGCAACTATTAGGAAAAATACCACTGCTGTAATGATCAACCAGTTGGGGCTGGCATTTTTAAACCAGTAGATGATCACTCCACAAATAGCATACATAACTAAAATATCTCCCCGCCAAATAAAATAGGCATGAATAAGTCCCAATATCAGTAGCCAGAACATTCTTTTATGATGTAAGCCAATAGATTTTCCACGTTTTTCTTTAGCTTTTTCAATGAATAATAACATCCCAGCTCCGAACAACATAGAGAACAAAGACATCATTTTCATATCTGTAAACAGATGTGTAAAAATATAGGTTATTTTATCCATTCCCACTGCAACCCCTTGGGCATTAGGATTCATATAGGAAGCCAGAATCATCGAAAAATTCTGGATATTCATAACCAAAATACCCAATAAAGCAAAGCCTCTAATCTCATCTAAAAAGTGTATTCGATTGGTGGAAGACACAGGTGCCACCGGTTTTTTTACAAATTCTTGTGTCTCTTCTGGTAATTGATCCGGAGTGAGGTCCTGACCTTCTGTTGATTCCATATAGGCGGTTTTTAAGGTTTCTACAATGAGAGCACTATGAATTTAGGTAAAATGCGTGAATTGCTTGTTAAAAACCTTTTCCTTTTCGACAGAGGCCTTACTTCCTTGGATGTTGTTACCTGTTCAGGTTATCAAGCCTGTCCATTGAGAAGAAGTTGTTCAAGTTTTCTTTAGGGTGGATTCTATATAGATTTTCAATGTCCAATAACATTTTAGCACCTTTTCATTTCAGACTTGCAATTCACTCTTAAAAGATTCTGTCTCGAAGGGACCATCCACCTTTACTCTAGTGCAAAACCCAACCTTTTCATTCCTTTAGGTACCTAACATATGATTATGCACCAAAATATCCCTCATTTAAGTAATAATTGCAGCCTTTCCCCATATTATAAGGCCAATTCTTGCGTTAAGTAATTTTAGGCTTTAAGAATTCGTTGATATTTTTTTAAGAAATAAAATCAGAAATTTGCAGAAATAAAGCATCCGAACAATTAGAGCTTTAATAATATTGAATTTTGACGACCCAAATAAGAATGTTTAAATGA
Source organism: Saprospiraceae bacterium (assembly GCA_028285545.1). Lineage (GTDB taxonomy): Bacteria > Bacteroidota > Bacteroidia > Chitinophagales > Saprospiraceae > JANQPA01. The sequence continues at coordinate 21,137 of JANQPA010000023.1, read as the reverse complement.
ATTTCATTTACCCTATGAGAAAAATTATACTCTTTTTTTCCATACTACTGACAAATGTATTAGTCGCTCAGGATGAGCCAATGCAAGTTATTCGCTGTGACGCTGTAAGCAGGCAAGCTCCTATCTTTAATATTCATGTCGATGAAGATAATGTAAAGTGGGTAGCCAACCGGGATGGCCTATACAAAGTATATGATCTCAGCTATGCTGAACCAGTCAATATTTCTTCTCTGGATCAATCCTTATTGTCTATACCTGGTGGAAATGCAAACATCAAATGGTCTTTAGATGAGCTCAACCCAATACTCAATAATGAATTATCCGAAACCAATGTTCTTACTTCAGCCGTTTACAATGCTGAAAAAGATGAACTCTGGCTGGGTACCACTGAATCCGGAGCTTTTAAGCTAAAAACAGAACCCAGTTTGAGCTTGATTGAACAAATCAATGATAAGACCTCAAAAATGAGATCTAATCACGTCAATAAAATATACCTGGACACTCTAGGTAGAGAATGGATCGCTACCCAAGAGGGAGTACTAGTCAGCAAGCGTGGGAAATGGGAATTATTGGAAAAATATTTCGACATCCTTAGCGTGGCTGTAGGACCTTCAGGTGATTGGTTATTGACTACTGATTATTTTGGGAATTTAGATAAAAAGAATGTATGGTATCCTATAGAGCTTCCAGCACGAAGTACCGAAGGGCGACTAACTGACATCGTTTTTGATAAAGATGGACGTCTTTGGGTATCATCCGATGTAATCACCAGCTATAATCCCGAAACTGAAAAAGTAAACGTATATGGCCCCGCACAATACTTTACCAGTGAATTTGCTACCTCCATGGCCGCCGATAAAGATGGAGGCATTTGGATTGCTACAGAAGATAAAGGGCTATTTTTAATTGAAAAAGGTTCCAATTTAACGGTTACAGCTCTTGTAGATAAAGAATTGGGCTGCGATCCATCCGTCAAAGATGCTGTACTTACCGCTCGTGTAATCGGGGGCGTTCCGCCCTATAAATATGCCTGGAGTGATGGAAGTGAATCCAAAGATTTGAATAACATTGGCCCAGGGGTTTACAACCTGACCGTCACTGATGGTCGGGGGAGAAAGAAAATAGCGCAGGTAGAAATTAATGATCCTAGTATAAAAGCAACAACCACTATTAATAAGACGGAGAGTGATCAAGGAGCAAAGGATGGCGTTGCCACAGTAGAAGCAAGTGGCGGAACTTCAAAATACAACTACCGATGGGATAATGGCGAAACAAAAGCCCAGGCAGTAGCTTTAGAGGAAGGAAAGCATCAAGTTACGATCACCGATTCTAATGGCTGTTCTACCGTAGCTGAATTAAATATGAGTCGTGCAGTTCTTCCCCTTACGGTTTCAATTGAACAAACGACTGAATTGGATTGTCCTGGAAGCAATTCAGCAGGACTGTTGGCTAAATTTAATGGCGGGAAAGGACCCTTTCAATATGTTTGGAGTAATGGAGGCGATCAAGGTCAAATAAATAGTTTATCTGAAGGTGTTTACTCTGTAACTGTAAACGATGCTGTTGGCAATTCAGCTACTGCCGAATTCAAAATAGATCCTAAAGAGGCCATGCAGCTGGATTTTAAAATCATAGCACCTGCTTCAACAGGGAAATCCGATGGACAGGCAAGCGTACAGGTGGTTAATGGAGGTAATGGAAACTATACTTATCAATGGGATACCGATGAATCCATTTCTCAGGCAGCCCAATTAGCCCCTGGAGTGCATACAGTTACAGTTACAGATCAAAAAGGATGTACTGTTGTTGGTTCGATAGAAATTACGGAAGATATTATTCCACTTAGTGCCAGCATTCAACCTACCGCCGTTATTTCATGTTTTGACGAGGCTACTGCCGGCCTTAGTGTGAGTACCAATGGCGGAAAAGGGCCTTTTCAATATCAATGGAGTAATAATGCTACTACTGATAAGTTATCCAACTTAAAAGCAGGAGAATATTCAGTTACCATAACCGATGCTGTTGGAGGTCAAACAACAGCTTCCTATTCCATTCAGCAACCAGAGGCCGTTAGTGCCAGCATTCAGGTTATTCAGCCAGCCAGCACCGGAAAAAGTGATGGCCAGGCCCAGGTGGAGCCTAGTGGAGGAAGTGGGGGTTATTCCTATAATTGGGATAATGATGAATTAGATCAAATTGCCAAAAGGCTTGCTCCTGGAAAACATTCTGTTACCATTAGTGATCGAAACAATTGTCAGACCGTCCAGGAAGTTGAAATCACAGAAAACATTCTGCCACTTACCGCAAGTATCCAACAATTATCAGAAATAAACTGTACAGGTGAAGCAAGTGCTTCAATAAAAGCAATCGTGAATGGTGGAAAAGGGCCCTTTCAATTCCAATGGAGTAATAATGCTACGGTGGCCATTATCAATGACCTGACTGCCGGCAATTATACATTGAATATCACAGATGCAGAAGGTACGACCACTACATCTTCCTTTACAGTGGAAGAACCCAAGCAATTATCTGCTGAAGCTAGTGTTATTGCACCAGCAACCACTGATAATTCGGATGGACAGGCAGAACTCAATGTGCAAGGTGGTGTTTCACCCTATAATATTACCTGGGATAATAGCGAGGTGGGTACCAAAGCCAATAAATTAAGCCCGGGACTTCATACGATACAAGTAAAAGATGCCAATGGATGTACTACATCTGCTGAGGTGGAAATCACTGAGAACATTTTACCTCTAAGTGCTTCAATTATCCAAACTAGTGAAATCAATTGTTTTGGGGGTGCAACGGCTGGTTTAAGAGTGAATCCGAAAGGTGGCAAAAAGCCTTTTTCTTTCCAATGGAGTAAGGATAATTCCCAGGAATCTAACCTAGCTGGTCTTGAAGCAGGAAATTATTCAGTAACCATCACAGACAGTAAAGGTAGTGTTACCCAGGCCCAATACACCATTAACCAACCCACTGAAATCACAGCTACAGCCACGGTCCTGGAACCTGCAACTACGGATAATGAAGATGGAAAGGCTAAAGTAGAAGTCAATGGTGGTACTGGTTCTTTTAGTATTGCCTGGGATAATGGAGCAAACACTGAGGAAGTAAATAACCTAGCACCTGGTCAGCATACCGTTACTTTAACCGACCAAAATAATTGTAGTACTACCGCTCAGGTAGAAATTACAGAAAACATTTTACCACTAACCGCTAGTCTTGAGCAAATAGCTTCCATCAACTGTTATGGTGAAACCACTGCTGCCTTAAAAGTTAGTTATCAAGGGGGAAAAGGTCCTTTCCAGGTATCTTGGAGTGAGGCCAGCCTTGATGGAGAAACCGTTAGTGATTTAGGGGCCGGAGACTACCAGGTAAGTGTTACCGATGCGGTGGGCAATACAACTTCTGCTACTTTTAGAATTGTTCAACCCAGACAGTTATCCTATAGTATCCAAAAAGTAGAATCCGCCAGTACTGATAATGAAGACGGAAAAGCAAGCTTTAATGTTAAAGGGGGTAACGGGAACTATACATATGCCTGGGACAATGGTGAAACTACCCAGGAAGCCAGCAAATTAGCTCCTGGAATCCATCAAGTGACCATTACCGACGAAAATGGCTGCCAGGCAGTAGCTGAAATCGGAATTAAAGAGAATATTCTTCCCCTGGAAGCTAATATTGAGGTAGTCACAGCTATTAATTGTTTTGCAGACGAAGCTGCATTAAGGGTAAACCATAAAGGAGGAAAAGGCCCCTTCCAATATGAATGGAATAATCCGTCAATTTCTGGAGAGGAAGCCCAATCCATCAGTGCAGGAAATTATTCGGTAACCGTAACCGATAGCCAGGGTAAAAAGGTAAGCGCTGAGGTCACTTTAGAGGCTCCTGCTGAACTAAACTCTTCGACTGCCTTCCTTCAAGCTGCTCGAGATGAGACAACCCAAGATGGTAAGGCCTCTGTTGAAGCCAAAGGAGGTACTCCTAATTATACCATTGCCTGGGATAATGGTGAAACTACAGCTACAGCATCCGCCTTAACCTTTGGTAAACACATTGTAAGCGTTACAGATGCTAAAGGTTGTGTAGACACTTCTTCTGTTTTTGTAGAAAAGAGAAAAATCCCAGAATTAGCAGTTGAAAGTGTTGCTGAAGGGCAAAAGATTCGTATAGAAGCCCTACAATTTCAAGCCGATAGTACCAAGATTCAAGAAAGGTATTTTCCAGTTTTAGATGAATTACATTCCTTCTTAGAAAGTAATAAAACTGTAGCCATTGAGATTGGGGGTCATACCAATTCTCTCCCTCCAGATTGGTACTGTGATGAACTTTCGACAAAAAGGGCAAAATCTATATCTGATTACCTCGTCAATCTTGGAATTGCCAAATGGAGAGTATTATTTAAAGGATACGGAAAGCGTTTCCCTATTGCTTCAAATGATACTGAAGAGGGCCGTGCCCAGAACCAACGGATTGAAATAACCATTCTGAGTTTAGGGAATAAATAGACTTAATTTGGCTGTGCGAAAGCCCGGATCGGCTTTTGCACAGCCTAGCCTATCACCAATTCATACTTTGTAAAAAAAGAGTCCACCTTTAACTAAACTGAATCCCCACAATCTCTACCGCATTTTCCTTTCCTTTAAGCTGTACTTCACCTAGGTCAATTGTACTGAATCCCAGATCTAGGGTAAGTTTATTCAGTAAGGTTTTAGACAAAAGAAATCTTTGATTGAGCCGATTGCATTCTCCCTGAATTCTAGCAGCCGTGTTCACTACATCTCCATGGTAAGCCAAATCGCGTTTGAGGGCTCCTACTTCAGTTACGGTAGCCTTACCCACATGTACTCCAGCCTTAAAAACCGGATACAAGCCATAGGTCCTGAAATAGTGATCTCTCCGATGATCCAAGGTTTTTTGATAACTAAAGAAAGTATCAATACAATTATTATCAATTAGACCTTTAGGTGTTTTCCAGCAAAGGATTACCTCGTCGCCAACATATTGATAAATTTCTGCCTGATGTTTGATCACGGCATCCGTTAAATCATTAAAACAATCTTGTAGTAATTGACTAAACTGTAGGTGCCCGAGTGTTTCGGCAATGGTGGTTGAATCTTTTAAATCCAAAAACATAAAGATTCGCTCTTCTTCTCTTGGTTTGTGATACTTGCCGATAAGCATATTCCATAATACACCAGGACCAAATTTTTGGTCCATTTGCCGAATAAAAGTGATAATGGCTGAAATGACCAGAAAATAAACCAGAAAGACAGTAAAGGTCTGTCCTCGTAAAGCCATATAAAACCTTTCCAAATCAAACATTCCATTTAACTGGCGACTAAACAAGAAAAGGACCGCGATCAATAACAATTTGATCAGAATAAAATATAGGAAGGTTTTGATAATCAAAATCACCCCAAATGAACGAGTTCTAAAAAAAGGTCGATTCATTACCCATTCTATCAATACATACAATATACCAGTTATACTACCCAGTGAAATGCTCAGGTTAATGGTTTGCACTAACTGCAATCCTCCATCGTATTTAAATTCTGCCAAACCAAATTCTCCCAAACCATGAAATCGTAAAAATCGAAATAATAGGAAAGCACCTGTCCAGATGATCATCATCCGAATGATGTAATACATGCGGTTTTGGATAGAAACGGACATTCTTTTCTTACAATTTAATCATTTAGTTAGATACAGCTAGTCCCCTTCCACAATTTTTTTTGTCAGAATTATTATTTCCATTCAGTAATAACAAAGTTTAACACTTAAACTGGTGTTATAACATTATCTTTATTAAAAAGAGTCGCAAAATGAACGCCCTTAAATACCCGATATTTATCACCATTTTTATCATTGTAGCAGCATTTCTCACTTTCAATAGTTCTTCCGAACCCCCGGAAGCTATAAAAGCAAGTGTTATCCCTACCACTAATTTGCCTACCCGATGGGAAATGTACAACGCTTTAAGAGAACATGGGAAAATGTTGCTGGTTCACAATGCAAAGGATGAAGAATCATTAAAGGCATACGAAGACCTGGCTAAGTCCATGTCCAACCAGAGGCGCTGGCAATTGAACACAGAACTTAAACACGCCAATGAAATAAGCGATGAAGAGATAAAATCCAATCCAATATTTTTAGTCGGTTCATTCCAAAATAATCAATGGATCTCCAAATTGGCTACCACCTTACCTGTAACTTTAAAGAATGAAGCTTTTTCATTTAATGGAATGGATTATGCCAAACAAGATGACTTATTCAAGTTGTCCTTTTATCCACATCCTTACCACAGTCAATTTCCTATTTTTATGATCACAGGAATTGACGATCAATCTGTCACCAAAGCAATCTCTCATCAAAGTAGTCAAAGGTATAGAAACATTTTTCGCAGCAATTGGAATTATGAAATTATAAGGGAGGGGAAATCCATTATTTTTGGTCAGTTTGATGAAAAAACAGGCCTGATTGATCCCGAAATTCACTTTGATTTTTCAGACCTTCAAGTCAATACCTTTGAAAGTGACCATTTTAGTCTGATCAGTTATTCAAAAGAAATTGGTCAAAAAAAGCTCAATGAATTATCTCTTCGAAGCGAAAATGCATTTCAAAAAATCCTGGCTTTTACAGGAATAAAAGAAGAGGAAGTTCATTTAAAGTATTTTATTTACTCGAGCACAGAGGAAAAAGGACTTCGAGCTCATAACATGGATGAGGCACATATCAATCACGAGGATAAAAGTGTACACATTATTCTTGATGATAATTTTAGAGGTGACTTATGGCAGATGGAAAATGAGCTCATTTTGCGGCAATTATTAGGTTCAAGCAAATTAATGTCATTAGAAAAGGGCTTAGGAGTTTATTTTAGTGAACAATGGCAAAAAAAAGGCTACGCTTATTGGGCTAACCGGCTCTACCATTCCAATAATATGCCCCCTCTCAAAGATTTATTAGATAATGAGCTTTTACAAAAAGAATCTGATCTGGTCATGACCTGCACGGCCGGATCATTCGTGGCTTTTTTAATCGATGAATGGGGAAAAGATAAATTCTTGGAAAAATATGCTCAGTGGATACCAGAAGAAAATGAGGTAAAAAAATTAGAAAAGGCTTGGCATCGTTTTTTAAAAAAACAGGATAAATCAATTGCCATTGGTAGGAAGAAAAGCTTTCCATTTCTCAAGGGCTTTAATTTTGCTCATGAAGGATATAGTATTTATAATGGATATGGTTCCAGGCTAGCCAGCAGATCCCTTCAAAAGTTGAGTGACATCAATTCTAATGCAGTGGCCATTGTTCCTTACTCCGGTATGCGTGACCCGAAAAAGCCCTCCTACATTGGTATTTCCAGCAGAGCAGGTTCTGAAAACGATGAATCGGTCTTGCACTCCCATTTTGAAGCTCAAAAAAGGGGCTTTACCACCGTTTTAAAACCTCAGATCTGGATTGGAAGGGGCAGTTGGCCAGGCGATGTTGAAATGTCTAGTGAAATAGAATGGAAGCAGTTTTTTGAGTATTATCATCGCTGGATGCGCCACTATGCCTTGCTGGCTGAGATGTATGATTTCGATGTGCTGTGTGCTGGAGTAGAGTTTGCCAAAGCTACTATTGCCAGAGAACAAGATTGGCGCAATCTAATTCAAAAATTGCGAGGAATATATTCTGGTCCCATCACTTACGCTGCCAATTGGGGTGAAGAATTTGAAAACCTAAAATTCTGGGATGAACTCGATTATATTGGAATTGATTGTTATTATCCTCTAAGTAAAAATGAACAGCCGGCAAAAGAGGAATTGGACACACACTTTAAAAAGGTGATGAATCTGATTGAAAAAACTTGTAAAAAGTATGATCGACCGATGCTTTTTACAGAAATAGGCTTCCGATCAGTGGAAGAAACCTGGACTCAGCCACATGAGGAGGCCAGAGGCAGGTCGTTCAGCGAATTATGCCAAAACATTTGCTATGAAGTGGTTCTTGAAAACCTCAAAAACAAAGATTTCTGCAAGGGAATTCTCTGGTGGAAATGGTCGTGCAATTTAGATAATAGAGAAAGAGAAAATACCGGCTTCACCCCATACAATAAAATGGCCCAGCAAACGGTAAAGAAAATGTTTAAAGAAATGTAGAATTTGAATTATATAAAATTAAAATTATTACTATATTATTTTTCATTATACTTAAATCTTGAAATTAACAAACAATAAAAACACCAAATGGATTTCAAGTATTAAACAAAAACCGGGTATTTAATGCTAATTATGATAAACCCGATTTATTAATTTTAATTAAACCGCAGATAAAAATTTAAACAAAATGGGAAAAGCCATCTATGAATTAGGCCTTGAACATATTGGAGAAAAGTATGTATTCGGTATAGTTGTTCCTAAAAAAAATTCAAATTGGAAAGGTCCATGGGACTGTGCCGAATTTGCCAGCTGGTGTACCTACCAAGCAACAAAAAAGCTATATGGATGTAATGAACAGGAAGATGCCTACACAGGTTTTTGGTGGAGAGATGTAAAACGTTTTGGCATCAAGATTTCTATAGAAAAAGCAATGAAGATTAAAGGGGCCATGCTTTTAAGAGCTCCTAAAAAAAACCCGGCTAAAATCGGACATATTGCCATTTCCGATGGAGCTGGAGGAACAGTTGAAGCTAAAGGAGCAAAATATGGTGTTGTAAAAGACGTAGTTAGCGGGAGAAGATGGGATTGTGGAGTCTTAGTCCCAGGGGTTAATTATGAAGGAGAGAATAATGATTCTGATGAGTCTGACACCTATAACTTACCGGAATATTCTTTTTTTCTGAAGAGTCCCTATCTCAAGCACGCTTTAATTTTAGAGGCTAAGAAAAAATTAAACGAAGTCAATATTTTTCCCGGAGAAATGAATACGACTTTTGATATTGACTTTTTTCATGGACTATATTCCTTTCAATTGCTCAATGGATTAGTTCCAGATGGAGAATTGGGAAAAGAGACCTTAATAGAAATGAATCTTATTTGATGGGTATTTAAGATCTTCTGATAAAGTCTCTTTTCAATTGATCAGGCAAGTACGCCTATATCATCATCTTCCAACATGTTTGGAATTTCAAGATGGTATGCTGGGTCTTTAGGAGGTTGAAAAAATCGGCTGACGCGTTTATCGTTTTTCACTTGAGCAACAAATTCATGCTGGTAGCTTATTGATTTTGGAGAAATATCAACCACTACTAATTTTGAAGGGTCAGCACAATGTTTTGATACATTACTCGGTCCCAATTCCCATATTTTTTGTTCCATTTCAGCAATAATTTCGGCTCGGCTTCTACCTGCATTATCAGCTTCTATGAACACATCAATCACTTTATTCCCATTCACCCCGTAAAGTTCTTTCCCATAAACTACACCTCTAGATCTCAATAGATTGTACATAACCCTCGCCTGATCGGCTGGTGTACGTGCCGTACTTGTAATAAGGGCTTTTTTATTACCTGATTTTTCCAATATTTCTTTCAGAACATCTATAGCATACAGGCTTACAGCATTTGGCTTTGCATTATGGCCAAATGAAATTTCAATATCCTCTCCGGCTAATTGATGAGAGGTATTCCCTGGAACAGGATGAGTGTGACCAACTGGAATAAGCGGATTAGCATTATTGGTTGTTTGGTTTGGTGTCGACTGCTGTCCCTTTATTAGAGGACTTAAATAGGTTCTGGAAAACCCTTCAATGAAATCGGCACCCGCGTAACCTATGGTCAGGAGTAAAAGAATGTCTTTCATTGCAAAGGTCATATCATTTGGATCTCCTCCATCTGTCTGGAAATACATAACCAAAATGCCACCAGCTCCTGCTGTAAATCCAATCATTAAACTACCTAACAATCGATTTAATTCAAATTCCTCATTGCGAACTCGCATTTTACTAATTCCGACGACTGTCCGAATACTTTGGCCTATTATTCCAAGAAGTCCTCCTCCGATTATTAGTAAAACTAGGGATGAAATATTCATAATTAATAAATTAAGGGGTTTAGAGAATTATTTGTCCTAAAATAAAGATAAAATCTTGCTTTCATAAAGTTCATGAAAGAATTGTAAGTAATTAAATAGGATAAAATTCCATATGATTTTAGCGTTGAAAAACAATTTCTTTTACCTTTCAATTACTTATTAACAGGGAGTCTGATTATTTTGCTAAAAAAAAACTTAATAAACGACGCCAGAATAACTATGAAACATCAAAAAATCCTATTCATTTTTATTTTCCTAGCAGGGCTAAGCGATCTTTCTGCGCAATCAAAAAGTTTCCATTTCTTATCTGCAGATAGAGTTAGGGTTTATGGAGATTATTTTACCAAAGGAAAAAAAGGGCCTGGTCTGCTGCTCGTCCACATGTGTAACATTGGAGATCGTTCACATTATAAAAGTCTGGCAACCAAGCTCAAGAAAAAGGGATTCAATGTTCTTACTTTTGACTTCCGAGGCCATGGTGAAAGCACTACTAATCAATTAGACGTAGCAAAAAATCTAAACAAGTTTTGGGAAAGAGAGAATAATGGGATCATGGAGGATATTCGTTTGGCTTATGAATATCTTCTGGAACGACCAGAAGTAGATTCCAACTCTATTGCGGTGGTGGGAGCAAGTTGTTCGGTTAAACGTGCACTTCAACTGGCTTCAAATCAAAAAAACATCAAAGCTTTGATACTGATGTCAGGGCAGGCCAATGAATTAGGTATCAATTATCTGGCCAATAACCCAGAGATTGCTGTATTTGGAGCTGCTGCAGAGGATGATGGCCAGGGGCTTTCTTCAGCGTGGATTACAAAAATACTAAATGCTTCGACCAATAAAATCAATCAAAAGAAGATTTACCCAACTGGTGGTCATGGTACAGAATTATTAAAAAGCTATCCTAATTTAGAAAAAGAAATGATCAGTTGGCTCAGCCAAATATTTATGCCGAAGTAATTAGACGGATATCCCAATTTATCAAAGCTATTGCGTTCACAAAATTATATTAACATGTATAAACTGCCCTATCACAAAGAAAAGAACCCACAGGTAGTCGAGGAATTCATTGATCGGTATCCTTTTGCTTTTATTTCGGGATGTAATTCAGAAAATAAGCCAGTTGCTACTCAAATTCCAGTTTTTATTGAAGAACAAAAGGGGAAAAAAGTATTAAGGGGACACATTATGAAAAACACCGACCATCACAAGGCATTTTTGCACAACAATCATGTTTTGGTTGTTTTTACAGGTCACCATACCTATGTAAGTGGTACTTGGTATAATAATCCATATACTCCGTCAACATGGAATTATATGAGTGTTCATGTGACTGGAATAATTCGTTTTTTAGATGATTCAGGACTAATTGAGGTACTGCAAAAGACCACCTTACATTTTGAAAATAACAATACGGATTCCTCCACTATTTATGACAATTTGCCACAAGAGTACAGGAAGAGATTATTAAAGGCTATTGTTGCTTTTGAAATTGAAATAATAGAAATGGATAATGTCTTTAAATTAAGTCAGGATAGAGATGCAAAAAGCTACCACAACATAATAAGCAAACTAAAAGATAAAGGAACAGATGGACAAGTTATTGCCGATGAAATGCAAAAAAGGACAGGCGAATTGTTTCCAGAAGATTAAGAATTATTATTGAAGTAAACTACCACCCCCAAAGGAGGTGGCTTTAAGAACGGTCACCCCCATAGGGGGATAAATTCTAAAAGAGGGTAAAGTCTTTGGAGTCATTTTCTCGCTCCTTTTCTTTATCCTCTTGATATTTTACGTATCTAATTATTTTTTCCTCATCTATTCCTATTGTGCTCGCAAAGTAGCCTCTTGCCCAAAACTGATTGCCCCAATAGGGTTTCTTTTTTATGCTTGGAAAACTTTTAAACATCGCTATTGCTGTTTTTCCTTTTACGATACCCATAAAATCGGATACACTCAGCTTCGGAGGAATCGAACACACTATGTGTACATGATCTGGCTGTATATTCAATTCAATTATTTCGACCTCTTTCCATTCACATATACTCTTAATCTTTGATTCCAGATAATCTGCAACTATATCCTGTAGTATTCGAAGCCGATATTTCGGTGTCCACACTATGTGATAATTACAATGATAGATGCTATGCGATAATTTCCTGTACTTTATCTTGGCCATGATTTTCCAAGGTAAAGACTTTTCATGGCTTAGCCAACAACCATGACCACCGTCTTAGACGGTGGTTTTAACAATAGAATAAAAGTTTGTTGGCAGTTTAACACTGCCAACAAACAAGTTGTAATTATCTAAAAATCAGGTTGATATCTGTAAAACCCTGTCCCCCCAAATCGTTAGAGGACCACCAGGTTAAATTAATATGGTCACCGACTTGGAAAGCATCACCGTCATCATCCACTGTAGGTACCGTATATGAAAAATCAAAGGCAGTAGTACTGTTGACCGTCATGATCCTTTCAGTATTTGGTTCTACGGCCTTAGCATCATCTTCATCATAGGCAGTATGATGGTAGGATCTTGAAAAATCAAAATCTGCGCTTAAAGCGCCATTTCCCGGCTCATATTCTCCTACAATCCTAATAGTTTGACCTGCCGTCACCTCAAAGTCAATCCAAATAGAATGTGTATTGCGAGTGGGTGCCACTCCATCTACTGTCAGGTTCAATACCCTTGGGGTCCGAGCAAAAGATTCTTCCAGCTCGGCCAGAACAGCATTATCATCATTGCCTGTCACACAAGAGGATAAGCCAAACAGAATCATGCATACAAAACTTAAATAACTTATATTTTTGATCATTATGACAAATTTTATCGTGAAAAAATAATTGGCCCGAACACCCCACAACAACCAATGAATATATTCCATTGGAATCCGGTATCCGTTAATTCTGCACTTGTGCCATCGCTTGTAGAATTAACATTCCCGAATCCACTAGGCTGATTGGGAACAATAATTTTTTGTTGAGCATTTTCACCCGTATCCCCTACCAAGGCAAAGAATATGCCTAGATTATTACCACTAGCTAAAGCCTTATCAATAGTATACCAGGCTCCCTCAATTCTAGTTACCGTAGAGGCCTGATTCCAAGAACCGGAAATGGCAGTGCCATCCCCATTATAGGTTCCGGATAAGTCGATGTCAGCGACCGATTCGGTGATCACCGCCACATATCTCTGTTGGCTGGCAGTGGATTCATTACCTAATGTATTCACTACAGAAGCAGAATAATCAATAACATAAACGCCGGGAGTAGTTGGGTCAATTGATCCGGTAACCACTACATCATTGGTAATATCTTCAGTACCCAAAGTAGCTACTACCCCAGGGTCTTCATAGGACCCGCCCACAAGTATGGTTACATATTGATCGCCATTTAAGGAAAGAGCGGGGAATGTTATAAACCCCTGACTTACCGATGCAGTATCATCCGGAGACTTTAAGTACTCACAGGAGGAAATGGTCACGGCAAGGATCATAAAAAACAAAAATTTTATATTTTTCATTACTTATTCTTATATGATTTAACAAAGGATGTTTATTCTCCGATATCCCACCATACCGGATCTCCAATATTCGTATTTGCAGGAGCATTGGGATTATTGGATAGCTCTACTACAGGGTAAAAGGCTCTTCTAGGGAAGGTACTACCATTCAAATTAGCAGCTGTCCCTTCTACTGATTGCTCTAATTGTGGCGTATCTGTTCGTCTCCATTCTGCCCAGCCCTCAACACATTGGGTGCCAGCCATGGATAACCACTTTTGAGTATGGATGCTTTCCAATCCATTATAGGCATATGCAGCACCATCTGCTATTAAGCTTGAAGGATCAGCACCGCCAGCAAAAGCAAAAGCTGCCAACATAGCATCTTCATAGGCTGTTTTGGCATCTCCACTCATCCATCCTCTGGCGATGGCTTCCGCTTGCAGAAATAGACTTTCGTGCCCTGTAATATAATATACTGGAGTACTCGGTCCTGCCACATTTACTGCACTTGGGGTAGAGAAATCATTCCTGGTATCATTACCATCTTCTTCTACACCTTCTCCCTGGATGATGCCCAATTGATTTCCAGTAGTGACACTTGCATCATAATAAAAATCTACTCTAGGGTCACCAGCATCAAGCATTATTGAAATCACAGAAGCACTACCAGAGATGTTTACATTTCCTAGACCAGGAGCAGCACTTACATCACCACTATAAAGCGGATTCTGGTTACCACTAGTACCTGGATAGGAAATGGCTACGTTTTCTCCAATTTCTAAAAAGAGGGCCCCTGAGTTTTCAAGTGCTTGAATACCACTTTGAGCTACAGAAGGACGAGCCTCAGATTGCCTCATGTAAATCTTTAGCTTCAGGGTATTTCCGAATTTGGTCCACATCTCCATATCCCCTTGCAACATAAGGTCTTCAGCCCCCGGTGTCACCCCGCCTGGAACAATCATCCCGAGTCCTTCATCTACTAGATCTATTATTTTGTCATAAACGGCCTCACCCGTTTCATAACCGGCTTGCAAAATGCCTTCCTGCCCACTTAGCGCTTCATCAAAAGGAACCTGGTCAAATAAATCTACCATAACCTGATACTGGTAAGCTAAAAGTAAGGTGGCAATAGCTGCATGATTGGTTAATCCATCTTCTAAACCCTGATTTTTAACAAATTTCAAATCGGCCATTGCCCCATACCAGGAATTTGACCAACCGGCCGAAGTGGCACTACCATTATAATTATATCGATCATAAACCTCATATTGCCCAGCCTGAGGTGATTGGGTCCAATACTGTGTGATAAACCCGCTTATAAGGGCAAAGTTCAGGCCTATTACTTGTCCAGAATACAGCATACCTGACGGTAAAGTCAAAGCTGGAGTAGAACTGGAAGGGTTATTGGGAGAATCATTTATATCTAAAGCCTCCTCACATGATACCATGCTAAAAACCGCTATCAGAAGGCTTAATGCAAATATTTTATTGCTTAATCTCATGTTTAATTGTTTTAAAGTGTTAGCCTAAGGTTGATACCATAAGTACTGGTCGTTGGCAAAGTACCAAACTCAAATCCCTGCAAGTTTCCAATATTACCATTACCTCCTGTAAATGAATTCACCTCTGGATCTATGTAGGTGTTGTCATCAGGAGTATGAATCCATAGGTTACGACCAAATAATCCAATAGTAAGATTTTGGATAGGTAGGTTTTCTAATAAGCGCTGTGGAATAGCATAGGAAATGGTCACTTCTCTAAGCTTAGTAAAAGAGGCATCTACTACAAGGTACTCACCAAATCCATTGATAGCATTCCAGTATCCACGGATGTTATTACTTGCATAATCAATTGGTGTAGTATTAGGAGAAAAACTGCCATCGCCATTATCTACCACTGAAAACGGAATGATAAATCGCTCTCGATTATTAAAGGCGGTTTCAACAGCAGATCCGTTAAAGTAAGTTTGACCGACTGTTCGACTATAAACAACTCCACCCTGGCTATGCTCAATTAATGCGGAGGCAGAAAGACCTTTCCAGGAAACACTTGTTCTTAATCCCCCAAACCAATCAGGTTGAACAGTACCAAAAAAAGCAGGATTTGGAGCTTGTTGTGGTAAGCCATTTCCATCTACTACCAGGTTTCCATTAGGATCTCTTAAAGCAGTAGGGGCCTGAATGATACCATAGGGTTGTCCTTCAATAGCATTAAAAGTATAATTTGCCAAACCAAAGCCAATACCCAGCTGTTCACCATCGTTTTCAGGAGTTAATAAAGAAACCACCTCATTGTCAATCTTGGTGAAGTTGGTCGTTACACTCCATTGGAAATCACGGGTTTTTACAGGGATTAAATCTAAAACTACTTCATAACCCTGATTTCTCATTTCACCCGCATTGATGACCTGGAATCGGAATCCACTAGTAGGGGCTGTTTGTGCATTTCGAAGGATCTGGTCTACTGATTTTCTATCAAAATAGGTAAGATCAATTCCTACCCTATTATTAAGAATTCTAAGGTCCAATCCAAATTCTAATTCTTTGGTTCTTTCTGGTTGCAAATTTGGATTACCTATTCTGTCCCCCTGAGTAAATCCTCCCACACCGTTGAAAGGAAATCCTGTCTGAGCAAAATTACCCTGGATAGGAACACCAGCAATGGTAGGAGAAGTAAAAATAGAGTTGGTCAAATACACTGGAGCATCGTTTCCTACCTCCGCATAACTAGCTCTTACTTTTAGGTAATTAAGGATATTATTAGTAGATAAATCAAGTAAGTCCGAAACCACCGCACTGGCGTACACAGATGGGTACCCAAAAGAGCGATTGGAAGCAGGCAAGGTTGAAGACCAATCCTGACGGAAGGTACCCCCAAAATACAGCCAGTTTTTGAAATCAAACTCTAACCTAGAAAAGGCACCAAATAATCTTCTTTTGGCTTCTCCAATGCTGACACTGGCAGTTCCGGTTCCATTACTGAAATTGACAAATTCAGGTAAAGTAGTGCCAATCACACTAGCCTGGAATGTCTTGGCAGATCTTTGGTTAAAATTACCCCCTACCAATAAAGTAGCGCTTAGGTCACTGTTAATCTGGCGGAAATAGTTTGCCGTTAAAGTAGCATCAAATTGATTGTTGGTATAAGACTCATCGCGAATAAATCCTGCTTCATCAGCTCCGCTATTTCCACTTAAGACTGAAGCCACCCTTCTTTCCTTGTATCTCCTTCTGTCATCGGTAATGACATCAGAACCCAATATGGTGCTGAGGATAAGGCTTTGGTTATCTGATTTTAGGATATCATAACTTAGGTTGACACTTCCATAAAAGCGATCCATATCTTTTTTATAAGAATCTTCAAAAAGATTGAAATATGGATTTTGAATGAAGGGGGTGTAATACCAATCTACTCCATTATAGATATTATTTAAGTCCCTTTGCTCCCTCAAACTGATATCTCTACTGGTTTGGAGTACCTGATTCAGAGGTGCCTCTCCACTTTGTCCATTTACCACCAGGTCATTCTGTTGTTTGATATAATTAAAGGAAACAGAGCCACGGAATTTTTCATTAAAAGCATGAGTACCACTTAGGTTAACCGTTCCACGAACCAAACCGGTATTTGGAACGATGGCCTGTTGATCGGTATAGGAGCCGCCGATACGCATGGACGAATTGGCATTCCCTCCAGAAAGAGAAAGGTTGGTGGTAGAAGTACGGCCGATATCGAAGAATTCCCGGATGTTATCAGGTAATGCTTCGTAGACTTTAAAGCGCTGCTGGTTGAAAAATTCGCTAGAGGGATCACCAATGACGGCTCCGTATGGACGTAAAGAACCATCAAAAGCATCTCCCCAACTTTCTTGATCATTTAAAGCTATTTGATTATCTCCATTCTGGCCCTGGCCAAATTGATTTTGTAATTCAGGAAGGAGCAGCACTCTTTCAAAGGCATAAGATTGGCTCACTTCAATTTGAGCTCTGCCCAAACCCTGGGCCCCCTGTCCTTTTTTAGTAGTAATTAAAATGACTCCATTGGCTGCCCGAGATCCGTAAAGAGCCGCAGCAGAAGCCCCTTTTAGTACATTGATGGATTCAATGTCTTCAGGATTAATATCGCTTATGGCATTCCCTCCGTCAACAGCTCCAGTTAATTGACCTCCTCCATTATTGGTGACGTTATTGACTGGTACTCCATCAATAATAAATAGGGGCTCATTATTTCCTGTAAAGGACGAGATTCCTCTTAATTTCACATTAGTGGAAGCACCAGGGGCACCTGAAGCTGTAATAATCTGTACGCCTGCTACTTTTCCCTTAAGCGCCTCAAGAGGGCTTCGAGTTTGAGTAGCCACAATGTCATCCGATTTAATTTGTTGTACGGAATAAGAGAGCGCTTTTTCATCTCTTGAAATTCCCAATGCAGTTACCACTGCTTCATTAAGGGTAATACCACTTTGCAAAACTACTGAGACCACCCCATTTGCAGGGATAGCTACCTCCTGAGTAGAAAAACCTACGTAACTAATAACCAGGGTATTAATTTCATCGGGGACATCAAGTTCAAATTTGCCATCGAAATCCGTTATGGTTCCTGTGGTAGTCCCTTTGGCGATCACATTTACACCAATCAAGGCCTCCCCATTAATATCTGTTACCGTTCCTGAAATGCTCTTTTGAGCTAACACTACAGCACCGGAAACAAATAACATGAGAAGCATCATAAACAGTCTTTTCATGATTTCTTAATTAAGTTTTAAAAAATAGGTGATTTACTTTTGCCCATAGCAATACCAGGTCAGTTGCTTTTGCAATGACAGGTTTGTGAACTACGGGATTATTCTCTCTTTTAAGGGATACATATAAAAGCGTCTACCTTCATTAGTCGCCCTGCAGTGCAACTATTCTGGTGGATGCTTTAAAATCAAGCAAATGTTGACTTTAAGATTGGCAAATAGAGGATAAGTCCAGAATCATTATTTATTAACAAGGAGCCTGACGAATCTCTATGCCACTTTAATTGGCTTGTGATTTTTGCTATAATTTTTAGAGAACCAGATTTTTCAACATTAAAAAATGCAGAAATCCTAATACTGATAGGAAAAGAGAATAGAACTACCTATTTGTATTTGATGAGAGTTTTTCAAAAAAAGACAAGTACTTAATGAGGTTTAAAGATGAGAGTTTTACAAGTTTACATATTTTGAACGCAAGGGAAAGTAAATTTGCTGCTCATTAAAAAAGTTTTAACAAAGGCTAAAATTTGGTTCCGAGTTCCGAGTTCCGAATTCAGTTAGGGATTGTTGAATTCAAAGTAAGGTTCCTTATTTGAGCTTTTTTCTCTCGCAGATCTCGCAGATTCCGCTAATTCTTATCTGCGATATTTGTGACATCTGCGTGCCTAAGAAAGGCTTAAATAACAGAAACACCTCAAATTATCCATTCCTAAACGCTGAACTCGGAACTCTAAACTCCTAACTAAATCAAGGCTTATCCTTTTTCTGTTTCTTCACCATCTCCTCCACATCTTTCAATAACTGTTTAGCATCATAAACGATGCCATCTTTAATGGTTAGCAAAACACCGCCAACACGCTCCGGCTTACCTGTTTCGTCATTGATCTTCACTGCACCCGTGCCATAGAGTGACTTAAGGTTTTCCAGCGGATTTTCATCCAAAACTATCATATCGGCTTTTAATCCAGGGCGTATTACTCCATATTCAATAGGTTTGTTCAAAGGATAGAATATTTCCTCTGCTCCGTGCATGGTAGCAGCTCTGATTACCTCTAAAGGATGGAAGCCAGCTTCCTGAAGCATTTCCAATTCAAGAATGGTTCCAAATCCATATAATTGATAGATAAACCCAGAATCAGAACCCACCGTTACTTTTCCTCCTCTGTTTTTATAATCATTCAGGAAGGACATCCATACTTTATAATAATTTTTCCAGGCAACTTCATCAGCTGTGGTCCAATGAAACCAGTAGGATCCATGTGCTTCCCGGCTAGGTTCATAAAATTCCTGAAGGGTAGGAAGGGTATATGTTTTGTGCCAATCGGCATTTCGAGCCCGCATGACATCCCGGCCAGCTGAATAGATGGTCATGGTTGGGTTTATGAAGAAATCTAAATCCAAAAATTCTTTCAGTAAACCATTCCAGGCCTCACTGCCTCTAGGATGGATCAAATTCCACTGCCGCGCAACTTGCCCAAAGCGATCTTGCTCATCCTGATAATTCATATCAACCGGCCAAGGCTGTACATCATGATCTTTATACATCGATTCAAATAAACCATAAAAGTGAGTCATTCCTGTTAAACCTAATCGAGCGGCATCTATGGCATTCATTTGAGCAACACCCATCTGTCCAAGATGGGCCGTAGACCCCATATTTAGGCTGTTGGCTTCGTCTAACAAAGCTTTCATGATCTCAGGGCGAAAAGATCCTAACTTTAATCCATCGACTCCCTTTTTATGCGCGTAACGCACCCATTCTTTGGCATCCTCAGGAGTTAGGATTTTTCTTCCCTTCCATTCTTCTCCGGTACCTGGCCGATGGAAAGAAATCATTCTAGGAGCTACGATTTCATTTTTAGCACTTCTTTCTCTTTCATTCAAGGACCATTCTAAGGCCCCGGATGGTACCCCCCTTACCGTGGTAATACCATGTGCCATCCAAAGCTTATAAACATATTCCGCCTCAGGAGCTTTAGGCACTCCTCCCGTGTGAATGTGAAGGTCAATAATTCCAGGCATTACATATTTTCCATGGGCATCAATTTCCTTGGTGGCTCCTTTAGGCCTTCTGGATTCTTTGATTTCTACTTTTGGATAGCCTACCGTTACTACATCCACGATCATGTCGTTTTCTACAACAATGTCAACAGGTCCTATTGGAGGGCCACCAGTCCCGTCAATAAGTGTTGCCCCTCGTATAATTAATCTTTCATGGGGACCATCTCCCTCATTTTGCCCACGATCCGGAGCACCCTGCATGGTGCTTGGTTGAGCTATTAAACTAACACCTGATAATGTCCACAACAATACCAGTAAAACCGAAAGAATGATAGATCTTCGGTTAAAAGAAAAGCGTAATTGAAGCATACAGCAATTTTTTAAGTGATTAATTTTTATTTTACATACTAATGCCGATTAAAATAGTGGATTTTACTCGTTTCAAAAAATTAAACCTCGCGCTGAATTAGAAGATTAGAATATTTAAAGATTTGTTGATGGAGAGAATAGATGTAATGGCTGTTTTTTTTGGTGTAAAAGTATTCACGTTTTCATGTGTTCAAGTGTTCACGTTTTGGTAGAGTTGGTTTGGAGGTACAGTTGCTTATTGTAGCTTTTTCGCAACAATTGTTTATTATAGCTATTTCTCACAGTAGGGCATTTAGAAATCAGGGATACAGCGAATTTTCGGATACCATTTATTTCATCATATCATCATAACATTACAGAATTGCAGCCTCAATAAATTTGCAATTTTACTCTTCTGCCTAGAAGTTGTTGGTGGGGTTGTGTAAAAACTAAAATTTTTAAAAATTTTAGTTTTTACTTTAATATGTATCTGCTTATAAAAAAGCAAAAAATATATTTTTTTAAA
>JANQPA010000019.1 GCA_028285545.1 Saprospiraceae bacterium | reverse complement strand
TTTTAGTTTTTACTTTAATATGTATCTGCTTATAAAAAAGCAAAAAATATATTTTTTTAAAGTCAATTTTTGGAAAAAATTGACTTTTTACACAACCTCTCGTCAGCCAATATTATTTCTTTGAGAGCGTTTTTTAAGGAAAAACTTCATTTCCTTAAAAAACGCTCTCAAAAAGAAAATTATTTGGCGGCTCAAAACCTGTCTACCAACAGGTAGAAGTAATGAGACGTCCTCCTTTATGCATTGTCAGCATTTTTTATCTGCTGATTATAAACCGCTTTTAAAAGTTCACTACGGCGTTTTATCGATGGTTTGATAAACTCTTTGCGCTTGCGTACTTCTTTGATAATTCCGGTAGCCTGATACTTTCTTTTGTATCTTTTTAGCGCTTTATCAATATTCTCACCATCTTTTACATCAATGATAATCATTTGTCTTAAAATTGAATAAAAAAATGTGTTTCCAAAAGGAGCGCAAATTTAATTAAAATTCAATTTTGTACAAATTCATTTGAGTGGAAGTATTGATTAATCTTCCTCCTCGATCCCTGATTTATCTATCAGTTGATCATCATCCGGCAATTCTTCGAATTCACCTATGGAATCTTTGATAATATCTTCGTCATTTTCTGCTAAAAAAGAAACGTCTGTTTCAAACTCATCGAGTTCATCTTCCTCATCAAAGGCCAAGGCTTTTTCTTTGGTATTGGAGGTAGATTTTTTTATTACACGAGTAATAATCTTCTTCTCATTTTTCTTTTCTTTTCTTTTGCTTTCTTCTTCGGCAGTTAGAGATCTTCTGGTGGACCTTGAGGCGGCCTTACCTACCTTAACTTCCATCCTTTTGGTAGTAGTTGGGACTGCTAAAAGCCTCCTTTTGTCAATCAATTCATTGGTGACAGAACATATTCCATAAGTTTTGTTCCTAATTCGTAGTAAGGCGTTTTGTAAATCTCTTAAATAAGAACGTTGACGGATAGCCATTCGATTGAGCATTTCAATGTCACTTGAAGTACTGCTATCATCTACCCAGTCTCCACCGTGCTCATCGCTAGTATTTTCAGTTATTTCATAAATCTGGCCTTGTAGGCTTTCAATTTGCTCCTTTGTTCGAGCTAATTTCCTCTCAATTAAGGCTTTAAATTCCTGCAAATCCTCATCAGAATAACGAACGACAGATTTGGTCATCTTTAGATAATTTAAGTTTAAAACAAGTCAATTGTCTTAATGACGGAATAATAGTTTTACTTACTGATTAGGGGGCAAATTATAATTTAAATGCTTTTTTCACAATACTTGATTAAAAATATTGTATAATTTTTTTGCTAATCTAATTTAAAACACAGATCTGATTTCATTGTTTTGTAGAAGACAAACAACTGAAAGAGCCCGAAAATATAGACTTATGGAGAATTTATTTCCTATATTTTCGACTAAAAGGGAATAGAAAAAATAATTATGATTGATATAAAATTATTGGATACATCTTTAATCCCTCAAGACTGTGTGAATTTTGTCAGTAATGATGATGCAGGAGGAATTTCTGTCTTCATAGGTACTGTGCGGAATCAAACCAAGGGTAAAAAAGTTGTCCGACTTGAATTTGAATCTTATGCTCCAATGGCCATTTCTGAAATGCGAAAGATTGCTGAAAATGCCACAAAAAAATGGCCTGTTGAGAAAATGGCTATTCATCATAGAGTGGGTACCTTACAAATACAGGAAATTGCTGTTGTCATAGCCGTTGCTACTCCACATCGCAAGGCAGCCTTTGAAGCTTGTCAATATGCAATCGATACCCTCAAAGAAACAGTGCCTATCTGGAAAAAAGAAATTTTTGAAGATGGAGAGGTTTGGGTAGCAGCACACCCTTGATTTTGGGTAGTGAGTATTGGGTAGTGAGTATTGAGAATCAGTTCTCTGTAATCATTATTAAAGGGGGATAGCTGATAATGCATCCCTGGATAATATTTGAGTGTCTCTTTTTATGTGTTTACGGTTTCACGGTTTCACGGTTTCACGGTTTCACGGTTCCACGGTTCAAAGGTTCAAAGGTTCCACGGTTCAAAGGGTTTGCTTATTCTAGGCATTGAAATAACACTTAACGAAAAACCAATAACGAATAACAAATTATCATTCCTTCGACGTTATATACTTTAGATCTCCTTTTTTGGTACAAAACCACATTAATCTATGTCCTTATTTAAATACACTTTGATTTTTTTGTTCGTTTTATCCGGTCAGTTGGTCCATGCCCAATTGAAGTTAGGTAACCAGTATCTGGAACAAGGCCTTTATCAGGATGCTTATGAAGCTTTTGAGAAAGAGGATGGAAGTGATGAAGATAGAGTGCAAGCTTTTTTTGGTATGGGAAAGGTTTTAGCTACAGAATCTTATGAAGGATATAATCTTGATTCGGCTTACTATTACATTCGACAGGCTCAGCGTAGGTTTAGTAAGTTAAGTGATGGCAAAAAGAAGCGTTTGGATAAAGACAATGCTGGAAGCAGGGCCATGAATCGATTGAGAAATACAGTAGCGGAATCCGCCTTGAAAAAAATCCGGCAGAACCCCAGCTTGGAGGCCTATGATCAATACCTGGAATATTATGATCGGATTCGTCGGGCAACCAAGGATACTGCTATGTTGGATGCTCTAAAATTAGCTAGCCAAAAAGTAGCACAAACTGAAAATTATACTGAACTCACTAATTTGTTTGAGCGATATGGACAAAATATGCGCAGCAAATTTAGAGAAGGATATGTTGCTTTAGAGGCGCGATTATTTGAGGCCTTTATTCGTGAAAAAGGATGGAGAGCTTTCACCGAATTTAGTAGCCAATATTCGAATAATTTGTTTGTAGTAGATCGCGCCCGACCCGCTTTTTTGAGAATTCGACAGTCTTCAAATATCAATTATTACAATAATTTTTTACAAAATTATCCAACAAGTGCTTATGCACCAATGGTGAAGGATAGCATTAAGGCCTTCCAAATTCAAAAATTACAAAGTGGCAAAAAAGTAGAAGAACTTCTTGCTTCACTTCCTCAAATTTCAGACCCGGATCAGCTGAAGGTCATAGACGATCAAATTAGTAATCGATTTGATGAAACTATGACCATTCCTGAGTTAGAGAAAAAATTGGAGGGAGCCAAAATTGAGCATATGCCAAAAACGATGACCATCGTTTATCAATTCTATAAGATTGGTTCCAAAGTTGCTAATCTAAAAGCTTTTAAGAAAAAATATCCCTCCTATCATAACATTAAGCAGGTAGATGCTGAAATTACCCATATGGAAATGATGGCTTCGGGCGAAGCAAGAAGAATTAAAAAATATGATGAAACCATCCGTGTTTATGCCCCCCGTTATGAGGCTTTTGCAGCTTTGCAGCAGATCATAGCTCCAAATGTAAAAGCCGGAGAATGGAACAAAGCCATCGCTACTGTCAACAGCTATGCTTCCTTTTTTGCGGCTGATGATGCAAAATTAAAAGAGTTGATCAGCATTTTAGAAAGCCCAGTACCTAATATCGAGATTAAAAGATTGGGAGGAACAGGGATTAACAGCGGGCATAGTGAATATACTCCTGTGCTTTCGGCTGACGGCAAGTTGCTGTACTTCTGCAGAAAACAAGGCGATTTTTACAAGAGCCGGGCTAAGGAAGATATTTATTATGCCAATTTGGAAGATGGTGGATGGAGTGAAGCACAAAAGATTGATGATTTTGATATGAGCGATGCATTTTATGCTCCGGTTGCTATTACTCCTGATGGTAATCGATTATTAATTTTTAACGGCGGTAAGCTTTCCTATACCGACAAAACCAAAGACGGTTGGTCGGAGGTAAAAGATTTTCCGGATGCTATTAATGCTACTGCCTGGCAAGGAGTTGCTACTATTTCCAGTAATGGCAGGGTGATTATTTTTGAAGCCCGCTATAGAAAAGAAGCCGTTAAAAGCCGCATTAATGATCAAATTGATCTATTTGTGGCCATCCAAAATGAAAAGGGAGAATGGGATCAGGTGTTTAGTGTTGGAGAAACGATTAATACTCCTTTTACCGAACGCTCTCCTTTCCTGCATCCTGATATGCGTACCCTCTATTTTAGTTCGGGTGGCCATGGCGGTCTGGGTGGTCTTGATGTGTTTAAAACCACCCGGCTAGATGATTCCTGGACCAAATGGAGCAAACCAGAGCATCTTGGAAAAATCATCAACACAGAGACCGATGACTGGGGCTATAAAATTAGTACTGACGGGCAAATGGCCTATTTTTCGGTGGCACCGCGAAGTACCGGTAATTCCGACATTTATCAGGTGGTTTTACCTGAAGATTTGCGCCCGGAATTGGTGTCGACCATTACTTTAACGGTGAAAGATAAAGATGGTAATCCAGTTGAAGCAGATGTGTTACTGGAAGATTTAAAAACCGGAAAAGTTATTGGGCAATTGCGTACCGATCCCTTAACGGGAAAGTTTTTTACAGTCCTACCTCATGAAGGGAGATATAGTTATGTGATTACGAAAGAGGGTTATTTTCCACGATCCAACCACATCGATCTTCTGGAAGAAGGGGCAAAATTGGAAGTAGACGAAGTGATTGAACTCCGCAAAATCGGAGAAGAGACGACCATTCGGCTGAATAACCTGTTTTTTGACCTGGATAAATTTGTGATCCGATCTGCCTCTTATCCTGAGCTCCAACGACTAGCTACCATCATTAAAGATAATGATCTAAGGATCGAGGTGTTGGGACATACCGATAATTCAGGGTCACCATCTTATAATAAAACTCTGTCTGAAAATCGGGCCAATGCGGTAAAAAAATACCTGGTCAGTCAGGGTATTGATGCTGGTAAAATTAGTACTCAGGGCTTTGGAGAAACACAGCCTATAGAAAGTAACGATACTGTTGAAGGAAGAGCGCAAAATAGAAGGGTAGAAATTAAGTTTGTGAAGTAGAAAGTAAAAGGTAGAAAGTAAAAAGACTTAGTCCTTTTACTTTCTACCTTTTACCTTATTCTATTTCAATTTGTTAGGTGACTCCTATAATCTAAAGGAGGTTTACGATCACCTACTAAAGATTCATATTTAAAATTATTTCCTCTTAATTCATTTAATTTGGTTTTTGCCCGTTCAATAATGGAGTGATCTAAATATAGATCTATAGCAGATAAGGTCATCGTTTTAGCAGCAACCATCATTCCCTTCACACCAATACTTGTGCCTCCAGCTGCAACCGCCTGCCAGCTATGAGCGGAAGTCCCTGGCACCCAGGTAGCTGTACCTAAACCGACCGTTGGTACTTGCCAACTGATATCTCCTACATCAGTTGAGCCCCCTCTTCCGACATAACTTACGCTATATGGCGCAATATTCTGTGATTGTTCAGGACGAAGGCCTTTTTTATCTAAAGTAGCAATGATTTTTTCTGCAAATTTTTCTTCCTCCTGTGTATAGGTGACTCCTCCAACTATTTTAAGGTTTTCATACATTTTTTCGGCCAGAGGTTCACTGGGTAAAAGATTGTAATAGCCCATATAAATCTCCTGAGTCATAGTGGTACCCGTTCCCATAGCCGCTCCTTTGGCTGCTAAAACGATACGATCATAAATTGATTTAACCATTTCGACATCGGGATGTCTGATTCGTAGGATAACTTCTGCAAATGCGGGCACTACATTGGGTGCCTCTCCTCCTCTTGAAATTACATAGTGGATTCGGGTAGCATCCGGGACATGTTCTCGCATCAGGTTAACCATGGTGGTAAAAGCTTCCACCCCGTCCAGTGCAGAGCGACCTTGTTCCGGTGATCCGGCAGCGTGGGAGGCCTTTCCATGAAACCTGAATTTAATTCCACGCACTGCTAATGAAGAACGGGCACTGGCAGAATTGCCTGAAGCGGGATGCCAATTAATGACTGCATCCACATCATCAAATAAACCAGCACGAACCATGTAAACTTTACCTCCACCACCTTCCTCAGCAGGAGTGCCATAAAGGCGGATGGTTCCTTGTGTACCGCTTTGGCTTAACCAGTTTTTTACGGCTATTGCAGCGGCAGTTGATCCGGTACCAAACAGATGGTGACCACAGGCATGTCCGGCTTTGCCTCCCTCGATGGCCTTGCGCTCCGGAATTGCTTCCTGGGCTAATCCTGGTAGGGCATCAAATTCAGCTAAAATACCAATAATGGGTTTTCCACTCCCCCAGGAAGCTACAAAAGCGGTAGGCATATCTGCTACTCCGGCTTCTATGGAAAAACCCTCTGCTTTTAGCGTTTCTTGTAATAATTTAGTGCTTTTAAATTCCTGGTAGCCCATTTCAGCGAATCCCCAGATTTGGTGTGCGATATTGCCATATTTCTCACTTTGCTGATCCAATTGTTTGATCAATTGAGTTTTGGTTTTTTCTAAATTCTGAGCAAAAAGAAAACTGCTTAATCCTGAAAAAAGGACAAGAAGAGTTAGTATTTTTAAATAAGGCTTCATATTGTTTCTTTTATGATTTTAAAATGGCAATGTATTCCTAAGATACAGAATCTGTCCATTTTCTTTGCTTTCCGAATTTCCATCACCACTGGAATTGTAAATGACCACTTTGCGTAAATTGATTTTTATGATGAAGTTTGGCAAATAATCTACCTACATCACTTTTTGCACAATAATCCTCCTGTAACATTATATACCTTTATGTAACCCTAACTTGATTGGAATCGTCCGATTTTAAAGAAGTATAAACTCATCATTTTAGGTTTAGAGAAAGTAAGCTTTAAGTTAAATATTAAAAAATAGTTTAACATGGAACAGTTGCCCGATTCATTTATGGTAGGAGATTGGTTGGTAGAACCTACCTTACTTCGTATGACTCGGAATGGAGAGGTGAAAAAAGTGGAGCCCCAGGTCATGGCAGTTTTGGAATATTTAGTGGCGCATGCAGGCCAGGTGGTGACCAAGGAAAATCTAATGGATACCATATGGAAAGAGGTGATTGTTACCGAAAATGTCTTGACTAGAGCCATTTCTTCTCTGAGAAAAGTTTTAGGTGATGATCGTTTTAATCCCAAGTATATAGAAACCATTAGCAAGACGGGGTATCGGTTGATTGCAAAAGTTGAGCTAGAACCTCAAGCTGCAGTTAATGATTCTTGGGAAATACCCAGGAAATCTCTGATGATGGCCTTGAGTGTCCTACTGGTTTTGATTTTGGGTGGTTTTGCTGCTAGTAGTGTATTTAATAATTCTTCTAAAAAAATGTACCATCCGGTAGCTGTAGCTAATTATTCCAATTCAGAATATTGGCCCTCCATCTCACCTGATGGTAAATTTGTTGCCTACAGTTGGAGAGGAGAAAATAATGATAATTGGGATGTATATGCCAAATTGATCGGTACGGAATCCACTATGAGAATTACGGAAAGCCCCTCGACGGATTTAAGAGCCAGATGGTCACCTGACGGTAATTACATTTACTTTCTACGCTATGAAAATGGAGGTACTACCATTTACAAAAAATCCCTGGTAGGTGAAAAAGAAATTCGAGTGATTAGAACGCCTAGATATAGTTATGGAGACTTTGATGTTTCACCTGATGAAAAATGGATCAGCTTCAATGATCGAGAAAATTCATCCAGCCCTTTGCGACTGAAATTGATTTCTTTAGAAACTGGGGAAGAGCAATGGCTCACCAAACCAGAGGACGGATTTAAAGGTGATATTCACCCTACTTTTTCCACAAATGGAAAACATCTGGCATTTATCAGGGAAAAAAATGCGGCGAGTATGCAATTGTGGTTAATCGATTTAAAGTCAAAAGGAACCAAACAGCTTACTTCCAACCATATTTCTATTAATGGCTTTGATTGGTCTCATCAGGCCAAATCAATCATATATGGTTCTGATCAATCTGGTTTATATAAACTTTGGGAGGTTAATGTGGCCAACAAGGAAACCAATTTGATACCTGCTGGAGATTATCAAATGGTGATGCCCCGGGTAGCTGAAACGGGACGAATGGTTTATTCGAAAATGAAGGACAATATTAATATATGGTCCTATCACTTAGAACGTAAAACGGCTGAGCCCTGGTTGTCAACAAATGACCTAAACCTGAACCCAGTTATTTCGCCAGATGGTAATAAAGTATGTTACACCATGAATAAGGAAGGTGTATTCCAAATATGGGTATCCAGTATTGACGGTAGTAAAAAGATACCCATTACCAACTTTACAGGTGAGTACTTGAATACTCCTCGGTGGTCTCCTGATGGTGAAAATATTGTGTTCCAAGGATTTTTAAAAGGGCAAGCTGATATTTACCTGGTAAATGCTCATGGAGGAGTTCCGAAAAACCTTACTAAATCTAAATCTGACGATCACAGTCCTTACTTCAGCCAGGATAATCATATTTATTTTAGCTCAAACCGAAATGGAGAATGGGGTATTTGGAAAATGGATGCGAATGGTAAAAACGAACAACTGATAATAGCTAATAATGCCTATGCTCCCCAACTGAGCAATGAAGACCGGGTGATTTTTTACAGTAAAAAAGGGGAATTGGGGCTTTGGGCTTATCATTTAGAAAATGATATAGAACAGTTGATCATAGAAGAGTTTCATCCCATGTATTGGGGGGCATTTACCATCGGTGAGGATGGGATATATTATTTGAACGCCAAAAATAAAAGATTCGAATATTATAATTTTAATACAAAGGAGTCTGAGCTTATATACCGGCCACGAGCACGAATTCCTCGCATGGGAATAACTTTACATCTGTCCCCTGATTCTCAATTTCTTCTATTCAGTCAAATTGATAATAATGATGCGGATATAATGCTTTTGGAGTAATGAGTTTGAATAGGGTAATAGGGTATTGGGATATTGGGAAAATCCTAATACCCCAATACCCTAATACCCTATTTCATGTTTTTCAATTCAAAATCTCCGCCTAATACCTTTATCATATGTGGTATATGGGTGAATTTTGCTCTTGCCGGTATGTCTCTTTCTTTTTTGAAATGAATCAATGCATCTTTATATTCTTCAGCAATGACATATGCATCACCAAGTCTCAGTAAGGAGGTAAGGTGTTCAGGATTCTGTTTGAGTGCCATTTCATAAAAGGGAAGTGATTCTTTACCATAGCCATCCACCATTAGAATCCATCCGATATTGGCCAGGTTGCTGAGCCAGTTATCTGATTTATAGCGTTCATCTTCAAATAAGGTTTTGACCAGTTTCATGCCACCTTTAACTCCATTATTTTTCACTTCGTTATAGACCAGTCCTACAGCATGATCGCGTCCATCTACCTTTCTGACGAAATTTGCCTTCAAGTAATCAATGGTGTAACTGAATCCCATAAAGTTGAATTCAATTTCTATTTCACCTCCAAACATGGGATTAGATGCCCATGGGCCGGTAGTGCCCAGGTCAAAATCTTTGCGACTTATTTTTAGACTTCCCTTTGCCATCATCAAATCCATATTGTTCATGGCTTTACGCATAATGGTTGGCTTTTCCATGTGAATGGTGACGGTCTTAGTGATGTTTTTAATATTTAATGTGCCTGAAAGATCAAAGCCTTTTTCAGTTGGTTTGACCTCCGCACCCTGAAACCAGATGGCAGGAAATTTGGCCGTGTTTAAAAAGTTTTCTCCTTGTAATTCAGCATCCCTTTTATCGTGGGCAGTTGAAAATCCATCAGAAGCAATTCTTAATGTCGCTGAAGTATTCATAATATCTTCTGGATCATAAAACATGGTTGCCTGATAGGATTTAACCGCTCCTCTAATGACAGGAAATCCTGCTAGTGTAGTTTTAAAATTGATGTAAGATCCATCTTTATTAATTTGAAATCTATTGCCCATATTTATTTTTGTTTGGGCTAAAAGAGAAGTAGAAAATAGACCAGCTATCAAAAGCGTTATTCCCAATCGAAAAATTGTCTTTGTTTTTTGTTTCATGTTATTCATTTTCAATTAATGTCAAATGTGATTACATGAATTCAATTTGAAGATAGATGAGGAAGTAGCCTACATGGAATACTGATGTTTTTATGAATGTTTTATTTTTTGCAAATTGCCATGGCATGTAATTAATAAAATCAAAGTTTCCTTCGTTGCTAGGAGAGTATAATTATTAATAGCGTAAACTCAACTCATGATTTTAGGCAAAAAATCAAAAATCAAGTATTACAAAAAGATACTTCTAATCATATTATTCCTTGTTTTGTCCAATTTATCTGTTCAGGCACAGGAAAAAAGGGACAATATTATCGGCCAAACCTATTTAATTTCATCGTCGATTTTGGGGGAAGAAAGAGAAATACAGGTGTTTCTCCCTGAAAATTATGAGGCAAGTAAAAAAGCATTTCCAGTTTTGTATCTCTTGGATGGACAACGACTTTTTCTTCATGGAGTTAGCTTGTTACAATCCTTTTCTCAATTTGAGCTCAGCCCAGAGTTTATTGTGATAGGAATCAATAATAAATATCCTCAGCGCTTTGGTCATTTTAGTAGGGGAGGGGATAAATTTTCTGATTTTATAGAAACAGAACTCATTCCGTTTGTAGAAAATACTTTTCGGATTTCAAATGAAAAAATTCTGTTTGGTTGGGAATATGCCGGTAGCTTTGCTTTGAAAATAATGATTGAAAGGCCTGATTTATTTAGAGGGTATATTCTGGCAAGTCCATTCCCCTTGGATAATAGAGTGACTGCTTTGCAGAAAATTCTTTCTTCTCAAAAACTTTCTGATAAATCATTATTTTTTTCAGTTAGCCCCAATGAAGATGTAGTGAATAAGGGTACTGAGCGATTGGACAGTCTTCTAAAAAGTGAAGATAATGTTCATTTAAAATGGACCTATCTGAACTTGGAAAATGAAGAGCATCGGTCTACGCCTTATTCAACTTTGTATCATGGCCTAAAAAAACATTTTCATTATTACCCTGAATTTCAAGTTGATAACCTTGAAGAATTTATGGAGGCCGGAGGAATAGAGTTTGCTAGAGCATATAACCAGAAAAGAGCGGAAGAATATGGTTTTTCTCCTGAACTTTCAAGCTGGACTAAATTCACCATGATTAGAAGTGCCATGAGAGCCGACCATTATGCTCAATTTATTTCATTTATGAACGAATTTAAGGAGGATACTTTTATTAAAGGACTTCGGGGAAGCAGGCCCTATTCTATTGCCGAATTTTATGAAAAAAACAGGAATTTCGAAGGAGCTATCGAAATCTATAAAATG
Organism: Saprospiraceae bacterium; assembly: GCA_028285545.1. Taxonomy (GTDB): domain Bacteria; phylum Bacteroidota; class Bacteroidia; order Chitinophagales; family Saprospiraceae; genus JANQPA01. The sequence goes on along the minus strand of JANQPA010000019.1, from coordinate 130,163 downwards.
TTAGCACAAAAGGAACCTGCATCCGCAAGGCCTTTAAATAACTTAGGAAGAGTATACACTACTTTAAATAATGAGACAGAAGCTGCCAAATATTTTCAAATGGCAAAGGAAATTGCAAATAATTAATTGAAGTACCTGATACTTTTGTTAGGGTAATAAATTGTCATTGAAATGGAAATATCAATATCAATTTCCAAAGCAATGAACTATCTTCTTTCCAAATATTTTTTTAAATGTAAACCTATATAGCTATCCCAGGTGCTTGAACAAACATCATAGCATATAAATTTCGGAACTAGCCCCTGATGTATTAGGCTAAGTTGGACCTTAGTTTGATCGATTGGCTTAATTTCCCAATACAATTTGGTTCCTACCCATTCCTTTTCAACTCCTTCCAGATTGCCAATAATCTGATTGGCATCGATACATTCCCAGGTAATTTGAACATTTTCTTGATAATCGATTACCTTAAATTGATACCAGGGCTCACCCCAGGAGACTGTAAAAATTGCTCCTTTTTCTTCAATGACCGCATCCGTATTTCCCCACCACAGCTCGATTTCCTTTGTTAAAGCTCTGAATACTGCTTCCCTATTTGCTTGTACTGTTATGCTTATTTGATAATCTTTTGAGCTAAGCTTTTGTTGTAACATCATCATTTATTTTAACTGATTGCAAAATACAACCAGTTGCAATATCAGGAAAGTGGTTGTATTTTGCAATTGGTTTTAAAAAATATTTTATGAGTAATAAAAAATCATCCTGTCCTCAATATTTAGCTTTGGATGTTTTTGGCGATAAATGGACCTTATTAATAATAAGAGATATGATGTTAGAGGGGAAGCGATACTTCAGAGAATTTCTACAATCCAAAGAAGGGATAGCATCAAACATCCTGGCCAATCGACTTCAATCTCTGGAAGAGGAAGGAATTGTTTACAAAAAGAAAGATCCCAATCATAAACAAAAGATCATCTATCTTTTGACACAAAAAGGCATAGACTTATTTCCCATCTTAATGGAAAATGCCCGCTGGAGTTTAAAATATAAAAAGGTCGACCCTGCGGATGCTGAAAAAGCACAAGCCATCCTGGATGGAGGAAATGAAAAAATCCAGGCAGTTATGAATCAATTGGCGGAAAAGCAACTAATGTGAAATTCGATGCCAAAAAAAGTGAAACAGCCAGGGGAATAAGGTTTTTAGTGTTATGATTCCGATGATAATTATTCCAATAAGTAATACTGCTCTTTTTTGTGGAGAAAGAGAATGCCTTTGTTCTGTCAAATCCATCTTCCATTGATATCCCTTTTTGGGTATGGTTTCGATGGGATTGATTGCTCCGTTCTGTTTAAATACCTTTCTGATCTTATAAATATTCTTGGTGAGGGCTTTGTCGCCCACTCGGTCATTTCCATCCCAAACTAGAGATATCAGTTCCTGCCTGGGGAACAGGTCATTGGGCTTAGATGCAATAAGACTGATCAATTTTACCATTATGGGCTCAATTTTAACCTTTTTTTGCTGCTCATCCTTCGCAAAGATTAATTCGTTGGTAGGAGGCTTTAGATAGATCTCATTGCTAATTTTGATTTTATCTTTTTTCATACTCAAAATTTCAAAAAGGACTAAAAAAGGACATTTTTTTCAGGGCTAAGCCTTCCAAAGATTTAAATATTTAAAGCCCGGATTTATTTCCAAGGAGTCCTCCTTCAGAGGATGGTTGCACTGCAAATTAATAAATAATTAGCTCGGAAATAATTCAAATCTAAGCACTTATTTAAAAACAAAACAAATGTCCAAAATGAAATCACTGTTTACTGTTATTCTTGTTGCCGCCTTTTTTTCTGCTTATGCTCAGTATCCAAAGTTGACAGTAGAAGAGTGGCAGGAAGATCTTTCTTATTTAAAAAAGTTGGTTAATGAAAAGTACGATCATTTATTTTATCGGATTAGCCAGGAAGAATTTAATGATAGGGTGGATGAGCTCCATAATTCGATTCCCAAGCTGGAACCACATGAAATAATTGTAGGTATGGCCCGGTTAGTAGCCCTTTTCAAGGCGGGGCATTCAGGTATCCCTCTGGCTGTCAATTATCACGGTAAAAAACTTGCTACCGGCTTTCATCTTTTGCCCATCAATTTTTACCAATTTAGTGATGGCGTTTTTGTTCAAGGTATTCACCGAGATTATAAAGAAGCAATTGGTGCCAAGGTCTTGAAAATAGGAAATAAGAAAATTGAAGCCGCTCTTCATGCCATTCAACCTGTTGTAAGTGCAGAAAATGAGCAGTTTTTTAAAGCTTATGGCATGTCGATTTTGTCTTGCCCTGAGGTCTTGCATGCTCAAGGAGTAGTAGATGACTTAAAAACCATACCCATTGTTTTCTCAAAAGAAGGCAGAACGTTTACCTTGGAATTTAACCTTCAAGAAGAGGTACATATACCTACCTGGTACGGCCTGGTCCAAAATAATGAACATTGGATAGAAAGCCGGGATGAAGGTCAAACTCCTGTATGGCTAAAAAACCTGAACAGATTCTACCACTTCGAGTATATAGAAGAGTCCAAGACTGTATATGTTCGACATAGCCAAATGGAGCATGATGAGCAGGAAAGTATTCCCCAATTTTATCAGCGAGTTTTTGACTTCGTGGAAAATCATGATGTTGACAAATTTATTCTTGATTTGCGCCTCAACTTTGGTGGAGATAATTATAAAAATAAGCCCATAATTTTAGGCCTGATAAAATCAAAAATCAATAAGAAAGGTAAGCTTTTTACCATTATTGGACGAAATACCTTTTCGGCTGCACAAAACCTGGTTAATGAGCTGGAGTATTATACCGAAACCACTTTTATTGGCGAACCTACCTCCCAAAATGTGAACTTCTTTGGCGATGCAAATACTGAGCACCTTCCAAACAGCAAATTGAGTGTTTTATTATCTTATATGTGGTGGCAGGATAAGGATCCTAGAGACAAACGCCTGGCAACCAGTCCTGAGGTTTTTGTAGAACTCTCATCTGAAGATTACAAGGAAAATAGAGACCCTGTTTTACATGCTGCCCTGAATTATTATTCATCAGTTTACAGCACTTTGGAAATGATGAAATCAAAGCTGGACCATGGGGCTTTTGAAGATGCCCTGCAAATTGGAATGGAGTATGTAAAAAAGCCAGAAAATAAAACCAGATCTTTGGCAAGCAAAATAAATGCCCTAGGCTATGAATATATGGGGAATAAAAAGGCTAAACTTGCTTTGGAAGTGTTTACCCTAAATACTAAGCTCTATCCTGAAGTCATCAATAATTGGGATAGCCTGGCAGAAGGATATTTAAATCTAAGGGACATGAAAAAGGCCATTTTCTATTATGAAAAGGTGATTAAAATGGATCCCGAAGGCAGAACAGCGACTCATGCCAGAGATATGTTAAATAAAATTAAAAACGCACATAATTAATTCCCTGAAAAATTTATTGGCTTATTTTAAAGAGCAAATAGGAGGGCGTCTCATAACTCCTTCGTCGTTATTCAACGCCCAAGAATATTTTATTTAGGAGCAGTTTTCCTGAAAAAAACTTTGTTTTTTTCAGGAAAACTGCTCCTAAAAGAATATAATTGGCTGGCGAATCCGCCTCAGGTGGATGAGACAGCCTCAAGTTTCCATTGCTATCCTGATTCACAACTAATCAAATATTTGTTTTAATATTCAAAATACTTCAGGATGAAAAATCACCTAATACTGTTGTTTGTATTTTTTTCATTTTCAGGAATAAGTCAATCTGCTGTCGAAAAGAAAGCTTATGAAGATCAAATTTCCGGTAAAACCTGGCAAGCTTTGGGGCCAAATCTGTCTAGGTCAATAAATGGGTCTAGTGATGTAAATGTTACCGGATATTTAGTGGAGAAATATAATCTAAACTCCAGGAACCTTCGATCATTTCTAATCTATGTTTTGAACTATACCAGCAAAGAACTTTCGGCTGAAAAAGTTTTGTACCGTTACCCCCATTATCATGCAGATTCAATTCAGTCGGACCTCAATCGACTTCTTGATCTAGGATTGATAAAAAGTAAAAATTCAGACAGCAAGTTTAAAATAACCGGCCTGGGAAACCGCATTATAAAGGATTATTGGCGTTTAAAAATAAATCAAACGGAAGCCTATGATCTTTTAGCTGCTGACTATGTCCAAAATTTTCATCAGGTTCTTAAGAAAATAATAGACGATGCAAAAGAAATTGATGGCTCCAAGTCCATTATTGTTCGACTTAATTCTCGCCCGAAGAACTTTAGTAAATTACCCATTATCCTACAGGTAAGTGAACGTTTAAAGGAATATACAGCCTTTGTAAATGATATGAGCCATTATAAATATGACTACTTAAAGGATGAAACTTCTAATGCAGAATGGAAAAAGCTTCTACTGAGTCCCTTGGCCATGGAATTAATGAGTGCCACCCGCAATGGTAGAATTTATGATCTGCAGCGTTGTTATAATCAATCCAATTGGCGAGTTGGACAATCGGGCTGTGATCAGGCAGTAGCTGAACTGAGTCGCCTGGGCTTGGTAGAATTGAGGGAAGGCCAACTTAAGCAAAGCTCTGAAGGAGCCCAAATATCTAAATTCGCTGAAGACCTGGCCGACAAAAGGCGTTATTCTGCCTGGAAAAAGGTGACACTCTCTGAGTACGAAAAGTTTGTTGAAGGGATTAATTGGATTCTTGAAAACTTTAGACAGGGTTAATACATTCTTAAGACAAGCCTGTTGTCCAAAGCCTTTTAAATAGCTTGAATTTTTACCTATTGTCATGGAACTCCAACCTTAAAATGACAGTTATTCCGATTAAAATGGAAAAAAATAATAGCGTAAAAAGGAAAATCATCGCTACCAGCGGAGGCTTTGCCATTGAACCCAGAAACAAGCGCCTGGATCGATATATCCTTTCTCAATCTAATTCCAATAATCCAAAAATCTGCTTTATACCTACCGCAAGTGGAGATTCTGAAAATTTTATCCATCGATTTTATCGTTTTTTTGAAAAAGAAAAATGCATACCTAATCATCTCTCCTTATTTAAAGGAAATGTGCTAAATATCCGGGAGTTTATCCTGGATCAGGACATTATCTATGTTGGTGGTGGAAACACCAAAAATATGCTGGCCATTTGGCGAGAATGGAGCTTGGAACCTATTTTGAAAAAGGCTTATAATCAGGGGATATTGCTATGTGGAATAAGCGCTGGCTCCTTATGTTGGTTTGAACAAGGACTTACAGATTCCATCCCAGGGCCATTGACTAGCCTTGATTGTTTGGGGCTCTTAAAAGGCAGCAATGCTCCTTTTTTTAATACCAAGCCAAGTAAAAAGGACAGGTATATTGAATTGATGGAAAGCAAAGTCATTCTTCCAGGTATTGCCACTGAAATTGGAGTTGGACTACATTATGAAAATGGACAATTAATAAGACTTATCTCTAGCAGAAAAGATGCCCGAGCTTTTAGGTATGACTTTATAGAAGGAGAAATTAGAGAAGAATTATTAAAGCCAGACTATATTTAATGAATAATAGATCATTTCTTTTTCATTACAGAATTTTTAAGAACTATGGTATCTTTAAGAGGCATCCAAAGTAAAATTTTTGATTTATAAATCTGTATCAATGATCAATCGTCGACAATTTATCTATAATAGCAGCCTCCTGGTGGGGGCAAGTTCCTTTGGAATTCCTTTAGCAATCAAAAAAACTCCCCAAGAGGCTTTGGTTATGGATGCAATGGGGGAGATTCGCGAGGTATACTCACCTTCCCTGCTAAAAGAAATTATTGCCAGCGGAATGAATTCAGTTACCGTAACTCTGTGTGATCCTAAGACTTATGAGCAAGATGCAGTAGATATCGCCTATGATGGAATCCTTGAATATGATCGTTACATTAAGGCTAATCCAGATTTACTGCTGAAAGCTACCTCTACCGCTGATCTTGACCAGGCAAAAAAAGAAGGCAAGCTCGCCTTATTTTATTTATTTCAAAACTCCACACCCATTGGCAGAGATTTGGATATGGTAGATGTGTTTTATGGCTTGGGGGTCCGCTCCATTCAGATCACCTATAATTTTCAAAATTGGGCAGGTGCGGGCTGCAAAGAACGGACAGGAGCTGGGCTGACGGAATTTGGACTTCAGTTAGTAGAGAAAATGAATGAGACTAAAATGCTGATTGATCTTAGCCATGCCAATATGACTACCATGGAAGATGCCATTAAAGCTTCAAAAGTACCCGTAATTGTTTCTCATACAGGCTGCATGACGGTATACAAAAACACCCGAAATACTACTGATGAAAACCTGCGTTTACTTGCCAGCAAGGGTGGGGTAGTGGGCATTTGCCAGATTCGACCCTTTATTACGGATGTTAGAGAAGGTGCTTTTGATCATTATTTAAACCATATTGAGCATGCAATTAAAGTAGCGGGTATTGATCATGTTGGTATTGGCAGTGATCGGGATCATCGGTACGTGAAGCTCACACCTGAATATGTAGCAGAACTTAAATCAGAACTCGGGCCTAATTATCCTGAGAAGGATTTTCCTCTATTTATGGAAAAATTAAACGGCCCAAGACGGATGGAGGTAATATGGGATGGTCTTAAAAAACGCAAGCTTTCAGAAGATGACATCGAAAAAGTGATGGGCGGTAATGTTTATCGTATTTATAAAGAAATAATCGGCTGATTTAGTACTGGGTATTGGGTAATGGGTAGTGAGACATTTTCGGTTGGTACTTAATACCCATTACCCATTACTCAATACCAAAACTTAAAGTTTATTAATAGCCTCCCGAAAAGCTCTGCCCACCGGTAATTCTTTTTCAGATATTTCAATAAGTTCACGAGTGAAGGAGGAGATATTATCGCTGTTCACTACATAAGATTTATGAATCCTTACGAATTGTGGACCCAGTTTTTCAAGCATACTATTGATGGAGGAGTAGACGGTATGAATCTTATCTCCATGACAGTATATTTTAATGTAATTATTCATCCCTTCAATGTAAAGAATTGCATCTTGCTTAATTTTCAGGGTTTTTCGATCACTTTTTACATATAAATGCTCTCTTTTATTTTCTTCCTTTAGCTCATTGGGGGAATGTAATTTTTTGAATCGATTTATTGCTTTAAGAAAGCGTTCAAAAGGTATAGGCTTAAGCAGGTAGTCTACAACCTCCAACTCATATCCTTCCAAGGCATACTTTCTATGGGCGGTGGTAATGATGACTTTGGGTGGGTTGTGGAGGGTTTTTAAAAAAGAAATACCTTTTAATTTGGGCATTTCGATGTCTAAAAACATTAAATCTATTTCTTGATCTTGGAGCAAACTTCTGGCACTTAGGGCATTTAGGCATTTCCCAACCAACTCAAACTCAGGAAGGTCTGAAAGATATCCCTCTAGGATTCTCTGAGCCACCGGCTCATCATCAATAATCAGGCATTTTATCTTATCCATTTAAGTTTAGTTTAAGGGTGGCTTTAAATTCTTCATTTTCCAGGCATGTATCAAAAGTGTAGGCCTTTGGATATAATAACTCAAGTCTTCTTTTTAGATTTTTTAAACCAAGCCCATTATGATTATTCCTATCTTCAGGGATAGCAATTGAATTGATCACTTCAAAATAGAGATAATCATTGGGCTTTTTAATTTCTATAGAAATGGGCACCCCTTCAATGGATTCATTTACCCCATGTTTAAAAGCATTTTCAACCAGAGGAATTAAAAGAAGTGGAGGTATTTGCAAATCCCAATCCAAATTTTCGTCTATAGTAAAATCAACCTTGATTCTTTCTTCATACCTTTCTCTTTCCAATGCTATAAAATCTTTTATCAATTCTATCTCATTACCTATGGCAATATGATCAGATTCGGATTCATAAAGGGAATAGTTCAAAATCTTGGACAGTTTCAAAATGAGCTTGGGAACTTTTTCGGAGCCTTCCAGTGATAATCCGTACAAATTATTGAGTATGTTGAATAAAAAATGAGGGTTGATTTGAGCTTTTAAATAGTTTAACTCTGATTCCTTCCTTTCCACAACCAACTGCTGAGCTCTGTTTTTTTCCTCATACCAATCCCATGAAATTCTAATCCCAATCGAAAAAATGACTGGAAATAAAATGATTACGGCATATTCTACCAGCTTATAAATCAGGAAAGGCATCCGTTCAGCAGGAAGCTCTCCTGGAAAAATGTTCGGGAATACCCAATACAACATAAAATATCGTTGGAGGATGGTCAAAGCCGGAATAATAATCAAAAGCAGTAAAATGTATAAAAGCTTATTTTTTCTATAAAAAAAATGAGGCATCAAAATCCCCCAATTGATATAAGTTGCTGCTAACCATACCGGGAGAAAGTAGCATTGGTATAAGACTGCTTCCCACAAACTATGAAACCGTGGCCAGCTCATAGCAATAAAGCCAAGCATTAGAGTAATCCAAAATACAAGATGCATAAGGAAAGCCCTCAATTGTAAATTACCAATCACAGGTTTTGAATTTTTTGTATTAATCCATCCCATTAATCAAAAATAGCAACAAAGAAAGGATCTGTCAGCCTATTTATGTATTCGACAGGAAATCAAGGGTTAACAACCTATTTGAGTTCCTATCGAAAAAAAGGTTTTATACATTGATAAAATGGGATATAAGATAAAAGACCAGAAAATAATTCCCCATTCTTGTTTTTTGCAAATTAAAAATGAGACCGTACACCCTACTGTTACTTTTTTTTGTGAGCCCGACTTTTATTTGGACCCAACAATCAAATTCTTTTCCACCTCAACTGATTCAATGGGTAAAAAAAAATGCCTATCCAATAAGCCAATCAGACCCTAAATCCTATGATGAATTAAGCTTTTTGGACCCCATTCTGGATAAATACACTATGATTTTGCTGGGCGAGGGCACTCATGGAACCAAAGAGATCTTTCAAATTAAAGACAAAATAGCCCGGTATTTATTCAGCTCTGGCAAGATTAGCAAACTAGGAATAGAATATGATCTGGTTAATGGCTTTAAAATGAATGAATATGTTCATGGGGATTTTCCTGATCTTTATGAAGCTCTTAATGAGCAAAGAGGGTGGGTATGGAATACAGAAGAAATTGCCGCTTTAGTAGGCTGGATGAAAGACTTTAACCAGAATGGAGGAGCTATAGATTATTTCGGAATAGATGTTTTTCGACTAATAGAATCAGCCTATGAGGCAACTTTATTTTTAGATGAATATCAAGTAACAGATCTTCAGGTTTTTAAAAAGCAGTGGAGGGATTTATTTTCCAAAGACCTGGCCTATTTTGTTTCCAATGAAGATGAGTTTTATGAAGTGCTTTCCAATTCTGGGCCTCTTTCTCAAAATTACAGGGTTCAGGAAATGTTGCATTTGTTGGTGGATTTATTTGATCAAAACAAATCTGAATTGATAAGCAAATCATCACTAAAAACCTGGATGATAAAAAGACAATTAGCAGAAACCGCATTGATCAGAAGCCAACACCTCCTTCAATTCAACATGAACTATATTTTTACACAAGAGGACTGGCAAGAAGAATGGCAATTTTATAGGACTTTTGGCAAAAAAGCGGATAGCTTAAATCATTATTTGGCAAAACTTCAAGATCCTTATCTGCAAAAATCAATTGGTGAAATCTTGGCAAAAGTATCTAATCCTTATAAAGGACGAAGTTACTATTTGAAAGAAATGAGTTTTCAACAGAGAAGCGACTGGAAAGATCAGGTTCAGTCGGCTCTACAAAGAATTATGGTAAGAAGACCTTTTTACTCTGAAAAATTGATGCTTACTGAATTATCTTCCCTCGAATCTCATCTTTCTGATCTTAACAAGCTACTGAAATTATACCAGGGGAATTTTGACAAACCCTTAGAACGCCTCAATGCCCGGGAGATTGGCTTAGCCCAAAATGCTGCCTTTTTAAATACCCTGGATGATAAAGGAACACTTATATGGGCCCACAATCTGCACGTCACAAAAATTCAAACCAATGCCCGTAATGATGGCGATAAGATGGGGACCTTCCTCAAGCAAAAATTTGGAGATCAAATGGTGGTTATAGGAACTTTTGTTGGTAGTGGTACCCTTCAGGCATGGGAGTATGAGGGTAATAAACGAAAGTTGACTGTGTTTGAATTGGATCAGCCAAAACAAGGTTCTCTTGAAGATTTATTTTCCCAGGCAGGCTGTGATATTTGCCTTCTGGATTTAAGTCAAATGCCTGAGAATGGAACGGTGAAGGATTGGTTTTCCCAAAAACAGCTTTTCAGAAGCATTGGAAATTATTATGACCAAACTGCTCCGGAAGAATTCTATAAAAATGAGGTAATTGGGGATCATTTTGACCTACTTATCTTCATCAATAAAACCAATAGGGCAGAGCCTACCGAATATGTAAAACAGAAATACTTTAAGGAGGAATAATTTACAAGGTGCTTCAACGAATCAGTTGTCGACAAGGGTAGTTGGTCCCAACAAAAAATAGTTAATTTTAGTACCGATTCTCTCGAATACTAAAAAACTTAATTTGATGAAGGACCTTTTGAAAAGTATTAAAATATCTTGGCTTGTTTTTCTGATTATGGCTTTGCTGGTCAGCCTTCTTTTGATCCAATTAAGCCGTTATTCCTTAATAAACAACAGCCTTCTGTTGGAGTGGATATTGGTTTTTGTTTTTTTTGGTATTATCCTTTTAGCCTTCTATTTAGGCTGGAAATCCCTCCGGAAAAAGCAGGGAATTGGAAAAAACCAAAAGGTTTTAGAGATACTGACAGAACGCGAAAAAGAGATATTAAACCTAATGGCGAAAGGATATTCCAATAAAGAAATAGGTGATGTTCTTTTTATAGCCGAAAGCACAGTGAAAAAACATTCGAGCAACATTTTTGAAAAATTGGAAGTAAAACGAAGGACGCAGGCTATTCACAAAGCTTTCCAAGCCGGGGTTTTGCAAAAATAAAACTTTAAGATTACTACTTTCGTCTACCCTCAAATTATACTTTCGTCTACCTTCTGCCAGGTTTCAAGCCCCTACCTTGTATTTAAAAAAAATGAAACCAACATTCGCATCCGTTTTGAGAAGCCTGGGCGTTGTTATTATAGGCTATTTACTTTTCTCCCTAGTTAATATGGGCCTGGTGTTGCTCTTTTTTAATGGTGATTTTAAACCAGCAGCTTTTCTAGTCATTTTGACTTTACTTATTATTGTTCCTCTATCCACTTATTTTTTCATCCGGTTTATTTTTTGGCTAGTCAAACGGAATGGAGCGATTCATACCTGTATTATATTAGCATTAGTTGGACTGGTAACTTTGTTTAATATCTATTTAGGAATTAGTTTGGAGCCTCTTTATTATAAATTGGTTTACTTGACACTGGTTATTACAAGTGGTTTGTTAGCCGTGAAAAAGAGGCAAAGTAGAGCATAGTAGGTAATGTCTAAATATGAAGGACACATAGTTGAAAATTTTATATTGACACGGAAAAACACGGATTTATTCGGTTTCCAAATCAATAAATAATTTTTGACTCATAATAAGCCTAACAGAGAAAATCAGCCTTATCGGTGTCGACCAGTGGCAAAAACTTACTTTTCAATCTTTTAATTTTTTAGCAGAATATTCCCATGTTTTAAGAGGCTCAGACTATTATCTTAGACTGAAACAGATCGACTAAAAAATGAAACAATTCATCACCCTTCTTCTACTCATTCTCCCATTTTCAGCTTGGTCTCAAGCCGATTGCCAACTCTTCCTTGAAAAGAGTATACTGAAGGGTAAATGCACCAACAGTTACTTTACGGATTTTGAATTGACCTTGAAAAAAGAATTACCTCAATTGGATAGTACCAGCCTTTTTGATCAGCTTCCCCTTGAGGGAAAGGTAACCTTCAATAATGAAATTACATTACCGGCGGCTTTTGTTGTGACCGAAAGAGCTGGTTTTTCTCAAATACTAGCCAAATCACAGGCTGGCTGGTTTACTTTTGATCATTTAAAATTTGAAAAAAACAGCCTCTCTTTTTATTTGGACCATGATCCTGAAGTACCTTTCGCCCAGACCGATTTAGCAATTATCCAAAAAACATGGGATCTATTGAAGAATCCTAATACCTGGCATAAAAATGATGATAGAGACTGTGAAGATGATGTCAAAGACAAAAGTTATAGCTTGTTTTGTGCCCTCCAGGCAGCCTCCATTGAAGTGGAAGGAGGCTATAATCATCGGAATGCGGTAATGCAGTTGGTTCGTCACCAAATCAACGAGGAATATCCCAACAGAAAATGGGAACACCGCCTAAGAGATTTCAATAATATGCCTGAAACCACCCATAAGAAAATCGCAAAATTTTTGAAAAAAGCTAAAAAGACCATTCGCAAAGCCCTAAAAGAAAAGAAAACCTAATTACCCCCTCTCCCTCTCTCCAGTATGAACCAGATTGAATCAACTTGAATTCCTTAGGCCTTTTTGATGCCATTTACCTGGATTTAAAAAGAGGAGAAAATACGCTACTACTAGCAGTATCGGAAGATTTTGGAGGTTGGCTGGTAACGGGCAGGTTCGCAGATGAAGATGGTGTACAGGTAAAATAAGGATTTCTCCACCCTAAACAGCTTTTCGGATATTCTTATATTCAATTTAGTTCACATGCTGAATTGCTTTTATGAGTCAGTGTGGTCACTTTGGTGACTGCACTGATAATTTTAGGCCTGGAATTATCCTTTTGGTCAATGCAGCCTTAGTCACACCCTGGTACCGTACCATCACCGATCTTTACAAACCCATGTTAAAAGCAGGAGTATTTGGAGAAGCTAAAACTATTGAAGATTTGGATGGGAAAGACATTTTTCTCATTGAAAATGAGCAGGATTTTAATGATAAATGGCCCTATATTTTACAGCAAAATAAATCTGTAATAAAAGTATTGTTGGCATTCGGAAAAGATTATGATCAAAGAAAAAATAATTACGATCCGAATTTTGCCTCTGGAATAGATCCGGCAATACTCCCACTAGTAGTAGAGAAGGCTCATGGCGCAGGCCGTAGAGTATCCGTGCATATAGAAACAGCGGATGGCTTTAGGATTGCTGTGGAATCCGGAGCTGATTTTATTGCTCGCTTCCCTGGATGGAGAATTGGAAAATCTTCTGGATCAGGGGCCACTTATTTTTGAAATCATTCCTTTTTCAAATAAAAAAATATGAACAGATTTAATTTTTTAATAGCTGGAATCCTGGTTGCCTTCTTGGTCTTGGCCATTCTAATATTTAGGACTAATGAACAAGAACCCCCAGAAATAGAAGTCCTAATTGATAAAACCTTAGATGGATTATTTGATAGCCCTTATGTAGAATTTGATTTCCAATATGTTTTTGAAGGTTTTTTAAAGGATAAAGAAAAGCCCTTGCAAGGGAAGGTCAAATTAGCACCTCAAAAAAACCAAGGTCCTTATGCATTTGGTTCGATGCATGTTTTGGCAAAAGATAATGATGATAATCCATCATTTGAACTGGCAAAAATCGATGGGGAAATATATTATCGCGATTATAAAAAAGACCATATTGAATTTAGTCCTTTACATCGGCTGGGAGCACCGCTTTATAGCATTAAGGTAGAAAATACGATGCTACTTTATCAATATATCAGTATACTTGAGGGATACCAACAATTTAAACCTGTATTGGGGGAAAGAGCTGCTATTGATAATAAAAAATGTCAGGAGATCATTTTTGATATCCCTCAGTATGATTTTTATGTTCGTTTTTGGATTGACTATAAAAAGTTCAAAATCAAACGAATTGTTAATCTCCAAAGAAATGGAAAAGAAACGGGCAAAATAGTGTATCATATCAAAGATTTTCAAACAAAACCAGTTGAACAGCCCGAGGACCATTTTCAAATTTCTCAATTGGCCTCCCTGAAGGTTAAAGAGTTTTCAAATGGAGGCCCTGTAGTTGGAGAGAAAGCTCCTACATGGGAATTGGATAACCTGGAAAAAACACAAAAACTGGCTCTGTCTCAATTAAAAGGTAAGGTCGTATTACTCGATTTTTGGGCCACCTGGTGTGAGCCTTGCAAGAAGGTGATGCCGGAAATCAATAAGCTTTATAAGGAATACAAAGGTCAGGAAATTGAATTTATTGGCATCACTTATAAAGAAAAAGGAGATCCTTTGACTTTTATTAATAATCAAAAATATGCTTATACTTTTCTCGAAGGCCACGATGACCTGGGGGGTGATTATGGACTAAAAAATACAGGTCTTCCCAGCTTTTTCATCCTGGATCAGGAAGGTACCGTAGTTGAATTTGAATCTGGTTATCAGGGGCAAGAAAGTATTAAAAGGATAAAGAGTGCTATTGATAAACTATTGTAGAATTCATTGGCCAAAGGAGAAAATTATAGCTGCTTAAGAATTTATAGATGAAAAATTTCACACTGGTTATTTTTTTTCTCCTGGGTCAATATTTTATCCTTGAAGCTCAAATTCCAGACTTTGACAAATTGGGGTCAAAAGTAAAACAGGCTATTGTTTTTTCTGAAAAAGCATTGTTTAATGCCTCATTTGAAAAGGCGATTAAAAAGATAGAATTGTCAAAGTTTGAAAACAAAGATTCTTTTTCAGATGAACATAAAATTGCCTTGCTGCTCCAAAAAATTAGAATTGAAGGATACCGAAACATCCTTTTTTTAGTAAGGTCAAATCCTGAAGAAAGAATCAATTCACTTTTGCCTTTATTGCCTGCCGCTAATAAGCTCGAAAATGAAGAGCTTAAAGCAAAATATCTTCTTGCCCTGGCCTCCACTTATCGAACTATAGGCAAAAGAGATTCATCGCAAATTCTTGAAAATGAAGCCATGCATTTGCTGCAGCAATCCCAAAACCATGAAGCATTGGCTAACTTAAAGGCCAACCAGATATCACGAAGACATAACGGCCATTTAGCAAAAGGAGAAAAAGAACAAATCCTTGCTTTGATTTCCAGCTATCAGGAAGAAATTAATTATTCAGCCAGGCATAGCAAATTTGCCCAGGCCTATAACACCAGACATCTGGCTCAGATCCACAGGCGTCAGACCCTTAATTATGAAGAATCACTGCGTTTATTCAAAATTTCCCTTGCATTAAGAGAGGAAATTGGTTTTAAACCCTTCATTCCTGCCTCTTATTCTTCCCTGGGAGATGTCTACATAAAAATGGAAGCCTATGACCTGGCCATCCAGGCTTATTTAAAATCAGCAAAATTAGCCCACAAGATCAGTTTTGCCAGATATGAATCCTATCCCTACCTTCAAATAGGTGACCTTTATTTTCAGCAGGGAGAAATGAAAAAGGCTCGTGCTTTTTATAAAAAAGCCATGAAAAAAGCACAAAAAAATGGCTTTTCTTCAGGACTAGAGGAAGCAAGTGAAAAGATCAAAAAAACTATGTGATAATTTGGAACGTTATCATTAAATATACCTTGGTGATACTTGTAAATGCAAGCATTAATTGCATGTCATAATAAGTTTTGTTTTATTCAGCACTGACCAAAACAGTGTAAGTCTGTGTACGAAGTCCGTGTCAAAAAAATTATGACCAATGTATTCCCCTAGCGGCTTTCTAAAAGATTTATTTAAATATGAATTAGAAACTTAAGTCTCCAATTATCAATAGTATGAAAACCAATTATCTCCAATCTGTCCGCAAACAATTCGAATACTACAAAATGATGGCCGAAAAAACTTTTGATCAACTGTCAGAGGAAGAGCTTATATGGCAGTATAATCCCGAAAGCAACTCCATCGCCATTATTGTCAATCACCTCAGAGGAAATATGTTGTCCAGGTGGACTGATTTTCTGACAACTGACGGGGAAAAAGAATGGAGGAACAGAGACTCCGAGTTTGAAGACCTCATCAAAACGGAAGAGCAATTAAGAGAGAAATGGGATGAAGGCTGGGCTTGTTTATTCAAAGCCCTGGATGCAGTCAATGAAGATAATTTCGAGACCGAAATATACATTCGCAATATGGGGCACAGCATTGTTGATGCTTTTAATCGCCAATTAGCCCATTATGCCTCTCATATAGGACAGATCATTTATATTGGTAGAATGATCAAAGGAAAAGAATGGACCAGTCTTTCCATTCCCAAAGGCCAGTCCAAACAATACAATGCTGAAAGGTTTGCAAAAGCTAAAAGAAAAGAACATTTTACCGATCAGTTTTTAAAAGATGAAAATAATGAATCATTATAGAATATGAACCTCAACAACTTTGAACCCTTTATTGAAGACAAAATAATTTCGAGAGGCCATTCCTATTTTGAAAATGGCCAAATAGCTGATTTGGAAGAAATAGAGGATAAAGAATTTATTGCAACTGTTTTAGGAAGTGAAATGTATACAGTGTCTATTCAACTTAATGAGGAATTCGATATTCTCAAGTGTTCTTGTTCCTGCCCATATGATTGGGGCGTTTTTTGCAAACATTTAGTGGCTGTTTTGTATGAAATAAAAGCTTCTGGTGCCCATTTGAAAAAACCAGAAAAGCCAGGAAATTTTAGACTTATAAAAAAGGAGTTGGAACAATATAATAAAGAGGAATTGCTCAAACTATTTTTTGAAATTATGAAAGCTGATGCTAATTTCAAATCAATCCTGTTAGAGTACCTAGGTTTTGAAGAGGACTTTTATTAATTTCACATTAAGCCATTGATAATCACCCAAACAAAAATCATGAAACAATCCATCCTAATTG
This sequence comes from Saprospiraceae bacterium, assembly GCA_028285545.1. Lineage (GTDB taxonomy): Bacteria > Bacteroidota > Bacteroidia > Chitinophagales > Saprospiraceae > JANQPA01. Next base: position 113,355 of record JANQPA010000019.1, on the reverse strand, counting down.
CTTCAGTGAAACTTTTATTGTTTGCCGTATTTTCTCAGATTGCTATTCAATTAAATGCACAGGATGCCCTGGAATTTAGAGAAGTCATTATTGGGCCTACGCCCACTTCTGATCGAACTCCTGCTCAAAGTGTAAAGCCTGTTAATTTAAAAGCAGACACCAGAGGAGGAAGCTTTGAAGTAAACATCCAGCATAAAAAAAATGCAACTCAAGACTGTGCTTCAACCTATCAGTTTGACTGGGAATTTTCTCAGCCCATCAATGAATTAAAAAAAGGCCAAAAAATTGATATTAGCTATTCCGTTACCAGACTGGGCTCTTCGTGCCCAACCGGAAAAGCCCGAATTTTTGTACATACTGCTACTGGAAGCTCTCCACAATTTAAGCAGACAGGTGTAAGCAATTCAATAGGAATAGGAATTCAGCCCTTCAAATGGATTGAAGCGGGTTTTCACCAACAAACAGAAAGGCATACTTCAAAATTATTGGTCCTCAATCCAGGAGTAAAAAATTCAACCCTTAAATTCTCTTTTGATAGCTCTGATGAGCTTGGGGGCGAACAGTTCCATTATGAGGTAGTTTATATTTTTGAAAACAAACGAATAGGCGAATAGACTATAAAGAATAGGACTAAAACCAAGCCTTCACAGACCAGCAAATACCAGGGCCAGGGGCCTAAATAGTCCAATGCTGAAGCTACAGGGGGCTTGCCTAATAGGTATACATAATTGGAGCCTAATAATAAATTAATGATTAAAACAAATACGACGTAAAACTGGAGGGCCACAAAGGCTCTCCAAATACTTTTTAGATTGGGTTTTAAGTCAAAAACGATCGTGGCATAAATGACATAGATCACCAGACCTCCGTGAACGATCCAGTATTTTATAAAAATATAATTAGGAAATCCATTATATAAATGCGGGGTAATAATGGCTTGCAGAGTGCCTGCCAGTACCCAGAAATAAAGAATTTCATGTACTCTGAACCTGGGCTTCCACATTAAAAAAGGCAGTAAAACTCCCGAAATGTTACAAATGTCAAAGGGTAAATCTGTTTGATGATTAAAATCTCCCAGCCATAATTTGATTACCACATATGCCAATGCCCAAAAGGAAATACACACGGCCATTATTCTGCCCAACCATAATTGTTGAGAAGGAGAGAGAAATTTTTTAGAAAAAAAAGGCAGGCCTACACTCAATAAAACCAGTACAATTAATACCATTAGGTGTTGCGAACCAAATAATGAAAAATCCTGATTGTAGGCAAAAAACGAATATTGTTGCATATTCTGCAATTTAAGGCTAAAACTCCCTAAATTTATTAAATAACTCCTATCGTGAGGCGATGGGGGTAGAAAGTAGAATGTAAAAAGTATAAGGACTTCAATACCGTGAATCGAAATAATAGCTTATTTCAAATAATTACACTTTTGTCTTTCTACCTTCTACTATTGACTTTTTACTTCAAAATGAATTAAACAAACCATTTAAAATTAGCTATGAAAAACCTAAGCTATCTTTTCTTTATACTTATTTGCTTAAGCACTTGTAATCCTGCAGCAGAAAATCAGGAAAACACAGAAGCTCCAGCTCCTGTTTCTGATACCGAAAAGGCAATCAACAAAGTAGTCACTGATGTTTATGATGTGATTGGAGTAATTGATGGCCAGGTGCCTGACCTGGATGCAATACGAGCTCATTTTACTACTGATGCTGTTTTTAAAAATTTCAGGCATGATACCCTTCAAAATTATGGGATTGATCAATTTATTGGAGGTTATGAAAATGCCATTCAATCTGGTCAGCTCCAAGACTTCCGTGAAGTAGAAATTAATGGATACACGGAATATTTTGGAAAAGTTGCACATCGTATCAGTTCCTATGCTTCTTATTTTGGTGGCGCTGAAGAGCCAGGAGAAAGAGGAATTAATAGTTTTCAATTAATAAACCTGGATGGTAAGTGGTTGGTCAGCGCTGTTATTTGGGATATAGAAAAAGAGGGGCAGGCAATACCTGAAAAATATGACTCAGCAGAATAAACAAAAGATCAAAGAAGAGCTCTTTTCTGCTTGCCGACTACAAATTGATCAACGTATTCAAACCATTGAAGCGAGACTTAATTCAATAAATGAGTCTAAAAACAATGAGACTAAAAGCAGCGCAGGTGATAAATACGAGACCGGGCGTGCAATGATGCAGATCGAAGAGGAAAAAAGTAGCCTGCAATTGATGGAGGCAAAAAAAGTAAAAAGTGAGCTGCAAAGGATTGACTTGATTAAATCTTCTGATTCGGTCCAGCAAGGAAGCTTAATATGGACCAATAAGGGAGTTTATTTTATCGCTATTGGCATTGGCAAAATCAAACTTGGAGGTGCATCCTATTTTTGTATTTCTCCTCTTTCGCCGATTGGCAAAATGCTGATGAATAAAAAACAAGGAGATCAACTTCTCTTTAATGGAAACCAATTTATTATAGAAGAAATTTATTGAATTGGTAATTAGTGATGAGTGACGAGTGATGAGTTAGAATTTACTGGTTTATTTTGTAACACTTAATCATTCAAAATTTGTCATTTGTCATTCAACATTTTCAACTTGTCACTCATAACTAAATAAGTAATGAAAATCTTTAACCGAAGAGACTTCCTCATTAGCGCCGGCATCATGGGAGCACATTTAAGTTTGCTAAGTGCCTGTAATTTTTCCATCGGGAATAAAGAAGAAGACTCAGAGCCTTTTTCTGGAGTGGAAATAAAATCAATTAAACCAGGTGAAGATATTTTTTCCTATATCAAGCGCTTGAAAGGAGGCCATGACTTAAGGTTATATCAACAGATTGTGGGTGCAGCCAATGAATTTAAAGAGGGAGATCAGGCCCAGGAATTGACCGCAAAAGATGCCGAATCCCAAAAAAGAGCTCGGTCATTATTAAGCAATACAAGGCTCAAGGATTTAGATCAACAAAGCCTTTACCAGGATGCCCAGTATGATTTAATAAAAAATACCACTGGAACACTAGAAGAGGTGGGTGGTTGGACCCTTGGCGAACTCAAAACCTTCATTTTATCAGAAAATGAGGAATCGATTAAAAAAATAATGCCAGATCTTACTAGTGATGTTATTGCCTGTGTGGTTAAATTGATGAGTAATGAAGAATTGATTCAGATTGGCCAGAAAGTGTTTAACCCTCTACCAAATAGCAAAATAGGAAGTAAGGGATACATGAGTGCCCGTATTCAACCGAATTCCCCAACAGATAATGTAGATGACATCATATGGCAGGTCTTTGATGCCTGGTCTTATGGGGTAGGGGATTTGGTTTTAGGAACCAATCCTGTGTCTAGTGAGCCAGCGTCAGTAGCTAAGATTGAAGCTGCCTTATTTGATATTTTAAGCACCTTTGACCTTCAGGAAACCATGCCCAATTGTGTTCTTTCCCATATTGACATTCAAGCACAGGTAGAAGAGTATCAGCCTGGTACAACAGGTATATGGTTTCAAAGCCTTGCAGGAACGGTAAAGGCCAATGAAACATTTGATGTAAGTATTGAAAAAATGCTGGACCATGTCAAAAAACGGACAGGCCAATATGGTTTATATGTTGAAACAGGGCAGGGGGCTGATTTTACAAATGGACATGGAGCAGGATTTGATATGGTCATTCATGAATCCAGAAAATATGGCTTTGTCCGTGCTTTGAAACAAATGATGGCAGAGCAAAATTTGCAAGAACCCTGGGTGCATGTAAATGATGTGGCTGGCTTTATCGGACCCGAAGTGTTTAAATCAAAAGAGCAATTGGTCCGTTGCTGTTTAGAAGATACCGTAATGGGTAAACTTCATGGCCTTACCATTGGTCTTGACATTTGCTCAACCCTTCACATGGATGTTACATTGGAAGACCTGGACTGGTGTATCGAACAGATAATGCCTGCCAATCCAGCTTATTTGATGGCCCTACCTACCAAGAATGACCCTATGCTTAGTTATTTAACGACGGCATTTAGTGACCATGTTCGGGTCAGAGAAAAATTTGGATACAAGGTCAATGATGCCATGTGGGACTTTTTCAAAAGGATAGAAGTAATCGATCTAGACGGCCAGCCCACCCCCCATTTTGGAGATCCTACCTGGGTGTATTATCAATTTTGTTTATCCAAAGGAGATAAGCGATCTATGGAGGCCATTTATCAGGAGGGACAACAAAAGTTAGCTCAAATCCGAAAAAGGGGCGTTCCAATTGCCGAAGGATATGGAGAAAATATTTGGGATCTCGAACCAGAATTGGATCAACAAGTTCATGAGTTGTACGAAGATGCAAAAATCAGCATTTGGACAGAATGGAAGGATGATTTTATCAAAACCATACCTGCATCAATAGCCATCACTACCCGATCTGAAAACAGAAAAGACTATGTATATCATCCGGAATCAGGAGAACAATTAGATGCAAAAACCATTGAGAGGCTGGCTCAATTGAGATCAGATTGGAAAGGGGAACTTCCCGATGTGCAGATCATTATTTCTGATGGACTCAATGTAAGAGCTCTTACAGATGAAGGCCATTTGAAACCATTTTTGGATGAACTAAGAGATGGCTTGTTGAAAAAAGGATATGCTGTCCCTGAAGAACACCTGGTGGTCACTTATGGAAGAGTAAGAGCCGGATATGCCTGCGGAGAATTGCTTTTTAAAAATGCTCCCAATACCACAAGGAATAAAGGCATCATCCATATTATTGGGGAACGGCCTGGATCGGGGCATCATAATTTTTCAGCCTATCTGACAGCGGCTCCCGTCAATACCTGGAGTGAAAAAGGAAAGGTTGATCATAATATTTCCAGAGTGGTTTCCGGAATTTCCGATACGGCCTTGAGGCCAGAACTGGCAGCCAGAGAGACGATAAGTATTTTTGAGCAATTGTTTGCCATGACCAGTTAGGATTGAACCTATCTGGGGAGTTGTAACAATACTTGGAAAATCATTTTTTATGAAAAAATTAAGCTACACCAGCGGTACAAGTCAAATTCCTTTATTGGGTATTACAATTGGAGATATGTTTGATCAGATAGTTGAAAAATATCCTGATAACGAAGCTCTAATTGTTTATCATCAAAATATTCGTTGGACCTACACCCAATTAAAACAGCAGGTAGATGCCTGTGCAAAGGCCCTAATGGCCTTAGGAATAGAAAAAGGGGAAAGAGTGGGCATTTGGTCTCCCAACAAATATGAATGGGCTGTCACCCAATTTGCTACCGCTAAAATGGGTGCCATTCTGGTTAATATTAACCCTTCTTATCGACTGCACGAATTAGCTTACGCCCTTAATCAGTCGGAGTGTAGTTTGATTATTATTGCAGATCATTTTAAAACATCTAATTATACTCAGCTAGTTTATGATCTGGCTCCTGAATTAAAGGAAGCTACTATTGGAGAGCTTGAGTCTTCTAAACTTTCTCATTTGAGGACAGTGGTGCGTTTAAATGATGAGCATAGCCCAGGTATGCTTTCCTGGAAGGATATGATGGCAATGTCTAGCCAAACAACTACAGAGGCACTTCAGGATAGGCAAGATAGTTTGTTCTTTGATGAGCCCATCAATATCCAATATACAAGTGGTACTACAGGGTACCCCAAGGGAGCCACATTGAGTCATCATAATATTCTGAATAATGGTTTTTTTGTGGCCCGGACCATGAATTTTACAGACAAAGATCGATTGATCATTCCTGTTCCCCTTTATCACTGCTTTGGTATGGTCATGGGCAATTTGGGTTGCCTGACTCATGGAGCCGCCATGATTTATCCCAGCGAAGGCTTTGAACCTTTGGCTGTATTGCAGGCAGCCGAGAAGGAAAAAGCTACCGCCATTTATGGTGTGCCTACCATGTTTATTGCGGAATTAGAGCATCCTGATTTTGAAAAATTTGATCTGAAAAGCTTAAGGACGGGCATTATGGCTGGATCACCTTGCCCCATTGAGGTGATGAAAAAGGTCCAATCTCTGATGAATATGAGTGAAGTACAGGTAGCCTATGGAATGACCGAAACCAGTCCGGTGAGTACCCAAACTCGAATTGGGGCTCCTCTTGAAAAACAAGTAAGTACCGTTGGACAAATTCACCCCCACCTGGAAGTCAAAATTATTGATCCGGATACTGGTTTGGTGCTACCGATTGGAGAACCTGGTGAACTTTGCACCCGGGGCTATAGTGTAATGTTAGGCTATTGGAATAATGAAGAACAAACAAGACAATCAATTGATGCAGCCAGGTGGATGCACACTGGTGATATGGCCACCATGGATGAGGAGGGCTACATTAATATCGTTGGCCGGATTAAAGATATGATCATACGGGGCGGAGAAAACATTTATCCCAGAGAGATCGAAGAGTTTTTGTACACTCATCCTAAAATAAGTGATGTTCAGGTGATTGGGGTGCCAGATCCCAAATATGGAGAAGAGGTAATGGCCTGGATCAAGCTCAAAGAAGGAGAAGAGGCAACTGAGGAGCAAATTAAATCGTTTTGCACAGATAAAATAGCTTACTTTAAAATTCCAAGATATTATAGATTCACGGACAGTTTCCCAATGACCGTGACCGGTAAAGTGCGAAAGGTTGAAATGAGAGAGGTTAGTATGAAGGAGTTAGGCTTGAAATAGTCGATTTTCTGGAAAAAAATCCGTATATTAAAAAAGCACATCCTTTTTTTACACCTCCAAACCGGTCAAACCATGAAAAATTATCAGCAAAAATCTTTGGAGACAAGCCCTCCAAAAAAAGAATTTACTTCTGCACCAGTTACCGATTACATGATGCCTGCCAAAAAGTTGATTACCTTCCATCCTGATATGGATATTAAGGAAGTGATTGATACTTTGCTGGAACATAAAATTACGGGAGCTCCCGTATTGAACAGTAAAAATGAATTAGTGGGTTTGATTGATGACAAAGATTGTTTAAGAGTACTTTTTGATACTGCTTATCATAATCAACCGGTTAGAAATACCTCTGTAGCCCATTACATGACCAATGTTATGAAAACCATCTCTTCGGACGCTAATATCCTTGATGTAGCGAATACTTTTTTAAATACCAAGTATAAGAGATTGGTCGTGGTTAATGAGGATGGAAAATTAGTGGGGCAGATAAGCCGTCAGGATATATTACAGGCTATTCATGATTTTGGAGGAGGATAATTTTTGTCAGAAAATAAAATAAAAAAACCTGCGCCTGGACGCAGGTTTTTTTATTTTATTTTCTGATTCACTTCTTGTTTATTCCATTTGACTGTATTGCTTTTTGCAGGTGTGATAAAGATTTGTAATTTAGATCCTGTATATAACCCATTTTTTCATATAAAAACCAAATGTCATGTTGTACCCCAAAGGTATTGCTGTCCCTTATCTCCTATTCTTTTCCCTGTGTCTATTTATGACTTCCTGTATTGTACCGGTAAATACAAGTTTAGAAAGTGCTCGTACTATAGGAGCAGGTAAGATTGAAGCCACGGCTTCTTATGCTTCTTATTCTGCTACAGCTGAAGGAGAGTCTGCAACCATTAATAATAATCTTGGACTTCGTGTGGGTGTGGGTGTATCGGATCGTTTCGATCTTAAGGTAAGATACATTCGACTGATGTCCCAATTAGGAGATGGTGATGAAAGCCCGGATGTAAATTATTTATCGATAGCTCCCAAGTTTAGTCTTAGCGAAAATCGTTGGGCAATTACCGTTCCTGGAGGTTTGTATTTTGCCACGGTTGATGGAGAAGCGGAGAGCACCTGGTTTGCAAGTCCACGTATCATTTTTACTCATCCATTCCCAAATGATAAAGTAGAACTATCTGCTTCTGGTAAAGTAGATATTTATTTTGAAGAAGATGCTGAACCTGCAGTAGGATTTACCATTGGAGGAGGATTCAGTAGTGATCTAACTAAATGGGCTATCCGCCCTGAGATTGGATTTCTTTTTAATACTGAGAGTGATGCTGAAACTAGTTCTGTACATTTTGGAATTGGAGGAACGATTATTTTTGGAGGTAATTAATAAAACTTTTGGGCACTTCGGTGCCCAAAATTAAAATAGATTGGTAAATTAATAATCAAAGATCTTGCAAGGGTTATCTGATATTTTCCGAAGGTTTGCAGAAAGAGAATGTAAAAATGTCTCTCCTTTATACTACGATTTGGCTCTAAACATCTCAGCTGAACGCGACTTACTCCAGCTTGCTTCTCACTGCCAACAAAGACAGCCCATTCCAAATCTATTCCTGGCTTCTATCCATTTCTTGCTGTTAAAATCAACTAAGGAAGACTTAGCTGATTTTTACCCTTCAATTCGAAAAAATAATGCAACTGCTATTCCCATAAAATTGGTCAAAGATTTTTGCCTAAAACATAGAAAGGAAATAATTGGGCTTTTAGAAACTCGGATGGTACAAACCAATGCCATTAACCGGACGGCTTATATTATGCCTATTCTTTCTTCAGAATTTAGAAACAAGGGAGCTCTTACCGTTATCGATATTGGAGCAAGTTCTGGCCTCAATTTGAATTTCGAGCATTATGAATATCATTTGGACAATAGGAAAATATATGGTAATAGTAGCGTAAAAATTAAGAGCCGGTTTTTAGAAGGACAACTCCCGGAATTTGATGAAATTATTCCGGTAAAAAGAAAAATTGGAATTGACCAAAATCCTTTGGACCTTAGATTGGAAGATAATGCCCTATGGCTAAAAGCCTTAATTTGGCCGGATCAATTGGAACGATTTGAAAGAATGAAGGCTGCGATTGAATTGAGCCAGAAATTTCCAGTGGAATTAATTAGAGCTGGTGGAGTTGATGATTTTAAAACCATCATTAGATCTATTCCTCCCTCCGACCCCTTGGTTATATATCACACTCATGTCCTTTATCAGTTCACAAAAGAAGAGCGAAAAGCATTCAGAGAAATGCTTGATGAAATTGGTCATCAAAGGAATTTTAAATACCTGGCTGTAGAGGGTGCAGTTGTGTTTGATAAAAAAATAGATGACAAGGGTATTATCGTAGAGCTTACTTCCTTTTCAGAGGGTAAAAAGAACAGTAAAATAGTAGCCACCACTAATGGTCATGCAAAGTGGATTAAGTGGAAGCGGTAGTTATATGAATTAGGGGGCAAAACAGCTTAATAGGTAATGACTCAAATTTGCACACTTGGCGTCAATAGGGCAAAGGAAACCCTTTGTGGTTCTTTAAATTTTTTGGATATTGATGATGGGTCAAAAATTTAAGACCAAAACTGTGGATCGGGAACTTTGTTACTGATTACTTGTGTAACTGAGAAGTTTTATTTTGATACATAGATTTTAGCTACAATAAAAAAAGGCTGTGTTCAATAATAAAACCGCATACTAGCAGTAAAACAATAGGTAATGGAACCAACAACAAGTAGTACAATTTTAATTGCAAAGTTTATTGGGAAAGTGATAGCCGCAAGAACGGTAAACGAATCAATTAACTTTACTATAAAGAAAGTTGGGCTGAAACATACTCCCATATCTAATAAAATCGACGAAATTGATGAAAATGTAAAGTTAATAATTGAAGCACCCTTGAAAAAAGCAAAACTACTACTAATTGATGGAATTAATTCCAATTCAATAAAACTAATCGAAAAATCTAAAGATTCATTTTATGAAGCACTTTCTCTAACTAAAAATAACGACCTTTATCTAAATGCAGTTATTAATTTTTTTATATCAATATGCTGGTTTTTTGAAAGTAATGAAGAATTATTTAAAGAGAAGTTAGACAAAAGTTTGACACATTGCTATGCTTATTTCATAAAAAAGCATGATATTATTTCAGTAGCATATAAAGGGCAATTAACTGGCTTTGATATATTCCCGATTTCATCATCTGAAAAGAAACGTACCATCGAACTCCTTGTGCTTTCAAGAGAAATGGAGAAAATTTTAAATATAGAATCCTACGGATGGTTAGATAATCTTCATTTTGGGAAAGCAGCTCGTTCTTTTATTGAGGATATGATTTATGACCTGTAATTGATATTCGAGTATAGGAATAAGCCAAATTTGAATACTGTAGCTAACAATGCACACCTACCCATAGCCAGCAAAAGCTGGCTACGTCAGGTATGCTAACCGTTGAACGCAAGCTAAAAAAATGAAAAACATAAGTATTAAAAATATATTGACAATAATTGGGATAGTTGGGTCAATTGCATCTATCATTGGTTTGATTTATGTTTTTTTACCTAGTAAGAATAATCGTAACATTTTAATTCAATGTAGATATTTTGAAAAGCTGACAAAAACAGATGAATCTAAATCCATAGACTTAATAAAATCAAACTTCGAGAGTAAATATTACTATAACGACGAAGAAATATTAGATTTATGGAATATCCAATTGGAATTTAAGAATATTTCAAAACAAACCATTATTGGCAAAGGAAATAGAAAAGATATATTAACTGATTCTAATTTCATCAAAGTACTATTAGCCAAGAATATAAAAGTAGTTGAAGTAAAAAAGTTGAATTCAATTAAGGACTTCCCCAATAATGTAAAATTTTCAAACAATGAAATAAGATTTTATTTTACCCAGTGGAGAAGCAATGAATCATCTTTGTACTCATTCTATGTGACAAGTAAACAGCAAAATAAAAATGTAGTAAATGTTTTGCAAGAGGATATTTTTAAATCGGAAAATTTATTTTCTTCATTAGGGGAAAGACAAATTATTGATGGTAATATTTTATTTAATTTTGATTATGAAGACGAACCTTTCTTAGAAAATTTCCTGCCAACTGAATTATTATCTTTCTTTATTGTCACCGGAAAAACAATAATAATTACGATTATTATTGGTATTATTATTTTTTTATTTGGAGTGATAAAATCATTTTTATCAACAAAAAAATGGTTAAGGAAGTATAAGAAAGAGTACTATGAATTATTATCAAGTCTTTATCCTGATGACGAGATAAAAATTAATAAATATTTAAAAAACCCTGATTTAGTAACTACAGAAGAATGGATTGATTTTAATGGAAAACCATATACTTCACCATTTTTTATGTGGGAAGATCATGATTGGCTGTTCTTTTGGGTTTTTATTTTCCTTATTTTTTTTATCATTATGATTTTAATAGTGCAAGTATTACTATAAAAGAAGGCCTGTGTTCAACAAACCCTATTCGTCATTCCTCCTAAGGTCGGCACGGGCGTATAGCTTCGCCGTTATGTTCAATTAATGAGAAAATTCGTAAATTAATAGCATGAATTTAATCGAGGAACATATAGAAGAGATAGAATCTTTCTTACCTAGCGAGCGCAATTTCAAAAAAAATCAATCAGATTTAAAAACAAAAAGAGCGTTTTTTCCCCTTCTCTTGAAAAAACACTCTCAAAGAAATAATGTTAGCTGTGTCAACCCGCCTCAGACAGAATGACACAGCCTCTAAAAGATTTTTCAATTGAGATTAATTCTTCCCATAATCCACTTTCCTTCCCGGCGTAAATGGTGCTCCTGCTTTTTCTAGTTTTTGTTGCAGTTGAGGAAGTGTTTCATCTGCCAGGTTGCGTATTTCCTGTAGTATGGGTCCAAACTCCTCTTTTGCAATTTCAAAGGAATTGCGATGGCCTTTGGAAGGGGATGCTGTTGAATAATATTGTGAATAAGAAAGAAAACCTACTCGCCCAGCTATAGAAACAGAGGTATCCTGATCTAGTGTTCTGGCCACTGGATCACCAAATAATTTGAGCCGTATATCCCTTAATTGTTCTTCTATGCGGGTCACATCCTTTAAAGCATCACCCATTGGGGCTTTCATGCGATTCATGGCCTCCCGGATATACCTTATTTGATTATTTAAATCTGAAAGGGTGCGCTGTGCTCCTCCAAGGGCATTGGATAATTCTGCAACTTCTTGTTGGAAGGCTTCCTTAGCTTTCCGATCTCGATCCGGCATGCTTGAATTATCCAAAGGTTTTATTTGAAAGGGGTAGGGACCATCCAAATCAATGATTTCACCGCCATCAATTTTTGATAAAGTTACTGTGTAAGTGCCAGGGGCTACCAAAGTACCCACAGGACGACCCGCAAAGGGGTTGTAAAAAGATGGCCGGGCAAAAGAAATAGGTCCACTTTGGCTATAGCGCAAGTCCCATTTGATTCGCTGAAGCCCTTTTCTAAATCCGGTTGTTAATTTTCGAACTTCCTCTCCGGCACTATTTTTTATGGTTAACATAAGCTTAGGGCTACTTTCTTCTCTCTCTGCTTTTAAGTCCTCGTAGCTTGGGTAGGAATTATCAACGCCATCTTTTTTGGCCTTTCCTTCTTTTTCTCGTCTTTCATCTCGGATGCTTTTAAATCCGTCTTTAACATAGAAAGTAAATAGGGCTTCTGAACCGAGGTTTTCACCCATGTAATAGCTATCACCTTGGAAGGACTTCCCAGGCAGGCCTAGTGGCATACTCATTTCAAAGGCAAAAGCTTCTCGTGTGGCAAATAGCATGGCTTCCTTATCTAGATTCTCCTTACTGATAGATCTTAGCGAGGAATAATCGTCAAGTACATAAAATCCACGGCCAAAAGTTCCTAAAACCAGATCATTAGCCCGGCTATGGATAGTGATGTCCCGTACGGCTATAGGGGGTAATCCGGCACTTAATTTTTTCCAATAATTTCCTCCATCATTGCTAAAAAAGGTACTAAATTCTGTGCCGACGAATAATAAATTGGGATCGACATGATCCTCTTCTATGCAATAAACAGATCCTCGATCTGGAAGATTAGAACTTATAGAAGTCCAAGTCTGGCCTTTATCTGAACTTTTGAAAACATAGGGCTTAAAATCACCATACTTGTGATGATTAAAAACGGCATAAACCACATTTTCATCATGCTGAGAGGCATAAATCGCATTAACATAAGTCATATCTGGAACTCCTGCAATCCCCTCAACTTTTGTCCAACTTTGCCCTCCATTTTCAGTAATCTGGATCAAACCATCATCCGTGCCCACATAGAGCAGATTTTCATTAAGTGGAGATTCAGAGAAGGCAACTATGGTGCCAAATAGGGAAGTAGAGCCATTTTTTGCAAGCGCATCTATCCCCCAAACACGATCCATTACTTTCAATTCATTTCTGTTGATCTGAGCTGTTAAGTCATCACTGATGACCTCCCAACTATCTCCGTAATCATCAGAGCGGAATACCTTATTGGCACTAAAATAAATCCGACCTTCCTGGTGTCGGCTTACCGCCAATGGAGCATCCCAGTTCCATCGATAACTGTTTTCACCTTTTCTTTCCTGTGGTTTAATACCCAGTTTTTCTCCATTGATTTTATCGTACCTGACAAGACCCCCATACTGAGATTGAGCAAATACAATATTTGGATTATTGGGGTCTACCTGCGATTCAAATCCATCACCGCCATTGGTAATAAACCAATCTGAATTAACAATGCCGTGATCTTTTATCGTTCGGGTAGGGCCTCCGATGCTAAAATTATCCTGCGTTCCTCCATAAACATTATACATAGGATACATAGAGTCGATGGCTACTTTGTAGAATTGAGTTACTGGAAGATTTGCCTTAAAATGCCAGTTTTTTGCATGATCCCACGTTTCATAAATTCCACCATCACAACCTACTAAAAGGTGATCGGTGTTATTGGGGTCGATCCACATGCAGTGGTTATCAATGTGCTTATAATCTTCTCCTACAATTTGAAAGCTTCGTCCACCATCTACTGTATATTGCATCCAGTTATTCATAGCAAACACTTTATTCGGATTTTTAGGGTCGGCAATGATTTCCTGGTAATAATTCCCACTGGTCACATAACTTCCTCTCCTTTCCCAGCTTGCTCCACGATTGGTAGAGGCATAAAATCCACCTTTGCCCTGGGCGGCTTCAACAATAGCATAAATGATTTCAGGGTCGGCAGGAGAAATGGCCAGGCCGATACGACCCAAATCTACTCTGGGTAAGCCTGCATTGATTTTTTTCCAGTTTTTACCACCATCAGTAGTTTTGTAAACTCCGGATTCTGGACCACCGCCGATATAAGTGAACACATGGCGTCGGCGTTGTAGTGCAGAAGCATAAAGTACCTCAGGATTTCTGGGATCCATTACAATGTCATTAATCCCAGTGTGCTGACTAATATAAAGAACGGTATCCCAGGTGGTCCCACCATCAGTAGTTTTATAAAGTCCTCTATCCCCTCCGGATGACCATAGCGGCCCGATTGCTGCTACATAAACGACATCCGAATTTCTGGGGTCTACAATTATTTTCCCAATATGTTCTGAATTATTCAAGCCAACCTTCTTCCATCTGTTGCCCCCATCTTCAGATTTATAAAGGCCATCCCCATAACTTACACTTCGCTGGTTGTTATTTTCTCCGGTGCCTACCCAAATGACATTGGAATTATTAGGATCCATGGTAATACAACCGATGGAATAAGATCCCTGGCTGTCGAAAATGGGTTTAAATGTAGTTCCCGAATTAATGGTCTTCCAAACCCCTCCAGCGGAGGTGGCTACGTAATATTCGCTTGGTTTCTCAGGATTCACAGCAAAATCTGAAATCCGCCCGGAGGTCAATGCTGGTCCAATGGAACGATATTTTAAACCGGAAAGGCTGGTTTTTGAAAGGTAATGTTCTTCAACATCATTTTTTTCAACGGATTCTTTAGCTTTTCTTTTGTTTTTTTGTGCAAAAGTGGGTGAAACGATAAACCCTGCAAGAATAAGGATTAAAAAAGTTGTACGGATAGTTTGAAAAGGTATCATTGGAAATTGGTTTTAGTGATGTAAAACCAAGATAGAGATATTTTAGAAAAAGCCTGAAATTCTAAAATTATTAAGTCTTGTTGTAGACTGAAATTTAAAAAATCACCCCTCACCCATTCTTACCAAATATACACCCAAATCTACCAACTCTTCAGTAGGCATTGTCTTGAACGCTAAAGCTGGCTAGTATTGCAAACAACTTCTTTATCTAAAAACGAATAAATCAAAAATACCAGCCGTATGAAAAGCATCAAGTTTTTTATCCCGATCATATGCATACTAATCAGTACCTCCGCACTTGCACAAGATGTAAGCACGATTGTGCAAAAGTATAAAAACGCCATTGCTGAGATAGAAACAATATACTGCCAGGTAGAGCAATTAGACACCTTTGTTACCGGAGCAGTTTGGCATTATGTTGGGCAACTTACCATGCTGAGAAATCAAGGAGACAGCCTTTTTGGATTTCAATACAAGGCCTCAAAGGAGGTAGGTGATGAAGCCCTCTATGACGGTCTTTCTGAATTTCAGATTAACCACCAACAGAAAACCTATGAATTGAATACCAATCCTAAATCTTATATTCTTGGTTCACCAGGTGGGCAGCTGGTCATTCCTGAAATGATGAATTATCAGGACCCCGAAGTCATGCCTGAACTCATCGAAAATGGTCAATATTTTGTTCTCCGCTACTCTTATCCAGATATTGAGGAGTATGATGTGCGAAAGCGAGAGAAGAAAATTTTCTTAGACAAAGTCACTTTCCTTCCAGTCAAAGTGATTGAGCGACAGGTATCATTGGGTAAAAAACAGGTGATTACAAGAATAATCTCTGCCCTTCAAGTCAATCGGGCAGAGGATCAGAATAGGTTTCAAAAAGATTTCCTCAGCAGCTACGAAATGGTGGTGGAGGAAGGAAGAGAAAACCTTCATGCAGACCTGCTTAAAACACAAGTGAAAGACTTCCAACTGGAAACCTTTTCTGGAAAGCTTATTTCTATTCAACCCAAGGAAGCCAAACTCCTACTCCTTGACTTCTGGGAGGTTTGGTGCGGCCCGTGTATACAGTCCATGCCAAAGGTTCAAGAGCTGGCCAACAAATACAGTGCGGAAGGACTAGATGTGGTAGGTGTACTTATGGATCCCAATAGTCAGGATAGTGCAGAAAAGCTGATTAACAAAAAGGGCTTTGCTTTTACCCAAGCCCTCGGCAACAAAGAACTAAGGTCGTATTTTAAAGTTTTTGCCATTCCACAATATGTCTTGATCGACCAAAACGGTATCATTCAACAGGTTTACAGGGGTTATGATGAAAAAATGGAAGATCAAATTAAGACCCTTCTAGCAGAAGCCAAATAAGATGTATCAATGTCAAAAGGGTTTGGATTAAATCCTAAATCGAATAACCTCAAGGCAATTTTCATCAACTTTAAATCCATTATTATGTATAGAATACTCAAAAACATCAGTTTCAGTCTTTGTTTTCTTTCTATATTTTGTCTGAATTTGCAGGCACAAAAGGCCAAGCCAGATCTAAGATTACCTCTACAAAAAGAGGATGGCAATAATATGTATCGATCTAATGAAATCACCGAATTAGATCTATTACATGCCTTGGATTTTATGGGTGTTAGAATTCAGAAATTTAAATTGGGGCGATTTGATCAAAAATACAAACTGCATATTTTTGCAGAGACCTATGAAAAAGGAGAAATTGTCAAAACGGACACCTTACTGGCTGATGACAACCAGTACCATTTCTTCGAGCGGGGAGAAACAAATTATTTCCTGGACTATATCGATCAACTGAAATTTATCACCAAAAGTGAGGACAACCGAAGTGAGATACGATTACATACTTATAAACTCAGTACCAAAACGGAGATAGAGCTGAAAAAGTGGGACGATCGGCAGTTTTACAATTGGCGCTTCTTTACAGATGCACATTGGGAACTCAATAAGAAAATACCGCTTATGGTATTTGCCTCCTCCTGGAAAGACAAACGATATGATTTTCATCGATTTTGCGGAGTTGTCAATTTAAAAGAAGGGGAGGAGGGAACCGAAGAGCTCTTGGAAGAATCACCGACATATGTAATGTTTAGTTATCAGGTTAGTCTAATAGATTAATTGGGGCGTCTTATAATTTTCTTTTTGAGGGGTGGTTTGTAGGAAAAAATTCATTTTTTCTTACAAACCACCCCTCAAAGAAATATATTGAAAACGGTCATTAACATGCAAAGCAATCAAAGACAAATAGGTTACTGGAAAATTTGGTGCTTATGCTGCTGCATAATAATCAGCCTGGGAGAGGCTCAATCTCAGTCATTTGCAACAGCTCTTAAATCGGGTCAGTCGATTAAGGTGGAATGGATTCAGCAGGAACTTGGAGATAAGAACAGAGAGCAAGCGTCCCATATCCCACTCTTCCCAGATGAGCTCGAGCCAGGGGAATCCGAAATTCGAATAGGTCTAAACCTAAAATCTGTTGAGGAGGGACGCCAATTAGTAGCGGAAGTGGACTATGTCAAATATCTAGCACTTCCTGAACTAGAATCCTCCTTATATCAGTCCAATATAATAGGCACGCTCAGCCAACCTATTATTCTTAACACTCAATTTCAGGACCAATACTTTAACCCACAACTATTTATCCTAGATGTGCTATCCCAACAAACGCTACCTGTTTCCTGCCAGGTAGAACCTTATCATCAATTTTTCAATCAGTTTGCTCAGGTGGTTGCACAATCCGGGGCTAAAACAACACTCCTCAAGGAACAATTAAAATGGTTAGAACGGACATCTCTACCATCATCTTTGTCTACTTCCTCAATGGCTAACTTTTTTTGTCAGTTACTAGAAGAACTAGTTCCAAAGCAGGAAAGCCCTGTCAAAATGCAATCTCAAAAGGGAGGGAATAGACACTACGTCGACTACATTCAAGTTGATCATCCTCGCAAAATGTGTTTGCTCAAAGGGAACATTCAAAGCCCTGCAACCAAAGATGTTCGAGTTAAATTCTTTCAGGAAGGGGATTGGCTAGAGTATTGGGGAGATAGTTTGATCCAATTAGATGGCCAAGGAAGCTTTCAGCTTTCTTTCCCATTAGATCACCTTAGAATGGTATCCATAACACATGGTTATCAAACCATGCGCTTTTATGTTGAACCTGGCGACACTGTTCAATTCTTTACTAATGCTAATGCTTTTTATCGTGAAATGCAGATACTTGGTAAGGGCCAGGCAGAGAATGAATTCCTGCTAGATTTTTATCACCAAATGCGAGGAGATACCCTCTTTCGAAGCTTTGAATTTGGCCTCCTTGAGAAAGATCATGTTGCTTTTTTTCAAAAAATTCAGGCCAAAGAAACCAAAGAACTTGCTTTCTTATCACAACGAGCTCCCAATCTAAGCCCAGGGTTTACCTCCTTGATGGATCGAAGATTGAAACTAGAACATGCCACAACACAATGGGAAGCGGCCCGCCGTTTTATGGCAGGGAAGAAGATATTGCTAGAACCTGAGCTACTACATCATCTACAAAAAATGGCTGCCTTGCTCTACCGACTACCACAGGGAAAAACTTTCGATTTTGATGTAGAAGAATTTCTCAATTTTCAATACTGCCTAATTCAAAATGCCTACCATTTGCCAAAATTTGGAACAAAGGTAGACTTGGCAATGGCACAACTCCTTCCTAGTAAAGAGACCTTCGTTCGCCATATCTTGATGCAGTTATTCCGCAGGTACAGTGATCTAGGAAAACTGACAGACAGTGGCCAATGGCAGCTCTCTCAGCTTCACGCAGTTACTAGAGATACGCAGATGATACAAGAAATGCAGGTTTTTGCGGAAGGGAAGCGCAATCTACCGCCCCCAGTTGGGTACCGAACCTTACAGAAAGGGAAAATGGCTCCATCGTGGAGTTTCAAGGATAAGGAAGGGGTAAAAGTAGAACTTGAAGATTTTACAGGCAAAAAATTGCTGCTGCACATCGGCTGGGCTGAGAACCTTGATATCGCTATCACTGACATTGAACCACTTCAGGAAACCCAAGAGGATGAGCGTCCAGAGGTTATACACCTGATTGGGGCTTCCAGCAAGGATCAATTCAACCAAAATGTTGCTGGAAAGAAAGGGCTATTTATTTTTGTTTCTCCTGGTGAAATGGAGGCACTCAAAGAAGGCTATTTTATTGATAATAGTAGTAATCACTACTTTTTAATAGGGGAAGATGGCAAGATTTTAGCTAATCATTATGATCTCGGAACGGCAAGAAAACTTCAGGGTACCTGGGAAAAGATAGCCAAGCTCCCAACTACTACTGCCTGGACACCACAACAAAGACTACAATTCTGGCAGAGCCTGGGGATTGGGGCTTTATTCCTTTTGTTGGTCAGTGGGGTGATCCTCTGGCAACGGCGTATCATGGCACGGCGTGATCTACGGCGACGCCAACTATTAGAGATAGAATTGCGAGGTATTCGAGCTCAAATGAATCCCCACTTCTTATTTAATGCAATGAGCTCTATCCAGAATTTAATTCGCAAGAAGGAGCAGGAAAAAGCAGACCTATACCTGGGGCAGTTTGCTGGTCTAATGCGGAAAACCCTTCGCAACACCGCTGAAGAATATATCCCTTTAATTGATGAAATTGGGACCCTTGAACAATATTGTAGCCTGGAAAGTTTGCGCCATCCCTTTCATTACGAATTTAAAATTGATGAAAGTATAGATGCCCATAATACCTATATTCCTAGTATGATCCTGCAACCAATCATCGAAAATGCCATCATTCATGGCTTGACCCCGTTGGCAGGATCAAAAGAGTTGCTAATTGAGATTCGTCCAGGACAGGAAGGACTGAATTGTAAGATTATGGATAACGGCATTGGTATATTGGCTACCCAAAGGCACAATGAACGGAAAAATCACAAAAGTATAGGGATGAAGTTAGTACGTCAACGATTAGAATTAATGGGCTTAAATGGGCAGGATCATTTGTTGATCACCGATCGCAGCACCCTTAGTCCTGCCGCACAAGGCACTCTTGTTTCCTTAACTATTCCTGTAGAAAAATGACAAAAATTCGAGCCCTAATTGTAGATGATGAATTTAACAACCGTGAGAACTTGCGCCTCGCCTTAGAAACTTATTGTAAGGAAGTGGAGGTAATTGCGGAAGCCGATTCGGCCATCACAGCTATGGATCGCATCAAAGAATTGTCCCCAGATTTGGTATTCTTGGACATTGCCATGCCTTTGGGCAGTGGCTTTGATCTGTTGGAAAGTCTGCCAAAAATTGATTTTGAAATCATCTTCGTTACGGCTTATGACCAATATGCCATCCGCGCTATTAAATTTGCGGCGATTGATTATCTACTAAAACCCATCAATGCCTTGGAATTAAAAAAAGCGGTAGATCGCGTTCAGTCTAAACACCTCCAAAAAAACCAACAAGGCCAATTAGAAGCTCTTCTACATAATCTGCAACAGCAAGAAAAGAAGATTGCCCTTCCTCAATCAGATCATATCGAATTTGTGCCAGTCAATAGCATCATCAGATGCCAGGGAGATCGTAATTACACCTACTTCTTTCTTAAGGATGGCCGGAAACTCCTGGTCTCCCGCACCCTAAAGGAATATGTAGGTCTATTGGATGATCAATCTTTCTATCGGGTGCATCAATCTCACCTTGTCAATTTAAACTGCGTTCAGAAATACAAGAAAAGAGATGGAGGAATCCTAATCACTTCAGATGGAGCCAAAATTCCCGTTGCTCGAGCCCGCAAGGAAGAATTATTAACTCGTTTGATGGAGCGAAATTAATAAGGTGGTAAGTAGATTTCAAGAGGAATATTCTATATTTAAGTTTCAAATGCGACTATGTTGCATTTGTAGATTTTTCTTTAAATTTAAAATCTAAAAATAATCATGGACGATTTTAAACGAAGAGAATTTATCAAATTAAGTGCTTTGGGATTTGCCAGCATCGCTCTACAGCTTAATGCCATAACCTCCTATGCACAAAGTGCAAATGGTCATCTTGGAAAATGGCATGCTGACACCAAGTTAAACTGGGATGCTTTTTTAGAACACCTTACTAAATTAGCAAAGACCCAACATCAATTGCCCTGGGATCAAAAGTCATATACCAAACAGGTCAAGCAATTATTGCTGCAGTGTAATTTTCCAGAATTTGAAAACATCAAAAAAGAGTTTGATGCTTATGAAAATAAAAGACCCAATTGGTTTGAATCAGCCAGTTTACACTATGAAGTTGATTTTCAGGTATCCCTTTTTCAATTCGAAAAAGGTGAATATATCCCACATCATGACCATCCTAAAATGACTGGAGTGATAAATGTAGTTTCTGGCAACCTTTTGGCAAAGAACTACACCGTAGAAGAACAACTCTCTTCAACTAGAGAAGTAGTAAAAGATGGAAGAACTTCAGTAATGCAAAAATGTACGATCAGAGAAACCGGAAACGAGATCATAAAAGCAGGAGATGTAAGTATACTCACTGCACATGAAGGAAATATCCACTCAATTATGCCAAATGAATTTAGCCAATTAGTTGACGTTTTTACACCGGCCTACAAACACGATACAAATGCCAAGTGGTACACGGTAAATGAAGATAGTTTTTATCAAGGACGTAAGGATTTGTACGAAGCAGAATATGAAAAATAGAGAGCTTTCGAGGAGATAATAAATCGTTATGTATTGCTTAAACAAGTAATAAGAGAAACCAAGTGATTTTTTGAAGTTAATCATCATTAAGCTTTACTCATTCCATTATCTAATTTTAAGCTGTACTCCAGCAATTTCCCTATTTTGCCCATTTGAGAAGATCAAAACTATGATTCTCTATTCTACTATCTTACTCATTGGTCTGGTGCAGGGATTTTTTCTGACTCTAGGACTGCTTATTAAACATTATGGGAAAAAGAAACGCAATTACTATTTCCTGGGCCTGGTGTTTTTAATCTCTGTGTCCTTACTGTCGAAATTTTTATTTAGTCCGGCCCGTTATCAGCAATTTCCTCAGCTGTGGTTTATCCCGGATACTATTGCTTACTTTGTGGGCCCGCTGTGGTATTTTACCATTCAGAAAAGTATTAAGCCTAGTGTGAAATTATCGCTTAATGATTGGCTCTTATTAAGCCCTATTCTTTATCAAATTGGCTTTTTAGGATATATTTTTACGCTTGAAAAAAGCAGCCTTTTTGATATGACCAATAACCCGTTTTTTGCTCAAACATTTTTTGTTTTTTGCCTGGGAGTTCTTATCACCAATGGCGGTTTTTTGTGGAAAGCACACCGAACTTTACAAAAACATAGAGATGTCCAGTTTCCTGAACTTCTTAGAAAAGGACAATTGGTTTTTATCTTTATCATTGCAATTTGGCTACTTAGCTTTGTATTCAGCCTCATTCTTACCAATACCACCAGTATAAATCTTAATGCCTATTCTTTTGCTTTCTTAAGTTTGGCCTTTTTAACTTTTGGACTTGCTTTCCTGGCCTTGATAAAGCCTGCTTCTTTTTATTTTCTCACCCAAACTTATGATAGCAGCCAAACCTATGTGCTGCAACAAATTGCCGAGCAAGTTGAAATCTACCTCAAAGAACAAGAGCCTTACCTGAAAAGTAATTTTAGTTTAAATGAACTCTCTCAAGCTATCGGTTCTAACCCCGTCCTAACTAGCAAGGCCATCAATAGAATACTAAAATCTACTTTCAGCGACTTGATGAATGAATATCGTGTCCAGCATTTTCTCCGCCTGGCTAAAAAGGAAAAATTAGAAAACCTTACCCTTTTTGCCATCGCCCAGGAAGCAGGTTTTGGCAATAAGGTTACTTTTTATAAATCTTTTAAAAAAGTGATGGGTATGACTCCCAAAACATATTTATTAGAATTTGAAAAATTCCAATAAACCCCAAATAATATTCCTTTTCTCCCTTCCGCCTTCGACCTTCCCCTTCAAAAGGGTTAATCATCATAATTCTTATCCTTTTACCCTGTTTTATTTTTGAAAAATGGAGCTTGCTCCGCCTAATTTCGTGTCATTAAATTTTTTCTCAATACGAAATTAAAACGATGAAAAGACGAATTCTTAATCTAAGCCTACTTTTGAGCATTTGTTTCCTAATCACCTCCCTGAAAGCGCAGCAATCTGCTCTGAATCCCAAATTATCAAACTATGCCTATCTTTTAGGTGAATTTGAAGTGAAGGTTTACCTACCTGATGGGAATGAGGGCTGGAAGGATGGGGGAGAGGGGACCGCTTCCTACAGCACCATCCTGGAAGGAACCTTTATTCAGGAAAATTTTGCCATCACCATCGGAAATGGAACGCTGACCATGAATAACATTCTGGGTATTGATCCTCGTACCAAGGAATTAAGACTGATTGCCTTGGATAAAGAATACGGAACCATGGATATTTATGAAGGTAAGATTGATCAAGACACCTTTTTTGTAAGTAATCTTCATTCAGATGCCCGCTTTGAATTATCAAACGGAGACAAATTGGCTTTTCAATTAACTTACAGCCCCCTCACCGAATCATCCCACCGCTTACTCATTGAATTCACAAAAGATGATGGAAAATCCTGGCACCCCTATGCCAAACAATATTACATCCGAAAAGAATAGAAAAAATTAATTAAAGGTAGGTTGAGCAGGTGCTGTTACCTGCACGCCTAAATTGGTTATAATAATGAAGACAAGTTTTATTCAGCAATAACTAAAACAGTGAAAATCAGTAACAGTCTGTGTGTGATAGCCAGTGTCAAAAATGCTATAAGTAATCAATACACTACTCTATCTGCACATGAAAAACCTACCTTTAAAACAAAAAATACTTACTCCAGAGGTAAAAGTTGTTTTTTGCTTACATTAGAAAAAACAAGCCAAAATGAAACAACCACTACCTCTTTTTTTCTCATTCATGCTCCTGATTTTCATAACATTTTTTGCCGCTGCACAAACCGATAATATAGGAAGTAGCAAAATGGAAATGGTCATTAATGGGAACACCCTCAAAATCCCATATTATGCCAGTCAATCACTAGACCAGGTGGATTCTACCATTACGAATGGTGTCATTGTCATACATGGTGTTAATAGAAATGCAAAGACCTATTTTTCCAACATGGAGGAGGCAGCCAATAAACGCCCAACAGAAACAACAAGCACTTTTATTATAGCACCGCAGTTTTTGACAGAGGAGGATATTGATTTCTATACTCTTGATAATGAACATTTGTATTGGTCTAGTGGGGGTTGGCAATCAGGCTCTAATTCCAGAAACAATTCGGGCAATCCTCGACCCGAACGCATCCCTTCTTATGCTGTTTTGGATACTTTGATGATGCGACTGGTTCAGAATTTCCCTTCTTTGAAAACCATCGTTTTTACAGGCCACTCTGCTGGAGGGCAATTGACTAATAGATATTCTGCCACTTCTCCCATGGCTGATGATCTTTGTCAGCAATATGAAATAAGCACTAAATTTATTGTTGCCAACCCTGGCTCTTACGTGTATATGGATGGAAAAAGAAGGGTGAATGGAACAAATAATTCTTTTGCGATTCCCACTACCTCCTGTTCTGCTTTTAATGAGTGGAGATATGGCTTGGAAGATTTGTTTACCTATCCGGCACGAGCAGGAGTCGATTCTATCCGGTCTATGTTGAAACGTAGAGAGGTCGTTTATCTATTAGGTGAAAACGATAATAATCCCAATGATTCCAATCTGGACACTGATTGTGAGGCAATACTTCAAGGTATCCATCGCCTGGAAAGGGGCAGTATTTATTATAATTACCTAATTGACTTTTATGGTGATGAAATCAAGGAGCTTCAGTCTTTAGATACGGTACCTAATGCTGGCCATAGCAATTTTGACATGTATAATTCTGATATTGGCCTTTTTCACCTGTTTGAATCTCCTCCGAATTCCTGTTCTGAAATCGTCGTGGTGTCCGCCAATGAGCAAAATATCCAGCCTATTAAAATCTTTCCTAATCCTGCTACTGAATTTTTACAAATTGATGGAGAATTGAAAGGGACTGATTTAATTATTTATGATCTTTTGGGCAGAAAAAGGAGGGAGGTTCAAAATATTTTTGGATCGAATTATAAAATGGATGTAAATGCATTGAAAGAAGGTACCTATGTGCTGGAAATAAGAACTAAGGGCAAAAAGTGGGGCCAATTGTTCGTTAAAAACAAGCATTAATTTAAACCCATTTTTATGCTTTTACCACTCATCGATAAAATACCTGCTGGCTATTCCGAAGGACGCTATAACGGAAAAAAATACGGCATCTCCAAAACCACCTTTAATAATCAAAAATCCTTTAAAATATTCGCTGAAGAATTAGGTGGGAATGATTTTATCAGTCTAAACTATTACATCACCAGGCAAAAAGAATGGCTTAAGCCTTGTGAAATGCCAGAGCAGAAAGTTGTAGATTTTTTGAAAAATGTCGAAATCCTTAAATAATATAACCTTATCTTGATAAAAGAGGCATTAGTTGGATTATTTCCTTACCTCGAAAAAGACTTAATTAAATAACACCAAAATCATTTTTTATGAAAACCCTAAACCTGAAAAATTGTAAATCTCATTTTACAAAAGCCTTGATCCTTTGTTTTTCAATATTCTTGTTTTCTAACTGTTCGGATGCTACCCCTCCACCTATTGATTTCGAAAAAGAAAAAGAAGCCATAATGGCAGTTATTAAAAAGGAGGCAAAATCCTATTACGAAAAAGATTTGGAAGGTTGGAAAAGTACTTATGTAATGAAACCCTATCAGGTAAGAATGGGATATTGGGAAGGTTATAAAAATAAGATTCAATACCTGAAAGGTTGGGATGAACTATTTGATCACAAAACGAAAACTCGATTTTCAAGTAAAACAACCAATAAATGGGATGAGTCTTCATCTGACATTAGCAATATTAATATGAGAGTTTTCCAGGATGTAGCCTGGGTAACTTATGAACAGTCAGACTACGAAAAAGATGGGAAAACGTTAATTGGTCATGCCCTGGGTGCCAGAGTATTAGAAAAACATGACGGTTTATGGAAGATAGCCTACCATTCTTATTTGTATTATCCTTTAGAAAAAGAAGAAACCGAGGATAATCAATAACTCGATTTGGCCTATCTAAATATTTTGAAGGGTAGAAAGTAAAAAGACAAGTCCTTCTACTTTCTACCTTCTACTTTTTTACATTATACTTCTAATACCCACTATTCTGCACTAGATTCGGATTCAAATCCAATTCGTTCACAGGAATAGGGAATATCACCTGATCCTGACCAGGAGCCGAAGCAGCTTCATTAGCCATACCTGGACGTCTTAGATTTTGATTGTTTCTCAACAAATCCATCCTTCTGTGTCCTTCAAAGCAAAGTTCCTTTCTTCTTTCAGTTAGAATCTGATCCAAGTTTACAGAAGTAAGATCGGCTAGCCCTGCTCTTGTTCTCAAGGTATTGATGTCATTTAACGGGCTATCTCCAACGGAGGTCCCTGCATTGAAATTTGCTTCAGCACGAGTCAGGTACATTTCCGTAATCCGGATAACAGGAGAATTATCAGCATTGGTAATTCCATCCGGGAACTTGTTGGTGAATGTACGGACAGCGCCCAGAGCATCCGTTCCGCTTTGAGTCAAATTATCAAATCTCAGGTCACCTGCTTCATCCGCAAAGGCAGCAAGAAGATTATCTGAGAAAGGAGCATCACCTCTTCCTTCAGGAGTAGGATTGGTGAGGCCTGAAAAACCTTGCCCGCTATCCTGTCCATCATCAGCATTATTAACCAAGGTGAAGATGAATTCAGTACTTTCCGTATCATAAAAAGTATAGTCAGCAGCCAAAGTATAGGCACCATTTTGAATGACCTGATTGGCCAGATCTGCTGCTTCAGCCCATTTTTCCTGATATAGGTATAGGCGAGCTAATAATGCCTGAGCTGCACCTTTGGTAGCTTTAGTACGATCAGAATCATCTAAATCTGGAATAGCATCTAAAAGATCCTGCTCAATTTGAGTTTGTACCGCACTCAGGGTAGCTCTTGCTGGGAATTCAACCGTTCCTTCAAAAGGTTCTAATACTAAAGGCACTGCTAAATTAGTACCTCCAGAAACCTGAACAGGCTGTGCCCACCAATTGGAAATATTAAAATAAACCAGGGCACGCAAAAATTTAGCCTGAGCTATGGCATTAGCCCTTTCATCAGCAGTAAAATTATCATCTTCCACTAAAGGAACATTCTTGATAACCAAATTGCAAGTCCCAATGGTTTCATAATTATCATCCCAAACGGCATTGATGGAACCATTATCTGCTAAAATCAGATAGTTTTTAATGTCATTGAATGTAGGGAAAGATCCTACAAAATCAACATTGTCAGACTGCCATTCGCCCATCAGCTGTGAAGTTCCGTTTAAAACGTCATCCTGCTGAGCAGCACTGTATGCCCCAGATAGTACCCCAAGGGCTAGGGTTTCATTAGAAAATGCCACACTTTGGGTCAACTGATCTTCCGGCCCCAATTCTATTCGATCACTACAGGCTGTGAAAGTGGCAATTACAAGAAATATGATTAAGATTTTATTTTTCATGATCATAATTTTTAGAAGGTTACACGTGCACCGAATAAGAAGGATTTGAATTGAGGAGGAGTAAAGAAGGTTTCTCCCTGAACTCCATTGTTGATTGAATTGGTTACTTCCGGATCTATACCTTGAAGATCATCTCCTTTTATGGTAAGGATGTTGAATCCAGTAAAGAATAACCTTAGTCCTTTAATAAACCCAATGCTATTTAATGCTTCAGATGGTAAGCTATAACCAAAAGTAATGTTCTTTAACCTGGCAAAAGTACCATCTCTTAATTGTGCAGTAGATCTTTGAGAAAATGCTGAACCGAAGGTAGGACTGTTAACTGATGGAGCAAATGACTCATCACCCGGACCAGACCAGGTGTCAAGCAAAGTAGCTCTTTTGTTGAAGGTTCCTGCAGGATTATCGGTAAATCGCAAGCCAGAAATGAACAGTTCATTCCCCACACTGAAATTGAAAAAGAAATTCAGGTCAAAATTCTTATAGTTGAAGGTATTGCGGAATCCTCCTACAAAATCAGGATTCGCATCACCAACAATAACTCGATCACTGGTTGTTGGACTGGTTGTTGGATTGCCATTAACATCTAGCCATTCCGCATCACCAGTTTCGGAATTAATACCTGAGTAGCGAATTAAATAATAACTGTTAACGGAAAAACCTTCAATGGCTCTCTGAGATACACTACCCGCAACAAATCGCCTGCCCAAATTATCCAGGTTGGCCCCTGGCAAAGAAATTACTTCGTTGGTATTAAAGCCAAGGTTCAATGAGGCATTCCAGGTAAAGTCTGCTGAACGTACAATCAAGCCAGACAAATCGATATCAACTCCTCTGTTTTCCATTTCCCCTACATTATCAATAATGGAATTTAAGCCACCATTAGTTTGTGGGATAGGAACGTTCAGAATTAAATCAGTAGTTTGCTTATTGTAAAAATCAACGGCCAGGGTTAATCTGGAATCAAATAGTGAGGCTTCAAATCCAATGTTTAAAGAATTGGAACGCTCCCAACGCAAATTAGGATTGGCAGCAGATAGCTGACGCAGACCGGCAGCACCATTATAGTTTGATACAACGCCACCACCAAAATTTTCTAAAGAAGCAAAATCTCCAATTCGATCATTTCCGGCTGTTCCATAACTTGCTCTAAGCTTTAAGGAATTTAGCCAGTCTATTCCTGACATGAAGTTTTCCTGAGTAACAATCCAGGCACCACCTACAGACCAAAAAGTACCGTATCTGTTATTGGAACCGAATCGGGAAGAACCATCTCTACGAAGAGAACCTTCTATAATGTATTTGTTATTATAGAAATAGTTGAATCTACCAAATTGTCCCGTTAACCGGCTACCCCTCACGGTGTTTGAGGTAACTCCTGGAGTGGAAGCTGAAACTACATTGATTTGCTGATCAGATAAAAAGCCATTCCCCGAAACGGTAATGTTTCTTACATCTGTTTGCTCATAAGAAGTTCCAACAACTACAGAGATGTCGTGGATGTTGTTAAATACTTTATTATAATTTAAAGTGTTTGTGAAAATGTATTTGTTCTGTTGTGCATACAAATTTCTGGCAAAACCACCAGCAGTATTTACCTCTACTGAACGTCTGAACTCTTCCAAAGCAACCCGGTCTACCCCAAAATCGGTGCGGAAAGAAAGACCATCGATTAAACTAGAAAGGTCAACATTTGCATTGGCATTACCTATTGTTCTATAGGTAGTAGCATCATTAATGTCCAATTCTTCAATGGCAATAACATTGGCAATAAATCCTGTGTTTCTGAAATTACCATTAGCATCAAAAGCTTCTACCCAAGGTGTTTGCAGAAATGAAGAGGTCAAAGGAGCAAAGGTGCTGTTTTCAGACCCTACCCTGTCGTTTCTGTTTTGAGTAATCCCTAAATTAAATCCTATCCTTAGCCAATCAGTAGCTTCATGACTAAGATTAATTCTTCCACTTGCTCTATTCAGGTTGTTACCTATAATAAAACCTTCTTGATCTTTATAGGTACCTCCCAGGAAAAAGGTAGTTTTTTCGCTTCCTCCTCTAATTGATATGTCTACATCTTTGGAAAAACCGGTCCTTACTACCTGACTTGGCCAGTCAAAACTGGTTTGTGGGTCACTACCAGGAGTTGCAGCTCCTGCGTCGATGCGAAACTGTCTGAACTGATCCGCATTCATCATCTCTAATATGTCTGTGCTTTCAGACCAAGAAGCAGTGGAGTTGACAGTGATTGTTGTTTTTTCACCTCTACGTCCGGATTTGGTAGTAATTAAAATAACGCCATTCGCTCCACGAGAACCATAAACGGCTGTAGCGGCAGCATCTTTTAAAACGGAAAAAGATTCAATGTCATTAGGATTGACATCTCCAAGAGGATTTAAAGCTTGTCCTCCTTGTCCCTGGGTCAGGTTGGCGTCATTTAAGGGTACTCCATCCAATACCACCAAAGGCCTTCCGCCAGAAGAAATAGAAGCTACCCCTCTAATTTTGATTACGGGAGCTGCTCCAAGAATACCGGATGAATTCACAACCTGGACACCTGAAGCCTGCCCCTGGAGTAATTCCTGTGGGGATACTGCTGGGATATCTTTAATATTTTCATTGCCTATGGTGTTTACACTTTGCACCAGTTTCTTTCTACTTTGCTGACCATAAGCAATAACAACCACTTCATTAAGTGCTTCCACATTGGTTTCTAATCTAACATCTACTACATTAGAAGCGCCAAGTTGTATTTCTTGTGTTACAAATCCTGTATAAGAAAAAACTAGGGTTGCTGCTTCAGGGGCTTGTATGGAGTAAGATCCATCGATATCTGTTATGGCACCGGTGGCCGTCCCCTTAATTAAAATCGTAGCCCCAATCAATGCTTCTCCATCAGGGTCACTAACATTTCCAGTAATCGTCCGTTGCTGTGCAAAACCAGTTGCAAAGCAAACAAACAAGAAGAACATAAGGAATGAGAGTTTTTTCATGTTCTAAAAGTTTTTTAATAAATGAAATAATAAGTCGGCTGTTGTTCTAGTCGGTATGACCAAAACAAAACTGTTAAAATCCGTTCATCATTTACTTTAAGGAATTGAAAGAAGAAGATATGAAAGGCTTAATTTTTGTAGGGAAATCAAAATTTTGATTTCTGCACAAGAATATTGTTTCAAGTCAAGATCATTAGCGACTTGAAAAGGTTATTTTCATACCAATCCTTTCCAATTTCAAAAAGAAATTGTTTTAAAACAGTCCAGGTTTAAAAATTACTTGAAAAAAAAGCCTAATCCCTAATGATGTGCGCATCAAAATTAGGAAAGACATATTTAAGAGACTAGATATCCGATTTTAGTGTAATTTTTCATTCTAAGCTTAGAACAGAATTAAATACACTTTAAGATTTGTTTGACGTAGATTCTTTCCTAGAACGAGTGAGAAAGGCAAAACGCTTCTTGAACCTTTAAAGAATTTGAAAGGAGTGATGATTGGTAGTTTATACGACAAATAACAGAATAGGAGGGACTAATGGGGCAAAATTCCTCCCGAACGACCATGTCAATATCAATAGCAATATCAATAGCAATAGCAATGGCAATAGCGATAGCAATG
The DNA here is from genome assembly GCA_028285545.1 of Saprospiraceae bacterium. Lineage (GTDB taxonomy): Bacteria > Bacteroidota > Bacteroidia > Chitinophagales > Saprospiraceae > JANQPA01. The sequence continues at coordinate 82,268 of JANQPA010000019.1, read as the reverse complement.
TTGAAAATATATTGAAATTGATATTGCTATTGCCATTGCCATAACTTTCTACTAATTAAAAGGCTTAAACCTCAACTCCTGCCCACCAATTGAAGCCTCGTACATCAATCCTCCTTTGGCCATGGTAAATACAGCCACTCCATCTCTATATGCAAGATTAGCACCCGCTCCTTCAGTTACTGCAACAGCTGAAGCCTGTGCTGAAAATTCAATCTTGTTTTCTTTGAAACGCTGCATATCTATTTCAGATTCAAAAAAGATGACTTGGCTATAAGATTGACCTCCTAATTGTAAACCGATTGTTAATTGGGTTACTCTTGCTTTTCCAATAGCTGTTCCTTGTTCAAAAGCGATTCCTGCTCCTCTGGCTCCTCCAATTCCAATAGCTCCTTTTCCTACTGATGGAAATACTACATAACCATAAGCTTCTTCGAAATAATCCTCAAACTTGCTGTTTTTATCTTTGAAAGCTTCTATGGCTTCCTTGGACTTTTCTAATAATTTAGGATTATACTGGGCAGTCAAAAAGAAAGGGATCAAGCCTAGGCACAAACATAAAATGATTTGGATTCTCATGGATAAATTTTTTTTGTTCATGTATCTGTAATAGAATCTTTGCAATCATCAAATAGTTTGCTCAATAGGGGATAAAATTTCCCTAATTTTTTGTTAAAAAAAATGAGGAAAAAGACTATTCAAAAACAAGGTGTCAAAACAGCTTACTTCAAAAGACCTTCGGCCTTCCTGCCTTGCCGGTAGCCAATATTATTTCTTTGAGAGAGTTTTTTGGCGTCTTATAACTCCTTACTCTTGTTTAAGGTTTTTCACTGGATTACTCAAAGCCGCCCGGAAAGATTGAGACCCTACAGTGATAGCAGCTACTAATAAAGTTGAAAAAATGGTCAATAGAAAGATGGAATAACTAATGGAAGTATGATAAGCAAAGCCCTGCAACCATTTTTTCATAATGAAAAAAGAAATGGGAACAGCAATGGCATTTGCCAATAAAACCAACCAAAGGAAATTACGAGTAATTAAATAGGTAACTCCCGAAACCGAGGCTCCCAGAACCTTTCGAATAGAAATTTCTTTCTTCCTGGATTTGATAGTGATCCTGGCACTGGCCAGCATTCCCATAAAAGCAATAAAAAGGGCTAAACTGGTAAGAAATAAAAGAATCTTTGATAACCTCGTCTCTTTTTCATGAAGTTCTGAAAAGGATTCATCAATAAACGCATATTCTAAAGGAGCCTCATTTGCAAAACTGGCCCAGGTTTTTTCAATGCTTCTTATGGTTTGATTTAAATTGGCTGCAGAAACCTGTAAGTTTATGAAATCAAATGGGGCCTCTCCAAAAAAGAAACAAAATGGTTTGATAGGCCTTTTAAAATCTGCAAAATGAAAATCTTTAACCACTCCGATGACCATTCCTCTAATAATTTCACCTGTATCATCATTTTGATCTAAGGGAATACTTTTTCCAACATCCTCTAAGGTCAAACCCAAATCTTTTAACCCTGTTTCATTGAGGATTATCGTATAGTCAGCTGTATCAATCGGGCGGTTTCTTGAAAAATTACGGCCTTTGACAAATTCAAAATCCATAGTTTCAATAAATTCCGGATCAATGGCCAGGTAATTCACTAATACACCTTCTGGATACCCAAAAGTAAAGGTCCAGTTTTGCCCGCCAACTACTCCATCAGATAAGCCGGCATTAGATACACCAGGAATATTTAATAATTCGGCTTTTAGGGCTTCTTGATTTTGAACACTACGTAAATTTTCCACTACCAGCACTTGTTCAGCATCGAATCCTTTATCCGTATTTTTAATATGCATCAGTTGGTGATATACACTAATGGTACAAAAGATCATAAAGGCTGAAATAGAAAATTGAATGATCATGAGCCCTCTTCTTAGTCCCAGCACTGATTTACCAGATGAATCAGCTAATCCTTTTACTGCCAGGGCTGGATTGAAAGAAGAAAGATGAAAGGCAGGATAAAGACCGGCTAAGAGTCCTACAATTAAAGTAACAATGCATATTCCAAAATAGAAGGATATGTTGGAGCCTTCAAAAATAGAGACGCTTCTACCTAATAAATCACCAAGATTTTTGAATGAAAATTCGGCAAATAGGGTTCCAATGGCCAAAGCTATTAAAGTAATGACTAAGGTTTCCGCAAGAAATTGACTGATTAAATAGTGTTTATTGGCACCGAGAGTTTTGCGAACCCCTACCTCTTTAAACCTCTTTAAAGATTCTGCAACCGACAGATTAAGGTAGTTCAAACAAGAAATTATTAGTACAAAAATGGCTAAGACCGACAGGATGTATACATTATTGATGTCTCCATTGGTTTCTAACTCCCATTTTAAATTTGATTTTAGGTGGATATCTGTAATTGCCTGAGAATAAATGATATTATTATCTTCCTCATCATCCTGATAGCTTTCATAAAAGGCCTGTAGTTTTGGCTCTAGACTAGCCATAGTAGTGTTTGGAAGCAGCTTGATATAAGTATAAAAATTATACCAACCCCAGTACTGATCTAAATTAGGAATGTTTAATCTTGATAAAAAGTCAAACTTAAAATGAGAGTTTGCCGGAATGTCTTCCAAAACTCCTGTGACCCTTAGATTAGAATTTCTACTGCTTCCGAATAGTATAAGATTTTCTCCTACAACATCCTCTTTTCCAAAATACTTTAGGGCCGTCTTTTTGGTAATTACAATGCTATTTCGGTCATTTAAGGCAGTATTAGGATCTCCATAGATCATGGGAAAGCTAAATACTTCAAAAAAATTAGAGTCAGTTCGAATAACTTCTTCCTCATAAAACTTTTTGTCATCTGAAGACCCCAGCAAAAACTTACTTCCCCAGCCGGGAAAAATCCGGATGGCATGTTCAACTTCAGCAAAGTCCTTTTTTAAATTAGGAGCTAGCGCCGGGGGAGTGGTGGCATCAGGTAATCTCACTCCATTATCATTTACTAAATCAATAACAACTCTGTGAATGCGTTCGACGTCATCGTGATGCCGATCGTAACTCAACTCGCCTTTGAGGTAAATAAAAATGAAAATAAAACTGCCAATACCCAAGCTAAGGGTAAGGATGTTCATTAGGCTACTGCCCTTATGCTTAATAATATTTCGCCACGCGAATTTGAAGGAATTTTGGTAAATCATAATAAAGTGGGTGTTTTGTAATCTTTTCTTTATGGCAAATGGCCTTAGGAATTGTAGGATGTGATACCAGTATAATAGCTTTGCTTTCCAGGCAGCTTCATCCTGTAATTCATATTCAAAGTACTCATGTAAATCTCCAAGTACCTCCTCAATCAACTCTTCTCTGCAAAACCATCGCAGAAACTGATCTGCTAATTTAGGGGGCATTCTTTCATTAGAATGATGGTCCATAGTTTAAATCTTTCCAGGCAAGGTCGGATATTTGATTCCATAATGAATTTCTTTGCTCTCTACTTTTTTCTAGGGCCTGTTTCCCTGTTGAGGTAATTTGAAAGAGCCTTTTCCTCCGGCCACCCCGAGCATGGGTGGCTTCCGCCAATTCAGAAGTCAGGTAACCCTTGCTTTCCAAACGGTTTAAAGCGGAGTGAACCGCTCCAATGGCAGCTTTTCTGCCTGTTTGAGAAGTGATTTCTGTTCTAATATTGAGGCCGTAGGCTTCTGGGTATAACACTCCTACAATGAGCAGTACCAGTTCCTCAAATTCTCCTAATTGTGTTCCTTTCATTTTGCATCAAATTTCGTAAATGTAGAACAAATATAAGGTAAATTCTACAAATGCGAAACTTGGTCAAAAAAAAAGATGACAGCTGAGTGTCAGCCATCATCTACATTTCAAAATCAAAACCCATAAATACAAGGCAGTTTTGACTACCCGACCTTGTTTATTATTTTGTTATTAAGGCCATTATTTTCTTATGACTTGTAATTTGTTTTAAGCGTTTATGGATTTGTTTTTCTAAATCTTTTGCTCTTTCCATTTTATCAAATAAAGATTGACAGGCCTCTCCTGCTGGAGGAAAAGGGTTGTTTTGTGCCCTTTGAAGTTCAAATCTGATCTCCTTGATTTCATGTATTTGAATTATGACATCTTCCAGTTCGGGGAATTGCTCTAATACTTCTAAAGTGGATACAAGTTCTTCCTGTTCCATAAGAAATGCTATAACCTGATCTAATTCCTTATCCATTGGATGCTTTTTCGTTGCTGTAAGAGCTATAACCAGACTTAAGACAAGAAATGCTGCAACACTAACTATTTTAATTGTTTTCATGATTTGGTATTTTATGTGAAATTGAAGGTTTAATCCCTAATCAGCAATTGATAATGAGTAATGAGTTAAGGGTAACGAGTAAGGAGTCCTTAGTAATGAGTAAGGGTTAAGCCAATAAAATTATCTTTATAGCTTTTGCTTTCTATTTCGTCTTTCCGCTTTCCCCCTTCCGCTTTCCGCTTTCAAACTTCCAAATGCCCTTTTCATACGAAAAAGATGGTTTTCAAAACTTGATACGACTAACTTGCTGTTAGAAAAACAAAACCTTATCTATATGAAAATTCAGCCTTTTATCCAGAAAATAGATCGATGGAATGCGAGAATAATGCACAAATACGGCTTTGTCTTTCTTCGATATTCTCTGGCGATAATATTTATATGGTTTGGGATATTAAAACCCCTTGGTTTGAGTCCAGCCTCTGTTTTAGTGGAAAAAACTGTTTATTGGATTTCCCCTGAATGGTTTATCCCCATTTTAGGGTGGTGGGAAGTGGCTATTGGTGTATTTCTCTTATTCCGACCTACTGTTAGAATTGCTATATTTCTTTTGTTTCTTCAAATGCCAGGCACTTTTTTACCCTTGGTGTTATTACCTGAGATTACTTTTACCACCTTTCCCTATGGTTTAACTCTAGAAGGTCAATACATCATTAAAAACCTAATTCTGATAGCTGCAGCCATTGCTGTTGGAGGAACCGTAAATTCTAAAGATACTCAGGAGGAACTTCATTAAACATATTAGCAAATAGAAGAACAGTGTACATCCGTGAAAATCAGTGTTAAAAAAGGCCTTATTATATGCTTTCCTTACCATAGGCAAGTCAATATTTTTTCCGAACTTATTGAAAATTTCTTCTAACAAGTGGTATGAAAATTAACAAAACCCTTCTATTGATATTTGCCATAGCAGGAATGCTTCCACCTCTTGTATTTAGAATTATCCGTTTGTACCAGGGGGAAGATTTTGGCACTTTAGGAAGCTTAGCGAAGAGTCTTTTGACCTCGACACTAACTACGGTGGTTATTTCATATGGGGTGGTCAGTGTATTGTTTTGGTTGCAACAAAAACATCCCTGGAAAGAAGGAATCACTAAGAGGCTTTTTTTAGAAATTGTTTTTACGACACTGACAGCCTGTACACTCATTGTTATCCTTTCTTTAGGTACCCACTTTACCATTAATCCAAAAGAAAATCTCCAAAAATCCATATTCGAAGATCTTATTGTTGCCATAATTATGAATTTTGTATTGGTAGCAATAACGGAAGGGATATTTTTTTTCAGGGAGTGGAAGAATACTGAAGTGGAGGCCGAACGATTTAAGAAAGAAAGCATTAAGGCGCAGTTTGAAAGCCTGAAAAATCAAGTCAATCCTCATTTTTTATTCAATAGCCTGAATACATTATCCAGCTTAATTGATCATGATAGAGCGATGTCTAAGGAGTTTTTAGATGATCTTTCTGACATCTATAGATATGTTTTGCAGCATCGAGACGAGGAACTGGTGACATTAAAGGAAGAATTAGATTTTATAGCCTCCTTTACCCGATTGTTAAAAAAAAGACATGGACAAGGGGTGTTTTTCCAAATTAATATTTTAGAAAATGATCAAATTAAAGGCATCCCTCCAATGACCTTACAACTCCTGGTGGAAAATGCCGTCAAACATAATATTGCTTCCAAAAAAAAGCCATTGAAAGTTGAGGTTTTTAGCCAGGATAATAAGCTTACAGTTCGAAATAATTTACAAAGAAAAAAAGAAGTATTTTCTACTGGTGTTGGATTAGAAAATATTAAAAATAGATATGCTTTTCTGGTAGATGAAAGTATAGAAGTCAGAGAAACACAAAATTCTTTTGAAGTAATATTACCATTGATTGTTTTCACCTAGGCCTTTGATGAACACTGATCAAACTGATTTGTGCAGTAAAACGGAGTTTTGAATAAACTATAACAGCACTAGCCAGCGTACATCAGGGGCGAAAAATTAATCTTTATGAAAACCCTAATAATTGAAGATGAACAATTCGCTGCCAATAAACTGATATCCTTAATTCATCAATATGATCCACAAATTGAAATCCTTGACCAAATTGATACCGTAGAAGATGCAGTTGAGTGGCTCAATAATAACCCGGCACCAGATATTCTCTTCTTGGATATTCATCTGGCAGACGGCTCCAGCTTTGAAATCTTTGAACAAACCACTGTCCAGGTGCCTATCATTTTTACCACAGCCTATGATCAATATGCCATCCGGGCTTTTAAAACCAAAAGTGTCGATTATTTGCTCAAGCCCATTAAATTCCCTGACCTAAAGGCAGCACTAGACAAATACCACGACTTGTTCGGAAAGCCCACAACACAGGACTTTGGTATTGAAATGCGTGCCCTTGCCAGTTTGATCCAATCTCAGCAAAAGGAGTATAAAACCCGTTTTTTGGTAAAAATTGGTAACATAATCAAAACCATTTCAATCACGGAGGTTGCCTATTTCCTTTTTGAAGACCGTACTACCCTGATTGTTACAAAAGAGAACCGTCGCTATCCTCTAAAACAGACCTTGGACGAATTAGAGACCATGCTTGATCCTCATCAATTCACTCGGGCCAACCGCCAATTTATCATCAGCATTGATGCCATCCAAAAGATCCATCCTTGGTTTAAAGGGCGCTTAAAACTAGATCTAAACCCTCCACAGCAGATTGATCTGGTGATTAGCTCTGAGAAGAGTAGAGGATTTAAGGAATGGCTGGATCGGTGATTACCATTGTTTGCCTCGTTTGTGCATTAGCTCGAGATCTTTTTGAGTGAAACTAAGTTCAATAAATTCAAATTGTAAATCTTCTAAGGAAAAAGAGTGAACTTTCTCTTCAAGGAAAGCCCAGGGAAGGAGTGAATTACCCAATTTTCTACCAGCTTCTTTTGCTGAATAAATCGATCTTCCATCCTTTGAAAGACCCAAGTATTTGAAATTATATCCTCTTGGACCTTGAATAGTTAGCACCTCATTACCATAAAGATCCCATAATGTAGCTGATTGATAATTTCCAATAAGGAAAAACCTTCCTCCAGGTAAAAGCAAAGCAGACTCTTTACCATTGCTATCAGATTTATATAAAGAGGAGTGGATTTCTATGCCTGATCCTACAGCCTGTTTTGTAGTATCATTACTTACAAATAGAACATTTTTATTATCCTGTGATAATAAGATTGCCTTAACTCCTTTTTTCTTGAATGATTTAACCTCCTCCCCTTTAAAATTCCAAATTTTTGGAGGAAATCTTGTATCTAAATCTCCTATCCAGGTGAAGATATAATTCATTTCTGGTGAAAAGGCTACTGATTCGACCCATGTAGGATTTCCTTCGAAAGTTTGGATAAGCCGACCATCAATATGCCAGAGTTTGGCTGTTTTATCTCTGCTACCCGTAAGAATATATTGACTATCAGGCGAAAAGGCAACTGCAATAACAGCACCATTGTGCCCTTTAAAACTTCTTATTTTTTTACCTTGAATATCCCATAAGGTTGCGATACTATCGTTACCTCCTGTGAGTATATATTTTTCATCAAAAGAAAAACAGAGGTCTAAAATTGGACCTGAATGCCCCTTAAATGAGTTGATTTCTTCTCCTTTAAAACTCCATAGCTTTGCAACTCCATCATTATATCCAGTGAGTGTATAATTGTTATTAGGGGAAAATGCAAATGGGAAATCATAGTAGGTGCTGCTAATATATTCTTTGAATTCACTTCTTTTTATATTCCAATGCTTAATGGAAGAATAAAGAAGATCGCTGGTCAGGATGGAATGCCCATTTGGTGAAATAGCAACATCATTAAAAGAAAATGGATGTCCAATTCCTATGGTTTGAATAATATTACCATTTAGATCCCAGATGATTATTTCTTTGGAGCTGTTAGAAACAATATTTTGTCCATTGGGTAAAAAATTAGCTGTAATTACATTCCCAGAATGTTGATGAAAGGTATATAGCAAAGAACCATTCAAATCCCATAACCTGACCGTATTATCACTAGCCGCAGTTACTACTAATTTTCCATCAGGAGAGAAATTAATATCATTGATAGATTTAGTGTGGCCATTGAAAACTTTAATTTCATTTCCATCGAAATCCCATAACCTTGCGTTATAGTCCTTTGTACTAGTTGTGAGAATATATTTTCCATCAGGTGAAATAGAAAGTGAAGATGCATTTACTCTTATAGATTTGATCAATTGACCTTCAAGGTTCCAGACTCGAACCTGGGTACCTCCTGAAATAATATATTTTCCATCTTGGGAAAAAGCAACAGGATTACTTTCTTCCCCCTGAATTGCCAACAACTCTTTTCCTGCTAAATTCCATAGTTTTATTGAATCGGTACTTCCCGTAAGGATATATTGGCCATCAGGAGAAAAGGCAGTTTTTGGAATGGATTTAGAATTCAATTTAAGAAGCTTAATGTCATTACCTGATGAATCCCTTAAGATTACAGCATTATCATAATTTGAAGTTAAAAAATGTTGCCCTACTGGGGAAATAATAACCGATTCTGCCGGGGCAATATCCCATTTATAGGTAGTTAAAAGTTTTCCGCCGATTTCCCAAAGTTCAGCTTTATCTGATCCCCTTATCAATAATATTTTATTGCCATCTGGAGAAAAAGTTAAATTTTTGATTGAAGAAAATCTTTGTATTTCAGAACCCTGTAGTGAGCTCCAAAAGATGGCAGAATTATCAGAACTGCTGGTAAGAATTTGTTTTCCATTAGGAGAAAAAGCAACTGAGTGGACAGATTTGGAATGACCATTTAATCTATTAAGAATTTGACCATCCAAGCTCCAAAGGATAGCAGAATTATCTGAGCTGCCGGTAAGAATTTGTGCCCCACCGGGAGAAAAAGCAACTGAGTTAATAGATCCGACATGACCTTTAAACGTATTAAGAATGCCTTCATCCAAATTCCAAAGGATGGCGGTACTATCTGAACTGCCGGTGAGAATTTGTTCTCCACTGGGAGAAAAAGCAACTGTATTGATAGATCTGGTATGACCTTTAAACGTATTAAGAATGCCTTCATCCAAATTCCAAAGGATGGCGGTACTATCTGAACTGCCGGTGAGAATAAACTTTCCGTCAGGAGAAAAAGTGACTGAGTTAATTGGTCCGGCATGACCTCTAAAAGTATTAAGAATGTCCCCCTCCAAATTCCAAAGGATGGCGGTACTATCTGAACTTCCGGTGAGAATAAACTTTCCGTCAGGAGAAAAAGTGACTGAGTTTATGGATCCAGAATGTTTTCTGAATACTTGTAAAATAATTCCATCTAGATTCCATAAAACCAATTTATCATGGACCCCCTCAGATGGATCACAATTTCCTTTCGAAAGTAAAAAACGCCCATCTGGAGAAAATTTAACATCAGAGACATTTAAATCGTGTCCTTTACGAATTAATTCTTTATAAAACCCTTGTGTTTTTTGATCCTTTATGATTTCATTAAAAATCCCTGCTGCAGCCTTAGATTCTGGGAACAAATGATAATTCATCTCTGCCATTCGCAAAGCCAAAGTAGGATTTGCCTTTGCAGTTTGTAAGGCAATTAAGGCATTACTATTGGCCCTGGCTAACCTGGCTGCTTCATACTCTCTGGCTTCTGCTCTTTTTCTTTGATTATCTGCATCATTTTGTGCTTTGATTGCTGCACTTTTTTGTCGGTCGGCCTCCCTTCTAGCGACTACTGCCTCATCTCTTTGCACCCGAATCAAATTAAACACTTCCAAAACACCTTTCTCAGCTATTACACTCTGGCTTGGATCGCATGCTTTATAGGCATTATATAATCGGATCGCCACATCATAATTCTCGGCCTTAACCATTTTTTTTGCCTCCACAAGCATGCATGGGCAATCGGGGCAGTCGGTTGGGGACTGAGCAGAGAGGCAGAGGGGTAAAAAATAAGTTAATAAAGCAAGAGAAAAAGTACGCATATGATTTTTAGTTTTATCAAGATGACTTACCAACGTTTACCATTTTTTTGCATCTCATGGAGATCTTTTTTGGTGAATTGGAGACCGATTGATTTAAGGTCTTCCATTGAATAACCATGAACCCTCTCCTTAAGAAGCGCCCAAGGCGGCAGGTGTTTTACAATTCCTCTACTGCTACTGCCAATGAAAAATTGTCCATCCGGTGAAAAAGTAATATCCTTAATGGCAGTGATGTGCCCTTCAAAGCTCATTATTTCCTGGCCTAAAATATTCCATAATTTGACTTCATTGCTTATGCTCCCAGAAACTACATATTTTTCATCTGGTGAAAAGGCTACAGACAAAACCGTATCATCATGTCCATTAAACACTTGTAACTGTTTTCCGCCAATATCCCATAATCTGGCAGTGTCATCACTTCCTCCTGTTATTATCTTTTGGCCGTCCGAACTAAAGGCTGCGGTCCAAATTGCTGAAGTATGCCCTACAAAGTTCTGTTTTAAATTACCCTTTAGATCCCAAAGTTTAGCAAATTGATCAGCACTGCCAGTAAGCACATTCTGACCATTTGGTGAGAAAAGGGCAGTTAAGATCCAATTAGAATGTCCATTGAATTCTTGTAGTAAATCTCCCTGAATATTCCATAACCTGGCAGTGCCATCTGCACTACCAGTAATTATTTTTTGACTATCTGGAGAAAAAGCTACTGATAGAATAGCACCCTCGTGTCCCTTAAAAGTTTGTATTATATTACCTTTTAAATCCCAAAGTATGGCCAAATTATCAAAACCACCTGTAAGTACAAATTGATTGTCAAGTGAGAAGGCAATTGCCATAACTGGTTTGGAATGCCCCTGAAATGAGTGTAATTGCTTACCATCCATATCCCAAATGATAACTTTGTTATCTGAATACCCTGCTGCAATAAATTTGCCATTATTCGAAATAGTTATGGATTCTGCGTTTGCATTGCCAACCTCAATAGAAATAGGTTTTTTATATAAATTTTTCCAAAGCCTGACTATAGGGCCAATACCTCCTGTAATCAGTAATTTTTCATCCGGAGAGAAAGCAGAACTTATTCCTCTTGGATTGACAACAAAATCATACAGTTTATTTCCTTTAAAATCCCAAAGCCCAGAACGATGCCCAGAGGTGAGGATGTGCTGGTAGTCGGATGAAAATGCTACGGAATGGGAGGCATTCCCCCTAAATGAATAAGTTGACTTTTCCTTTATGTTCCATAGGGTTACCGTCCCATCCGATTGGCCTATTAGGATCAAACTATCATCAGGGTAGAATACTCCCGATTTAATAGTAGAGTTTAGGTCCTTGATTTTTTGAATGGGGACACCTTCAAGATTCCAAAGAGTAGCAGTTTTATTGTCATCTCCGCTGAAAATATTTTTTCCATTATTAGAAAAAGATAATGTCCAGACATTGTTGTGGTCTGTGTTAAAACGGCGAATAGAATTACCTTTCAAATCCCATAAAATAATAGGTTCATTCCTATAGCTTCCGGTAACTATATTTTGCCCATCGGGAGAAATTGCTACTGACAATACTCCTTCGTTATGGCCTTTAAATGATTGAATGGGGTTTCCATCTAAATCCCAAAGTATTGCTGTTTGGTCTAAACTAGCAGTAAGAATTTTTTGCCCATCGGGAGAAAATTTCACGTCCATAATTCGATCAGAGTGGCCTTTAAATGACTGAATAGGATTTCCATTTAGATCCAAAAGAACAAGTGTATGGTCGAACCCAGCAATCAGGATTTTTTGCCCATCGGGAGAATACTTTACTACCCTGATTTCATCAGAATTATTTTTTCTGAACTCTTGGTGAAAATATCCTAGTTCCTTATTATTTAATAACTCGCGCAAAATACCAAGTGATGCCTCTGATTCCGGAAACAAATGATAATTCATTTCAGCAATTCGTAAGGCTTGAGTTGGATTTATTTTTTCAAGTTGAAGGGCTCTAAAAGCATTGGCATTGGCCCTGGCTAGTCTGGCAGCTTCATATTCTCTAGTTTCAGCTAGCCTTTGTTGTCTATTTGCTTCTTTTCTGGCAGCAAGCGCCTCATCTCTTTGAACTCTTATTAAATTAAAAACCTTTAGCACGCCTTGTTCTGCTACCGAAGCCTTGGAAGGATTACAAACTTTGAAGGCATTGTATAACCTAATCGCCAGGTCGTAATTTTCTAATTGGATCATTTTTTCTGCCTCTGCAAGCATACAAGGGCAATCCGGGCAATCAGTGGGAGATTGAGAGAGAATAGAGATGGGAAGAAAGATGGAAAGTAAAATAGGAGCTATAAAACGCATAATTTCATCGGGAATTTAAACGGTCCAATCGATTTAAAAGCCTGATATCGCTAGAGTCAATTTCTTGTAATGCTTCTTCAATTTTGATGCGTGCCATGGTAAACTGACCGGCCTCTTCCAACTGGTCTACGTCTCTTAAAGTTTTTTCGATTTCGAGTTCATTTCGTCTGGAAAGAGCCTCTTCGGCCTGTTCTTGTTTCTTTTGGGCGTCAATCTTGGCTTCATTCGCTTTATTGGACTGGATAAAAGCAAATATAGACATGGCTATAGCTACTATGGCCAGGAATGTCATAAATCCTGCTAATCTTCGGGCCTTTTGCCGCTTGCTCTTTTCTTCTGCCAGTTCAGCCTCTCGTTCCAGCTTGTTAAGGGCGGCTTGCCTGGCGTTTTCTTCTTTCCTACGCTCAACCTTTGCTTTTAAAACTGGAGCTACCAACGTATCATGACACAACTCATAGGTGTATCCTCCCCTCAAACTTGGTTCTGCACGTATCAGGTGGGTATCCACCAATCGATTTAATAAACTTTTAGAAACACCAAAGCTTTTTTCAATTTGTCCCTCATATAGATTTAACCTACGTTCTTCTTCTTCAAAAATGAGTCCCTCTTCTATCAATTTACGAGCAGCCAATTGTTCGCCTTCATTTTCGATCTCCAGAATTTTACTCATATAATAGTCCTCTAAAATTTCCTGTGGCCTTTCGAGATCTGATCGCAGAATAAGTGTTTTGCCTTTTTTGATGACTAGAGATTGTTCAACATGTTCACAAAGAATCTGGAGTTGGAATGACTCAATTTCTTGTTTTTTATCCTCACTAAGGAAATTAATCAAATGATCTACAGCCGAGTCTTCATAATCAAAATTTGGCGACTGAAAGCCATTGTTTTCATAGGCCGGATTAAGGATGGCATCTTCTGCTTGTGGAACACTTAGTGCGGATAGTTCATAGGTATTGTCTAAAATGTCTGGAAGAAAAGGTTTGAGTCGGTCAATTAAAGCTAGTCGGTCCGAACGAATGGCGAGCACTACTCTTAACTGATAGGGCTGGTGGAGTAGTTTGAGTTCCTCAGCAGAAATTCGATCTTTTTTTTCTTTTAAAGCTTTTTCTATACCCTTGCGAAAGCGATCCGGAATATGGCTGTACAACAATTCTGATAACTGAAGCGCAAAATTTTCTATTTCTGATTTTGGATAGGTGAACAATTCTTCAAACTGATCAAAAATCAGTAATGCCCCTTTAGATCCTGGATTTGCGAGTTGCTGGGCTTTCAACAGATACCAAAGACTAGGTATTTCTTCCTGGTAAATTCGATCTAGTAGGGAAGATTGCTCTTGTAAAACTTCCCGTGCACTATCCAATGGAGGTTTACCTAATTCTGATTCGAAGGCTCCAAAGCGGAGGCTGATCGGCAAATACGCCTGTTTCTGCTGAACCTTAGGGATCAAGCCAGCATTCAGTAAAGAGCTTTTACCTAATCCGGATTTAGCATATAGTACCAACAAAGGATCCCGTTGTACCCTTTGGAAGAGCAAATCAATCTCCTTTTCCCTGCCAAAGAAAATACTAGATTCTTCTGGGCTGAATGGTTTTGCTCCCGGATATCGATAGTAAGAACTCATAAGCTTAGTTTTTTAGCTTCATCAATGAGTTCCAGGAGCGAATCCGTAATTTGATTCTCAGTGAGTTGTTGATTTTCTAAGCTAAGGACTCCCTTGATTACCCGTTTTTTAAATTTACGATGACGGCCATCCAATTGTAGAATAACATCTTCCAGTTCGGTGTCCTCTAAAATATCAGCCAAAAGATCGATGGCATCTTCTAATTCGGCATTTCGAATTAATTTCCGAACGCGTTCCAATTGATCTTTTCCTTCGCTTAGAGGCTGCCTCAATTCATCGGGCCTAAAATGTTTATGTAATTTTTGGATGAAGCTTGGAATATTTTGGCTAATGAAATTGATTCGAAATTGGTCCAGGCAAAAGGTCGTTAGTTCCTCTGACATGCTTTGATTGGCAGCAAAGCGGGTGAATTCGTATTGTCGATTATGGATTTCCAACTCTCGCAAGACCAGCTGCATATACCATTTGTCAAATGGTACGCCCAGGAAAATAAAATTTTTCACCTCCTGCAAATGGATCTTGAGTTTTTCTGGCATGGATCTTTGTGTGAAAATAGATTTGAAATAATCATAAAGGTCATCATGCGTCAGAATAATGGATTCTTCGCTTTCTACAGATCCGAATAAATTATAGATTAAAGGATTTTTTTTACTAGGAGACTTAATGAGATGTGGGTCTTTGTTCCTTTTATAATAACCACTTTGGAAGGCAAAATCCGAGGAATCAAAGGATTTTTGTAATAAGGAATCAGGTGTTACAGTAAGATATATATGAAACGGAATTTCCGAAAGCAATTTGTGTAGGGAGTTTGGGTGGAGGCCCTGATAAAAAGATTTAATTTGATGGCAGATTAAGGTTCTTTTATAAGCCTCGTCAAATAAAAAAAACTCATCATCTGGATAATAACGGTAGATGTTTTCATTTTCATGAATGTTGAGTTCTTGTATGAGGGCTTCCTGACTACTCAATCCATTATTTTCAAAAATGTTAAGCTCAGGACCTAGTACCAGCACGCACTGCTCTTTTCGAATCTTGTCGATCATAAAATCCATGCTGAGTTGGACAGTTTGTGGGTTGGGTTCTGGCATGTTGGTGCTTATAGTTCGTAAAAGGTTTAATGTAGAAGGTAGTAGGATTTAGTGCAATAAATTTAGCTTGAAATTTTTCTGACATGGAAAAAATTCCTATTAACTTATATAATTGGCCTTTTAAAAAAATGGAATAGATAAATATAAGAAAACTGGATGAATAATTGGGACGCGCCATCCATAATATCTGGCATTTTGCCTTTAGCCTTATTTAGGAGCAAAAAATTAGGACAAATAATTTTTTTGAAAAAAATTGAAAACTACTGTAACAGTCCCTTCTGGTTTGTGTCTAAAGCCAAAAAAACAACATGAATTACAAAACAAAAGCAGCTTTATTACTAGCCATCAGTATGGGAGTGGCTACTATTCATTACGCACAAAACAACAATGTTATGGTTAAAAATCAATTTTCAGCAGAGCAACAAGAGGTTCTTAATGCTATCTTTTCAATGACCAATGCTTTTCATCATGGAGACATCTCAGGGGTAATGAACAGCTATGAAAAAGAAGCTACTGTAGTTTTTGAACCCGGGACTCCAGAATTTCATTCAAACAAAATTAAAGAGCAATTCCAAGGACTATTTGGCTTGAATCCTCAATTTGAATACTTTGGGCACGAGGTTTTTATCAATGGAGATATTGCCCTCCACTTTTCCCCCTGGAAAATGAAAGGTACGGCTCCAGATGGAACAGCTATCGAGCAGAGTGGTTTGTCAGTAGCGGTACTTAGAAAGCAGGAAAATGGGAAATGGTTGATGGTGATTGATAATCCGCATGGGGGTTTTTTATTAGATAATATGAGTGAATAGAGATAATTTGAGACAAATGGAGATAAATTGTAATACCTTGTCTCTATCTGTCTCTATCTGTCTCTATCTGTCTCTATCTGTCTCTATCTGTCTCTATCTGTCTCTATCTGTCTCTATCTGTCTCTTTTTCCTCAAACCAGATGACTTTTACCAGAATTTATTAATATAAATTCAAACAAAATTTAAAAATGAACGACCAAACTCTAATAACCCAATCTCTAAAAGGTGACGCAAAAGCCTTAGAAGACCTCATCAAAAAGCACCAGGATTGGATCTTTAATGTGGCCCTGAATTTTACGGGTGATAGAACATTGGCGGCAGATCTCAGCCAGGAAGTGCTTATTAAGGTGGTGACGAAGTTGAGCTCTTTTAAACTGGAAAGCACTTTCAAAACCTGGGTATACCGCATCATTAAAAACCATTTTTTAAACATGAAAAGAGCTAAGAAGGAAATTCCAGCTCTAAACTTCGAAGAATTTGGTGAAGGTTTAGATCGAATACCTAATGAATCGCTTTCGCATTATACCTATGAAGTGGAGGAGAAACTATTGGTTAAGGAAGCAAAAATCAGCTGTATGAAAGGCATGTTGCTTTGTCTAGAACCTGGACAACGATTGATCTATATAATTGGCGAATTATTTGAGTTTTCTGATGCTATTGGTAGTGAAATTATGGAGATTTCCAAAGAAAATTTTAGAGTAAAACTACATCGCGCCCGAAAGCAACTGTATAATTTTATGAATCAAAAGTGTGGATTGATTAACAAAAAAAATCCATGTCGCTGTGCTCGCAAAACCGCTGGTTTTATCAAGATGGGCTATGTGGATCCTGTAAGTTTACATTTTCAAAAAAATGCCATAAGCAAAATTGAAGATCAGGTTGAGCAAAAACTTTCTGCTTTTCAGGACGAGGTTACCTCTCAATATCAAAAATTATATCAGGAACATCCCTATTTGAAAACCCCGGAAAGGATAGATTTTATCAAAGATTTACTTACTTCCAAATTAGTAAGAGAAACCTTTAATTTTGGTGATTCCAATTAACCGATTTTACAAAGGGAATTGATTATATTTATTGTTTTTATAAAATATTTGCCTGTTTGATAACTCTACCTTCCGGAGTCTATACCGTATTAGAATATAAATTGTAGCCCTTTGAATAAAAACCAAATAAAAAACAGAATAGCCTATTTTCGATCCTGTTATGCAGCAGATAACCGATCTCTCCAGCTTTATTCATTTTTTAGCAAAAAAATCACCTATACCAAAGTTCTTGACGATTCAGATTTGTTAAGTGGTGCATTGTCTTATCTTCCTATGGAGGAGGAATGGGGTGAAAAAAGTATTAAAACACTGAGTTTGTATTCCAAGGAAAAAAGCTTGTATTTCTGTGCCTTTTTTGTTTGTGGGAACACTGTCATACTCAATAGAAAACAGCGTTTGATTGCTCCTTTGTTGCTATATCCAGCTGAGCTCAAAAAAGAGGATGGAATGTACCAGGTAGAACTTCAATCATTTACACCCCTCCTTAATCCTGCTGCAATTCAGATTTTAAGTGTCCGTGATGAATCTCTAAATGCAATTGATGAACTGTCCGATCAAATTCCTACCGGACCTTTTCGTTTTCAGGAAGCTGTATTTTTAAAAAATACTTTGGACCATCTGTATTCCAACCTCAATACTGATTTACTTGCCAAATACCCTGAGATAGTAAATGCTAAGGACTTAGAAAAATATCGCAAAAGTAAAACCATCTTCAAGGAGGATGATCAGTTTCATTTGATTCCTGGAATGGGTTTAGGGATATTAAGCAAAACAAAATCTGGAAGGGGAATACTTAATGAACTAAAAGAACTTTCTAGTGAAAAACAAGAGCTATCTGACCCACTAATAAGTTTAATAAAACAAAGGGAGCAAGGGCAATCTCGTTGGCTTAGAGAAAATGTTTTTGTTCCTGTTACTCTTAATAAAGCTCAGGAAAACCTAATAAAAGTAAGCCATGATAAGGAGATAAGTATTGCAATAGGCCCTCCGGGTACCGGAAAATCTTTTACCATTGCCGCTTTAACCATTGATGCCATCAGTCGTGGAGAATCCGTATTAATTGCTTCCAATAATCAACAGGCGGTGGAGGTAATTGCTCAGAAATTAAAAAACGATTTTCTTTTAGACCATGAGCCGATTAAGACGACTGACAAAAAATGGAAAGCTCAAGCCAAACAATACCTGGAAAATATTCTTGCAGGTATTGGAATAGAAGATAGAAGCCGAAATGATTTACAAAAATTAGAACGCCACTTGAATATTTCTTTAAGTAAAATCAACCGCTTAGAAAGAATTATAGAATCCCGTACAGAAAATGAAAAAAAATGGGGTAGATACCTCTTTATGCCTTCTCCCTCGCTATGGGAAAAATGGAGGTTAAGTAGATTCAAAAGACGATCAAAAAGAGTGGAGCCGCTTTGGGTTTTATATCGGGATCTTTTGGAGGAACTCCATTATAAAAATGAACTTCTGCACCAATATATTTCCATGAGTCGGGAGTATTTTTTGTTTAAAACCTTATCAAGAAGACGAAAAGAACTACAATTTTTTTTGAAAGCCCTTCGAGCCCGTACCGGAAATTTAAAGGAAGAGCGCTTCAATAAAGTAAATTTCAATTCCTTGTTGAACGCTTTGCCAGTATGGTTGGTGACAATGGAGGAAATTAGCCAGGTATTGCCTTTGAGAAAAGAATTGTTTGATCTGGTCATATTTGATGAATCTACACAGTGTAATATTTCCAGTGCCTTGCCTGTCATTCAAAGGGGAAAACGCCTGGTCATAGTGGGGGATCCTAAACAGCTCCGGCATATTTCTTTTTTATCCCGAAAACGCCAATTGCAATTGTTGGAACAGCATCAGATACCTGAAGAAGACATCGAAGAACTTGATTATCGAAATAAAAGCCTCCTTGATTTTGCTTTAGATCAGATGACACAACAGGATAATATCCATTTTCTTAATGAACATTATCGCTCCCTCCCTGATTTGATAGATTTCAGCAATCGGAAATTTTATAATAAGGCCCTTAATATTATGACGGATACGCCCACCGCAAAAGTGACCGGTAACCTTTTTCTACATAAGGTAAAGGGTAAGCGTAGCAGGACCGGATATAATGAAAAGGAGGCGAGTCTGATTTTGCAAAAAATAAATGAATTGATTGAAGAGGAAGCCAGATTAGATGCCCACCTATGTAAGACCATCGGAATTTTATCTCCATTTCGAGAACATACAGATTATCTGAGTCAAATAGTAGAAAAAAAATTATCCTATGAGGCCATACGGCGGCATAATATATTAATTGGAACTCCTCATTTTTTTCAAGGTGAGGAAAGAGATATTATGTTTTTATCATTTGCCTTAGACGAATCGTCTCACCCTTCTGCCTTTCAATATTTGGAAAAACCTGATGTTTTTAATGTAAGTATTACCAGGGCAAGGTCAGAACAACATCTCCTGATTTCTTTTACTCCAGGAATGCTTAGATCGGGAAGTCTTTTAAAAGAATATCTTGCTTCTGTTTCATTGGAAAATCAAGGGGCTACAGATTCAAAAGGTAATACTGCCTATGATGAATTTATGATAGAAATTGTTGATGTCTTGAAGGCAATTCCTGATGTTCAGCTACATATTAATTATCACATTTCAGGCTTGGATATCGATATTGTGGCTATAATAGGCGGAAAGACTTTTGGGATTGATTTAGTCGGTTATCCCGGCAATTATGTATCGGCCTTCCCACTGGAAAGAATAAAAATGCTGGACCGTATGGATATTAAAGTTTTTTCCATGCCCTTCCTTATCTGGACTTTAGAACGAGAACGATGTATTCAAGCCCTGTTGAAATTTTTAGAAATTCCCAAATAACAATAGCAATATCAATGTCAATGGCAATAGCAATAGCAATGACAATACTGCATTGATTATTGACATTGACATTGAAATTGTAATTGTAATTGACATTGCCATTGCCATTGACATTGAAACAGGCATCTCTGCCTTTATTTTCAAAAAAATACTTTGCACCTTGCAGGGTGTAGGAATTCTAATTTTTATTTAAAAAAATGATCATGAAATATTCCTTTCCCATTCTAATTATTATTCTATTTGTGCTAAGCAATTGCGCCAATAGAAGTACTGCTCAGGAATCTAATGAAATGAAAGAAAAGCTTGAGACTGAAGGCACAATTTCACTAGGGGATATTAATTTAAAATATAAAATTGAAGGCACGGGTAAGCCATGTCTGGTAATTGGTTCTTCCATTTACTATCCTCGTACTTTCTCTACTGAATTAAGAGAAAATCTGCAAATGCATTTTGTAGATATGAGATGGTTTGCGGAAGGTCCTCCTCCTCCCAACTTGAAAGATTACACTATTGAAACCATTACGGAGGAGATAGAAAAAGTAAGGAAAGAATTGAATTTGGAAGATTTTCTATTAATTGGCCACTCCATTCATGGGACCATCGCTATGGAATATGCGAAAAGATATCCCGAGCACATTTCTCATTTGCTTATGATCGGCTCACCCAATGATTTTGGAAATAAAACCTACACCTCAGCCTTCAATAATCTATGGGGAAAGGCTTCCGAGGAAAGGAAAAATATCCAAGCAGCTAAAATGAGTGCCATCCAAGAAGATTTGCAAGGGATGTCAGGGGCCGAGGCTATGGTGGCTAGTTATGTTGCCAGCAGTGCCATGTATTGGTATAATGCAAACTATGATTGTAGGTGGATCTGGGAAGGAATGCCCATTAATATAGAAGTTTCCAATCATTTATTTGGGCCACTTTTTACAGATTATAATATGTTTAAAGATAAAAAAGTAGTAGACCTTCCTGTTTTGCTTGTCCTGGGTAGGTATGATTATGTGGTTCCTTATACGCTCTGGAATTCTGATTATAAACAATTACCCAAACTGCAGATTGAAGTTTTTGAAAAAAGCGGACATACCCCACAATTAGAGGAACCCGATCTTTTTAATAAAAAAATAATGGCCTGGATCAATGAATAAGAGTATCTAATTGGGCTAATTCTATCTTCAATAACAAACTCTAATTATTGCTAATATTAGCTAATTAAGGCAAGTTCAAAAGGTAATTCTATCTGCCTTTTGGCTATTTTGTTTTGAAAACTAATTTGAGCATAATTTAGAAGTATTAGCCATGAAGAGCCGTACTCCAGTCAGACTTATTTTATATTCTTTAGTTTTGGTCATCCTTTACCCCATCCAGTTATTTAGTCAGCCTGAATATCAAAAAACAATCATTCCGGGAGCCAAATGGACCATACGTAAAGGTCAGGGAATGGGCTCCTTTACGCATTCCGAAATCTATATTTCCTGTGAAACCCTGGAGGCAAATAGCAAAACATATGCTACAGTGAAATTACTTTCCGAAGTCAATGGAGCAAATTGTGAACTGGGATATATTCGGGAAGATACCCTTCTTAGGAAGATTTATTTCATCCCCCTAGAGGATACTACCTTCACAGAGTCTTTAATTATTGATTATTCTTTGGAAAAGGGAGATACTTTTTACAACCCGTCTGGTATCCCTATGCTTGTTGATACTGTAAGACAAATAGAGTTTTTTGGCAGGACTGCAAAGTTTATTGACTTTGGACTACAACATTCTGATGGATTTATAGAAGGTTTTGGTTCACTTATGTCTGGGCCTTCCAGAAAATGTGAAGGCTTTACAAGTGTCATTGACTATGAAATATTAGAGGTTAATTGTAATCAAACCACAAGTATCAAAATCCTTGATCTGTCAAACTTAATGCTGATTAGCCCCAATCCTGCCAAAGATCAGCTTTTTATGGAAATGAAAGAATATGCTTTGAATGACCCTATCTATATTCAAGTTAGATCTCCCTTGGGAAAACTTATTTATTCCAGGGTTCTAAATTCTGAAAGAGTTAATTTGAATATTACCAAATGGCCTAAGGGGATACTCTTTATTCAAGTAAAAAAGGGAAATGAAGTAGGAGTGGCCAAGGTTTTTCACTACTAATAAAGTGGAAGATTTGCATGTATGAATTTTTTGCCTTAGATTTGTATCAACAACATTTGTATATACATGAATAAAACCTATTATCAAGCCATTCACCAGATTATTATCACAGGACATTGGATAACAGATCAGGTAAGTACAGAACTTAAGGAGTTTGGTATTACCGAACCACAATATAATGTCCTGCGCACCTTAAAAGGAGCAAAGGGAAAGCCTCTTACTGTTCAGGAAATTCTGGATAATATGGTTCAGCGTAGCAGTAATATTACCAGAATTGTAGACAAATTACTATCCAAGGGTTTTGTAGAAAGGAAGGAATGCCCTACAAACCGCCGCAAAATGGATATTACCATCACCCAGGAAGGGGAGGTGATTCTTAAAAAACTGGATAAAAAAGTCCATGATTTTCATAAGCCCCTAATGACAAGTTTAAATCAGGAAGAGTTTGAAATGCTTAAAAACCTGATATTAAAATTAAAATCCAAACAAAATGACTAAAAGGATTATGGCCTTTGGAGCTAGTAGCAGCCGTGAATCCATCAATAAAAAATTCGCGAGTTATGCTGCTCGACTTGTTCCTGATGCTGATATTGATCTGCTGGACTTGAACGATTTTGAAATGCCTATTTTCAGTATTGACCGAGAAAGAGAGTCAGGATACCCAGACTTAGCACAAAAGTTTAAAGAATACATTAAAAAAGCTGATGGGATTATTATTTCATTCGCAGAACACAATGGTTCTTACACCGCTGCCTACAAAAATATTTACGATTGGGTTTCGAGAATTGAGCGAAGTGTTTGGTTAGATAAACCTATGCTTTTGTTGGCCACCTCACCTGGAGGACGCGGTGCTAAAACTGTTTTGGGAATGGCTACGAATTCGTATACACGTGCTAATAAAAATACCGTTACCAGTTTTTCACTTCCGTTTTTTAAGCAAAATTTTAGTCTGGAACAAGGAATAATAGACAGTGAATTATCTGAATTATTCAATCAACAATTAAAAATCTTTTTAGACGCTTTATGAAAAGAAAATTAAAAAGACTGCAATCTCCCAGAAAGGGGATTCAGTACATCATTTATCCAGAAACGAGAGAAGAATTAAGCCCATTTGCCTTTTTTGATGCCGGAACTATGACCCGTAGCGATGAAGGATTATTTATTGGCATGCATCCTCATTCTGGGATTGGCATTATCACTTATTTTGAAGGAGTTGATCTTATTCATGATGATTCAGGGAAAAATGACAATATCATTCGTGATGGTGGAGTTCAATGGATCAGAGCAGGAGGAGGTGTATGGCATCAGGAGAATTAGAAAATTTAGTTTGATTTTTTTCGAAATAATAATTGTATATACAATAATTGTATAGGTTGTAATGATGAATAAAAAGACATTGATTTTAATCTTCTTGCTTTTTCACCTAATGGGAAATTCCCAGAATGATACTCTTTTCGTTCAAGGAGAAATTGGGTTAAGGGGGAGGTGGCAAACAGGTAATTTAGACCAGATCGGGATTAATCCTAATTCCAGATTCAAGATTTATAATTCAAAATTGAATTCAGATGTATTAGCAACCTATCAGCTCCTTAAGGTCAATGGATTTACAGCAGTAAGTGATTTATGGATTGGAAGCATTTCCAGGTTAAATGCTCATAAAAAGATTTATCCAATGGTATCGGCCAACTTTGGCTTTGCTGAATCCTATCGCATTAATTCATCCATAGTAATGGGAGCGGGTGCTGGAATCAATATGATAAAGGCTTCTCCATTTCGATACTTTCAGATTAATGGTTATGCAGGATACCTGGATTTTAAATTTGAAGATACTAAAGCACACACCGCAGCAATGATAGGAACTTCCATGCAGTCTAGCCTGCCAATAGGTGAGCGAATGAAGTTCTCCTGGGAGCTACATACTTACCATTCTTTATCAAATGATGAATTCTGGGGCCTCAATAATATTGTCATCTTATATGTAGAGGTATTTCGAAACATTTTTGTCACTCTTAATCATCAAACCATCTATAACAATCAAAATATTGAATCCATCAAAAACACCAATACCCTGATGTTATTTGGTTTTCAATTTCAATTTCACAATCGTTAATTTTATTTAATATGAAACATTCAAAATTGATCATTTTAGCAGTTGTAGCAATTGCTATTTCAGCCCTAGCTTTTACTTTTTCGAATAAAGATAACTCTGAACAGGCCCAAGCAGAAAATAATGGGAACTTCCTCCCAAAAGATCCCAAAACAGATAATCTTTTGACTTCTGAAAACACCATTTTGCTGGTCATTGACTGGCAGGATGAAATGCTGGGAATGGTACGGAACATAGATAAAGATGTTCTAACCAATAATATTCAGGCTATGATAAAAACGGCCAATGTTTTTGAAATCCCTGTTATCGAAACAACTATTGGTGTGGATCTTGGTGCTAATAAACCTACTGTCCCCTCTATCAAATGTGTAATTGAAGAAGAGGTGGAAAATATTGACCGGATCTCTTTAAATGCCTGGCAAAATAAGGCAGTTGTAGAGGCCGTGAAAAAATCAGGCCGAAAAAAGGTTTTGATTACTGGACTTTGGACTTCCGGCTGCCCTACTTATACCGCTTTGGATGCGCTCCAGGATGGATATGAAGTATATGTATTAACGGATTTGATGGGAGATGCCACTACTGATGCTCATAACCGAGCCATTGACAGAATGACACAGGCAGGTGCTATTCCTTTTACCTGGGAAGGGGCAGGCGCTGAAATCCTTCGGGCTTACATCCATCCAAAAGCCATGCAAGATGATAAGATTGAGGGAGGTTTTGTCGGAATTATGAAAGAGCATTTTTATCCATTTGCTGGGAAGTATTAGCAAAAGCCTTATGGTTTTCCTCCTTTAGTATCCTAAGTTCATTTTAAAGGGGGTGACTTTCTAAAAAGCTTTTGTTTCGTGTTCTAAGTTCCGAGTTCCGCGTTTAGTATTGCTGACGTAAAGGGATTTTTGTTATTTGAAACTTATGTGGCACGCAACTGCCTACCGGCAGTCAGGGATTTCGCAAATATCGCAGAAAAGGATTAGCGGAATCTGCGAGATCTGCGTGAGAAAAAAGCTTCAATAGGCAGCCATCCCTCAAAGTAATCGATCCCTAAATTCGGAACCCGGAACTCGAAACTCGGAATCAAAAAGGTAATTACTATTAATCCTTCTACTTTCTACCTTTTACTTTATACAATTCAGTCATGGCAGATCTACTAAAAGATAAAACCAATAAAGCACTCGTATCCATGAGTGTCCCCATCAGCATAGGCATGCTGTCAACCTTTTTATTTCAGGTTATTGATACTTATTTCGTTGGGCAATTAGGACCGGAGGCATTAGCAGCTTTGAGTTTTGCCTCAACAGTGTACTTTTTGTTGGTCGGCCTTTTTATTGGATTTAGTGTGGGTATTTCTATTATTATTGGACAGGCTACTGGGGCGGGGGAACAGGAGAAGGTGAAAAAGACTACTATCATAGCTATCGGACTTAGTTTTTCCTTGACTTCTTTTATCTCCTTCGGGTTGATTTCTTTAGTTGATCCTATTTTTCAATTATTGGGAGCAGAAAACACCATTCTGCCCTTGATCAGGGAGTACATCATTCCTTTATTGATGGGAATTCCGCTTTTGACCACCGGAATATTGTGTGGAGGAGTGTTAAGAGCAACAGGTAATGTAACCAAGCCAGAAGTAATTATGGCTATAGCAGGAGTCATAAATTTGGTATTTGATTACCTCCTGATTTTTGGAAAATTTGGCTTTCCTGCTATGGGAATTAGGGGGGCTGCTCTTGCTACTGTTATTTCCTGGGTGTTTGTCATTTTAGGAATGTTCCTACTATTATTCCAGGATCGATTGATCAGTTTTGCTGCAAAGACTAAAAGTAGCAGTCGACAAATTATTCGAGAAATATTTAGTTTGAGTGGACCAACCATCGTCACCCAAATTATTGGCCCCTTTACTTTGATGTACCTGACTTTTTTATTGGCACAGCAATCTTCTTTGGCTGTAGCTGCCTTTGGGGTAGCAGGCCGGATTGAGACCCTTTTAATGATTGGAATTCTGGGAGTGAGTACGGCTATTACTCCCTTTATTGCTCAAAATTCTGGTGCTAAAGAACAAGGTCGAATTGAAGAGGCCATTGCTTTTGGCGGCAAATCTTCAACCTATCTTGGCTTATTGGTAGCCTTGTTATTACTTCTTTTTATTCGACCCATAGCAGGCCTGTTTAGTGAAAGTGAAGAAGTGATAAAGTATACTTCTAATTATTTCTATTTTGTAAGTCTTTCTTATGTCTCTTATGGTTTGTATTTGATAACCACTTCTATTTTTAATGGCCTGAAATTGCCTGTTAATTCCTTAAAAATTAGCCTGGTCAAATCCTTTCTTTTTACGATTCCATTCACTTTAATAGGTTCTTTTTGGGGGATCAGTGGGATATTTATTGGCTTGTCTCTAAGTAATATTTTAGCTGGCCTTTATGCTTCTTTTGAAATGCGTAAGGAGTTTAAAAGAGTCAATTCTGATTTGGCTCATGTTGATGTTTGGAAGGAATACTGGAAGGATATTTTATGGCTTTTTGGAAGAAAAAAATAGCTAAATTCATACAGACGCCAATGCCATCTGTATGAAGACTTATCTTATTATTGAACGATTTTTAAATGAAAATCTTTCTACTTTTTATCTTTTACATTCTACTTCCCAAACAGCTAGTATTTTTTAATTAAATTTACTAGTCTTGTTCATGAACAAAAACACCTGCATTTTAAGAAAATTACTACAACATGCCCAAGCCTGTCATCTACCTAGCTTTTGCCAATGATAATGATGCACACCTGTCTCTACTTAAAGAAGAAAGCCGACAATTAATGTCCACCTTAAGTACTTTGCATGATAAGCAAGCCATTGAGGTTTACCGAGAAGAGAGTACGAATGTGGAAGATCTAATAGCTGGGTTCAATCGTTTTAATGATAGGATAGCCATTTTTCATTATGGGGGACATGCGGCTGGTTCCGGTCTTCGCCTGGAAGAAGGTGCTGCTCAGGCTGGTGGTTTGGCTGGACTATTAAGTCAGCAAAGCCAGCTTCAATTGGTATTTCTCAACGGATGTTCTACTCAACCTCAGGTCAAACTTCTATTAGAATTAGGCATAAAAGCAGTGATTGCCACCTCTGTTCCCATCGAAGATGCTAAAGCAAAAGATTTTTCCTTCTGGTTTTATCAGGGATTGACTGTTAAAAAAAATATAGAAAATGCTTTTCAATTTGCGGCGGCTTCTTTGAATACAAAATATGATTCAGGAACAGCACCAGCTATTGTAGAGGTACGAGGTGATGAAATTCCCATTCCTGGAGAAGGTGTGACTCTTCCCTGGGGTTTATACATTAATAAAGACCATAAGGATGTGCTCAATTGGCGATTGCCGGATACGCCTATCCAAACTTTCATGGCCCAGCCATCCGAGAATTATGTCCCCAATAATTATTTGCCCAAAATATTAGGGGCTATGGTTCGTCATGATCCTTCTTTAAAACAAGTGATTGAGGAAGTAAAATCAGGGAAAAAAGACAGAAGAGAAGTATTGCCCATTATCATCCAAAACCTGCCCTGGACCATTGGTGCTCAGATGCAAAAATTGATATCCAGGAGCGATTCTATGCGGACGCCGGGGCCGGAACGTTTGCAGCAAACTGTCAATACCTACGCCATGGCTGCTCGTGTATTGCTTTATGTACTGGTCTCTCAGTTTTGGGAAGAACAACGAAAAGCAAAAAGCAAGCTAAATCTTTCCTATATCAAAGATTTGTTGGAATTAGATGAAAAACACGCACCCTTTTATGATTATATGGATGCCTTTACTAAAATAGGAGCCCATTTTAAACAAAATAACTGGATGCCTTTTGTCTCAGAATTTGCACAATTGTTTGAGGCCTTGGAAAAGAAAGATCACTTTTATAAATCCTATTTATTACTAGAATCTATTCGAGAACAGCTTGCTAGTGAAAATTTAGATATCAATAAGACGCCCCAGTTATGTGAAGAAGCTGAAAACAGCCTTACCATTTTTATTGGAACCATTAGCTTTCTGATTAAATATAAAATGGTCGCGGTTCGGGGGATTAGTGTTACTAGTACTCGATATGAAGAGGTTTCTTTTCACCATAAATTAGGTAGCCTGAATGCAGCCGATAGTGCCTATTTAACGCTTGATAGCGAAGAACGTCCTTTCCATAATTATGTAGAAAGTGATTCTGTATTATTGGTTGATAATCTAGAGACCGACCAAATCAATCGATTTTTGAGTCTTTCCCCTTTTATTATAGACAATAATGCCTTTTTAAATAACAACCAGGAATCCCTGGATATCTATTTATATTCTCATACGGAAAAAGAGGATTATGTTTTTACCAATGTGAATAGTCAATTTCAAAAAATGGAAGAGCATAATACTTATACCGTGAGTACCGCCTTTGAAGAAAAAATTGAAGTAAAAGATGAGGTGGATTTTGGTTGGGAGTTTAATGAATCTACTATTAAAACAATTAGACCCTATGAGATTCTTAAAACCCAGTTTGATAATATGAAAACGGACTTGACCAAGCAATAGATTATGGAAAAGAAAAGCCCATTCAAATTTTTGGATTCTTACGAAAAAGAAGATATCAAAGAGTTTTTTGGCCGCGATGAGGAGACTAAAGCCCTCTTCCAAAAGACCTTCGAATCCAATTTGATTTTATTGTATGGTCTTTCCGGGACTGGAAAAACCAGCCTGGTTAGATGTGGATTGTATAATATGTTTGCCGATACAGATTGGCTACCTCTACTGATCCGTCGGGATCAAAATATTATTGATAGCCTCAATACCAGTATTTATAATGCAGCTTTTGAAAAAGAACCGCTGGAGGGACAACCTATTCGTAAACAGATTCATTCTCTGTATTTGGATTATTACAAGCCCATCTATCTCTTTTTTGATCAATTTGAAGAGCTATTTATCCTGGGCAGCCAGGAAGAGGCTGACCGTTTTTTTTGGTTGATTGCTGAGTTAATGCAGGCTAAGCTACAGGTTAAGATTGTATTGATTATGCGTGAAGAATACCTGGCTAATTTGGATAAATATGAAAAAATAATTCCAAGCCTTTTT
Organism: Saprospiraceae bacterium; assembly: GCA_028285545.1. Lineage (GTDB taxonomy): Bacteria > Bacteroidota > Bacteroidia > Chitinophagales > Saprospiraceae > JANQPA01. The sequence goes on along the minus strand of JANQPA010000019.1, from coordinate 52,880 downwards.
GACAATCGTTTCCGAGTTGAACGCATGCGTACTGAAGATATTCAGGAGGTGATCAGCCGATCAGCCGATCGATTTGGAATAGAAATAGAAGAGCCCCGAGATCAAATTACAAGCCAGATTGTTGAAAATATACGTAATGAAAGAGGTTGGGTAGATCTTGCCAATATGCAGGTATATCTGGATCGCTTGTTTCGCGATGACGCCAAAAGTAGGGGAGAGGTGGAGCGCCCCATTCGTTTTAGTCAAGCTCTCCTTCAGAAAACCGGAAAACTAGATGATGTACTTTCCCGTTTTCTGGATGAACAGCTCGAAACCATTAATAGGGAACTGACTCAGCAGGGCTTTAAAAATGAAGATGCGGCACTGACCGTTCTGGCTCAATTGGTAACTAATCAGGCCACCAAGCAACCCAGGTTAATTGGAGCCGTAATTGATAGTTTGATCAAAGACAAGAAGTTATCTGAACAGGAAGTAACACATTGCATCCAAAGACTACAGGAAATGAGAATCATAAGATACCTGGAACAAGCATAAACACAAAAAATGGACTTCAAACCCAATCAAAAAGTAGAAATAAGTCACGATATCCTGGCTCGGGAAGTATATGCCAGGATCGATGCTTCCGAAAAGATGCGCCTGAAGGTGACACAGTTTCTGCGGGATCGCTATGATTATTATGTGGAATCAGGTGCCTTATTAGACAAAAAAGATTTGGATTATATTGACCCATATTTGGAAAAGGTTGAGGTAGGTTCCGATCAGAAAAAGTTCATCCAGGAAAGTAGAAAGGCCAGCCGAGCTGCTCAAAATCGCCGCCGATTAATTATTCTGGTGATTGGTGTTTTGTTAGCTGCCGCCGCTATCATTTCCTTTATTTTTAAACTAAGGGCGGACGAAGACCGGAAACTTGCCGAACAAAAGACTGAAGAATTATTAAGAAAGGATAGTGCCCTAGTCAAATCTAATGAGGATTTACAGATCGCTATTGATGATGCCAAGACAAATGAAGCTCTTGCCCTGGAAGCCAAAGAAGAATCCGATAGCCTGAGAAAAGAAGCCGTTGCTGCATTAAATACCGCAAATTTTCAAACAAACAGAGCTGAAAGGCAGGCAGGAATTGCAGATGCCCAACGATTGGCTAGTCTTTCTCAACAATTGGCCACAGCTGGCAATTATAATCACGCTATGCAGGTGGCCATGGAGGCATTTAATCGGGCAGTCCCTCCCAGACCTTATGCTGCACAATATGCTTTTCAAGGCATTTATGATGAAATGAGAGAGAAGAAAAAGCTGTTGCAATTGGCTCAATATGATCATAACTCTGAAGAGGCTTACACTGTCAAGTATTCCTCCGATGGCTCCAAAATAATTATAGTTACTGTTACAGACACCGTTCGAATCTGGGATACCAGAGGAAAGGTGTTGATGGAAAGAGAATTAAATAGTCCATTAACAGGAGCTGATTTTTCACGTGATGATTCAAAGGTAGTTTTGGGTATGTATCATGGGGATATAGAGATATGGGATCTTAATACTAATACTACTGTTGAATTGGAAAGATCTTTTAGCGGTGAGGTCCGAAATATATGCTTCGCTCCGGATGGCAATTCGTTTATTACTGCATCACCAGAAGATGAGTCGGCCTGGTTATGGGATCTTGAAGGGTATGAAATTGCAGAAATGCCACATAAAAGAGGAGTTGTTTCCAGTGCTGTTTTTTCACCGGATGGAAGTCAAATTTTAACCACTTCCACGAACGATACCGCTTATATTTGGGATTTAGAAGGCCATGTTTTGAAAAAATTTGCTGGCCATACGGATATGATTATCAAAGGGGAATTTTCTCCAGATGGTAAAGAAATATTGACCATTTCCCTGGATGGCACCTTAAAACTATGGGATAGCAATAATAGTGAAGTTTTAGTTAGTGAAAAATGTAAAAAAGGGCAATTTACAACAGCTAGCTTTTCACCTACTGGACAGCAATTTCTGACAGGCTCTACTGATGGCTTGGTTGAACGCTGGACTATCTATAAAAGAGGACAGTATAAGGTTGTACCACAATCGCTTAATGAAGCGAATTCCAAAGCCATTTTTGATGTTCAATTTTCTCCTAACGGGAAAATACTTGCTTCTGCATCTCAAGACAACACTGTGAAGATTTGGGATATGAATGGCAACTTAATAGCTAACCTTGAGGATCACGTACAAGATGTATATGCGGTTGTATTTTCTCCTGATAGTAAACAACTTCTTTCCCTCTCTGAAGATGAAACAGCCAGGTTATACGATTTGGAAGGGCGAATCCTGGCAAGTTTCTTGTCTAAAACCGACCAGGGGATAAATGCTATATTCACACCTGATAGCCAAAAAATTATAACTCGAAATAAGAATAATACTTCAAAAATTTGGGATACCAATGGTCAATTGTTATTGAATATGAAACCCTCTAAAAGAGGCATCCAGCGCGTCAAACTATCACCTGATGGGACCAAAGTGCTTACTTATGCTTCTACGGGTTCAGAAATAAGATTATGGGATGTAAATCGAAGGACTTCTGTCGTTTTAAAGAAAAAGAATGTTAAGTTTTTCAGTGCCAAATTTTTACCCAAAGGACAGTATGTTTTTGCCTATACCTTTAAGGACGGTATAGGAGTCTTGTTCGATTTCAACGGTAAAGAATTGGCCGAGTTTAAGGGTGATCATACTTTTGCCTTTTCCGATTTTTCTCCGGATGGTAAAATGCTGCTTTCAAGAGATAAATCGAAGGCTTTTTTATGGAATATGAGTGGTCAGTTAGTGACAACTTTTGAAGGACATACCGACAACCTTAGTTCTTCAATTATGTCCTCAGATGGTACCCGAATACTTACTACCTCAAGGGATGGTACCGCTAAATTATGGAACAAGAAAGGACAGTTATTAGCTACCTTAAGAGGACATAACAAGACCATCACAGTGGCAAAATTTTCACCTGATGGTAAAAAAATACTGACCATCTCCAGAGATACTACTGCCAAAATTTGGGACCTGAGAGGTAATTTATTGGGAGATTTGCGAGGCCATAGAAATATTGTGAAAGTAGCCGAGTTTTCACCGGATAGTAGAAAAGTTTTAACCCATGGGCAAGATGCTACTGCCAGGTTATGGGATTTTAAAGGAAATCTGATTGAAGAACTCAGCCATGAAAAAACCATATTGACCGCTTCTTTTTCACCTGATGGTTCTAGGATCATTACAGGGTCCAGGGACAATACTGCCAAATTATGGGATTCCAATGGCCGTTTGATTAATACCCTGACAGGTCATCAAAGTAATCTTAGCATTGTTTTTTTCTCCCCTGATAGCCAATTTATTATTACCAAGCCTTTGTCTGATAGTGATACAACTTTCAGACTTTGGAATGCAGAGGGGCGATTACTTTCTATTTTTGATAATCATCCAAAGGCAATTATAGGAGTGAGTTTTTCACCTGATGGCAAAAAAATCCTGAGCTGGTCGGAAGATGGCACTTCTAAACTATGGCCGATGCCTGCTTATTATAGTGAATGGTTTAAGTCTAAGCAATTGAAGCCCTTGACGAAGAAAGAGAGAGAAGGGTATGAGTTGGAGTGAGGAATTACATACCACTTACGATGTCATTGAAAAAAATGGGGATTTGAAGCTGCAACATTATCGCCATGGAACCTTAAATTTATCCAATGCATGGGGAGATGATTTTGAAGGATCTAGATGGTTTATAAATTCTGTAGAATTTTATCGAGATAACAAGGGGAAAATCGAAGGGTTTAAGGTAACTCAAGGTAGGGCTAGAAATCAGGTTTTTGAAAAAGTAAAAAGTAAAAAGTATAAGGACATACCGTCCAGACCCGTGAAAATCAGTGTCTAATTTAGCTCTTTTTTCGACACGGATTTTCGCGGGTTAACACGGTTTATTGAAGTCCTAATCTTACAATTTCATAGTAAAATGCAGTCAAAATTTTTCCTCACAAAAGCATATGAAGCAGATGTATTTGTTACCCCGGATGAATCCTACCTGATTTTTTGTGCCACCAGAAGGGATGGCTTAGGGCAAGGTGACCTATATATTAGCTTCAAGTAGGAAAATAGAGAATAGAATATGAAAGATGTTTTTGGCCAGGCACTTTATGAATATTGGAATGGCGATCGAAGTACTCCCTATATCATTCGGAGAGATGATGGTTATGTTTCCAAGGCTAGTTTAAAGGAATACTTTGCCACTTGGCTGGAACCAGGTGAAAAGGCAGTGCTGGATTTTGTGCAAGGAAAAATACTGGATGTTGGTTGTGGAGCTGGCAGACATGTATTATACTTTCAAGATAGAGGTTTTGATATCACTGGGCTTGATTTTTCTCCCCTGGCCATCAAAGTATGCCAGGAAAGTGGATGTGACCAAACCTTTCACATGAACATCTTTGAGCATAGTTTGCCATCTGAATCTTTTGACACCCTATTTTTGTTTGGCCATAACATAGGGATTGGAGGAACTTTAGAAGGCGCAGAGAATCTTCTCTTAGTATTGAGAAAACTGGTCAAGAATGACGGTGCATTACTCTTGACTACCTCAGATGTGCTGCGGACCAGTAATGTAAAACACCTACAGTATCATAATGGAAATCATGAGACTGGAAAATATACTGGCGAAATTCGCATTCGAGTAGAGTATAAAGAACTCATAGGTGATTGGTTTAATTGGATTCATGTGGATCCCGAAAACCTGGAACGATTAGCGGAAAACACAGGATGGATGATTCAGGAAACCTTTGGCTATTTTGATAATGATTATGCTGCTGTGCTCAAGCCTTTTCTGAAAAAATGAAAATATGCGAAGAAAAATGTAATGCCGCTGTAAATCACTACAACTAATGGACTAAAGAAATTGATTGCTAATCCGAGTTACATGGCAACTTGGGGAATAAGGGAGAAAGTAACTACCTCCGGTAGTTAGGTAAGTAGAAAGACAGCAGGCTTTTATTTTCCATAATTGGCTAATATTTTTTAGTCGAAAATCCTTCTACTTTTTACCTTTTACTTTCTACCACCAAGTTGCATGGCAGCTTGCTTTACTAGTCTGTACAACAGTTGAAAGACAAACAACTTGAAAAGGAATTTATTGATAGGGTTATGGAGTCTCAAGGGATCATCCATAAGGTTTGTACCGTCTATACTAGAGGTGAAGAACAGCGAAAAGACCTGTTCCAGGAAATATTAATTCAACTTTGGCGGTCTTACCCTTCTTTCCGCGGTGATGCCAAATTTACGACCTGGATGTACAGAATAAGTTTGAATGTGGCCCTCCAACAGGTTCGAAAACGAAAAAAATCTTTGCAAAAAGTTGAGATTTCCACCAGAATACTTGAATTGCCCGAGGCCATTCAGAGTAATGAATTTGATGGTGCAGAAATAAAGTTATTATACAAAGCCATAGATCAGTTGAATGATGTAGAAAAAGGAATTGTCCTCTTATATCTGGAGGAAGAAGAAAATGAAGAAATTGCCCGCATTATGGGGATTACTCCTAATTATGTTAGAGTGAAATTGCATAGAATTAAAGCTAAATTGAAAAAGATACTTAATCCTCAATAAAATGGAATTAAGTCAACTAAAAAATATATGGGAATCAGCTAACTCACAACTCGATGAGGAGTTCCGCATGAGTAAGGAAGAGTTCCGTGTATCGATCAGAAAAAGATCCAACACGGTCATCTCAAAGGTTAAAAGGATTATGAAGTTCAAAATAATAATGGGGACTATCTGTATATTCTTACTCTTATTTGTAGGGATTAACCTTGACTGGCGTGAAGTTGGAGATGAATTTATCTTGGGAGTTCCTCTGTCCAACCCTGAACTATTGATTTTATATGGTTTTTTGGCGGTTTTAGTCTTGCTTTTATCATTATACAATTTATTCAGTTATCGAAAAATAATAGCTTACCAGAGATCTTCATTTGATCTGAAAAAATCACTTTCAGAAATAATAGCCGTGATCAAAAATATTATTCAATTGGGTATTATTACTGATGTAATTGGAATGACTTGTATTGCCTTTTTTTTACTGTACATCCAATTGTATAAATATCAAACCATTCAATCAGATTACCCTATGCTTATTATTCTTTTGGGTACTCTTATTACTCCCTTTTTTGTTTACAGACTAACAAAGTTCCTTCAATTCAGAAAGTATGGCAATTATTTACAGGCACTGGAAACCTATCGAGATGAATTAGAAGAAAATCCACCAAAAATGTAATGGAATCTCTTGCTTCTGCAACTCATATGTTGAATAGTAATTTTATTTCTAAAAATGAACAAAAATGATCCATCCAAAAACAGTAAAATCGATTAAAATTGTTGCAGCGATTATTGTGATTGTTTGCTCTGTTCGCCTTTTCCCTATTAATATTGATGAACGAACGGATGATATTTTAGCCGTGATTCAGGCTTTTGCCTTGATCCTGGTAGTCTATTATACCTGCTATCAAAAAAGATTAAAAAGAAAACTTCAGAACAGCAATTCACAGGATTTTGTGTAAAATAAAACCACAAAAAGCATGTCAAAACTTACTTATTTCGGCTTAATTATGATGATAGTAGGTACTACATCATTTTCTAATCATCCCAGTTGGGGTTATATCATTTTTGGAATCGGGAGCATCCTAGTCTTACTGGGAATATGGAACATAAGAAAATTGAAAAAAGCAAAAATCGATTAAACTCTTCTAATCGGATTAAAGACTTGGTTTGCCACTTTTTTAGTTACATTTTATCTATTATTTGTTTACATTTTAAATTTATTTTGTTATCTTTATGGTGTGATTTTTAATGATTGTAATCATAATAGTGGTTTAATTGTGAAATTATGGAGATGACAATTAAAATTCAAGATGAAAGTATTACTGGCTTAGCTTTAAAAGAATCCAATCTTACCTTTAATACTTTGGATGTCAGCATTGAAGAGATTATCAGCCAAAGGGTCCTTCAGGAAGTGGAGGACTATAACCAGAGACTTCCAGAATATTACCATGGTTTGGTGGCACCTATTCATGCCGAAAAAACAGTCAATGGTATCAAGCCTAAATTTAGAAAACCTATTGATGGAGAAAAGCAGGTTTACATTGCACTTGACGCATTTAAGAAGAACGGTTTTTTCGTTCTGGTCAATGATGTCCAAATAGAGCAATTAGAGCAGCGAGTTAAATTATCAGAAGACACTAAAATCAGTTTTATCAAACTAACTCCATTAGTAGGCGGATAATTATGGAAATACTCAATCAATTCATCCAAATATTTTCTATAAAAGATCCAGAACATCAAGAATTTGATCGCATTATTAATCAAGCCTGGGAGGAATCCAGGCAAAAATTCAACTATTTCTGGGATCTAAGAATAAAGGATTTATCCATTTATCAAGAAGAGGTTGTACACTGGCCCGACAAGAAAAAGATTGATTTTGCTATTGAGTGTATGAGGAAGATTCATTTTTTTCGAAATAAAAATCATCATTACTCAACTTCTGATCCAAAATGCCAGAAGGCAACCGTCAGGCATATGTTTGTTCAACATTTATTCCTGGCAAAACTCAGCTTAGAGGAGTCTGATATTCAACGAATAATCAATGCTTTTTCCAAATACCGCAGCCATTATTATGCCTCAATATTAGCTTGGCCTATGTCTCGATTCTTAAATAAAATAGCTCACCAATATAAAGGAAGGTTACTATCAAATTCCCTAAAAGAAACTTTAAACAACTTAAGGAAAAAGATTGCTGCAGTTTCAAGATATGGTGACGACAAGGAGAAACTTAAGTTCCTGGAAAAGATAGATTTGATATTATATCGCTCCTTACATGGTGAGCATGCCATAAAACCTACTCTTTTTCATGGAAAGGATCCATTTGTCCTGATGGCCAATAAGCAAATTAAATCCTTAGACCAAAAAGATAAAGAATATTGGTATCAATTGATTGGTATGGCTCAAAAAGTAAATGGTGCCAGACCCGGAAAACGTTTTCAAAAAAACAGCAGAGACCTGATTAAAGAATATGGCGACCGTAAATTCAAAAAGATTGTTAATGCCTGGTTTAGTTTTTTAGTGAATTTAAAGGAGACATTAACAGAACGTAAGGAATCCTATGGAGGAGAATCCTATACATATTATAGTCACGAATTTATTGATTCTTCTACCATACAGGCTGTAAAAGGTTTTGTCTGGATGTGTACTCCATTCTATGATTCCCATACTCTACAAAATTTAGCCAATCTTGCTGAAAGGTCGTATCGAAAAGTACCTGGGCATGGGCCTGTAGCACAAGCTTTGGGAAACGCTTGTTTTTATGCCCTTGCTCATTCTAAAGGTATAGAAGGGATCAGTCATTTATCTCGCCTCAAGTTAAAGATTAAACAAAATAGTGCTCAAAAAATAATTAAAGGCTATTTAAGTTCTGCTGCAATAGAAAAAGGAATATCTGTTCATGAGATGGAAGACATTTCAGTCGAAGACTTTGGATTGGTGGATGGAAATTTAGAAACTGCCTTCGGTGAATATACAGCAATATTGACCATAAAAAGTGCGGGAAAAACGACTTTACAATGGATAAAGGCAGATGGCTCCAGGCAAAAAACGATTCCCAGCTTTGTCAAAAATCATTTATCCACCGAATTGAAAAAACTCAAACTGCTTAAGAAACAAATTGACAAGACGAGCAGTGCCCAAAAAGATCGAATTGACCAAATGTTTCGTGCGGAAAGGAGCTGGTCTTTCGAAAAATTTATGGAATATTATTTTGACCATGGCCTGATGTCCTTTCTGACTAAAAAATTAATATGGAATTTCAAGGATAATGAAGAGATGGTTACTGCCATTTTTTATCGGGATCACTGGACCTGTTTGGATGGTCAATTGTTTATTCCTAAAAATGATTGTGAAGTAAGCCTTTGGCACCCAGCCCAGGCCAGCACGGAAGAAGTACGCCTATGGCGGGATTTTTTAATGGATCATGAAATAAAACAACCCATCAAGCAAGCCTATCGGGAGGTTTATCTACTTACTGAAGCTGAATTAAATACCAAAACCTACAGTAACCGAATGGCTGCCCATATTTTAAAACAACACCAGTATGTCAGCCTGGCTAAGGGTAGAGGTTGGAAGGCTCGCCTATTAGGTGCCTGGGATGGAGGATATGATGATATCGCTGAATTAGACCTGCCAGAATATAAGCTAAAGGCCCAATTTTGGATACAAAGTCTGGATGTGGAGGATGGCTATAATGGAAATGGGATTTGGAATTACATCACAACAGACCAGATTCGGTTCATAAATACTGAGGTAAATGAATATCTGGATTTAATAGATGTACCTGCCGTCCCTTTTTCCGAAGTTTTAAGGGATGTAGATTTATTTGTTGGAGTGGCTAGTGTGGGAAATGATCCCAGTTGGAGAGACTCCGGAGGCTTGCCTGCTTATAGGGATTACTGGAATTCTTACTCATTCGGCAGCCTCTCGGCACTTGCAACAAATAGAAAAGAGGTCTTGGAAAAATTGCTGCCAAGGTTAAAAATCAAAAATGTAGCAGAGATTCAAGATAAATTCCTGCTTGTTAAAGGAAAGTACAGAAAATATAAAATTCACCTGGGAAGTACCAATATTCTAATGGAACCCAATGATCAATATCTCTGCATTGTTCCTGATAGAAGCAAAAAAGACCCAACCGAAAAATTGTTCATTCCTTTTGAGGGGGATACGGGTTTGTCTATAATTTTATCCAAAGCATTTTTATTGGCCGAGGATGATAAGATAAAGGATAAAACGATTACCTCTCAAATTCATAGAAGCTGAATACCTGCATAGACTTGGATTAATCAATTAATTTAAAATTTCTAGACGGTGAATGTCAGTAATTGTCCGTATCTAAAAGCCTCTAATAAAACGAATTAATGTTGGAAGGGTTGATTTAAAAATGATGATGATGGTTACAAGTGTAATGTATGTAATTAATGATTATTGTCATTGATTGATAGCTCATATTGCATGCACTTTTGTCAGGTAAATGAAAATGATCAATTGGGATTAAATCCCTTTACCTGACAGGAATATGAAACAATGGATAAGCCTAATTCACCTTATTTTACTGCCTACCTTTCTTTTTTCTCAGAAATGGACTTATCAAGGTAATTATCTTTCTTTAGGTATTTCTTATCTCGAACTAAAAGATGAGTTGAATCACGGACTTGTTTTTAGGGGCCCTGATTTAAGTTTAGCTTTTGGAAATCAATTATTAGATGATCAGCGATACTTTCAATATTCGGTTTTATTAGCTGGAGGAGGTAAAACGACCATCGGAACCTGGGGTTTCAAATGGACCTTTGCACCCCTTAATACTCATTATTCCTTTGGTGTTGTGAATAGTGAAAAACTAAACCTCTATTTGGGGCCAGGGCTTCGAGCTCAGTATTCTGTTTATAATTATCCTGATTTACATGCCGGTCCAATTATTTGGATGTCTAATTATAACCTTGAATTGAATGCTACTGCCTTTTTTGAGTTGGGAAGTAAAAAAATAATAACCCAGTTGGATCATTCTCTTTTAGGATGGAGCAGCAGGCCTGACTTGGAGAGAGATCCCTACTTTTTTTCTACCAAGATAGGCGATAATTTTAGGGATATACACCAAAATATGATTTTTGGAAGCCAGGATACTTATCAACAAACCAAATTAAATATCTCTCTTCTTTGGGAAGGGAAAAAACGATGGAAGGCCCTTTCATACCAATTAGAATTCCTGGCCTATTATGACCAAGCAGCATTCCGACAATTAAGCCATTCCATTCATTATACCTGGTTTTTTAAGAAATCTAAATCATGAAAAAATATCTCTTTTTTTTGCTTTTGAGCGTGTTTATTACTGCTTGTTTAAAAGAGGAATCTCCCTTTTTACCCTTTACAGGAATACAACCTAGAGATATTCAAGATGGCTGGGAAATTGCTACTCCCAATCAAGAAAATATGGATGAAGCAAAATTATCCAATATTTTTAGAGCCCTTCAGGAAGATGGGTCATTATATCAGTTAAGAAGTCTATTAGTTTTTAGAAATAATAAATTACTAGCAGAAACATATTTCAAAGACGAAAACGACATTAGCATCACCCAACCGATTTGGTCTTGCACCAAACAAGTACTCGGAATTTTAACGGGCCTGGCTATTGAAAAAGAAATTATCAAAGATATTAATGACCCTATATCGAATTATTTGTCTGATGACTTAAAAGAACATCCCGATAAAAACAGTATAAGCTTAGAGAATCTATTGACCATGCGCTCTGGTATTGACTTTGATGAAGTTGCTGATTTTTCAATTCTTTTACAAAATGAACAGGGCAATACACTTAATTTTCTCCTTGGTATGCCCATGTTTTCTGAGCCTGGCCAACAATTTCATTACAGTAGCGGAGATTCTCATTTGGCAGGGGCCTGCATCCAAAGTGCTCTTGGACGAACCCTTGAGGCCTGGGCAGATGAACTTTTATTTTCTAAAATAGGATTCACCAATTATTCCTGGTTAAAGTACGATGGTTATAATGTAGGAGGGCACGGAATTTCAACTACCCCTAGGGAAATGGCCAAAATTGCTCAATTGGTCTTAAACCAGGGAAACTGGAAGGGCGAACAGCTGATCACTAGCAGCTGGATTAACAAAATGACCACTACTCAAACGGATACTGGTGTTGTTTCTGATTATTCCTTTGGGTATCATTGGTGGATCAATGAAAAAGAAGGCATCTATTTTATGGCTGGTAGCGGTGGTCAGTTTGCAGCTATTGTTCCTGCTAAAAACCTTCTGGTGGTTTCCACGGCAGAACATGATACAGATGGAGATCAGGAACTGGGATTTGATACATTTCTGGAAATTGTAAAAAAAATAATCGCAACTACCCAATAAATAAAATCTAAAATTAAATAGCTTTCCAATACCCAATACCCAATACCCAATACCCAATACCCAATACCCAATGCCCAATACCCTAATACCCTAATACCCTAATACCCCAAATATTATACCTCCGATGGTAAAACCCCAAAAGCATCTTTATAACTCTTGGTGAAATAAGATAAATTGGAGTAGCCAACCTCATAAGCAATTTCAGAAACGGTGGCACTTTTTTGTTCCAATAATTCTTTAGCTCTCGTCAATCGAAATTCCCGAATCAGTTGATTACTGCTTTTTCCAGTTAGTGCTTTAATCTTGCGATGTAATTGAGATCTGCTGAAACCAATGGAGCTTGCTAATTCTTCTACAGTAAAAAACTCATTTCCTATGTTTTCTTCTATTTTAATCATAACATCCCTTAAAAACCGCTCATCGATTGAGGGAAGAATGATCTTGGATGGACCAATTTTTAGTTCTCCACTAAATTTTTCTCTAAGTCTTTGTCTCTGATTAATAAGGTTAGACATACGTACAATTAATTCCCTTACATCAAAAGGTTTGGTCAAATATTCATCAGCACCTTGTTCCAAGCCGGTGATTTTATGCTCCTGGCCTGCTTTGGCTGTTAATAAAATGATAGGAATGTGGCTTGTTCTACTATCTTTTTTCAACTCATCACATAATTCAAATCCACTTTTTTTAGGCATCATGACATCACTGATAATGATATCGGGAATCTTTTCAAAAGCTATTGTTTCCCCTTCTTTACCATTTTTAGCAGAGATAACTTGATAAAACTGCTCAATATTTTCGGTGATGTATTGTCGTAAATCTGGATTATCCTCTACTACTAATGCTATAGGCAATTCAGGGATTTTTCTTCCAGGCTCTTTGGCTGTATTATCAGATTTCACCAATTCCTCCTGCATAAAAGCATTTTGAGAGGGAGTAATTTCTTTTGAAATAGAAGTAATGGTTCCAGGATCAAAATCAGCTTTCTGGTAAGGGAGACTTATTTTGAAGGTCGTCCCCTTATCTTTTATACTGTCAACACTTATTTGTCCATTGTGGAGGTCTACTAATTCTTTGACCAATGATAATCCAATACCACTTCCTTTTGCCTCTGTTCCTTCTACTTGATAAAAACGGTCAAAGATTTTTTCAATCTCCTCATCATACATTCCATTTCCGGAATCACTAATCTGAATTTTTAGCTGCCCCTTTTCAGCTTTTACAGAGACACTTACTCTTCCATGTTCGGGGGTGAATTTAAAAGCATTGGAAAGAAGGTTGACCAATATTTTTTCTAATTTATCCTTATCAAAATAAGTCTCTTTTAATTGGTTGGGAAAACTGGTATGAAAGTGTATATGCCTTCGTTCCGCAAGACTTTCGAAGGAAAAAACAATTGACCGAATAAATTGAATGATATTCCCTTCGGCAACTTTCAAATTCATTTTTCCATTATCCAGTTTGGATAAATCTAATAATTGATCTACCAGATTTTGGAGTCGGATGGCATTTCTTTTTACAATTTTTAAATGTTTCCCTTTGACTGGAATTTCGTCATTATCTCCTATTGATTCACTGGCAGGTATATTTTCCATTGACTGGTTGATCGGTCCCAAAATTAAGGAAAGCGGGGTCCGAAACTCGTGACTGATGTTTGCAAAAAAACGTGATTTTATCTTATCTAATTCATGTATACGATCGGCTTTGGCCTTTTGCTTTTGGCTGTCCAATAACTTATACCCCAGTCCAAAAGCATAAATCATCAATAAGCCAATTTGACCTATTGGCCAGGGATTGAAAGGGAGGGAAACAAGGCCAAAATTCCAAAGAATGCCCATACAGTTCCAGAATTGAAAAAATAGGATTCCAATGCCAAAAATTTTAGCAAAAATATGCTTACCCAGAATAAATTTTATTGCTAAAGGGAGTATTAAAATAAATACTGCAATAAAGGATACAAGCGGATTGTCAACATAGGGTTCAGCTATGACTTTTAAAAAATTGTTGAAGTAGATTAACAGATAAAAGAAAATTACTAAAAGTAGATATTTATCCCATTTTGGGAGCCGGGATTTAACCTCAGAAAAGGAACGACCAAATAGGAGGAAAAAGAGACTAGAACCTTGATTAATAACTTTGAGCCATTTCATGTTATGTGGGTTATTGGGGAAAAAGCGGTCTACATAACTAGAAACAGGCTCTAAGTTTAAATAATGTAAGCTAAAAAGGAGGCAAAAGATTCCAAAGTATAGATAGGATGGGTTTTTTACAAATAGCCAAAATACCAGCATATAAAATCCAATCATGGCATACATCACCTGGCTTCCAAAAATCACCCACGCATATTTTTTCTGAGTGTTGGAAATATTCACTATCGGACGGCTTAATTCCAGCCGAAGTTGGGTTTCATAAGTTTTATGGACCTGACCGACACGGATGAAAAGGCTTATCGAATCACCTTTATTCATTGAAAATGGAATGGCATTAACAGCAGCTCTCTCCGGGATGGCCTTTTCTTTTTTAGGCACATAATAACCTGACTTTTTATGTTGAGCAACCTTTTCATTTTTTACAAAAAACACATCTACATAACTCAGAAAGGTCAGATACTTTGAGACATTATTATCAGATTTAAAGATTAACCAATGGGAAGTAATATTTTCTTCTGCCTTTATATTAATTTTCAACCAATGGGCAGCAGGGTAGAGGGTCTTTTGATTTTGGGAAAAATTAGGCTGAAAATCTCTTTGTTCAGATAGAATATCTTCGATAGTCAATGCCCCACTCACATCTGTGTATAAACTCATGAAAGCATTGAGTTCCTTTGATTCAAATAGGTTGTTGTCAAGGAAAAGAGTGGTAGAATTAGATTGACTCCAAACTGCAAAACTCCAAATTGTAAATAAGAGAATCAAAATTCCACGCATATGCAATTGTTCTTTTTGATTTTTGAAATTAGGGAATTTCCTTTTATTTCTAATGCTTATAGGGTTTTGATGAACACTGAATAGTAATGAAATTCAACTATTCAGTGTCCTGATTAATTAGGGAATCTACTATAACAGGTTTATTTGTTCTCTGAATACCAACCAGCATACATAACAGAAGTGGGCATGGGGGCCCTTTTTCGTGTTTCTTCATTCTCAAAAACTTCCAGATCTAGATTATGGAAAGACACAATTTTCCAGGAACCATTTTCCTTAGTAAGTAATCCTGTCCATAAGACTTCCGGGTCTGCTGGCCGGCCTTCTCCTTTTTTTGCTATGGCTGCAAAAACATGGATAAGGGCCACATCTTTCCTGATAAATTTAATTTTGTCAATGGTGGCAAAATGTTGAGTATCCTTGTAAATACTACTAAGGATACCATCGAAACTTTTTGTAGTAAGCTTCGGACTCATATTTTTCATATAATATCCATTCCAGACAACAAAGTCGTGTTCAGCAGCAAATACACTGGCAATCTGTTCACCACTGCCTGCTGTCCATCCCTCGGCCATTGTTTTTACTAGATTCTGAATAGCTTGCTTATCCTCTGGTGTTTGTGCAAAAAGAGTGAAAGAAAATACCAGTAGAGAAAAAGAAAGAAATAAGGATTTCATGATAATAGTTTTTATTAGATTAATTAAAAAATGGAGTTATTAAATTTTATAGCTATAAAAGTTTATTAATAGGAGGCAGGCTTATATACCACTCTGCTTATTTCATTTGCTTGAGATTGGACATTATCAAATAGCTCAAAGATTGCACTTTGGTTAAGCAGAATTAATAAACCAATCACGGCGCAGGTAATCAAAAAAACTGCTGTTTCGAATACCAAAAATTTTTGTGATTTCATGATTTCGTTTTTAAGGGTTCAAAATTGTTTTATTGTTCTTGATCCAAAGGTAAGAGCAGCTAATTCCTTTTGTTAATAGAATTGTAGCTTTGATTATTAAATATGTTGCATGGCACTTTGTATGCTACCTAATTGTTAAAAATTGCAACCAAAGCGGCATTACTTGTCAGCTTGACTTTATTTTCCGTAACCCCGTAGGTCAAAAAAATATTCCCTTCTTGTCACGAAATGCCAACTCAGTAGTTTTCCTAATAACTATGGAGGATGGCGAATTTCAAAATGAATTGATTCGAATAAAAGATAAGCTATACCGAATGGCTTATGTAATGCTGTTAAATGAAGAAGATGCTTCAGATTTAACTCAGGAAACCTTATTAATCCTTTGGAAAAAGAAAAATCTTTTAAAAAAGATGGACAATGTGGAGGCTTATGGAATTCGGGTCATTAAAAACCTTTGTTTTGATTTGAATAAAAGGCAGCATTTATTCAAAAATCAAATCCTACCCAAAATTGGAAATCGAAATTTAAAGTTTTATCAAAATTATGAAGAAAAAGAAGCTTTGCAGGTTCTAATGGATAGCCTCAAAAAAATAGAGATAAAACACAGACTCATTTTTGTGATGAAAACTATTGAAGGATACAGCTATGAAGAAATTGAAAACTTAACTGGATTTACTCAGGAAAATCTAAGACAAATCATTTCCAGAACCAGAAAATATTTAAGGGTAAGTCTAAAGAAACAATACGATCATGGATAGAATAAAAAAAATACTGGAAAGATATTATGAGGGCAATAGTAGCCATCTGGAAGAATTGGAGTTGATGAAATTTTTTTCCTCATCCAATATTGATCCGGATTTGTTGGAATATAGGGCCGAATTTGAGATGCTAAACACCATCAGGAAAATGCATCCGCCCAATTCTATTATTATGCCTCTTATAACCAATACCAATGATCGAAATGTAAATAGAGAGTTGTATCAATGGAAAATTTTTGGCCGTACTGCAGCAAGTATAGCCTTGTTGTTAATAGGATATCTTATAGCCAGCTTTGATCCTCCGTGGCAGAATGCTAAATTGGCTAGAACGGTCGAATTAGCAAAGGTCGAAACGGAAAGATTGCGTACACAACTCATCCTGGAACTGATTGAAGAGCCCATCACCAGCAAACGATTAATAGCCCATAGTGAAGCCAATAAATTAACCAGTCCTAACAAACTGGTTACGGAAGCTCTTTTTACAACTTTACAGTCTGATTCAGATGTGAATGTTAGAATTGCGGCTGTTGAATCTTTATCAAAACTTGTGGAAGATCCTAAGGTCAGAGAAGGCATTATCAAATCTTTGGAATATCAGGAGTCTCCTCTGGTTATTTTGAAACTGGTTAAATTGATGATTTTATTCCAGGAAAATGAATCGTTGAATTCTATTGAAAAATTATTGCAAAGACCCCAAATTAATGAGACCATTAAAAAAGAGATTGAAAAGTCAATCCAAAATTTAATATAGACGATGAAGTATTTTAAAACTAAAAATAGGATAAGACCTCAAATTTATTGGAGTGGAGTTTTTGTGATTTTTTGGATGATTAATACCAATCTGCTTTTGGCACAAAGCCAACAGGAAATTAGTGTTTCCTTAAGCTTTCCTGAAAAACCAGGCCGCCTAATAATCGATCAATCTTTTGGCTCAGTTAAAGTACGAGGATATGAGGGGAAGATCTTAATAATTAAAGCCATCCCAAGGCCTGAAAAAAAAGGCAAAATTGGCGGTAGTGCATCCAGAAAATATTTCCAAAGAGACTTGATAATCGGATTAGAGGAGTATGAAAATACAGTGTCCTTTAACGGTCCATCTGAAGATATCATTGTTGATTTCGAAATTTTGGTCCCCAAAAGATTTTCGCTAAAACTAGATTTGTTAAATGATGGAGATATTTATGTTGAAGGAGTTATTGGAGAGCTGGATGTCAGCAATAATAATGGCAAAATAGATCTGGTTGATGTCGGGGGTACCATCATTGCAGATGCTCTTAATAAAAATATCACTGTTCAATTTAATGAGGTGATCTTTGAGGCCCCTATGGTCTTTACCAGTATGAATGGAGATATAGACTTGTCTTTCCCCAATAACTTAAAAGCACGTTTTAAAGCCTTCACTGAGTATGGTGATCTATACTCTGATATTAAATTAATGCCTGCATCAAAACCTGGCATTAAGGAGCCATCTGGGGATGGTGACCGAATTAAAAAATATCGGGATAAATGGCTCTATGGTGTTATCAATGGAGGAGGCCCAGAAATTAAAATAGACAGTTTTAATGGCAATATTTATTTAAAGACTAGCAACTAACGGTCTATCCATTTACTTAAATCAATAAAAAAATTAAAAATAGTGTTAACCAAATCAGACTTAGACTGTGTAGGTCTACCAAAATTGGTATAAGTCTGTGTCAAAATTATTTATCAAATGAAAAGAAATACCACCCTCATACTATTCTTCGCAGCTATGATTTTAAGTAATCTTCATGTATCAGCTCAAGAGCTGAAAAAAGTATGGAAAAACCCAAGAAAAAGTTTTTCTCCTTACCTAAACGACTACCTGAATTTTCAAATGGATAATATTGATGATCCCGGTATTGCGGCTTCCATAATCATTAAGGGGAAAGTGAGCCTTAGAAATATGAAAGGAGTAGAAGAACGAACTGAGGATTTAAAATTATTAACTTCAACAAGCTCTTTCTATCTTGCTTCTGTTACAAAGCCTATGACAGCCCAATTGATTCTCAATCTTTTGGCTGAGAAAAAAATTGAAGGCCAGCAGAACATAAATTCAATTCTTACCAATTTGCCTGATTATATGAAGGAGATAAGCATCGAAGATTTGTTATCTCATCAATCTGGCATTCCCAGTTATTATGAGTTCATCACCTGGAGGGAAGAAGTTATAGATAATGAATACGTTTTAAGATTGCTGAACGAAAAGTTCAAAGATTTAAATTTTAAACCAGGTACCAAATATGAATACAGTAATTCCAATTATATTTTGCTGGCAGAAATTATAGAAGCGATAACAGGTCAACCTTATGAGAAGGTACTTCAGGATCATGTCTTTGCTAAAGTTGGGATGAAAAACTCCTCAGTAAACAAACCTCAAACAGGGCTCCATCCTGCAATTGGTTATTTATTTAATGAAAACGAAAAGACTTACCGGATTAATGATTATCAAAGCATCCAGTTTCCCAATGGACAAATTTTTGGCTTCAATAAAAAGACTTATGGTTCAAGTGGCGTGTTTTCTACCATTTCAGACTTGGAAAAATGGACCATTCATTTATTGGACAATCATTACTTTGAAACATTTGAAAATGGACGACATCCAATTGAAGGCTATGCAGAAAATTCAGTAGAAAATGTTTATTATACAAATGGATGGTTTAAGGGCAAAATGATGAATTATGATGTATTTTGGCATTCGGGTGAATTTGGCGGCTACCGAAATATGGTGCTCTGTCTGCCAGAATTGGAATTAGGCTTGGTCATATTATCCAATAATGGAAAATTTAATGCCGAGTCAACCGGCCTGGAATGGGCACAACACTACATCCGCAATTTGTAAAGTATTTAAATGCCAGTATGACAATTGATGTTCAGCCAGAAATAAAAACAGCATTAGAAAATAATAGGGCAGTAGTTGCTTTAGAAAGTACCATCATTTCACACGGAATGCCTTATCCGAAAAATGTGGAAACCGCCCTTATGGTAGAAAATAAGGTTCGTGAATTTGGGGCTGTCCCGGCCACCATTGCCATTCTCGAAGGGCAATTGACAGTAGGCCTATCCACAAAGCAAATTGAAATATTGGGGCAGCTAGGAACCAAGGCCATCAAAGCCAGCCGCAGAGATCTACCTTTCTTGGTGGCAAAAAAACTGAATGGCGCTACCACCGTGGCAGCTACTATGATCATAGCAGAGCTTGCCGGCATTAAGGTTTTTGCCACTGGAGGCATCGGTGGTGTGCATAGAGGGGCGGCTCAAAGCATGGATATTTCTGCAGATTTGCAAGAACTTGCAAAAACTAATGTGGCTGTGGTTTGTGCCGGAGCCAAAGCCATTCTAGATTTGAATTTAACAAAGGAATATCTTGAAACACAAGGTGTTCCTTTACTTGGGTATGGGACTTCTGAATTGCCGGCATTTTATACTCGTAATAGTGGCTTAGGTGTAGATTACCAATTGGATAGCCCCGAAGAAATAGCAGTTCTACTTAAAACAAAATGGGATTTAGGCCTTCAGGGTGGGGTAGTCATTGCCAACCCTATCCCTGAAAAATACCAAATGGAATATGAAACCATCAACCTGGCTATCACGCAGGCACTCGAAGAGGCCGGACAACAGCAAATTTCAGGAAAAGCCATTACTCCCTTTTTATTGGCAAAAATTGAGGAGTTGACCAGCGGATTAAGCCTGGAGGCAAATATTAATTTGGTGCTTAATAATGCAGAGCTGGCCGCTAAAATTGCACTGGCTATGAAAGGACTATAGAAATTGTTTTGTGGGCACCAACGACCCCCACAAAACAATTTCTATATTATTTCACCATCTCATAAACCCAATCATTTTCTTCAAAATCTATCTTAATGATCTGCTTGGTCTGGGTATCGTAGTAAACATTTTGACTGGCTACCCCCCCTCTTAATTCTACTCTGTGTGTTTGATAGTTTTTGCCATCTATTTCAATTGATTCATCAGAAGTCCAATTTGCCGTAATGGGATTTATTTGACCACTCATCGTATTAAATTGGAGGTACTTTTTTGAAAAACCAGAGCCTAGTTCTTTATAAAAGGGAGACAGCCAAAAAGAAGTTGCACGCTCAATAACCTCTGCTTCTAATGTGGTGTCGATATGAATGGTAGGTCGACTAGGGTGCCGAGGGAAATCAGAAAAGCCAGTAACTTTAAGCCCATCCCAGTTAGCTCGACATTCAATTGGGAAGCCCGACATTTTTCCTCCAATAATGACAGAATCTACAGACAATGGCCCCAGCTTTACATATAATTTGATGTCCTCTGATAGATTAGGAACTTCAGCAATTTCATGTAAAATCCACTGCTGATTATTCTGATAAAGGTGAATACTGGTAAATCCGACTGAATCTCCATTCTGAGACATTCGATAGGTGACCTTGATTTCTTTGAATTGTTGCTCATCCCAATGAGATTGTCCAATTAAGCTAAAAGTAAAAAAACTAAGCAGACAAAATAGACTAATATTTTTCATTAGTTGGTTTTGATTGTAGTGACAAATGGTATAGAAAGGAAAAATATGGCTCATTCCGAAAATCTTAGGATATTTCATTCTTAATCACCAAAAAATGGGAGATAATTGTCTCAGATCTGAGATCACTTTTTGTGAATATTTTTAGAAAATTTGGGATGAGCCATATAATTTACATTCCCGAAGTTTTTTGTTAATGATATTTAAATTTAGGGGCTCGCAGGTAAGTAAAGCTGATAAATTAACCATTTAACCACTCCATCTTAATATTCTTGACCAGTGCGGGTTCATCAGGATGGATCAGTGGAAAGCATTGATCTTATTTTAAGAAAGAAAAAATATAAACTGACCAAAGTATTGCAATAGCCTGGTATAAACATGTAACTTTTTCAGCATAGCGGGAGTCACCAAAGAGAACTTGGTCATTAATTAAATCACCCGCTAAACTTGAATCGCCTGATGAATGCATTAGCTGTTCGACTATCCTTATTCTTATTAATGCCCTTATTGGCAGGAGCTCAGAATGTAGATAAATATTATAAGACAATTCAAAAAGAAGGGCAATTACCCATCCCTTTTGTATTGCAAAAACTACAGCAAAATGATTTGATTTTATTCGATGATGCACTCCATATGGCTCTCGAACCATTTGAATTTTACCAGGATTTGTTAGCAACAAAAGGTAATCCGATTGACTATGTTTTTTTGGAAGTGTTTGGTATTAACATGCAATCACATCTGGATGCTTTTATGGACAATGAGAAGAAGGATAAAACAATACTTCTCAAAGTTTTTCAGGATAATTTCGGTGGCTATGGATGGAGGTATGAAACTTATTACGAGTTACTTTCAACAATTTGGGATCTTAATCAAAATTTAGCGGAAGATAAAAAAATTAAAGTCATAGGAGTAGATCAACCCATATATTGGGAGGGGATTCATACCCGGGAGGAATATAATACCTTTCAAGAATCACTTATTGGGAGAGATTACTTCATGTACAAAGTGATATTAAAACAGATGGAGAATTTTCAAAAAGGAAAAAAGGGAATCTTTTTGACCAATACCCGCCACGCATACAAACAGATTAAAAAGAAGGATGGCAGTCTATTTTGGAATTCTGGTACCTTCTTTCATCAATGGCATTCCGGAAAGACTTACTCCATTCGATTTCATAATGTGAATCTATCCATAGAAAAACCTTCCCAAAAACAGAAGAATGCTTCAACGGATGGATTGGATAAATATGTCTATAAATGGGTTAGGATGGAAAATGGTCTTTGGGATGAAGCTTTTAAAATGAATGGGGATAAGCCTGTGGCCCTCTCGCTGGAAAAAAATATTTTTGGCAAGGCACCCTATATAGGTAATCATATGCTACAGGCCGAGCCAGGTCAGGTTTTATCAGATGCTTATGATGCTGTAATCTTTTTGGCTCCTTTGGAGGAACTTCATTTTTCAGGAAAGATAGATTTTATATTTACTCCTGACTTTAAAAAAGAGTTAAAAAGAAGAATTGCTATTCTGGAAGGGCATAATCTTCAAGGCTTTCTTAAAAAGAATGATGTTAGTGATATTGATGAGTTTATCGAGGCGATATGCCAATATCAGCCTCCTTCGAAAAATAGTTTGGCGAAGGAGTGAAGTTTTCAAGTTAGCAAGTTTTCAAGTTAGCAGGTAACTTGAAAACTTACTAATATTTAAGAACAATTACTTTCCCTACACCAACTTCACTAAAAGTGACGATAAAAACCTTGTCATATTCATCTTCTGATAACTGTTTAAACTCTGTGGAAGCGAGTTGATTGACATAATGTGGGGTCGTATTGGAATGACCAGATACCACCACAGTTTTACCGTGGTATTTTTTTGCTAGTTTATTCATGACTTCGCCATCACGAGGATTATAATCGATCACTTCCAGAGATTTTTTATCTGCAAGGGGAGCTACTGTTTGCCTGGTTCTTTTGTATGGAGTAGATACAATGGCATCAATTTTAGTATAGGCAAGAAGTTCAAGCAGGCGATCAGCTCTTTCCTTTCCTATTTCATTTAAGTTGGGATCTCTTGGATCGTCCTTTCCTTTTTCTGCATGTCTGATCAAAATAAAGGTGGTTGATTCCTGACTTTGGGCATTTATATTTTCCGAAAGAAAAAAGAAAGCAGAAAGAATAACAAACAGTAGGCGTAATTTCATTTCTATAATAATTATAAGAAGATAAAGGTTTTGACTTTACTAAGATGAAATAATTTTATCAATTTTCAATGATTACTTGATCATCTTATTGGTAAAAAAGCAGGATAATTAACTTTATTGCTACCTGAAATTTTCTTTGATGTGAGAATTATCTCTATTTTATTGTGGCCAAAAACAAGACAATATGAAGTTAAAAAGCCAGGCCAATTGTTTCATTGTAGACAATGTAGAAGAGACTAAAAACTATTATGTCCAAAAATTAGGTTTTCAGGTAGATTGGATCGGAGACCCTCCTCTATTTGCCATACTTTCCAGAGATGGGGTAACAGTAATGATCCGTCAGTTAAAAGAGCCCAACCTGAAAAGGCCCAATAATATTCCTTATACTCAAGCAGGTTGGGATGCTAAGGGTGTTTTTGCCTGGGATTCCTATATTTGGTTAGAAGACGTGGATTCTTTATATCAAGAGTATTTAAATAATGGAGTCAACATTATCAGAAATCTTGAGTTAACCGATTATGGAAACAGAGATTTCGAAATAGAGGATAATAATGGCTACATTTTGTGTTTTGGGCAAGTTTAGGATATTTGGTCTTCCTACTTTCACATTAGTAGAAAAAATAGCTTGATTTGTACTAAGTAATGTATATTATCCATAGTTTTATTTTCCGGAATATATCGTATAAAACGGATATTGCCTTAGTATGGATAATATCAAACTTTTAGAACAGTTGTTTTCTTTTAAAAATGGGCTTGAACTAAGTATCAGCATTATCTCAATAGTGTTGGGTGCTTATTTACACAGCCTCCCCAAAAGAACGAATGCTTCCATTCTTACTGCTGGATTCTTTTATTTGTTGGGGGTTCACTTTCTGATTTTAATACTTCATAACATATTTCAGTTAGCCACCTTTAATTATTCTATTTTCTTCCTGGGATCATATGGACCAATCGTTTATTTGATTACTTCTAGTATTTTAGAAGGGGAAAAAACTATAAAAAAGCGATTAATTACCACCTTGGCCATCACTTTTGCGTTTTTGATTTTTTATACTCTTTTGCAATGGAGATACCGAGGAATGCTACCTCATATATTTATACTAGGGTTTGTAGCTTTTTCCTTTTTCCTTTTTCGAAAAAAAGGAGTGGGCTCCATAAATTCCTACACCTTAAATTGGCTTAAGCAGTTCTTATTGATTTTTGGATTGATAAATGCTACTTACATCGGAGTTTATTTCGCAGCATATAGCAATATAGAGTTGTATCTAAGTACAAAGATTCCCTTTACGGTTTTGTTCCTGATTTTCTTGATAAATAATGCCTGGTTTTTTGCCAGAAAGCCACAATTTCTAGTTTCAAATAAACAATCTAAACTGCAAAAATACCCGGTATTGGCCCAAACTCTTGCTTCAAAAATATCCGAATTGATGCAGGAAAAACATCTTTTCTTAGAACCTGATTTTAATTTGAAAAAGTTAGCTGATTCTCTTGGACAAAATGAGCGACTGGTTTCTGAAGTAATTAATGAGAAATTTCAAATGAATTTCTATCAATTTGTCAACGATTTCAGATTAAAACACGCTATTGAAATGATGGAAAAAGATGAGCAACGGAATCTACTGATAAAAGAAATTATGTATGCTTCAGGATTTAATAATAAAGTGAGTTTTATTAATGCTTTTAAGCATAAGTATAATATGACACCAACGGCCTATAGAAAAAGTTTAGAAATATAAAAAAGGAGGTGTTTGAAAAACACCTCCTTTTTTATATTTCTAAAAAAAACGTATTAATTCAGCCCTTAAATAACTGTCCCTTTTAAATGAAGAAAGAAATTCTCTATCATCAATGCTAATAAATACTTGACTTTCAAGACTGAACTTATAATTTTCTCCAATCCTTCGGCTGGCTTCAAGTCTGAAAAATTTAGAACTCTGGCTTAGATCCTGAGCAAAACCAGCCAAAAACTCAGTACTCTGCACATCATTAAAGGCAAACCGTGTAGCGAGGAACAGATCATTGTCTAATGAGGAGAAGGCAAAATCACCACGGTTATCGTAAAGGTATTCTGCCAACACTCCAATATCCAATCCTGTATTTCCTACATTTGAAAAAGTATATTCAAATCCTGCAGCACTGGCAAAGATATTATCGAAAGATCCCATTCGCAGAATGGACTCTACTTTCCACAACCAATTGCCGGTGATAATTTGATAGTCTAAACCTACTTGATGGGCTTTCGGGAATAGAAGACCAAAGCTACCATCTTCCCTGATATCTAGTAGAGGCTCTCTGGCATTGCCATAAAAATAATGCAGGCCAATATCCATGGGACCAATATAATGAGACCATCGCAGCGCGCCAGAGGGGTGCCATTCTTCTGCATTGCTTTCAAACCTGAAGTCATCATCATTTAGTACCACTGGTGTTCGTGGCCTGCCAGCTGCATTGCCCAGGTTGAGCTGCCGGCTGTAGGGGAGGTAAAAGAGGTCAAAAGTTCCAAAATTGGTTAAATAGGAAAATTGGACCATAGGTTGCCCTAATTTTTCCTCTCCATCTAATCCTTCCAGAAAATCTGTTTGATTGATTACATCAACCAAATGAGCAGACTCTGTTTTGCCCCAAAAGATCTTTTTTGCGCCAATACTCAGTTCCCACCGATCTTTGACATATTGATAGTACATCTCGCGGATATCAAAATGAGTCCGACTATTTCCATTAGGGTCATAACGGAAAAATCCTTTGAAATTAATATTGTGAAGACCTTCATTCCAACTCAGACTGTACTCTGGTTGGATATAAAATGAAGGATAAAACTGCTTTTGCCCATTAAAGGCTCCCTTTTTGAAGAAAAAAGTAGCATCACTACCCAATTCTAAATCAAAAGAAGATTCTGCTTTTGATTGACCAATGGCCTCATTTAGGGTGAAAAGTAATAATAAAAGAAGGATTGGTATTTTACGCATAACTGATCTTTTTTTGAAACATGCGATCATCGATCGCATGTTTCAAATACAATATTATTTTCCTGCTCTCATCAAACTATTTTGTGTAAAATCGTTATCAGAGAGCCCGGTTTTAAATTGATAATTTGAAAAAATAAGCTGGGTTTCTTTATTGCTTTGATGGTTGGTCATCTGCATTTCACTTGCCCGCCAGTGCTTGTTTTTATAAAGTTTATAATCCTTATAGATTAAGGTCTTTAACAAAGATCCTTTCCGATCATAGAAAGTAATTTTTTCAATTCGGTATCCCTTATCTGGATTATACCAGGCAATTTGTTTTTTATATCCTGATTTAGGGTCGACAGGGTAGCGTTCTACTTTTAGATTCTTTTCCCCATTAAGTGTTTCTTCACCTAAATATTTGTAGGTGTATTTTTCTACCTCCTGAGAAGAAAGATCTTCGTAGGCAAATTCACTCCCCATAAAAGGACCTGACTTATTATTTGAACTAATCCTTTTTACCCTTTTTATTGCTGGGAGAAATAGCCATTGATCATCTGTCCCTTCTTTGTGGGTATAGGTTAGCATTGAGGTACCCTTTACATCCCGTGGACTGTTAAAAGTGATCATAGATTTATCTCCGTCCGAGGTTAATTCAAGGGTACGATTAAACAAATTGCGGCTTGTGGTTTGGCCATTTGCATTTTTTAAGTTCATAATGAGGGTCACCTCCGTACTTTCAAAGCCTTGATCGGCTTCATCCGCCAATTTGGCAATTTCTAAGCCTTTGTCTGCCTGGGCATAATTAGCTATAGTAAAGGTGAATAGTAAAAGGAACATTAAAACAGATTTCATTGGATTTAGCATGACGATTTTATTTTTTGATAGTTTAATAGATTTATTTTTCTTTAACCTTTTACAATTACAGGAGCAGGCTCCCTAAATTGGGGTTTGATTACCTCTCGTTTTTTACCATCGAGTAGTATCAAAAGTGCAGGTAGTAACAGAAAATCAATGATCAAGGCCGCTGCCATAATGAATACTGAAATGAGAGCCATGTTACTATTCATGGCAAAGGAAGATTGAGCCAGTATCAGAAAACCTGCCAAAAGGACAATTGTAGTGGTGACCAGGGCCTTTCCCGTATTAGCAAATGCATATTTTACGGCTCCTCGAGCATCCAAGCCCTCATCCTTTCGGCCTCTTAGATATTTGGACATAAAGTGGACGGTATCATCCACAATTATCCCCAAAGTCATCCCAAATACGATTACCATGCCCGTGTTAATCATCCCATAGAAAATAGCCCATATTCCAAAACCAACAGCCACAGGAGCCACATTTGGTATTAAACTCAGTAAACCTAATCTGAAATTTTTCAAAGCGAGCATGAGTACTATGGAAATGAGAATCAGAGCAATTACGTTACCGTTAAACATGCTTTCTGCCTGTCGGAATCCTAATCTGGAAAACATTAAAGAAGGACTGGAGCCAATGGCATGCATATATTCAGGAGTATTACCTTCCAGCCAATTAGTAACTCGGTCGCTGAAGGCAATTAATTCCTTACTTGAAATGTTTTCGGTGGTTACGGTTACTCTTGTTTCACTTTTGTCAACATTGATCTGGTTATTTAGATCCAGGCCAAAAGGAAGAGACATTTCATAGAGTAGCAAATATTGGGCGGCTTCCTCACGATTATCAGCTACCCGGTAGTAAGATGGATCATCTCCATGCATTGATTTGTTGACCCGACGAGCTATCTCGGCATAAGTATTGACATGGATAACTTCAGGCTGTTCGTAGAGCCATTCTTCCAGTTCATTTAACTTGCTAAGGTATTCGGGATTATTGATCCCATCGGCTTCTCCTGCTCCAATAGAATATTCTACATTATAAATGCCTGTAAGATTTTCACTTATATAATCGGTATCCGTTCTAAATTTTACGGAACGGTCAAAGTAATTGACAAACTCATCGTTGAAAACATTTTGCAAAGCCAATACTGCCATTATCCCAATTACTGCCAAACTGCCTGCTGCAAGGGCTCTTGGACGAGCACTTACCCATTGTCCTAATCGTTCATAAAGGGTTGCTTTGGCTTTATAGTCTTCTCTTACTTTAACTTTGAGCGGGAGAATAGCCATAACCGCTGGTAGAGTAGTAATGGAATAAACAAATGCACCAAGCATGCCAACTGAAGTTACATTTCCTAGATCCCAGAAAGGAGGTACTTCTCCAAAATTCATGGATAAGAAACCAATTATGGTTGTTAAACTGGTGATTAATACAGGCATGAAGTTAAGGCGCATACTCTCTATAATGGCTTCTCTTTTAGTATATCCAGCCCGCATTTTGTTGATCATAGTAATCAATATGTGGATACTATCTGCTACAGCTAAAGTCAAAACAATGGTCGGAAAAACAGCAGAAGGTGGAGTCAGTTTCATTCCCATAAACCCCGCAAAGCCAGCAGCTGTCATTATGGATAGGACAATTACCAACAGGGTGGCAATGGTAGCAGATCCACTTCTGGTTAGAATTCCAATCATAATAAGTACGATTAGAAACATAGCAGGGATAAGGGTTCCCATATCTGTAGAAGAGGACTCAAAAAAGGCAGTATTTAAAGGGACTAAACCTGATAGATGCACCTCAAACTGGGGGTATTTCTCCTGGAATTTGGCCACCATCTCTCTGGTAAAAGCCATTGTTTGAGGAATCTCCGTTAGATCTTCGCCTGGAATTTTTACAGTCACGTTAATCGCCGTGACGCTTCCATCTTCATTGATCAAGCGATGTACTAAGAGCGGCTCTTTTAAGGCAATACTTTTAATCTCTTTAATTTCCTGCTCAGATTTTAAAGCCGTTTCATAAGATAAGTCTTCCACGTATAAATCATCTTCTACTGCCTTTGTATGCTGAAAATTAGTAATAGCATCTACTCTGGAAGAGAATGGTGTATTCCATGCCTCTGTTGCCAATTCTTCCACTGCCATTAAATTTTCCTTGGTAAAAACATTACCATTTTCTGGACTAAGTACAATTACGATATTATCATCCTTGGTATACTTTTCTTGCAAAGCATCAAATGCTTCTAACTCTGGATTAGCCTTACTGAAAAAAACATGGTAATCGCTGTCAAAACCTAGTTTTGATCCTCCTGACCCAATGCCAAAGGCTACTAAAATCGAGACAATCAGTATAGGCCATCTAAATTGGATAACCTTTTCTGCAAATCTGGTGATTGAATTCCCTTTTGCTTGCTGCGACATGTGAACTAATTTTTGTTATTTGAATATTTTGTTTCTCATTTTTTTAATAAAAAATATGACCAGTCGTCTATTTTTTTGATATAATAACACTCTCATTATTAAATCATCATCATAATGGATGACAGATAGTGGTAAATTGTTACACAAACTTACCTAGCTAACATCCTTTATGGTATGTCCAATCTTTTAGAAGGATAAAAAACAGTGATTCAGAGATTTTTTCTTCTTTAAATCACTGTCAAATGGAGGTTTTAAATTAATTGGCTTGTAATACTGATAATAGAATATAAATTATTATATGACCAGTCGTCTAATAGGAGGCCAAAAAAATTGATTTTATAAAATTACTTTTCTCAAAACTTCCAGAAAATTATTTAAAGGTTCTTCGGATCGATATTCTTTAGTAGTAACCATTGCCCCTTTCCAGGCATCTTCGATAAAGTTGATAAGGCTTTCAGCAGGTAAATCATTTCTGATGTCTCCGGCATCCTGTCCTTTTTTCAAAACCTTAATAATTTTCTCTTTTACAAAATCTTCTTTTACAATAATGGCATTGCGAATGGCTTCACTGTGATCGCTCATCTCATTTCCCAAATTAAGAGCCATACATCCCATCTTACAATTACATTCTTCCAGTGCTTTTTCGACTCTATAAGTATAGAGTTTGCATACGCGTTCTTTGTAATTTAAGCTTTCGTCTTCGATAATTTTCATTGCGTCGGGAACCATAGTATAGAAATATTTGTCTAATGCCTGAATGGCAAAATCTTCCTTACTGTCAAAGTAATTATAAAAAGAACCCTTAGGAACACCAGCAGCCTTTACGATATCACCAACGCTGGTGCCGTTATACCCTTTGCTCCACATGATCTCCATGCCTTTATCCAGGAGGTGGTCTTTTTTTGCTTCGTGTTTATAGGATACTCCCATAATTATTTATTAATTCCCAATTACAGCTTCAAAAATATGACCAGTCGTCTTAAAAATCAATGGACACCTCTTGTTTTAACATTTTCTTAACGTTTTGCTCGCTTAATCCCATAAATATTTCTCTTGATATTCTATTTTATGCTTATCCAGTAAGCCTACGAATTCTCCTTTAAAGTCTTGTTTACTATGATGTGTCTTTTGGTTTTGTATATATTTTACAAGACGTTCTTTATTGTATGGATTGACAGAAAAGGCAGCGTATCCACCTTGCCAGGTAAAGGAAGAATAAGCCGGATCTTGTTGTTTAATCCATTTGCTACTGCATCTTTTAATTTCTTGCATGAATTCGGCTATGCTAAGCGTTCTTGGTAATGTAGATAAGATATGTATGTGATCTGGCATTCCATTAATAGCTATCGGCATTCCTCCATAATTTTTAATTATTCCTGCTATGTACGGATATAGTAGTTTTTCCATGGCAGGACTAATAAGTTTTTGCCTGTATTTGGTAGCAAATACAAAATGAAGGTATACTTTTGAAAATGATTGTGCCATATTGTTTTTTTGTTTAGCCCTTCCAGGGCAGATAAAAAGTTATGATTTAATATGCATAGAGCGCAGCTCTATGCAAAAATGTAAAACCCCTCCGGGGTAATAATATTCAATAAAAAGAGTTCCTAATTGCCCCAAGGGCATAAATAATAATCGTAAAGCAAGGATAAAGGATAGAAAAAATGCTAAAGTATAGGTCCTTACTTCATGCAAGGGGTACCTTTCTGGGTAATGATATTTAATAAAAAGAAACTGCAATTGCATCTAGAGCATAAATAATAATCCTTAGGCAAGGTTAAAGGATAGAAAAAAATGCTAAAGTATAGATCCTTACTTCATGCAAGGAGCACCTTTCTGGGGTAATGGTATTTAATAAAAAGAAACTGCAATTGCCCCAAGGGCATAAATAGTAATCCTAAAGCAAGGATAAAGGATAGAAAAAAATGCTAAAGTATAGGTCCTTACTTCATGCAAGGGGTACTTTTGTGGGGTAATGATATCTAATAAAAAGAAACTGCAATTGCCCCAAGGGCATAAATAGTAATCCTAAATCAAGATTTTAGGATAGAAAAAAATACTCAAGAATAGATCCTTACTTCATGTAAGGAGCACCTCTCTGGGGTAATAATATTCGATAAAAAGAGTCCTCAATTTCCCAAAAGACATAAATAATAACCCTAAATCAAAATTTTAGGATAGAAAAAAATACTAAAGAATAGATCCTTACTTCATGCAAGGAGCACCTCTCTGGGTAATGATATTTAATAAAAAGAAACTGCAATTGACCCAAGGGCATAAATAATAATTCTAAATCAAGATTTTAGGATAGAAAAAAATACTAAAGAATAGATCCTTACTTCCTTCAAAGGACTAACTCTCCGAGGTGAAATATTCAACAAAAAGAGTTTCCAATTGTCCAAAGGGCATAAATAACAATCCTAAAGCAAGGTTAAAAGATTGAGAATGAAAATTCTAAAGTAAAGGTCCTTACTTCATGCAAAAAGCATCTCTCCGGGTAATAGTATTTAATAAAAAGAAACTACAATTGCCCAAAAGGCATAAATAACAATCCTAAAGCAAGGATATAGGATAGAAAAAATGCTAAAGTAAAGGTCCTTACTTCATGCAAGGAGCACCTCTCTGAGGCAATGGTATTTAACAAAAAGAAACTGCAATTGCCCCAAGGGCATAAATAATAATCCTAAAGCAAGGATATAGGATAGAAAAAAATGCTGAAATATAGGTCATTACTTCATGCAAAAAGCATCTCTCTGGGTAATAATATTTAATAAAAAGAAACTGCAATTGCCCAGCGGGCATAAAACACCATTCCCTAGAGCAACGCTCTAGGAGAAATATTACACCAATAACAACCACATATAAAAAATCTGAAAAGACGAAAACTTTGTTAGAACGACTTTAAATATAACAATAAAACCACGCTTTTATTTCCTCCGGCAAAAGAAAAATACTATTGAAGATATACCTTATTGTATCCTTTAAGTCCACAGCAAAAAAATTATCCTGAATTAGAGTAAAAAAAAGGCCAATCAATTGAAGTAAAGTAGAATATCCAATGGCAAAATACTTTTACTTTATTTCAATTATAATTCTATTGTAATTCATCGGCCACAAAATCAGCACTTTGTTTAAATATCTGCGAAAACACTCCTGTCGAGTCGCTGGAAAAAACAGTATTGGGGTTGATGGAACTCCTTAAATTAAACCCAGTAGGACTGGTGAAGGCAGTTACAGAAATATCTGCCATATTATCGCCGGAAAGAACCCATTGATAATCTCCGGCACCAGAAGGATTTGCGGTGTCATCAATATCAGTTCCAGATAAGGAACGAAGTTGATTCAAGTAATTGGCAACCTTTGTCGAATCGGCTAGTACATCACCCATCCTCCAATCATCACCCAATTTACTTAAGGTAAAACCAGCATTATTTGGTGCTTGAAACCGAATGTTTTTAACAAAATTAGGATTGCACTCAACCATTTTTCTGTCGCGGAAAGAATTAAAGTCCCGATTGAAGGACATGCTTAAAAAACCATCAGTAGCATAGGTCTCTTCTTCTTCATAATTTCGGACATAAGTCCATCCTTGAATATTGTTTTGTCCACCACCGAAATTGTTCTGTGGAGCAACCTGTCGATAAGAAAATTTTCCAATAACCAGATCGGCCAGTTTTTTTCCTTCAGCATCTTCTAGTACAACCCGGGTACCAAGGGAGTCATCTACCTGGTAAGTAGACCATTTATCAGAACTACGAGCAGCCATTCGTTGAGGCTTGATGGTGAGAAGCGATCCTAATAAATTCTGAACTTGGTTTTTAGGAATAGTAGATTGGATGTTTCCTTTTGAAACATTCCAGGCATTAATATCCTTTCCAAATCTAATTTCCTCCTGAGCTTCAACCTGAGGATATAACTTTATAGTATTTACTTGTGCGGTATCCAACACAAATAATTGAGTTTTAAAAGTGCTGACTTTTTTGTCCGCCTTTACCCAGCGAACAATCAAAAAAAGGACAACAAGCCCTGCCAGGATGAGGGATAATTTTTTGTTTTGACTATTCATAGTTTTGCTCCATTCGTTTTATACGGATGTTCTTTTTTCGCTGCATACGAACAAATCCATAAATGAGTACCAGGAATATAGGTAAAAGAAAGTTTAGGTATTTCAACATATTCTGTGTGCTTTCCTCCAGTTGGTCTATTGGTCTGGAAATCACTCCTTTTGTTCTTAACTCTATCAATCCGGTATCGTCCGATAGCCAGTCAATGCTATTGACCATTAGGCTAATGTTGTCCGGTTGTTGTTGTTGAAACTGATCCCTTGGACCATTTACAGCAAAATCCCCATCTCCAACAATTACAATGCTTGAAGGAGTATTTCCAACTATATTACCTTCCAAAACCCCTGCGACGGGAATATTTGCTCTCGGAAAATCACTTTCGGTCCACTGTTTTTGTACATCAAACCTTAGAGGGGTAGAAAGGGAACCAGATCTTTCAGAACTATAAGCAATGGGAGTGAAGCGAAGACTGCTATCGCCAATATAGGCCACTTCACTTGCAAAAGCCATAATGGCCGCCTCTAAGCCATTGGTGATCGGGTGATCAGAAAAATTTTGGACAATAGGAATAAATGGAAACTGGATTTGGTTGACCGTTGTAAAATATCCCATTTGCTGGCTAACGGATACGGTCCCACAACTGGCATCTACTAAAAATTTATCCATCACTTCAATTCCCTTATTAAAAAGCCAGGTTTCTAAACCCGTATTTATGGTGGATCCATAAGCATTAGACATATCTCCATTGACCCGATTAATTGCAACAAACAACTTGCCTCCTCTGGCCAAAAAATCATCTAAAAGCTGCAATTCTGCGGCAGGAATAGAATCTGTTGGTCTAACTAATGCAAGAGTATTAAAGCGGGGAGCAATGGGAGTGCCTGCTTCCAGGTTTAGAGATTCAAAGCTATATAGAATAGACAAACTACTGTTTACCTGGAGCATATCCTGAATAGAAGGTTCCCCATGGCCTTGAATAAATCCTACAGAGGGTTTGTCTAGAACAGATAACTTTTTGATACTGGTGGTTAAGGAATATTCCAATGGAGCAGAAGGTTGAATAAAAGGAATGACTTCATTTTCTTCTCCCATTTGAATCAGGGCTCCCATGAAAGCCTGTTGTTGACTCATCTCATTTTTTTCCCTTACGCTAATAGTCACAGGTTGAACACCTGATTGCAGGGCCTCGTTTCGAATCTCATCATTTTTATTGGGATCAAGAAATTCATAGACGACCAAGCCATCTGATAACTCTGCATATTCTTGCAGCAGTTCCCTGAAGTCCGTTTTTGTTTTAGCGATTTCAGGTTTTAGTCCTTCCGAAAAAAAGGCTTTTACTGTAATAGGGTCTTGTAGTTCAGAAAGGATATTTTTCGTGGCTTTACTTAATGTATACTGTCCATCTTCAGTCAAATCCAAACGGGTAGAAAATTCTCCCGCAATAAGATTGATCATTAATATGATAGCCAGTATTAGAACAGCCGAAATTCCTAAATTAATTGCTTTCATGCTCAACTAGCTTATTATATTATGCTTGTTTAGAAATATCTCGGATAGAAATATTCCAGAAAAAGCTAATGAAAGAAAATAGAGTACATCTTTTAGATCCAGCACTCCCCTTGACATACTATCGAAGTGTACGTTCATATCAAAGGCACTAAATACACTGCTTATCCAACCGGTATTGGTTGCTGCCAATATTCCAAAAACCCAATGAAAAAGAATACCGATGGCTAGGGCTAGTAAAAAAGCAACAATTTGATTGTCCGTAATACTACTTGCAAATAAGCCTATTCCAATATAAGACGCACTCATGAGAAATAAGGATAAATAACCGCAAATGGTGGCCCCATCATCAAGGTTCCCAATTCTGGAAATGGTGATTACATAGGGTAGGGTAAAAGCCAGGGCAATGCCAATTAATATGAGGCCTCCTAAAAATTTACCGGCCACAATTTGTCGTGCAGTGACTGATTTTGTAAGTAGCAATTCAATAGTCCCTGATCTTCGCTCTTCTGCAATCATGCGCATGGTGATGGCCGGAATAAAAAAGAACAAAGACCAATAGGCAATCTGAAAAAATATGCGAAGACTGGCCTGCTTAACAAGGAAAATATCTCCCACTGCTATCCAGGTGAAAAATCCACTCAAGCCCAGAAAAAGAATAAGGAGAATATAGGCAGTAAGAGAATCAAAAAAGGCCTGCAGTTCGCGTTTTGCAATAATCCAAACAGCTTTCATCTTAATTCAAAGTAAGGTTTCTGAATATGTCTTCTAATTTTTTCTCCGAGGCTACCATTTCAGTGAGGACCCAATTGTGATCTACACAGCACTTGAAAATTTCCCGTTTTGAACTTTGTTTTGGCTTGCTGATGGCCTCATAGCGGAAATCTTCTAAATACTTTACACTTTCGATCGTTTTTAAATCTCTTAGAGCTTTAAGAATCGTTTCATTGGTACCATCCTCAATAGTAATGGTTAGGGTTTCTTTCCCCTGTGATTGTTCGCGCAGGGAATCAGCAGTACCGTCTGCAACTATTTTACCTCGATTTATGATGAGGATGCGGTCACAGGTAGCTTCCACCTCAGGTAATATGTGAGTACTTAATATGATGGTCTTTTCCTTTCCAATCTCTTTTATCAAATTTCTGATTTCTACGATCTGATTGGGATCCAATCCGGTTGTAGGTTCATCCAAAATTAAAATTTCAGGGTCATGAATCATAGCCTGTGCCAGGCCCACTCTTTGCCGGAAACCTTTTGATAATTCGTTGATTTTTTTGTGTTTTTCCCGGTTTAAACCACAAACAGACACCATCTTTTTTATTTGCGCCTCAATTTGGGCTGGAGGTACTTCATGAAGCTCTGCGCAATATCTTAAATAGTCCATCACTGGCATATCCATATAAAGAGGATTATGCTCTGGTAAGTATCCAATAAGTTTGCGAACAGATTGCCCCTGGGTTCTTACATTATTGCCAGCTACAATAATTTCGCCGGAACTAGGCGTAAGAAAGGTAGTAATCATTTTCATGGTGGTGGTTTTGCCAGCACCATTAGGACCGAGGAAACCAAGAATCTCTCCTTGCTTAACTTTGAAGGAAATATTGTCTACTGCTTTTTGGACTCCGTAGGTTTTAGTAAGGTTTTCAATCGTAATATTCATTTATAGGAATATTAGGTCTATAACAAGCTCAATAATGCTCGCAAAAATATTTTACGGATCAAAAATATCAAAAAGTTTAACAAATTTTAAGAATTAAAAAGGGCGTTTCAAGAATCTAATGATCTTTTGAAACGCCCTGAAAATATGGGTTCAGCAATTAAGCTGTAAGTGAGAAATGGTTCTTTTTGCCTCCTTCGGCAGATTTGTGATTAGAAAACCTTTTTTCTTTATAAGGAAAACTTTATGGGGACGTATACGATCGGTTTACCCTGGTAAACTCTTTGATGGATACCGATGGCATTAACTTTACTCATAGTTTCAAGGACGGATTGACTAAAAACAGCATGTGGACTTTTGACGATCTCAGATTTTTTGATTTTTCCTTTTGATGAGATGAATACTTTGACGACCACCATACCTTCAATACAATTTTCTTTCATGGTTTTAGGGTAGGCTGTATTTTTGGTCAAATAGTTTCTCAACTGCATGGATGCAAAGCGACTATGCTCATCAGAATAATCAATGGCTTTTTCAGACTTTTTTGCAGAGGTAGTAGCGGGAGCGGTCTTTTTATCCAAGGACGAAATGCTGGCAGTGGATTGGGCACAACAAAAGCTGGTAAATAGGCAGAAAACCAAAAATGATGAGATGCTTTTTTGATGGAATAAGTTTGAAGAACTTTTCCAATTTTGCTGGATTTTTGAAAAAATCACTTGGGTTGTCATGGTTTTAGAGTTTTGAAGATTGTTCTATGAATGCATTGTTGAAAACAACAAGTCATTATATCTTCTCTCTACCAGATGCAATGAAAATTACAACCAGAAGATTTTTTAAACTCCAAAATAAATGTGTAGTACTTGCCTGATCTTTAGAGGAATAAAGCGTTTTATTCACGCTAAAAGATTCGGTGTGTTGTGTTTTGTTTGATGCTTATAAATTTATTAGACAAATGGAATTTTTGCAGCATTGTACGATGGAATGCTCATTTTATTCGACAAAAATAACCTGGGCATCTAAATACTGAATAACGAAAACCCTACATGTTCTTTCCAAAGAGCTTAAAAATCATTTTAAACCTATAGATTTACCAAAAAAGAATGAATGATTGATCTTTTTACGCTTATTGGCTTTGGGGCGGTGGGGCAAGCTTTCTTGCTGAGTACTAAATATGCAACAGAAAAGTGGGGAATTAGGCAAAGCCTTTTGCTGAGTTTATTCCTCGTACTCGGATTATTTCTCTTGCATGACGTATTAGCCCACAGCAGGTTATTATTACAATGGCCTTTTTTATTTGGCTTAGGCCCCGTGTTTTCATTCCTAATTGGCCCTATCCTCTATTTTTATATTTCCTCAATTCTTAAAGAAGACTTTCGATTTCGTTGGTTTGATATTTTTCATCTGACACCTTTTTTGGTAGCCATTATTAATAGATGGGATACGCTTAGCTTGAGCTTAAATGAAAAACATAAGCGATTAAGCCAAACTTATGAACGCATTGATAGAGCGGGCTTATTAAGCAAAAATTTAGATTGGGATGCTTTTATTCATTTTTTATGGTGGCACCTTCTTCCCATCGCCTATTTCATTTTAATTATCTGGATGTTGAGGAAAAGAGGTGACTTTTTGTTTGGTTTAAAAAAGCTAAGTGTTTGGATACAATTCTTATGCTGGGGCTTAGTGGGGTATTATATGTTTGATTATGCCAGAGAATTTTTTATTCCAGCAAAGTGGAATCATGAGTTTCAGCAAATAGCCCTATTACTATTAAGTACTTATATTTTCTTATTAAGTTATATTTTACTCAAATATCCACACAACAATTTCGCCATTAAACCCATACCCAAAGATGCCTACAGCCGAAAGGAATATGATCAACTTTTTAGTCAACTGGAGGCCCTAATGGAAGAAAAAGAATTGTACTTAAAAGCAGATCTTAAAATAGCGGAAGTTGCCAGATACTTGGGCGAAGATGCCAGAGAACTTTCTATTTGTATAAAAAATGTTAGCAAGCAGAATTTTACAGACTATCTGAACAGCCTGAGAGTGAATCGAGCTCAACAATTATTAGCAAATCCAGAATTTATGCAATACACCATTGCAGCCATAGGCGAACAAAGTGGTTTTCGTTCGAAGGATGTTTTTTATCGCGCTTTTCAGAAAATTACAGGTCTTACCCCTGGTGCCTTTAGACAAAAAAGAGTGAAAAATTGAAATGGAGCGTCCTAAATATTGAATTAGGACAAGCCAAGTATCTAATTATTTGTTATCAAGCTCTCTCTTCCTGTTCCTTTGCAAGAAAAAAGGAATATGAGAGTAATTTTGATTTTTGCTTTAATGTTTATGATTCAAGTCCTAAATGGACAGAGTCAAGATTTTGATAGAGATTATCATCCCAAATGGTATCCAGATGGAGGGAAACTGGTTTTTTATTCTTATCGAAATGGAGGAACAGGAATTTACTCCCTTGATATTAAGGGAAAGAACGAAAAACGTATTGGAAGTGCTTCTGGGAGCCACCCCATAGTCTCACCCGATGGTAAGTATATTGCTTTGTGTAAAAGGACAAGCCAGTCCATACGAAAGATCCATATCCTGGATGTTGAATCCGGTCAGCTGATAAATGTGATTGATCATCCACGGAAAGACTTGAATGCCTTTCACCCTACCTGGACTCCGGATGGTCGAGTACTTTTTAATGCTGAAAAAAAAGGAGAATCCAGCATTCTGATCGCAAATGTAAATGGCAGTGGTATAAAAACGCTTGTAGAAGGCATGATTGCTTCCACTCCCACCTCTTATGACGATGGTAAAAAGATAATTTTCTGTGCCAGAAATGGTAAAGAATACTACTCAATTTTCACAGCATCTATTGATGGGAAAAATATTAAACAAATTACTACGGATACGGCTAGTTATGCTTATCCCGAAGTATCTCCTTCTGGCGATAAAGTAGTTTATGGCGTCCGTAAGAATGGAAAATTCAAGATGTACATCATGAACCTAGATGGTAGCAAGCAACAAGCACTAAACCCTGGTGAATGGCATGATTATTTCCCTCGATGGTCTCCTGATGGAAAATGGATCGCATTTTCAACGGAAATGTACGGTGCACCCAGCATCGCCATTATGAATGTAAAAACGAAAAAAATTAAACAACTAAGCAACTTTAAAAAATGAAATATTTTTTAGCAATAATAATGTGCTTTAATTTTTATAATTCTTCAGCACAAACAGGGAAAATATATTTTTCAAGTAGCGAAAGGAATACTCCTGGTGGTTTATTCTCTATTGAGCCGAATGGCCAAAACCTTAAACAAGTAACAAATAGTATAGCTCGAAGGACAGATGCGCAGCCTCATTCTTCTAAAAGTGGTGAGTGGCTTACCTTTAATTCTTATCGATTCGGAGGCTGGAAAATTGCCATTTCAGATAAAGAAGGCAATAATGTAAAAAAGCTAACCAAAGGTTCTTCTTATGAATATGACGCTCGCTGGTCGCCGAATGGTCAGCAGATTACTTATGTTGGTTTTCCTTCAGGAAGATCTGGTTATCGTCAGGTTTTTGTGGTGAATAAAGATGGTACTGGACGCAAGCAATTGACCAATGAACAATATTCTCATTATACTTCCACATTTATCGAGGGGGGTAAAAAATTGATGTTTGCTACCACCGAAAATTCACAATTTGATGTGTATACGATGAATTTGGATGGGAGTGGAAAGAAAAACCTCACTCAAACAGATGATGTTCACGAAATAGCTCCGGCTTTATCTCCTGATGGAAAATACTTGGCCTACCATACCCTTGATGAAAATGATCACATCAACCTCATGATTTATGACTTGTCAAATGGCCGAAAGAAAGAAATATTTAGTGGCTGGAAAGGAAAAGAAAAGATCCCACAAGGCTGGGATACCCCTCTCTTCCCCTATTCGATAAGCTGGTCTCCGGATAGCCGTTTTTTGGCTTTTACCAGCCACCTGGGGGACAACAGTTTTCAAATATTCAAGATAGATCGACTGGGAGAAAATCCTGTTCAATTGACCAATCGACGGGGTGTTAACTGCCAGCCTCATTGGAGTGAAAACTGATAATAACAAGAGATAATTGGAGACAAATTGAGATATATGGAGATAAATTGTCTCCATATATCTCTCATTTTGGGTAATAAAGAAGAAAATCGTGACTCATCTTAAAATTTTTGAGATGAGTCACGTTTATTTAAATTAGTGATTATTATAATTAATGAAGCCTAGAATTATTTAAGAGTATCAGTCTCATTGTAAGAAAAACTTGCCAAATGTCGAAGATGAAATTCAAATGGAATTCTGAGAAAATATTAAGTATATCAGCCCTGTTTATAAGTTTTACCACCCTAATCATTTTTGTGTATCAAACCAACTTGATGCGCAAACAGAATTATACCTCTATCATGCCTTATTTGGAATTATCGATAACCAACGATAATGAAGGAAATACCTTTACATTGAGCCTTGATAATCATGGAATTGGACCAGCAATAATTGAATCAGTAATCATGGATTACAAGGATGAAGAGTATAATTTAAGCGATTTTGAGGACCACTTGTATAGTTTTTTATCTTCCATGGAACCCGTATTAGACAGTATCAATACAATTTCTTTCTCAACCCTTGATGTTGGAATGGCTATTCCTGCTAATTCTCAATATCCCGTATTAAGTGTCAAAAACTCCAAAGAGGGTTATCAATTAATAACTTCCACCATTAACAGGATGTTAGAAGAAGGATGGAGATATGAAATTATCTATAAATCTATACAAAATGAACGCTGGGTGATTCATAATGATACTCAAGGGCCCAAGAAATTACGTTAATGTGATCTATGAATGCAATACTCGATTTTTATGGGATTATAGGCATTCTTGCCATAGGTCAATTGCTAATTCTCATTCTATTTCTTGTCTTTAGGGAAGGACCACAATGGCAAATTAAAATTGCTTTTTTGCTGATATTGGGGGTGATTGGCTTTGTTTTAATACATGATACATTGGTTCAAACCAGGTTAATCCTTTACTTCCCACAATTTGCCTTTCATGGAGAATCCTTTGCTTTATTAATCTGGCCTTTCATTTTTTTTTACATAAAAATAGCCTTTGGGAAAAAACTGCATTGGATTGAGATTTTACATTTGGTTCCCTTTCTGTTGTATCAATATTCTCGAATGGATCTTATCTTTTTGCTTAATGTGGAGAAGCAGCAGATCTTAGAGACTTATTATATGGAATTGGATCAATTAAATGCCAATAGCATTCGCAAATTATCCATAAGTGCTTTCACTAAAGATTTTGTCTATTATCGATTGCAACCTATTGTTTATATTTCCTGGATCTTGATTTTTATAAAAAAAATGAAAGGAAAAGATATTATAAGCAAATCCAAAGTAAATATTCGCTGGATTCAGCTCATCTTTTATGGTTATTTAGGCATTTGGTTGGCCCGATATTTACATTATTTAGGAGGCTTTATTTATCCTGCGCTAAATGCCAACCATCCATTTCAGATGGTATTTTTAGCATTGCAAGTAGTATTACTTTCTTTATTATTATTGAAATCCGCAGCTCCTCCGGATAAAATTATTTATAAAAAAGAGAATAGAAGTTTAGAGACTTTACATGGAGAAATGCTGCGCTTATTTTATCAGGACAAAATTTTTTTAGATTCAGAACTTAGTATCAAAAAACTGGCTGACCGGCTCAATTCCAATTCTAAATACATTTCCCTCATCTCCAATGAATATTTTCATAAAAGCTTTTCTGAATTGGTCAATGGCTTTAGAATAGAAGAGGCTAAAAAATTGCTGAAAGATTCTTCTAATCGACAATATACTATTGAAGCGATTGCCCAAAAGGCAGGATTTAAATCCGTAGCCACTTTCAATAGGGTATTTAAGAAAACAGAAAAAATGACTCCTTCCCAATATTTAAGATTTATCAATTCATGAATTGAGTAGAGTCGCTGTCAATTTTAGTGGAATATTAACAGTCCGTCCTTCAATTTTGCAGCAAAAAAAACATGAAGCACAGAACTGTTATTTTCTTCATTTTATTTGCTACCGGATTATTAGCACAAAAGGATTTTAATTTTAAATATGAAATCATTTTTGCTCAGAAAAAAGCTAGAGATGCAGATATCTGCTTAATAAAAGAAAATGGCACTGGTTTTCGAAAAATCACTGATGTAGTGGCTGCTGACAGTGGTCCTTCCTATTCCTGGGATGGGCAGCAAATCGTTTTTCACTCCGAAAGGAAAGGCTGGTGGAAAATCTGGCTAATGGATGCCAATGGTAAAGATATTCGGCAATTATCCTTTCCCAGAACAAGTGCAGATTATGATCCTACTTTTTCCCCAAATGGGAAAATGGTGGCTTTTACCTCAGGAAGGACCGGTCAGGAAGATATTTTTCTTCTTGCTGCCAAAGGAGGAGAGGCAAAAAATATTACTGCCCGACAAGGAGATCAACGATATCCCAGATGGCTACCTGATGGACGCATTCTATTTTATTCAAATGAGGATGGAAAACAAGATATTTATTTAATGAATGGCCAGGGAAAGGAAGTGCAAAAAATCGATTTGGGACCTGGCAATAATATAATGGCAGATGTTTCAAATGATGGGCGTATCGTTTTTTCATCCGACAGAGATGGAACCACAGATTTATACATGGCTAATTTGGACGGATCTGAAATGAAAAAATTAACGGAGTCTAAGCTCATTGATTATAGAGCCAAATGGTCACCAGATAACAGAATGATTGTTTTTGAGCGATCCAACCGAAAGTCCATAAGCCACATTTGGATATTGAGGCTAGAGGATATGAAAGAAATTCAAATTACTAAAAACGGATACAATTATGGGCCCAGCTGGAAACCAAATTAAATAGGTGCATCTCCAACTTTTTTGGATCCTGCCAAGTCTAGTATCAAAGTTGATTTTAAATAAATTGATATGAGTAGGATCTATATTTCATCTTTGCTTACATTTTTCCTTTTTTCAATATCTCTACAATCTCAGGTCACAGATTTTCCTCCTCCTGGAGAAATGCATGATGCGGGAGGATTCAAACTTCATATGCTGGTGGAAGGCAAACAACATCAAGCTAAAGGCCCGGTCGTCTTATTTTTTCATGGTGCAGGTGATGTGGCTCTTCACTGGAATTTAGTACTTCCCAAAGTAGGTCGATTTGCAGCAGCAGTTGCAATTGATCAAAATGGAGAGGCCTGGAGTGAGCATGGACACAATAAGTCTTTGAATCAACAGGTATTTGATACTTACCAGGCATTGAATAATGGAGGATATACGGGCCCCTATGTTGTGGTTGGACATTCCTTAGGTGGAATTTTGGCACTTTTATTTGCCAAAGAATTTAAAGAAAAAATTGCCGGAGTAGTTCTTGTAGATGGTACCCATCCTGATGTGGTACTTAAAATTTTCGACAAAGAGAAAAAAAAGGCTTTTTGGAAAAGATTTCGGGAAACGGCGGATAGTGATATTCCTCCAATTATTAAGACAAGCCTAAGCGAAATTCCCGAAGTTTCTACCGTAAAGATTAATCGCGATTTTGGAGATCAATTGAAAGATTTTTCCCAAATAGATCAACAGATGATCAATTGGCTATATAATGCTAAACCTCTTACTTATGTCAAGGGAAAAGGAAATGATTATTCAGCAGAGATATTTGCAGATATCTATGAAAACAGACAAAAATATCACTTGGGAAATATCCCCTTAGTTGTCCTCTCAGGAGGCGCAAAATCTATTCCTGAAGGTGATGAATTCTGGTCTTCAGAAGGGTTGGTGAATCATCGGAATGTCATCCAAAAAGATCTGCTAAATTACTCTGATAAAAGCTATCACATCATCGCCAAAAAAAGTGGTCACCATATACATATCGACCAACCCAAATTAGTGG
The DNA here is from genome assembly GCA_028285545.1 of Saprospiraceae bacterium. Classification (GTDB taxonomy): domain Bacteria; phylum Bacteroidota; class Bacteroidia; order Chitinophagales; family Saprospiraceae; genus JANQPA01. The sequence continues at coordinate 8,211 of JANQPA010000019.1, read as the reverse complement.
TAAAAGAGATTAGAAAAATGGTAAAAAGAATTAAGAAAACTCAATAGTAATGGCAATATCAAGTTCAATGGCAATATCAATGGCAATATCAATGGCAATATCAATGGCAATATCAATGGCAATATCAATGGCAATATCAATGGCAATATCAATACTTATACCTACTTAAAAATTGTAATTGACATTGGTATTGACATTGGTATTGAGTTTTGATTCAATTCCTGCTAACACTAATCCCTACAGAAAAAATCATTCTATTTATTCTTAGCATTTCCGATGAAGAAGAGACAGGTAATCCATAAGAAAATCCAGGCTGCATACCGATTACCCATCCTGCACCAATGGCTCGATTCCAACCTAGACTCATTCCAAGCCTCAATTCCTGATTGGGAAAAAGAAGTTCTTTATCGGAATTTAAGGTTTGGAAATAAAAGCTATTGAGTTGAGAATAAATGGTATTCCTGTTATTTTCCAAAAACTGATATTGAATACTTCCACCCAGACCAATTTGATAAAACTGTCCGGCGATTTTATCAGAACGGAGGCTATAATTGCGATAAAGTCCCCTCACAGGATCCTCATCAAGTACGACGGCTTTACCAGCATTTTTTTCAATACTTTGGAGCATCAGGTTGGAGTGCGTCACAGAATACTGACCATGAATGCCAAAGGCAATCCTTTTGGTGAGATTCTGATGAACCGAAAATTCAGCACTGATATTCCAATCGTTGCCTGGGTTTTCAATTTTGAAAAAATGGATGTCATCACTTTTATTGGGTTTTACATGATAAAAGTGTAATCCAGGAATTATTGACCACTTCCAGGACAATCCATTGGATACCTTATTAGCAGGTAAAGGAAGATTCGAAAAAACCGGGGAATAGTGTTCGTGAAAAATAGACTTAAAGGATCGGTTTGTTAGAAATTGGGTGATTTCTAAATTAGAAGGATCTAGATTGGCCATTACTTCTTTAGAAAATGAATTTTTATTGGGGCTTTCGTCAATACTACTTCCATCTGTTGATGCAGTGGTTTGGGAATTTTCAGAAGCTTTTGGTCTAATTTCCTGAACATTGGCAATCGAATTCAATTTTTTGACCACCTGATTTTGAAATTCTACGTTACTATTGTTGCTGAGCTTGACTGAATTGCTTGAAGATTTTTTTGATTTTATATCAGGGTTGATTTCTTGAACAATAGATTGGTTTTCCAGATTTACTACATCATTTTCAACGGAGATGGGCAAATCCATGCCAGGTGCCCTTTCAGTAGCTTGCTGCAATTCTTCGGAGTTGTGTTTTGAATCAAGCATTTTCCCATTAAAAACTACAAAGGTTCCCATGCTTCCTACCAATAAAAGAATCATAAGGAGTAAGAGAATGCCACGCTTCCTTCTTCTAATGGCTAAGCGATTCTGGATAGCTTTGAAACCATCCTTAGGAAGTGAGGCATCTATATTCGATAATTTTAATCGAACCTGATCTTCAAAATTGCTGTTTTTTTCATTTTTCATAAGTCGGAATGCTACAAGCTTTATGAATTCTCTTTTTTAACCACTGTTTAGCTTTAAAAAGCTGACTTCTGGAAGTCGCCTCTGTAACCCCAATCATTTGGGCAATCTCTTTATGACTAAAACCCTCTATTATGTGTAAATTGAAAACAAGACGATACCCTGTTGGCAGTTGTTGGACCAATGCGAGGAGCTCAGATGTAGATAGGGCTTGAATAATTTCATTTTCCTGTACAATATATCCTGGTGGCATGTTAAAATCGGAGACTTCCTCGATCTGTATTTTTTTTCTGTAAAATCGAACTACCTTGGAAATAATAATTTTATAAATCCAGGAAACAAGCCTGTCTGCTTGCTTTAAATGTTTTATTTTTTCAAAAATAGTAATGAAGGCTTCCTGAAAAATATCCTCTGCATCTGTCCGGTTAGCAGCATAGCGCAGGCAGATAGACATCACCAAGGGGCCATATTGCTTATAAAAATTTTCCTGGCCTTTTACTTCTCCCTTTTGACAGGATTGGATGATGTTTAAATCGATAGAGGTATTATTTCTCTTTTCTTTTGGCATCAAGTATTTAAGGGTAATAGCAAATGAACATGAAGTCAAAAAATTCCAATTCCAATTTCAATCGCAATTTCAATACTCTGTTAAATTTTGATATTGATATTGATATTGATATTGAAATTGATATTGAAATTGATAATGACCCAGATGCATAATTCAAATTGAAAAGTCCATACAATTTTGACTTAAGGGTGAAGAAGTTTGAGGTTACCCAACCTAAAACTCCATTAATTATTCTACAACCTTTATTTCTACATAGGTGTAAAGAAAATATTTACAAGATTGTGGATAAGTAGGGCAGTCAAAAAACTGCTCATTTTTTAAACAATCTTCGTCACTAAGGTCATAACATAGCTCATAGATAATGCCATGTTTTCCAATATAATCTCCAACAGGATTAAAAGTGAGTTTGGCATTTTGTGTACTAATATGAATTTCAAATCCATCTCCCCTTAATTCCGGATGGTAGGATTCAATGACCCCAGCACTACCTCCTCTTTGATAATCACAAAATAGATCAATTAGATCCGTCTCAAAGGATTCACCTTGTTTAACGGTGTAGGCTAATGGAACCCCTAAATAAGTAGGCTCAAACTGATAGACACTGCAAAAATCGTCAGATCCTGACCTAACTACAATCGTAACAGGTATCTCTTCAGCAGGATTGGCCGGATTTTTTATAATAATCTCTTCTTCGTAATCCCCTTTTTCTTCCAAGGGGGTATATCTCAAAAATTTATCATTGGCAACGGTGAGAGTGCCAAATCGGGGAGGCTTGATATATTCCACCTCCCCAGCTTTGACGTCATTAGATAACAGTCCGGGGATGTTAATTAAACTCGTTCCGGTATTCAGACTAAGTACAATATTATCAGCATCCAAGCTTATGGGGTCTCCTGGTTCAGGAAAACTATCTTTTTCTAAAATATTACATTGACTTAAGCCAAGGGCTAAAACTAACAATAGGGTGAATCTTTTCATGGTGTCGCTTTTTGGTAGAGTAAGAGACAGCCTCTATGAAAAACGTTGCCTGAGCAGAAAAAAATAGTTTGAATTGGCCTTTAAATTTTTTTAAAGGAGGATTTAGGGGCTTATTAAATTGAAGATAGGTATGGGTTTTATCTATATTTTAAGTAGCTTTTCCATCGTTTTCGAAACGCTTCCTTTTTTCCATATCACAAAAATCTTTCTATCGAATCGCTGATCAGCTATTTGCACATATTTGACGTTAGGATACTCCATTTCGATGCTGGGAACTAATGAAATCCCAATTCCAGAAGCCACCAGTGATTTTGCCATATCATCACCCTTGGCTTTAAATACAACTTTAGGCCGAATGTTGGTTTTGTTCAGGCACTCTTCTACTTGGCTGTATAAAGAGCAATTGGTTCGTTCTATTAAATTTTGACCGTCAAGGGCTTGTAAGGGCAGCTTTTTCTTGGCAGAAAATGGATGATTACTTGGGACAGCTAATACTAACCTATCTTTTCTGATAAGTCGATATTCAAAATCACTGTGGTCAAAGGGGATGTATTTTTGAAAATAGCCGTCAATGCTTTCATTTTTCAGCATCTGATGTAGTTCAACTTCACTGTTTTCGAGAATTTGTGTTTCAATATTAGGGTACAGTTCATGAAATGACTTCATCATGGGAACGATGGCATTAAAATCAATTTCGCTAACCACCCCTAATTTTAAAGGTTTGCAATATTCTTCAGAAAAAATGCTCTCCATCTCATCCCATGTTCTTAACAACTGCTTGGCTTTAGGGAGCAATTGCTTGCCCTCATCAGTGAGCAATACCTTGCGATTGTCTCTGTAGAATAATTTGCAGTTGACCTGCTGTTCTAATTTTTTGATGCCTGTAGAAAAGGTGGATTGAACAACATGGACTTTCTCAGCTGCATGAGTAAAGTTGCCTACTTCTGCCAGGGTAACAAAATATTTTACGAATTGCAAATTCATAATCTAAAATATAGATGATAGTAATTGAATAAATCTGTTTTGACGATGTAAATATAATGCAGACCTTTGTATCGTCAAAAGAAATTAATTTAATGATAGTAATCTAAAATACAGATAATGGATTTTCAAGAAAAATTAAAAAGCATTAAAAAACGGATTGAAGGGAATATGCCTCCTTCTTATCTCAAAATTATGCATAAGGCGACTCATGATTTGGAACAATCAGGAATTCAGGAAAAAGTACTAAAGGTAGGGCAAAAAGCCCCCTCCTTTGAGTTGGTCGATCAAAATGGTAAAATCGTTTCGAGCGAAGAAATTTTATCAAAAGGTATGTTGGTTCTTACTTTTTATAGAGGGGTATGGTGTCCGTACTGCAATGCTGATTTGGCCAACCTGAAAAAATATGTTCCAGAGATAGAAGAAACAGGAGCAACCATATTGGGTATATCTCCTGAACTACCTCAGTTTCTGCAGAAAATCATCCGTATGCAAAGGCTGAATTTTGATATTCTCCATGACGCGAAAAATGTATTGGCTGCTCAATTTGGGTTGAAGTTTTATTACCCCCAGGATTTGAAAGAACTTTACAGGGATAAATTTAACATCAACCTTGAACTTCAACAAGGAAATGATGAATGGGCTCTTCCCATGCCTGCAAGATTTATTATTGATCAAGAAGGCATTATTAGATATGCGGAAAGCAAACCTGATTATAGAAATCGCCCCAATCCAGATGAATTAATGGAAGTATTAAAAAGTATAAAAATTGAAAAAATTAATTCTTGATGAATAAAGTATTTATCATAAATGGCCATCAATATTACCCTTTTACTGAAGGTAAGCTTTATGGTGAATTGGTTGAAAAAGCAGCTGAAATTTTCAAAGGCAAAGGCTATGAGGTAAAACGACGATTTGAGGCACACATGAATCATTATTTTTAATAAAAACAGATGCAAACTAAAGTAAGATATTCCACAAAAGAGATGTTACATTGGACCCGTTGGGAAACATACGGGTTCCTAATCTTTTCTGCCTTGGTTGTACTCCTTTACGATACATTCGGTCTGACTTTTTTGAATGTGCCTTGGACTCCGGTTGCCTTGATAGGTACCGCAGTTGCCTTTATGGTTGGTTTTCAAAATAATGCGGCTTATGGCCGGATATGGGAAGCCCGGAAAATTTGGGGAGGTATTGTCAATACATCCCGAACCTGGGGGATGAAGACCAAAGATATGGTGACAGATGAATATGCAAAGATTCCTGTCGATGAGACTAAACTACATGAACATCGAAAGACCTTAGTCTATCGACATATTGCCTGGCTTACTGCTCTGCGACATGCTATGCGGCAAACCAAAAAATGGGAAGCTTTCGAGTTACACCGCACCAATCGGGAATGGTCAAAGGTTATACATATTCCAGAGAAGGTTTTTAGCTTGGAGGATGATTTGTTTCATTATCTGGAACCTGAAGAGTGGGAATATATCCTTAGTAAAAAAAATAAAGCAGCAGCTACTCTTTATTTGCAATCCAAGCACCTGAGGGAATTGAAAGAACAAGGTTTAATATGGGAATTTGCTTTTTTAGAATTGGAAAATGTGTTGGAGGAATTATTTACCTTGCAAGGTAAGTCAGAAAGGATTAAAAACTTCCCTTATCCTCGTCAATATGCTACTCTGTCCCATATTTTTGTCTGGATTTTTTTGATTCTCTTACCTTTTGGCATTGTTCCTGAGTTTTCGAAAATCGCCGGGAATCTATCTGATAACTTTTTGTGGAGTTGGTGTTTTACCTGGTTGGCCATTCCCTTTTGTACGCTGGTTTCGTGGGTGTTTCATACCATGCAGCGTATAGGTACAGTTGGTGAAAACCCATTTGAGGGCTCTGCTAATGATGTTCCAATTTCTACTATCTCGCGAGGCATCGAGATTGATTTACGACAATTATTAGATGAAGATGATAAAGTGATTCCAAAGCAATTTCCGGAAGAACACAATGTACAGATGTGATGGGTTGATTAGATATGATCAGCCGCCTATTTTTTCATTATTTTTTTTGTGATTAAACCCTTTGAATGATCTGCAATTAAATAATATAAACCAGGTGCTCTGCCCTCTAAATTGATTGTCGTCATTTCTCCTTTTACAGAGTCCAGCTGTTTCCAAATTAATTGCCCATAAGAATTGTATAAGTACAAGCCATTAAAATCTGTAAAATCTTCATCCATTATTTTAACATTGGCTTGATCACCCATTGGATTAGGGAAGACTGACAAACCAATCTCCTTTTCCTCTTCAGCAATTGACGTTGAAATTCCAGTATAATTAAACCAATAAACTATTCCTTCACTTGGATAACCTCCAATATTTCGATTACAGGTAGTAGGAGTACAATTTCCAATAATATAAGTCGGCATATTTCCATTTCCTATTGGGCCAATGAAATTATCATTAACTAATAATTTTATTCCTAAAAAATTGGTGCTATTAAGTGAATACAAAGGGGAACCTTGACTAATATGACTTGGCCCAAAATGGATACTAATTTGGTTGCTGTTTTGATGTAACCAGACTTGAATATCGACAAAATCCTCTGCAATAGGAGGGGTGGAAGGACCATTTCCTACTATTCCTGCATTCCTCCATTCCACTTTAAAAATGGCTTCATTATTATTTTCTCCCTTAAATATTTGGTATGAAATTGGAGATAGGCTCTCTGTTGCACCTTTATCTATTAAAAGTTTATAAAGTGAAAATAATCTTTTCTTTCTAGTGGCTCCTTCTTGATGAAAATCAATACCCCCAGATCTAATTTCAATTTTGTCAAATGTTTGATCCCCAACAGTAAAATCAAATCCCAATTCGAATAATTGTGAAAAATTTTGCGTATCCCATACTTTATCTTCATTTACTGAGATTGGATCAGTTAAGTATTCAAAGTTTTCTTGGGTATAGTGAAAGGTATAAGGAACAGATTGAGCTAAGATTTTAAAAGAACTGAAAATCAAAACAAATAGGAGCATCTTTTTCATAGCTAGGATTTTGGCAGAAAAGTTAGTTCTGTTAAATTAATTTTTCAAGAGGCTTTTCGTATACTAACTTGCATATTCTAACTTATGTACCAACTTGTTGTAGTTGGCAGTTGGTGTACCGTCCAAGCCATACCCACTACATTGTCAGCCTCCAGACTGAAAGGATATTGCTTAGGCAGCTGGGATGTTGCTATGAACCAATATTTAAAGATTTTCTATATAATTTAGGTACATTAAATTCACAAAAAAGTATCCAATGAGCATCCAATTCGATCAAAATACCGCCAAGAAGTTAGAAGTTCTTTACCAATCTCGTGATGCAAAAAAGAGGCGCAAGGCTGTCCTGGATGCCCTCCAATTACAGGCTGGGGAACAGGTTCTTGATATTGGAGCCGGATTAGGACATCTCACATTAGAAATGGCTCAACAAATAGGGATGACCGGGAAAATCCTAGGGGTAGATCTAAACGAACCCATGCTTGAATTGGCCCGTCAGCGTTGTCAGGAATTTCCCTGGATAGAGTTTAAAATGGGAGATGCTTTAAATATTCCAGTTAAGGAAGATAGCTTTGATGTTGCAGTATCAGTACAAGTCTACGAATACATTAAGGATATCCCTCAGGTACTTAATGAGATGTATCGCATACTCAAACCTGGAGGAAGAGGCATTATTGTGGCTACTGATTGGAAGTCGATTCTTTGGCATTCGAATGTTCCGGACCGGATGAAGAGGGTGTTGTCAGTCTGGGAAGAGCACTGCGCGCATTCTGACTTACCGCGCTTTCTAAGCAAATATCTGAAGCAAGCCGGCTTAAAAATTAAATCTCAAAGCCCTATTGTTCAATTCAATTCTTTTCTTAATCCAGATGCCTATAGTTATTCTATGATTAATTTTATCAGACCCTTTGCAGAGGGTAAGCAGGGACTTACTAAAGAAGACCTAGAAGCCTGGGCTGATGAATTGGATGACTTGGAAAAGAAGGGGGAATATTTTTTCTGTTTAAACCAGTTTTTGTTTGAAGTGGAAAAATGAATGACTACTGTTGGTGGGGTTGTGTAAAAACTAAAATTTTTAAAAATTTTAGTTTTTACTTTAATATGTATCTGCTTATAAAAAAGCAAAAAATATATTTTTTTAAA
>JANQPA010000011.1 GCA_028285545.1 Saprospiraceae bacterium | reverse complement strand
TAATACAAATTATTACATTCAATATGTCAAAGAACTTGAAAACTTATGGGTAATCAATACGCTTGGAAAGATTGGTAAGCCTTTGCGAACCAATAGCTTGCCAATCCCTACATTCCATTTCGGGCTTAGTAATCTATTATCAAACCAAATTTTATTTATCCATGCAACAACGCCAATTTGGTGTATTAAAAAAAAATGGGGCTGCACCAACCCAAATCCGCGGAATCCCAAAATCATCTCAAATCTCTGCCTAGCCGTCAGGCTGGCGCGGTCTAGACGCCTAATCACACCGGTATCGTAAAAGCAAAAGTACTCCCTTTTTTTCCTTCATGATCACTTTCCACCCAAATTTTACCACCATGATGCTCCACAATTTCTTTACAAATCGGCAGACCAAGTCCTGTCCCTTTAGGCTTACCCAATTGATGGTCTTCTACCTGTTGGAAGCGCTCAAAGATCTTATCAATATGACTTTCTGGTATTCCCAAACCAGTATCCTTCACTTTAAAGAGGATGTGTTTTTTATGTTTCGATGGTCCAGAGATGATAGGGAAGGGCAGGAAATCCACGCTCATCCGAACTTGCCCCTGATCTGTAAATTTGACTGCATTGGATAATAAATTAATCAAAACCTGAATCATCCTATCCCGATCCACTTTAATGATGGGAAGCTTATCGGCCACTGATTTAATCAATTCAAGCTGTGGTTTTTCCTGAAAAAGGGCTGTGGTGGCCAGGGCCGCTCTTTCGATAAGTTCAGAAGGTTTGACCTTTTCTATTTTCCAGTCTACTTTTCCGGATTCTATTTTGGCCAGGTCTAGTAAGTCATTAATCAAGGTACTAAGTCGTTCACTTTCCAGTTGTACTACTTCCAAATTTTGGGCAATGCGATTGGCCGATTTAAGAGCTTTGGAATTATCTTCTTTTATACCTGGAATAACCTTATCATTGAGATTCTTTTGGTTGAGCTGAGTAAAACCTTTTATGGCGGTTAATGGAGTGCGTAGTTCATGCGAAACAGTAGACAAGAAGATTGATTTAGCTTCATTGGCCGCTTCTGCCTGTTCCTTTGCTTCTCTGAGTTCAATGGTTTTTTCTTCTACCAATCGTTCCAGTTCGGCATTTCGAGCTTTTAACTTTTCAAAAGGCATCCAGTTTCCACCTGTTTGGGCAGACCAGGGAAAAGAACTGTGCCAGTGAGTAATTTTCCAGAAATTGTTTTCTTTTACCCAACAAATGGTACATCTTAGGTTGTCTGTAGAAACATCTTTTCCTTCATGAATCATTTGCAAATCCATCATCGCCTGACTAATTGCTGTATCCCCAAAAATGGAGGCAGTGAGAAAGTGGTATTCAACTTTTATTGGATCTGTTAATGCCTCAAACCCCTGGCGTTCATTATCTTCAACCATTTGTTTGTTGTGCATAAATTCATGAATTCCAGTTCCTATAGCATTAATCTTATCATGGAAAAAAGAGAAGGTCTCTTCCAGAGAATTGGGCTGCCTACTACTAATAGCATGATAAAATGCTTTGGTAAGATCAATAATTTCCTGTTCTTCTTTTGTTGGTGTAGTATCCATTTTGTAGTGATTAACTGTGCCCAGTGAACCCGTGACTCCGTGATAACATGAACCCCTTAATGCAAACTCACCTCTTCCGCCTTCGGCCTTCCACCTTCATATTCACTAAGGGCTTGCATAAGATAATGGAAAACATAATTGCCAGCAATTTCCGCTCCTTTAAAATTAAAATGAGTATAGTCAAAATTGGCTAGCCGGGGGCGCTTTCTTTCCACCCAATCAACCATTGAACCTTCACCACCCATAGCTTCATAAAGACTGAAAAAGGCTACCTGAGTTTTAATGGCTACTCTTTGGAGCGCAAGGTTAATTAAAGGAACACTTGGATCGGTACGCATTTTACCACCCAGTTTACTGGCTTTATCGGAGGGGCCAATGATGAGGATGCTTGTATTGGGAAAGGCTTCTTGATAATGCTCTATCGTTTGAACCATGTCTCTTTCATACCAACTTAAGTCGGTTAGGGTAGGATTGGTAACATTTAGTCCAAACTGCAGAACAATTAGATCATAGTCTAATAAATTTTGAAATTCCTGAAGAACAGACTTTGATATATATTTCAAACCTGGGCCTAGATTTCCTCGGGAGGAAAAATTATCAACAATCACTCCTTCATGACTTTCCAGGCTCAATCCATAAAGGGGCAAGCTTGGCGGAGTGTCAAATTGAAGGCGCAGTTTGCTGACGGCACTATCTGAAAGAATTAATTCGTTGACCAAATTTCTATAATGCAAAGGATAATTTTGTTCAGTACCTGTCTGACTCATTCTTACCTGACCAACAGGGCCTTTTACCTGCAGGCTATCATTATAATTGGGGGTCCCATAAAATAAGCGAGCAGAAGGAAAAGTGCCTGTGCCAGGATATAATTTTGTTGGGCGATAACTGATCCAGTAGTTTTGATCCGGAGGAGTAATGACGATTGAGTCTGCCCTCAGACTATCCCCTTTGATGGTGTCGATTTGAATTTCGGAATAGGTCAAAAAATATTCACCCGAAATCCCCCTTTTTTTGCTTTTACTGTTACTTCTACCGATATAACAATGATACCAGTTATCGGAATAATAGTGCCTAATCGATCGTCTAAAGCCATTGGTTTTGGAAACGATGGGCATAAATCCAATCCCTGAGCCTCCAAATTTTCTTTGCAGACTATCTCTTACTGTTTGACTGATTAGATCACCCTCAATGGAAGAATCTCCATAATAGGCAACTCTAATCTGGTGATCCCCACCTTGAAGTGCCTCCAAGAAGTTTTGAAGGGCAAAGTTGCCTGAATAATCACTTAAGCTTGCTAGGTTGGGAACCTGATAAGCTTTTGGTGTTGCATTTATCGAATCAGTATTAAGAATTTTTCCCAAGGCTACTGAATCTCGGTAGAGTAGACTATCGGCTGCTAAAAGACTGCCGGTCGAATTGTCTAAGAAAGAAGGAAGACTGGCGTAAGATTTAAAATGTTGTTGTAAAAAAGGAGCCTGGGAATGAAAATAAGGATAAGCCAACAGGAGTAATCCCGCAAGTATTAAGGTGAGGAGGGTAGAGATAAATTGATTGGACACCATAATAGGTTAAAGATAGTTTTTTTGATCCTAAAGGACTCAAAAAAACCATCTTTATTTTTAAAGGCTCTCCTCTGTCCAGCTTTCTTCAATTTCTCTTAGATATCTGTTGAGGCGTTCCATAGGCCGAACAATGGCAATACGACCTGATCTGACAAATTCGTAGATGCCAATTTCTTCAAGCTCGTTTAGTAAGGCTTTGGTTTCTTCTTGACGCCCTGTTTTTTCGATTACGGTGTATTCTGGTTCAATGGCCAAAATTCGTGCATTATGAGAGCGGATTAACTGCTCTACTTTATTACTGTTGGAAAAAACATGAGTGGGCACTTTGTAGAGAGCGATTTCCTGATAGACGATTTCGCTATTATCGTAATAAAAGGCCTTGAGTACATCAATTTGTTTTTCTAACTGAGCCACTAGTTTTCGAACCATTTCTTCTGTTACATGCACTACAATGGTAAATCGATGAATGCCTTTGATAGATGATTCGGAGGTGGTTAAGCTGTCAATATTTATGTGTCGGCGGGTAAAAACAGATACTACTCTGGATACCAGACCTGTTTGATTTTCGGTAAATACCGTTATTGTATATTCTTTTTTCATTTCTGTCCTTTATGAGAGTAGAAAGTAGAAGGTAGAAAGTAAAAAGACTATTTAGTCCTTCTACTTTTTACATTTTACCTTATACTCAAGTTAATCCCAACTTGAATTAATTATTCTAAAACTATTTCATCTACCGCAAATCCCGATGGTACCATTGGGAAGATATTTTCTTCTTTTTCTACCATCACATGTAAAAGATAGGGGCCATCATGAGCCAGCATTTCAGCTACGGCCTCGTTTAGCTCTTCGGGCTTACTAATTTTGCGACCAGGTACATCAAAACCTTCGGCAATTTTTATGAAATCAGGATTTTGCAGTTCTACCGAAGAATAGCGCCTGTCAAAGAATAATTGCTGCCATTGCCTTACCATCCCCAGGTAGGTATTGTCTAATAAAACGATTTTGACTCCTACATTCCATTGAGCACACATCCCTAATTCCTGGATGGTCATTTGAAAGCCTCCATCTCCAATAAAGGCAACCACTTCACGGTCAGGATGGGCCTTTTTGGCACCAAATGCAGCGGGTAATCCAAATCCCATGGTGCCGGCACCACCTGAAGAAACCCATTGGTTGGTATCCAGGTATTCATAATATCGAGCGGCTACCATCTGATGTTGGCCCACATCAGTAGCGACGATAGCCTGTCCTTTTGTTTGATTAGAAACTTCCCGTACAGCCATCCCCATCTTAATTTGATTGGTCTCATCAGGTTGCATATCTTTTGAGATGACTTTGGCTTTTTCTATTTCTTCTAATGCTTTAAATTCAGCAATCCAATCCGGGTGGGTTTTTTGTTCAACCAATGGAAGTAATTTTGTTAAGGCAAGTTTTGCATCCGATAATAAAGGAACATGGGCAAATACATTCTTATTGATTTCGGAAGGGTCAATTTCGATGTGGATGACCTTGGCTTGTTTAGCATATTTGCTTAAGTTGCCGGTAACTCGATCATCAAAGCGCATACCGATGGCAATCAAGACATCACATCTGTTTTGCATTACATTAGGAGCATAATTTCCATGCATGCCTAGCATACCCATATGTAAGGGATGATCCGAAGGAATGCTAGATAAACCATGAATGGTACATCCTAGGGGGATTCCTGTTTTTTCTACAAAATCTCTAAATTCCTTTTGGGCATGGGAAATTTGAATACCGTGCCCTGCTAATATCATTGGGCGTTCAGCCTGATTGATCAAATCAGCTGCCTCTTGAAGCCTTACTGCAGAAGGTTTAGGGTTAGGGTGATAAGATCGAATGGAGGGTTTTCCTTTATATTCAAAATCAAGCTCCTCTAATTGAGCATTTTTGGTGATGTCGATGACCACTGGCCCTGGTCTTCCGGAATTGGCAATATAAAAAGCTTTGGCAAATACCTCGGGAATTTCCTCGGCGCAGGTGATCTGATAATTCCACTTAGTGACAGGCATCGTACAATTGATGACATCCATTTCCTGAAATGCATCAGATCCTAACAAATGCTTATAGACCTGGCCAGTAATACAGACCAATGGGGTAGAATCAAGGATGGCATCTCCTAAGCCGGTAATTAAATTAGTTGCACCAGGTCCAGAGGTTGCCATGCAAACCCCCGTTTGGCGACTTACCCGCGCAAATCCCTGAGCAGCATGAATGGCACCCTGCTCATGGCGTGGAAGAATATGCTCAATACGATCAGAATAGTGATAAAGTGCATCATAGACAGGCATAATGGCGCCTCCAGGATACCCAAAAATGGTATCGATTCCTTCTTCTAGCAGGCAACGCAGAATGGCTTCTGCTCCTGTTAATCTTTCTACTACCTTTTTTTCGAGACTGAGGTTTGCTGATTCAAATTTTCTGGTCATGACTTTACGATTTAAAATTCATCTGTTACGCAACCTTCACTTGCTGATGAAACTGTTTTGGCATATTTTTTCAATAATCCGTTGGTATAATTGGCTTTTGGCGGCACCCATTCCGAACGCCGCTTAGCTAATTCTTCATCTGATAATTTTACTTCCAATATGTTTTTATCGGCATCGATTCTGATGATGTCACCATCTTTTACCAGGCCAATGTTACCTCCAACTTGCGCTTCCGGAGTGATGTGGCCTACCACAAATCCATGAGTACCGCCTGAGAAACGCCCATCAGTAATTAAAGCTACTTTATCACCCAAGCCCTGACCCATAATGGCAGAGGTTGGTTTTAGCATTTCTGGCATGCCCGGTGCTCCCTTAGGGCCACAGTACCTGATGACAAGTACATCTCCTTCTTGAATTTCCTTATTATTGATGGCGGCATTTGCAGCATCCTCACCATCAAAGACTCTGGCTTTTCCTGTAAATTCCGTACCTTCTTTGCCGGTGATTTTGGCTACAGAGCCTTCATTGGCTAAATTTCCATACAGGATTTGCAGGTGGCCACTTTCTTTTATCGGCTGTTGAAAAGAGGTTATAATTTGCTGATCTTCAGCCAGGGATTCTAGTTTTTCCAAATTCTCTGCCAATGTTTTTCCAGTTACAGTAAGGCAATCACCATGTAAATAGCCTTCTTTTAGTAGTAATTTCATCACAGCCGGTACTCCTCCGATTCGATACAAATCTTCCATGACATACTTACCACTTGGCTTTAGGTCAGCAATAAATGGTGTTTTATCACTGATCACCTGAAAATCATCAATGGTAAGTGGAGTGCCAACAGATTTGGCAATGGCAATTAAATGCAAAACGGCATTAGTAGAACCTCCTAAAGCCATCACTACGGTAACCGCATTTTCGAAGGCTTTGCGGGTCATTATATCACTAGGCTTGATATCTTCGATGAGTAGATGTCGCAAGGCCTTACCTACTCTTAGACATTCTGCCTTTTTTTCGGGAGTATTGGCTGGGATAGATGAATTGTAGGGTAGACTCATACCCATCGCTTCTATAGCAGAAGCCATGGTATTGGCAGTATACATTCCTCCACAAGCTCCTGGGCCCGGACAAGCATGTTTTACAACGCCTTTAAAAAATTCATCATCGATGGTTCCAGCATTTTTTTGGCCAAGGGCTTCAAAAGCGGATACAATATCCAGGGTTTTGTCTGCATAACAACCTGGGCTAATTGTACCCCCATAAACGAGTATAGAAGGCCTGTTTAAACGCCCTAGCGCCATCATTGCACCTGGCATATTTTTATCGCAGCCCACTACTGTAGCCACACCATCATACCATTGTGCGGAAACGACCGTTTCAATTGAATCTGCGATGATGTCCCGGGAAGGAAGAGAATAGCGCATCCCGGATGTGCCCATGGAAATACCATCACTTACTCCAATTGTATTAAAAATTAGACCAATCAATTCTTCCTGGTCATTGGTACCTTGCTTGACCCATTGGGCCAGCTGGTTGAGGTGCATATTACAAGTATTACCTTCCCAGCCTGTGCTGGCAATCCCTATTTGGGCTTTGTTCATGTCCTCTTCCGTCATTCCAATACCATAAAGCATGGCTTGAGCTGCAGGTTGAGTTTCGTCTTGAGTAAGTCGTCTACTGTACTTATTTAGTTGGTGGCTCATACATCATTTTATTTGGAATGACTACTTAACCCTGCAAGTAGAAAAATCATTCCATTAAAAGGGCATTTTATCAGCTAAAAATTCTTTTTTATGAAATATGAACCAAAATTAAGAGGATGGCAAAGTATTGGAAAACTAAAAAAACATAGTGTTACGAGCCTTAGAAATAGCTTTTTTATTTATAAAAAATTGATTTTCAGTAATTTATGATGAGGTTTGTTACGAGTGCTTGCCTCATTGATTTGTAAATGAGTAGATGTGCAAATATGCGAATGATCTTCAAGTCGAATACTAATTTTCATATTTACAAATCTACTCATCTGCCCATCTACAAATCTACCCATCTGCAAATTTGCCCATCTACAAATCTGCCCATCTACTAATTTATTCGCCAAACCTCAAGCCAACTCTAATACCCGCAGAATACTGGAAAACAGAAGATTCTTCGGAAACAAAAATATTGGTATTGGGATCAAAAACATCGGTTACCGCTTCCCATTTAAGGCCAGGGAAATACCGGATTCCGGCAATAGGTGTGATGGTAAGATTTTTGGAAAAACCCAGGTCAAATCCAAGTCCTGCCCCTATACTATAAGTAATGGTAGAGGAAGAGGCTTCTGCCGTAGGGGTACTGATGGTGCCATCAAAATAATGGAGTCCAGGAGAAATTTGTAGATGAAGACCTTTTTTCAGGGTAGGACCTTCCTGGTAAAAAGTAGGACAAGTACAATCACCAGACATGTCCAGGAAATAAATATTGGTATTTACCAGCAAGCTGTACACCTGAACCTCAGAATTAATATTGAGTCGATTGGATTCATTACTAAAAGTACTGTAATTCAGCTCAGGCAAAAACTCTATTCTGAGATCCTTTATCCTAAACCAATAGTCAATCCCAAAAGCATATCCTTTGTCAAGAAGATTGATGTTTCCACTTCCGTCCGCCTGTTCAATAAGCCAATTATCTGCGTCATTGATCACATATCTGGCATTGAGTCCGAATTGTGCAGAAACACTAATAGAAAAGCACAAGAAAATGAGGGGGGCAAATATCCTGGTCATCTTAGATTTTTTTGAATTAAAACGCCAATTAAGTTTACTATGTTGCGATCGGGGAAATTCGATTTTTTCGAGATCATTAAATAAAACAAAATAAGACAAAAGCATTTGAGTAAAAAAACTATTTTTCAAATAATCTTTTTGCGATTATTCCCATTGGAATTAAACATCACTGCCTTGCTTTTGTTAGCACAACTAAGTCTTAACAAATTTCGTATTTTTGTGCCCTAAATTTGTTAAGCATAAATGCTAAATTTTATTCATGAAGACGAAAACGATTAGACGGGATAAGGTGAATGTAGTGACCCTGGGCTGTTCCAAAAACTTAGTTGATTCTGAGAACATGATTACTCAATTAAGGGGGAATGATTATGAAGTGGTGCATGACAGTAATGATGAGGATGCTAATATAATTATCGTAAATACCTGTGGCTTTATTGATTTGGCAAAAGAAGAGTCCGTAAATACCATTTTGGAATATGCCGAAGTAAAAAAACAAGGTGATATCGATAAATTGTACGTCACAGGCTGTTTATCCCAACGCTATAAGGATGATTTGGAACAGGAAATCCCCGAGGTAGATGCTTATTTTGGAACTCTTGAATTGCCTGCCCTTTTATCCAGGTTAAATGCCGACTATAAGCATGACCTGATCGGAGAACGGAGCATCATGACGCCTTTCCACTATGCTTATTTAAAAATCTCTGAAGGCTGCAATCGAACCTGTTCTTTTTGCGCCATTCCCCTCATGCGAGGAAAACATATTTCAAAACCTATTGAAGAGCTGGTAAAGGAAGCGAAAAGCCTGGCAAGGAGAGGAGTAAAAGAGTTAATGTTAATAGCTCAGGAACTCACCTATTATGGATTAGATCTTTATAAAAAGCGAGAATTACCACGCCTATTAAATGCTTTGGCAGATGTGGAGGGCATAGAATGGATTCGCTTACACTATGCATACCCTTCCAAATTTCCTTTAGAGATTTTTGACGTAATGGCTGAACGCAAGGAAATTTGCAATTATTTGGACATTCCCCTTCAGCACGCAAGCAATTCGGTTCTGGATCGCATGCGCCGGCAAATTACTCAGGAAGAAACCCGTGAATTGATCCAGGAAGCACGTAAGCGAGTTCCCGGAATTGCCATACGAACTACCATGCTGGTTGGATTTCCAGGAGAGACAGAGGAGGAGTTTGAAGAATTGTGCGAATTTGTTCAAGATATGGAATTTGAACGACTTGGAGTATTTCAATATTCCCATGAAGAAGACACTCGAGCCTATGATTTAGAAGATGATATTCCCGCAGAAGTGAAAGCAGAAAGGGCCAACCGTATTATGGAAATTCAACAGGACATATCCTACCGTAAGAACCTGGATAAAATTGGTCAGACTTTTAAAGTATTATTTGACCGAAAAGAAGGAGAATATTTTGTTGGTCGAACGGAATCAGATTCAGCTGAAGTAGATAATGAGGTATTGGTTGATGCAAAAACTCAGTATGTCCGCTTAGGGGATTTTGCTGAGGTAAAAATTATTGATGCATCAGAATATGACCTTTTTGGAGAAATATTAGGATAAGCAAAAAGACAATGGCAAATAATCAAAATTTTTTAGATAAGACCCAAAACCCATTTATTCAAGCCTTGATTGCCTTGGCTGGAGTTGTCCTGGTTATTCTGGGCTCTAAGATCATCCAAATGACGGGTTTAATGACCATTTCAGAACGCTTTCCCTGGATGACGGCTTGTTCTTTCCTATTGTGTTTTGCTTTGTTTAACAGTGTTTTTTCCCTTTCTACCAAAAATATGGTTAAATATTGGGGGAATTCTATTTACAGTTTCTTGGGATTGGCATTCTCTTCCGGATTTTTAGCCTACCTCTTTTCTAATAAAGCATTATCTGAAGCGGGGTCTTATTGGTGGATATATATTGTTGTGTCAATCGGTTATTTTGTATTTTTAGGGATAATGGCCTTTATTAGAAAAATTGTGGAATTTGCTCAGAAAGAAGAATGGAATCAACCGCGATTGAGAAAAAGGAAACCAAAAAGATAAAAGTCACCTAATTTCTTTCTAACTATAACTTTCTGCCTTCAAATTGATTTGCAACCAGAGTTGATTGTCTTAAGGAGATATTAAAATAAGGCTATAATTCATATAGAATTTTTAAAATATAAACCAACACCTAATCCAAGACGTTGCAAGCTTCAAATTATTGATCCAAAATTAAAGCATTATGATTTTCAGATTGTTTTCCGTCTTTTTAGCTATGACTGTAGTTCTTTCCTGCAACCAAGCTCAGGCTGGTTATGAAGCAAGAGAAACCAAAGGCCCTATTTTATCCTTAGATGGTGATACCTTGAATAGAGTTGAAAAGTCCGAGAAGGAATGGAAAGCCGAATTGTCTCCACATGCTTTCCAGGTTCTAAGACAGCATGGAACAGAGAGAGCATTCACCGGAAATTTGTGGAATAATAAGAAAAAGGGTATTTATTTATGTGGAGGTTGTGAGGCACCTTTATTTAGCTCTAAAACTAAATTCAGATCAGGAACTGGATGGCCTAGTTATTATGAACCCATCTTTGAAGGAAATATTATTGAGAAAACAGATTTATCATATGGAATGAAAAGGGTAGAAGTCCTTTGTGCGAGATGTGACGGCCACCTGGGACATGTATTTCCTGATGGCCCGGAGCCTACGGGTTTGAGGTATTGTATTAATTCAGTTTCTCTGAAATTTCAAGAAAAAAATAATAAAAATTAGTTTTTTTTAATCAAAGCTGTATTGCTAGATGGATTCGAGATAGGTAGAGACAAATAGAGATATATTGTTCAGTGCAAATACAAATTATCTCTATTTGTCTCTATTTATTTCATTTAAAGAGTTTCTTGCTAGCCATCCCCAAATTATCTAACATCTTCCCCAATCTTTTGGAATTCATAGGAATATTGATCACAGCAGGGTTCATTCATAAATAAAGTACCTTCAATACTAATGCCGATCATTTTTTCCGAATATTCTATAACATGACGATTATTATCGGTTTGTTTGGAATCGAGTCTGATCCAATCATTCTCTCCTTTTTTAAACACCTGGTAAGTGCCTTCGGCTACCGTGCTGGTGTCTGTCCCCATCCAATATATCCCATCATTACCTATTAATAGTCTGGAAAAATCAGCCTCATAGCCGGTCCCTGCAAAGCCTCCACTAATAGAAATTATAGACCATACTCCGGTGTAGGGGTTGTTGGATTTCTCGGCAGAGTCGCCTTGTTCGCATTGAAAAAGGGTAAGACTCATCATTGTCAAAAATAGTATTAATACACTTGGTTTGTTCATAGAAACTGTTTTTGGGAAAATAGACCTTAATTTTTACTCAAAGGGTTGGGTGAAAATTAAGAATTTTTAGCCTTTTTCACTTTTTTCTTTGGCAAGTTTTGCTTTACGAGCTAGTTTTTGATCATTATTACTTTCGTAGATGGTATAATTTTCATATTTGACCGGATCCTTTTCAGCCCAAATGTCCTTTCCGATATTGCAAAGAACAATCATTTCCTGGTACAGCTTATTGCCTTGTTCCACCCTTCGTTCTACGGAAATGTCCCGATCAGCTACCTTATCCTGCTGAATATTTAAAGCTACTTCAAAATCCTTACAGGCATCATTAACTCTTTTGATAACATTTTCATTAACTCCAACGTCTGCAAGGAAATCAATTTGTTGCCTTGCTACCCGAGCTACTCTTCTGCCACAGAATAATAGCTGAGCATCGGTCATATCTCCCATTTTGGCTGTTCCGAATTTTCGATAGCGTCCGCTTCTGTTGCTGTATTTCATGGCAACACGGGTCATTAAACTTCGGATGGCGCTTTTTAGATTTTCTGCAGCTGTATATTTTTTTTCTGTGGTAACCATCTGGTCACCCAACAATTCATCATCATCGGGCAATGCCTTGAATTTTTCACACATTGACATAAAGCCTTTCAATCGATCCTTACCATATCCGTATTGTTCAAAATACTTAATATCCCTATGCGCATTGCGTATCCGCTCCATACATTGTAAGTATAAGTCTGCATCCGGAAAATTATATTGACGATGTCCAGGTTGTTTTTTCATAGTTGATTGATTATCTGATACATAGCAAATGTAAGGCTTTTTAGACAAAACAATCAAGTTTTTTGGGAAAACTATTTTGTTTCTTTCTTTTATTTTTTTTTACTCAGATTGAAATTTCTTCCCAATTTTAAACCAAAAAAAAGGAAGAAAAACTAGGTTTCCTTGAAGGTTTATTTAAATTGCTTGTATGAAAATTATTAGTGCCGAGCAAACTCGACAGCTCGATAATTATACCATTCTAAATGAACCCATTGCTTCTATAGATTTAATGGAGAGGGCTTCATTGACTTTTGTGCAGTGGTTTGTAACTCAGTTTAAAGACCAGGAACGTCCAATATACATTTGTTGCGGTCCGGGAAATAATGGTGGAGATGGATTAGCAATTGCCAGATTATTGCATCACAAAGGCTATTCAATTGAGGTCGTTTTATGCCAAATAGGTTCCAGGTTTTCGGAAGATTATCAAGTGAATTTAAAAAGACTGCCTTCACATGATACGATCTTAATTCATACCTTGGAAAAAGGAAATTCATTTCCTGTATTTTCGGAAAAAGCAATATTTGTTGATGCCCTATTTGGGTCGGGATTGAATCGGCCAGTTGCAGGATATTGGGCTGAATTTTTGGAATATTTAAATGAATTGGACACCCATTCTTTGATTGCAGTTGATGTCCCATCAGGTCTCTTTGCAGATCAGACTACTGAGAGCACCAGTTTATGTGTTGACTATACCTTTAGTTTTGAACTTCCTAAGTTGGCCTTTTTTATTCCTGAAAATGGATCAAGAGTAGGAGAGTGGATCGTTGAATCTATTGGCTTAAATTCTGAATTTATTGAACAGCTAAACACTGTTTATCATTTCCTTGACCAAAAATTGGCCAAAGAATGGCTAAAACCCAGGGCTAAATTTGCCCATAAAGGAACATTTGGGCATTCCTTACTCATTTGCGGTAGTTATGGAAAGGTAGGTGCAGCTTTGCTTGCTGGAAAGGCCTGCTTGCGATCGGGAGTTGGTTTGGTAAGCATGCATGTTCCTCAATGTGCCTATACTATCTTACAACTTGGTGTTCCTGAGGCCATGTTGAGCATCGATCAGGGAGAATTGTATTTTTCTCAAATCCCCAGACTGGATTCTTACAAATCTGTAGGTATTGGATGTGGCTTAGACAAACAGGAGGAAAGCCGTAAAGCCTTATTCCAATTATTGAAACAAATTGAGGTCCCATTGGTAATAGATGCTGATGCCTTAAACATCATTGCTGAAGAAAAATGGCATGATTTGATTCCTAAAAACAGTATTATTACTCCTCATCCAAAAGAATTTGAGCGCTTATTTGGTCCCTCAAAAAATGGTTTTGAACGAATTGAATTGGCAAGAATCCAAGCTAAGAAGTATCAAATTCATATTGTTTTAAAAGGGGCTCACACCCTGGTTGTACGTCCAGATGGAAATTGCTTTTTTAATGGTACGGGAAATCCTGGTATGGCCACCGGAGGAAGTGGGGATGCGCTTACTGGTGTTATTTGTGGCTTGCTTGCTCAGGGATACCTGCCTGAAAAGGCTGCCAGCATGGGGGTATTTATTCATGGCCTTGCTGGAGATTTGGCAGCCAAGGAATTTGGACAGGAGGCTATGATCGCTGGAGATATTGTCGATTTCTTGGGAAAAGCATTTTTAGTATTGAGTACTGGGTAATGCCTGTCTACCGACAGGTAGAGGTATTGAGACATTTGAGATTTAAAACAAGAAATGGGAATTTCTTTGTAATTTTTTGTTTTAATATTATACTTAGTCGACAAGGTATTATTTTAAGAGTAATGAGTAATGAGTAATGAGTAATGAGTAACGAGTAACGAGTAACCAAAAACGATTAACTAATAACCATAACCATAACCATAACCAATAACAAAACATGTCTAAACAAAAAGTAACAGTCCTTTCCGGTGCCGGAATTAGTGCAGAAAGCGGAATAAAAACTTTTAGGGATGCAGATGGCCTTTGGGAAGGTCACGATGTAATGGAGGTGGCTTCTCCGGAAGGATGGTATAAAAACCCGGCATTAGTTTTGGATTTTTACAATCAAAGAAGGCGCCAGTTGAAAGAAGTTGTTCCAAACACTGCACACAAAGCCGTTGCTGCTTTGGAAGCTGTATATGATGTAAACGTGGTTACTCAAAATGTTGATGATCTGCATGAGCGTGGTGGTAGTAATCAGATTATTCACCTTCATGGCGAATTGGTTAAATCCAGGAGTACACAAAACGAAAATCTTGTGTATGATTGTTTTGGAGACATTAATTTGGGAGACAAATGTGAGTTAGGAAGCCAGCTCAGGCCCCATATCGTATGGTTTGGAGAAGCGGTGCCTTTACTTCAGGTTGCTGCCCAAAAAGTTTATGATTCAGATATCATCATAATCATTGGCACTTCTATGCAAGTATATCCTGCAGCAGGCCTGGTAGGACTAGCTCAGGATCATGCCAAAATATTTTATATCGACCCAAAGCCTCATATCAACTATGAATTAGAAAGATCTGGTAATTTGGAAGTAATCAAGGAAAATGCTACTTCCGGGATGGATTATTTATTAAATAAATTGACAAAATAGAAAACTTGGATTACCATAATTGGGCCTAAGTCAAGCACTTAGAGGCAGCATTCCCCTCTCAGGGGCGTTAAATAAGCAAACGATGTTGTCAAAATTCCCGAACTGTTATGGCCAAGAATCTAAAATCCAAGGGTTTCCTGGTAGCGCTATTGGCTGCCTTAAATTTATCATCCTTCTCTTCCCGGAACCAAACATCCCCTGCTGACCAGGCAAAAATTATCATTGGAGAAAATCATGTCCTAGCTAATCAAAACCCTCGACAGCATCATGTGGAATGTCAGTTAGCTGTAAGTCCCAGGAATCCAAATACCTGGATCATCAGTTCTATGATTATTGATGATCCCCTTAAATGGAAAATCCATTGTGCTCTTTGGGTTAGTCAAAATGCAGGTAAAACCTGGCGTCGAACGGATTTTGAAGATTCTTTTGCTGATCCCTGGGTAGTGATTAATGATCATAACCAGGCTTATTTTTCCTATTTAGGCAAAAAGGTGGATGCTTATCATATTTCACCTGATGGAGGCCAGAGCTGGTCTAACTCAATTCCTGTTGGTGGAAGTCATGACCATCCATTTAATTTTAGTAGTGGATCAAATGTATACTGGTGGTCAACCACAAAAGGGAATAGAGTATTGGACTTAAAAATTGCAACAGATGGCGATCATTTTGTCGACCTAAAAACCTTCCCCATTGATAATGAAAATAATCACGATAATTTTCTAGGTGTTGCACTAAGTACAAATGAACTAATTCTTCCATTCTCAACTTATAAATCCACCCGGCGAAGCGTGACTTCTAAAGGAGACTATATCCTTAAAGTAGCCCCCAATGGAGAAATCTTGCAAAAGCCAACCTTGATTACTAAGATGGCAGGAAGCAGAAAAGGAGTAAAATCTTTGCATGCCGATAAATCAAGTTCTTCTTATAAGGATAATTTGTATTTCCTATATCCACTAGGACAAAACGAGGTGTTTAAAGGCATTGGAATGAGTATTTCTAGTGATAAAGGTAAAACCTGGAAGGATAAAATCATACAGCCCCCAGTTCCAAGTAATAACAAGTACTACTGTCCTACCGCCGCAGTAAATAATAAAGGAATCCTGGGAGTTTATTGGTATGAAAGAAGAAACGATAGAAGCAGAAACAACAATGATATCTACTTTACAGCATCATTGGATGGAGGTGAGAGTTTTATGACTCCAGTTAGGGTTACAGAGGTAAGTGGAAGCCCGGAGCCTTCCCACTCAAATGGAAGAGTTATCAAAAGTTTTCCAGGTGGTGGCCATTATAGTGGCCTTTCTGCCCTAAAAGATGGCAGTTTTCAACTGGTTTGGAGTGATGCCCGATCTGGCTACTATCAATTGTATACCACCAATGTGAAAGTGGTTCAATAGTGCCTTTAATTGGTGGCTTCTTCCTGCAGCCAACTTAATGCCATATCAAATTCAACCCTTCTGTTTTGTTCTCTACCGGCAGAAGTATTATTGTCACCTATTGGTTTTGACTCTCCATAGCCATTGTATTTTAATCTATCAGGGTCAATTCCTTTTTCCAGAATATAATCAAAGCAAGTTTTAGCCCGAGCACGCGAGAGTCTTAAATTGGTGGAGGCTCTACCTCGGTCGTCAGTATAGCCACTAATGGAAAGACTAAAATCTGAGAATTCCCTTAATATTTGCACCACCTGATCTAATTGTTTTTTGGAAGCAGAAATCAAATTAGAGCTACCGGTCCTGAACTTAACATTTTTGCTAATTTGGGCTAACTTTTCCAATGCTTCAGTAGAAAGTTCGGGACAGCCACCGCTATCTGTAGTACCTTTATTTTCCGGACATTTATCATCCATGTCTGCTATTCCATCTCCGTCCTGGTCTGGGCATCCTGTAAAACCATTTTCAGAGGCTATGGTTGGACAAGAATCATAGATATCCAGAATCCCATCGCAATCTATATCAGTAAGTGGTGCTCCTCCAAAAGCAGCCAGACCATACTCAAATGGGCTTTCATCCATTGGATCGGGAATGCTGTCTCCATCTGTATCAATACAACCATTAAAAGCAATTAATCCTTCTATATCAGGACAGAGGTCTTCTGCGTTAGGAACACAATCATTATCATCATCCGGGCATCCGCCGGTATCTTCAAAGCCATATTCAGTAGGACAGTTATCAGCTACATCAGGTATCTCATCACCGTCCTGGTCTGGACAGCCATTTAACATAATTGGGCCAGCAATGGTAGGGCAGAGGTCTTCACCATCTTCCACTCCATCATTATCCTGATCTGGGCAGCCTTTGGCTAAAATTCCTCCCGCCGTCCAGGGACAGGCATCATCTTTATCAGGAACACCATCACCATCAGAATCTTTAGGAATAAAAGAAAAGCTAAGGTTGGTCCCTCCAAACCAAAGCCAATCCTTGGTCTCAGGGTGGCCGGCAAGACTAACCCCATCCAGGTAGTCTGAATTGGTATATTTTAGGCCCATTTCTAGTCTGAGGGAGAAACTTTGGCTGAACACAAAATTTAAACCTCCTCCAAAGGGTAATGTAAAGACGGCTTTGGAAAAATTTGCCTCCAGATCCGGAATCAAAATGGTAGAAAAATCATTGCTGGGTCCAGGATCAAGGACAGGGTTGATCATGGCTACTCCAACACCACCAAAAATATAAGGAGAAAATACTTTTTTTCGATCTAGTGAATCCTTTTTCCAAAAAGCAAATGGTTCCCATTCTGTGAGAAGAGATAAATCAGCATAATTGTTTTTGGAATTGGCATTCCGTCGGATGACATAGGAGATGTCATCAAAATTAGCATCAGACCCGCTAATTTGACCATAAAGGATATTGGAACGTAGCGCAAAATAATTGGATAATCTAAGTCTGGTAACTATACCAAACAACGGCTTGGTTTCTTCAAAAAGTGGCCCTTGTGTAGGAACGAGATCCCCTTGATAATTTGACCCCCCGATAAATAATCCAGCTTCGAATTTGTTTTGTGCCACCATGAATATAGGCATTAGCCAAAATAAAATGGCTAGAGGTGTAGTTTTCATGGAATTACTCTTTATTGCTCAATTTTGGGAATACTCCCCCCTTATAACGTTAATTTTCAAAAAAATATATGAATTAACCAAACATATGCAATAAAAATAAATAAAAAAAAAGTGGATCGGAAAGATCCACTGTCAACATCAGTAAGTTAATTAGGGAGGAAATTAAACCCCAGTTCCAGTAAGTTAGATGAATTTTATTTTTTTGCTGATACTAATATAAACAGGAATGGAGTAAATTGTCAGTAATGTTTTCCACATTGTGTGGAAAACTAACTTAAGTTTCTGATAATCAAAATGTTTTTAATGTGTAAAAAGTTTTCCACATTGTTAATAACTCAAAATGAGCCAACAAATGACCGGCTTGCTGACCTTCAAATAAATGGTTTTTTGCTGGTCTAAGACTTAAAATTAAAGGAGATCTGATCAGAAAAGTCGCTTTCTCTGGAAGTACCATCCCATTAGAATACTGATCAAAGTAGAAGCTACAAGAATTAAGTAAAAGGTAAGGTTGCTATTTTTAAATGGAAGAGGAACGTTCATTCCGTACAAACTGGCTATCAAGGTAGGGACAGCCAGGAAAATGGTTACCAGGGTCAGACGGTGGATGGTTACGTTCAAATTATTTGAAATAATGGAGGCATATGCATCCATAGTTCCACTGAGGATGTTGCTATAAACATTTGACATTTCCAAGGCTTGACCATTATCAATAATGATGTCTTCAAAAAGATCTGATTTGTCTTCATCTTCCCTAATATTGAGAAAATCAGTTCTTTTCATTTTCATCTTTAGTAATTCATTAGCGTTTAGAGAGTTGACAAAATAGACCAAACTTTTTTCAATGCTCAGCAACTGCCTGAGTTCTCGGTTTCGGCTTGAGTAATACAACTCCTTTTCTATTACATTCCGCTTTAGGTTTAAATTTTTCAGGCAATTAAGAAATCGATAAACGTTTTGTTCCATTATTTGAAGAATAAACAAAGATTCATCACTTGGATCAAAATGTCTGACTTTATGGTCTAAAAACCGTTGAAGAACAGGATTTTCAGAAGAACAAATGGTAATAATCTGATCAGGTGTTAAAATGATCCCTACTGGTACGGTAATGTAGATGGCATCATTTTGTCCTTCGGCCTCATTCAAAATGGGGGTGTTAATTAATATGAATCGTATATCTTCCTCTCTTTCATATCGGGAACGTTCATCCATATCCAGAGAATCGGTCAAAAAATCCATAGGGAAGTCATATTTCTGCGCCAATTCTTCCAGTTCTTCCTGGCTGAAAGGCGAAGAAATATTGATCCAGTTGGCATCAGCGGCTGTTTCTAATTCGCGAAGCTTACCCTCTGTCATATTGTAATATCTAACCATACCTGATGACTTTCAATTAAGGCCTTAATATACAAATGCAAACATACAATTTAATTGGCAGTGAAAAGAATGGCATTTGTTCTTTACTGATAAATATCAACAGTGTGGCGCCCAGCGGGCGCCACACTGTTGATATTTAATCTAATTTATTCTGTTAACAAAAGGAAGAGGCTGTTTTTAGGCATTTGTCTCTTTGACTTGCTCAACAAAATGCTCATATACCGGCAGGTCAGCGAAGGAGGCATTACCCCAATGAATGGGATAACCATTTTTTAGGTTATAATAATCTGATAATATTTCGGCCTGTTGCTCCAGGTTAAAAGCAAAAAAGGTCTTTCCTTGTTTTTTGAACCGTTTGAGCTGTGCCAAACCGCCATAATTATATCCCGCAGATGAATATTGAGCCCTCAGGGCCCGAGGAATGTAGGTTAATCCGATGTTCTGATATTGCCAAACGTGTACCAATTCGTGAATTAGGGTCGCATTACTCATTTTCCCCCAGCTATTCACAATATAGCAGCTGACGTAGCATATTTTCATTTGTGGTGGCCCTATTAAAGCCCACTCATCGACTCTAACTCTTTTGTAATTGATAGCATTACCGAAAACTTCCTGTGCCAATTTGCGCTCCCAGGGCTTTAGGGGGCGTGTATTGAACTTCAAAAAATCAACGATGGTTTCGTAAATTTCGCCTATTCCAATTAAATCAAGAAACAATAATACCAATTCGATCCACCAAAATCCAATGCTGATTAATATGGGATTTGGGGATGTATTTCTGAAATTGGTTTGAGAAAGTTTTTCCAGGCCATCTACCCAGTGGGCAAAAATACGTAAGGCTCTTACAGGTAAGAGTAAAAGAAAATCCCCTATGCGGATAAAAATACCGCTGACTTTGGCAAAAAGTAAATACATTTTCCTTTGCGGAATAAATAAATCTTATATGGGATTATGTACGTAGGTAATTTCAGATTGGCCTTAATAGTTATTTGGCAGTAAGCTGGGTAAATTTAAGGATTTCTACGAAAAAGAGAAAAAGAAATATATATCAGATCCGAATTTCTAGTTTTTTCAAAAAAGAAATAGATAGAAGACAAATAGAGACAAATGAAGATATAGGGAGACAAACTGTCTTATTCATGTACAATTTATATGAAATATCCAGAAAATTATGACATAGCTTGCCCCTTCTCGAAGTTCATCAACATAAAAAGCAATATATCTCTATTTATTATCCATATATCTCCATTTTTCTCTCATTTTCTTTGAATTAGATTGGAATTATCCAGAATTCTATTTTTTGGAATGACTTATATATTTTGAACAATAATTTTCCTATTTAAACCTTATGGCTTTTACTGGACTTATGCTCAGAACTAGAAATGTAGGGATCAATAAAAAGATTAAAGTTACAATTAGGGTACCAAGGTTAATAAGAAAGATTCCCCAAAAATTAAAGGCTATGGGTGCCGTTGCCAGATAATAATTTTCTTCAGATAAGCTGATGAACTCGAAGGTATCTTGTAGCCAGCATATTCCGAGGCCCATCAAATTTCCCCAAAATAATCCTAATACAATGATATACCCAGCGTGAAATAAAAACATTTTTTGTACTGACCAATTTGCTGAACCGAGGGCTTTTAGGGTTCCAATCATGTTGGTTCTTTCCAAAATAAGGATCATAAGTGCCGTAATCATGTTGATAATTGCCACAATTACCATGAGCACCAGAATGACAACTTCATTGATATCCTGCAGATCAAGCCATTCAAATATTTCTGGTAACTTAAATCGAGTGGCTTCGGCGTATAAATCTGATGGCAGGACATTGAAGTATATATAATTGGCAAGAGCAGAGGCATCCTTGTAGTCGTCAACAAATATTTCAAGACCACTCACCTGAGAATCATTCCAGCCAAGGAGCTGCTGAATTTGACGAATATCAACCAGGGCAAATTGCCGGTCATATTCCTCCAAACCGGTCTTGTAGATTCCTTTGACTTTAAATTGGCGTCTTAGTTGCTCACCCTGTTGAATAAAATGCACAATAAGTGATTGTCCCAACTCAAGTTTAAGACGGTCAGCTGTTTGTTGGGAGATTAAAATATCTTCACTAGCCAAGGTATCCGGAAATTCAATGATGTCACCATCCCTAAGGTAGGAGGACAAAAATTTCCAATCAAATTCCTTTCCTATTCCCTTTAAAATTATACCTTCAATATCTTCTTTGGCTTGAATAATTCCAGCTTTTAGCGCATATACCTGGACGTGGTCTACTCCACCGCGAGTGATCCCTTCCCGATCTATGTATCCATTGCTGGTGGGGATTTCTTCTATGTATTCAATTCGCCCGATGGTGTCAATACTGTTAAAAAGTGCTGGACTTGCTACCAAAGGCGGGGTATCTAATAAAGAATTGCCAAAACCGGTTTGTGAAATGTGGATATGGCCCCAAAAACCAAATATTTTGGAACTAATTTCTTTTTTAAAACCTGTAATTAGTGAAGTAGAAATAATCATTACGGCTACGCTCATTGCCACTGCTACTGCTGCGATCCTAATGATTATTCTCGAAAATGAATGGTGTCCGCCAAATGCTATGCGCCGGGCCAAAAAAAATTCAAACTTCATATTCTGTAATTACTCAAAGACCCAATTATTGTCAATCCCCATATTTTATGCAAAAAATAAAAATGCATTCTTATTTTTGGGGCATAAAAATGATGGCCAGTCCATAGACCAAGGAATGTTCATGGCCAAAAATAGAAGGTTAAAGGTATAAAGACTTTCTCTTTGCAACAGTTTTTTAAATAAAAAAATAAAAAATTCAAAATTTAATAAGATGGATTTTCTTGAAGAGTTACAATGGAGAGGAATGTTACAAGATATGACCCCAGGAGTAAAGGAGGCCCTAGAAAAAGATGTAGTTAGTGCATATATAGGTTTTGATCCTACTGCCCCTTCTTTGACCATTGGTAATTATGTGCAGGTGATGCTTCTGAAATTATTTCAGTTATCTGGTCATCGTCCCATAATTTTAATGGGTGGAGCTACCGGACGAATTGGAGATCCTTCAGGAAAAGACAAAGAAAGAGAACTAAAAACAGAAGAAGAGTTGGACCACAATTTAGAATTTCAAAAAAGACAATTTGATAAGTTTTTGGATTTTGAAGGGCCCAATGGAGCAATTGTGGTCAACAACTTTGATTTTTACAAGGATATGAACGTCCTTAACTTCTTAAGAAAAGTTGGTAAAACCCTTACCGTTAATTATATGATGTCTAAGGAATCCGTAAAAAAGCGCATCGAAACTGGTATCTCTTTTACCGAATTTAGTTATCAACTATTGCAAGGCTATGATTTTCAATGTCTGTTTGAACAACATAATTGCCTGCTTCAAATGGGAGGTTCTGATCAATGGGGAAATATTACTGCCGGAACAGAATTCATACGCAAAAATTTGGGACAAACAGCCTATGCCGTTACAACTCCTTTGTTGACAAAAGCAGATGGCAAGAAATTTGGAAAATCAGAAGAAGGTAACATCTGGTTGGATCCCAATATGACAAGTCCTTACAAGTTTTACCAGTTTTGGATCAATGCTGATGATGCAGACATACCTACCTTTACACGCTATTTTACCCTCTTGTCGAAATCTGAAATTGAAGAACGCGAAAAAACTTATGCCGATGATCCAAGGGAGTTAAAAAGACTTTTGGCAGAAGAACTTACCATCCGAGTTCATTCTAAAGAGGATTACGAATCGGTTTTAAAGGTTTCTGAGTTATTATTTAACAGAAAGGCAAGTAAGGAAACACTTCTTGAGCTTAGCATCCAGGATTTAAAAACTGTTGCTAGTGAAATTCCCAGTTTTTCAATTTCCAGAGAAAATCTGAATGGAGGGCTCAATATTGTAGATCTTTTAGCTGATGCTACTCAGATATTGCAGTCTAAAGGAGATGCGCGCAGAGCCATAAAAAATAATGCTATTTCAGTGAATAAAGATAAAATAAGCTCGCATGAAACAGCTATTAATCAGGAAGCATTGCTACATGATCAATTCCTGATGGTAGAAAATGGAAAAAAGAATAAGTTTATTATTATAGTTGAATAATGTATGGTAAAAAGTAGAAAGTTAAAAGTAGAAAGACTGTTATTCTAATTGTCTTTCTACTTTTAACTTTCTACTTGCTACCAAAATTTTTTAAACGGGAACTAATATGAATCTTACCCTATATCAAGTGGATGCTTTTACAGATGAGTTGTTTAAAGGTAATCCTGCAGCTGTATGTCCTCTTCAGGATTGGCTTTCAGATCAACTGATGCAGGAAATTGCTTCAGAGAATAATCTTTCTGAAACTGCCTTTTTTGTGCCCCAGGGAGACGATTTTCACTTGCGATGGTTCACTCCCGCTAAAGAAGTCAGACTTTGTGGGCATGCTACTCTGGCTGCTGCCCATGTTTTGTATAATCATCTGGGCTATCAGGAAGGCAGGATTGCTTTCCATACCCTTAGTGGCCGATTAGAGGTTCGGCGATCAGGAGATGCATATAATATGGATTTTCCAACTGATAAGCTTAACAGAGTTGAGAATCCTTCTGGATTATTCAAAGAAATCTTAGGACTTGCCCCTCAGGAACTTTGGAAAGGGACTGACGACTATCTGGCCGTTTTTGATCATTATGATGAGGTGGTTGGACTTTATCCTGATTTCCTCAAAATGAAAACTCTTGATTCTCGCGGTCTTATTGTAACAGCACCTGGAAAAGATACTGATTTTGTATCCAGGGGTTTTTTCCCTGCTTATGGCATTGATGAAGATCCTGTTACTGGTTCAGCTCATACCTTATTAACTCCTTATTGGGCGAAACGCCTTGACAAAAAAGAACTGACCGCTTTACAAGCTTCTAAAAGAACGGGGCGCCTGCATTGTACCTACAAAGGAGATCGAATCAAAATAATAGGGGATGCGGTAACTTATATGATTGGTACCATATGGGTTAAATGATGTGTTCAAGTTAACAAGTGTTCAAGTTAACAAGTGTTCAAGTTAACAAGTGTTCAAGTTAATAAGTGTTCAAGTTAATAAGTGTTCAAGTTGTCACGAGTATACGGGGTCACGAGTTTAGGTGGATATAATTAGTTTTCCAGTTGGTAGTCAGGGGGGCATATCATCACAAAATCATAATATCGTAGAATCAAAGAATCAAAGAATGCCTCATCTCAGCGAAATACTAATGCATTTAGGAGAGGATCGTGAGCATTATTTTAATGCTGTTTCTCCTCCTGTAATTCAGACCAGTAATTTTACTTTTAAAGATTTGACTGCTTTTAGGGAAGCCTTTACAAATGAATTGACACACCATATTTATAGTAGGGGTAACAATCCTACCGTCCAAATATTAAGAAGAAAGCTGGCTGCTTTGGAGAGTGCTGATGATGCCTTGGTGACTGGTAGTGGGAGTGCTGCTATTGCCACTGCTGTAATTTCAAATCTCAAGGCTGGGGATCATGTTGTTTGTGTCGAAGGAGCTTATACCTGGACAAAGATCCTTCTGAGCCAACTTTTACCCAGGTTTGGAGTCAGTTGTACTTTTGTTGATGGCAGGGATATCCAAAATATTAAGAATGCCCTTCGGGAAAATACAGCATTATTATACCTGGAAAGTCCTACCTCTCTCACTTTTGATCTGCAAGACTTAGAAGCCTGTGCTGATTTAGCCAGATCAAAAGGAATTGTAAGTATCATCGATAATAGTTATGCCTCTCCCATTTTCCAAAAGCCAATTGAATTTGGAATTGATTTGGTGGTGCATTCAGGTACCAAATATTTAAATGGCCATAGTGATGTTGTGTTAGGGGTTATTTGTGGTAGTAAGGAAATGATTCAAAAAATATTTGAAACGGAGTTTATGACACTGGGAGGAATTATTTCTCCACATGATGCTAATTTGGTTATCCGAGGCTTAAGAACCCTGGACTTAAGGGTGAGGAGGAGTTTTGAGAGTACACTGAAAGTAGCCCGGTTTTTGGATGGACATCCTAAAGTTAAAGAAGTTTTATATCCCTTTCTACCTTCATTTCCTCAGTATGAACTGGCTAAAAGGCAAATGCGAGGCGCAGGTGGCTTAATCTCGGCCTATATCGATGCAGATTCCAAAGAAGAAATGGAAGCTTTTATTGGACGAATAAAACGATTTTTAATTGCCGTTTCCTGGGGAGGCTATGAATCTTTAATTATGCCCACCATTGGTTTTTATGATATTAAAGGACGACCAGATTCTCCCCATCCCTGGAATTTGGTAAGATTTTATGTAGGATTAGAAGAAGCAGATTGGTTGATTGAAGATTTAGAACAAGCTTTTGAGGTTTTTGAATAATGATGTGTCATCTGCCTCAGGCAGATGACACATCATTATTATCTTAAATATGTTATTCAGTGTCTGGCTTAATGACTTCCAAAAGTTCCACCTCAAAAGTTAAGGTTTCATTAGGACCAATGGATTGGCTCCCTCGTTCACCATATGCTAAATTAGATGGAATAAACAATTCCCATTTTGAACCAGGTTTCATCAGCATTAAAGCTTCTGTCCATCCTGGAATAACTCCGGTAACATTAAACTCAATGGGTTCCCCTCTTTGAACAGAAGAGTCAAAAACAGTTCCATTTAGGAATGTCCCAGTGTAGTGTACTTTTACTTTATCTTCAGAAGTTGGAGATTCTCCACTTCCTTCTGTGATCACTTTATATTGCAAACCACTAGCAGTTGTAATAACTCCCTCTTTAGTTTTGTTTTCTTCTAGAAAGGCCTGACCTTTTTCCAGGTTCAAGGTCGCTTGTGCTGCTGTTTGTTGAGAAGTATAACTCGTTATAACGGCACGCACCTGATCGTCGTTCAGCTTTGGTGTCTCTTGAGCAAAATCACTCAACCCCTGCGTAATTAGATTAGTACTAAGAGACTTTAAATCATCGGGTGGAATTTGCTGCCCTAAATAAATACCTACTGCATAGGACATACTATCAGCGAGTGTTTCCATTTTAGCATTTGCTACTCCCGTCCCTTGATTATTACATCCTAAGAATAGTGAGGCACCCATTAGGCTGAAAACAAACAATTTTAAAATACTTTTCATTATTGTCTTTTTATTAAATAATGGCCAAAAGTACAAAATCAATATGAAACAAAAAGGAAGGATGCCGTCGACATCCTTCCTTTTAACTATTCTTTAATCAGAAGGCCTAAAGCCTTCTTTTATTTTTCATTCTACCGAATTTTAATCATCTTCTTAGTAGCGGTAAAATCTCCTGCTGTCAGCGTGTAGTACATTACACCAGCCGGAAGATCATTGATATCAACTTTGTTGTATCCTTTATCAAATTCAGCTCTGATCACTCTCAAGGTCTTACCAGTCACATCATTGATGGTGATGGTCACCTTAGATGCAGTTGGAAGTGAGAATCCAATCTGAGTTTGTTCTACAAATGGGTTTGGACTGTTTTGATAAAGAGCAAAGCCTGCAGTACTTGCATTTCCAAAATCTAAGGCTACATCCAGATCTTGGCCAGCCTGATCATAGGCTTCGGCTTGAGTATAACGAGAGCTAATGCTTAGCAGCTCACTTAAAGTTGCATCTGATTTAGCACGTACAACTATGCTAAACAAATCCGCCGCTTTGGGCGGTTTCAAACCGCCCACAACCGCTTCGGGCAGTTTGTAACTGCCCAGATTCCACGA